>CAWAFG010000017.1:0-134667 GCA_963781205.1 uncultured beta proteobacterium | reverse complement strand
GACAGCTGCCAGCGATAGCCGAAGCGTGACAGACTCGTTTGGGCCTTTTGAGTCATCCAGCCGCTGGGCGCGAAGGACCGCTTTGGGTTTCTCAGGATGGCCAAGTACCTCGCGGGTGGGCAAGGTACTGGCCGCTTACCTGGCCGCGTGATAGCTCTTGCCCGGCGGACGAGGGCGTGGTATTCCGCAGTGGCTTGTTTTGTTGGGCTGTTTGCTATTGAAAGAATAGCTACTCCCGCTCTGTGGACGGGCGCTAGAGCCTGTTTTTATCAAAAATATTTCAACGATCACGAAAGCCGGGTGATCAACGGCGGCAAGTCAGTGGAGGGCGCGTCAGCGATCTTGATGAGTGTCAACAAGGTTTTTTGGGCTTGCTCGGCGGTGGCTGCATCTGCTGCGTGAACCACGGCCAGTACATCGCCTTGCCGCACGGCCTGGCCGACTTGTGCAAACTCCGTAAAGCCCACGCGTGCATCAATTGAATCGCTGGCTTTGTGGCGTCCACCGCCGAGGTCCACCACCAGCAAACCAATGTCCCGGGTTGCCATGGCGCTGACCCAACCCTCGCGCGGGGCCAGAATGGCTTGCTGGACCGGCGCTAGGGGCAGGTAGTCTCGGCTTTTTTCGACAAAGTCAGCAGGGCCGCCCAGTGCGCTCACCATGCGGGCGAATTGGGTCAGGGCGGCGCCGCTGTCCAGCGCGGTGTTGACCATGGCCAGTGCCTGCCTGGGGGACGCGGCCAGTTGCCCAATCAACAGCAACTCGGCGCACAAGGCCTGGGTGAGGGCCAGGAGGCGCGGCTCTTGGCGCTTGCCTGACAAGAAATCAACTGCTTCTTGAACCTCCAGTGCGTTGCCACAACTGTTGCCCAGCATCTGGTTCATGTCCGTGATCAAGGCGCGGGTGGGCAAGTTGGCCCCTTGGGCCACGGTGACCAGGGACTGGGCCAACTCCTGCGCAAACTCGGGTGTGGCTGCAAAGGCGCCGTTGCCCACCTTCACGTCCATTAGCAGCCCCTGTAGGCCGGCTGCCAGTTTCTTGGACAGGATGCTGGCCGTGATCAAGGCCACGGATTCCACCGTGGCCGTGACGTCTCGAATGGCGTAAAGGCGGCGGTCGGCGGGGGCCAGTTCTGCAGTTTGCCCAATGATGGCGCAGCCCGCGCTTTGCAGGGTGCGGCGCAGACGGTCCGGGTCGGGGGTGCTGATGTAGCCGGGAATACTGTCGAGTTTGTCCAAGGTGCCGCCCGTGTGGCCCAGGCCACGTCCGGAGATCATGGGCACAAAACCGCCACAGGCCGCCACGATGGGCGCCAGCATCAGGCTGACTTTGTCGCCCACGCCGCCGGTGGAGTGTTTGTCCAGAATCGGGCCATTCAGGTTGGCGCTGCGCCAGTCCATGACCTGCCCGGACTGGGTCATCGCTTGTGTCAGACCCACGGTTTCGGCACTGCTCATGCCCTTGAGCAACATGGCCATGGCCATGGCGGCCGATTGGCCTTCGCTCCATGAGCCATCCAGCAAACCCCGCACAAAGGCGTCAATTTCAGCGCGGGAGAGAGCGTGGCCGTCCCGTTTGCGGCGAATGATTTCTTGAGCGAGCATGTCGGACTCAATAACTGCCAGATGGTGCCAAAACGGCCTGGGGCTGGCCGCCCAGAATGGCTTCAATGTCAGTCAAGATGCTGCTGGCGCCGATTCGAAAGCGTTGTGGGTTGAGCGCTTGCGGGCCCAGGAATTCAGCCGTCAGGGTCATGTACACGGCAGCGTCGGCCACGGTGCGGATGCCGCCCGACGGTTTAAAGCCCACCCGCTTCATTGCGCCGGGGTTGGCTGCAATGGCCTCAAGCATGAGTCGCGCCGCCTCGGGGGTGGCGCTGGTTGGTGTCTTGCCGGTGCTGGTTTTGAGGAAATCGGCTCCTGCGTCCAGACTCAACCGGCTGGCGCGGGCGATCAGGGCAGGGTCTTTGAGTTCGCCAGTTTCCAGAATCACTTTCAGCAGCAAACCCGGGCAAGCGGCGCGTACGGCAATCAGCAACTGCGCCACGCTTTTCTCGTCGCCGGCGAGTAAGCGGCCATAAGGCAGGACGACGTCCACCTCCTGCGCGCCGCTTTGAACGATCTCAGACGTATCGCTAACAGCGCGCTGCACATCAGAGCGGCCCTCCGGAAAGTTGGCCACGGCCGCAACGGCTATGTGCGCCGGAAGCTGCCGCCGGGCAAAGGCTGCGAAGCGCGGCCAAACGCACACGGCCGCCACCGGACCAAACGGGCTTTGCGCGCGCTCACACAGCCGGGCAATGTCGGCTTCGGTGTCTTCGGTGTTGAGGCTGGTGAGGTCCAGGCAAGACAAGGCCAGGCGGGCGCTGGCGGTCAAGTCGGTGAGCCAGTGGTTGGGCTCGAAAGTAGGTGTCGCAGTCATGGGCTTGCCTTTGCAGGGGGGAGTTCTATTTGTGCGATGAGGGCCGCCAGAAATGCGCTGGCCGTGGCGCTGGCGCTGCTGGCTTGCTCTAAGGTGTGGGCGTGGCTCAGCTGTTCATTTGACAGGCCTGCGCCCATGTTGGTGATAAGGGACAGGGCGAGCACGCGCATGCCGGCATGGCGGGCCAGGATGGTTTCCGGCACGGTGCTCATGCCCACGGCGTCGCCCCCGATTTGCCGAAAAAAGCGAATCTCTGCCGGGGTTTCAAACTGGGGACCGAAAGCCCAGATATAGACGCCTTCTTGCAAGGCCACGCCCTGGTCGGTGGCCACGCGGTGGGCCAGTTGGCGAAGGTTCGGGTCGTAGGCGTCCACCATGCCCACAAAGCGCCCGGTGCCGCTTTCGCCCACCAGCGGTGAGCGTTGGGGCAGGTTGATGTGGTCGTTGATCACCATCAGGCTTTGGGGTGGCAGGTCAGCGCGCAGGCTGCCTGCAGCGTTGGTTTGCACCAGCACCTCGCAGCCCAAGGCTTGCAACACCAGGAGTGGCGTTTTCATGCCATCCACCTCGCCGGACTCATAACCATGTTTGCGCCCGCTCATGACGGCAACGTCGTGCTTGCCCAAGCGGCCAAGCCATAACACGCCACTGTGGCCGGCCACGGTGGCTTGGGGGAAATCGGGCAACTCAGAATAGGTGATCTGAACCGCATCTTGCAGGTGATCGGTGAGTCCACCCCAGCCTGAGCCAAGCACCACGGCGATGCGTGGTTTCTTGGATGGCGCCCGACGGGCCAGTGTGTGCAGTGCGGGCCATGTGCTCATGATGCGCTCAGGTGTTGAGGGCCAAAACTGGCGGGCAGTAATTGATCCAGCGTGTAGGTGGGCCCCATGGTGGTTTCGTTGGCGATGAGGATGGGGGTGTTATCCGCGCAAAACTCGCGCAGTTTTTGGCGGCAACCGCCGCAGGGGGTGACCCAGGTGCCGCCGGTGCCCACCACCAATATGGCGCGGGCCTGTGTGCTGCCTGCCAGCACCATGGCGCTCAGCGCACTGGCTTCGGCGCACACGCCCTCAGGGTAGGCCGCGTTTTCAACGTTACAACCACCGTGAATTCGACCCTGATCATCAAGGACGGCAGCCCCCACTGAAAAATGGGAGTAGGGGGCATAAGCGCTTTTCTGCGCGGCGCGGGCGGCAGAAAGCAATGCATCGCGCTGGGCGTCGGATAGGAATTGATGCGTCATCTCTGCATCATAGCGAGGGCCGTCAGTGTTTCAACACCTCAATGTGAAGCTGCAACCAAGGGGACACCCCAATTTCCAATGCCCCCTGGTCATCCCTAGAATTCAACGAATCTGGCTATCCGTTTTGGGCAGTCAACCCACCCCGAGGTACGAGATGGCAGACAACACCCAACGACCCGTGATTCAGCTCTTGAACACCTATGCAGAGAGTCACGTGAATCCGGCCAACGAGGTGATTCACTTTGTTTGTGTGCCCGCCATCGTTTTCTCATTGCTGGGGGTGATCTGGGCGGGGCATCCCTTGGCAGCGTTGGCCACGGTGGTTGTTTCTTTGGTTTACTACTTCACCCTGTCGGCTCCCTTTGCGTGGGGCATGCTGTTGATGTCCAGCGCCATGTTGGCGGTGTTGTATGCCGTGCCACAACAGCATGTTTTGCTCGTCTCGGGCGTGGTGTTTGTGGTGGCTTGGGTGGGGCAGTTCATCGGCCACAAGATTGAGGGGAAAAAGCCCTCGTTCCTGGATGACCTTCGCTTTCTGATGATTGGGCCGCTGTTTGTCCTCGGCTTTTTGTACCGCCGCCTGCGCATTGCGTACTAATCCCTTGGATCTGCCATGAATATTGCCGTATTGGGGGCCGGGTCGATTGGTGTTTACGTCGGTGGCGCCTTGCAGGCGCACGGGGCCGATGTGACGCTGATTGGTCGCGCGGCCATGCAGGCACGCCTTGCCCGTGATGGGTTGACGCTCACCGATCTGCACGGACGCCGCACCGTTTTAAGGGCAGATCAGGTTTGTTTCACACAGGATCCGGCTGCGTTGGCCCAGGCCGATTTGGTGCTGGTCACAGTCAAGAGTGCGGCCACCTTGGAGGCGGCGCAACTCATCGCCGCGCACGGGAAGGCGTCGGCGCTTGTGATCAGTCTGCAAAACGGCGTTGGCAATGTGGAGACCTTGCGCCTGGCGCTGCCTGGGCACACGGTGTTGGCGGGCATGGTGCCGTTCAATGTTGTTCAGTTGGGTGACAGCCAGTTTCACCGGGGCACCGAGGGCGAGATTGCGGTCGAACAATCGCCGGCGCTCGGCCCATGGCGAGCTGCATTTTCTGCAGCGCAGTTGCCCTTGATTGAACACGCTAATTTTGCGGCCGTGCAATGGGGAAAATTGTTGCTGAACCTGAACAACCCCATCAATGCACTGTCCGGTTTGCCCCTGAAAACACAGTTGTCTCAGCGCGCCTATCGACGCTGTTTTGCCTTGTTGATCAAGGAGACCCTGGGCGTGTTGGCGGCGGCGTGCATTAAGCCGGCCAAAGTGGTTCGCCTTGGGCCGCATCTATTGCCCCTGGTGTTGAGTTTGCCGGACGCTCTGTTTAGCCGGGTTGCCCGCGCCATGCTGCGCATTGACCCGCAGGCCCGCTCCAGCATGTGGGAAGACTTGCAGGCGGGGCGCCGTACCGAGGTGGATTATTTAAGCGGCGCCGTGGTGCGGCTCGCTGAATCATTGGGCATGGACGCCCCGCTTAACCGGCGAGTCGTCGTCTTGATGCGCGCCGCTGAATCTGGCAAGCAGCCCAGCATGACGGGCCCGGAGCTGTTTAACGCCTTGACCGGCTCACTTGCCAAAGTTGCCTAGACGCGACAGTGGCCGTTCGACCCAGCGCACGAACAGCAATGCCAGCGTCATGCTGACCAGCCAGCAAGTCAGCAGGACCAGTCCTGCCGAAAAGGCCGATGTGGAATTCAGGCGCGAGAACCCGGCGTTGCCTAACATCAGTACTGAAAAATGCACTAAAAACAGGGCATAGGAGCTGTTGCTCAAGTAGCGGAACCACTTGGCCCAAGAGGTCGGCAATTCGCCAGAGAGGTCCCTGCCTTGCAGGGTATGCCACTGGATCAGGCCCAAGAGCAGGGCCGTGGCCAGCGCCAGCACAATGCGCCCCCTGAAATCGATGACCAGCGCGGCAATGGAGACGGCGCCGAAAACCACCAACCATTGTCGGGCGCGACTGGATCGCGCCGCCCAATAGGCCACGGCGCCCAGGCCATAGGCACCAAAGAAGTAAACCGCCCAGTTGTCAAAGTGGGCGTTGCGGTTGAAGTAGAACAGCGAGAGCATCATCAAACCCACAATGCCGGCTTTTGCCCATCCGCGCCCGAGCCACAGCATCATGGCCATTAGCGCGTACAGCTGAAAGTCGATAGCCACGTACCAGACGCCCGCGGACAAAGAGTCCACGTTCAGGATGCCGTTTAACAGCGTGATGTGGGCGAGAAATTCGCGCCAAGTGGGTGTGCCGGGAATGAAATCGGCGGGCAACCAGCTGCGGGCGAGCTGGCTGCTGGCAATGGTGAACAACAAGGCCACGGCAAAGGCCGGTACCAGTCGCAGGTAACGTTGCCAAACAAGCCGTACCGGCTGGGACAGGATAGCGTTACCTTGTGGTGCCAAACTGCGTGCAGCCAGAAAGCCGCCCAGCACCAGAAACACTTGCACCGCCATTCGGGCGTAGTCATAAAACCAGTCCGACAGGCGGGGCGTGGCACCACCCAAAGCGTCAGCAAGGGGGCCATAGGCGGCAAAGTGGTGCAGCACGATCAGCTGCGAGGCCAATATCTTCAGGCCATCAATGTGGAATTCGCGGTTCTTCATGGGGAAAGACAGGGAAAGCGTGCAGGGCAGTGGGTCGGGTTCAATTGCGGATCTTGTAGCCGGTGACGAATACCCAGCGCACAAACGCGAGGCAAATCAACATGAACGCTGCCGTCATGCCGATGCTGACGCCCATGTGCACGTCGGCTACGCCGTAGAAGCTCCAGCGAAACCCGCTGATCAGGTACACCACCGGGTTGAACAGGCTGAGGGTTTGCCACACCGGTGGCAGCATGTTGATGGAGTAAAACGCACCACCCAAAAAGGTCAACGGGGTAACGATCAGCATCGGAATGACCTGCAGCTTTTGAAAGCTGTCGGCCCATAAGCCGATGATGAAACCGAAGAGGCTGAAGGTGACTGCCGTGAGCAGCAGAAAAGCGACCATCCAGACCGGGTGAGCAATCTCATACGGCACAAACAGGCGCGCCGTGCCCAGAATCAGCACGCCGAGCATGACCGATTTGGTGGCTGCGGCACCCACATAACCCAGCAAGACCTCGCCCCAGGAAACCGGGGCCGACAGCAGCTCATAAATCGTGCCCGACCATTTGGGCATGTAGATGCCAAACGAGGCGTTGGAGATGCTCTCGTTGAGCAACGACAGCATGATCAGACCCGGAATGATGTAGGCGCCGTAGCTGACGCCGTCAATCTCGCCCATGCGTGAGCCAATGGCAGTGCCGAACACAATGAAGTAAAGCGAGGTGGAAAGCACCGGCGCGGCAATGCTTTGCATGATCGTGCGAAAGGTGCGGGCCATCTCGAAGCGATAGATGGCGCGAATGCCGTGAATGTTCATACGGGGGCCACTTTGGGTTGGTGCACGAGGCTGACGAAAATTTCTTCCAACGAGCTTTCGCTGGAGCGCAGGTCCTTGAAGTCGATGCCTTGCTCTGCCAGGCGGCGCAGCAAGGCGGCAATGCCGGTTTCTTCAGTCTGGGTGTCAAAGGTGTAGACCAGCGTGAGGCCGTCTGCGGAGAGTTCCAGTGACGCGTTGGCGAGCTCGGGCGGAAGTTGGGCCAGGGGCTGCTGCAAGGACAGCGTGAGCTGCTTCTTGCCCAGCTTGCGCATCAGCACGTCTTTGTCTTCCACCACGATGAGTTCACCCTTGCTGATCACCCCAATGCGGTCGGCCATGTCCTCGGCTTCTTCAATGTAGTGGGTGGTCAGAATGATGGTAGTGCCGTTGTCGCGCAGGCGGCGCACCATGCGCCACATGTCATGGCGCAACTCCACGTCCACCCCGGCGCTGGGTTCGTCCAGAAACAAGATTTTGGGTTCATGTGAGAGCGCCTTCGCAATCAACACCCGGCGCTTCATGCCGCCAGAGAGCGTCATGATCTTGGCATCGCGCTTGTCCCACAAAGACAGGTCACGCAGCACCTTTTCCAGGTAGACCGGGTCATGCGGCTTGCCAAATAGCCCCCGGCTGAACTTGACCGTGGCCCAAACCGACTCAAACGCATCGGTGTGCAGCTCTTGCGGCACCAGGCCAATGGTGGCGCGTGCGGCTCGGTAGTCGTCCAAAATGTCATGGCCATCGGCCACGATGCTGCCTTCGCTGGCCTTGACGATGCCGCAGATGATGCTGATGAGCGTTGTTTTTCCAGCGCCGTTGGGGCCCAGCAGGGCAAAAATCTCGCCGCGCTTGATGTCCAGGTTGATCGCTTTAAGCGCCTGAAAACCGCCCGCGTAGGTTTTGCCAATGCCGCGGATGCGGACGATGGCGTCGCTCACCAGCGGCGCAGTAGATGCGTTTGCAATAGAGGAAGGCATATGGTTTCGTCGTATTGACCGGGACATCGGTCAGGGCGGCTGCCAATGAGAATTGACAGGAGCGCGTGGCCCGGCCGAAGCCGGGCAGTAGTGGCGCATTATCTCCGAGCCAGCTAGTCCGAGAGCTGTGCATGGCTTTCCCTTTGGCACCAATGTGTCGGTGCTTGCTGGTGGGGCTGACCTGGGCGCCTTTCGTGCTTGATGCAGCTCAACGCCCAAACCCGATGCGGCGCCAGTATTTCCGGATTTTTGCTATTGTTATAGGAGCTGCCCCCGCAGGTTTTACGAGGGGTTCAGGCACTATTTTCTTAAAAATTCAGAGCTGGGTTCGCAACGTCCAAATCTCAGGGAACAGAACCACGTCAAGCATCTTTCGCAGGTAGCTCACGCCGCCGGTGCCGCCCGTGCCGCGTTTGAAGCCGATGACGCGCTCGACCGTGGTGACATGGCGAAAGCGCCAAAGCCGGAACGCATCTTCCAGATCCGTGAGTTCTTCGCCCAGTTGGTAGAGGTCCCAATGCTGTTTAGGGTCACGATAGACCTGCAGCCAGGCCTCTTCAACCTCGGCGCTGGCCTGGTAGGGCTGCGTCCAGTCCCGCTCTGAATGGCTGGCAGGCACGGGCAGGCCGCGCCGGGCCAACAAGCGCAGGGCTTCGTCGTAAAGCGAAGGCGCCTTGTAGGCGGCTTCCACATGGGCCAGCAAATCAGGCCGGTGGGCATGGGGCTTGAGCATGGCGGCGTTTTTGTTGCCCAGCGAGAACTCAATGCAGCGGTATTGGTAGCTTTGAAACCCGCTGGAGCTGGACAAGTAAGGGCGGATCGCGCTGTATTCAGGGGGCGTCATGGTGGCCAGCACGTCCCAGGCGTGAACCAATTGCTCCATGATTTTGCTGACCCGGGCCAGCATTTTGAAGGCGCTGCCCAAATCGTCGTTCCTGACACGTTCAATCGCGGCACTCATTTCGTGCAACATGAGTTTCATCCACAACTCACTGGTTTGGTGCTGCACGATGAACAGCATCTCATTGTGGTCGGGAGAGCGCGGGGCCTGCGCGTTCAAGATGTCATCCAGCTTGAGGTAGTCCCCATAGCTCATGGACTGGCTGAAGTCGAGCTGCGCTTTTTCCTCATGCACGATGGATTCCGGCAAGCCTGTGGTGCCGTGGCTGGATTCGCCATGTTTGTAAGGGCACATGTCAGGTCACTTCGTTGTGTTGGTTGAATTGGGCTTGTTGCCACTCATCGGTCTCAAGCACCTGTTTCAAGTGTTCCACGGCGTTCCACACGTCTTCAAACCCGATGTAGAGCGGGGTGAATCCAAAACGCAGGATGTCCAGATGCTGTCCGCCGTCGCCAGCGCGAAAATCCCCCACCACGCCACGGGCAATCAGCGCCTGCACGATGGCATAGGCGCCGGTTTGTCGGGTTAAGCAAACTTGAGAGCCTCGTTGTTTGTGATCACGCGGTGTTGCCAGACCCAGGCCGTGGTTTGCACAGCGCTGTTCCACGAGGTCAATGAACAAGTCGGTGAGTGCCAGAGATTTTTCCCGCAGAGCGCTCATGCCGCCGCAGGCTTCAGCGGCCGTAAAAACATCCAAGCCGCACTCCAATGTCGCCAGGCTCAATATGGGTTGTGTGCCGCACAGGTAGCGACGGATACCGGCGGCGGGGCGGTAGTCCGGGGTGAACTCAAATGGCGCGGCGTGGCCCCACCAGCCGGCCAAGGGTTGCCAGAAGCGCTCGGCATGCTTGGGGTTGACCCAGACAAAGGCGGGCGCGCCGGGGCCGCCATTGAGATATTTGTAGCTGCAACCCACGGCAAAGTCAGCGCCCGCGCCATGCAGGTCAACCGGCACGGCGCCGGCGCTGTGGGCCAAGTCCCACACGGTCAGAATACCGGCGGCGTGGGCAGCGGCTGTGATTGCGCTCATGTCGTGCATGGCGCCAGTGCGGTAGTTCACATGGGTGAGCATGAGCACTGCCACATCGGTGGTCAGTGCGGCCTCAATTTCATGGGGCTCGACCAGTTGCAACTCAAAACCACGTTCTTTGCACAAGGCCTCGGCCATGTAGAGGTCGGTTGGGAAATTGCTGCGCTCGCTGACGATGCGGCGACGGGTGGGGGCGTCTTCACGGGCTATGTTCAGCGCGGCGCTGAGCACTTTGAACAAATTGATGGAGGTGCTGTCGGTGACCACCACTTCATTGGGGCCGGCGCCAATCAGCGTGGCCACCTTGTCGCCCAAACGTTGCGGCAGATTGAACCAACCCGCCGTGTTCCAGGAACGGATCAGTCCTTGGCCCCATTCCTGGGTGACGACTTCGGCTGCGCGTGCTATCGCCGCCTTGGGCATCACCCCCAGCGAATTGCCGTCCAGGTAAATCAGGTCGGAAGGAATGGAGAAATGCGCGCGCAAGTGCCGGGTTGAGTCGGCGGCATCGCGCTGCTGGCAGTGTTGAGGGGTGATCATGTGAACTCACTTTTTCGGAAGGAGCCGCAAAGGTAACACCCGTCAAAATGGCGTGGTGTCGCTAATATCCAACACCCTGAAAATACTTGAGGTTTAAATTAATACTTTGATCTGAGGCGGTCTAAACGTATGTCCCGCGAATGACGCACAGGTTGAACTGAAGACAAAACGAGACGCTCAAAAACAAGCATGGTGTTTTTGGGGCGCAAAAGGAAAGGCCACGGGCGTTAACGCCACGAAGCAACCGTCGGGCCAGAACAGCGCACCGGTCCCGTCAAAGGCCGGTGCGTTCTGGTTTTTACAAGCGGCCTAACAGCAGAAATTCCATCAGTGCCTTTTGCACATGCAACCGGTTCTCGGCTTCTTCCCACACCACCGATTGGGGCCCGTCAATGACGTCAGCCTGCACTTCTTCACCGCGATGAGCGGGCAGGCAGTGCATGAACAAGGCATCAGGTTTGGCGCTTTTCATCATGTCAGCGTCCACACACCAGTCGGCGAAGGCCAGGCGGCGGGCTTCGTTTTCGGCCTCGTAACCCATGCTTGTCCAGACATCGGTGGTGACCAAATCCGCGCCGGTACAGGCTTGCATCGGGTCTTTGAAAATCTTGTAGCTTTTGGATGAATTAAGCCCGGCTACTTTTTGGTCAATTTCGTAGCCACGCGGCGTGCTCACATGCACGTTGAAGCCCAAAATCTCGCTGGCCTGCAACCAGGTGTTGGCCATGTTGTTGCCGTCGCCCACCCAAGCCACCGTTTTACCCTTGAGCAAGGCGACATCCGGCTTGCCTTCTGCGTTCAGACCCCGGTGCTCCAGATAGGTAAACAGGTCAGCCAGAATTTGGCAGGGGTGAAACTCGTTGGTCAATCCATTGATAACCGGCACGCGGGAGTGCGCGGCAAAGCGCTCAATTTTGGTTTGCTCAAAGGTGCGAATCATCACCAGATCGACCATGCGGCTGATGACTTTGGCACTGTCCTCAATCGGCTCCGAGCGGCCCAACTGACTGTCACCCGTGGTCAGGTGCACCACGCTGCCGCCCAATTGGTAGGTGCCGGCCTCAAAACTGACGCGGGTTCGGGTGGATGCCTTTTCGAAAATCAGGGCCACTGTGCGATCAGTGAGTGGGTGGTGCTTTTCGTAAGCCTTGAATTTTTTCTTGATGATGGCCGCGCGCTCAAACAGGTAGGCGTAATCGCTGGCGTCCAGGTCGCTGAATTGCAGGTAATGTTTCATTTCGAAGTCTTTGTAGGTAAGGGCCTAGCTGGCGTTGGTCAGCAGTTGCTTGATCAGGGGGCAGAGAATGCGAATGACTTCGTCCGCTTCCGCCGTGCTCATGTTCAAGGGCGGCACCATGCGTACCACCGTGTCGGCCGTGACACTGATCAGCAAACCGGCGTCGGCGCACTGCTGTACCAGGGCAGAGCAGGGCTTGGCCAGGTCCACGCCAATCATCAAGCCCATCCCGCGGATTTCCTTGACGCTTTGGTTGGCGATCTCAGCACTCAGTGCCTGTGTCAATCCGGCTTTCAGGTGCGCCCCCACCTTGGCAGCGTTTTCAAGCAAGCCTTCTTCTTCCATGATGCGGATGGTCTCCACGCCGGCCCGCATGGACAAGGGGTTGCCACCAAAGGTCGAGCCATGGTTACCCGGTTGGAAAATATTGGCCGCCTTGGGCCCGACCACAACGGCGCCCACAGGCACGCCGGAACCCAGTCCTTTGGCCAAGGGCATGACGTCGGCTTTGATACCGGCCCATTGGTGGGCAAACCATTTGCCGGTGCGCCCCATGCCGCACTGCACCTCGTCAATCATGAGCAACCAGTCGCGCTCGTCGCACAATTGGCGAACTGCCTTCAGGTAGTCCATGTGCATGGGATTGACACCGCCTTCGCCTTGAATGGCCTCAAAAAAGACAGCCACCACATTGGGGTTGTTGGCCGTGGCTTGTTTCAGGCTGTCAATGTTGTTGGCGGGCACCCGAATGAAACCTTCCACCAAGGGGCCGAAGCCGGCTTGCACTTTGGGATTGCCGGTGGCGCTCAGTGTGGCAATGGAGCGGCCATGAAAGGCTTTTTCATAGACCACGATTTCGGGGCGTTCAATGCCTTTGTCGTGGCCGAACTTGCGTGCCAGTTTGAGCGCTGCCTCATTGGCTTCCAGTCCGGTTGAGCAGAAGAAGACATTGGTCATGCCAGACAGCTCCACCAGCTTCTTGGCCAGCGCTTCTTGCAAAGGGATGTGATAGTAGTTGGAGGTGTGGATCAGCTTGGTCAGCTGATCTTGCAGCGCGGGAACCAGCTTGGGGTGGTTGTGACCCAAGGTGTTCACAGCAATGCCACCGAGCGCATCCAGGTATTCTTTCCCGTTGATATCCCACACTCGGCAGCCCTGACCGTGGGACAGCGCGATGGGCAGGCGGCCGTAGGTGTTCATCACATGAGGGGATGCGGCGGCGTGGAAAGATGCGGGTGCATTCATGGGCTCAAACTCCAGAGAGGTCACAAAACAGAGCGGCCCAACACGCGTTGGGCCGTTGAAGTGTGATTCTAGGCGCATCAAGTTCAGGGATCATTTCTGGTTTAGCATCAGACTGATGCGCGGGCAATGCGGCCGCTTAAGTCTTCTATAAGACATAAGATCGGCTAGAATGCGGACGCGCTGCAACACCCGCTAGCGATAACTGACCAACCTCTATCCGATGGTTTCCAACTCCGCCAAAGAAGTAATTATTCTGGGAATTACCCAGAGTGGACGCGCTTTTCGCCCCAGTGATTGGGCCGAGCGTCTGGCGGGCGTCATGAGTCAGTTTCGCCCCGGTGGCCCGCAGCCCGGTAGCCATTTGGGCTACTCGCCTTGGTGTGTTCCCAATTCCCGGGATGGCGTTCGCTGCGTGGTGGTTCACCGCGATTTGCGAGACTACAACGTCATGGCCTGGGACTTCTGCATGAACTTTGCCAAAGACAACGACCTGCAAGTCCTGCAGGGCAATCCTCCCGTTTGATTGATCCCGGCAGACTGGGGCAACCGCATGTCTGTTGTTTGTTCCCTCGTGCGCTTTATTTGATAACGCCGGAAACAAAAAAGCCGTCTTTCGACGGCATTTTTGCTTTTTTTGCTGACAGCGCACCCGTTACAAACGGCGCATTCTCAAAGATTTGAGAATGCGTGCGATTTGCCTGAGATCAGGCAGCGACTGCGGCCAAGGCTTTCACCTTGGTCGACAGACGGCTCTTGTCGCGAGCAGCCTTGTTCTTGTGGAAGATGCCTTTGTCAGCCACGGTGTCAACCACGGCTTGCATCTTGGCAAACAACTCGGTCGCTTTGACCTTGTCGCCAGCCAAAACAGCTTTCTCTACGTTCTTGACCGCAGTGCGGTACTTTGAACGCATCGAGGTGTTCGCTGCATTGATTTTGATGTCCTGACGGACGCGTTTACGGCCCGACGCAAGGCGCGGGTTCTTTTTCTTGGGTTTACCAGATGCCATAATTTAATTCCTTGGGTCTGCGGATGTTGTCAGCAAAGCCTGCGATTCTAGCAGTTTGTCAAACCGCGCGCGAATCCACTCATAAGCCTGCGTCTCCGGCATCGGGCGACTGTAGTAGTAGCCTTGGTACACGTTGCAGCCAAGGTTGGCCAGGTAATAGTGTTGCCCACGCGTTTCTACGCCTTCGGCAACCACCCTCAGACCCAGGTCATGGGCGAGACCGATGCTGGCCATGCAGATGGTGGCGTCGTTGCTGTCCGTTTCCAGATCTTGCACAAAGGTCCGGTCCAGCTTGAGGTAATTGAGCGGCAAACGCTTGAGGTAGGCCAAGGATGAATAACCGGTGCCAAAGTCGTCCATGGCCAGTTGCACGCCGAGATCCCGAATCACGCCCAGGCGCTGGATGGATGCCAGCGGATCTTGCATGGCCACCGATTCCGTGATTTCAAGCGTGAGGGCGCTGGCGGGTAAGCCGTTTTCTGTCAGCGCATTGATGATGATTTGCGGTAAATCAGCGCTGCGCAATTGAATGGCGCTCAGATTGACCGCCATGGTGATGTCCGGCAGCCCTTGTTGGCGCCATCGCGCCAGTGTTTGACAGGCACTGTTCAACACCCACTCGCCGATCTCGTTGATGAGACCAATTTCTTCGGCCAGCGAGATGAACTCTTCCGGGGGGGTGAGCTCGCCAGAGGGGTTGATCCACCGAATCAAGGCTTCGACGCCGCTCACCTGTTGACCCAACGCGTCGATCTGCGGCTGATAGTGCAGAACAAACTGTTGGTGCTGCACGGCCTCGCGCAGTGCATGCTCCATGGCCAAGCGGTTTTCAGCTGCACGCATCATGTCGGCATTGAAGAAGTGAAACACGCCCTTGCCTGATTTTTTGGCGTGGTACATGGCGATGTCAGCGCTTTGCATGAGGGCGCCTCGGTCGGCTCCATCTTGCGGGTAAAAGCAAATGCCCATTGAAACCGAGGTGCGCAACTGGTGCTTGCCGATGGTGACCGGTTGATTGAGGGCCAGCATGATTTGGGCGGCCACGCGGTTGGTTTCCTGGGGGTCGGGCATATCGGCCAAAACGACGACGAACTCATCACCGCCCAAGCGTGCCACGATGTCATTGCCACGCACGGCCGTGCTCAACCGTTGGGCCACTTCGCACAGGAACTGGTCGCCCATACCGTGTCCCTTGGTGTCATTGATGCTTTTGAAGTTGTCGATGTCCAAAAACATCACGGCCAATTGCTGCTCGTGCTGGCGGGCATTTGCCACCAATTGGTCCAGCCGGGCCTCCAGCGCGTAGCGATTGGCCAAGCCTGTCAGCATGTCGCTGTGGGCCAGGCGCTCAATGGCGGCGGCATTGCGGTGTTGCTCCGTCACGTCGGTATAAATCGTGACAAAGCAGCCGTCTGCCAAGGGCGTGCCCCGGATCTCCAAAATGGCACCGTTGGGTCGAACCCGCTTGGTTTTGTGCGGTTGATGTTGACGAGCCCGCGCCATTAACCGGGCTACCACCGTTTCAATGTCACCCGCTCCGAATTCACCACGCGCGGCACCAAAGCGAAAAAAACTCTCCAGCGGCGTCTTGGGTGCCAGCATTTCAGGGGGCAAGTCCAGCAGCCTGACGAATTCCTGGTTGTAGGCCAGCAACTCCAATTGGGGTCCGAACAAGGTGACGCCGCCGGGCACGTTGTCTACCAGGGTTTGAAACAGGTCGGTTTGTTGTTTGAGCTCCTCTTGACTGGCTTTTTGCTCAGTGATATCGGTATAGCTGGTGACAAACCCGACGGTTCGCTCACCGCTGACCATGGGTCGCCCCTCTACCAGATGGGTTCTACCGTTGCCACGCTGGCGTTCAAAGCGATGGGGTCGAAATTGCAAGTCCAGCGGCCGGCAGGCGTCTGCCTGCTCCGGCATCCCGCATGGCGGGTTTTCTTCACCCGGATTCAGCTGCGCCAGCAGGTCATCCAGCGATGTGTTGGGCAAGATGCTTGCTGGGGGAATTTGGAGCATCTCCAGCAGATTGGAATTCCAGCATTTCAGCTGACGATGCTCGTCAACGACGGCAATGCCCTGAGGCAAATGCTCGACAACGCTGCTGAGGTACAGCGCCTGGTCACGCAGCGCCTGCTTGGTTTGGTAGCTGTCCGTGATGTCGTTGTAAATGCTGATGAAACCCCCTTCAGGCAGGGGGCTGCCGATGATTTCCAGCGCCTGACCATTGGGGCGGATACGTTGATAGCGGTGAGCCAGCCCGTTGCGCGCCTGCTCCAGGCGGTCACGTGTTTGCTGCTCAGGGTCCCCAGGCCCGTATTCGCCCCGAGTGGCATTGAAGCGGGTGATGTCTCCCAACGTTGGCAAACCCTGTTCGAACATGGATTGCGGCAATTCCAGCAAGTCGATCAAGCGCTGGTTGATGGCGATCACTTGCAGGTCGCGGTCAAACATGACCACCCCGACGGGCAGGTGATCCATCATGGCCTGGTACATGCCCATGGCATCGTCAGCGATCAGGGATGGAGAGAAGCGGCCGCTAGGGCTCATGCAAACCTTTTCGTATAGCAAACGGAGGAGGCCCGATTGTGCACGGTTGTGAGGTCATTTTTCCATGGGCGACGAGGGCTACACTCTGCGCCGTGTCGCTACTCAAATCTGCCTCTATTGTTTCTCTCCTGACGCTGGTATCCCGCATTTCCGGGCTGGCGCGGGAGCTGCTTATCGCCTCCACCTTTGGCGCCAATGCCATGACCGACGCCTTCAACGTCGCGTTTCGGATTCCCAATTTATTCAGACGCTTCTTTGGTGAAGGGGCGTTCAGCCAGGCTTTTGTGCCTGTGTTGGCCGCCTCCAAAGCCCAGCATGGCGATCTGGAAACGCGTTTTGTGATCGATAGGGTGGCGACTGTGCTCACTTGGGCCCTGTTGGTGATCAGCGTCATCGGTGTGGCCGCCGCGCCGTTCATGGTCTGGGCCATGGCCAGCGGATTGCAACAAGACCCGCGCGGGTTTCAGCTGGCCATTGTGATGACGCGCTGGATGTTTCCCTATATTGCGTTCATGTCGCTGGTGGCATTGGCCGCCGGGGTGCTCAACACCTGGAAGCGCTTTGCCGTACCGGCTGCGACGCCCGTGTTGCTGAATCTGTGCATGATTGGCGCCGCCTGGTTGGGGGCGCCCTGGTTTGAAACCTTGGGCTTGGAGCCTATTTACGCACTGGCAGGGGGCGTGTTGGCAGGCGGTGTTCTGCAACTTGCCGTGCAATTGTTGGCGCTTAAACGCATGGGACTGGCTCCCCGCATTGGCATGAGGTGGCAGCACCTTCGTGCGGCTTGGGCGGACCCTGCCACCAAAAACATTCTTCGCTTGATGGGGCCCGCCTTGCTGGGTGTCAGCGTGGCCCACATTTCGATGCTGATCAACACCCAAATTGCGTCGCATCTGGCTGCTGGCAGCGTTAGCTGGATCACTTATGCCGATCGGCTAATGGAGTTCCCCACGGCCATGCTGGGCGTGGCCATGGGCGTGGTGCTCATGCCGCAACTGGCCTTGGCCCGCGCGGCTGGCGATGCCGAGAAATATTCCGGCATGCTGGATTGGGGCTTGCGACTGGTGGTGTTACTGGCCTTGCCCTGTGCGGTGGCTTTGCTGGCGTTTGCCAAGCCGCTGGTGGCCGTGCTCTACCACTACGGCGCCATGACCGATCGTGATGTGCAGCAAATCACTTACGCGTTGATGGGTTGGGGTGTGGGCTTGATTGGCATTGTGGCCATCAAGGTGCTGGCCCCTGGCTACTACGCCAACCAGGACACGAAAACGCCAGTTCGTATTGCGGTGGCGGTGTTGGTGATCACCCAGTTGCTCAATCTGGTGTTGGTGCCTATCTTTGCGCACGCCGCGCTGACGCTGTCGATTGGTATTGGCGCCATGATCAATGCCTTGTGGTTGCTGATTGGGCTGCTGCGCCGTGGCAGCTACAAGCCGGAGCCGGGGTGGGGCGTCTTTTCCTTGCAGGTGATTGCCGCCTGTGCGCTGTTGGCCGTCTTCCTGATGTGGGCCAATGGCGCCTTCCCTTGGACCGAGTTGCGCGCTGAAAGTTTGAAGCGAATTGGGCTTCTAGCGCTTGTATTGACTGCGTCAGCAGCTATTTATTTGATAGCGGTTGTGGTCTCGGGTCTGCGTCTGAAGCAGTTCCTGAAACGCTGATGGGCGAACTCGCTTGAGCGACTGAGCGCTTGGCTTTAAGCCACTTTTCTGTCAGATCGGTATAGGATGTTTGCATGACGATGTTGTTCTCCGTTCCTTCTCCGCTGGCTTATTTCACGAGCTTGGTCATGAGTGACGCTGAGTTTCCCTTGCTGGAAACCGCCGTCAGTTTGGCTCAGGATGAGTACCCTGAGCTCGACGTTCAGCAGGTCTTGAGTGATGTGGACCAGTTGCTGGCCCGGGTCCAGCGGCGCATTCCCGCCGACGCGGGCCCTTTGCAAAAGCTGCGCGCCCTGAACCAGTTCTTTTACCGCGATTTGGTGTTTTGCGGCAATGTGAACAATTACTATGACCCGGACAACAGCTATGTCAGCGTGGTCTTGCGCACTCGCCGCGCCATACCCATCACGCTTGCAGTGGTTTGGATGGAGCTGGCTCAAGGCTTGGGTTTGTCTGCGCGCGGCATCGGTTTTCCCGGTCATTTCATGATGAAGGTGAATCTGCCAGAAGGGCAGGTCGTGATGGACCCGCTGGATGGTCAGTCCTTGAGCCGCGAAGCTCTGTCCGAGCGGTTAGACCCGCAGCACAAGCGGCAGCCGTTGGCGGATGATTTTGAGGTGCCTTTGAGCTTGCACCTGCAGGCGACGCCGCCGCGCGACATCATTGCCCGCATGCTGCGCAATCTGAAAGCGATTCATGCCTCGCAAGAAGATTGGCCTCGGTTGATTGCCGTTCAAAACCGCCTTATTATTTTGCTGCCCAAGGTGTGGGCCGAATACCGCGACCGGGGCTTGGCCCACGCCGCCGTCGGAGAGGCCGAGTTGGCCTTGTCCGATCTGGAAACTTATTTACAACACGCCGACTCGGCCGTCGACGTCCAGGCCATTGCCCTGCGTGCGGCCGAATTGCGCGGTGCCATTAACTGATGCGCGTCGCTCTGCGAACGAACAGGAATTTGAAATGAAAGGTGTTTTTGCCTTGCTGGGCTTGCTGATCGTGGTGGTGGCGATTGGGTTTTTGAACAAAAAACAAATTGACACCATCATGCCAACCGGCTTGCCGCCAGAGATATCTTCAGACAGCAGTGTGCCTGCGGCCTTGCTCAACGCGCCGCCACAACAACTGCCCGAGCAGTTCAAGAAAGCGGTGGATGAGGCGCTGCAAAAATCGAGGCCAGAGGAGGGCGCGCAATGAGGGCTCGACACTCCACAGGGTCTGCAGTCTGGTCGGGTTTCGTGTTTGGGCTGCTTTGTTTGGTGGGGTTAGAGGCTCAGGCCGCGTTGGGGTCTGCACCCACCGCCCCAGTCAGTCAGGCATTGACCTTGAAGCGCGCTCTCGCCACAACAACTGGCGTGAGCACACCCTATTCGCAGTATGAGCGGGTGCTGTCGAGTGGCACCACGGTACGGGAGTATTCCCGCGCTGACGGTTTGGTGTTTGCCGTGAGTTGGGAGGGCCCGGTGTTGCCCGATCTGAACGAACTGCTGGGAACGTACTTCGCCACCTTCATGGACGGCGTAAAGCAAGACGGGCAAAGCGCAGGACGTGGCTCGCCACTTCAGATTTCGCGTGACGGCTTGGTGGTCCGATCCAACGGGCGCATGCGCAACTTCTTTGGCCACGCTTATGTGCCGGCCTTGGTACCTATCGGCGTGGAGATCACGGATGTTCTTCGATAAATTGCACAAGTGCTACTCAGGGGCCTTGGCGCTTGTGGTTGCTGCTGGGTTGGCTGGGTGTGGCGGCGGCGGCGGGGGCGCTGCACCGGATGCAGTGGTCGTGCCCGCCAGTGGGCCCAATGTGCTGGCACTGTCCGTGAACGCCGGCCCGACCGGTACCGGGTACAACGTCAACCGCCTGTACACCTCGGTCACTTTGTGTCAGCCTGGTAGCACGACCCTGTGCCAGACCATTGACCATGTGCTGGTCGACACCGGATCAACCGGATTTCGTGTTTTGTCCTCGCAGGTGTCAAGCACCTTGGGCCTGACGCCTGTACTGGCCGCAGGCGGGCGGCCTTTGTTGAGTTGTGTTCAATTTTTGGACGCCAGCTTTGGCTGGGGGCCCGTGGTCACTGCTGACTTGGTGTTGGGTGAGAAGCGAGCCAGCGGCGTGCCCATTCAGCTGATGGGTGACCCGGCCACTAGCGCCAGTTCGGCCAGTTGTTCCAGCGGCACGGCATTGACCAGCGCCACAACGCTGGGTGCGAATGGTATTTTGGGTGTGGACATGTTCAAACAGGACTGCGGCACCTCCTGCATCACCAACCCGGCCAACGGCTATTACTACACCTGTACCGACGCATCGTGTGTTGCCGTGGTGGGCACCATTGCCAGCGTGAGCAAACAGATCAAGCACCCGGTTCCCCTGTTTGCCTCTGACAACAACGGCCTGTTGATCGACTTGCCCGCCGTGCCGTTGGGAGGCGCGTCGGGTGTCAATGGCAGTCTGATTTTTGGCATTGGTACACAAAGCAACAACCAGGCCGGTTCAGCCACAGTGCTGACGACCAATAGCTCCGGCTTGTTGAGCGCCCAGTTTGAAGGCCGAACACTCAGTCGGGGTTTTGTCGATACAGGGTCCAACGGACTGTTTTTTGACACCGCCACCATGCCGCCCTGTGGCTCCAGCGCGACCGGGTTCTATTGCCCGTCCACGAGAACTTCTTTTGCCGTGACCATGGTGGGCGCGAACCTGGCTTCGGCTGCGGTCAGCTTCAGTGTGGACAACGCCCTGACTTTGTTTGCCACTTACCCCAACGCTGCGTTTCCCACCTTGGCCGGAACGATTGGTGACGCCAGCATCATGGATTTGGGCCTGCCTTTCTTTTACGGACGCCGGGTGTTTGTGGGGATTGATGGTTTGACCTCACCCATGGGCGCAGGCCCCTTGTTCGCGTTTTAAGCGATCAGTTGGCGGCGGCCAGTCCGTTGCGGAAGTGTTCTTGCACCCGCGTGGTCGCCAGCGCCGGGTCTTTGGCCAGCAGTGCGGCCATCAGCGCGCGGTGCTCCTGCAGCGACTCATTGATGCGGCCTGATTTGAGCAAGGAATTGTGGCGGTTGAGCTTCATTACCTTGCGCAAATCACTGACCATTTGGTTGCGCCAGCGGTTGTTGGCAATCTCCAGCACACGCATGTGAAAGCGCTCATTGACCTCAAAAAATCGTTCCCGATCCAGCTGAGCGGGCAGGGCGGCGGCTTCCAGCTCCTCGTGTAGTTCTTTCAGGCTTTGAAGTTGGGCGTCGGTAGCGCTGTTGGCGACCACGCCTGCTGCATCGGATTCCAGCAGGCTCAACAAGTGGTACACCTCGGCCAAATCTTGTTCGGACACCTCGGTGACATAGGCACCCCGGCGTACCTTCATCGTCACCAAGCCTTCAGCGGCCAGCACCTTGAGGGCTTCCCGAAGCGGTGTGCGGCTGATGCCATACGCATCGGCAATTTTCAACTCGTCAATCCAGCTGCCAGGTTCGAGTTCGCGATTGAAGATGCGTTGGCGCAGGAGTTCGGCCACTTCTTCATAAAGCGCGCGGTGAGAAAGAGAGGTTGCTGGCATGGCCTGAATTGTAAGCTTGAAACAATTTTTTGAATCAATAATTATAAATAACGTAAACTCACACCCAACCAGGACGGATGCGCAGTAAGCTGCTCATCAGCGTCCGATTTTCCCAATTCACTCACCCTGAACGGCAGCCGTCATGACCTCAAAACAACCCGAATTCCAAACTTCCAACCTGGAGGCGTGGGCCAAGGCCGCTGCCAAGTCCGCCCCAAATGGTGATGTGAATGCCTTGAACTGGATCACGCCGGACGGCATCGCCGTCAAGCCGCTCTACACCGCAGCCGACACGCAGGACTTGCCCTACGCCAACACTTTGCCCGGGTTTGAGCCTTACTTGCGGGGGCCACAGGCCACCATGTACGCTGTGCGCCCCTGGACGATTCGCCAGTACGCCGGGTTTTCAACCGCGGAAGAGTCCAACGCCTTTTACCGCAAGGCGCTGGCCGCTGGCGGGCAGGGCGTGTCGGTCGCGTTTGACTTGGCCACGCACCGGGGTTACGACTCTGACCATCCCCGTGTGACGGGCGATGTCGGCAAAGCCGGCGTGGCCATTGACTCTGTGGAGGACATGAAGATTCTGTTTGACCAGATTCCGTTGGACAAGGTCAGCGTTTCCATGACCATGAACGGCGCGGTTCTGCCCGTGCTGGCGGGCTATGTGGTGGCCGCCGAAGAGCAGGGCGTGAGCCAGGACAAGTTGAGCGGCACGATTCAGAACGACATTCTGAAAGAGTTCATGGTGCGCAACACCTACATCTACCCGCCCGAGCCGTCGATGCGCATCATTGGCGACATCATTGAATACACGGCCAAAAACATGCCGAAGTTCAACTCCATCTCCATCTCTGGCTATCACATGCAAGAGGCAGGGGCGAATCAGGCGCTGGAATTGGCCTTCACGCTGGCCGACGGCAAAGAGTACGTCAAGACCGCCATTGCCAAAGGCATGGATGTGGACGACTTTGCCGGTCGTTTGAGTTTCTTCTGGGCGATTGGCATGAACTTCTACCTGGAAGTGGCCAAGATGCGGGCGGCGCGCCTGCTGTGGTGCCGCATCATGAAGGGCTTTGACGCCAAAAAACCCAAGTCCCTCATGCTGCGCACCCACTGCCAGACGTCCGGCTGGTCATTGACCGAGCAAGACCCTTACAACAACGTGGTTCGCACCACGATTGAGGCCATGGCCGCCGTGTTTGGCGGCACGCAAAGTCTGCACACCAACAGCTTTGACGAAGCCATTGCGCTGCCCACCGAATTTTCAGCCCGCATCGCCCGCAACACCCAGCTCATCATTCAGGAAGAAACCCACATCACCAACGTGATCGACCCTTGGGCCGGCAGCTACATGATGGAGAAGCTGACCCAGGACATGGCCGACGCCGCCTGGGCCATCATTGAAGAAGTCGAAGGCATGGGTGGCATGACCAAGGCCGTGGACAGCGGCTGGGCCAAGCTCAAAATTGAAGCCGCGGCGGCCGAGAAACAGGCGCGCATTGACAGTGGCAAAGACGTGATTGTGGGCGTCAACAAGTACAAATTAAAAACTGAAGACGCCATCGAAACCCGCGACATTGACAACGTGGCGGTGCGTGACGGGCAGATCAATCGCCTCAACGCTATCAAGCAAAAACGTGACTCAGCGCAGGTACAGCAAGCGCTGGCTGCTATCACTTCTGCAGCAGCGTCGGGTGAAGGCAACTTGCTGGACCTGACCATTCAGGCCGTTCGCCTGCGGGCCACCGTGGGAGAGATCAGTGATGCCATGGAATCTGTTTACGGGCGCCACCGCGCCGACACCCAAAAGGTGACCGGCGTGTACGCAGCCGCCTATGACTCGGCCGAAGGCTGGGAAACCCTCAAGTCTGAAATCAACGCCTTTGCCGAAGCGCAAGGTCGCCGCCCCCGCGTGATGATTTCCAAGTTGGGCCAGGACGGCCATGACCGCGGCGCCAAAGTGGTGGCCACGGCCTTTGCTGACCTCGGCTTTGACGTGGACATGGGCCCCTTGTTCCAGACCCCCGAAGAGTGCGCACGCCAGGCGATTGAAAACGACGTGCACGCCGTGGGCGTCTCCACCTTGGCCGCCGGGCACAAAACGCTGGTGCCCGCCATCATTGCGGAACTGAAGAAGCAGGGCGCTGACGACATCATCGTGTTCGTGGGCGGTGTGATTCCCCGCCAGGACTACGACATGCTTTACGAGGCCGGTGTCAAAGGCATTTATGGCCCCGGAACGCCGATTCCCGCCAGCGCCAAAGACGTGCTGGAGCAGATCAAAAAGGCCATGGCCTGAACATTACGCAACCGGACGCGCCGTTCATGACCATGATGCAAACGCCTGTTGGACAGGCCAGTGCCGCCAAAAGTGGGGTCTCGGTGGCCGCGATTGTGGAAGCCGACGGCAGTGGGCTCAAGCAACGCCGTGCCATGGCCAAAGCCATCACGCTGCTGGAGTCCACCCGTGCTGACCACCGGGCACAGGCCGACGAGTTACTCACCGCCTTGCTGCCGCACACCGGCCAATCCTTTCGACTGGGCATCAGCGGCGTGCCGGGCGTCGGGAAATCAACCTTCATCGAGGCCTTGGGTCTGTACTTGATTGAGCAGGGCCACCGTGTGGCCGTGCTCACCATTGACCCGTCCAGCACCGTGTCGGGCGGCTCCATTTTGGGCGACAAAACGCGGATGGAGCGACTCTCTGTTCACGAGCAAGCCTATATCCGCCCCAGTCCCAGCAGCGGCACCTTGGGCGGCGTGGCCGAAAAAACCCGTGAAGCCATGCTGGTGTGTGAAGCGGCAGGGTACGACGTGGTGATTGTGGAAACCGTGGGCGTGGGTCAATCCGAAACTGCGGTGGCGAACATGACAGACATGTTCGTGCTGATGCAGCTGCCCAATGCCGGCGACGATTTGCAGGCCATCAAAAAGGGTGTGATGGAGTTGGCCGACCTGGTGGTGATCAACAAGGTGGACTTGGACGCCTTGGCCGCCCAGCGCGCTCAATTGCAAATCACCGCAGGCATGCAGTTGCTGGGCCTGTTTGGCAGCCATGACGACGCCCACTGGCACCCCAAGGCCATCCAACTCAGCGCGCTAAAGGCGCAAGGGGTGGATGCATTTTGGGCGGCGGTGACGCAATTCAGAACCCTGCAAACCGCCAATGGCAAGCTGGCTCAGCGTCGCCAAACCCAGTCACTGGCTTGGATGTGGGAGCGCATTGACGCCGGCCTGAAGCAGGCGTTTCGTCAAAACCCGCAGGTGCAGGCCTTGCTGCCCGCGCTCATTGACGAGGTGAAGGCGGGCCGCGTGGCGGCATCCACTGCAGCACGAAATATGCTTCTAGCGCATACAGGATAAGCGCAAGGCGCTATCAAATCAGTAGTTAATTGAAGACAGACGATTCGAACTTTGAAAAGAGAGAAAACCATGCACGACATACTTGAACAACTCGAAGCCAAGCGTGAACTTGCCCGAATGGGTGGTGGCCAGAAGCGCATTGACGCCCAGCATAAAAAAGGCAAGCTGACCGCCCGTGAGCGCTTGGAACTGCTGCTGGACGAAGGCACGTTTGAAGAGTGGGACATGTTTGTCGAGCATCGCTGCGTTGACTTCGGCATGCAGGACCAAAAAATTCCGGGCGATGGCGTCGTCACCGGCTACGGCATGATCAACGGCCGCCTGGTGTTTGTCTTCAGCCAGGACTTCACGGTGTTTGGCGGTGCCTTGTCGGAGGCGCACGCGGAGAAAATCTGCAAGGTGATGGACCAGGCCATGAAAGTGGGCGCCCCAGTGATCGGTTTGAACGACTCGGGTGGTGCGCGTATTCAAGAAGGTGTGGCGTCTTTGGGCGGCTACGCCGATGTGTTTCAGCGCAACGTGATGGCCAGCGGCGTGGTGCCGCAGATCAGCATGATCATGGGGCCTTGCGCGGGTGGTGCGGTGTATTCACCGGCCATGACCGACTTCATCTTCATGGTGAAAGACAGCTCCTACATGTTCGTGACGGGCCCCGAAGTGGTGAAAACCGTGACGCACGAAGAAGTCACGGCCGAGCAACTGGGCGGTGCCATCAGCCACACCACCAAGAGTGGCGTGGCCGACCTGGCCTTTGAAAATGACGTCGAAGCGCTTCTGATGCTGCGCCGTCTCTACAACTACCTGCCGCTGAACAACCGCGAAAAAGCGCCTGTGCGCCGTGGTGGCGACCCGGCCGACCGCATGGACATGAGTCTGGACACCCTGGTGCCCGACAACGCCAACAAGCCCTATGACATGAAGGAACTCATCGTCAAGACGCTGGACGACGGTGACTTTTTTGAGCTGCAACCTGAATACGCCAAAAACATCCTGATCGGCTTTGGCCGCATGGAAGGCCAGACCGTGGGCATCGTGGCCAATCAGCCGCTGGTGCTGGCGGGTTGCCTGGACATCAAGAGCTCCATCAAGGCGGCGCGTTTTGTGCGTTTTTGCGATGCGTTCAACATTCCGGTCATCACCTTTGTCGACGTGCCCGGCTTCATGCCCGGCACCAGCCAAGAGTACGGCGGCATCATCAAACACGGCGCCAAGCTGCTGTACGCCTACGCCGAGTGCACGGTGCCCAAGATCACCGTCATTACCCGCAAAGCCTATGGCGGTGCGTATGACGTGATGTCCTCCAAACACCTGCGGGGCGACGTCAACTTTGCCTGGCCCAACGCGGAAATTGCCGTGATGGGCGCCAAAGGCGCGGTTGAAATCATCTTCCGCGAAGACAAGGGCGACCCGGCCAAGCTGGCCGCCAAGGAAGCCGAGTACAAAGCGCGCTTTGCCAATCCGTTTGTGGCCGGTGCCCGTGGCTTCATTGACGACGTGATCCTGCCGCACGAAACCCGCAAGCGCATCTGCCGCTCGCTGGTGATGCTGCGCGAGAAGAAGATTGAGAATCCGTGGCGCAAGCACGGCAACATCCCCCTTTGATGGCCCGAGGAGATAAGAACATGTTTACAAAAATACTGATTGCGAATCGCGGTGACCAGCCGCAAAGCGGCGCAGCGGCGAAGCCACATTGCTTGACACGCATCGCGTGTGCAGGCGAGTTCAACCCGATGGAGAGCACCCATGTTTGACAAAATTCTGATCGCTAATCGGGGTGAAATCGCTTGCCGTGTCATCAAAACGGCCAAAAAAATGGGCATCAAAACGGTGGCGGTTTATTCCGATGCTGACCGCGATGCCCGCCATGTGTTGCTGGCCGACGAGTCCGTCCACATTGGCGCAGCACCCAGCCGTGAGAGCTATTTGCTGGCCGACAAGATCATTGCCGCCTGCAAGCAAACCGGCGCGCAGGCGGTGCACCCCGGCTACGGTTTCTTGAGCGAAAACGCCGAGTTTGCCAAGCGCGTGGAAGAAGAGGGCATCATCTTTATTGGCCCCAAGCACCACTCCATTGCCGCCATGGGCGACAAGATCGAGTCCAAGAAGCTGGCCGGTTCGGCAGGGGTGAACTGTATTCCCGGTGTCAACGACGCGATTGAGACCCCCGAAAAAGCGGTCGAAATCGCGCAAAGCATTGGCTACCCGGTGATGATCAAGGCCAGTGCGGGCGGCGGCGGCAAAGGCCTGCGCGTGGCGTTCAACGACAAGGAAGCCTTTGAAGGTTTCACCAGTTGCCGCAACGAAGCCCGCAACAGCTTTGGCGACGACCGCGTGTTCATCGAGAAATTCGTAGAAGAACCCCGCCACATCGAGATTCAGCTGATTGGCGACAGCCATGGCAACGTGGTGTACCTGAATGAGCGTGAGTGCTCCATTCAGCGCCGCCACCAAAAGGTCATTGAAGAGGCGCCGTCCCCCTTCATCTCGGAGGCCACCCGCAAAGCCATGGGCGAGCAGGCGGTGCAACTTGCCAAGGCCGTGAACTACCAGAGCGCCGGCACGGTGGAGTTTGTGGTCGGCAAAGACCAGAGTTTCTATTTTCTGGAAATGAACACCCGCCTGCAGGTGGAACACCCCGTGACGGAGTGCATCACCGGGCTGGACTTGGTGGAGCTGATGATCCGCGTGGCGGCTGGCGAAAAGCTGCCGCTGGCACAAGCCGACGTCAAGCGCGACGGCTGGGCCATCGAGTGCCGTATCAATGCCGAAGACCCGTTCCGTGGCTTTTTGCCGTCCACTGGGCGTTTGGTGCGCTTTCAGCCACCAACAGAGACCATGTTCTCTGCCGACACCAGCCATTGGCAAGGGGTGAGGGTGGACACCGGCGTGCAGGATGGTGGCGAAATTCCGATGTTTTACGACTCCATGATCGCCAAACTGATCGTGCACGGCAAAGACCGCCTGGAGGCGATTGCCAAGATGCGCGAGGCGCTGAACGGCTTTGTGATTCGCGGCATCAGCAGCAATATTCCGTTTCAGGCAGCCTTGCTGGCGCACCCCAAGTTTGTGGCGGGTGACTTCAATACCGGTTTCATTGCCGAAAATTACGCCAATGGCTTTCGGGCCGAAGACGTGCCGCACGACGATGCAGACCTGCTGATTGCCCTGTCCGCCTTTGTGAACCGCAAGTACCGCAACCGAGCCTCCACCATCAGCGGCCAGATGGAAGGCCACGAGATTGAAGTGGGTGAGGACTTTGTGGTGGTGACGTTTGGAGAGCAGGGCGTTAACGAGCAAACGCCGGTTCGGGTCACCGAGTTTGAAGGCAAAACGGGCTCCAGCCTAATCACCGTGGGCGAGAGAAGCTACAAAATATGTAGCAACTACCGTCTGGGAGAAGTCCGCGTGACTGGGACCTTGAACGGCACACCGTTCACGGCGCAGGTGGAACGCGGTGGCTTGGCCGGAAAGAATCCGTTGACGATTCGTGTGTCCCACAACGGCACGCAGGTGGACACCTTGGTGTTGTCACCCCGCGCGGCCGAGTTGCACGCGCTGATGCCTTACAAAGCGCCGCCTGACATGAGTCGCTTTGTGTTGTCGCCCATGCCTGGTTTGCTGGTGGAAGTTGCCGTGCAAGAAGGTCAAACCGTACAAGCCGGTGAACGCATTGCGGTCATCGAGGCCATGAAGATGGAAAACGTGCTGTTTGCCGCCGCCGATGGCGTGGTCGGCAAGATACTGGCCAAAAAAGGTGAAAGCTTGACCGTTGATCAACCCATCGTGGAGTTCGCATGACCCAGCCTCGCCCTTTCAAGGTGCTGGGTATCCAGCAAATTGCCATCGGCGGGCCCGACAAGGCCAAGCTGCAAACCCTGTGGGTCCAAATGCTGGGCCTGGAGGTGACAGGGACCTTTCGCAGTGAACGTGAAAACGTGGATGAAGACATTTGCGCCATTGGCGTCGGCCCCTTCAAGGTCGAGGTTGATTTGATGCAACCCATTGATCCCGACAAGAAGCCCGCTGTACACGCCACTCCGCTGAACCATGTCGGTCTTTGGATTGACGATTTGCCGGTTGCGGTGGCGTGGTTGACCGCCAAGGGCGTGCGATTTGCACCCGGCGGCATCCGCAAAGGTGCCGCCGGGTTCGACATCTGTTTCTTGCACCCTAAATCCAATGACGAGTTCCCAATCAGCGGTGAGGGGGTACTGATTGAATTGGTGCAGGCTCCGTCTGAAGTCGTCACTGCGTTTGGACAACTGGCAGCAGGGTATTCCTGAGCCTTAAGCCAACACCAAAGGCCAACTGGACGCATAGAATGAATCGGGTGCGTTGAGGGAAGACCTCCTCGCCCCGTTTTCTTGACAACTAAAAGTGAGGTTGGCACATGATTTTCAGGAAACTGATGTCCCCCGGTGTTTGGTTGATGCGCAAAATGCGCTTGTCGGGGAAAGTGCTTCTGCTTGGCTTGGTGTTTTTCATCCCTTTGGTTCTGACGCTGATACAAGGCGCGATGTCTGTGTCAACGTCTGGCTCGGGTCTGCTTGCGGGTGTAACGGCCCTGTGTCTGGCGCTTGGCGGGTATTTGTTGCTGGCCTTTTACAGTAGCGTCGCCCAGGATTTGCATCAGGTCACACTGGCCATGAATAAACTGGTTCAAGGTGACTTGCGTCTCGATTTGGTCAGTGGTGTGGGCGATGAATTCGCGAGTTTGGGCAGCGCAACAGCCAAGATGGGGGCCACCGTATCGAGCATGGTGGCCAACGTCAGAAGCAATGCCGCCTTTGTGGCGCACTCTGGCCAGAGCCTTGCGGCAAGCAACCGTTCACTGTCGGAACGCACCGAACAGCAGGCCGCCAACCTGGAGCAAACGGCAGCCAGTGTGGAAGAGTTGTCCAGCACCGTCCAAGAGACTTCCCAAACCGTGCTGCAAGTGAATCAACGTGCAGGCAGTGTGCGGGATGTGGCTGATCGTGGCGTGGCCACCATGGCCGAAGCCATCGCCTCTGTTGAGGCCATTCAAAGCAGCGCCAAGCGCATGGACGAAATCGTGGGTGTCATCGACGGGTTGGCTTTTCAGACCAATATTTTGGCGCTCAATGCGGCCGTGGAGGCCGCACGGGCCGGGGAGTCGGGTCGCGGTTTTGCCGTCGTGGCCAGTGAGGTGCGTTCCTTGGCGCAGCGCTCTGCCGAGTCTGCCAAGGAAATTCGCCAGCTCATCAGCGCATCATCCAACCAGGTGTCCGTGAGTGTGGGCAAGATTCAGACGGCTGGCGACAGCATGACGCAAATTGTGTCCGGCATCCGGGACGTGGCGACCAACATGTCTCACATCTCGACGTCCAGTGCTGAACAAAGCAACGGTCTGACGGAGGTGACCTCGGCCATTCGTCAACTCGATGAGATCACCCAGCAAAACGCAAAAATGGTTGAGCAGGCTGTCATGCAGTCCCGCAACCTGGAGGGGCGCGCGTCGACGCTGGTGGAGGCTTTCGCCATGTTCAAGCTGCAGCAAGGCTCTGCGGATGAAGCGATTGAGTTGGTGGCGCGGGCGGCGGCGCATCGCCGGCACAGTGGCTCCCGAGAGTCTTTTTTAAGGCAGATCACCGATCCAAGCCAGGGTTTTCATGACCGTGACATGTATGTCTTTGTGCTGGATGCCAATGGCGCCTACCTCGCCTTTGGCGGCAACCCGTCCAAGGTCGGTACGCGGGTCCAGGATATTGCCGGTATTGATGGGCAGGGCTTGGTGAATGACATCATCAACCAAGCGCATATCGAGCCCGGCTGGGTGGAGTACGACATCACCAACCCGCTGACCGGGCGAGTGCAAACCAAGATGTCTTTTGTGCAACAGATCGACGATTGTTACTTGGGCTGCGGCGTCTACAAAAACTTGGTGCTGAGCTAAACCGGAAGAGGCGTCGCAGGGGTGCGACGTCAGGGCGTCAGGGTGGTGTGAGCGTCGCTTGTTTGGCGCGGGCGCGAGCCAAAGCAGCTTCAATCACCGCTCGCTTCTTGTCCAGGATCTCAGGGTCGGTGTGCTTGGAATGTGCAGCGAGGTCAGACAACTTAAGTTCTGCCTTTTCTTGCAGTCTTTTCTCGGCTTCCCCCTTGTTCCGATTGCGGCGGAAGCTATAGAAATCATAGCGAGTCCTGGCGTTGTCAGCCAACGATTGCGACCAGGCGTCCCAGCCACTGGCCTGTCCCGACACATTTTCAAGCTGAATGCAATCCACGGGGCAGACGGGTAAACATAATTCACAGCCCGTGCAATGCGCCTCGATGACGGCATGCATTTGTTTGTTGCTGCCCAGTATGGCGTCTGTTGGGCAGGCACTAATGCACAAGGTGCAACCAATGCACCAGTCTTCATCGATGAAGGCCACCGACCGGGGGCCTTCAACCCCGTGGACAGGATTGAGTGGTACGACGGGTTGCCCGGTGAGATCGGCCAACCAGACCACGCCTTGTTGGCCACCCGGAGGGCACTGGTTAATCGGTGCACCCTCCTGGGCAATGGCTTGGGCGTAGCTGGAGCAGTCGGGGTAGCCGCAGCGCGTGCACTGGGTTTGGGGCAAAACCGCCAGGATACGGGCTGCGAGCGACTCCATTACTTCTTGCGAACAACCTTTTTGACCGCGGCAGGCGCACGCGACTTGGCAGCGGCAGCTGTAGTGGCCTTCACGGGCGTGGACTCAACACCAGGAGTCGATGGTGCAGCATAGTGATGCGAAGCAATAAAGCTTTGCAACTCGGGATAAACCACTTCGCGCCAGCGCCGGCCGCTGAAAATGCCGTAGTGGCCCGCGCCCTCAACAATCAGGTGCTTTTGTTCTGAGTCCACAACGCCGCCGCAGATCTTGTGCAGCGCTTCGGTTTGTCCCAAGCCGGAGATATCGTCCAACTCGCCTTCGACGGAGAACAGGGCGGTGGTGGTGATGTCTTCTGGGCGCACGCGTTCAATCTTGCCGTCAACGCCTTTGATGTCCCAATTGCCATTGACCAGATTGAACTCTTGGAACACGACCTTGATAGTTTCCAGGTAATAGTCCGCGTCCATGTCCAGCACGGCGTTGTAGTCATCGTAAAACTTGCGGTGGGCTTCCGTGCTCTCGTCGTCACCTTTGATCAGGTCTTTGAAATAGTCGTAATGGCTCTTCGCATGGTTGCGGGGGTTCATGGCCACAAACCCGGTGTGCTGCAGAAAACCAGGGTAGACGCGACGACCGGCACCGGCGAAATTGGAGGGCACCCGGTAGATCACGTTGTTCTCAAACCAGTCAATGCCTTTGGTGGTGGCCAAGTTGTTGACGGATGTGGGCGACTTGCGTGCATCCAGCGGGCCACCCATCATGGTCATCGTGGTGGGCGTGACCTCACCACGGCTGGCCATCAAGGAAACGGCTGCCAAAACGGGCACGGTGGGCTGGCACACGCTGAGGACGTGGCAGTTGCCATAGATCCCCTGCAAGTGACGAATGAATTCCTGAACATAGTTCACGTAGTCGTCGAGGTGAAACTCACCTTCGGACAGTGGAACCAGTCGGGCGTTTTTCCAGTCCGTGATGTAGACCTTGTGGTCTTTCAACATGGACTTGACGGTGTCACGCAGCAAGGTCGCGTAATGGCCGGAAAGCGGGGCCACGATCAAAACGGCGGGTTGACCTTTGAGTTTTTCCAGCGTTTTGGGGTCATCGGTGAAGCGCTTGAAGCGGCGCAGTTCACAAAACGGTTTGTCAATTTCGACCCGTTCGTGGATTGCAATTTCAACATCGCCGGCCAAGACGGTGCGCAGCCCGAACTCTGGCTTTTCGTAGTCTTTGCCCAAGCGGTGCATGAGGTCGTAACCGGCAGATATCCGTTGGGCGAACGGGCTCTGTCCCATGGCAGATTGTGGGTTGCGGAACAGCTTGGCCGCCGATTGAGCCATATCCGTGAACGGCTCCATCAGGGAACGTTGGGTTTCGTAGAGTTGGTAGAGCACGATAGGTTCACTTTCTGAAAATGTTGCAGTGCAATATAACAGTTAAGGCGCAACTTGGTGTAAGCAATTCGAGTTCGGCATTCAGCTTGATGTCAGTTTCAGTCAATGGCTGCTCCGCTTCGGGCTGACCCCGCGGGGCTCAACAGGCTCGGGGCGAATCATTTTTTGCGGTTTTCGCAAAGCACTGCGAGCAAACATTATTACAAATGCGAGGCGTTTTGCTTGCGTTTTTCTTGATGTTGCTCAATGACCCGTTCGCCTCATTTATCGGGATGCCATTTTGGCGGCCAGTCGGCTGAGCGCCTGATAGGCGTCGCCGGTGGCCGGGTCCCAAGCGGTGACGGCCTCGCCTTGACGTTGAACCAAGGCGAGATCCCCTCGCGCAGCTGGCCCTGTCAATGCCGCCACCGGCCCGAGCGAAAGAATGTTGGTCACCGCGTTATGCAGCAGTTTCTCTCTGACCTGCAAGGCAATGGCATCGGGCATGCCACTGTCTCGCCATAATTGATCGGCAGTGGCTTGCAACACCGGCAAAAAATTCGTCGCAAATACGGCTGCTGCGTGATAAAGCAACTTGTCTTTGGCCAACAGGGGGAAGCAATGCCCCTTGATTTGCTGGAAAGCCGCAGACAACACCTCCACCGCGGGGGCATCGCCTTCTAGGGCGCAGGGTGTACCGGCAAATTGTGTCACCGTATCGTTTGGGTTGGCAAAACTCAGGAGGCAGTGAGCGCTGGCCACTTCCCAGCCCTGTTGTTTCAGTTCGCTCAACTCTCCGGACGGGAGTGCGCCACTGCAGTGAAAAGCAATGCTTGCAGGGTGTGTTGGGTCCAATTGGCTCAGGGCAGTTGCGACGCTTGATATCTCCCGGTCCGGAACCGCCAACATCCACAGGTCGGCGGGGCGCATGTCCGCAAGTGAGCCAGCGGCCCGGCCGGCGCCAATAAAGTCAACCGCGTGTTGAGCCGACGCCAGCCCGCGGGTCAGCACATCCTGAACCTCAAACGTGCCTTGGTCTTGCCACAATCGCGCAAGCGTTGAACCAACCCGACCGCTTCCGATAAGGTTGATTTTTTTCATCGGTGTGAGAACCAGTTTTGCTTCTAAAAATATAGCGCCCTGCGCTTGCTGAAAGCGCGCAGAGGGGCTATTTCATCATTAGAAAGTCGTGAGTTAAATCACCTTGGCAATGGCAGCGCAAACATAGTCAATGTTCTTGCTGTTAAGCGCAGCCACGCACATGCGGCCAGTGTCGGTGCCGTACACCCCAAACTCAGTGCGCAGGCGAACCATTTGGTCTTTGGAGAGACCGGAGTAGCTGAACATGCCAATCTGAGTGGTGATGAAGCTCATGTCCTGCTGAACACCCGCTGCCTTAAGGCCATCCACCAGTTTTTGGCGCATGGCCTTGATGCGAACGCGCATCTCGCCCAGTTCTTTTTCCCACAAAGCACGCAGTTCGGGGTTGCCCAAAACGGCGGCCACAATGGCGCCGCCGTGAATCGGTGGGTTCGAGTAGTTGGTGCGAATCGCAATCTTCAACTGGCTCAAAACGCGTCCTGCCTCTTCCTTGCTGGCGCAAACCACCGACAAGGCGCCAACTCGCTCTCCATACAAGCTAAAGCTCTTGCTGAACGAGGTGGAGACAAAAAAGTCCAGTCCTGCGGCCACAAACTTGCCGATGACTGCGCCGTCCTCAGCGATGCCGTGACCAAAGCCCTGGTAGGCCATGTCCAGAAAGGGCACGAGGTTTTTGGCAGTGATCGCCGCAATCACCTGGTCCCACTGGGCTGCCGTGATGTCATAGCCGGTGGGGTTGTGGCAGCAGGCATGAAGCAGGATGATGGTGCCGGGCGCTGCGGCGTTCAAGTCGGCCAGCATGCCGTCAAAATCAACGCCGCGTTTGTTGGCGTCGTAATAGCGGTAGCTGTCCACCGTGAAGCCAGCGTTGGTGAACAGGGCGCGGTGATTTTCCCAGCTTGGGTCCGAGATCAGAACGGTGGCATTGGGGTTGAGCCTCTTCAAAAAGTCTGCACCAATTTTCAACCCGCCCGTACCACCAATGCCTTGAACGGTGGCGACACGGCCTGATGTGACGGGCTCACTGTCAGCGCCAAACACCAGCGATTTAACAGCCGCGTCGTAGGCAGCGATGCCGTCAATGGGCAAGTAACCACGTGCGGCGGGCTTTTCCATCATGGTTTTCTCTGCGGCTTGAACGCACTGCAGCAATGGGAGTTTGCCGTTGTCGTCGAAATAGACGCCCACACCCAAGTTGACTTTGGCGGGGTTGGTGTCTGCATTGAACTGTTCGTTCAAACCCAAAATTGGGTCGCGAGGGGCCATTTCGACGGCAGAAAAAAGTGACATGAGAGAGTCCTGTGAAAAGAAGTCGGAGAGAAACGAGAATAGGGGGCTGGGTCCAGATGCAGAATATTTTAGTAGCTTCGACCCGGGTTTAAATCGTCAGGTTATGCCAATGCTCACTGAAAACATGCCAATTCCGGTGCCAGCCGATGACGCCGCGCCACCATCTGAGGGCACATTCGTGCACTTTGCGGACTCTCCATTTGAGCTGTTTCAGCCCTATCCCCCGGCGGGAGACCAACCAGAGGCCATTGAACAGTTGGTTGAAGGAATCAATGACGGCGAGGTGTTTCAGACGCTATTGGGTGTGACCGGGTCTGGCAAAACCTTCACCATGGCCAATGTGATTGCCCGCCTGGGACGGCCCGCGATCGTTTTTGCCCCAAACAAGACCTTGGCGGCGCAGTTGTACAGCGAGTTCCGTGAGTTTTTCCCCAGGAACGCGGTGGAATACTTTGTCAGCTACTACGACTATTACCAACCCGAGGCCTATGTGCCGCAGCGCGATTTGTTCATCGAGAAGGACTCGGCGATTAACGAGCACATTGAGCAAATGCGCCTAAGTTGCACCAAAAGCTTGTTGGAGCGGCGCGACGTTGTCATCGTCGCCACGGTTTCGGCCATCTACGGTATCGGCCAGCCAGAGGCCTATCACCAGATGGTGATGACGCTGCGGGCTGGCGACAAAATGGGCCAACGGGACATGATCGCCCAGCTGGTGCGTATGCAGTACCAGCGCAATGACATAGATTTCTCGCGCGGCGCGTTCCGCGTTCGGGGCGACACGATTGACGTATTTCCGGCAGAGCACAGTGAAATGGCGGTTCGCATCGAGCTGTTTGATGACGAGATTGAGTCCTTGCAGCTCTTTGACCCTTTGACGGGGCGCATTCGCCAGAAGATTCCCCGGTTCACGGTTTACCCCAGCAGCCATTACGTGACGCCGCGCGCCCAAGTGTTGGCGGCTGTGGAGACCATCAAAGTCGAACTGGCGGATCGGGTCAAGGAGTTTGTCAGCCAAGGAAAGCTCGTTGAGGCTCAACGCCTTGAGCAGCGCACCCGCTTTGACCTTGAAATGCTCAGTGAAGTGGGGCACTGCAAAGGCATTGAGAATTACTCGCGTCATTTGAGTGGGTCACCCCCTGGCGCGCCACCCGCCACATTGACGGATTATTTGCCCAAAGATGCCTTGATGTTTCTGGATGAAAGCCATGTGTTGATTGGGCAGTTTGGAGGCATGTACAACGGCGACCGATCTCGCAAAACGACTCTTGTGGAGTATGGATTTCGCTTGCCCAGCGCGCTGGACAACCGGCCGCTGAAGTTTGAAGAGTTTGAGACCAAGATGCGTCAGGCGGTTTTTGTGTCCGCCACACCTGCCCAGTGGGAAAAGGACCATACGGGCAAGGTCGTTGAGCAGTTGGTTCGCCCAACCGGCTTGGTGGACCCTGAAGTAGAGGTGCGCCCCGCGACCAGCCAAGTGGACGATGTGCTGCAAGAGATTCGCATTCGGGTTGAGAAAAGTGAGCGCGTTCTCATCACCACCTTGACCAAGCGAATGGCGGAGCAGTTGACCGATTATTTGAGCGACAACGGTGTGAAGGTTCGTTACCTTCACAGTGACATCGATACAGTCGAACGCGTTGAAATCTTGCGGGATCTGCGCTTGGGTACTTTCGATGTTTTGGTGGGGATCAACTTGCTTCGAGAAGGTTTAGACATACCTGAGGTGTCTTTGGTCGCCATTTTGGATGCTGACAAAGAGGGCTTTTTGCGCTCAGAGCGGTCTTTGATTCAAACCATTGGACGCGCCGCTCGCAATATGCATGGCCGCGCCATTTTGTACGCCGATAAAATCACCGACTCGATGCAGCGTGCCATTGGCGAGACTGAGCGGCGTCGACTCAAGCAGTTGGCACACAACGAGGCCCATGGCATCACGCCGCGCAGCATCGTCAAGCAAGTTCGTGACCTGATAGACGGGGTTTACAGCGAAAAGGCCGGCAAAGAGGCTGAAAAGCTGGAGCGAGATGCGCTGCAGCGCGCTCAGGTCGAGGACATGAGCGAGAAAGATATCTCTCGTGAAATCAAGCGCCTGGAGAAGTTGATGCTGGAGCACGCCCGCAATCTGGAGTTTGAAAAGGCGGCGCGAGTGCGTGACCAACTGGGTATTTTGAAGTTGCAAGCCTTTGGCGCTTCAGGCAGCGGCTCCATTTAAATCATTGATTTGGCTTGCAAAGGTCAGAAGGTGACTTGTTAGTCTATGTACCCGAGTGATTTAATCGGATTCTTGCTATAATCAACGAACTCGCTGTTAGCGGGTTCTTTGCAAGTCCGGTGGCGCTACTAAACAAGATCAATGTTACGCGCAGACAGGGTGGTGTTGCAGTTGATCAACCGATTCCAAGGAGTTTGCCATGCGTCTTACTACCAAAGGCCGTTTCGCGGTCACCGCCATGATTGATTTGGGCTTGCGTCAGAGTGGCGGCCCTGTGACTCTGGCTGCCATTAGTCAACGTCAGCAAATTTCGCTGTCCTATCTTGGAGCAACTGTTTGGCAAGTTGCGTCGTCATGAGCTGGTGGAGTCCACTCGTGGGCCAGGAGGCGGTTACACCTTGGCTAGAAAGCCCTCGGAAATAACGGTGGCAGACATCATTGTTTCTGTAGACGAACCCATTGATGCGACCCAGTGTGGTGGCAAAGAAAATTGTTTGGGCGAGGGCGCCCGGTGCATGACCCATGATTTGTGGGCCTCTTTGAATACCAAAATGGTCGAGTTTTTGGCCTCGGTGACCCTGCAGAAATTGGTGGATGACCAGTTGGCCAAAGGGCTGCAGATCGAAGAGGGGCCGTCGCTGAAGCGCGCCATTTCAAGTATGCCTGTGGTGAAACCCGTGCGTTTGAATGTGCCGAATTCTGTCTTTGCGCTTGGAAATGCGTTTTCCAAGTCCTGAGTCACAGAGAGATATTTTTAATAAACACATCAGTAGTGAGTGAGTTATGGATACAACACCGCATTTCCCCATTTACATGGACTACAGCGCCACCAATCCTTGCGACGAGCGGGTGGTGGATGCCATGGTTCCTTGGTTGCGTCAGCATTTTGGTAACCCCGCATCACGCAGTCACGCTTGGGGTTGGGAGGCTGAGGCCGCTGTAGAAAAAGCGCGTGAAAACGTCGCAGCACTGATTGGTGCCGACCCGCGCGAAATCGTCTGGACCTCTGGCGCGACCGAATCTAACAACCTGGCTCTTAAAGGCGCTGCGAATTTCTACAAAACCAAAGGTAAGCACATCATTACGGTCAAGACCGAGCACAAAGCGGTGTTGGACACTTGCCGTGAGTTGGAGCGCCAGGGTTTTGAGGTGACTTATCTGGACGTGAAAGAAGACGGTTTGCTGGACTTGGAGGTCTTCAAGGCTGCCATTCGCCCCGACACGATTTTGGCCAGCGTCATGTTTGTCAACAATGAAATTGGCGTCATTCAGGATATTGCCGCCATTGGTGCAGTTTGTCGTGAAAAAGGCGTGATCTTTCATGTTGATGCGGCTCAGGCGACCGGCCGTGTGGATGTTGATCTGAGCACACTGCCTGTTGATCTGATGAGTCTGACAGCACACAAAACTTATGGCCCCAAAGGCATTGGTGCTTTGTTTGTACGTCGCAAGCCGCGAATCCGCATTGAAGCGCAGATGCATGGCGGTGGTCATGAGCGCGGCATGCGCTCAGGTACGCTTCCCACGCACCAAATCGTTGGCATGGGCGAGGCTTACCGCATTGCCAAAGAAGAGATGGCCACAGAAAACGTCCGTATTCGCGCCTTGCACGACCGCATGCTGGCGGGGCTCAAAGATGTGGAGCAAGTCTTTATCAACGGTCATGTCGACCAGCGCGTGCCACACAACCTGAACATGAGTTTTAACTATGTGGAAGGTGAGTCCTTGATCATGGGTATCAAAGGTCTGGCTGTTTCCAGTGGTTCGGCTTGCACTTCCGCCAGCCTAGAGCCAAGCTATGTGCTTCGAGCCTTGGGTCGCAGCGATGAGTTGGCCCACAGTAGCCTGCGCATGACGATTGGGCGTTACACCACCGAAGCCGAGATCGACTATGCGGTGGAGACCATCAAGCTCAATGTGGCCAAGCTGCGTGACTTGAGCCCTTTGTGGGACATGTACAAAGAAGGCATCGACATCAGCACCATCCAGTGGGCCGCCCACTAAACCAAAAGAGGTAAACAAAATGGCATATTCAGAAAAGGTCGTTGACCATTACGAAAACCCCCGCAACGTCGGTTCTTTTGACAAGGGCGACGAGTCTGTGGGTACCGGCATGGTCGGCGCGCCAGCCTGTGGTGACGTGATGAAACTGCAGATTCGTGTGAACCCTGTGACTGGAGTGATTGAGGACGCTCGCTTCAAAACTTACGGTTGTGGTTCGGCCATCGCTTCATCTTCGCTCGTCACAGAATGGGTGAAAGGAAAGACACTCGATCAAGCGGCTGCTTTGAAGAACAGCGAAATCGCAGAGGAGTTGGCTTTGCCGCCCGTGAAGATTCACTGCTCAATTTTGGCTGAAGACGCCATCAAGGCCGCTGTGAACGATTACCGCCAAAAGCACGGCACAGTCCAGACCAATTGATATGGCTGTTACCCTGACTGAAGCCGCTGCCCGGCACGTCAATCGATACCTGGCCAAACGTGGCAAGGGCGTTGGTGTGCGTCTGGGTGTTAAAACAACCGGTTGCTCGGGTCTGGCATACAAGATTGAATACGTGGACGAAGTGGCCCCAGAAGACATGGTATTCGAAGGTCACGGCGTCAAAATCCTGGTTGAACCAAAGAGCTTTGCCTACCTTGATGGGACTGAGTTGGATTTTGTTCGTGAAGGTCTCAACGAAGGGTTTAAGTTCAACAACCCCCGCGAGCGCGATCGTTGCGGTTGTGGCGAATCCTTTCGAGTGTGAACCTTCAAACCAATGATTTCGAGCTCTTCGGCCTTGCACTTACTTTTGCGCAAGACCGTGCGGGCATTGATGCACGCTGGAAGGCGCTGCAAAAAGAAGCGCATCCGGATAAATTTGCGACGCACGGTGCCGCTGCTCAGCGAATGGCAATGCAATGGTCGGTTCGAATCAATGAGGCTTACCAGCGACTGAAGGACCCTCTCAAGCGCGCAGCCTACTTGTGTGAGTTGCACGGCGTTCCTATCAATGCTGAAAACAACACGGCCATGCCCGCTGCGTTCCTGATGCAGCAAATGGAGTGGCGGGAGTCGTTGGAAGATGCGACAAGCGTGGCTGAGCTAGAGCAGTTGGATCAACAGGTTCTAACTGCTCGTCGGAATATTCTGGAGCGTTGCGGCCAGTTGCTAGACTCATTGCACGATCATCAAGAGGCGGCCCAGCAGGTCAGGGCGCTCATGTTCATTGAGCGATTCGCCAGTGACGTGGAAAACCGTATCGACCGCTTAGACGTCGCCTAACTGGGACAATGGATCCCCAAATCCGAACACATAAGACATGGCGCTTTTACAAATTTCTGAACCCGGTCAATCCTTGAATCCGCACGAGCGGCGAATCGCGGTTGGCATTGACTTGGGCACCACCCATTCTTTGGTCGCCTCTGTGCGCCATGGCGTAGCGGAATGTTTACCGGACGAGCAAGGACGGGTAATTTTGCCGTCTGTTGTTCGATATCAGGAAGGTGCTTCACGGCAAATTGGATTCGACGCCCAGGCCGCTTTGGCGCAAGACCCGGAGAACACCATCGCATCGGTGAAGCGGTTTATGGGGCGCGGTTTGAAGGATGTTGCTTTCCCGGAAAAGTTGCCCTATCGCTTCGTCGACCATCCTGGAATGCTGGGATTGCAGACCATTCAGGGTGAGAAATCACCCGTCGAGGTCAGTGCTGATATCTTGGCGACACTGCGTTACCGTGCGGAAGATACCTTTAACGACGATTTGTACGGTGCCGTGATCACGGTCCCTGCATATTTTGACGATGCGCAGCGCCAAGCGACGAAAGATGCTGCCCAGTTGGCCGGATTGAACGTTCTCCGTCTGATTAACGAGCCCACTGCTGCCGCTATTGCCTACGGTTTAGACAATGCAAGCGAGGGTGTCTATGCCATTTACGACCTCGGTGGTGGCACTTTCGATATCTCGATCCTGCGGCTCACACAAGGTGTTTTTGAAGTAGTGGCAACCGGAGGCGACTCCGCGCTGGGGGGAGACGATTACGATCACGCCCTTGTCGATTGGGTGATTCGGCAAAGTGGAGCGCCGGTCCAGAGTTCAGCTGACAAGGCTGCGTTGAAAGTTGCTGCCAGAGCCTGCAAGGAAGCCCTTTCCTCCCAAGTTTTTGTGACATTTAAGGCAGAACTGACCAGCGCAAATCTGGCCGTTGAAATTGATGTTGCCAAGTTTGAGGCGGAAACTCTCAGTCTGACCAAACGCACGGTCACGGCGGCCCGTAAAGCCCTGAGGGATGCCAAACTAACGGTTGAAGACGTCAAGGGCGTTGTCATGGTTGGCGGTTCGACTCGAATGCCCCAGATTCAAAAAGCAGTTGCAGATTTGTTTGGCTGTGAACCGCTCACCAATCTGAATCCAGACGAGGTTGTGGCGCTCGGCGCGGCAATTCAGGCTAATCAATTGGCAGGCAACAATATGGATGGTGATTTGTTGTTGCTTGACGTCATTCCACTGTCTCTTGGAATCGAGACCATGGGCGGGTTGGTCGAGCGCATCGTTCCCCGCAATGAAACAATTCCAACGGCGAAAGCTCAAGACTTCACCACTTACATCGACGGTCAAACGGCGCTTGCCCTGCATGTGGTGCAAGGCGAGCGAGATTTGGTGGCTGACTGCCGCAGTCTTGCGCGCTTCGAATTGCGGGGAATTCCACCGATGGCGGCCGGTGCAGCTCGGATCCGCGTGACCTTCACGGTTGATGCTGACGGTTTGTTGAGTGTCAACGCGTTGGAGCAAATCAGCGGGGTTGAAGCTCGAATTGATGTGAAGCCCTCTTATGGCTTGGGCGATGATCAAATTGCGGCCATGCTGCAGGATAGCTTTTCGACGGCGGAGGCGGACATGAAGTCACGCGCTTTGGTGGAGGCACGCGTTGACAGCGATCGAATGCTCTTGGCAATTGAAAGCGCGTTGCTGGCAGATGGTGATTTGCTATCCCAGTCCGAGCGCGCCGACATCGATCTGCTGATCGCTTCTGCGAAGGCGTCTCGTGCGTTGGACGACGCGGCGCAGATTGAAGCGGTGACGCAAACTCTGGCCAAAGGCACGGAGGCTTTTGCGGCGCTGCGCATGAATCGAGGCATTCAAAAAGCACTCGCTGGCAAAAACATTGAATCAGTCTGAAGAAGACAACACGGATAAAAAATGCCAATTATTAAAATATTGCCCCATCCCGAATACTGCCCACAAGGTGCAGAAATTTCTGCCCCGGCTGGCACATCGATTTGTGAGGCGATGCTCGACAACAACATCAATATTGAACATGCTTGTGATATGAGTTGTGCTTGTACAACTTGCCACGTCGTCGTTCGTGAAGGCTTTGCGTCATTGAACGAGCTGGATGAAAATGAAGAAGATCTGCTAGACCGTGCTTGGGGACTTGAGCCCAACTCCCGCTTGAGTTGCCAGGCGTTTTTGGCGCAAAAAGATGTTGTGGTCGAAATCCCAAAGTATTCCGTCAATCACGCTAAGGAGAACCACTGACCGTTTCTGGTCCGGTAATTGAGTCGTCTATGCGTCAAATTTTTCTTGATACCGAAACCACTGGCTTGTCTGCGGAGGACGGCGACCGAGTGATCGAGATCGGGTGTGTTGAGATGGTCAGCCGAAAGCTGACTGGAAACAATAAACACTTCTATCTGAATCCTGGGCGTGAGAGCCACGAAGAGGCGCTCAAGGTGCACGGGATCACCAGTGAGTTTCTGAAAGACAAGCCCCAGTTTCCAGTCGTTGTTGATGAGCTTTTGTCCTATTTGGCAGGCGCCGAGATTGTTATCCACAACGCCGCCTTCGACGTCGGATTTCTAAATAAAGAACTGGAATTGGCTGGGCGACCCAAGTTCAAAGAGTTTGTTGCCAGTGTGACCGACACGCTGGTTTTGGCCAAAGAGCTGTTTCCTGGTAAGCGAAATTCACTCAATGCGCTTTGTGATCGCTTGGATGTCGATAATTCCGGCCGAACATTACACGGGGCTTTGTTGGACGCTGAGTTGTTGGCTGACGTCTACATCAACATGACACGAGGGCAAGAGGCCTTGGTGATGGAGGTTGGTTCATCTGAGGTCGCACAAATAAATGTGGTCGCCGTCGATTTACGGTCCTATGCTCCTCCGGTTCTGGCCGCCAGCGATCAAGAAAATGCGGCACATGAACAAGTTCTTAAGGAAATTGATAAATCGAGCGGCGGAAAAACGTTTTGGAAAGTTGGCGGTTGAAAATATGGCATAATTCGAGGCTTACCTGATAAGAATTCAGGGCGATTAGCTCAGGGGTAGAGCACTGCATTCACACTGCAGGGGTCGCAAGTTCGAAACTTGCATCGCCCACCAAATTGAGCCTTCTAAGTTTACTTAGAAGGCTTTTTTAATTTTTTGATGGCGGTTGACCATTCAGTATTTTTGCTGGTCGGTGCCGTCACGATTCAACTGGTGTCAACAGTCATAGACGTCGCGGAGCTTCACCGGCTTCGCAGAGGTAGCCTTAAGGGTTCGCTAGACAGGGGTTTCCAAAACCTCCCCAGCGTCTCTTTGGGTGACGTCCTGCCATGCCTGCCGGTAGGCCTTAAGGGTAGCTTGAAGGGCCTCTCTTGCGCCCGGTGCGCGGGGAGTCAAAGGCAAGCCCCAGCTTGAGCGACTCTTCCACAACAAGGGGGAGGGTGGACCGAAGGTTTCGCAGCGCCAGATTGACCCCAGTGTTGGCGCTCATGATGTCATTCAGGGCCGCTAGGGCCGTCGCCTCGCCTTCAGAAAGGCCCGACAGTGAGTCCTTAAGGTGGCTTGGGGTGACTGGTTTGGGCGGGGTCAGCGTGAGCGCAGAGCGTGTTGCTACTGCGTGCAGTTCATTCAAAGCACTCTGGACCTTTGGGCTCTCCCTCGCCATGTCATCTAGACGCAGCACGCCAGCGCGGATCCTTTGGGCCAACTCTGAGGCCATCTCAGTGGTGACCGCGTCCAGTCGCTGGGGAGATAAGGTCAGCCGCTTTGTGTTGAACTCTTCGCCGGGTCCGTTCTTGAGCCCCAAGCAGGTTTGCTTCGCGTGGGCAAGATGTTCACAATGACTGCCGAATCGTCTTCCTTCCTTCGTAGGCGGGCTGAAGGTCCTGCGGAATGACGATGCAGTATTGATAAAAGCGGCTGTTTGGTCTCTTGGATACGCCCGGTATCGTTGCCATATCTGTGTCGATTTTCATAGTCAGATTTTATGAAAGTGACACAGTGAACTGACACACAAGAGGCTCGCAAGTCCTTGTCAGGACTCAAGTTGTTGATTCGAAACAACTTTTATTGAATAAGGTGACGAGCCTTGACCCCGGCACTGGCTCCACAGTTAGGGCTGCTTGGTTCCCCATCTGACCCGGTTGGCCGCTTTACCATGCGGGAAGGCCCGTCATTCACAATTGTAATGCCTATGACTCGGTCAAGTCCTTCAGCGAGGCATCAGCAGCGTTAGTTTTAACTGAAGCAATGCCATTTTCCATGGCCGATGCGGAGGTATACATTTCGCTGCGCCCGATGACCTGCCCATTGGCCGCTTTGAGATTGAAGTAGGGTTGTCCAGCCGATGACGTGGCGCGTTCGAACCGGTCATCAAGTACCCCGTTGGCTCGACAAGATTCGACGCCTTGTGTGGCGCCGGCTTTTGCCTCGTACATCTGGCTGCTCAAGATGATTTGGCCGTTGCCAGCTTTCAAATTGAAGTGGAACTTACCATTTTTTGATTTATTGATCTCAAACTTACCCGCCATGGCGATCTCCTGCTTGGTGATGAATGAAAAAACCACCGCAAGCGTAGCTAACCCGGCTCGCGGCGAGGTTCAGTCTACCGCTGATGGCAGCGCTTTAGAATCTCCGCATGTCATATATCGTGCTCGCCCGCAAGTACCGTCCCCGCAACTTCAGTGAAATGGTGGGGCAGGATCACGTTGTGCAAGCGCTGACCAATGCGCTGATGACCCAGCGGTTGCACCACGCTTACCTTTTTACCGGTACGCGCGGTGTTGGTAAGACAACTGTGTCACGAATTTTGGCGAAGTCACTCAATTGCCAGGGTGTTGATGGATTAGGTGGGATTACGGCCAACCCATGTGGGGTTTGCCAAGCGTGCAAGGACATTGATTCCGGGCGGTTTGTGGATTACACCGAGCTTGACGCCGCTTCAAATCGAGGTGTCGACGAGGTTCAGTCGTTGCTGGAGCAGGCTGTGTACAAACCGGTTCAAGGGCGCTTCAAGGTGTTCATGATCGACGAGGTTCACATGCTTACCAATACGGCCTTCAATGCCATGCTGAAAACATTGGAGGAACCGCCTGAATACTTGAAGTTTGTGCTGGCAACCACAGATCCGCAGAAGGTTCCAGTGACGGTGCTTTCCCGATGCTTGCAATTTAATTTGCGGCCGATGGCTCCTGAAACCATTCGAGAGCATTTGGAGAAAGTCCTTGTTCCAGAGAACGTGGAGTCGGATGGGCAGGCACTGCGCCTGTTGGCTAGAGCTGCCCGCGGTTCTATGCGCGATGCCTTAAGTCTGACCGATCAAGCCATCGCATTTGGCTCTGGTCGGTTGGAAGAGGCCGCTGTGCGTCAGATGTTGGGCAGTGTGGACCGCTCCTACGTCTTTCGCTTGATCGATGCGCTCGCGGCTGGTGATGGAAAAACGGTCGTTGAAACCTCGGAAATGTTGCGCTTGAATGGGTTGAGCGCAGGCTCTACCCTCGAGGAAATGTCGATGGTGTTGCAGCGCATGGCTGTGATCCAGGCGGTGTCGTCCAGCGTTGAATCCGATGACACGGACCCCGATGCCGCTGACGTTGCTCGCTTGGCACAGCTGATGCCAAGTGACGAGACGCAATTGCTGTACAGTATTTGCTTGCATGGGCGAGGTGAATTGGGCCTTGCGCCCGACGAGTATGCAGCCCTGACCATGGTTTTGTTGCGCCTTTTGGCGTTCAAGCCAAACGCGGGCCAGCGTGCCCCTGTTGAAAAAAAAACTCTGAATAACGTCCCATCGACCGGTCTTCAAGTAGCAGCCGCGCCGAGGATCGTTTCGGCGCCGCCTACTCCTGCGAATACCCAGTCCTCTGATGGGTTTGGAGAATTGGCGCAAAAAAATAACATAAAAGTGCCTGAGGTCGTTGAAAGTAGTGCGCGGCCTGCTATCAAATCAGAAGCAACGGAGGCTGGACGCTCTCTGCAAAAGCTAGCCGTCGTTACCACCCAATTGGCGGATGAATTGCCTGGTCAAGATAGACCGATATTGACTTCGGTCACAGGTCAGGAGGCTAATGGCATTAGCCCAATAGGTGCAATTCCACTGCGAGTTCAGGCGGAGTCTCGGGCCGAGGCGTTAGCTGAACAATCGGCAAGTCCAGTCCTCATTCCCGGTGATGAGGGTGATTTTTGGCATCAAGTCGTGTCAGATATGGCGAGCCGTGAACTCATCACCGCGCTAGTTCGGGAGTTGGCATTGCAGTCTCAATTGATTGCTCGAGATACTGACCAATGGCTTTTGCGCGTTGAGCGAGAGTCTCTCAATCAAGCCAGTGCCAGAGATCGCCTGACAGCAGCCCTGCAAACGGCTGGTTTTTCGGTTCGTCTGGCGGTCGAAGTAGGTCGAGTGACTGATACGCCTGCAAGACGTAACGCGGCAGCCGCCGCCGAGCGGCAATTGGGTGCGGAAAGAATCATTTTTGATGATTCATTTGTGCAGGCCATGATGCGCGACTTTGGGGCGAAAATTGTGCCTGGAAGCATCAAGCCAGGTTGAGTGAATCAGCCCGCTGATAGGCTCTTTGCCACGCTATCGCAATACTTTTATTTTTTAACACTTAACGCAAGGAATACCCATGTTCAATAAAGGACAACTCGCCGGCCTCATGAAACAGGCCCAGGCCATGCAAGACAACATGAAGAAGGCTCAGGATGAACTGGGCAATGTAGAGGTCACTGGTGAGTCAGGGGCTGGGTTGGTCAAAGTCACCATGACTTGTAAGCACGATGTGCGCCGCGTCACGATTGATCCCAGTTTGTTGGCGGAGGACAAAGACATGCTGGAGGACCTCGTGGCGGCTGCGTTCAATGCAGCTGTTCGCAAGGTAGAGGAAACATCGGGTGAAAAGATGGGCAAGTTAACTGCCGGCATGCCTGGTTTGCCCGGCGGCATGAAGTTTCCCTTCTGATGCCGCTCGGTAGGCGTCGGACGACGAGGTTGAGCCGCTGATGGCAGAGCTTAGCTCGCTTGACGCATTGGTTCAGGCCTTGCGACGACTTCCTGGTGTCGGCGTGAAATCTGCGACCAGAATGGCCTTTCACCTCTTGCAGCATGATCGAAGCGGTGCGCAGGCCTTGTCTCATGCACTGCAGGATGCTGCTGAATCGGTGCAGCACTGCGACTTGTGTCACACCTTTACCGAGGCCAAGATTTGCAGTACATGTTTGGATGCGCGGCGAGATTCAACCAAGTTGTGTGTTGTTGAGACGCCGGCTGATCAATCTGCAGTGGAGCGAACTGGCGCTTACAAAGGCTTGTATTTTGTCCTCATGGGTAAGCTGAGCCCCCTAGATGGCGTCGGCCCGAAAGACATCGGGCTGAAAAAACTCTTTGACCGAGCCAGCGATGGCACCGTTCAAGAGGTGATTCTGGCCACTAACTTTACGGCCGAAGGGGAGGCAACCGCCCACGTCATCACAGAAGGGCTAAGGGGCAAAAGTCTGACACTGACTCGGTTGGCCCGTGGGGTGCCTGTCGGGAGTGAGTTGGAGTACGTGGATTTGGGCACTATTGCTCACGCTTTTGTGGATCGCCGTTAGGCACTGATTTTTAATTCTTATGACCGTCGCCCGCTTTACTGTTGCTTATTGGTGCATCTTGGTCGCAGCCGTCTTACCCATTTTTTGTGCGGGAATCGCGAAATGGGGCACGTTTGGGAAGTCCGCAAATGAAGGGGGGTTCGACAACGATCATCCTCGCGCGTGGTTGGCAAGACAAACTGATTGGCGGGCTAGAGCCAATGGCGCGCAGGCCAATAGCTTTGAGTCGCTTCCGTTCTTCATTGGCGCGGTGATCATTGCCCATCAGTTAGGGGCCAATCAGCTAAGACTGGATGTGCTCGCCTTTCTATTCGTCGTGCTGCGGATGATGTTTGTGATGACCTATGTTGCAGGGTTGTCAAGCGCGCGCTCAATTCTCTGGGCGTTGGCGTTTGCTGCAAACGTCGCCATATTGTTCATCGGCTTTCGTTAAGCCTCCGTATAAACCTACCCCGGGTAGTTCCCGATACCCATCAGCGGCGAGTTGAATATCCTCAAGTGCAAAACAATGAGAACTTGAGGAGGGCCAAGAATGGGACGGGAGGGTGTTAATCGACGCGAATTTTCTGCTTGGACCGCCTTGGTAGCAATGGCATCCAAGTCTGGGCTCGCGCGAGCTCAAGCGCAAGCGCGCCTTGAGAAATCAAAGGTACTGGTGGGTGTCGATGGCCGGTCTGCCATCGGACTGCTGCCTTTGACCCTTGCTGATCGCCTCGGATATTTTCGCTCCGAGGGGCTTGATGTCGAACTGATTGATTTCCCTAACGCTGCCAACACCCTTCAGTCTCTTCTCAATGGAGTGGTTCATGTCGCTGCGAGCGGCTATGAGCAAACGCAGGCGCTCGCGGCCAGAGGACATTTTTTACAGAGCTTCGTCCTAATGGCTCAATCGCCCGCAGTTGCTGTTGGTGTGGCAAGTCGAACCTTTCCTCACTACAAGACCGTAGCGGACTTGAAAGGAAAAAGATTAGGCGTTGGGGGCCAGGGTTCGGCCTCGCACGCTATCGCCCATTGGATTTTGGCGCGCGCCGGGTTGACACCCAATGACGTCAATCTAGTTCACCTGGAGAGTGCGGCGGAGGCATTGGCAGCCTTTCAGCTCAATCAAATTGATGCGTTGAGCTATGACGATCCGGTTTTGACAATGCTGGAGCAGAGAAGGCTCGTCCATCTGATCGCGGATTCCCGGACCATGAAGGGAACTGAAGCACTTTTTGGGACTCCATTGCCGTCAGCGTGTCTCTATGCGCACGGTGCGTTTATTCAGCAAAACAGGCACACCGCGCAAGCCCTGACGTTGGCTGTTGTGCGGGCATTGAAGTGGATTCAAACAGCGGGGCCCAGTGACCTGATGAAGGTCGTTCCAGAGGCGTTTATGCTTGGAGACCGGGCCCTTTACCTCACCGCAATTGGGAAGGGGCGAGAAGCCTTGTCGCCGGATGGGCTGATGCCCAAAGCCGGGCCTGCGTCTGTTTTTCGGGTTTTTTCAGAGCTGGCACCGGGCTTCAGCATCGAACGCATTGACCCGACGAAGACCTACACCAATGAGTTTGCATTGGTGGCCAAAGCTCATTTCAAGGCGTGACAACCTGCCTGATTATTTATTTGGTTTTCGCTTGGACGAACTTGTTTTCGATGAAGTCACTCGGCTTGCTGTTGAGGCGCTCTTCGCGCGGGTTTTAGTTTTTACCGAGCTCTTTGAGCGGCTACTGCTTTGAATTGGCAAGTAAAGCACGACTTTTTGACCTGATTTGAAGACGCTTGAGGTGCTGACCTTGTTCCATTCAGCCAGGCTTTCCAAGCTGACTTTGTAACGCTTGGCGAAACTGGCGACAGAATCTCGCTTGCCTGCTTTTTTGATTTGACGTTGCAGTTGAATTTCCGGGGCCAGTGTGACCTGACCGTTCTCAGCAATGCGCTCACTGACGTCGGCGAGGAGTCTGTCTGAACGGGGCACCAACAGGCTGGAGCCAGCTTTGATGACGACTCTGGGTGGAATGTGGTTGACCGAGCGCAACTCGGCCTCGCTCATATTAACTTGGCCGGCCGCCTCTCCGGGGCTCATCGTTCGTGGTGCAACCCAAACCGTCCAGCTGGCCAAACCAGTGCCACCATAGGCTTGGAGGTTGCGTTGGAAGACGCTGGCGTTGTCCCATGGCAAAAGAATAGTCGGCGTGCCAGCCGCAAGAATGACGGGCCGATTGATTGATGGATTGAGCGCTTTGAAATCTTCCAGCGACACTTCAGCCAGTTTTGCGGCAAGCGCAACGTCCATATCCCGTTGAATATCAACCATTTGGAAAAAAGGGTGGTTGCCGATATCTGGAAGTTTGGAGTTGAATGCACCGGGGCGCGCAACTATATTTTTGATGGCCTGGAGCTTGGGCACGTAGAAACGCGTTTCCATCGGCATGTTCAGGTCCAGGTATCCCGCTGGGAGCCCCGCCCGTTTGTTTTTGGCAATAGCCCTGCTAACACTCCCTTCGCCCCAGTTATAGGCGGCTAGTGCCAAGTGCCAATCACCAAACATCCCATGCAGTTTTTCCAGGTAGTCAAGCGCGGCGCGTGTTGACTCAAGTACATCACGCCGGTCATCTCTGAATGCGTTTTGTTTGAGCTCGAAATATTTGCCGGTTGCTGGCATAAATTGCCACATGCCAGCTGCCTTGGCGGTGGAGACCGCTTGCGGGTTGAACGCGCTTTCTACAAAGGGCAGTAGGGCCAATTCACTTGGCATGCCTCTTCTTTCCAACTCTTCAACGATGTGAAACATGTACTTTCTTGATCGTTCAGTCATGCGCAAGATGTAATCTGGACGAGACGCGTACCAAGTTTCCCGGTCAGTGACCAGATCTTGTTCTAAGTCAGGCATGTCAAATCCAGCACGAATGCGTTCCCACAGGTCTGCGGGTGGCGCCAAAGAAGCGACCGCGTTGGTGGGGGTGCGAATTGGTTTGATCGGTTGGAGTTCGCCGGACGGGAAAACGGGGCGGCGCAGCCAAGGCGCGGGAGTCCCTTGGGCGGGCTTGGCTGCTGTGTCCGTTGTGTCAGGAGTTGTTGGGCTGACGGTGGCGCATCCGGTCAGCCAGAGGAGGCTGGTAAGACAAAGTAGCTTGAGGCGTTTCATTAAAAATTATTCTTCCATTGCCGAAGTGCTGCAAAGACGGAGACCTCGTCTTTGGCGTTGGCGTCAAATGTTTGTGCAGCCGCAATCAGTGCGGGTTCACGTGTTCGTAAAAAAGGGTTGATCAATCGTTCTGTCCGAATCGTGCTCGGGAGAGTGGGACGTAATTCAGCCCTTAGAGTTTGGCAGTACCTGGTGTAGTCGGCTAAATCGTTGTTTTCTGGATCTACCGCAGCTGCAAATTTAAGGTTGCTCAAGGTGTATTCGTGGGTGCAGCACACCAGGGTGTCATCAGGGAGTGCACTCAGGCGTCGAAGCGATTGCAGCATTTGCGCTGGTGTCCCCTCAAACAGGCGGCCACATCCGCCGCTGAACAACGTGTCACCGCAAAACAGAAGAGGAGACTCGTTGACTTGTTCGCAAAAATAAGCAATGTGTCCCGAAGTATGTCCCGGCACATCGATTACTTGAAAGGTGAAGCCCAAAGCGTTGACTCGCTCATCTCCAGACAACCGAATCAGTGGCTCGGGCATGGGTTCATGAGCGGGGCCGAATACTTGGCACTTGGTGTAAGCACGTAAGGCGTTGACGCCGCCTGTGTGGTCCGCGTGATGGTGCGTGACTAGAATAGCTTCGAGCGTTAGGCCCAACTGCTTTAATGCATCCATCACGGGCTGAGCGTCGCCAGGATCAACCACCAACGCATTCTGGCCGTCGTGCAACATCCAGATGTAGTTATCAGTAAAGGCGGGTAAGAAAATTAGCTGCATGAACGAAGAAATTATAGGTTTGCACCGTTGGTTTCAAACCCCGCCTGGGCGTTATATGCTCGCTTGGGAGCGTGAGCAACTTGGTCAAGCGGTGTCAGATATCTTTGGCTTTCATGCCCTGCAACTCGGAATGCCTGAAATTGATGCGCTTTGCACCAATCGAATGCCCCATCGGTGGCTCGCCCATCATATCCCGACGTCAGGTGCGTCGTTATTGACGGATTTTTCTGCATTGCCTTTTCCTGCCAGCAGCCTTGATTTAGTGGTGTTACCCCATTCACTGGAGTTGTCTCCTGATCCGCACACCACGCTTCGTGAAGTGGAGAGAGTGCTTGTACCGGAGGGGCGCGTTGTTATATGCGGGTTGAATCCGGCATCCCTGTGGGGTTTGCGGCAACGCCGTGCACATTTGTACCATCGCATGGGTTTTGGGCACATGTTCTTGCCGCAAGCTGGAGAGTTTATTGGACACAGGCGTTTGAGGGACTGGTTGAGGCTATTGGGCTTTGAAGTAGAGGTTTTGCGATTCGGGTGCTATCGGCCAGCGCTTGCCAGCGACAAATGGTTGCAACGATTTGCATGGATGGACGTAGCAGGCGCGCGCTTGTGGCCAATTTTGGGCGCTGCTTATTTTGTGGTCGCAGTTAAAAGGGTTCGAGGAATGACCCTCTTGAATCCTGGCTGGAAGGCTGCGCGAGCGATGGCAACTGCGCCAGCACCTGTCGCAAATCGCTCTTTAGTTAACGTATTAGAGTCACAGGACGACAGGAAATGACAAGAGTTATCTTTATAGGAAATGTGGTTTGAACGCAATTGAAATTTACACAGATGGTGCCTGCAAGGGGAATCCGGGGCCTGGTGGCTGGGGTGCTTTGCTAAAGTCTTCTGATGCCCAGAAAGAGTTATTTGGCGGCGAGTTAGAGACGACCAACAACCGCATGGAGATGATGGCGGTCATTGAGGCCTTGTCTGCATTGAAACGGCCTTGCAATGTGACTCTGCACGTAGACAGTCAGTATGTGTTGAAGGGAATCACCGAGTGGGTGTCCGGTTGGAAAGCCAGAGGGTGGAAAACAGCAGCCAAACAACCTGTCAAAAATGTTGATTTGTGGCAGCGCCTTGATAAGCTCATCAGTACCTCAGGGCACACGATTGATTGGCGCTGGGTTCGTGGGCACAACGGCGACCCGGGCAATGAATACGCTGATATGTTGGCCAATAAGGGCGTGACGCAAGTGCTTCGTCAGCGTTAACAGTCCTTGGGTGTTTCCTCTCTAAATTTACATTTGGCAACTCAAGGGTTTGTTGCACTGCAGCAATTTATCTTGCATTCGTTTAAGAAACTTCTATAATAAATTCATGCTGCACTGCAACAATAATTGAGCGAGAGCTAAGTTTCGGAGCAGATCTTTATTGCCCTAACTTTGGAGATACTTATATGCTGACCGTCGAACAAATCATGGCTTCACACAAAGCAAACATCGAAACTTTGCTGGGATTGACTTCCAAAGCCTTCGAGGGCGTGGAAAAGATTGTTGAATTGAATCTGACAGCCTCTAAAGCGGCTTTGGCCGAGACCAGTGAGAATGCCAAGGCCTTGCTCAGCGCTAAAGACGCGCAGGAATTGATGGCTCTTCAATCGGCCATGCTTCAGCCCTTGGCTGAAAAGTCTGCGGCTTACAGCCGTCACTTGTATGACATCGCGTCTGGTTCAAGCGCTGAATTCAGCAAAGCTTTTGAGGGGCAAGCCGCAGAAGCCCAGCAAAAATTTATGGCGTTGGTTGACAGCACTGCCAAGAGCGCTCCTGCTGGCTCAGAGTCCGCCGTGGCGGTCATGCGTAACGCGGTCACGGCTGCCAATAGTGCATTGGAGTCTGTTCAAAAGGCGGTGAAACAGGCTACTGATGTTGCTGAGTCCAACTTCAAAACCGTCGCCACTACAGCTGCTGATGCCGCTAAACCTGCGGCAAAAAAACGCTAATTTGCAACAGTCAAACTTAAATATTGGCTGTTCATTGGAAATTTGGGTCACAACTCTAGAAAAATAGGGAAAACCCTGACATACTTCAATCTCGCATCCTGTTTTAAGTAGCAAGGTGCACCAGTTGTCTCCTCGGGTCCTTTCGAAACCTTCAGGTTCAGGGACTCCTTAAGGGCTAGTCGCAAGACTAGCCCTTTTTTTGTCTGTATGAGGGTGTTAATAAGCTGATGACCAAAACTTGAGGCGCCAAGCGAATAGACGAAGTCGCTGGCACCGGCATGGCCGTCAAACACCCCAAATTTAGGCTCTACTGAAGGTGCGTCGAATCAGTTCTGCACTTTGTTTGACTAAGGACGGACCTTTGTAAATCAAGCCGGTGTAAATTTGAACCACATCGGCGCCCGCTTTTATTTTGCTGACGGCATCTTCGGCACTCATGATCCCGCCGACACCAATGATCGGAAATGCAGGCCCAAGCGCGGAACGCAATTGAGAAATAACGCGATTGCTCATGGTCAAAACGGGCGCGCCTGACAATCCTCCGGTCTCATCAGCATGCGCCATGCCCTTGACTGCTTCTCTGCTTAGCGTGGTGTTGGAGGCGATCACCCCATCCATGCCATGTCGTTGAAGTGTTGCCGCAATCACGGCGACCTGGGATTCATCCAAATCAGGGGCGATCTTCACGAACAGTGGCGTTCGCTTGCCGTGTTCGGCCGCAAGTTTTTCTCGCTGTTGCGCCAGCGCACCCAACAATTGATCGAGTGCCTCATCACTTTGAAGGGCCCTCAGATTCTTGGTGTTGGGGCTGGAGATGTTAATCGTGACGTAATCGGCGTAGGGATACACCCCAATGAGACCGCTGATGTAATCATCCGTAGCGTTCTCGATGGGTGTGGCCGCATTCTTGCCAATATTGAGCCCCAGCAACATGGCGGGGCCCTTGGCGCTCGTCAAGTGTCGTTTTTGGTAGAGCGTCGAGCGCTTCACATTGGCAACAAAGGCGTCCAATCCGTCATTGTTGAAGCCAAGGCGGTTGATGAGTGCATTCGCCTTGGGTAAGCGAAACATTCGGGGTTTGGGGTTACCGGGCTGGGCCTTGGGGGTCACGGTCCCTACCTCGATAAATCCAAAGCCCATCGCTCCCAGACCATCAATGCAACGGGCATTTTTGTCCAACCCAGCGGCCAAACCAACGCGGTTGGGAAAAGTCAGTCCAGCCAAGACGACGGGGTCTTCCACACGGCCGTTGCAATAGGCCAGTTGCAATGGTGTTCCCTGCACGGCGGCAAGGCCATGCAGGGTGACTTCGTGAGCGGTTTCAGGATCGAGGCTGAATAAAAATGGTCGAGCTAGCGCGTAGGGAAGGAGAGACATCGGATAATTCCTGCTTAATTTGTGAACAACGTTTCCGCAACTCACCCGATTTTCCCAGATGACCAATCAAAATCCACAACCTAACGCCCCTCTTTCGCAAGATGAACTCAAAACACTCGTTGGGAAGGCTGCGCTCAAGTACGTAGTCCCTGGTGAAATCGTTGGGGTCGGAACGGGATCAACCGTTAACAAGTTCATTGACGCGCTGGCTACGATGAAAGATCAGATCAAAGGTGCCGTGTCCAGCTCGGTCGCCAGTACGGAGCGTTTGAAGGCTTTGGGAATTCCCGTTTTTGACTGCAACGAAGTGTCCGAACTGTCTGTCTACATTGACGGTGCTGACGAAATTGATGGGCAGGGCCATATGGTGAAAGGCGGTGGCGCTGCGCTCACCCGTGAAAAAATTGTGGCTGCCCAGTCTCGGCAGTTTGTTTGTATTGCTGACGAGTCGAAATTGGTTGAAGCGCTAGGCCAATTTCCGTTGCCTGTGGAGGTCATTCCGATGGCTGCTCAACAATTGATCCGTCAATTTTCGGCCATGGGTGGAGCTGCTACGGTGCGCCTCAAAGGCACTGAGCCGCTGGTGACGGATAACGGGCAGTGGATTCTGGATGTCACCGGCCTGAAGATCAATGATCCGTTGGCTGTTTGAGGCCCAAGTCAGTCAATGGCCCGGAGTAGTCACTGTTGGCGTTTTTGCCTTTCAAAAGGCTCAGATCTGCTTGCTGGGCACAAGCAGCGGCGTCAAAACAATCACCTACTAGCCGGTAACGGTCTTAGAAGCGGATGCCGGCAGGATTTTTGCTGGTGTCTGGCGCTGGGCTGGATCGAACCGTAGGTGCCGAAGTGGCTTCCTTCAAGTCGGCAGGCACCGCAGGTTTTTGCACCACGACTAACGGGGTTGCGGCCGGATTTTTGTAATTGGCTGGCAGGGCAGAGGTCTTGGGGTAGCCCGCGGCATTCAAGAACTGGTTCCACTCGGCGTCTGAGTAGCCTTTGAGTTGTTGGCCGCCGATGGTGATGAATGGAATGGTGTTGGTGCCGCTGATGCGCTGCAGGGCGTCGGCGTCCTCATTCGAATTGACAGTTTTTTCGGTGAAAGGCACCCCACGACCGATCAATAAAGCACGTCCTGACCCGCAAGGACCGCAGTTGTCTGCCGAGTACAAGGGTGACCGGGTACTTCGCCACAACCTGACGAAGCGCAAAGGGGAGTGGTTGGTTGCTGCTGGCTGCGCCAATGCTTGCAAGCTCTTGGCTCGCGGCATTACCAGTGTTGACAGGGGGCTTGTCCGAAAAGGTGACCTTTCCGTCCGCACCCACCACGCGGTAAACCGTTTGAGCCGACGCTGACCCAATTGCCATCCAAGCGGTCAGGCCCATTGCCAGCGCCGCAAGTGAGGTTTTCTTCATTGCAGATTTCACAGAGTGTCCTCGTCAGGTTTGTTCTGCCATGCCCTGGTGGCGAAGCAAAGCGTCGAGTGCAGGTTCGCGGCCACGAAATGCTTTGAACGACTCGATCGCTGGGCGACTGCCGCCTGCCTCAAGAATGGCTTTTCGGTATTTTCTACCAGTCTCGGCATTTGGCAAGCCGTCTTGGCCCGCAGTTTCTTCAAATGCAGCATAGGCGTCAGCGCTCAAGACTTCGGCCCATTTGTAGCTGTAGTACCCAGCCGCATAACCGCCTGCAAAAATATGGCTGAAAGTATGAGCAGTACGGCTCCAGCTTGGAGGCTGAAGTACGGCGATCTCTTCCCGAACCTGATTCAGCAACGCCATGATGTCATGGGCGGGGTTATGCGTCGTGTGCAGCAACATGTCGAACAAGGAGAACTCAATTTGCCGCAGTGTTTGCATGCCGCTTTGGAAGTTTTTGCCGGCCAGCATCTTGTCAAACAGCGCGCGTGGCAAAGCTTCGCCGGTGTCGACGTGTGCCGTCATGTCCTTGAGCACTTCCCACTCCCAGCAGAAATTTTCCATGAACTGGCTGGGTAGTTCCACGGCGTCCCATTCCACGCCACTGATACCAGACACATCTCGCTCATTGACCTGTGTCAAGAGGTGGTGCAGGCCGTGACCGAACTCGTGGAAGAGGGTGGTTACGTCGTCGTGGGTCAGCAGGGGTGGCTTGCCATCTACGCCGTCAGCGAAATTGCAGACCAGATGCGCCACAGGGGTTTGCAATTGATGGGTGTCGGGGCGCATCCAGCGGCCCCGCACATCGTCCATCCAAGCGCCGCCGCGCTTTCCTTTGCGCGCGGATGAGTCGAGATAGAACTGCCCAAGCAGTTGCCCGCCACGCTCAATGCGGTAAAACTCCACGCCTGAGTGCCACACGGGCGCAGTATCGCGTTCGATCTGGACTTCAAACAGGCTTTCAACAATCTTGAACAAGCCCGCCAGCACCTTGGGCGCTGTGAAGTACTGCTTGACTTCTTGTTCACTGAAGGCGTAGCGAGCTTCTTTGAGCTTTTCGCTGATGTAAGGCCAATCCCAAGGTTGAGGCTCGGCCAAGCCAAGGTGTTCTTTTGCATATTGACGCAGGTCTGCCAAGTCTTTTTCGGCAAAAGGCCGGGCCTTGGCAGCCAGATCACGCAGGAACGTGATGACATGTTCCGAAGACTCCGCCATTTTGGGCGCTACTGACAACTCGCCAAAACTGCGGTAGCCCAGTAATTGAGCCTCTTCGAGCCGCAAGGCCAGCATTTCGTTGATGAGCGCCGAGTTGTCAAACTGACGGGCTGACTCGTCGGCCTGGTCCGACGCACGGGTGACATAGGCGCGATAGAGAATTTCACGCAGCGCACTGCTTTTGGCAAACTGCATGACGGGCAGGTAGCAAGGCAGTTTGAGTGTGAGCTTGTAGCCTTCTTTACCTTCTGCAGATGCCGCGGCGCGGGCGGCTTGCTTGACGTCGTTGGGAACCCCGTCCAACTCGTCTGCGGTTGCGTAGTGTGCGAAGGCATCGGTCGCGTCGAGCGCGTTTTCACTGAATTTTTGGCTCAGTTCTGCGCTTCGCTCTTGAATGGCCGCAAAGCGATCACGGGCAGGGCCGGTCAACTCGGCGCCCCCCAGCACAAAGTTGCGAATCGCGTAGGTATGTGCCTGAAGTTGCTCTGCGTTCAACGATGTCGTGTCAATCGCTTTGTACTTGGCGTACAGACGCTCGTCAGCACCCAAGCGGGTGAAAAACTCAGTGACTTTAGGCAATGCTTCGTTGTACGCCGCACGCAACTCGGGGGTGTCAGCCACGCTGTTCAGGTGACTCACCGCACCCCATGCCCGACCCAGCTTCTCTGTCGTGACATCCAATACGGCGGCAATGTCAGTCCAACCAGCCGGGAAGTCCGGCGCGGTCACGGTTTCAAGAGCGGCGCTGGCATCTGCCAGCAGCACGTCCATCGCGGGCGCGACATGCTCGGGGGTAATTTGGTCGAACAGCGGCAGGTCGGTGAAGGAAAGCAGGGGATTGTTCATAAGCTCTATTTTGCGGCCAAGGGACGCCAATTCAAGAGGCGCCTGATTAAGGCGCCGTCTGTATCAATTCAGGCGGTGCGTTCGGCTGATTCGAGGGTATTGACCAGCAGCATGGTGATGGTCATCGGCCCAACGCCGCCGGGCACAGGCGTGATGAAGCTGGCTACTTCTTTCACGCCAGCATAGTCGACATCGCCGCACAGCTTGCCTTCGTCGTTGCGGTTCATGCCCACGTCAATCACGATAGCGCCGGGTTTCACCATGTCGGCAGTCAGCACATTGCGTTTGCCAACAGCAGCCACCACCACGTCCGCTTGGCGGGTGTGATAGCCAATGTCAGTCGTTCCACTGTGGCAGACGGTGACCGTGGCATTGGCTTGTAAAAGCAGCATGGCCATGGGTTTGCCCACGGTGTTGCTGCGCCCAATCACCACCGCGTGCTTGCCGCGCAGATCAATGCCAGTGGTTTCAATCAGCTTCATGCAACCATAAGGCGTGCACGGGCGAAAGCCGGGCTGACCGGTCATCAACTCGCCAGCGCTTAAGGTGGCGTAGCCGTCCACATCCTTGGAAGTCGAGATGGCTTCGATCACTTTGTGCGGGTTGATGTGCTTGGGCAGCGGCATTTGAACCAAAATGCCGTGAATGGTTGGATCGGTGTTGAGTGACGCGATGCGGGTCAGCAGGTCGGCTTCTGACAGCGTGGCCTCGTATTTTTCAAAAACAGAGTGCACACCGGTATCTGCGCAGGCCTTGATTTTGTTGCGCACGTAGACCGCGCTGGCGGGGTCTTCGCCCACCAAAATAACGGCCAAGCCGGGCGTGACGCCCTTGGATTTCAAAGCAACAACCCGTGCGGCCAAGTCGGTACGGAGTTGGGTGGAAAGGGCATTGCCGTCGATGTTTTGGGCGCTGACTTGATTGGTCATAATTTCAATCTTATAAGTAAAAAAGCCCGCTAGCCCTTGTTGAGAGAGCGCGGGCAGCTATAAATAAAATAGCGTCAAGCCTTGGCAGGTGTCTGGCCCAAGGCGATTTTCAGCAGATCAGCCACCGTGTTTGCGTTGAGCTTTTCCATGATGTTGGCGCGGTGAGCTTCCACGGTCTTGATGCTGATGCCGAGATCGTCGGCAATTTGTTTGTTCAGGCGTCCCGCAACAATGCGCTCCAAAACTTGAGATTCGCGCAGCGTGAGGCGGGCGATCAGGGCATCCCGGTTTTGCGCCACTTGATAGTCCGCAAAGGCCTCAGTGGCGTGGTCCAGCATTCGCTCAACCAAGCCAAGCAATTGCTCTTCTTTGAAGGGCTTCTGAATGAAGTCCATGGCACCTTTTTTCATGGTGTCCACGGCCATGGGCACATCCCCATGCCCGGTAATGAACACAATGGGCAAAGGGGAGCGGTTTTCGATCAAGCGGTTTTGCAACTCCAGCCCGGTCATGCCACCCATGCGAATGTCCACAATCAGACAGGCCACTTCACGAGCGTCGTAGCGACTCAGGAAAGATTCCGCGGATTCAAAACAACGAACCCGGTAATCCTTGCCTTCCAACAACCACTGCAACGAATCCCGAACGGCTTCATCATCATCGACGACGTAAACCGTGCCTTTTTTAGGTATCAAACTCATATTCAGCTCTGACGTCCTTGTTTTTCAGTAGGCAGGGGCTCCGGCATGGGAATCCAGAACGTGAAGCTACACCCTGTTACTTCTACCCCATTGTAGAGGTTCTCCGCTTTCATCCTCCCCTGGTGAGACTCGACGATGGAGCGACACAGGCTCAGTCCGATCCCCATGCCGTCCGACTTGGTCGAGTAAAAGGCCTCGTAAAGGCGGGGCATGGCTTCTGCCGAAATGCCGCTGCCGGAGTCAGTCACCATGAACTCAATCACGGGCTTGCCCTCGACTTGGGCGGCTGCCACCCGCAGCTTGACGAGTCGATGCGCGGTTGGGCGTTGCGCCGCATCGACGGCCTCTGCGGCATTTTTCAAAAGGTTTAAAAGCACCTGCTCAATCAAGATGGGGTCAACCAAAGAGGGCGGCAGGCGGGGCGCAACATAGTGCATTAAGCGAACGTTTCGGCGTCGCATCTCCATTTCGGCCAGTTCCAGGGCTTCATTGACCATGTCTGCCACGCTGGATAGCGAGCGATTGGGTTCACTGCGTTTCACAAAGGAGCGAATGCGCTGAATGATTTGTCCGGCCCGTTGGGCTTGTTTGGCGGTTTTTTCCAGCGCACCCAGCAAGTCTTCCTCGCTGATTTGTTGGGCTTTGATGCGCGACACCATGCCGTTGCAGTAGTTGTTGATGGCGGTCAGCGGCTGATTCAATTCGTGGGCGACGCTGGAGGCCATTTCACCCATGGTGATCAGCCGGCTGGATGTTTGCGCACGTTCGGCTTGAATAGCGGCCTGTTCTTCGGCAATGCGCCGTGCCGTGATGTCGGTGGCGATCACCATTTGCGCCAAGCGACCGTCCACCCAACTCAGGTAACGAGAGCGGACCTCAAGCCACTTGCCCAAGTCCGCTAAAAAGATTTCCGCACTTTCTGCTTCGTTGTCCGGCAGCAGGCTGGTTGGCAAGCCGGCAAACGCGTCGACGTTGTCCAGCGCGTCGTCGGTGAGCGGCGGTACCGGCACGCCAGCTTCGGCCACCAATTGAAGGTGCCCCAAGGTTTGCGTGCCAAACCACTGCCGGTAAAGCTTGTTGGCAAACAATAACTCGTTGCTCCCCAGAGGGGCTACTGAAATGGAGGCGTCCAGGGCTTCCAGAACGGTGGTGAAACGTTCATGCGAGGCGGACAGTTGCTCCCGAATGCGGTTGGGCTCGGTAATGTCGGTCATGGACGTCATCCAGCCGGTTTGAGTGCCGCGCGCGTCTATCAGTGGGCGAGACGTAGAGCCGGGCGTCAAACAAGGTGCCGTCGCGTCGTTTGATTCGAACTTGAATACCACCGGGCTGGATGCGCCCCGCCAGCTCGTCGTTAAGTCGGGTCGTCAACGTGTCGTGGTCGTCTTCAGGCCAGTAGGGGAAGGGCGCAGTGCGGCCCACCAATTCCGACTCCTGCCACCCCGTCATTTGGCAGAAAGCCGCGTTCACGTAGGAGATTCGCCCCTGCATGTCCAAGGCTCTCATGCCGGTCAGGATGGAGTTCTCCATGGCGCGGCGAAAGCTGGTTTCCACCACCAGTGCTTCTTGTGTTCGCAGGCGCCGCCGCGTGTGGCGCCAGTTGGCGATCAGCATCCAGGCTGTCATCAAACTCAACACAATCACCAGCCAAAACAAGCCACTTCCCACCACGCCCAGAGAAGTGCGGTACACCTGCCCGCGAATGATGAGCCCGTTGCCCACGGGGGATACCGGCACTTCATAGGCGTTGACTGATCCCGTCCACGGGAGCAAGCGTGAGGCGGGTCCCCGCGGCGTGATCACCGTTCCGGCCAGCAAGTTGCCTTCGCTGTCATGAAAAGAGATGGCGTAGCGCGCAGACACCTCGGCGGGAACCCCATAGCGGAACAAGGCGTCGACCGAATACTCTGCCATCACCACCCCGGCAAATTTGGCGCGGTCACTCAGTGGGATATGCAATTGCAACAGGGCCGGCTGATGGGGGACGGCGATGCCTTGGGCGTAAATGATTTGCTGCAGGTCGCGGGCCAGTTTGAAGGTGTTTTCCGTATCCCCTTGAATCTGGACGTTGCCTGTGCTTTTAAGTTGGGCGCCAGACAGGTTGGCGGTTCCCGCAGTCGCCTTGATGCGCTGTCGCTCATCAATCCAGGTCAGCGAACGCAATTCCGGGTACTGATTGACCATGGTGATGGCGCGGCTTTGGAACTCGTCAATATCGAGCTCCCGGTTGGATACCTCTTTGGCGATGCGCATGATTTGCTCTTGGCGCTCCAAGAGGCGCAGACGCAATCGCTGTTGCGTGTATTCCACATCGCGATTGACGGCTTCTTGCTCGCGGTCAATCTCCTCAATACGCAGGTAGCCAAAAGCAGTGACGATCGCCGCCAAAAACAGCAAAACCGCTGCCAGTGGTGCCAGTACGGCGAAGCGGTCTTGGCGCTGGGGTGGAAGCTTCTGCCACCAGTCGCGTAAGCGTTGCCACACGGTGGGGTCAGTGGTTTCAATAGCAGAGTTGGGCGTAGGAAGCGGCATCCCTGAAGTGTAGGGGAGGACCGATTTCGCGCCTTCAAGTCAGCACTGCTGGCAACGCGTCAATTTCATAATATGAACTCACAAAGCATTATTTGAAATTTCAAAACGGCTGTGACAAAATAGATATGCTGTACTAAATTACCCACAAAAAAGGAGCGCCGCATGTCAGCAGTACCAGAGAACGGTTTCGGATCCATTCCGGCCGACGTAGACAGTCAAGAGACACGAGAGTGGATGGACGCCCTGTCCGCCGTGATCGATAAGGAGGGGCCCGAGCGGGCGCACTACTTACTGGAGCAACTGCTGGAGCATGCGCGTCAAAGCAGCATCGACATGCCGTTCTCGGCCAACACGGGCTACGTGAACACCATTGAGCCCAATCAGGAAGAGGCCTGCCCCGGTAATTTGGAGTTGGAAGGCCGCTTGCGCGCCTACATGCGCTGGAACGCCATGGCGATGGTGGTCAAAGCCAACCGCCATTACCCCGCCGATGGTGGTGACCTGGGCGGTCACATTGGATCGTTTGCCTCGCTCGCCCATATGTTTGGTGCGGGCTTCAACCATTTTTGGCATGCCGAGAGCGAAAACCATGGCGGCGACTGCCTCTACATTCAGGGGCACGTGTCCCCCGGCGTTTACGCCCGCGCTTACCTTGAGGGGCGCCTGACTGAAGAGCAGTTGCTCAACTTCCGCCAGGAAGTGGATGGCAATGGCCTGTCCAGCTACCCGCACCCCAAGTTGATGCCGGAGTTTTGGCAGTTCCCCACCGTCTCCATGGGCTTGGGCCCATTGATGGCGATTTACCAAGCCCGTTTCCTCAAATACCTGCATGCCCGTGGCATTGCCAACACTGAAAACCGCAAAGTTTGGGTGTTCTGCGGCGACGGTGAGATGGACGAAGTGGAGTCCCTGGGCGCGATCGGTTTGGCCGCACGCGAGAAGCTGGACAACCTGGTGTTTGTGGTGAACTGCAACTTGCAACGTCTGGACGGACCCGTGCGTGGCAACGGCAAGATCGTGCAAGAACTGGAAGGCGAATTCCGCGGCTCCGGCTGGAACGTGATCAAGCTTTTGTGGGGCAGCCAGTGGGATCCACTGTTGGCCCGCGACAAAGACGGCGCGCTGCGCAAGCTGATGATGGACACGCTGGACGGTGACTATCAGGCCTTCAAAGCCAATGACGGCGCTTATGTGCGCAAGCATTTCTTCGGTCGTGACCCACGCACGCTGGAGATGGTCTCCAAAATGAGCGACGACGACATCTGGGCGCTGCGCCGCGGTGGCCACGATGCCAAGAAGGTCTATGCTGCTTACCACTCGGCCGTCAACCACAAGGGTCAGCCCACCGTATTGCTGATCAAAACCGTCAAGGGTTTTGGCATGGGCAAGAGCGGTGAAGGCAAGAACAACGTTCACCAGACCAAGAAGTTGACCGACGAAGACATCAAAGCCTTCCGCGACCGTTTCAACATTCCAATTCCTGACAGCCAGATTGCAGACATTCCGTTCTACAAGCCGGCTGATGACACGCCTGAGATGCGTTACCTGCACGAGCGCCGCAAGGCACTGGGTGGTTACCTGCCGCACCGTCGCGTGAAGGCCGATGAGCAATTCACCGTACCGTCCCTGGAGACCTTCAAAACGGTGATGGAACCCACCGCTGAAGGCCGTGAAATCTCGACAACACAGGCTTATGTGCGTTTCCTGACGACGCTGCTGCGCGACCAGGCCTTGGGCCCCCGCGTGGTGCCCATTTTGGTGGACGAAGCCCGTACCTTTGGTATGGAAGGCTTGTTCCGTCAAATCGGTATTTACAACCCTGAAGGCCAAAAGTACACCCCGGTCGACAAAGACCAAGTCATGTACTACAAGGAAGACAAAGCGGGCCAGATTCTGCAAGAGGGTATTAATGAAGCCGGCGGCATGAGCAGCTGGATTGCAGCAGCCACCAGCTACAGCACCAACAACCGCATCATGGTGCCGTTCTACGTGTACTACTCCATGTTCGGCTTCCAGCGCATTGGCGACTTGGCGTGGGCGGCGGGCGACATGCAAGCTCGTGGCTTCTTGCTGGGCGGCACGTCTGGCCGGACCACGCTGAACGGAGAAGGCTTGCAGCACGAAGATGGTCACAGCCATTTGTTGGCCAACACCATTCCCAACTGCGTGAGCTACGACCCCACTTTTGCACACGAAGTGGGCGTGATCTTGCACCACGGTCTGAAGCGCATGGTCGAAAAGCAGGACAACGTGTATTACTACATCACCCTGTTGAACGAAAACTACTCGATGCCTGGCCTTACCGCAGGCACTGAAGAGCAGATCATCAAGGGCATGTACATGTGCAAGCCCGGTGCCACTGGCGGCAAGGGCCCACGGGTTCAGCTGCTGGGCTCGGGCACGATTCTGCGTGAAAGCATGGCGGCTCAAGAGTTGTTGGCAGCCGACTGGGGGGTTGATGCTGACGTCTGGAGCTGCCCAAGCTTTAACGAGTTGACCCGTGACGGTCAAGACTGCGAGCGTTACAACCTCTTGCACCCTGCGGACGCACCGCGTGTGCCGTTCGTGGCGCAGCAGTTGGAGAAGCATTCCGGTCCCGTCGTGGCGTCCACCGACTACATGAAGGCTTATGCTGACCAAATTCGACAGTTCATTCCGAAAGACCGGACCTACAAGGTCTTGGGTACCGACGGATTTGGCCGCAGCGATTTCCGCAGCAAGTTGCGTGAGCACTTTGAGGTCAACCGCCACTACATCGTGGTTGCCGCCCTGAAGGCGCTGAGCGAAGACGGCACCGTGCCTGTGGCCAAGGTGGTTGAAGCCATTGCCAAGTACGGCATCCAGACCGACAAGGTCAATCCTCTGTACGCATAAGAACGGGCAGGGCCAACCACGCTGATCCGCGGGTTGGCCTTGAATCAAAAAAGTTAGAGTTAGGAGACACGCATGTCTGCAATCGAAATCAAAGTGCCGGATATCGGCGACTTCGCTGAAGTCACCGTGATTGAACTGATGGTCAAGCCCGGCGACACCGTGGCAGTTGATCAGTCGCTGATCACCGTCGAGTCCGACAAGGCCTCCATGGAAATCCCCTCCAGCCACGCTGGTGTGGTCAAAGAAATCAAAGTCATCCTGGGTGACAAAGTCAAAGAAGGCTCCGTGGTCCTGATGCTGGAAGCAGCAGGCGCCGCAGTCGCACCGGCTGCAGCACCCGCTTCAGCACCAAAAGAGGCTGCAGCGCCTGCTGTACCTGCGCAGGCTGCTCCTGTTTCGGTAGCGGTGGCTGCGCCTGCTGCCACCGGCCGAATCGAAGTTTTCGTGCCAGATATTGGTGACTTCAAAGACGTGTCCGTGATTGAAGTCATGGTCAATGTGGGTGACACCATCCGTTTAGAGCAGTCTCTGATCACGGTCGAGTCCGACAAAGCCGCCATGGAAATTCCTTCCAGCAGCGCCGGTGTGTTGAAAGAGCTCAAGGTCAAGATGGGTGACAAGGTCAACATTGGCGACCTGCTGGCTATTTTGGAAGGCAGCGCACCTGCTGCTGCCGCTGCACCTGTTGCAGCGACTGCGCCCGCAGCGGTGGCGGCTCCGGCTGCTACCGCAGTCGCACCGGCCGCTGCTTCTGCGCCTGCAGCGGTTGCCGCTGTTCCGGCCCACAACCCAACCGCAGCACCCGTGGGTCTGCCGCATGCGTCGCCGTCGGTGCGCAAGTTCGCCCGCGAGTTGGGCGTTCCCTTGAACGAAGTCAAAGGCAGCGGTCTCAAGGGGCGTATCACTGACACGGACATTCAGTCTTTCACCCGTTCCGTGATGAGCGGCGCCGTGCAAACGTTGGCGGCGGCTGCGCAGAACAAAGGCGCAGGCGCTGGTTCGGGCAACGACGGTGCGGGTCTGGGCCTGATCCCTTGGCCGAAGGTTGACTTCACCAAGTTCGGCCCCACCGAGCGCAAGGAAATGTCCCGCATCAAGAAGATCAGCGGTGCCAACCTGTTGCGCAACGCCATCATGATTCCGGCCGTCACCAACCACGACGACTGCGATATCACCGATTTGGAAGCCTTCCGCGTCTCCACCAACAAGGAAAACGAGAAGTCTGGCGTCAAAGTCACCATGCTGGCTTTCCTGATCAAGGCCTGCGTGGCGGCACTCAAGAAGTTCCCCGAGTTCAACAGCTCGCTGGACGGTGACGCGCTGATCTACAAGCAGTACTTCCACATTGGTTTTGCGGCCGATACGCCCAACGGCTTGATGGTCCCGGTGATCAAAGACGCCGACAAAAAAGGCGTCATGCAAATCTCGCAAGAGATGAGCGAACTGGCCAAGAAAGCCCGTGACGGCAAGTTGAGCCCGGCAGAAATGTCTGGCGCGTCGTTCACCATCTCGTCTTTGGGTGGCATTGGCGGGCGTTATTTCACGCCCATCATCAACGCCCCTGAAGTCGCCATTTTGGGCGTGTGCCGCTCCACCATTGAACCGGTGTGGGACGGCAAAGCCTTCCAGCCCCGTTTGATGCTGCCTTTGAGCTTGACGTGGGACCACCGCGTGATCGACGGCGCCGCTGCGGCCCGCTTTAACGTTTATCTCGGTCAAATACTGGGCGACTTCCGCCGGGTATTGCTGTAAACAAAGAGGTACGACATGGCAATCCTAGATATCAAAGTACCCGACATTGGTGACTTCGCTGAAGTCACCGTCATTGAGTTGATGGTCAAACCAGGCGACACCATTGCGGTTGACCAGAGCCTGATCACCGTGGAAAGCGACAAAGCTTCCATGGAGATTCCCTCCAGCCACGCTGGCGTGGTGAAGGAGCTCAAAGTCGCCATTGGCGACAAAGTCAAAGAAGGCTCATTGGTCTTGACCCTGGAAGCCGCTGGCGACGCGTCGGCACCTGCTTCTGAGCCAAAACAGGCTGCAGCGCCCGCTGCAGCTGCGCAGGCTGCTACACAAAGCGTAGCAGCAGCGGCGGCTGTTCCGGCCCCCGTTGCAGCCAGCTTTGGCGGCAGCGCTGATCTGGAATGTGACTTGTTGGTGCTTGGGCGCAGGCCCAGGCGGCTACTCGGCAGCGTTTCGCGCGGCGGACTTGGGCCTTAAGGTTGTGCTGGTTGAGCGCTATGCGCAACTCGGCGGCGTGTGTCTGAACGTCGGGCTGCATCCCGTCCAAAGCCTTGCTGCACGTGGCTGCCGTCATGGACGAGGTCAAGCACATGTCTGCGGTGGGCATCGACTTTGGCGCGCCCACCGTCAATGTGGATACGCTGCGCGGCCACAAAGACAAAGTCATCAACAAGCTCACCGGTGGACTGGCCGCCATGGCCAAGATGCGCAAAGTGACGGTGGTGCGTGGCTATGGCTCGTTTGTCGGTGCCAACCATGTGTCGGTTGAAGAAACCAGCGGCACCTCGCAAGAGAAGACCGGAAAGACACAAACCATTGCGTTCAAAAAAGCCATCATCGCGGCCGGCTCACAAGCGGTTCGCTTGCCATTCATGCCCGAAGACCCACGCGTGGTGGACTCAACAGGCGCTTTGGCGCTGAAAGAAGTCCCCAAGCGCATGCTGATTTTGGGCGGCGGCATCATCGGGCTGGAAATGGGCACGGTTTACAGCACGCTGGGCGCACGCCTGGACGTGGTGGAAATGATGGACGGCCTGATGCAGGGCGCTGACCGCGACCTCGTCAAGATCTGGCAAAAGATGAACGCACCGCGTTTCGACAACATCATGCTCAAGACCAAAACGGTGGGCGCACGCGCCTTGCCCGAAGGCATTGAAGTGACGTTTGCCGCAGCAGAGGAGGGCGGCACCGCCCCCGCACCTCAGGTGTATGACCTGGTGCTGCAAGCCGTGGGCCGCACGCCCAATGGCAAGAAAATTGCCGCCGAGAAAGCCGGCGTGGCTGTCACAGACCGTGGCTTCATCAACGTTGATATCCAGATGCGCACCAACGTGCCTCACATCTTCGCCATCGGCGACATCGTGGGCCAGCCCATGCTGGCGCACAAGGCGGTGCATGAAGCGCATGTGGCGGCAGAAGTCATTGCCGGTGAATTGCAGGGCAACAAAGAGCTGGCAGCCGCCGCTTTCAACGCCCGCGTGATCCCAAGCGTGGCCTACACCGACCCCGAGGTGGCCTGGGTGGGCCTCACCGAAGACCAAGCCAAGGCGCAGGGCATCAAGGTCAAGAAGGGCCTGTTCCCCTGGAACGCGTCTGGCCGGGCAATTGCCAATGGCCGCGACGAAGGCGTCACCAAACTGCTGTTTGATGACTCACCAGAAGCGCACGGCCACGGCAAGATCCTGGGCGGCGGCATGGTCGGCACCCACGCTGGCGACATGATTGGCGAAGTGGCGTTGGCGATTGAGATGGGCGCAGATGCCATCGACATCGGCAAAACCATCCACCCGCACCCCACGCTCGGCGAGTCCATCGGCATGGCGGCAGAGGTGGCGCACGGAAGCTGCACCGACTTGCCACCCGCACGCAAGTAACCAGTAGCAAGCCCCAAGAAAAAGCCCGAATCGGAAACGATTCGGGCTTTTTTCGATTTCGATGCCCGGCAGGTGTGGTGTGGAGCATCCCACTTCGCCGCACAACTGGGTCGACAGTCCCCGTTGCTCGGTAGCTTTACGCGTTTCGATTTTGATTGCTTTGGGGCCAAACCACCATGGCCGACCAAGCAAGTTGAAAAATCTGAGCAGTCAGGTGGACGACTCGACTTGTTGACCCACGGGTGATGAGGTGGCTTTGTCCTCTGGCTGGCAAAGGCCCTGCTCCGCCAAGAAACGGACGAAAAGCAGTGTGAGGCTCTCCCGTCGCGATCTATCTGGCCACACTGCGTAAATGCCTAATTGCCGCAATCTCCAGTCTGGCAGTAACCGCACCAGCGCTCCAGTTGAGATACCGCGCTCTGCAAGGAACGACGGCAAAATTGTGACTCCCATATTTTGGATGGCAAAGTGATAAACCGCGTCGATGCTATCGACCTCGATTTGGGCTTTGCCAGTGACCTTCTCGATCTGCCCAGTCGTCGACGTGAATTCGGTGGTGTCGGCCCGTGGCTGGTAACGAATCCAATCCCACTCCTCCAGATCCGATGGACGTTGCGGCGTGTTTCGTTGGCGCGCGTAATCAGTGCCTGCCACAAGTACGCGTTGACCTTCCGCCAGCTTTCGGGACATCATTGAACTATCGTCCAGCCAGCCCACCCTCACGTTCAGATCGAACCCATCGTCGATGAGCCCCATGGGATGGTCGGTATAGGCAACTGAGAACGCCACGTTTGGATGCTGCCGGGCGAAGGCCGCGATGGCTGTGGAGAGTGGACCCGAGGACAAGAACGCCGGTATCGATATCCGCAGGGCTCCAGATGGGTCCAAAGACAGCGCATTCAGCTCGTTCAACCCTGCTTCGGCGCTGCGCAACATTTCAACCACGCGGGCATAGAAAATCCGCCCTTCGTTCGTAAGCGTGAGCTTGCGTGTGGAGCGGTAAAGAAGAGTCGTGCCGAGAAACACCTCAAGCTCGGAAACGGTTTCGCTGATTCGCGATGGGGCCAGGCCCACGTCTTTCGCAGCAGCCCGAAACGAGCCCTTCTCCACCACACGCGCAAAGATCGCCATCTGTCTAAGGTGATCGATCATTGTTCGGTCTCGCGGACGGGTTGCATCGGTTTTTAGCGTGTAGACGAAATATTTCCCCAAGTTTAATCTTCAGGCGTGATCAAAACTGATCACTTAATTGACTTTCGTGGGCTGACGCGTCAACCCTTGTTGACGTGGACAAAGTCCTAAACAGGAACACCGATGTTTGATTTAAAAAAGATAGCCCTATTGTTTTTCGCAGTAGCCACGAGCGTGGCCACGCCAGCGTTTGCCCAAAGCACCCAGCTCGACCTCAAATTCGCAGGTGCGCTCGAGTTTTCGGACACGGGTACTTTGTTTGTTGGCGACAACTACAACGGTGCAATTTACGCGTTTGATCTGACAGGGGCACAAGCACCAAAGCAGGTCGCCCCCGTCAACATCGGCGATATCGATGTGAGAATCGCCGACATGTTGGGCGTGCCACAAAGCGCGTTGGCAATCAATGATATGGCCGTCCACCCTGTGACGGCCGAGATTTACCTCTCGGTCACAAGGATTGGAAACTTTGCTTCGGCTCCTGCGATTGTGAAGGTGACGCAGGATGCAAAAATTCAGCTGCTGGACCTTGGTTCGCTTAAGTTTCAAAAGCAGGTCCTGAACAATTACCCCGATCAGGTGACGACTTTCAGGCCGCGTGGGCTGGGCAAGATGCCACCTTTGGCGCGCGACCTTGCAAAAGGCAATATCTCGCTCAGCTCGCTGGCCATCATGGACATGGAATACTCGGATGGAGAGCTCTTTGTGTCCGGCGTTGCCTTTGATAACTTTCTATCAACACTGCGACGCATTCCATACCCATTTACCAATAAGCAAGCCACAGCCAGTGTTGAGATGTACCACATCTCTCACGATCAGTACGAAACACGAGCGCCAATTCGTGCGATGTCCATTCAAACCATCGACGGGAAAAAGCAACTTGTTGCGGCCTACACCTGTAGCCCGATTGTCTTGATCGATTTGAGCGAAATCGTGGATGGCGCGAAAATCGCTGCACGCACCATCATGGACTATGGAAACGGGCAGCCGTTGGATATGGTCTCGTATTCAGCGCAGGGCGAAAAAATGCTGTTTCTGACGAGTAACAGCCGCTCACCGCACGTCATCCCTGTCGCGAGTTTGAATGGGTCGAAGGTATATACCCCAGCCGATTTGCCGCGCGGTGGCAAATTCGACACTTCACCTCTTATGCCAGTCGGCGTAAAAGGAAAGACCGTCATGCTTGATGGCATGTCTCTTCACCTTGCCGCTTTGGGGGAGAGTCTTTTTGTGTCGCTGACCCGCGACATGTTCACCGGCAGTCTGAACATGGATTCCAACTTCAATGGTTTCCCCAACAGGTTGCATAACCTGGTGGCTGAGTTTGACTTCCCGCAATACTATTCCGACAAGAAGTCGAAATAACGCACGGTGACTGGCGTGAGTAAGGTTTGGTCCAAACTGCCGATAGTCGCCTGCTTGGTTGCAGGGGCTTTTTGCTCCGCGACCCTTGCGAGTGAGGGCCGCCTGATTCTGCCCACAGAGGCGAATTCAAACGTCGAATTCGTTTTGCAGAGTGAGCGAACCGATGTGCTGCCTTCAGACGTGTTACAGGTCTTTGTGGGCAGTCGTGATGTGTGCTGCGATGGGAAATCACCGATTGCTGGAAGCTATCGCGTTGAGAAACGCAGAGTTACTTTTGATCCTGCCTTTGACTTTGTCGAAGGGCAAAACTACACGGTCATGACTCGCGACATGAACGCAGCAAATGAAATTGATCGCGTTCTCACGGGGTTCACAGTTCAGAGCGCTGGCAACGAAGCCAGCCCTGAAGTTGTCGCGATCTTTCCGAGTGGGACCGAAATACCAGAGAACACTCTTCGGTTTTACATTCATTTCTCTGCCCCGATGAAGCCAGGAGTGTCGGGCGACTACATCAAGCTGTTGGACGCGAATGGGGTACCTGACTCTGCTGCTTTTATGAAGTTCAAGCAGGAACTGTGGAGTGAAGATCGGATGCGGCTCACCCTGCTCATGGACCCCGGACGAATCAAACGCGGGTTGACTCAGAACCTGGCGCTTGGCCCAGCTTTGCTTGAGGGGCACCGCTATTCGTTAGTCATCGAAGAAGGTTGGCCAAGGGCCACCAGCGGGCAAAAAGCACCTCGGTTTGAAAAATCATTCTCGGTGTCAAAAGCGCTGAGAAAGCTGCCTGATACAGCGCTCTGGAACATTGAGCCACCAAGAGAGTTGAGCCGTGATTCCCTTGTGATTCATTTTGATCGGCCCTTTGACCACCAGCTTGCACAGAGGGGCATCACTGTTTTGGATGAGAACGGGCAAGTTATTTCAGGAACAGCGTCCGTCAACAATCACGAAAACTCATGGCGCTTTGACCCGGAGACTGTGTGGACGAGCGCAACAGCTCGAATCGTTGTTGACGCTCGTCTTGAAGACGTTGCCGGAAACAATTTGAGAGAGCTACTTGATCATTCCGTGGGCACAGACCTGGCGGTCATCGACCAAAAAACAATCACAGTGAAACTAGGCCCTCCGTCTGGCATGAAACGCCAACTGCCAAGCCTCGAACCCTAAGCAAAGGCGACACCACGTTGCCTTTGTAATCCTTTAAAAATTGAAACAAGAAGATGACATCAAATAAGCAATACCTCGTACCGCGCATTCTCATTGGGTTGATGGCGCTCGCGATGGCAGGCGCCACCATTCCAGCCTATTCAGACCCCACAATGAATCCTGGCCTTGCGGCTCTGACCGGCTCCGCGCTGTCATTGGGGCAGGCTGCTGGCGCATTCCTTGGGCGCCAAATGACCCTGATCATCATTGCACTCATGGGCGCGTTTTCTGGAAAACGCCATCTCGTGATGATGGGTGGCTTTGCCATGATGTTCATGAATGGCCACGATGCAGTGTTCATGGGCTTGATGGGCGGGACTGCCTCAGTAGCATTTGCGGGTCTTGCGTTTGCGGTCCTTGCAGCGGTGGCAATTTTTATGGTTTGGCGCAAGCCAGCGATTGATTGAAGTTGGCCATCTATGGGCTAAATAAACGGGCGTTAATGGATCAAGAAATTGCTAAGTTCTTCGGCGTAAATGTCACCACTTCTTTTGTGCCCGGTGGCCACGGCGCTGGAGGGCATGGCGGTGAGGATCCTTGGTCCGTGCTTTCCAAACCAGCAGTGAGAAGGCTGGCGAGGACAGAATTTTGGAGGTAGGGAATCCAAGGGCTGTTTCGGACCTCCAGCAGGCGAACTCAACTCTGTAGCTTCTGCAAATGCTGATGACGCGCCATCCATAAGTTGGACCACGACAGCAATGTATGCAGTCGCGCCGTATTTTTCGCAAGCCCACGGTAGCGTACTTTCGCATGCCCAAGTTGACGCTTGACCACCTGAAACGGTTTTCCACCTTGGCCCGGACGCTTGCGTTGGTCCTCTTCAATTTGTGATTGATTGCGTGCATCGGTGTGCTCTTGTCCAGCACCTTGCGCTTGCTCTGTCGCACGGCAACGGCAACGGCAACGGCAAGTATATTGTCCGTCGGCATGGTCGGCAGCCAAGCTGGCGACATGATGGGCGTAGTGGCCTTGGCGATTGAGATGGCCGCAGATGCCATCGACATTGGCAAAACCATTCACCCGCCCCCACGCTGGGCGAGAGCATTGGCATGGCAGTTGAGGTGGCGCATGGCAGATGCGCAGATTTTCCGAGGATTGGCCCAACGCCAATGGTGCCGGTGGTTTGCAATAATTCGCTCGCCCTGACTAGTTCGACCCTTAACCTGACAACCCTCTATGCGAATCAAAATGCCCACCAAGGCAATTCTCAACCTCCGTGGCGTAATCATGAGGCCCACATTGGGTTGGCGCGGAACTGAATCCAAGACGATGACCGCAGGACACTTGTTGTCTTCCATGGGCCACGCATTTGAGGTCTGCCCATGACATTGACGACGGCCGGCCAAACCTTTTTGGCAAGCAGCGCGGCATTCCTGGTCGCCGCGATTTGGTTGGGGCGACGCGTGTCGCAACGCAGTCAACCAGGGAAGGGCACCAGCACGCTGGTCGTAGTCATTCTCTTTGCGTTAATTGCCTTGTTTGTGCCTTTCAGCTACTGGACCAGCCAGGCGTTGTACGCCTTTGCCAGCAAGCCCAGCTACAGCGTGACGGTAGTCGGACACACGTCCGAATACCGTAGCTATGACGAGGAAGACGCTAATGGGCGTTCCGTGACCCGCCAACGTCTGATGCACACCGCCCAGGTGCGTTTTATTGGGCCTGAAGGTGTTGCGCTGGAGCTGCCCAATTCAGTGGCCTCCAGCGAGATTCCAGTCGACGGCGAGCAATGGACCGTGGTTTACGCCCCAGGGGATCGGGTGGCCTCTGAGCTGAGTGTGCGCAGTGTGGGCCTGTGGCTTGCGGCGAGCGTCATGTTGTTCATGCTGGGTTACTGCTTGTGGGCCACGGTGCGTTATGCGCAGGGTCACTCCATGGACGGGGTGCTCGCCTTCGGCATGGCGTTCTTGTTTCGGTTTTTGTTGCCCGTCACCACGTTGCTGATGGCCGGTGGCGCTGGGCTACTCGGCGCTCAAGTATTTCGCCTTTGGCAATCCAGACGGCTACCCATTTTGGGTCGCTTGCCTATGCACCTTATTTACCTTGGCGCTACTACCGCTGCTGGTGACGCTGTTCAGGCCGAACAAAAGCGAGGACGAGTGAGTGATCGGTGACATAGACCGTGCCTTGAGCGCTCATGGCGTTGGGACCTGTGCCGGTTTTTGGCCCATTCACAACTTTTTCCATTGTTCGCCATCCTTGGTGCGATAGGTGCCACCGGTGGCGCAGCAGCCTCCGGCACCAAAAGCCATGAGCCCGAGGGTGACGGTGACCGCACCGTCTTCTGCCGTCAGTGACTGCCGCGCGCAGGATGTAAAGAAGGGATAGGGCTCGGGTTCAAGCACCATTTGCCAGCTGCCTTCGCTGGCCTGGGCGCGGAAAACTTTGCATCCATCCACCACCAAATGCACCGGCTTTCCACTCAGCAAACCTTTGAAAACCCGCTCCGCAGGTACTGTCGTCAAAGGGTCCACCTCTATGGGCGGAGGCACTGCCGGTTCGCTGCAACCCATCAGCAATATGACCAGCAAGCACAGGCTCCATGGTGCGCGCCACCGGCGCACAGGTTCAATCATGGCTATGCACCCAAGTCGGGGCTGCAACGGATCGTGAGTTCAATTTCATGCGGGCAAGTATGGCACGCAGTTGGAGTACAAAAACGACAGCTCAGCCGGCAAATATCGCCCACTATCAGGTGGGTTGATGCGTCAAAAAAATGCGCCATACTGCGCGCCATGCGGTTGAACGCGCTGTGCGTTCACGCAGCCTTGGCTGTAGGCATTCAGACTCATTATTTTCAACAGGGACGTGCGTGAAATCTATTATTTTTGGAAAACTAGGGGGCTTGTTGCTGGTCGCGATACTGCTGCTTTTAGGGCTGACGCAGATTACCGATTTGGTTCGTGCGCGCCACGAGCAGCACCAGAACGCGGTCAACAGCGTTGCTGAGAGTCTGGCAGGCAGCCAAACCCTGCTTGGTCCACTGGTGCAAATACGTTGCACCGAGGAGTGGAGTGAATTGGGGGAAAAAGGTCGCGTCACCCAAAGGCGCGACTTCAGTCTGGTGGAGGCGCCCGCGACCCTGGCCATCACAGGCAGCAGTCAGGTCGAAGCCCGTGCGCGAGGACTGCACGCCACACAGGTTTACACCTACAAAGCGCACATCGCGGCGCACTGGCCCGACCTGAAGTCGCTGACCCTGGGGCGGCAAAACACGGGTTCCAAACTGCAATGCGAACCCGTGGTGCTGCTGCTGGCCGTGTCTGACTCCCGTGGCATCCGCCGCGCTGAGGTGAAGATCAACGGCGCGAGCCAAACGGTGCAGGCCGGCACGAAAAACCCGGCCTACCCCCGTGGGGTGCAGGCCATCCTGCCAAACACCAATGCGAACGCCCCGCTGACGGCCGAAATTGAGCTGGAGTTGCTGGGTACCGAGCGCCTGAGCATCGTGCCACTGGGTGGCACCACGGACGTTAGCTTGACCTCCAACTGGCCGCACCCCAGTTTCGTTGGGCAATTTTTGCCAGCGGAGCGCAAGGTCAGTGACAAGGGCTTTGAAGCCAATTGGCGCATTTCAGCGCTGGCCAGCAATGCCCAGCAAAGCGCAGTGGGCCAGGCAGAGTTATGCAGTGGCGGCTCGATGGGTGGGCAAGCCTATGAGGCCGCCCGTGCGGCCGCACCGGTGGTAGCCGGTAGCTCCGACTGTGTGGAAACCTTGGGCGTCGGGTTTATCGACCCGATCAACACCTACTCGCTGTCAGACCGCGCCACCAAATACGGACTGTTGTTCATTGCACTGACGTTTGTGGCCGTGGGTTTGTTTGAATTCATGTTGGGGTTGAGGGTGCACCCGGTGCAGTATTTCCTGGTGGGTGCGGCAATCAGCATCTTCTTTTTGTTGCTCGTCAGCCTGTCGGAGCACCTTGCGTTTGAAGCCGCTTACGCCATTGCCGCCAGCGCTTGTGTGCTGCTGTTAGGCTATTACGCCAGCCACATGCTGCACAGCTGGAAGCGAGGCCTGCCCTTTGCCAGTGGCATTGCGGCGCTGTACGGACTGCTGTTTGTGTTGCTGCAATTGGAGCAAACCGCGATGGTGGTCGGTGCAATCGCCTTGTTTTTGGTGCTGGCCACGGTGATGTTGCTGACCCGCAAGGTGGACTGGTATGCGCGTTTGCAGACCCGTCCGACCGACCCTACACCCCCGCCAGACGCCTAAATTTATTCGGCTCAGCGCACTCGTTGGATGGGGCGCCTCCAGGGCCCTGTCCTTTGAACGCATCTGGTTGGCCTCTTGTCAATGGTCACAGATGCCCCAATATCTGTACTGATAGGTGAGTATGGGGCGCGTGTACCAGGTGCCCATTGGCGCTGTACCATGCACGCGCTGCGTTAGGCGGGTGGGCGCAGCCCTTGTTGGTGAACTCGCAAGGGCGCATGCCTCAGGGTGGGACGATGCCCACAAATTGACTCTCTACAGCGCAAGGAATCGCAAATGAAAAAAACCTACCTGCTGATTGCCGTATCGATAGCCCTTGTTCAGGGGTGTTATACCGCGCCCCCTTACCAGTCCTCCAGCCGTGTTTCAGTCGGTGTGGGTTATCCGGGTGTCAATATCGGTATCAATTATTCGAGCTACCCGGACCTGATCCCGGTACCGGGCCATCCCGTGTACTACGCCCCCGGGGTGAATTCAAATTACTTCTTTTACGACGGTCTCTATTGGGTGTTCCAGGGTGACAACTGGTATGCGAGCAGTTGGTACAACGGGCCGTGGGACAGGGTGGGTTATTACGATGTGCCGGTTTATGTTCTGCGCGTCCCGGTTCGCTATTACCGACAGCCGCCGCCGTTTTTCCGGGATTGGCGTGCTGACGCGCCACCGCGTTGGGGGGATCACTGGGGTCGCGACTGGGAGCAGCGTCGAAGCGGCTGGGACCGTTGGGACCGCGCCTCTGCGCCACCGCCTGCACCGTTGCCGATTTACCAGCGCAATTATTCCGGCGACCGATATCCCCACGCCGTGGAACAACAGCAAACGATCCGGTCCGACAATTACCGCTACCAGCCACGTGACCCGTTTGCGCAACAGAGTTTTAGAACGCGTGTGCAACAAGACGCACCCCGTCCGCAAGACCAACAGCGACAGCAACAAGACTTGCAACGCCAGCAAGACCAACAGCGACAGCAGCAAGACCTGCAACGCCAGCAGGACCAACAGCGACAGCAACAAGACCTGCAACGCCAGCAAGACCAACAGCGTCAGCAACAAGACTTGCAACGCCAGCAGGACCAACAGCGCCGACAACAAGACCAGCCGCGCCAGCAGGACCAACAGCGTCAAACGCAGGACCAGCCGCGGCAACGCTCACAGCCTGAGACGAACGGCAAAGACTACCGGGCATCCCCACAAGATCGGGTTAAAAAAGACAAGGATGCCCAGCAAGCGGATGAGTGGAAGAAAAAAAGGAGGAGGAGCGCGACCGAAGTCGGTAGGGCGTCGTGACTCGCCTTTCACTTTCGAACGACAGGGTCATGGACCCGATGGATCGAACGGTCGCGTCAGTCAGATGACACAGGACAGGAAGATACCTGCCTGACTCTGCGCAAAGCCGAACTGGCAGCGGTTCGGACTTTTTTCGGGTATCGCCATCAGCACCGTGCCGCTTAGGGTACCCGGGGGTGAGGGCGTTTTGACACGCCAAACGGCCTCGCTTTGGGTCTCACGCGCCTGAGCGTTCTGTCCGTTCACTTCTGCCATCTGCTTCAAAATAGATAGCGGCCTGCGCAAGCGCTATAAGCGCAAAGGCCCTATTTCTTGACTAAATAACGCCCATGCGCTTGGCCTGTTCGGTCAACTCGGCGCGGAAGTTGGGGTGGGCAATGCCAATGAGTTCACGGGCGCGCTGGCCAGCCGACTTGCCACGAAGCTGTGCCACGCCAAACTCGGTCACCACATAGTTGATGTCGTTCTTGCTGGTGCTCACATGGGTGCCAGGTGACAACACCGGCACGATGCGGGAAATGGTGTCGTTTTTGGCGGTCGACGGCAACACAATGAAGGCCTTGCCGCCCTTGGATCGGTTTGCAGCCCGCACAAAATCACTCTGTCCACCCGTGCCCGAGTACGGCAAATGCCCCAGACTCTCTGATCCACATTGCCCCAGCAGGTCAATTTGCAGCGTGGCGTTGATGGCCACCAGGTTGTCATTCTGCCCGGCCAAGCTTGGGTCATTGGTGAAATCCACGGGATGAATTTCAAGCGCAGGATTGCGGTCCATGAATTTGTAGAGTTTGGCCGAGCCCAGCGCAAACGTAGCCACCATCTTGCCCGGCAAGTAGTTTTTACGCCGGTTGGTCACGGCGCCACTTTCCACCAGCGTCAAAATGCCGTCACCGATCATTTCGGTGTGAACGCCCAGATCGTGCTTGTGGGTGAGCTGCATGACCACCGCGTCCGGAATGCCACCGTAGCCAATTTGCAGGGTGGAGCCGTCGTCAATCAAGTCTGCGACGTATTTGCCAATGGCTTCCTGCACCGGGCCAATCGTCGGCAGACCGACTTCGAGCACGGCTTCGCTGCTTTCCACCAATGCCGCTACTTGGGAAATGTGCACATGGCAGTTGCCGAACGCAAACGGCACGTTGGGGTTGACTTCCAAAACGACGGCACGCGCTTTGGCCACAGCCGCCATGGTGTAGTCGGCCCCCAAGCTGAGCGAGAAGTAACCTTCCGCGTTCATGGGCGAGGCCATGCTGAGCACCACATCAGCGGGCATTTGGTTCTGCTTGATCAGACTTGGAATTTCAGAAAAGTAATTGGGGATGAAATCAATCCAGCCCGCCTGACCGCCCGCGCGGGTGGCCGCACCGTAAAACAGCGCCACGTGGCGCACATGGTCAACCGTCTCCGGGTCGATGTAGCCAAATTTGCGGATGGCCAGAATTTGCGCCACTTTCACATCGTGCAAGCGTTGGCGCTGCTCGGACAGAGCGGCCAGTAAAGCCGGGGGCTCACCCACACCCGTCGGAACGATGATGAAGTCGCCGTCTTTGACAGCAGCGACCGCATCAGCAGCCGACATCTTCTTAGCCGCGTAATCTTGTTGAACTGACATGTGGGTTTCCTTAATCAATGCCTGAATATAGCAAGCGTAATCCGCCGTTTTGCTGACTCGGAACACCATTCTGAACAGGTTTTGGGTGGGGCGAGAAATGGATTTTTGCTATTCTTTGTATAGCGACTTGTGCTTTTAAATAGGGCGCTAGAGGGTGATATGCCTTTGATTTCACTATCGGCGGGTGTATCGTGCGGCGCGCAATGCGAGCCGGACAGATCGTGAGCAGATCCGTACTGTTTGGAGCCTCTCCGTCGCAAATCCGGGCGCGCCACCGAGGGTGAGAGAGCTTGATCAAAGTGCAGAGCGACAAAGCCTCCGCGGTGATTTGTTAACGCCCTGCCGGCGTGGTGAAAGTGCTCAAAGCAAGCGCCAGCAGCAAGGAAAGGGAAAACCGGGCGCCGGTTGCCCGAATGTTCCGATCTGGCCGGTTGTCCGAGCGGTCGTTGGCCACAAATTCTTGCCGAGGCCGCGCAGCGAAACGGCCCGGGACAGACCGTGTTTGGCCTTCAATTTTTCTTGGTCCCCAGTGGTGGATAAACGTCCTGAAAGCAGAAATCCCGAGGGTTTCTACGAGGTCCAGCAGCGTTTTCTCGGTGGAATAATCGGCCAAATTTGGTGGAACGCCTGAGCTGCTATTGCGTATCGATTGACTCGTTGCCGCTTACCCGCCGCGTAGGCTTGCCGGCCGTATTTTTTGGGAGTTGTACATGACGGATCATTTTTCTATCCAACGTCGCAGGCTTATCGCATCCACTGTGGCCGCCGCTACCGCAGGGTTGACCGGGCTCATGGTCCCTGGCTTGGCGGCTGCACAGGCTCGATTGCGCACGAGCAATGTCTCGCCGCTGGCCGGTGGCAAGCGGATCATGCTGGGAAGCGTTGCGTTGGCGTGCCTGACTGATCGCAAGCGGCAGATCTCGGTGGGAGGTGGCTTTCGCAGTCTGGGCGCTGCATCGTCAAACGTAGTGGAGACCACACTGGCTGGCTTGAGTGCGGCCGACTATCAGGCAGCGGCCGATGCCGCTTATGCCGCTGCTGTTGACGCCCTGATTGCCAGGGGATTTGACGTGGTCGACAACGCCTCATTGGTGGCGATGCTCAAGACGAGCAATTTGGTGCAGGCCAATGGCGCTGAGTACAGCTTCCCCGAGGGGAACCGGCAAAGTAGCAAAGCGGCCATGATTGGCGCCGGTGCGTTTGGCGGCTACGTGCCGATGCCGGGTTGGACGCCGATGGCACCCGGCATCGCGGGCCTTGCCTCAATGGGCGTGCAGACTGCGGCCAGAAATGTCGAATCGCTCTTCCGAAAGCAGGCGGCTGAAGCGGGTGTGCCCATCATCGGGCTGATGATTGGCGTGAGCCCTGTTCGCATTGAAGCGAGTTTTGGCTCGGAGTGGCGCGTACCTGACGCGTTTGGCAACGCGGGACAGACCCGAACGGGTACGCTGAGCACAGAAACCGGCTTGTCCTCACACCCGCTTTTGACCCGGATGGCCCTCTACCCAACAAGTGGTGAAGCGGCCGGCGAAATTGGCATTGAAGACGAAATTGGTATCAAAGGTGATATCGGTTCGCTGTCCGACACCACGTCGGGGGTGCTCAAAGGCGTGCAGGCGGTGGGCAATGTGCTGTCGCTGTTCGGGGGGAGTGGTCGCAGTGATAGCACGACTAGCTACACGCTCAACGCGAATCCTGCGTCTTATGTGGCTGGCACGAAGGCGTTAAGCGAGGACGTGGTCAAGGCGCTTGTGAACGGACTGGTCTAGGCGTCAAGCGGGGCGCAGAGGGCTTGATTCGCTTGTTTTACAGACTATGGGAGTTTTTTTGAAAAAAACTGACATGGGCGGGGCGCTCTAATGCAGGCAGTCTGAGCAGATGTTTAAACACGTGACTTGACTGGTGAGCGGGCTGCCTGATGCGCCGCGACGATGTGCCCGCTACGCTCCGCCATGACAGCGGCGGGCGGGTTGATCACTTCACTTGAAGCAACGCACAATCAAGGTTGTTTTCAGTGAAAGGTGGCCTACCGATGAGTCTCTTGCTGCGCTTGGTGTTGATTGGATTGGTGCCACTTGGTTTGTCGGCCGTGGGCATTTTGACAGGCGCCGGTTGGGGATTGATCGCCGCGTTGGCGGGTTTCGGTGTTGGCGTGTCCGCCTGGATGTACCACCGCTGGGTGATCACGCTCTTGACGGTGTCACTGCAATCTCAGGCTCGGCTCGAGGCAGAAGCCCAAGACCTGAAGAGTTCCCATGAGCAACTCTACCAAGTGTTTCATACCAGTCCTGACTGGATCGTTATTGCCGAACTGGACAGCGGGATGATCGTCGAGGCCAACGAAGGCTTCGAGCGCATCAGCGGCTATGCCCGCAGCGATGTCATTGGGCGCTCAGCCAAGCATCTGAGGATGTGGCCCGATCCAGCGCAGCGCGATGCCCTCGTGGATCAAATGAAACAAGAAGGCGGTGCTCGCAACGTTCTCGTACAACTGCGCAGGCGGGATGGCACGGTTATCGACAGCAGAGTAAGCGCGGCCTTGATTACCCTGCAGGGTCGGGTCAACTCTCACGTCGTGTGGATTGCACGCGATGTGACGCAGGAGCACGCAACGAATGCCCAGTTCGCTGCAGCGTTTCAACTAACCCCAGACTTCATATCCATTTCCCGGGTGAGCGATGGCCGGTATGTTCAAGTCAATGATGCCTTCGAACGCATCACCGGGTTCAGCCGGGAAGAAGTGATTGGACGAACATCGGTAGAGCTTGGCATATGGCACCGGGCCGATCAACGACAGGATGTGATTAAGGCGTTTGACAGTGCTCCTTTCGTGCGAGATGTGGTGGTTGAGATCGGCACCCGGCAAGGTGAGGTTCGTCACGGATTGGTGAATGGCGCTGTTTATGAGGCGCGTGGCGAGCGATACCTGATTGCTATCGTGCGCGATGTAACGGAGGCGCGACTGGCCGAGAAAGCCTTGCGCGAGAGCGAAGAGAAATTCTCAAAACTGTTTGAACAGTCGCCTCTGCCGATGGTCCATGCATCGGCCGTCGACGGAAAGATCATCTACCACCGCAACGAGGCCTGGCATACCGCGTTTGGCTACACACCAGACGTCAGCAGGGGTAAATCTGCTGTGGAACTGGGCATGTGGGCGGACCCCGAAGTGGACAACACCCTTCGCCAACTCGCCCTTGTCGAAGACGCAGGTGGTGCCCTGCGAGACGAAAGCCCATTGAACGACTGGGAGGTTGAGGTCATCTGCGCGGATGGTTCGCGGCGCTGGGTGTCGGTGTTTTGGCGCTTCATTCAAGGGGACGGTCAGACCATGCGCGTCACCACGCTGATTGACATCACGGAGCGCCGGCGGATTCGCCAGGAGTTGCTCTTGCTCAATGCCGAGTTGGAAAGCCGGGTGGCGGAGCGCACCCGGCAACTGGAGGGGGCCAACACCGAGTTATCGCAAACGCTTCAGATTCTGAACGATGCCAAGGATCACCTGGTTCACTCGGAAAAACTGGCCGCCCTGGGCGCGCTCGTGGCAGGCATCTCCCATGAGATCAACACGCCGGTGGGTGTCAGCTACACGGCTGCAACCTATCTGGAAGACAAGCTCAAAAGCCTGGTTACGCGCTACCAAAGCGGCGCCTTGTCACGTGAAGACCTGGCCAGCTTCATTTCGGCAGCGACTGAATCGACCTCCATGGTGCTTGCCAATTTGCGTCAAGCTGCCGAGTTGATCCGGAACTTCAAAATGGTGGCCGTCGATCAAGCCAGCGCGAAGCGGCGAGGATTTATGCTGAAGGAAACGATCGAAGAAATCCTATCGAGTTTGCACCATCTGGTTCGCGAGACTGATGTCCGAATTGAACTTCATCTCGCAGAAGGCATCCGGATGGACAGTTATCCCGGACCACTGGGACAGGTGCTCATCAACCTGGTCAAAAATGCCTTGCTACATGCCTTTGAGGGGCGCACCACCGGAGTGATTCGAATCGAGACAACACATGTCCAGAACGAGCGGTCCCTGAAACTCACGTTCGCGGACAACGGAGTTGGTATCCCGGCCCAAAGCCTGGGCAAGATATTTGATCCATTTTTCACGACCAAGTTTGGCAATGGTGGCTCCGGGCTCGGGCTGAACATCGCCCATAACATCGTCACTGGCGTTCTTGGTGGCTCCATTGAGGCCAGTAGCCAGCCCGGCAAGGGTACGGAGTTTCTGCTGCGTTTGCCGCTCATGGCCCCAGAAGTAGTCTCATCCCAATGAGTCAAATCGAGATCATTTTCTTTCGATGCACAAGCTCAAGGCTTGGCTTTTGCAAAGCCCCCTTGCAGAGCCAGCTGGCGAAATGCCTCATCGGACAAGGGCCGACTGAAAAAATAGCCCTGAATGGTCTGGCAACCCAACGCCCGAACAAACTCAAGCTGCTCGGCCGTCTCAACGCCTTCTGCGACCACCTCAAGCTCCATGGAGTGGGCCAAGGTGATGATCGCCGTCACGATGGCGCCCGCGTCCTTGCTTGCCGGGACCCCATCAATGAACGACTTGTCGATCTTGATCGTGTCAAACGGCAACCGGCGAAGGTAGCTCATGGACGAATAACCGGTACCAAAATCGTCAATGGCCAGACGCACGCCGACAGCCTTCAAGTCTTGGAGAATCTGGGTGGCTTCGCTCACGTCGTCAACGAGAACCCCTTCTGTGATCTCAAGTTCCAGCAAATCGGGGGCCAGCCCGGTACGAGTGAGTACATCACGGACCTGCTGCACAAACCCGGGTCGGCGGAATTGATGGAGTGAAATGTTCACGGCCACGCGTCCCTGGGTAAAACCGCCCTTCAGCATGGCCTGCGCCTGCGCACAGGCAGTCTCCAAAACCCATTGGCCCACTGACAAGATCATGCCGGTTTCTTCGAGCAGTTCAATGAACTCGATAGGCGGTATGACCTCACCGTCCTGGCGACGCCATCGCAGTAATGCCTCCATCGCGACAATCTGTTGACTTGTTGAATCCACCAAAGGTTGATAGACCAAAAAGAACTCCTTGCGTTCCAAGGCACGACGCAGATCGGTTTCAAGTCCCAGCCGGCTGAGTTCGCGCTCTTCGTCCCGGCTTGTATAAAACTGAAAGTTGTTCTTGCCTGCCGCTTTGGCTTTGTACATTGCGACATCCGCTCGTCTGAGCAACGCCTGACTACTGTCTCCATCCTGCGGGCACATGCTGATGCCAATGCTGGTGGAGGAAAACAGTTCCCGGCCATTCAGTATGAACGGCTCTCTCATGGCCTCCAGCACCTTCTGGGCCCGAATGATGACGTCTTCGCGCGTGGCGACATCATTGAGAACAATGGCAAACTCATCGCCACCGAGCCGCGCAACTGTATCGCCCTCGCGCACACACGACAGAAGACGAGTGGCCATCGCCTGAAGGAGCTGATCACCTGCCAAATGCCCCAGCGAGTCATTGATGACCTTGAAGCGGTCCATGTCAAGAAACAGAACCGCAATATGCCGGGAGCGCCATTTAGACCGCGCTATGGCTTGTTCCAATCGATCATTCAACAAAAGCCGGTTGGGCAACTTGGTCAGGGCATCATGGTGCGCCAAATGCTGCATCCGCTCTCGAATTTGTATCTGATCGGTAATGTCTCTGCCGGTCGAAATGAAATGGGTGACCACGCCGGACAGGTCCTTTTGAGGCGTGATCGTCCTAGCCTCATGGTAGATCGTTCCATCCTTGCGCTTGTTGATAAGGGTGTCGCTGAAAACATCGCCCTTGAGAATTTGACTCCACAGACGCTTGTAAAAGATATCGGTCAACTGGTCTGACTTCAATAATCTGGGGGTCTTTCCACACGCTTCGGCGCTGCTGTAGCCGGTAAGCCGGCTGAATGCCGCGTTGACATACTCGATCACGCCCTTGCTGTCCGTGATCATGACCGAGTCGGCGGTCTGCTCCACCGCCGCAGAAAGTTTGCGCATCGTTTCGCTGGCGGCATGCCGCTCGGTCATATCCTGCATGATGCCAACCAAACGCACGGAGTCACCGTTTGCGTCGTAATGGACTTCGCCCTGTTGATGCACAAAACCGGTGGATCCATCCCCACGGCGAATGGGGTGCTCGACGTTAAACGGTTGCTGCGACGTCAGTGCAGAGCGAATGGCAGTGTTCACTCTCGAATAGTCTTCAATCAGAATGTTCTCGAGCAGGGACTCAAGGTTCGGTACGACATTTTCTGCCGGCACTCGCAGGATCCGGTAGATCTGATCAGACCACTCCATCTCGCCGGTCACCAAATTCCACTCGTAATTTCCAATGGATGCAATTTTTTGAGCTTCGTCCAGCAAGGCCTTATGCCGATGGAGGGTCTTGTTGGACGCGGACAACTCGGCGGTCCGCTCCTGAACCATGCCTTCCAAAAACTCGTTGGATGATGCCAGCGCCTGGATCTTCAGAAGGTCATCGTAGCCGCGAAGCGCCGCGGTAACGGCCGTAATCAGCTTTTGGGCGCTGAGATCCGACTTTTCCTTGTAGTCGTTAATGTCGTATTCGGAAATGATCTGGCTCTCGGGGGCCTGGCCGGGTTGTCCGGTGCGCAAAATAATGCGGACCATGCTGTTGTCGAGTTCTTCCCGAACATATTTCACGACATCAAGTCCTGCATGGTCGGTCTCCATGACGACGTCAAGCAGCATGACCGCAATACCCGGTTCGTGGCGCAACAGATACTGTGCTCCTTTGCCGGAGTATTCATCAAAGATCTGAAGAGGTCGGTTTTTGAACCGATAGCCTGCGAGAACCATCTTGGAGACCGCATGCACGTCTTTTTCATCATCAACGATGACGATCTTCCAAGGTGTCTCTTGGTCCACAGGGGTCGATCTCGCTCCCTCCACGCCATTTTGGGGTGGGTCTGCAAACAGAGGTGTCGCATTTAGAAGTTCAACCATGGGTTCCAATCTGAAGTGATATCCCTTAAAAGATCACGCTGTCGAGCACCCTATGCCCGCGAGCAGACCGCAACACATCCTTACATTTCACTATCATCTATTGCCTTCAGCGCCAATGCAACCATGCGATCAACAAAGATTGCCTGAAATTGCCTAAGACGTTGGTTTTTATAGCATTTCCAGCTGAAATTATGCGGGGCAGACATTCCCTTGGGATGCCATGATTGGACGAAATTTCAACCTCAACTCTGTTGCCGGGTTCTGACTTCGTGCGGTTTTGTCGATGGCGATGGACCTCCCCCGGACTGTTTACTCAGACCTGGCAAGCCCATTCGACCTTAATTGAGGCCGGTGACGTCCATGGTTCATGCTCGATAGTCTCTCGACCCAGGGTTCAGCCTCGCACAAAGGGCGCCGAGTGATGCAGAGTTCCCCTTCAGGAACTCAGAACTGCAAGATGAGTGTTTTCAACGGAGGTTGACCGTCTGATGAAGGGAAGTCTGCGCCTGGCAAGATGACTTGGCAGTCGCGTACAGGTCGACCCAATTTGGTGGCGCAGCGCAGTACTTGTTCGCGCCACTCGCTCATGGCAACTTTGGCCAGGTTGTTGCAGCAGATCAAAACACCGTCGTTGGCGGTAGCCAGAATCGCAGGCTTCAACAAGCTCTGGTAATCGCGAAGCAGATCAACCGTGCCAAAGGCGCTTTTGGCCCAAGCGGGCGGGTCCAGCAAAACCAGGTCAAATTGGCGCTGCTGCAGTTTGGGGTAGTTCGGAAATTGCTGGCCCCGCCGGCCCGCAACGGGCAAGCCAGCCAGTTGGCGAATGGCCGGAAAATAATCGGACTGAATGAACTGCATGGGAATCAAGCCCGGGTTCAGTGCACCGTTTTCACGCCCGACCGCCAGATTACCTTCCGCAAAATCAAGGTTCACGACTTCACGGGCTCCGCCAGCGGCGGCGCACAAGCCAACGCCGCAGGTGTAAGCAAACAGGTTCAATACTGATTTTCCGGCGCTGTTGTTTTTGACCCAGCCGCGGGCATTGCGCAAATCCAGGAAAAGCAGTGGGTCTTGGCCCGCGTGGCGGCCGCGGATGCGGTAGTTGAGGCCCCATTCGTGGGCCACCATGTCAGCCAAGGCAGCGGGTTCAGCCAGGTGGATGGCGTCGCTGCGATCAACCCGAGAGTTTCCCCGTGACCGGTCGTTGTAAACCAGTAGCAAATCTTCGTCCAAGGTGCTGCCGCATTGCGCGGCGAGCGTCTGTAAGTCATCCGCGTTCAAACTTTGGTGAAAACTTTGAATCAGCAGTTGCGGGCCATAGCGGTCAATGGTCAGCCCTCCGGCGCCTTCCTGACTGCCGTGAAATAAGCGGTAGCAGTCCGTGCCTTGCTGATGAAGTTCGCTCAGCAACGATTGACGGTTGACAAGGGCAGCGCTCAGCGCCTGGGTGACAGTGATCATGCGCAAAGGCCCCTAAGTTGAAAAGTCGCGAAGTCTACCAAGGAACCCGGGCTGAGCCTTTGATTTCAACGCCCTTGGGCTGTTTTTGGGTGCCGAACTGGCTGGGCGGCTTCGCTTTTTGATGCCTTGTCGTCGGTTGGCCAGAGTCTCGGCGGGCGTCTGAGTGACTGTGGACTATTTTTCAGCCTAAGTCTTCCTTAAGTCAACCCTAAGTCCACCTTAAGTTTGGGCCCGTAAAGTCACGCTCAGTTGGTTCCAAACCAACGTAACAGCAACCGACCAAATGGTCATTATTTTTAGGATCCATCATGAAATCAAGTCTCACCGCTCTGTTTGTCGCCGCCGGCCTGTTGGGTTCTGCCGTCACGTTTGCAGCGACTCCAGCGCCTGCAGCCGCACCAGCTGCCGCCGCCGTGGTCGCCCCAGCCGCCACACCAGCCGTCGCTGCACCGGCAGCCGCTCCAGTTGCCGCAGCTGTGACAACCCCTGCCAAAAAAGTCGTCAAAAAACACGCGTCAGTCAAAGCCAAAAAAGCAGCTGCCAAGGCACCTGCGGCCATGTAAGTCACTACCCAGGGCGGGCCTCGGCTCGCCTTGATCCCCAAAGGCTGCGTCTCCGGACGCGGCCTTTTTGACGTCTGTCGTGTGTGACAGGCGTGTACAACCCTAAGATGCAGGGGCCATCAACGATGCCATTGAAGCAATGGCGGCTCTGACCCTGAACATTTCCAGTGAATATTTATTTCCCATGCGTGTACTCCTCGTAGAAGACGATCCGCTGATCGGTGAAGCTGTCCGCGTCGGCTTGGCCCGGCTGGGCATGACCATCGACTGGGTGCGAGACGGTGAGTTGGGGCTGCAATGCGCCCGAAGTGAGCCTTTTGACGCCGTGGTGCTGGATTTGGGTCTGCCCAAACGCGATGGCATGCAGGTGTTGCGTGACCTGCGCAAAGCTGGAAACCTGCTTCCGATTCTGGTGGTGACCGCCCGTGACGCGCTGGCGGACCGTGTCGCCGGGCTGGACGCCGGCGCCGACGACTACATTCTCAAACCGTTTGAAATGGACGAGTTGGCGGCACGCCTGAGGTCGGCCATCCGCCGCCGATCGGGCAGGGCAGATCCGGTGATGCGCAGTGGCGATTTGGCTTTGCACCCGGACACCAAAATAGTGACCAAAAATGGAACCGCTGTGAGCTTGTCAGCGCGCGAGTTTGCCTTGCTGGCGCTTTTGATGCGCCACCCCGGCATGCCCTTGTCGCGTGCTCAACTTGAGGAGCGCTTGTTGGGTTGGGGCGAAGAGGTGGCCAGCAATGCGCTAGAGGTCAATATCCACAACCTCAGGCGAAAACTGGGTGTTGCCAGCATTTTGAATATTCGCGGCGTGGGCTACTTTGTGCCGCGTGATGAGGCGCCATGTTCTCCTTAGAGACTCGACTCAGGCGTCGCCTGCTCTTGGGCGTTTTACTGGTCAGCATCGTGCTGGGTGTGACCGTGCGCATGAATGTGCACCAGCAGCAGTCCATTTTGTTGAATTACCAGCTGGAACAAGTGGCAAGGGCGCTCATCCTCAGCGACCTCCAGGGCACGGTGCAAACTTGGGACTCCGACCCTGCACTGCACCTGGATGTCCAGATTTGGGACGCCGATGGCATGCTGCTGTACCGATCCAGCGATCTTATTAACGTTGCGCTGGACACGCCGCCGGGTCTTTCTTCGGTCCGAAGTGGCCACCAAAGCGATGCCGTCAAGCTCAAGGTCTTCACATTGACCAATGGGCAGCGCACTGTGCAAGTGATGCACGCACAGGATCTGCGTGATGCGCTACACATGGAGGCGGAGCTGGAGGTGTTGATTCCTGCCATGCTGGTCATGTTGGTGGGGGCTGGGCTTGGTTGCGATGACGATTCGCAAGGAGTTGGAGCCTATTCGCGAGCTTGACGACGAATTGGGGCGACGCGACGCGGGCTCGTTGCAGCCCGTTTCGCTGCCGAATGCACCGAGGGAGCTGGCCAGTGTGGTGACCACGCTCAATGCCCTGTTGCAGCAACTGGACACCAGCTTGCAGGCCCATAAGCGATTTATCGCGAACGCAGCGCATGAACTGCGCACGCCGATCACGGCGATCAGTCTGGAGGCCGACAACCTGCTGCGGGGCCAAGATCAAGCGCACATGCTGGCAACCGCTGATCGACTGAAACTCGGCACCCAACGGGCACAACACCTTTTGCAGCAAATGCTCACGCTGGCCCGCCTGGAGGCTCGTACACAGCCCCGACCTCGTGTCGCGGTCGACTTGCAGCAACTGGCCCAGCAATCCATGATGGATTTGTCAGCGCTAGCCAGCCACCGCGGAATCGAGTTTGAGCTTGATGTCGATGGACAGGCGCAGGTGCAGGGCGACCCGGATGATTTGCGCTTGTTGCTGGACAACCTGCTTGGCAACGCCTTGAAGTTTTCGCCGCCAGACACCGTGGTCACCCTGCGCCTTTCCCAACAAGGCTCAGGGGTGACGTTGCTGCTGCGAGACCATGGCCCGGGCATTGCACCCGAGCTTCGCGAACGCATTCTTGCTTCCCTTTGTGCGGGTGGACGCCGCCATTGATGGCGCGGGGCTTGGGTTGTCAATTGTTCAAGAGGTGGTTCTTAACCTGGGTGCGACTTTGTCGCTTGAAAGTCCGCCAGAGGGTAGGGGGCTGGTGGTGCGTGTCAGTTTCCTGAGTCAGGCGTAATCCCCCTCTGGGTTGGGTCGGGGGACTTGCTGCACGGCGTCTCGATTGGGGGCTGGTGCACTAAACTGCGCCCTTTGCAAATGGATACTGCCGATGACGAACGCACAATGGTTCCTGCTGATCGGCGTTTTGCTGCTGGTGATGGGGCTCACTCCCACCATGCTCAAGCGGGCACCCATCACGGCCGCCGTCATTTACCTGGCCGTTGGGCTGCTGGTGGGGCCAAGCGCGCTGAATCTGTTTCACTTCAATCCGCTGAAGGAGTCTGCACTTTTAGAAGCCTTGACCGAGGTGGCGGTATTGATATCGCTGTTTTCTGCGGGAGTCAAAATGCCGGTGCCGTTCCGAATCGCCCGGTGGCGAACGCCCATTTTGTTGGCGACGGTATCCATGACCATCACCGTCGCCATGGTGGCGGCCTTTGCCGTTTACGTGTTGGGACTCCCGCTAGGTGCCGGTATTTTGTTGGGTGCGATCTTGGCGCCAACTGACCCCGTGTTGGCCACCGATGTGCAAATTCGCCACCCAGGGGACCGCGACCAACTTCGTTTCACACTGACCTGCGAGGCTGGCATGAACGACGGCAGTGCGTTTCCGTTTGTGATGTTGGGGTTGGGCCTGCTGGGCTTACATGACATTGGTGATTTTGGCGTGCGTTGGGTACTGGTCGACGTCATTTGGGCCACGGGTGCGGGCATTGCCGTCGGCGTGATAGCCGGTATGGCGCTGGCGTACCTGGGCGCGAAATTGCGACGCGCACGGGAGCCCCATCAGTTGTTGGATGATTTCTTGGGCCTGGGTTTGATTGGTGTTGTTTACGGCGCCTCGGTGATGCTGGACGCTTGGGGTTTTTTGGCCGTGTTTTTCGCAGCGGTTGCGCTTCGTCAAACCGAATTGAAACTGGCCAAAGCAGCGCCATCGACCGGCGAGGTGAATCAGACGCTGCAATCTTCGACGGACGCGCTGCCTGACAGCCACGACACAGCACCGCTAGCGACGGTCAGCGGCGGATCGCTCATCTTCAAGGAGCATCTGGAACGGCTTTCAGAACTGGTGCTGGTCTTGCTGGTCGGAGGCATGTTGTTTTTGACCTCCTGGAGCTGGCAGGCGGTTGGCATGGCCCTGTTTTTGTTCTTGGTTGCCCGTCCTGTGAGCGTATTCGTGGGCTTGCTGGGAACGGGTACCGCATGGAGAATCCGCTCCATGACGGGATGGTTTGGCGTTCGAGGCATTGGTTCCCTCTATTATTTGATGTTTGCCATTCAGCATGGCTTGCCTGAACCCTTGGCCTTGAGACTCATCGAGCCGACGCTGATCGTGATCACTCTCTCCATTCTTGTGCATGGCATCAGCGTCAAACCGTTGATGGGGCATTTTTGGCGTCGTGGCTCACAGCGCGTCGTAGACCATTAGTGCATGTTGTAAAGAGAGCTTGACGGTGGACCGTTAATGGCGATCCAAAAATACGCCTCAAACCGGCCTGCCCAGCCACCGACGGCAACAGCCATTGCAGCCATCGACCACCGCCGCGCTCAAGCTTGAAATGACGGTCGCGTGTGGCGGCTGTTTGAGTGTGCCCCCCGCCTTTTGAAAACCGAATGATTTGTCTCAGGCCAGAAATTCGACGTTTCGCCTACGCTGTGAGTGCCATCTGTGTTTTAGTTGCTATTTATTTAATAGCTGCGTGCGCTTTAAATCAAAGCGTTAGAGGTCAATATCCCTGCCTGTTTGGCTGGTCATCACGCCATGTGAGTGGTTTGCCTCTGCTGGCCGGTTAGGGCTTCAGACATGCGTTTGGCTGGCGCGATGGACGGCGTGTTCCATGTGGCGATTCTGATCGCCTAAACTCCAAGTGTGCACGGCCTTTGTGCACAAAAAAATCAAATCAAAATTAAGCAGGGATGCAATGACTCAATTTTTTACAGGTTCTTTCAGACGCCGTCGTGGCGTTTTTTCATGGGTGGCCGCGCTTGGCGCCGCCTTGGTGATGACGGCATGCGGTGGCGGTGGTTCAAGCGCGGGGACTCCCGCAGCGGTCTCGACGGCCATCAGTGGCGTGGTGAAAGATTCCAGCGCCAATCCCGTACAAGGTGCGCTCGTTCAGGCCGCCGGTCAAACCTATACGACGCTGGCGGATGGGCGTTTCTCTTTCACCGTACCAGCAACGACGCCGACCACGGTGGTGTTCGTGAAAAAATCTGGCTTTGCGAGCAATGCCAAGTCAGCACCGGTTATCTCGGGCGGAACGATCGACATCGCAATCAAATTGGTGGCTGATCAGGTCAGCACCACGTTCAATGCGGTCAGTGGCACAACGCTGACGAGCAATGGCGCCACCGTGCAAATTCCTGCCAATGCCATACAAACAGCCGCGGGACTTTCATACAGCGGGGTGGTGAACGTGGGCGCGGGTTACTCCGGTCCGGACACTTTGGCGGGGGTTCAAGCCTTTCCTGCGCCCTACGAGGGGTCGGACGCAGGTGTCAACAGTCCTTTGATCACGATGGGCGTGATTGAAGTCAAACTGACCGATGCTTCAGGCAATCCTTTGCAACTCAAGACGGGATCTCTCGCGACCCTGACTTACCCGGCGAGCAGTGTCTCGGCTGGCGCGAGCAGCATCCCTTTGTGGTCATACGACGAGTCCAACAAAATTTGGGTTCGAGACGGACAAGCCAGCAAGCAAGCCAACGGCACTTATCAGGGAACAGTGAGTCATTTTTCACTGTGGAATGCTGACTTCAAAGGGGTAACGGCAACCATCAAAGGCTGTTTCCGTGATTCAGCGGGCAACCCAGCCACTAACGTGGGTGTTGCAAGTTTGCGCGGCACTGGCTGGTCTTACATGTTTAATGGCAGTTCTACGGACGGTGAGTTCACCGTGCTGAGGGTGCCCTCAGGCATGCCGCTGGAGTTGTATTCCCCATTGCAGTCAGCTGCTTTTGGTGCCGTTGCCATTCCGTCGCTCGCCGCTGGTGAGGTGCGCACGCTCGCGTGCGTGACTGTGACCAACCCGCCGACGGGTACCGTGATGTCTGTGCCACTGCCAGCAACCGTGTTCGGTACAACGTCCGCCTCCTATGCAGGTGGCTACGCCGGCACTTATTCGGGGGTCGAGGTGGGTACTTTTGCCGTTACTGTTGCGGTGAATGGGCAAGTGACTGGCAGTGCCACCTCCACAACTTACCCAGGTTTGGTCTCAAGTGTGATTGGTTCAGTGGGTGGAACCGGGGCTGTGTCGTTGACAGCCACAGGGAGTGCGGGTTCTGCGACATTCAGTGGCGCTATTTCTGGAACAGGCGGCATCACTGGCACCTGGCAATACACCGGCACGACAAGTGGCGGCACCTTTACGGGACAGAGAAACTGAGGTCAGCGACGGCAGATCAAATGGCCGAAGGAGGCGAGGGCAATAGGCGGTTTGTAGGCTGTTTTGCTCGTTTGATTTGTCCCGCTGAGCTCTGAATCTGTGGCCACCCTTGGGTGGCCTTTTTCGTTTTTGCAACCGATGTTGGTGTGGTACTTGCTCACGGGGTTATTCAAGGCGCGTTTGTCCCCATGAAATATGACTCCAGAGTCGTTCGTGCCAGTAGTAGCTGACCATGCCCATCAGGGTCAAGAGAGTTGATAAACCAAGTCCCTCCCGCAGGCTACCCATGTAGAGGTAATTGATGGCGGTCATCAGCACAAAGCCAATGGCTTGCCAGGTGAGCGCTTTGGTCAGGGTTCTTTTCTTTTCTTCCATGCTTTCGTTTCTTCTGGGTAGGGATGGCGAGCGGTGCGCCGGTTAAGTGGATTGCCCATTGTGTTTGTCTGCATGACGTGAATCAACGATTGTTTTGTCATTTTTTATAAATATTGGTGATAGTTGTCACACCCCATTTGTAGAATGTTGAAATGATGGAAAACTTGGCCAAATCCCAGCGTGCAACTCTCTTTCGTGAGCGCCTGTCTGAGGCCATGCTGGCGCAGGCGCTTAACCGAACCACGCTGGCGCAGCGCACGGGGGTTGATCGGTCCACCGTGTCACAGTTGTTGTCCGAGCACCAAGTTCGCCTGCCATCCGGGCATGTGGTGGCCGAGTTGGCTGCAGCACTGAACGTCAGTGCCGATTGGCTATTGGGGTTAAGCACCCATACCTTGGCGCCCGGAGAAATATTGCGTGAGTCGCTGGAAGTGGCCCCCGCTCGCCCGGCCCTCGCGGACGAGAACATTGACCGCTGGCTGCAAGAGTCGGTGGGAACAAAAATCAGGAACGTGCCGACCACCTTGCCGGAGTTCATGAAAATGGACGCGGTGATTGAGCTTGAATACGCCTCTTACGCCGGCAAGTCGCCAGAGCAGGCGATGGCAAGCAACGAGATTCGATTGCGCCTGAACCGAATCACCGGCATGGACCATGAGTTGGCCTTGTCCCAGCAAAGCTTGATGGACTTTGCGAACCGCTCAGGCCTGTGGGCGGCGCTGAGCCCAGAGCAGGTCCAGGCGCAGTTGCTTCGCATGGCCGATCTGTGTGAGGAGTTGTACCCCAGCACCCGCCTTCATTTGTTTGATTTACGCCGCCACTACAGCGCGCCCGTGACCGTATTTGGGCAACGCCGCGCCGTGATTTATGTGGGGAGCGCCTACTTTGTGTTCAACACCCGAGAGCATGTAGAAACACTGACCCGACACTTTGATCAGTTGGTGCGCGACGCCAGTGTGTTGAGTCATGAGACCGGAACCTGGCTGCGCCAACTGGCGCAGACCGTCAGTTGATAGAAATGTTGATGAAAATTCTTGCGCGCACCTCTGGGTGAGGTGAGCCTTCCGAGTTCCCATCACCGTTAGTCAGTGATAGAAACCCCGCGTAAATTGCGGGGTGGCTGGTCAAGAAATGCTGTCAAAAATCACCTCGCCAGAGGTGATTTTGGTGCCGGGCAGGCTAGAAAGATTCCCAATCATCGTCGTTGTTCGCCGCCGGCTTGGCCTTGACCGCAGTCGCTGGTTTTTGCACATTTTCAATCCGTGCAGGAGGCTGCGTGCGCGCCTTCGTGGGGAGTTTTGGGGCAGGCGCTTGGCGTGCAACGGGCTTGTTCAGTCGAGGCGACGGTGGGGCTTGAGTTCGGCCCATGGCGTGGCCTGCGTCGGCTTTGAAGACCGCGACGATTTGTACCAAGTCTTGGGCCTGCGCTTTGAGGCTGCTTGCAGCCGCTGCCATTTCCTCAACCAAAGCCGCATTCTGTTGAGTGGCATGGTCCATTTGGGTCACTGCTTCGCCGACCTCAGACACGCCACTGGCTTGCTCGCTGCTGGCGGCGCTGATCTCTCCCATGATGTCGGTGACGTGGCGAATGCTGTTCACGACGTCGGTCATGGTGGCGCCGGCACGGTCCACCAAGGCGGTGCCATGTTCGACCCGCTCGACACTGGCATTGATTAAGAACTTGATTTCCTTGGCTGCTTCGGCGGAGCGACCGGCCAAGCTTCGAACCTCAGAAGCTACCACCGCAAATCCGCGACCTTGCTCCCCAGCTCTGGCGGCTTCTACCGCTGCGTTGAGCGCCAGAATGTTGGTTTGGAATGCAATGCCGTCAATCACGCCGATGATGTCGGATATTTTGCGAGAGGATTCGTTGATCCCCTTCATGGTTTCAACCACCTGGCCCACGACCTCACCGCCATGAATGGCAACCGTGCTGGCGTTCATGGCCAATTGGTTCGCCTTGCGCGCGTTGTCGGCCGATTGGCGAACCGTCCCGGTCAACTCTTCCATGCTGCTGGCTGTGCGCTGGAGGTTGCTGGCGGTCTGCTCTGTTCGAACGCTTAAATCCTGATTGCCGCTTGCAATTTCTGAGCAAGCAATTTCGATGCTTGAAGAGCTTGTCCGAACGGCTGACACCGCTTCTTCCATGCGGGCCAACGTGGTCTTGAGCGTCATACCGGCGGAAGTCTCGACGTTCATTTTTGATACGTTGAGCGCGATTCCGTCAGGCTGATTGACCGCCTGCACCAGAACGCTCAGTTCATCGCCTTCTCGCGCCAGGCGTGCCATGCCAATGACCAAGACGGTTTCGACCGCCGTCTGAACCACCACGTACACCGCATGAAGCAGAACACGGGCAAAGTCTGGTTCGGTGAGGCAATACAAGCCGAATCCGGCGGCCTGCAATCGGTCAAAGCCGACGTGATGTACGGCAAATAGTGCGGCGCCAAAAACGATCACCCGCCAATCCCGATAAACCATCAGCAATGCCAGCGAAACGAAGACGCCGAAATGGAACTCCAGCATCCCGCGCGCCAGTTGGATGTGCAGTGCCACCAGACTGACCAGCACGAAGGTCAGCACGTACCGACTGGTTGCGGAGCCTTTGGCGCCCGCGTATGCCAACCCGGCCACGGCGCTCAAGACCAAAGTGGCCCCAATTGCCAAGCTTGAATCGATAAATTGAAACCCGAGAATGAGGCTGGCGATCGCGCTCAGTGCGATGGACAGAAGCATGATTCTGTCGCCAAAAACGGCCGCAGACATTGGTTTTTGGTTTGACTCTGTGATTTCCATTGGATGAATTCCTGTTAACGGATTGGCGCACAAACGACGTGTGATTCTGGGAATGCAGACCCCAACTCCCAATATACGGCAAATTGCCCTCACTTAAAGGCAATGATTGACTGGTGATTTCCCGACTGAGCGGTCGCGTGCACCATGCCGACTCAGCGTTCGTCAGCCAACCGTCCGTGACTTTGGTGCATCGTCGTTTGACATCACTGCGCGCCCAGCAAAGGTCTGATGCGCAGTCCTTGGTTCTTACTCGGGGTTGCGCCAAGTCCGGGCGCGAACTGCCTTTAGGGAATCTGAAGGTCAACAACCACCGGCGCGTGGTCGCTGGGGCGTTCGTTTTTGCGCGGTGTTTTGTCAATGATGCAACTGGTGGCCAGCGGCTTGAGCGCGTCGCTGATCAGGATGTGGTCGATGCGCATGCCGCGGTTGCGGCGAAAGCCGAAGTCGCGGTAATCCCACCAGGAAAAGCTTTTGTCTTCCTGCGGAAACAGCCGGTAGGCGTCATGCAAGCCCAGCGCGATCAGGGCGCGCAGGTGGTAGCGCTCTTCTTCGGTGCAATGAATGGTGTCTTGCAGGCCCACCGGGTCCCAGACGTCAGCGTCATCAAAGGTGATGTTGTAGTCGCCCATCAGCACCAAATGGGGGTGAGTCACCAGTTCAGTGCGGACCCAGTCGCGCAGGCCCTTGAGCCAGTTCATCTTGTATTCAAACTTGTCGCTGCCGGGCTCTTGGCCATTGGGGAAGTAGCCGCCAATGACCCGTACGCCATTCACGTCCCCGGTGATGACCCGCGCCATGTCGTCGTCAAAGCCAGGAATGTTTTTGACCACGTTTTCGGCAGGGGTGCGCGACAACAGGGCGACGCCGTTGTAGGTTTTTTGGCCAAACCACTGGGCGTGGTAACCGGCTTGCATGAATGCGTCTGCCGGAAATTTGTCGTCCGTCATTTTGAGTTCTTGCAGCACCAGCACATCGACCGGGTTGGCGGCCAGCCAGTCCAGAACTTGGGGCAGGCGAACGGTCAAAGAGTTGACATTCCAGGTGGCAAATTTCATATGAAAACGTCCTCTAGCGCCCGCGCAGTCTGCGCAAGGCGCTATAAAAATAATAGTTTAGATGGGCGCGTGGCGCTCGTAAGTGACAAAGCTGAAGCCCATGCCCGCAGCCGACACATGGCGGTCACGGCTGGTTTCCACCCACTCAGCACCCAGCTCGGGGGCGAAGGCGTCGCCCTCAAAAGTGGCGTCAATTTCGGTAACAACCACTTTCGCGGCCAGGGGCAAGGCCTGCGCATACACCTCAGCGCCGCCAATGACCCAGACGTCGCTGTCGGCAGGGCATTGCGAACACGCCTCAGTCAAAGTGCTGGCGCGCAACGCGCCGTCTGCCTGCCAGTCATTTTGGCGGCTGAGCACAATGTTCAGGCGACCTGGCAGGGGGCGAAACCGGGGCGGCAACGAATCCCAGGTTTTGCGGCCCATGATCACCGGGCAGCCCAAGGTGTTGCGTTTGAAGTGCGCCAAGTCTTCTGGCAAATGCCACGGCATGGCGTTGTTGAGGCCAATCACACCGTTGGCAGCGCGGGCGAAAATCAAGTTCAGTTTCATGAGGTTTGGGCCCGGGTTCGGCTGGGTAAAAGGACGGCGGCGATGGCGCTCATCACAAAAATCATGGCCACATAATCCTGCCACAGTGGCCATTCGCCCACAATCAGTGTGGCCGACAGGGTGCCGACCATGGGCACGGCCATGATGCTCATGGCGCTGGTGGCCGGCGGCAGGTTGCGCGCCAGTCCGGCCCAGATGATTTGGGCAAAACCGTAGTTAAAGATCACGCCATAGGCCAGACTCAGCCACATGGGGCGTGAAAACTGCCATTGCGGGAAAGGCTCGCTGACCCAGGCCACGACCCAGAGCAGGGCGCTGGTCAAAATCATCATCCAGACGATCAGTGTTTCGACGGGCAAAGTGAGCCGGGCGCGGCGCATCATCAAGGTGCCAATCGCCCACAGCACCGCTGCAATTTCCATCCACGCAATGCCCAGGGGGCGACCCGCCAGCGCGGTGAACTCCTGGGAAATCAAAAGCGCAATCGCCAAGCCCACCGCCACGGCGGCAAAAGCCACCCGGCGGGTGAGCCGCTCGCCCAAGAACAAAACGCTGATCAGCACCGTCCAGATCGGCATGGTGAAGCCCAGAATGGCGGCCCGCCCTGAGGCGAGTTCCTTGACGCCCAAAATGGACACCGTGTGCCAGCCCAGCATATTGGGCAAGCCCAGCGTCACGATGGATTTCCACTCGGTGCCCTGCGGCCACATGCGCAAACCTCGCAGCCGGTAGTAGATGAACAGCCACAACGCGCCGCCCGACATGGTGACGGCGCGGAAATACATGGGGGTCAACTCGCTCAATGAGAGCTTCATCATGGGCCAGTTCACCCCCCACATCAGCGTGAGGACCAGCAGCGAAACGAGCTGGGGGCGGGTGATCACACGGCCACCGGGGCCTTGATGGCGGGGTGGCATTCATAGCCCAGCACTTCAAAATCGTCGTACTCGTACTCGAAGATGGAATCAGGGCGACGTTTGATGTTCAGCGTGGGGTAGGCCATGGGCGTGCGGCTCAGTTGCAGCGCCACCTGTTCCTGGTGGTTGCTGTAGATATGGCAGTCGCCGCCCGTCCAGATGAAATCGCCCACCGCCAGGTCACATTGCTGCGCCACCATGTGGGTGAGCAGGGCGTAACTGGCAATGTTGAAGGGCACGCCCAAGAAGATGTCGGCGCTGCGCTGATACAGCTGGCAGCTTAGCTTGCCGTCTGCCACGTAGAACTGGAAGAAGGCGTGGCACGGCATCAGCGCCATCTTGTCCAACTCGGCCACGTTCCAGGCGCTGACGATGATGCGGCGGGAGTCGGGGTTGCTTTTAAGGGTTTTGATGACTTCGGCGATTTGGTCGATGTGGCCGCCGTCTGGCGTGGGCCAGCTGCGCCATTGCACGCCATAAACCGGGCCCAAGTCACCGTCCGGGCGAGCCCATTCGTCCCAAATGCTCACGCCGCGCTCTTTGAGCCAGTTGTTGTTGCTGGAGCCGGTGAGAAACCACAGCAACTCCTGAATGATGGAGCGCAGGTGCACCTTTTTAGTGGTCACCAGCGGGAAACCTTCATTCAGGTCAAACCGCATCTGGTGGCCAAACACGCTCTTGGTGCCGGTGCCGGTGCGGTCGGCTTTGAGGACGCCATGCGTGTCCACATGGCGCATGAAATCTTCGTACTGGCTGCGGATGGGGTGGGCTGCGGAGGTGTTTGACATCTTGAGGTGGCGCGGAAAATAGCCGACCATTCTAGTAGGCGGTTTGACCAGCAATGATGCACAGAGCCGGTTGGCCGCCAACAGAACCCATAGCAGAGCCACCACCACTGGCACCACCCACACCAGTTCGGCTTGAGTGCCGAGCATCCCAAAGGCGGCCGGAATCACGGCGCTGCCCACTCAGGAAATCATCAGTTGCCGGTCGGCACGCCGTCGGGCAAACCCAATCTCACCAAGGCAAGGTAGATGACGACCCGCGGCAGGGCATGTGCCGCAGGGGGCACCGTTTCTCAGGAGTCTAGGCGCGAAGCACTCGCCCGGGGTTGAGCAGGTTGTGCGGGTCCATTGCGGCCTTGATGGCTCGCATGAGTTGCAGCGCCACCGGTGATTTGTAATGCGTCAGGTGGTCCACCTTGAGACTGCCCACGCCGTGCTCGGCAGAGATCGAGCCTTTGAAACGAGTCACGGAGTCGAACACCAGCGTGTTGACCTGTTCTTCATGGGTTCGCAGGAAGGTTGCCGCGTCCACGCCCACGGGGGCTTGCACGTTGTAATGCAGGTTCCCGTCGCCCAAATGTCCGAAATTGACCAGCCGAACACCTGGAATGGCGGCATCGAGCAAGGCGTCGGTCACCTTCACGAACTCAGGAATGGCCGACACCGGTAGTGAAATGTCGTGCTTGATGTTCAGACCCTCTTCGGATTGGGCCAGCGGAATGGTCTCGCGGATGTGCCAAAGTTGCTTGGCCTGAGTCAGGTTCTCCGCCACCACCGCGTCGGTCACGCAGCCCGACTCCAGCGCGGTTTCGAGCAATTGCTCGAACAAGGCGCGGGCATGTGCTTCGGACTCGTGGTCAGAGTTTTCCAGCAGCACGCAAAACGCCGACTCCTGCTGAAAAGGCACGCGCATCTGGGGGAAGTGTTTGGCCACCAAGCTCAGGGCAAACTGCCCCATCACCTCAAAACCAGTGAGGCCGGCGCTTAAGTGCCGGTGCGCCAGGCCCAGCAACTGCACTGCGTGCGCCAACGAGGGCACAGCCGCCCACGCGGTGAGGCGGGCGCGGGGCAAGGGGTAAACCTTGAGCGTGGCGGCGGTGATGATGCCCAGCGTGCCTTCCGAACCAATGAACAAGTCACGCAGGTCGTACCCGGTGTTGTCTTTGCGCAGTCCTGACAGCCCGTGCCAAATCTCGCCCTGTGCTGTCACCACTTCAAGGCCCAGGCAAAGCTCGCGGGTGTTGCCGTATCGCAGCACCTGCGTGCCGCCGGCGTTGGTGCCCAGGTTGCCGCCCAGGGTGCAGGTGCCTTCAGAAGCCAGGCTCAAAGGAAACAAGAGCTGCGCGGCAAGGGCTTGCTGCTGCAGGTTTTGCAAAATGCAGCCAGCTTCCACGGTGACGGTCAGGTTGTCAGCATCCAGGTGACGAACCGCGTTCATGCGTTGCAGGCTGAGCACGATCTGCTGGCCCGTGGTGTCCGGGGTAGAGCCGACCACCAAACCGGTGTTCCCGCCTTGTGGCACCAGACTCAAGCCACAGTCGGGGTGCTGAGCCAGGTGCGCAGCGCAGGCTTGGACGACTTGGGCGACCTCGTCCGTTGAGCCGGGTCGCACCACGGCCAGTGCTTTGCCGCGACTGCGTTTGCGCCAGTCTTGCTCCCAGGCGCTCAGGTCACCTTCTGTCAGAACATGGGCGGCGCCCACAATGCGAGCGAGTTCGGTGAGGAGAGCTTGCATGGTCAGGCCTGGGCAGATTTGGCGTGTTTCAGGCGAAGGCGCACGTGCAGGGCGCAGGCCACAAAAAGAATCAGGCACAGCGCCACCTCAATCATGGCCAGGTAATTGCCGGGTGCGCGGTCGCTGTAGGCGCGAACCGCCCCTTCGGTGAAGTAAATCCACACCAACAGGCTGACCCAGCGGTAGGTGTACATGCGGTTTTTCAGCAGACCCACCAGCGGAAAGCACAGCGGAACCACCTTGAAAGCCAGCAAAAACCCGCCGGGCCGGATGGGCGCAATCACCAATTCCCAGGCGAGGCCAAGCACGATGAGACCCAGCAAGCTGCCCACGGCCAGAATGCGCGTGAGGGCCACTTGGGGTGACGGAATGTTTTGTTCTGAGGTAAGAGACGTGGTCATTGGGGTGGCATCATAGCGGCCATGAATTTCCCCACCCCGCCAACACGGACTTGGGCCCAGCGCCTGGAAGTCTTGTTGACTGATTTGACCCATTTTCCGTGGCAAAGCACCGCGCAAACCCTGCGCGCCCGCTTTCGCGACGACCGGCTGGGCCTGACCGCCAGTAGCTTGACCTTTACGACCACCATTGCTCTGGTGCCGTTTTTTACCGTCGCGTTGGCGGTGTTCACCGCGTTTCCGATGTTTGGCAAATTCCAGCAGGTGCTTCACCAATGGCTGCTGACCAGTCTGATTCCGGACAACATCGCGCGCCAAGTCTTGGGCTACCTGACCCAATTTGCCGGGCAGGCCAGCAAACTGGGGGCCGCCGGCGCCGTGATCTTGTTCACGTCGGCGCTGGCTTTGATTTTGACCATTGACCGCACGCTCAACAACATTTGGCGGGTTCGCAAACCCCGGCATTTAGGGCAAAGGGTGCTGGTGTACTGGGCGGCCATGACGTTGGGGCCCTTGCTGCTGGGCTTTAGCTTGAGCCTGACGTCCATTGCGCTGTCGGCCTCCAAAGGGGTGGTCGGGTTCATGCCGGGGGCGTACCAAGTGTTGCTTGACGGCTTGCAATTTGCCTTGGTCGCTGGCGGCATGGCCGCGCTTTACCACTATGTGCCCAATACGCAGGTGAAGTGGGGGCACGCCCTGTCAGGCGGCGTGTTTGTGTCTGCCGGGTTGCTGCTGGCCAAAAAGGCGCTGTCCTTGTACCTGAGCAATGTGCCCACCTACTCAGTGGTCTACGGCGCCTTTGCCACGGTGCCCATTTTGCTGATCTGGATCTATGTGGCTTGGGTCATCGTGTTGCTGGGTGCTGTGATTGCCGCTTACCTGCCCAGCTTGCTGTCCGGAGTGTCGCCCCGGGCGCGCTCGCACGGGTTTCAGTTTCAGCTGGCGCTGGAGGCCTTGCAGCAGCTGGAGCGGGTACGGGGCACTGAGGCCAAGGGCTTGCTCTTGCAAGACCTGGCCACCCAACTGCGGGTGGACACCCTGCAGCTGGAGCCAGTGCTGGAAACCTTGTGCGAGTTGGATTGGACGGGCCGTCTGGACGAAGAGGATGCGGACCACACCTCTCGCTATGTCTTGCTGGCCAACCCAGACACCACCTTGTTGGCGCCGCTGCTGAACATCTTGTTGCTGCACCAGGATGAAATCACACAAAATTTATGGAAAAACAGCCTCTGGCGCACGTTATTGCTGCGGGACGCGCTATAAATTAAATAGCATTTTTCCTCATCACTCGGGCAGGTCACTCTGCCCGAGTGAGGTTCAAGGGTTCAAAAACTTCACCAAGGCCGCCAGCATGGGCTCTGGCGTCTCATTCATCTGGTGATGGCCCCCGGGCAGTTGCACCACTTGGGCGTTTTTGGCCAGTTTGATCAAGCCCTGAGCGCCCTTGGGGTGCGCCATTTGGTCCATGCTGCCCAGTAAAAATAGCACCGGGCAGCTCACCCGGGTCATGGCTTCCTCGCCATGGGTGTAGTTGTCGCAGGCAGAGAACCCGGTGTGAAACAGGTTCACGCGGGTGTTGCTGGCCAGCACGCGGCGCCCCAGCGCCATGGATGCCCCATACACCCAGGTGCCCGGCCCCAAGGCTGACGGCGGTGGCGCCAGCGTGGCGCGCGAAAATACATTCACCATCGTCAAGGCCTTCATGGGCTCGTTCAATGAGCTGGCGAGCAAGGCCGGCGCCACCTTCATCGGGAAAGCCACGCCCACCAGCACCAGGTGGGTCACCCGATCTGGCGCGCGGGAAGCCGCCTCCAGCGCAATCAATGAACCAAAGCTGTGGCCCACCAAAGCGGCTTGTTTGAGCCCGGCGGCGTCCATCAGCGCGAGCACAAAGTCGGCCGCGGCTTCAACCGTGGCAGGTGGGTCGCCCGCGCTTCGGCAGTGGCCGGGCAGGTCAAGCGCGAGAACGTTCCAGCCGTGGTTGGCGAGGTAGCGGGTTTGCAGCACCCATACGCTGTGATCATTCAATACGCCATGAATGAAGATGGCCGTGGGTTTGGCCGCGTCAAAAGCCTTGCCGCCGGTGTAGCAATAAGTGTCGTGTCCGTTGACGGTGATCTTCATGCGCCGCTCCCTGCAGTTTTTTCAGCGGCTTTAAGGGCGCGCTTCAAGTCGTCGATCAAATCGTCTGCGTCTTCCAGGCCAATGCTCAAGCGAATCGTGCCTTGGGTGATGCCACCGGCAGCCAGCGCGTCGTCGCTCATGCGAAAGTGCGTGGTGCTGGCCGGGTGAATCACCAGGCTGCGGCAGTCGCCCACGTTGGCCAGGTGGCTAAAGACTTTGAGTGCCTCAACAAAGGCCTTGCCCTGCGCCCGACTGCCTTTCAGGTCAAAGCTGAAAACCGAGCCCGCGCCGCGTGGCAACAGCTTCTGCGCCAAGGCATGGCTGGGGTGACTCTCCAGCAGCGGGTGGCCGACGCGGGACACAAAGGGCTGGCTGGCCAGAAATTCCACCACCTTCTGCGTGTTGCTCATGTGGCGCGCCATGCGCAGCGACAGCGTCTCAATGCCTTGCAAGATCAACCAGGCCGAGTGCGGGCTCAAGCAAGCGCCAAAGTCACGCAACCCTTCACGGCGAGCACGAAGCAAAAAGGCGCCCACGGTGGATTCCTCGCTGAACACCATGTTGTGAAAGCCGTCATAGGGTTCGGTCAACTCGGGAAACTTGCCAGACTTGTCCCAGTCAAAACTGCCGCCATCCACCACCAGGCCGCCAATGACCGTGCCATGGCCGCTCAAAAATTTGGTGGCCGAGTGGTAAACCAAATCGGCGCCATGTTCAAACGGCTTGATCAGCCAAGGGGAGGTGAGGGTGGAGTCCACCAGCAGCGGCACGCCCGCCTCATGCGCAATGGCTGACACGGTTGCAATGTCCAACACGTCCAAACCGGGGTTGCCCACGGTTTCGCCAAAAAACAGCTTGGTATTGGGGCGCACGGCGGCGCGCCAGCCATCGATGTCACCGGGCTTCACAAAGGTGGTTTCAATACCAAAGCGGCGCAGTGTGTAGTGCAACAGGTTTTGCGAGCCGCCATACAGCGCGGTTGAGGCCACGATATGGCTGCCCGCGCCCATCAACGTGGCAATGCTCAGGTGCAACGCTGCTTGGCCGCTGGCCGTACTGATGGCGCCAATGCCGCCTTCCAGCGCCGAGATGCGCTGCTCCAGCACCGCATTGGTGGGGTTGCTGATGCGGGAGTACACATGGCCGGCCCGCTCCAGGTTGAACAGGGCGGCGGCGTGGTCGCTGGACTCGAACACAAATGAGGTGGTGAGGTGAATCGGCACCGCGCGGGCGCCGGTGGCGGGGTCGGGCGCGGCACCGGCATGCAGTGCCAGTGTGTCGAATCCGGGGTCTGAGTAACCTGACATGACGCTCCTATTTTGGTTTTTGAATTCGTGTTTAGGCCCGTTCCTCAGGGGAGGGGCGCGAATATCGACTTATTGTGGGCTATATTTGGCCAAAGACAGGTGAGTGGCCGGTCATAAACGATACATGAGGTGAATGATGAAAGTCAGCGATATTCTGCGTGTCAAGGGTGGCACGCTTTTCACGGCCAAGCCGGAAGACACGCTGGCCGACGCCGCTCAGTTGATGGCCGAGAAAGACATCGGCTCGCTGGTGGTGATCTCCAACGGACTGGTCGTGGGCATGCTCACCTTTCGGGAGGTCATTCAGGCCATTGTGAAGAACGGCGGCTCCTTCGGCACTACCTCCGTCTACCGCGCCATGGACTCCGGCCCCCTGATTTGCACCATGGAAACTGAAATGGACGAAGTGCGCCGCATGATGTTGGACCGTCACGCCCGTTACATGCCGGTCATCAACAACAGCATGCTCATGGGCGTCATCAGCTTCTACGACGTGGCCCGCACTGTGGTTGAAAGTCAAAACTTTGAAAACCAGATGCTCAAAGCCTATATTCGCGACTGGCCCGAAGGCGACGGCCCGGTCAAGCTGGAATAAGCGCCGCAGCGTCTAACGGGCCTTAGCTAGGGTCCTGTTCCGCACACGGCCCCGTTGGCCTGCGCCGCTGCTTGCCGCCCCAGCGTGGCAAGGACGCGTGCGCTGGCATTCAGCCCGTCAGACCCAGGGCGTTGGGGCTGGAACGGCACACACCGGTTCGACATCCACTGACTTGAAGTCAGCTGGAGAGACGATTTCCAGGTATTCCATGTCGGGTGAGTAGTCAAACAGGTAGTGGCGAATGCCCGGGCGCTGGTGCACCACATCGCCGGCTTGTACCAAAGTCTCCTTGTCTTCGTACATGAATTTGGCCCAGCCTTTGGTCATGATCACGATTTGGAAATCTGCCTCGTGACGGTGCCACCCTGTGCCCACTTCTGGTGCCATATTGGCTTTGACCAGATGGGCAATCACCTTGCCGTTGGTGGCCTCGGCGATGCCAAGATCGCGGTATAAAAAGAAATCACGCAGCCCACCGGGCGCAAATGAGGTGTCTTCAGGTTTCACGTGAGAGAACTGGGTTGGCGTGTTGTCTGGCATGAAGTGTTCCTTTTCAGTTCAAAAATGAAGCGTACCGCACGTAACAAAGCAGGAACTGTTCCAGTTGCAGGTCAGCTTGCCACGTTTGGGGGCATCTCTGTCGGGGATAATCCGGGGCTATGAGCGGAAACACTTTTGGACATCTCTTCGCAGTCACCAATTTTGGTGAATCCCACGGCCCGGCCATTGGCTGCGTGATTGACGGCTGCCCGCCAGGCATGTCGCTGAGCGAGGCTGATATTCAGCCTGACCTGGACCGACGCCGGCCCGGAACCTCCAAGTTTGTGACCCAGCGCAATGAACCCGATGCGGTCGAGATTCTGTCTGGCGTGTACGAGGGCAAGACCACAGGCACGCCGATTTGCTTGTTGATCAAAAACACCGACCAACGCAGCAAAGACTACGGCAACATTCTGGCGTCGTTTCGCCCAGGACACGCTGACTACACCTATTTTCAGAAATACGGCATTCGCGATCCGCGTGGCGGGGGCCGTTCGTCGGCCCGAATGACGGCGCCCATGGTGGCGGCGGGGGCAGTTGCAAAAAAATGGCTGTTTGAGCAATACGGCACCGTCTTTCGGGGTTGCATGACCCAGATTGGCGACATGCCTATTGGCTTTGAGTCATGGGACTTGGTTCCCAACAACCCATTTTTCGCGCCGGTGGCCGATGTGTCGGCGCTGGAAACCTACATGGAAGCGCTGCGCAAGGCGGGTGACTCATGTGGGGCCAAATTGCGCGTGTCGGCCTCCAATGTGCCGGTGGGGCTGGGCGAACCCCTGTTTGACAAGATGGACGCCGACATTGCCTACGCCATGATGGGTATCAACGCGGTCAAAGGTGTGGAGATTGGCGCAGGCTTTGCCAGCGTCGTCCAGCGCGGCACCTCCCATGGAGATTCGTTGTCACCGCAAGGTTTTAAATCGAACAACTCCGGTGGCGTGTTGGGTGGCATCAGCACCGGGCAAGACTTGGAGGTGTCGATGGCGATCAAGCCAACCAGTTCCATCATCACGCCCCGTGAATCCATTGACGTGCAAGGCAACTCCACGGAGGTGGTCACCAAAGGGCGTCATGACCCATGTGTGGGCATTCGGGCTACGCCCATTGCAGAGGCGATGCTGGCGCTGGTGGTCATTGACCATGCGCTGCGCCACCGCGCGCAATGCGGCGATGTGCGGGTGGACCTGAAACCCATCAACGCATCGGCTTGACGCCTTGCCTCTACTTTGGAAGCTTGTATGAAAACCATCTTTGTCTTGAATGGCCCCAATCTGAATCTGCTGGGCACGCGTGAACCCGCCGTGTATGGCTCGCAGACGCTGGCTGACGTGGAACTGTTGTGCACTCAGGCCTGTGCCAGCCATGGCTTCAAACTGGAGTTTCGCCAAAGCAACCACGAAGGTCAGTTGGTGGACTGGATTCATGAAGCCGGACAGTTGCAGGCCAGCGGCGCTCTGGCTGGTGTGGTGCTGAATGCTGGGGCCTATACCCACACATCAATCGCCTTGCACGACGCCATCAAAGGCACGGGCATCACACTGATTGAATTGCACATTTCCAACGTATTTTCCCGCGAGGCATTTCGTCACCACTCGTACATCTCGCCGGTTGCCAAAGCCGTGATGTGTGGCTTTGGTGTCAGCGGCTACGCCATGGCCATTGCTGGCTTGGCTGTGATGCAAGCTGGGGTGTGAGCATGGCGTTGAGAGTGCCAACCTTTGACGGCACACTCAACAATGTCATCCCTAAGGTGCGGCGCCTGAGCCTTTGTCATGGCTGAACCTGCCACTCCGGTTTTACTGACCATTCAGGAAGACGAGGTCGAGATTTCGGCCATCCGGGCTCAGGGGGCGGGTGGGCAGAATGTCAACAAGGTGTCCAGCGCCATTCATTTGCGCTTTGACATCGGTGCGTCATCGCTCCCGGATGATGTCAAAGAGCGCCTGTTGGCGCTGAACGACACCCGCATCACCAAGACGGGCGTTTTGGTGCTGAAAGCCCAAACCCACCGAACGCAAGAGGCCAACCGGCTGGACGCCCTGCAACGCCTGTCAGACTTGGTCAACTCGGTGGCCAGGCCACCCAAAACGCGGCGTGCGACCAAACCAAGCTATGGCTCCAAACAACGAACCCGCGTTGCAAAAAGTCAACGCTCAGCAATCAAGAGTTTGCGCGGTCCAGTGAACGATTAACAGCAGGAAGAGGTCAGCCCCATGCCGTATTTCTCCCAAACCTGGTTTGTTTTTCGGACCGAGGCACAGCTTTTTTTGCGGTATCCCAAGTTGCTGGGGGCGGCGTTGGCGGTGGCCTTGATCCCCGCCCTTTACGCGGTGATTTATCTGTCAAGTGTTTGGGACCCGGCAGCGAAGACGGGTGCCTTGCCCGTGGCCGTGGTCAATTTGGACACCGGTATGGAGTACTGGCAGCAGGACTTCAATGTCGGGCAGGAAGTGGTTGCGAAGTTGAAGGCCAGGCACGCGTTTGGTTTTCAAAGTTTTGCGGACGAGGCTCAGGCTCGGCGTAGCGTGCGCGAAGGCGCCATGGCCTTTGCGCTGGTGATCCCCAAGGATTTCAGTGCCAATGCGATCCCTGGCGCGGCAGCGGGCGCCGGAAAGTTGGTGGTTTATACCTCTGAAGGCAATAGTTACCAGAGCGCAGGTTTGGCCCGGCGGTTTGCGCAGGACCTGGGCCATGAGGTCAATGAAAGCCTCAATGAGCGTCGCTGGACCCTGGTGTTGTCGGATGCGGCGGGCTCCCAGCGCAGCATTGAGCGTCTGCATGCGGGTGTCGAGCAGCTTCGAGAGGGTGCCCACGAGTTGACGGGCGGGGCGCAGCAGGCCCTTCATGGGGCGACGGCGGTCGCGCAGGGGAGCAAGCACCTTGATCAATCGCTTGAGCCAATGGTGGTGGGCGTCAAAGAGTTGGGTGCGGGCCTGCGAACCATGGATGCGAAGCGGCCTCGTCGTGCCGACCTGAAACAGCTGCAAGACGGCGCGCAGGCGCTGGCCGATGGACAGGGTGATTTGGGCAAAGGACTGGTCGAGCTCAAAGCTGGCTCCATGCGTTTGGCAGAAGGTGTCGCCCAATTTAAAGAAGAGGCCAACGGCAGTTTCTTGGTCTCCAGTGAGGTGAAAGATCGCGTCAGTCAATTGGCGGACGGAATGAACCGCCTGGACACAGGTTTGGCCAGTGCCGCTCTGGCGCAAGGGCAACTGGCTGAAGGGTCCAGTCAACTGAATACGGGCGTGAACACCTTGATTGAGGGAGTGAGAGCGTTGGGCAAGGGGATTCACACCGCTGCCACCAAAGTGCCGCCTGACAACCAAATCGATGAATTGAGTCACGGGACCAGTGCGCTCGCCGCAGGCGCCGCTTCTGTGGAGCAGGGTGCGCAGAAGCTCAGCGCAGGTGCGCAGCGGCTGGAAGGGGGGCTTGACCTGCTGGCCAGTTCGTTACCGCCATCGCTTAAGAAGATGGATGGCAGCGCCCAGGGTTTGGCCACCTCGGTTCAACCTCAGGTGGAGGTGGTTGCCGCAGTTGAAAACAATGGCAGCGGCTTTGCGCCCAATATCCTGTCGGGCTCTCTTTGGTTGGGGGCCAGTTTGGCCGCTTTTCTGATTCAGTTGCGCGGCTTGCCTCTTGAGACACTGCCTTTTGGTCGCACGGCCAAGTTGTCGGGCAAGGTGTTGCTGCCCTTGGGGGTGGTGATCATGCAAGTGCTGGTCGTGTGCCTGTTGATTCGCTACGGTTTGGAGATCCCGGTCATGCATTGGGGCGCTTTGATGGTGACCCTGGCGCTGGCTGCGGCGACGTTCTTGATGATTATTGTGGCGTTGACACGGGCTTTGGGTGATGCAGGCAAGGCCTTGGCCTTGGTGTTTTTGGCGGTTCAGTTGTCGTCTTCGGGAGGCGTTCTGCCTGTCGAACTCAGTGGCGGCTTGTTTGCCCAGATCAGTCCCTGGATGCCCATCACTTGGGTGGTCAAAGCGATTCGGGCGGCCATGTTTGGTGCGTTTGATGGCGGCTGGCAAGCGCCCCTGGAGTTGCTCGCGGTGGCCGGCCTGGCGGCGGCACTCATGGCTGCCTTGGTCGGGCGCTGGCGCTACGTGTCTGCTGCCGAGATGCGCCCCGCGCTGGACTTTTAAGCCTCGCCCGGCTGCGCCATCTCAGGGTCAGGCTGTGGGGCTGGCTTTCATGGCATCGGCCCAAATTCTCTTTGGCACGTGGGTGGTCAACTGAGTGAGGACGATGTCGATCAAGTCGGGGTGAAGTTCGTGCGCGATGAACGGCACGACTTCAGCGGTGAGGTCTGCCCCCAAGTCTCGCAAGTGATGCGCGGCTTCCACCGTGTGGCTGTAAGGAATCACGGCGTCTTCCTTGCCATGCAAGAAATGAAAGGTGAGCTCTTCGGCCACCGACTCAGGCAACTGGGCATATCGCCCGCTGATGGCAATCACCCTGGCGCAGGGCGGTGTGGCGGATTTACTGGACTCTAGCGCCATGATGGCGCCCTGGCCAAAGCCAATCAAGGCGGTCGCTGTGGGCTTGGCACCCGAGGCGCGTTGCCAATGACGAATACAAGCTTCAAAAACGGGTTGGGCACCGGTCACATGCGTTGCCAGGTCTGGGTCCACCGCACTTTGTTCGTTAAACCATTGAAAACCGGTTGCGCCAACCGATGGCTCCGGTGCTGCAACGGCCACCACCATCGCACCGGGAAACTCTTCTGTCAGTCGCGCTGCCAGGGGGGCCATGGCCTGTGCGGTGCTGCCAGCGCCATGAAAAAGGAGAAAGAGCTGAGCGGCTGGAAAAGCGGGCTCTTGGATAACGAGGGTGTGAGGGGTCATGACAGTCGAGGATTCAGGGGTGTGGCGGCTGGACGGGTTGTCCAAGGGCAAAGTAGTCTAACGCTCGACGCTACTGAGGGAGGAGGGCCCTTCGTCAAGTCCACCCGCTGGCGAGGGTCAGTGCAGCGTGGCCGAAGCGCTTGAGCGGGTTTTCTTTTTCAGGTACATGGCGGTGTCGCTGCGGTGCGTCAAGGTCTCCACGGTGTCCTGCTGCTCGGCCCGGGCGACACCCACACTGATGCTGCTTTGAAGGCCCGGGCTGAGCGCTGACCAGTCGAATTGCCGCACGGTGTCGCCAATGCGTTGACAGACCTGCTGGGCGATGTGGAGGTCAGCGGTTTTAAAGACGATAACGAACTCATCACCCCCCAGTCGCGCGGCCATGTCTTCCTCTCGCACATGGGCCTTCAGAATTTGCGCGATGCGTTTCAACACTTCATCGCCGACTTGGTGAGAAAAGCGGTCGTTGATTTGTTTGAACTGGTCCACGTCAATCAAGGCCAGGCAGGGCATTTGCCCTCGTTCCTTGCCCAGTTTGAGCAGGTCATCGGCATAGCGCTCAAAACTTCGGCGGTTGGGGATGCCGGTCAAACTGTCCTCCAGGGACAGCTTTTCAAGCTGGCGTGAGGTTCGTTCCAGTTGGGCGATGCTGCGTTGACGCAAGCGAAGGTCCATCTGCCAGTTGATGACGTGCTCGCGAGACTCCAGGCAGTCGCTGCGGATCAGTTGCTCGCGCTGGCGCAGGCGGCGCAGTTCATCGAGCGCGCGGGCTGAGGCGCCTTGGGCTTCAAACAGTTGCGACGCCAGCATGTGGCCCAGACAGGCCAGTTGCTCATGTTCCACGGTGACAGAGATGTCGATCATCTTGGCCGCCTGTTCGTGGGCCACCGGCCAGTTTTGATCCGCCCAGGCGATCTCAGCACGCACCCAGGCGTCCAGGGCGGCCAGCCATGTCAAGGTGCCGTAGCCCTGCGCCCAACTGTTTAACTTGGCCGCCGCCGCTTTGGCAAGCTCCAATTGGCCGTGCCAACAGTGGTCCAGGCTCGCGGCGAACATCAGCACCGCTTCGGTTGTGACGTTGGAGACGGGTTCGGTCGAGAGGCCGTGCTGATGCCTTTTCATGACGGACTCCCGCAGCACCCGCATGAGTGCCAAGGAGGGCAAGGGGCCCTCGTCAAAGCGTTCGTGAAAGATCCGGATGATCTGATTCCACCATTGATTGATTCGGGGCTGAAATGTGTCCAGTGGTGGCGTCGCTTGCTCTGCTATTTGTAGCGCCGTCTGCAGTGCCTGCTCGGCCTTGTCGAAGTTTCGGCTCCAAAAATAGGCGACCCCTAAAGCGTTGTAGGACAACACGCTGTGCTCTGCGTTTTCAACAAACTCGCTCAGGCGAACGCTCAGAAGGGCGGCTTCCACCGCCTCTTCATTGCGCCCCAGATTCACGGCGACGTAAGCATGGGTGCTGAGCGCCATGACCTCACCGGGGGTGTCACCCAGCAACTGAAAGGCCTGTGCGGCACGCTGACTGGCCCGGTGCGCCCGCCGGTAGCGAGACAACATGCGGTCGCAATGGGCCAGGCACAGCAGCGCCTTCGCTTCAAAACGCTTGCTTTCCAGCGCCAAGGCCGCTTTGAGCGCCTGATGGGACAACTCGCGTCCGGTTTTGACATCCGCCTGATCCAGCGCCGCGTGCGCGCCTTTGAGCAAGGCGTCAAGTTGGGCCTCGGCCCGCGAACGGTCATCGTTGTGCATGGTGATATTTTGCGCGAATCCGCAGCCTGCCCGCGGGCTCTTGAATCAGCGGTGTAATAGGGGCATGTCAATTGTTCGTTTCAAACAACATCGTGGGTATTTCCTTTGAGTGCTGAAGACCTGGCGCGCCTCTCCCTGGCCGCTTTTGATCAAGTGGTGGGTTCAACCTCCGGGTTTCGCTCGCGCCCCGGCCAGCGCGACATGGCCACCCGCATTTCCACCGCCTTGTCGGGGGTGACTTTGGGCGAACATGCCAATCCCGAGAAGGCCATCACGGTCATTCAAGCCGGCACGGGGGTGGGCAAGTCGGCAGCTTATCTGTCCACCACGGTGTCGATGGCACTTGCGCGCAAGACCCGGGTGGTGATTTCAACCGCTACGGTGGCGCTGCAAGAGCAGCTGATGACCAAAGACTTGCCCGCGCTGGCAGCGGTGCTGGAGACGCCTTTTGTATTTGCGCTCGCCAAGGGCCGGGGACGCTACCTGTGCAAGTTCAAGCTGGAGCGATTCGTAGGCTTGGGTATTGCGGGGGCCGACGAGGCCTCTGAAGACCTGTTTGGCACGGATGAAGACACGCCGCCGCCCAAAGCCGCCTATGCGAAGCAGCTAGAAGGGGAAGACCCCGAAGAGCGCCGCATGAAACTGTATGACTCGCTGGCCACCGCCATTGCCAGCAACCATTGGGACGGTGACCGGGACAACCTGGCCGAGCAGCCTGATCCGCGGGACTGGTCCGCGGTGGCGGCTGAACGCCACACCTGCACAGCACGGCATTGCCCGCGATTCAGGGATTGCAGTTATTACAACGCCCGCACCAAACTGGCAGAGGCACATGTGATCGTGGCCAACCACGATTTGGTGCTCGCCTCATTGGGCATGAAGGCCTTGCCGGAACTGGACAATTGCCTGGTGGTGTTTGACGAGGGCCACCATTTGCCTGCTGTGGCCTTGGACCAGTTCTCCAGCGCCATGGACTTGTCGGGCCTGCGGTGGGTCGATAAATTGCCCAAGATACTGCAAGAGGTGAGTGAAAAGATTCACATGGCCTTGGCGCAAGACGTTCACACCCTGGCCCAGCAGCTGAAATCTGCCCTGCACGATGTGGGGCGCATTGGCATGGACCTGCTCACGGTGTCCAGTACCGGCTATGACGGCGTGCATCGTTTCAAGGATGGTGTGCTGCCAGACGCCCTTAAAGACCCTGTGACCCTGATTCAGGGCCATGGCAGCGGTTTGGCCAAAGCGCTGGAGGCGCTGGGGGCTGAACTGAAGCTGCGGGCCAAGGAAGACCCCTCCGAGGCGGCCAACTGTTCGGCCATGTATGCCAAGCTGGGCCAGATGGCGCCCAAACTCAACAGCGTGGTGTCCACCGCCAATCTGCTGCTGGAGCATGGACCGCAACCGCTGGCCAAGTGGCTCAAGTCAGACACCAGCTCGGGGCTGGTGTTTTTGACCGCCCATGCCTGCCCCATCGTGCCGGGGGACCTGTTGCGACAATACTTGTGGAGCCAAGTGCGTGGCGCTGTGGTTACCTCCGCCTCACTCACCAGTTGTGCCAGTTTCGACTACTTTTTGCATGAAGCGGGGCTGGTCAACAAGCCGTATGTGAGCACCCTGGAGGTCGAAAGCCCCTTTGACTACACCACGCAAGGCCAGCTGATCGTGGTGGAAACCACGGCCGACCCCAAGCAGGCAGACGCTTACACCCGAGAGATGGTGGGGGAACTGATGGGCGACTTGGCGCGAGTTGAGCTGGGCGCGTTAGCCTTGTTCACCTCAAGGGTGCAAATGAAGGCAGCAGTGGACGCCTTGAGTGCCGGCCTGAGGGACGTGGTGCTGGTGCAGGGCCAAATGGCGCGAGGGCGTTTGTTGGCCACTCACCAAGCCCGGGTGGAGGCGGGTTTCCCGTCTGTCATCTTCGGATTACAGTCGTTTGGCGAGGGTTTGGACCTGCCGGGCAAGCTGTGCGAAACCGTGTTCATTGCCAAATTGCCCTTTAGCCCACCGTCGGACCCGGTGGAAGAGGCGCGGTCTGAGTGGCTCAAAAGTGTCGGGCGTGATCCATTCTCTGAGCTGGTGGTGCCGGCCACCGGCATCAAGCTGTTGCAGTGGACCGGCCGGGCGATTCGCACCGAAGATGATCACGCCACCGTGATTTGTTACGACCGGCGCTTGCTCAAACTCGGGTTTGGGCGGCGCATGTTGAAAGGCTTGCCGCCGTACCCGGTGACGCGCCGTGTGGATGGCGTGGCGCATCCCGCTTAAGCTCTTGCATTTGTGGCAAATGCCCGTATTTGCATGTGAACAAAGGAATTTGATTTTGAATGAGTTAGTGAGATCTGTTTTTGGTTTGATTTTGCGCGTGGGCTTGTTGATCGCCGGGTTGGTGTTCTTCCTGAGCCTGCTGGCGGCCGCCTCGTTGCTGCTGATGGTCTGGCTGCTGAGGGCTTTGTGGGCGCGTTTGACCGGGCAACCGGTCACGCCATGGGCTTTCAAGATGAACCGCCAGGCCATGTGGAATCGCTTTTACCGTGCGCCCGGACAGGGGCCCATGTCTGGCGCGGGCCAAGGGCCGTCCGCCCGCCGCGACGACTCGGATGTGATTGACGTCGAGCCCAAAGAAATCAAGCCACCTTCGTCTTGATTTGCTATCAATAAAGTAGCTACTTGCGCATATGAATCAAGCGCTGGAGCCTGATTTCATTCAGAATCTTCAGCTTTGAGGACCAACTCGCGGGAGAACAGTTCAATCGCCGTCTTGGCGACTTGCGTGGTGTCGTAGTAGGCATAAGCGCCCACACCCACCGCTCCGATCAGCGGTACCAGCCGGCTTGCACCTTTGGTGGCCAGATTCTTGGTCACTTTGACACCCAGCGCTTGGGCGATGCTTCGAATCATGGGCGTGGAGGCGGCTTGAATGAAGTAGCGCTCACCCACCCGAGCCACGACATCCCGAAACAACTGCGCGGAGACATGTTTGAACAGGCAGTAGAGCATTTGCTCCCGGTTCAAGGTGGCTTGTTTGCCAAAGACGGCGGCGATGTCGGACACCATTTGGGCTTGCAAGCGCCAAACGCCCAGCAACTCGGGCAAGACCGTTAACCAGCCCAGCACCCCGGGCGGCAGCGCGAAAGACCCAGCCAGCAGACTGGCCTTGCGCGATGCACTGCGGCCCAAGGCACGGGCTTTCATCTCTGGGTTGTGAGTCGGATTGGGGTTCATCACTGCTCGGTACCGCCAACACCAAGTCAAGAATGGCATCCCCCATTTTCTGGCGCACCGAGGTGTGCGCAGGAAGGTTGGCCTTGTCAGTCACGGGCAGGGAACCGAATCAGTTCTACCCCGGGCTTGCTGGAGCCGCTCAGGTGTTTCAACAGCAAGCGGTAAGTGTCCAGGTCGAAAGCGAGAGCCGGTGCAGACGACGTCAGCGCATCCTCCAAGTCGCCTTCGTCATGCACGGTGGCCAGATGACACCACTGGTCGAACAGGTGAATGTCGGTGCGGCCCGTGCTGGCGTTGTATTCCCGCAGGCCCACCTTGCCAGGGTGTGGCCAAATCTGCAGTTGTTGTTGGGCCAGCGCCAGTTTCAGGCGCAGCCAGTGCGCCTCCGGGGTCTCCAGAGCGCAGCACACGCCTTTGCAGCGCCCGATTTGCTGGGCAAAACAGCGGCCTTTGCCGGATTCAAGCCCCAGTGCTTGCAGGCATAAAGTGTGGGTGTCTGCCAGCTCACGCAGACTGGACAAGGCCTGGTTTTTTGAGCGGTAAACGCCGTAAAGCCGGTCAAATTCACGGGGGTTCAGGTCTTCGCCGCGCACGAGTTTGAGCAAGGGGCGTGCTTTGGGGTTGTCCTCAAGGCGCCAAGCGCACAGCGTGGTTTCCCGGCGCAATTGGCGGTTGTAAACGGGTTGCTGGCTTTTGACCATGCGGGCCTCCAGCAACAGCGCGCCCAATTCGCCGGCGGTTTCAATCCACTCAATGCGACGGATTTCTTGTGAGATGCGCATTTCGCGGGCTTCTCGGGTGGCGGCCTGGAAGTGCGCCATGACGCGGCTGCGCAATTTGATGCTTTTGCCAATGTACAAGGGCAGGGCGCCCTCGCCATAAAAACTGTAGACCCCCGAAGTCTCTGGAATATCGCCCACGTGGGTTTCCAGCTGTGGGGGCAGGGCGGCGCTGCCTTGCAGCAGGGCCAAAGCTTGTTGGGCAACATGCTCCGCACCCAGCTCAGTTTCCGCCTGTTGCAGCCACTGGCTCACCACCTCGACATCGCCCATGGCCCGATGGCGGGCCGTGGTGCTCAGGCCGTGGCGCTGCATGATGGCGTCCAATCCGTGGCTGCGGTGCTGCGGGTAAAGCGCGCGGGAGAGGCGCACGGTACACAGTGTCTTGGCCCGCAAGGGCATGTCGGCGCGGGCGAACTCGTTAAGCAGAAAGCCGTGGTCAAAGCGCACGTTGTGGGCCACCAGCACCGCGTCATCGAGCAAGGCCATCAATTGGGGGGCCACCTCGGCAAACGGCGGCGCTGTGGCAACCATGGCCGTGGTGATGCCCGTCAGGCTCTCAATAAAGGGGGAAACCGCGCAACCAGGATTCACCAAGGTGCTCCAGCGGGCTACTTCCCGCCCATTTTCAACACGAACCGCCGCAATTTCAGTGATGCGGTCATTCACCGGACTGCCGCCGGTGGTTTCAAGGTCAAGCAAGACGTAGCAGGGCAGCATGATTCAGGGGCGCTTGAGGCTCAACAAAACATCAATGCCAGCCAGACCGGGTCATCGACCAAGTTCAGGAGCACAAAGCCACCGACGCGGTAAAACCAAAACTCCAGTACCTCAGTCGAGGGGGAAGCGTTAAACAATGTCAATGGCATGAATGGAAAACTGACCAGTGCGGCGGTCAGCAAAGTAACGTTTCAAAGTCTCTGCCACCGTTTTGAAGGCAATTTCGTCCCAGGGAATTTCGGCTTCCGTGAACAAACGAGCTTCAATGGTTTCGTGGCCCGGATCAAATTGATCACTCAGCAGCTCGGCCAGGTAAAACAGGTGTACCTGCCCTACCCGAGAAATATTGACCAGTGAGAAGAAAGCCTTCATCTCAAACTCAGCGCCCGCTTCTTCCACCGTTTCGCGCGCGGCACCTTCGGCCACAGTTTCATTCAGCTCCATGAAGCCAGCCGGCAGCGTCCACTTGCCCCAACGCGGCTCGATATTGCGCTTGCACAGCAACACGCGGTCGCCCCAGTAGGGCACGGTGCCCACCACCATCAGCGGGTTTTCGTAGTGCACCGTCTGGCAAGCGCCGCAGATGGCGCGCTCTTTGGTATCGCCGTCATCCGGCAGCCGGTACACCACGGCTTCGCCGCAGTTTTTGCAATGTTTGATGGGCGGTTTGAGCATGAAGCCAGTGTAATTTGAAATCAAAAAAGGGCCCTGATCAGGGCCCTTTGGCAATCAGCGACTGACCCGTCGCTCAGGAGACGCGCAGTGCGATGCTTTCGAGTCCGGTAATGTGGGCCGTGAGCACGTCCCCGCGCACCACGGCGCCCACCCCAGCCGGCGTGCCGGTGTAAATCAAGTCACCGGGTTGAAGCGCCCAGGCCGAGGACAGCTGCTCGATGGTTTCCGCAATGTTCCAGATCAGATTGGAGATCGTGCTGCGCTGGCGCTCGATCCCGTTCACCGAGAGTGAAATCTCGGCGTTGACGATGTCGCCGGCCTGCTGCGCAGGAGTCAGCAAGCCGATGGGCGCGGAGGCGTCAAACGCTTTGCCAATGCACCACGGGCGACCCTGCTTCTTCATATCGCCCTGCAAGTCCCGGCGTGTCATGTCCAAACCCACGGCATAGCCATAGATATGTTGCAGGGCGTCCGCTGCGCGAATGTTTTGCCCCCCCTTGCCAATGGCCACCACCAACTCCACTTCGTGGTGCAGGTTGCTGGTCAGGCTGGGGTAGGGCAGTGGCGCCGTCTCTCCAGGGCCAACCCGCACGACCGCGTCAGCGGGCTTCATGAAGAAGAACGGTGGTTCCCGGCCGGTGTGCCCCATCTCTTTGGCGTGGTCTTCGTAATTGCGGCCCACGCAGTAAATGCGGTGAACCGGGAAGAGGGCGGCGGTCCCTGTGACGGGCAGGGCAACCGGGTCGCCCGGAGGGAAAATGTAGTCCATAGCGGTATCTGGCTGCGTTGGGTTCAAGCGGACTTGGCCACCAGATCGAAGTGCTCAACCACGGGCGGTCCGGCAAAGAACGGCCCCACAATGGCCCGCCATTCGGCAAACGCGGGCGATTCGCGAAAGCCAATGTTGTGATCTTCCAGTGTGTCCCAGAAGATTTGAAGAATGTAGCGTTCGGTGCTTTCGATGCCGCGGTTCACTTTGTAGCCTTGGAAACCTTTGGCTTTGTGAATGACGGTGTTCAAACCACGCTGAATGGCTTCTTCAAAGGCCGCATTTTGGCCAGGTTGAATTCGAATGTCGGCGAGTTCAAGAATCATGCAAATCTCCAGTGAGTCAGGGGTTGAAGGGTGGTGTCTCAGCACCATGGATGAAGTCTAACTTCGTCGCTTGGCTTGGATGATAGGTCGTGACCGTCGGTTATGCTGGCAGCCATGAAATCCGAAAACTTTATTCCCGGCAAAGATGCGTCACTCGAATCGACCATCAACAGCATGCAGGGCAAGCTGCAAGACTTGGGTTTTCATATTGAAGAGCGCAGTTGGTTGAACCCGGTGGACGGCATTTGGTCCGTTCACATTCGAGACCGGGACTGCCCGCTGCTGTTCACCAATGGCAAGGGCGCCACCCGCTTGGCCTGCCTGGCCAGCGCCTTGGGTGAGTTCTTTGAGCGCCTGTCCACCAACTATTTTTGGACCCATTACTACTTGGGGCCTGATGTCGCGAACCGGCCGCACGTTCATTACCCTCAAGAGAAGTGGTTTGCGTTGGGCGAGGACGATGCCTGGCCCACCGGCTTGTTGACCCAAGGGCTGCGCAAGTTCTACAACCCCAACAACATTGAGGCAAGCAGTCTCGTTGAGTTCAACTCCGGAAACGCGGATCGCGGCATTTGCGCGATTCCCTACGTGCGAGAGCGTGACGGCGTCTCGGTCTACTTTCCTGTCAACATCATTGGCAACCTCTACGTCAGCAATGGCATGTCTGCCGGCAACACGCAGGCAGAGGCCCGTACACAGGCCTTGTCGGAAATTTTCGAGCGCCACGTCAAAGGCCGCATCATCAGTGAAGGCACCTGTCTGCCGGATGTGCCTGAGACCGTGATTGCGCGCTTTCCGCGAATTGCAGCTGGCATCAAGGCGCTGCGCGAGGCTGGCTTTGGTATTTTGGTCAAGGACGCGTCGCTGGGTGGGCAATACCCTGTGATGAATGTCACGCTTTTGCACCCGGAAGATCAGGGCTGTTTTGCCAGTTTTGGCGCGCATCCCCGGTTTGAGATCGCGTTGGAGCGCGCATTGACCGAGCTGCTACAGGGCCGGGCGCTTGACTCCTTGTCCGGCTTTCCTGCACCAGGTTTTGACTTGGAAGAGACGGCCAGCGCCACCAATATTGAAATCCACTTCGTTGACTCCAGTGGCGTGATTCACTGGAAGTTTTTGGGCGACGAGCCAGACCATGAGTTCTGTGACTGGAACTTCAGCACCTCAACGCAAGAAGACTACGCCTGGGCGGTGGACCGCATTCACCGGGACGGGCGCGACATTTATGTGGCAGATTTCACCCACCTCGGCGTCTATGCCTGCCGCATTTTGGTGCCCGGCATGTCCGAAATTTACCCGGTGGATGACCTGGAGTTTGAAAACAACAGTGTCGGCAACACGGTGCGCGAGGCGATTCTGAACTTGCCCGATCTGGACGATCAGGAGTGTTCAGATTTGCTGGACACCTTGAATGAATCCTCCTTGGCCGACCAGAAGCCGGTGACTGCCGTCATTGGCATGGCTGCAGATGCCGGTTCGTTTTGGAGCGATCTGCGGGTGGGCGAGTTGAAAACGCTGTTGGCCTTGGCCATTGGCGATGAGGCCGCCACGCTGGAGGGGTGTGACTGGGTCCGCCACTTTGACCAGATTAATCCGCAGCGGCGCGGTGTCTATGCGTGTATCGAGAGTCTGATCAACCTGGCCGAAATGGGCGACAGTGGCCCGTACTTGAGCGCGTTGCGCCAGCTCTACGGCGCCGGCGCGGTTGCTCAAGCGCGTGCATTGATCATGCAAACCGATCGCTTCATGGGACTCAACGCGCCCGGGTTGGCGCTAGAGGGGTGTGAAATGCATCGAAAGCTTTTGGCCGCTTATGACAAAGTGCATTTGCAGGTGGCTTGACTGAGCTAAAGAACATAAGAATCACAAGGGCGTTATGGGCATCAAACAACCAAGAATAGGCGGGCACTGATTTGACATTGAATCCCGATTGGCTGATACCCGACTGGCCTGCACCTGCCAACGTGCATGCCGTCTGCACCACCCGTGCAGGGGGCGTGTCCTCTGCGCCGTTTGATTCGCTCAACCTTGGGGATCACGTTGGCGACGACGCTCGCGACGTTGCGGCCAATCGGACGGTGCTGAGTCAGGCTCTGGGCGTTCAGGCTGTATTTCTGTCGCAAGTCCATGGCACGCATGTTCGAATGCATGACAGCGACCACGGCGAACGGCACTGTGGCCGACGCTGCGCTGACCCAAGAGGCCAGGCTTGGCCTGCACGGTCATGGTGGCGGATTGCCTGCCGGTGCTATTCACGAACCATGCAGGCTCATTGATTGCCGCCGCTCATGCCGGCTGGCGTGGCTTGGTCGGCGTAGACGGTCAGGGCGTTCTGGAAGAAGTTGTTGAGCTTTTTAGACCGCTAGCGCCCGTCCCTTATGCGCAAGGTGCTATTGATGTCATAGCATGGCTGGGTCCTTGCATAGGGCCAACAGCGTTTGAGGTGGGGGCCGAAGTTCGTGAAGCGTTTATGGCCAACGACGCCGCAGCCGATGGCCTGTTTGTTGCCAGTTCGCCGGGGAAATGGCTGGCCAACTTGCCCGGTTTGGCGCGTCAACGCTTGCTATCGCTGGGTGTTCGAGGCATTTACGGCAATGACGGCAGCGAGGCGTGGTGCACGGTTAGTCAGCCATCACGGTTCTTTTCCTACCGGCGAGATGGTGTCAGCGGCCGATTCGCTGCTTGTATTTGGTTGAGTTGAATGTCGCTCAGCCAGTTCTGCCGCTTCTCTTCGCCTTGATGGCTCGCCGTCTTGCGGGCGATCTCATCAAGTAGACCACCAGCGCAACTGGCCCCAAACCGTAAAGCAGAAAGGTGATGATGGCGCCCAGAATGGTGCCGTTGGTGTTGGTCGCCTCGGCCACAGCCATCATGAGTGCAACGTAGAGCCAAGCAATGGGAACAATGTACATGGATAAATTTTTCGTCGCTGTTAATGAGGTTCTAGTCAGGAAATTAGTGGGATACGTCTAAGATACTAGGGTGCTAATCGCAAGTACAAAACAGGAGGACAACGCATGAGTCAGGAAATGCCCGAGATGTGGTCGCAGTCTGCGCAGCAATTGCAACAGACTTTAAATGAGAACTGGTCTAAAGCCTTTCAGGCCTTTCAAAACATGGATCTGGGCTCCGCAGCGAATGGGGCGGGTCCCGCTACTTCTTCCCCCAAAATCAGCTTTTCTCCTGAAAAACTAAAAACATTGCAACAGCAGTATCTTCGGGACGCTGCAGAGTTGTTAACGCCGGGGGGCAATTCTTCCGCGACTGCCGGTGATCGGCGTTTTGCAGGCCAGGCTTGGGCTGCCAATCCCGTCGCCTCTTTCTCGGCCGCTGCCTATTTGCTGAACGCCCGCACCTTGATGGGCATGGCTGAAGCGGTCGAAACCGATGACAAAACACGGGCTCGCATCCGGTTTGCATTGGAGCAGGTGACTGCGGCATCTTCGCCCAGCAATTTCATGGCCCTCAATGCCGATGCGCAAAAGAAGGCCATCGACACCAAAGGCGAGAGCATTGCCAAAGGCATTCAAAACCTGTTGCATGACCTGAAGCAAGGGCATGTGTCGATGACAGACGAAAGCGTCTTCGAGGTGGGCAAGAACGTGGCGACCACCGAAGGCGCCGTGGTGTTTCAAAACGATTTGTTTCAGCTGATTGAATACAAGCCTCTGACCGCCAAGGTCTACGAGAAACCGTTTTTGCTGGTGCCGCCTTGCATCAACAAGTTTTACATTTTGGATCTGCAACCAGAAAACTCTTTGATCCGCTACGCGGTCGCGCAGGGACACCGGACCTTTGTCGTGAGCTGGCGCAACCCGGATGCGACTTTGGCCGGTAAAACCTGGGACGACTACGTGGAAGGCGCGGCGATCGAGGCCATTGCGGTCACTCAGCAGATCACGGGCGCCAAAACCATCAATGCGCTGGGGTTCTGTGTGGGCGGAACCATCTTGGGCTCCGCTGCCGCCGTATTGGCCGCCCGCGGGGAAAAACCACTGGCCAGCATGACCCTGTTGACCTCCATGCTTGATTTCTCGGACACCGGCATTCTTGATGTGTTCATCGACGAAGGTTTTGTTCAGTACCGCGAGAAAGAGATGGGCAAGGGCGGCTTGATGAAGGGGCAAGACCTGTCCAGCACCTTCAGTTTCCTGCGGCCCAATGATTTGGTCTGGAACTATGTCGTGGGCAACTACCTCAAGGGTGAGACGCCACCGCCCTTTGACTTGCTGTACTGGAACAGTGACTCCACCAATCTGCCGGGGCCGTTTTACGCTTGGTACTTGCGCAACACCTACCTCGAAAACAATTTGGTCAAGCCCGGCAAAGCCACGGTTTGCGGCGAAAAGATTGACTTGGGTGGCTTGGATATGCCCGTTTATATCTACGGCTCGCGTGAGGATCACATTGTTCCTATCGGCGGTGCGTATGCGTCCACCCAATTTTTGCCGGGTAAGAAGCGGTTCGTGATGGGCGCTTCGGGTCACATTGCAGGCGTCATTAATCCGCCCGCCAAGAACAAGCGCAGCCACTGGATTCGGGAAGATGGCAAGTTGCCAAAGGCCCATGCGGAGTGGCTCAAGGGGGCGACCGAGTTTCAAGGCAGTTGGTGGACCGATTGGTCAGATTGGTTGGCTAGCCAAGCCGGGCAAACAAGTGGCGGCGCCCAAAACATTTGGCAAAGGCAAATTCAAGGCCATCGAGGCTGCGCCTGGTAGCTACGTCAAGGCCAAGGCCTGATTTATATTTATTTCACAACAACTAAGGAGAAAAACCATGGAAGACATCGTCATCGTTTCAGCGGCTCGTACCGCAGTTGGAAAATTTGGGGGCAGCCTGGCCAAGACTCCAGCCACCGAGTTGGGTGCCGCTGTCATCAAGGCTTTACTCGCTCGCACCGGCTTGGGCGTGGACCAAATTGGGGAAGTCATCATGGGTCAGGTTCTGGCCGCTGGCGTGGGCCAAAACCCCGCGCGTCAATCGCTCATCAAAAGCGGCTTGACCAAGGAAACCCCGGCTTTGACCATCAACGCCGTTTGCGGCTCGGGCCTGAAGGCCGTGATGCTGGCTGCCCAAGCAGTGGCCTACGGTGACAGCGACATCGTCATTGCCGGTGGTCAGGAAAACATGAGCGCGTCGCCCCATGTCCTGCAAGGCTCGCGTGACGGCCAGCGCATGGGCGACTGGAAAATGGTGGACTCCATGATTGTGGATGGCCTGTGGGACGTCTATAACCAGTACCACATGGGCATCACTGCTGAGAACGTCGCCAAGGCTTACAGCATCTCCCGGGAGATGCAAGACGCCTTGGCTCTGGCCAGCCAGCAAAAGGCGGCTGCAGCCCAAGACGCCGGAAAATTCGTGGACGAAATTGTCCCCTTCAGCATCGCGCAACGCAAAGGTGACCCGATTGTGTTCGCTGCTGATGAATTCATTAACCGCAAGACCAATGCCGAAGTGCTGGCTGGCCTGCGTCCCGCTTTTGACAAGGCCGGTAGCGTGACCGCTGGCAACGCATCAGGCCTGAACGACGGCGCAGCCGGTGTCATGGTCATGACCGCGAAGAAAGCCGCTGAGTTGGGTCTGACCCCCATGGGCCGCATTGCCAGTTTTGCAACCAGCGGTCTGGATCCCGCTTTGATGGGCATGGGCCCCGTGTCCGCATCGAAAAAGGCGTTGGCTCGAGCGGGTTGGAAAGCTGCTGACCTTGATTTGCTGGAGATCAATGAAGCCTTTGCGGCTCAAGCCTGTGCTGTGAACCAGCAAATGGAGTGGGACACGTCCAAAGTGAACGTCAATGGCGGTGCAATTGCCATTGGTCACCCCATCGGCGCATCGGGTTGCCGCGTCTTGGTCACCTTGTTGCACGAAATGCAGCGCCGTGATGCCAAAAAAGGCATTGCCAGCTTGTGTATCGGCGGTGGTATGGGGGTTGCCCTAACTATCGAACGCTAGTTTCCGGTGCAGAATGACCTTGACGGGTCACGACAGTGACTCGCCCGGTGTGAGTCCTCAAGGTTGTTCCGCATCGCTTCAAAATTCATTACCGAGGAGAGAATATGAGTCAAAAAATTGCTTACGTGACAGGTGGTATGGGTGGTATTGGGACCGCCATTTGCCAACGGCTGCACAAAGAAGGTTTCAAAGTAATCGCCGGTTGCGGCCCAACCCGTGATCACTCCAAGTGGATCGCAGAGCAAGCCGAGCAAGGCTTCACGTTCTATGCGTCCGCCGGCAACGTCGGAAACTGGGAATCGACTGTGGAGGCCTTCACCAAAGTCAAAGCCGAGCACGGCATGATCGACTTGCTGGTGAACAACGCCGGTATCACACGCGACCGCATGTTCTTGAAAATGTCCCGCGAGGACTGGGATTCGGTGATCGAAACCAACCTGAACAGTATGTTCAACGTGACCAAACAGGTCGTTGGTGACATGGTTGAAAAAGGTTGGGGCCGCATCATCAACATCTCATCCGTTAACGGTGAAAAAGGCCAGGCTGGTCAAACCAATTACTCAGCCGCCAAAGCCGGTATGCACGGTTTCACCATGGCCTTGGCTCAAGAACTGGCCACCAAAGGCGTGACAGTCAACACCGTGAGTCCTGGTTACATCGGCACCGACATGGTCAACGCCATTCGCGAAGATGTGCTGGCAAAAATTGTGGGCACCATCCCGGTCAAGCGCCTGGGCAAGCCCAGCGAAATCGCGTCCATCATTGCCTGGTTGGCGTCAGAGGAAGGTGGCTACTCCACCGGTGCTGACTTCTCCGTGAATGGCGGACTGCATATGGGCTGATGTTGGCTGTGTCCAACACTCTAGGCCTGTATTTTCTAGGCAAGCGTTGGACACTCAACATCTGGCTAAAATGTGACTTTAATTCAACCGTAGGGAAACACATGACAATCAAGAATTTGGCTTTCGTTGCTGTCGCTGCTTTGGCATTGACTGCTCAAGGTGCTTGGGCACAAGCCGCTCCTGCTCCTGCCGCTGCTAGTGGTTCTTCCGCCGCTGCTGGTGGCTCCGCTGCCGCGGGCGCTGGTGCTGCGCGCCGCTGCTGGTGCTGCCATCGGTGGAGTAGCAGTGTCAACCATTGCTATCGGCGCTGTAGTCGCTGGAGTGGTTGCCTCTGCGGTTTCTTCCAGCAATGGAACTGCTACTGCTACCGCGACAAATTAATCAGATTTTTCTCTGAATCAATGGCGCCTTCGGGCGCTATTCTTTTTTTCTGTTTTGAAAAACCCTTTGCGCTCGTTTTTCACGCTACTGCCACTAATCTTGGTATGCAGTTTTTTGACGGCTTGTGCCTCAAATTCAACGCCGTTGGCCGCAGTACTTTCCGGTCTTGTAGAAGAACGTTTTGGTAACAACGATGTGGCGATGGGCAATGTCAGGCTCAAGCCTGAGTACCAATACCTGAGGGTTGATATTGAAGGACGCCGGTCGGCATTATTGGTTTTAGGTTACGTCGACCGCCAGCCTGATGGTGATGTGGAGGTTTGGTATTCCGCCGAGCGAGAGGTGGTCAAGACCAAAAATGGACGAATTTTTGGCACTGCAGGGCTTGAGACGGACTGGAGAATGGTTCGGTATGACCCAAGTCCACCCTCTTGGGACGAAGCCTTGCTAAAACCAGTGCTGACACGGTACACACGCTTTCGCGACGAGGTGCCAGGAAACAGATATTCAATTGCAGATCAAGTTGAGCTGAAATCGCTGTCAGAATCGACCGCCTCCGCGAATCGGCCCAAAGCAGCACTAGCCCCCTCAAAGGTCGGCTACAAATGGTTCACTGAATCCTCCGATGGATCGGACTCCTTGCCAACATCATGGTTTGCGCTGGGGTTGTTTCAAGGGCAAATGACCGTGGTGTATTCCAAGCAATGTCTATCGCCCTCATTTTGTCTGAGTTTGACGCGCTGGCCGCAATAGGATTTTCCCCTTGAAGATGAAGCGCACACTTGTTGCCCAAGCAACTCTAATTTGTCTTGCCAGTTGGGTTAGCCACAATGCGAACGCTGCCTCGTCAGATTCAAATTCCACGGCAGCTTCTCCGACAAATTTCGGAGAAGTATCAAGTTCGGTCAGCCAGGTGTCACCGCAATCCAGCGAGTGGTTGTTGTCCAAGCAGAATGAGTCTTTATCTCAGCCGAGTCCGCAGATCTCGGCAGCGGTGCTGCCTGGGGAGCGCTTGAGTGATTGGATACTTCGCACAATCGGTCCAACGGCGGATACAACGGCCCTACATTGGCGAGTGGCCGCTGAGCGCGCGCCTCAAGGGCGTCTTCGTGACGCTTTGATTGAGTCGTTGCGTGGGCGCTTCAACAGCAAGCATGGTGCCGAGTTCAACTCTCGATACTCGAAGTTGTCAGATTGGCTGCAGTCATTTCCGTTGACAGGCCGTCTGACGGTCGCAATTGCGGACGCGCGTTGGTTGCAGGCGGCGCCCTTGGAAGACCCCATTTTGCTTGAGGGTCACAGCGTCGTCGTTTTTCCCAGGCCGAAAACCGTTGTGGTGATTGGTGAAGATGGTGTGCCCTGTTCAGTGCCACATCAGTCTGGCACGTTGGCGCGGGACTACATCAAGGCCTGTCGTGGTGCCCAGAATGCCGATTCAGTGGATTGGGTTTGGATTGCTCAACCGGATGGGCGCACACAACGCTATGGTATTTCTCCCTGGAATCAAGAGCAGCAAGATGAGCCTGGTCCCGGTGCTTGGGTGTGGGCCCCTGGCCGACAGTCAGGTATCTCTGACAGTGTGTCAGACAACCTGATTCGTTTTCTGGCCACGCAGGCGCCAGGTGATGCGGCTCGGATTCCTGCAAGCACCAAGGTTGAGGCCATAAGTCCAGGTGCCTCAGCGTCGATATTCGCCTCGCTCACTTGAACTGACAGCCAGTGATTGGGGTGAAATCGGTCTTCTGCAAACACCTACTGCGCGAATGGAGGCTGCTGGATCGGTTCGCTTGCATGTCAGTCGTGTTGACCCCTACACGCGCGGCACCTTCATGTTCCAGCCACTTGATTGGCTGGAGGCCGGCTTTCGCTATACCGACATTGGCAATCGGCTTTACGGATCCACAATTGCAGGGGACCAAACCCTCAAGGATAAATCCATCGACTTCAAGATTCGCCTGCGAGAAGAAAGTCACTTGTTGCCGGCATTGGCAGTGGGTGTGCGCGACTTTGGCGGAACGGGCCTGTTCTCAGGCGAGTATGTCGTCGCTGGCAAGCGGTGGGGTAATTTTGATGCGAGCCTTGGGTTGGGGTGGGGGTACCTGGGCGCGAGAGGCAATATCAAGAACCCTCTTGGATTTTTAGGCAGTGGTTTTGACACACGTGAAGGCAACACGACGTCCACTGGTGGCACCGCAAACTTTCAGTCCATGTTTCGGGGGCCTACTGCTTTATTTGGAGGTCTGCAGTGGCACTCTCCTTACAACCCTTTGGTGTTGAAACTGGAACTTGACGGCAATGACTATCAGCACGAGGCAGGCGATAACCAGCAGACAGTGCGCAGCGCCTATCAACCTTGGCGCCACCTACCGGTATTCCTCCAGTGTCGACTTAAGCCTGGCGTACGAGCGTGGCAACCGGCTTATGTTCGGGCTAACACTGCACGGTAATCTTGGCCAACTTTATTCGCCTAAACTGCTCGACCCTTCTTTGGCGCCGCCTAGCCCGATTGCCCCCCTGCAGCCACCAGCTGAGGGCTGGGGAAGCACTGCGCAGATGATTGAGCGATTCACGGGGTGGACGGTGCGAAGCATTACCCATACGCCCGGCACCACCACAGTGGAGGCAGACACCGATGCCGCCATTCACCTGCAGGAGCGTGTGCAAAGAGCGATTGCTGTTCTTCACCGCGACACGCCGGCAAGTTCCACCCGCTTCGTCTTTAAGCTGTCTGAAAGAGGACTTGCCCTGTCAAACATCAATGTTGACAGGGCTGAATGGGTCGCTTTGAACACTCGAACTGAAACTCCGGCGCTGCGGTTACCGGCGGCAACGGTTCAGGCGGGGACTGCCACTGCAGGAGTCAATCAACCACAAGCAATTGACGACGAAGGCACATGGCGGGCCAAACCCCGCGGATTCAATGCAGAGTTTGGACCAAGCTACAGTCAGGTTTTGGGGGGGCCAGATGGTTTCTTACTCTATCAACTGGGGGCACAGACCGCATTTGAGCAGCGCTTCTCTGATAGCACCTGGCTCAGCGGCGTCGCCAACTACCGTCTTTTGGACAACTACGCCAATTTCCAGTTTGATGGCGCAAGTAAGCTCCCACGGGTCCGCACAGACCAACGCAAATATGTCACGACCTCCGCATTCACCATCCCCCTGCTTCAGTTGACCCATGTCAGTGATCTCGGAAGCGGACACTATGTGAGTGGATACGCTGGTATGTTGGAGTCGATGTACGGGGGCGTCGGCGCCGAATGGCTTTACCGTCCCTGGCAGGGAGCGTTGGCATTTGGGGTGGACATAAATGCAGTTCGGCAACGTGACTTTGACCAGAAGTTTGCATTCCGTGATTACAGCGTTGGCACTGGCCACGCCACTCTCTATTGGGATACGGGATGGAACGACTTGCAGGTCAAGCTCAGTGCCGGGCGCTATCTGGCGGGTGACGTTGGCGCGACTCTTGATGTCAAACGAGTGTTCTCAAACGGTGTATCCGTTGGTGCTTGGGCCACAAAGACCAACGTCTCGGCCGAAGACTTTGGCGAGGGCAGTTTTGACAAAGGCATCTACGTCAATGTGCCGTTTGACGTGATGCTTCCAAAGTCAACATCTGGCAGTGGAACCATTGCGTGGAGTCCCCTGTCAAGAGATGGGGGCGCTCGGTTAAACCGCAGCATTTCCTTGTATGACCTCACTCGACAACGCGATGCTCGTGCATTTCAGTGGCGGCAGTCCAAGCCCACCAAGCCCACCTCAGCCGAGAACACCAGTTACGTGTTGAGCGAACCCAATTCAAGTGGTTTAGAGGGCTTCGGCACGACAACCGCAACACTCGGCCATCAAATCGCCGGTATTCCCGCATCCACATGGCTGATGGCGGGTGGCGCTGTATTGGTTGTCCAGCCTCTTGGACAAGCGGGCTGACAACTGGGCCGCCAACCATCAAACGGAGCCATTGACAAAATTGGAAGTGTTTCCAATGCGCTCCCTATCGGTTTGGCGCTGGGCGCCGGATTGCTCTACACCGGTGTGGCCGGCGAGGCTGCTTCAACTACGGCAGCAACCTCATTGAAGGCTGCTGCCTACACGTTTGGTGCCAATGCGTTGACGCGCTATGCCGTTGGAAGAGCGCGACCCACGGCTGGCGTCGGATCGACAAGTTTTGATGGGTTCAACAGCGCAGCCGTTCAGTCAGGCTTTCCGTCCAACCACGTGGCCATTGCTTTCGCTTTGGCGACCCCGTTTGCTCAACAGCACGACATGCCTTGGCTGTACGCGGTGGCTGCGGCATCCGGCTTTGGACGGGTTCAAAAGAGAGATCACTGGGTATCCGATACCGTGGCTGGCGCATTCATGGGCTATGCCATCGGATCCATGTTGACTGATCAACAACGCCACAATCAATCAGGCATGCAACTGAGCGTGACACCAGAGTCTGTGACCGGGACTTGGACGTTCAAGTAGCTTTTCTCAAGAATCACGTGAGGTCAATGTGATGTTATCGCTGTGAAGCGACAACATCAGGGCTCATGCAGTAATCAAACTGAGATCCACCGGCAGTGTTGAGGCTGGGGGTGCCGCCGCCGCAGGCTGATTTGCCAACTGGTGAGCAAGTGTGTTGGATTTTTCTAAATAAACCCAATCCACGACATTGCTATCTGGTTGGTAGCCATGCACCAAGTCTTTGAGCAGCGATCGAATCATAGGCACGTCGTTTACATCTAACGCTTCAGACATCATCCGCATACGCGCTGTAAATTCCTCTAAAGGTAGAAAGTCCTCGTTGGCTTTCATGATTCGGGGATGCGTGGTTGGCAACGGGTTGTCGCCAATCAAGAGTTCCTCGTACAACTTTTCACCAGGTCGCAAAGTCGTTATCTTCAGGGCAATGTCACCATGCGGGTTGGACTCGTCAAGCACTGACAAGCCAGACAACTCCACCATCCGACGTGCCAAGTCAATAATTTTGACGGGTTGGCCCATGTCCAGCACAAACACGTCACCACCCGTTGCCATGGCTCCGGCTTGAATCACAAGCTGCGCAGCCTCTGGAATGGTCATGAAATACCTGGTGATGTCTGCGTGGGTTAGGGTGATGGGTCCGCCATCTTTAATCTGCTTTCTAAACAGTGGCACCACGGAACCCGACGAGCCCAAAACGTTCCCAAAACGAACCATGGAGAAACATGTTTTGGAGCCGGTGTCAGCGGCTGCGTTGGCCATTGCCTGCAGGGACATTTCAGCAAGGCGTTTGCTTGCTCCCATGATGTTGGTTGGGCGAACGGCTTTGTCCGTACTGATCAATACAAAGTTGCTCACGCCATTCTTCGCAGCGGCTCTGGCGGTTGTCCAAGTACCCAGCACATTGTTTTTCACACCCTCAGCCGGATTGTGCTCAACCATGGGCACGTGCTTGTAGGCTGCGGCGTGATAGACCGTCTCGGGACGCCAAGTGCGCATGATTTCATTCATGCGATCTTCATCCCTGACGGATGCAATTAGCGGCAGTAACTGAATATCGCCGAGAGATTGTTGTTCAGTCAGTGTGTGTAGAAGGTCTTGGTGCACCGCATACAAAGCAAACTCACTGAGTTCGACCAACAATAATTTGGTGGGGCGAGCTTTGATAATCTGCCGGCACAGTTCGCTGCCAATAGACCCGCCAGCGCCAGTGACCAAGACCACTTTGCCTTGAATATTTTTGCAAAACAAAGACTCATCGGGTGCAACCGCTTCTCGTCCCAGAAGGTCTTCAATGTCAAGCTCACGCAAATCACTGGCGTGGACATGACCCTGCGCCAATTCCATCAAGCCGGGGAGGGTGCGCACTGCAACATGGGC
>CAWAFG010000016.1:0-65190 GCA_963781205.1 uncultured beta proteobacterium | reverse complement strand
AGCACCTTTTAGCGGTTTGGTCGAGGAAATACGGGCGCAAGCTGCTATCAAAAAGATACCGGTGTTGGGCATCACCGGCACTGGCGGTGCGGGCAAGTCGTCGCTGACCGACGAGTTGATTCGCCGCCTGCGGCTGGACCAGGGCGACAGCCTGCGCGTGGCGGTGATCAGTATTGATCCGTCCCGGCGCAAGAGCGGCGGCGCCTTGCTGGGCGACCGCATCCGCATGAATGCCATCAGCCCATGGCGCCAAGGTCCGCGTGTGTTCATGCGCAGCCTGGCCACGCGTGACTTTGGCAGCGAGATCAGTGCGGCGCTGCCGGACGTGATTGCGGCCTGCAAGGTGGCCGGCTTTGACTTGGTGGTGGTGGAAACCTCGGGCATTGGCCAGGGCGATGCGGCCATCGTGCCCTATGTGGACGTGCCCATGTACGTGATGACGCCCGAGTTTGGCGCGGCCAGCCAGCTTGAAAAAATCGACATGCTGGACTTTGCCGAGTTTGTGGCCATCAACAAGTTTGACCGCAAAGGCTCGCTCGACGCCCTGCGCGACGTGGCCAAACAAGTGCAGCGCAACAAAGAAGCCTGGACCACGCCCGGCTGACCAGATGCCCGTGTTTGGCACCATGGCCGCCCGTTTTAACGACGACGGCGTGACCGCGCTGTACCAGGCGCTGAAAGTGCGGCTGGAGGCCTTGGGCATGGTGTTTGCCCCGGCGATCTTGCCCACGGTGTCGGTGCGCCACAGCACCAACCAGACCCCGGTGGTGCCGGCCGCCCGCACCCGCTACCTGGCGGAAATCAGCGACACCGTGCGCTGCCTACAAGAAGCGCGCCCGCAGCCAGGCCAAACTGGCGCGTGAGTTGCAGCAGCTCAACGCCACCGCCCGCATGCTCGACGAAGACGACGCCAGCCGTGACGGCGCCAAAAACACCGTGCTCAGGCTGGCCAAAGAGCGAGCCCTGGGCGTGGACGGCAGCGCCCAAAAGCTGCTGGCCCAGTGGCCGAGCATGCAGGCCGCCTACGCGGGTGACGAATACGTCGTCAAAATCCGCGACAAGGAAATCCGCACCGCGCTCACCACCAAATCGCTTTCCGGCACCACCATCCGCAAAGTGGCTCTGCCGCAGTACGAAGATGACGGCGAAATCCTGAAATGGCTGATGCTGGACAACGTGCCCGGCAGCTACCCCTACACCGCCGGCACCTTTGCCTTCAAGCGCGAAGGCGAAGACCCCACCCGCATGTTCGCCGGTGAAGGCGACGCGTTTCGCACCAACAAGCGCTTCAAGCTGCTCAGCGAAGGCATGGCCGCCAAGCGCCTGTCCACCGCGTTTGACTCGGTCACGCTGTATGGCAACGACCCCGATCCGCGTCCGGACATTTACGGCAAGGTGGGCAACTCCGGCGTGAGCATTGCCACGCTGGACGACATGAAGGTGCTGTACGGCGGGTTTGACCTGTGCAACCCGTCCACCAGCGTCTCCATGACCATCAACGGCCCTGCGCCGTCGATTCTGGCCATGTTCATGAACACGGCCATTGACCAGAACATCGACAAGTTCAAGGCGGACAACGGCCGCGACCCGACCGACACCGAGCTGGAAAAAATCAGGGAGTGGGTGCAGGAAAACGTGCGCGGCACCGTGCAGGCCGACATTCTGAAAGAAGACCAGGGCCAGAACACCTGCATCTTCAGCACCGAATTCAGCCTGAAAGTCATGGGCGACATTGCCCAGTACTTTGTGCACAACCGGGTGCGCAACTTCTACTCGGTGTCCATCAGCGGGTACCACATTGCCGAAGCCGGGGCCAACCCCATCAGCCAGCTGGCCTTCACGCTGAGCAATGGCTTCACCTTTGTCGAGGCCTATCTGGCGCGCGGCATGCACATTGACGACTTTGCGCCCAACCTGAGCTTCTTCTTCAGCAACGGCATGGACCCGGAATACACCGTCATGGGTCGCGTGGCGCGTCGCATCTGGGCCGTGGCCATGAAAGAGAAATACGGCGCCAACGAGCGCAGCCAAAAGCTCAAATACCACATTCAAACCAGTGGCCGCAGCCTGCACGCGCAAGAGATTCAGTTCAACGACATCCGCACCACGCTGCAGGCGCTGATTGCGATTTACGACAACTGCAACAGCCTGCACACCAACGCGTTTGACGAAGCCATCACCACGCCCACCGAAGACTCGGTGCGCCGCGCCATGGCGATTCAGCTCATCATCAACCGCGAATGGGGCTTGGCCAAGAACGAAAACCCCTCACAAGGCGCCTTCATCATCGAAGAGCTGACCGAGTTGCTGGAAGAGGCCGTGCTGCTGGAGTTTGAGCGCATTGCCGAGCGCGGCGGCGTGCTGGGCGCCATGGAGACCGGCTACCAGCGGGGCCGCATCCAGGACGAGTCCATGCACTACGAGATGCTCAAACACACGGGCGAGCTGCCCATCATCGGCGTCAACACCTTCCGCAACCCGCATGGCGACCCGGTCAACGACAAACTGGAACTGGCCCGCTCTACCGACGAAGAAAAGCAAAACCAGCTCAAACGCCTGGCCGAGTTCCATGCCCTGCACGCCAAAGAATCACCCGCGATGCTCAAACGCCTGCAACAAGCGGTCATCGAGAACAGCAATGTGTTCGAGGTGCTGATGGACGCCGTGCGCGTCTGCTCCCTGGGCCAAATCACCAACGCCTTGTTCGAGGTGGGCGGGCAGTACCGGCGCAATATGTAGTCTGTGTGACGTTATTGCGATGGAATCCGTAGTGGATTGCCCTGGTTTTATAAGGGCTGGAGGCTGAAACGGCTTCATGGTGTGGAAGTATCTTGATGGCTGTTCAGGACCAGGTTGTGAATGCCTCACTGCCTCACTGCCTTGCGCCCCTCCACAGCGCTACCTTGTAACGCCCCGCGGGGCTGAGAGGGTGTCACTGAGCGAGGGGCGTGGGCTCCATGGAGGGCGTGAACCAGCCGTCAAATTCAGTGAACATCGTACCAAGGCAGCGTCCACTCCCTCGGTTGCTTGCGTAGTAGTTCCAGCGGTAGGCCATTTCGGTGCCGTCCCGACAAGCTACTCCTTCGTACAACTGGCCATAAGTGGATCTAGCGCCCGATGACGACCTAAAGCTGTCCTGAACCTCCGCCGCCAGAACGCCATCTTTGGGGAAAACCTTCAGCACGCCAAACGACGCATTGCTCGGGATGTCGTAATCAACGTACAGAGCGTTTCGCTCAAGATCAGGACGCGCATTGGTGACCAATAGAAAGACCGCTTGTTGTTGCTCCACCAGTTCTTGCCGGGTCAGGTGCTTGAACGATGGCGCCATGATTTTTTTACCAAACTTTAGCTCGGGCCCCAACACCAGTAGCGGCTTGTGCTCGCCAGCAGCGTCAGGGTTGAACCGGTGCATCAGCGGTTTTTTGAAATGGTTCACGACCGCCGTGAAAATTGCAGCATCGCTAAATTCTTGATTTTGCAGCGTCAGCGCACACGCGTGACCGCTGGCGCCCAACAGCAGTGTCGCAATGAGGGCTTGTGGTTTGGTAACAATCATCATGGAATTTTTGGCATAAATCATCACGGTATCAGTGTCTGTTAGTTCGCTTTGGCACCCGCCTTGACCAGCGTGGTGATCACCTCACGCTGGTCGCCCGCGGTTGCCAGGCTCAAGGCGGTGGCGCTCTTGTCTTCGGTGTCAACCGCATTGGGGCTCGCGCCGGCCCTGAGCAAGGGGCGCACCGCCGCGGCGTTGTAGTGTTTGATGGCTTCAATCAAGGCAGCGTCCAGCTCATACCGATCTGCGTAAGCTCGGGAGTCCAGGCGAAACTGGACTTGTCCTGCGCAATGGGCCTGCACGGCTTCGCGCAAGGAGCCTACCTGGTCGCAAGGGTCCGAGGTGGCCTCGTCTGCGGTGGGGCCGGCCGCTCTGAGCGCCAGTTTTAACGCCATGTGGTTGCCGTGCGACGGATAGGCGGGGCCGTTCAGATTCGTCGCGTCGGAGGTTGCTTCAGCGCTACCCGTCTGCACCTTCAGTTGCAAGCGTACATCGCGATCGCCAGCAATGTTCTGGGGCAGCTTCATTGCAACGACACCATCGTCACGGTAGGTGGTTTGGCCTTGCACCAGATCGATGGCCCAAGGTAATGGTGAGCTCTGCGCAATGGGGACGTAACTGCCGTCACTCGTCGCTTGACTCAATAGCAGGCGCAGGCTTTGAACCTGGCAGCTGCCAGTGGGCTGGCACGGCCCTGCAGGCGTTAGCGCGAGCTTTTGGATGCGCAAGTGCAATACCCCTTGTTCCACTTTTCCCACCCCTTGCAGGTGTGCGCGTATGCGCCAATCGTTGGTGAGCCAATTGGTCAACAACACGCCAAATTCGCGCGTATCCACCCGGGTGCTCAGGTTCCCGGTAGCGATTGATCCACCCGCATCCACTACCGTATCCCCCATCGAAACGGACACAGTTTCTACTGTGTCGCGCAACACCGAAACGACCATGTCATCTGGCGGCGTATTCGACGACACCGTTGGCGCGACTAATCCCACCACCACCCAGCCGAGGACCAAGATACCAAGCGCCCCAGCCCATCGAAAGAGGCTCTTTCCTTGAGACGACGATGGACGCGCGGCGCCTGGCGCTGGGGGGCTCGACGGAGAGGCGGTATTTTCTGTCGGTGACGAAAAACTGTCTGTGAATCTGTCGGGTTGAAAATTCTCAGCGCGGGCGGTTTTGGGCCGCGTTGCGATCTCGAACGGCCATGTCACGCCATCGCCCTGAAGCAGCATCGCAACATACCAAAATTCGTCCTGCGAGCTCGGCAGATCGGCGGGCAGGGTGAAGTCGGCACTGACGGACTGCACCATGAGCTCGCCCTCCACCATCATCGGGTTTGTAGTGACCGCCAACTTGCGCTCCCAGATCCGTCCAAAGTTGCTGAGATCGTCGTCAGGAGCTTCGATGGTGACCAGTACGCTCCAAGTCTGCGCTTTGAGCGGCCGACTGAAGGTGAACACGGCTGTGGTGGGTGTGCCATGGGGCACTGGGTCGTGCTTCAAGTGCAGCGTGACGCTGGTGCCCCGATGCCGGGCGATCCAGCGTCGCACAGCGCCCACAACCCACCCCGCACCCGCCAGCACAAACAGGCTCTTGAACCATATCGCAGGGCCGACGCTGGGGACCAGCATGCCCCAGACCAGCGCGTTCCAGACGATGGCGATCGCGGTGATCATCATCGCGCCTGGGCTGGTCGTGCTTGTTTTTTCAGTCATTTTTTTGAATTTCGGTTAACACGGTTTTCGCGAGACGATGCCTTGGGCTGTGAGTAGGGGGATTGGTACAACATCCCATCCCAAACCTGCCAGTACCTCATCGGTGTGCTGGCCTAGGGTGGGCGTGACGTAGCGCAGCTGTGATAGGGCCACTAGGGTTTCATAGCGGCGTGTTCTGAAGTGAAACGACTATTTTCCACCGCCAATCTGGGTGCCTTTTGCGCACATCAAGGAGGCAGCGTGCGCAAGCCTGGGTGCACATCGTACCCGCAGCAATCGTGCGGGCCAAAGCCGAGCTACGGGCCCGAATCACTGACCTGCCCGAGCGCTTTGCGCCATTGATGCCCATTCGCCAAGAGGCGCCGGCCGTCCGGGCTGAGCAAGCGGCGGGTGCGCGGCGCCATGGAAACCGGCTACCAGCGTGGCCGCATCCAGGACGAGTCCATGCACTACGAGATGCTCAAGCACACGGGCGAGCTGCCCATCATCGGCGTCAACACCTTCCGCAACCCGCATGGCGACCCGGTCAACGACAAACTGGAACTGGCCCGCTCTACCGACGAAGAGAAGCAAAACCAGCTCAAACGCCTGGCCGAGTTCCATGCCCTGCACGCCAAAGAATCACCCGCGATGCTCAAACGCCTGCAACAAGCGGTCATCGAGAACAGCAATGTGTTCGAGGTGCTGATGGACGCCGTGCGCGTCTGCTCCCTGGGCCAAATCACCAACGCCTTGTTCGAGGTGGGCGGGCAGTACCGGCGCAATATGTAAGAGGGGAGGCAGAGCACCTCACCCAAGTGAGCGTGCCCGTTCTCCCCTCTGTTTTTTGCCTGAGCCGTGAGGACGCAGGGCCCTCATCGGCCCGAGGTGCTTATTGAATCGCGGCTGGCTTGGCCACCTGCATCATCAAATCGTTGTTCCACTCGCCGCCGTCCACTTTGATGTGGGCGGCCGCGCCCAGCATGACGGCTTCAATGAGGTTGTGCGACAAGTAGACGTAAGTGCCTGGCTGCTTGAACTTGTAGGTGAACGCCCCGGCTGATCCGGCTGCAATCACCCAGCTCTCCAGCCCGGTCGCGGGCTTGTCGGCCAGGTTGCCGCGCTCCCAAACGTAGTCACCGTGGCCGCCAATCAGGTGCGGGTAAGAGGGGCGGTTGGCCTGTGAATGCAAAAACAGCACGGTTTCGCCCACTTTGGCGGTCATCGCGTTGTCGCCTGTCAGCGCGCCTTTTGCGCCGCCAAACACCACGTGGGTTGGGATCAACCCCTGCATCACCTTCAGGTCATCGCCAAAGGATGAGATCGGGTCGGCGTAGCGCTTGTAGTTGCCGTCAGCATCCTTGGGCAGGTAGTAGTCTTGCTCGCCAATGTAATAGGCGCGGTCGTAATGCAAGGGCTTGCCCTGGTCATCCTTCAGGCCCGCCTTGGGCAGCACCAGCACCGCCCCGTTCATGCCGTGAACCACGTGCCACGGAATCATCTGGCCGCCAGGGGCGCAGTGGTAAACAAATGCGCCGGGCTTGATGGCCTTCCAGCGCAGAACCACCTGTTCACCGGGCTGAACAACGGTCAACTCACCGCCGCCCAAAGCGCCGGTGGCGGCGTGAAAATCAATGTTGTGGGGGAGTTGATTGGTCTTGGGGTTGACCAGTGTCAGCTCCACATAGTCACCCTCGTGCACCACGATGAGCGGGCCGGGGACGCTGCCGTTGAAAGCAAAAGTCCAGACGAACACACCGGGCTCGACCTCAACTTCTTTTTCCTCAATCACCATCTTGACTTCAACGATGCGGGGTTTGATCGAGGGCGCTTGGCTGTGTGCAGGCACGCCAGGCGGTTTGACCAGCTGCTGGACCACGCGCTCCAGACCATTGATATTCATCGCGTTGCCTGATGGAACAGGTTTCTCCGCGAAAACTGGCGTGGCGCCCAGTGCCAATGCGAGTGCCAGTGACAGCGATGTGGCGTTAAAACGAAAGGGGATCATGAGCAGGCTCCTGCGCGAAGCGGACGTCCGGAATTCGGACAGTTGTCTCTTTTCTTTGCGCTGGCTTGACGGTAACGTTTCCATCCCCAACGAAAATTGATTCAAGTCAATGCCAGTTGACTTTGCCGCCGCCGTCGCTGCCTTCGCCCTTGTCCAAGCCAGCACCACCCGCACCAAAGCCGCGGTGCGCGCCTGCGCCCTGCGCCCAATCACCAATGCCTTGTTCGAGGTAGGTGGGCCGTACCGGCGCCATAGGGTGTGGGTGGGGTGGCAGTGTGCTATCTAAATGATAGTGGCTCCCGCAGGTTCTATAAGCGCTAGAGGCCTAAAAGGCTTGTAAAAATAGGCCGATGGTTTTGTCAGCGACAGACGTAAAAAAGGGCGGTTGAACCGCCCTTTTTTTGGTTCTGACCGTGGTCAGATTAACCGCCCTTGTGGCAACGCTTGCCTGGGTTTTTCTTGTTGTTGGTGGACACGCCACGCTCCAGGCTGCGCTTTTGGCCTTTAGGGGCGGTGAAGCACACGCCGGCAGGTGCCACAGGGCGGGGGGTTGCTTTGCGGTCTGCTTCGGTGCGGAACTCTTTGGCCATGAAATAACTCCAGATAAATTGAAAAAACCCCTGATTATCTCAGCACTTGGGGTGGGCTGCGGGGAAATAGGGCTGCTGACTCATTTTATGAGTATGCCACCACCGGTGGTCAGGTCGCTGATGCGGCCTCAACCCCTTGGGGTGGGAAGGACTTGCGCCAGGGGGGCGAGCGGGGAGACCTTGTGTACAAGACTTTCCGAATGTGGGTCTTCGGTGGGCGCGCTTGGCGCGCTCAAGACGAAAAAAAACCGGCCAAGTGGCCGGTCTTCATCTGAGATTCAGATTTTAGTAACGGTTGCCGCCACCACCGTAGCCGCCACCACCACCGCCGCCGCCGCCGTAGCCGCCACCACCGTAGCCGCCACCGCCGCCGCCTTCACGACGACCGCCACCGCCGCCGCCGAAGCCGCCGGTACGTGGCTCCATTGGGCGAGCTTCGTTGCAAACCATGTCACGGCCATCAACGGATTTACCGTTCATGCCGCCGATGGCTGCCAGGGCTTCTGCGTCGCTGGACATTTCCACAAAGCCAAAGCCTTTGGAGCGGCCGCTGTCGCGGTCCATCATGACTTTGGAAGAAGTCACATTGCCAAACTCCGAGAAGTATTGGTTCAGTGCCTGGTCATCAACCGAGTAGGACAGGTTGCCGACGTAAAGTTTTTTACCCATTTTGGGATCTTTCAAAAAAGCGCCACGGTGAAAATCAACCGTGCGGCGCGGGGGGAATGATGGTTCCGACTGGAAACCATCAACGGAGTGACGCTTGAGCAGAGTCACGCATTCAGGACAACCTGTCTTCATGAACCCCATGCAAAGCATGGTTCTTGGGGCAGGCGACAGGTTGAATAAAAAGTGGGGATGAAATCCGAAAATTAAGCTCGCCGCGGGGGGAGTAAGACGACCGAGAGGGCCGCAGTGAACGGCCAGAAAGGCGCTGGGCGGCACCAGAGGCACCGCGGAACATGTCAAACAACAGTTACTGCGAAGGAAAGCAAACTACAGTAACTCGTGCAGTTTACTCCCGATCAAGGGCTACGCCTAATTACTTGCCCCTTTGCGCGCCAACCCGCCTTTCTCTCAGGGTGTTTCATGAGGCGTGGCTGGATTCAACTTTTGGTGCAGCCAGCGAGAAGCCGCACTGTCCGCAGACTCCAACCCGTGGATGACCGTGAAGTGGTCAGCACCCGCGATGGGCGACAGTTCGGTGGCGTTGCCCAGTGCCTGCGAGGCGGTGTGCAGCACCTGCGACTGCCTTGCAAACTCGGTGCTTTCTTCGCCCCCCCAAGTGATCCAGGTCGGCGTGGGGCAGGCGCGCACCCGAAAGGCGGGCGAGTTGCGCTGGATGATGCCTTCGTCAAGTTGGATCTGGGGTTGCAGATAGCTGTAGCGCAGCGGGGCCAGGTCATACAGGCCGCTGAACAGCAGCGCAGCGGCAATCGGGTTCTGGGGCAGGCCGTAGTCCTGCGCCCAGGGCGTTTGCAGGCACATGGCGGCCAGATGGGCGCCCGCGGAGTGCCCGCCAATGGCCACCCGGCTCGCATCACCGCCATAGCCGGCAATGTTTCGCAGCACCCAGGCGACCGAGGCACGGGCCTGGCGGGTGATTTCGTCCAGGCTGACGCTGGGGCACAAGGCGTAGTTGACCACCACGGTGGTGATGCCCAGCGCATTCAGCCCTAAAGCGACGCCGCTGAATTCTTTGGAGGTAAAGGCTCGCCAATAGCCGCCGTGAATGAACACAAACACCGGCGCATTGGGTTGGCTGGCGGGGAAGATGTCCAGGGTTTCGGCCAGCGTCGGTCCATAAGGCACGTCCAGATGGCAGGGCAGTGTGTCGCGGGCCCGTTGGGCCGTCGTCACATAGTGTTGGCCGGCGGCGGCCGGGTTGGCGAGCTTGAGCGACGGGTTGTACTGGGCGTCAATCTCGGCCTGGGTTTGAAAATCGCGGTAAATAGGGGGCATGGTTCAGTCCGGAATGACGGCGGTGACTTCAATTTCGACTTTGGCACGGTCTTCCATCAGGGCGACGACCTGCACGGCGCTCATGGCGGCGTTGAAGCTGCCAATGATGTCGCGAAACGCCTGGCCGACCTCTCGCCCGGCGTTCATGTATTCATGTTTGTCGGTGACGTACCAGGTCATGCGGGTGATGTGCTCGGGTTTGGCGCCAGCCTCTGAGAGCACGGCGACCACGTTCTGCAAGGCTTGGCGGGCCTGGCCGGCAAAGTCGTCGGTCTGGAACTCGTTGTTGGCGTCCCAGCCAATCATGCCGGCCACAAACACCATCTGGCCACGTGCCATGACGCCATTGGAGTAACCGCGCGGGCGAGGCCAGGCGGGGGGCTGAAGTGTTTTCATGAAGAGGCTCCTGTGGTGGATTGCCAGTGGGCGATGGCGGCGCGCACGTCGGCGGGAATGTTGATGGCGTGGTCACCGTCCAGCGAGGTGGTAACCAGCACCTGTTGCAGCCGAAGGCGGACTTGGGCACCACCGCGACCAACCACCGCCAGCGTGAGTGATTTTTGACCGATGCGGGTGACTTCCAGCGCGAACTCAAGGGTTTCTCCCATGCGGCTGGGGGCCACAAAATCGGCCTGCAGCGAGACCGTGGGCAGGCCAATGCGGCGCTCAGCGATCAAGGTGGCGTAGTGGATGCCCAGTCCTTGGGTGAACCAGTTCTCCACCAGGTTGTTGAGCATGACAAAGTACTGCGGAAAAAAGACCATGCCCGCCGGGTCGCAGTGCGAAAAATGCACGGTGACGCTCTGGCGAAACTGGGCGCCTGTGTTGCCCGGCGTTGCATCGTTGCTTGAAGCGGTGGTCATGAGTTCAAACGCCGATGTAGCGGTGCCACAGGCTGGGGTCCGCGCCCAGTTGTTCTGAGCTGCCTTCCCAGACCACCCGGCCACGCTCGATGATGGTGTGTTGATCAGCCAGGGTGACCAGGCGTTGCACGTATTTGTCGATCACCAGAATGCTTTGGCCTTGCTGGCGCAACGTGGCCAGGCAACGCCAGATGTCTTCCCGGATCAAGGGCGCCAGACCCTCTGTGGCCTCGTCCAGAATCAAGAGGTGCGGATTGGTCATCAACGCGCGGCCAATGGCCAGCATTTGCTGCTCGCCGCCCGACAACTGGTTGCCCATGTTGCGGGAGCGCTCGCTGAGGCGGGGGAACAGGTCGTACACCCTGTCCAGCGTCCAGGGCGACTCGGAGGCGTTGCGGTTGCTGGCGAAAGCGCGCAAGTTCTCCGACACGGACAGCGTGGGGAAAATCTGGCGCCCCTCTGGCACCACGGCCAAGCCCATGCGGGCAATGCGGTCCGGGCTCAAATGCTCAATGCGCTCGCCCCGAAACCGCACCGTGCCGCCACAGGATTTGGTGAGGCCCAGCACCGAACGCACCGTGGTGGTTTTGCCCATGCCATTGCGGCCCAGCAAGGCGCGCACGCCACCGGCCTCAATGCGCAGGTGGATGTCAAACAGCACCTGGCTGGCGCCATAGGCGGTCTGCAGTTGGTCAATTTCAAGCAAGGCGCTCATGCGGCCTCCTGCTGGTTCAGCGTGGCGATGGCTTCATCACCCAAATACGCTTGTTTCACGGCCGTGCTTTCCTTGATGTGTTCCGGGGTACCGCTGGCAATGACCTGACCGGCCACCAGCACCGAGATGGTGTCGGCCAGCCGAAACACGGCGTCCATGTCGTGCTCCACCAGCAAAATGGTGGCTTCGCCTCGCAGGCTTTGCAGCAGGGTCACCATGCGCTCAGACTCATCCGGCCCCATGCCGGCCATGGGCTCGTCCAGCAACAACAACTGCGGCTGGGTCGCCAAGGCAATGCCCACTTCCAGTTGGCGTTGCTCGCCATGTGACAAGGCGCCTGCCAATGTGTGGGCCTGCTCGCCCAAGCCCACCCGCTCGACCACGGTGGCCGCTTGGGCGTACCGGGATTTTTCGGAGCGCGCCGGTTTCCAGAACGAGAAACTGCCGCCGGTGATCGCCTGCACGGCCAACGCGACGTTGTCCAGCACCGACAGGCGCTGAAAGATGCTGGTGATTTGGTAAGACCGCACCAGGCCGCCCAGCGCGCGCTGGTGCATGGGCAGATGGGTCACGTCGCGGCCATCGAACCAGATGTGGCCTTCGTCAGGCGCCAGTGCGCCCGAAATTTGGTGAATCAGGGTGGTTTTACCGGCGCCGTTGGGGCCAATTAACGCGTGGATTTCGCCACGTTGAACGGCGAGGTTGGCATGGTCTGTGGCGGCCAGTCCACCAAAGCGCTTCACCAAGCCGTCAATTTTTAACAAAGGGTGGCTCATGCGTTGGTCTTTCGGCGAAACAGGCTGCTGATCCCGTTGGGCGCCATCAAAACCACGGCCAGCAGCATAAAGCCCAGGCCCAGCTGCCAGTGAATGGTGTAGTGGCTCATGAACTCTTCCAGCACCAGAAACACGATGGCGCCAATAACGCCGCCATACAGGTGGCCCACGCCGCCCAAAATCACCATGATCATCAGCACGCCGGACTGGCTCCACTGCATCAGGGCCGGGCTGACAAAGTTGGCGTGGTTGGCCAGCAAGGCCCCGGCCAGGCCAGCCAATGCGCCGGCCAGGGTAAAGGCGGTGAGCTTGTAGCGGTACACGGGGAAACCGATGGCACTCATGCGCACCTCGTTTTCACGAATGGCCTGCAGCACATGGCCAAAGCGCGCATTCAGCAGCCGGCTCACCCCCACGATGGCGGCAACCAGCAGCGCCAGCGTCAGGTAGTAAAACGTGCGGTCGTCTCCCAAATCCAACCCAGTCAGGCTGGAGCGCTGGTACAGCGACATGCCGTCATCGCCCCCATAGGCGCGCAGCGAAACCACCAGGTAGTACAGCATTTGGGCAAATGCCAGCGTGATCATGATGAAGTAAACGCCTTGCGTGCGCAGGCTGATGGCGCCCACGATCAAGGCCACGAGGGCGCTGATGAGCATGGCCGCAGGCCAGGCCACCCAGGCGGACATCACGCCGGCTTGCATGAGGACGGCTACGCTGTAAGCCCCAATGCCAACAAAGGCGGCATGCCCAAAGCTCACCATGCCACCAAAGCCCAGAATCAGGTTCAGGCTGGTGGCGGCCAGGGCAAAAATCAGAATGCGGCTGGCCAATCCGACATAAAACTCGTCACCCATCCAGGCGGCCAGCGCGGGAAGCGCGCACAGCAGCGCCAAAGCGGGCAGCGACCAGCGAAGGCGCAAGGGGTGGTCCAGCAGCCCCTGAGTGGGGGCTGCCGACGGGTCCTGTGAATTAGCCATGGGTGGGAAACAGTCCGCGAGGTTTAAAGAACAAAACGGCTGCCATCAGCACGTAAATCAGGATGGAGGCCACGGTGTTGGCCGCATTGGCCGCGGCCACCGGCCCCATCAGGGCGCTGAACAACAGGGGCACCAGGGTGCGACCGGCGGTGTCCACAATGCCCACAATCAGCGCACCCAGCAAGGCGCCGCGCACCGAGCCAATGCCGCCGATCACGATCACAACAAACGCCAAAATCAAAATACTCTCGCCCATGCCTACCTGCACCGAGAGCAGCGGCCCCAGCATGCCGCCGGCCACAGCGCACAGCGCCGCGCCCAGTCCAAAGATGGCGGTGAACAGTCGGGGCACGTTGGCGCCCATGGCCAGGGCCATTTCCCGGTTGGAGGCGCCAGCACGCACCTGCATGCCAATGCGGGTGTGGGCAATCAGCACATAAAGCAAACCGGCCACCAACAAGCCAACGCCAATGATGAACAGCCGGTAGGCCGGGTAATAAAACCCGGCCACGATCTCGACCGGCCCGGCCAACTCGGCGGGCGCGTTCAGCAGCAGCGGCTGTGAGCCCCAAATCAGGCGAACCCCCTCATTGGCCATCAACAAAATGGCGAAGGTACCCAGCACCTGAGACAGGTGGTCGCGCTGGTAGAGGCGCCGCAGCACGCTGATTTCCAGCAGCATGCCAAAGACAGCCGCGCCAATAATCCCGAACCCCAACCCCATCCAGAACGACCCTGTGGCTTGAGCGATGGAGGCAATGAGGTACGCCCCCACCATGTACAGAGAACCATGCGCCAGGTTGATCATGTCCATGATGCCAAACACCAAGGTCAGCCCGGCGGCCAGCAGAAACAGCATCAAGCCGAACTGAAGGCCGTTGAGCATTTGCTCCAGGATGAGAATTCCGTTCATACGAGGTCCGGGTCAGGCGATCACAGGGCTGGCATGTTGCAGGCACCCACATAGGCGTCTGCATGGTTCTTGAACACGGTGCTCAAGGTGCGGTTGGTGACGTTGCCCTGTGCGTCCTTGACGATCACGCGCAGGAAGTAGTCCTGAATCGGGAAGTGGTTCTTGTTGAACTTGAACGAGCCGCGCACGGAGTCAAACTTGGCCGCTTCCAGCGCTTTGCGCACGGCCGCCTTGTCGCTCAGATTGCCCTTGGTGTCACGCACCGCCGCGTCAATCAAACGCGCTGCGTCATAGCCTTGTGCGGCGTACAGCGAGGGCTTGCGGCCGTAGGCCTTTTCAAACTCGCTCACAAACTTGCGATTGGCGGCGTTTTGCAGGTCATGGCCCCATTGCGATGAGTTGAACATGCCCAGCATGGGCTCGCCCACGGCCTTGATCACGTCTTCATCGGCAGAGAAACCGGGGCCAAACAGGGTGATGTCTTTGGACAGGCCGGCGCCCACAAACTGCTTGATGAAGTTGATGCCCATGCCTCCGGGCAGGAAGATGTAAACCGCGTCCGGCTTGGTGGCGCGCAGCTGTGACAGCTCGGCGCCGTAGTCCAGTTGGTTCAGCTGCGTGTAGGTCTCGCTGGCCACTTCACCTTTGTAATAACGCTTGAAGCCGGTCAGGGCATCTTTGCCGGCGGGGTAGTTGGGGGCGATCAAAGCCACCTTTTTGAAACCCTTGTCCAGCACGGTTTGGCCAACGGCTTCGTGCAGGTTGTCGTTTTGCCATGCGGCGCTGAAAAAGTAGGGGCTGCACTGCTCGCCGGCCAGTTGCGAGGGGCCGGCGTTGGCGCTGATGTAAAAGGTTTTGGACTGAAAGGTGGGCGGTGCCACGGCCAGCATCACGTTGGAGAAGACGACGCCAGTCAGGAAGTCGGCTTTGTCGCGTTTGATCAAGCGGTCGGCGGTTTGACGCCCCACGTCAGGGCTGCCTTGGTCGTCTGCCACGATGACTTCTGCCGGGCGTCCGCCAAGTTGGCCGTTGTTCAGCTTCACAGCCAGCTCGAACCCGTCCCGAATGTCCACGCCCAAGCCAGCACCGGGGCCGGACAAGGTGCTGAGCAAACCCACCTTGACGGGCACGTTCATTTGGGCCGTGGCCGCCACGCTGGCAAGCGCCGCAGTAGCCGCCAGCGCGGTACGAAGAATGGGATGACGAAGGGCAAAAAACATGGTGTTTCCTTTCATGAAACCAGGGGACGGGGACAACTTATTCGCCGAGTTCGCGCAGCTTGAATCGCTGCAGCTTGCCGGTTTGGGTACGAGGCAATGCGCCGACAAAGGCAATGGCACGCGGGTATTTGTAAGGGGCAATCGTGTTCTTTACAAAATCTTGCAGCGTTTTGACCATGGACTCGTTCGGTTCATTCCCTGCGCGCAGCGCGACAAAGGCTTTCACAATGTAACCGCGCTCGGCGTCAGGTTCGCCCACCACCGCGCATTCGGCCACGGCCGGGTGCAGCATCAGGGCTTCCTCCACCTCGGGCGAAGCGATGTTGTAGCCAGCCGAAATAATCATGTCATCGGTGCGTGCCTGGTAGAAGTAGTAGCCATCAGCATCCATCAGGTAGGCATCTCCCGTGATGTTCCAGCCGTTCTGCACGTAGTTCGCCTGGCGCTCGTCGGCTAAATAGCGACAGCCTGTGGGCCCGCGAACCGCCAGTTTGCCAATCGTGCCGGGCGAAACGGGCTGGCCCTGCTCGTCCACAACGCGCGCTTCGTAGCCGGGCACCACGGTGCCCGTGGCGCCAGGGCGTGCATGAGCTTCGTCGGCCGAGATAAAAATGTGCAGCATCTCCGTGGCACCAATGCCATCAATCAACTCAATGCCGGTGGCCTCTCTCCACAGTGTGCGGGTGGACACGGGCAAGGCCTCTCCGGCGGAGATGCAGCGCCGCAGCGCTGTTTTGCGAATGTCGAGGCCGCGCGCTGCCAGTGTGCGGTACGAGGTGGGCGCCGTGAACAGCACGGTGGCGCCAAAGGTCTGGATGCCGTCCAATAGTTGCGTTGGTCCCGCCTTTTCAAGCAGTACCGTGGAAGCCCCCACTGACATGGGAAACAGCAACAAGCCCCCCAGTCCAAAGGTGAAGGCCAGCGGCGGGCTGCCAATGAAAACATCGTCCGCTGAGGGGCGCAGCACGTGGCGGGGCCAGCAGTGGCAAATGGCCATCACGTCGCGGTGAAAGTGCAGCGTGGCTTTGGGGATGCCGGTGGTCCCCGAGGTGAAGGCAATCAGGCAGGTGTCATCGGCCGCGGTGGCCACGTTCTCAAACTCGTCGGACTGGCGTGCCATGGCGGCCTCCAAGCCGTCGGGGCCGTCGTAGTTGAAGTGGCGAATCTGGCGCAATACCGGGCACTGCAGCGCGGTTTTCTGAACCTCGTCTGCCAAGTGGGCGTCGCACAAGGCGTGGGTGATTTCGGCCTTGTTGACAATGGCCGTGAGCTCCTTGGCGCGCAGCAAAGGCATGGTGGCCACCGCAATGCCGCCCGCCTTGATGACGGCAAACCAGCAGGCCGCCATCATGGGGGTGTTGGGCGCGTGCAATAAAACCCGGTTGCCGCTGACAAGACCCATGTCGTGCACCAGCACATTGGCAATGCGATTGGCCTTGTCTTGCAGGTCCGCGTAGGTCCAACGCACGTTTGCCGCGCGAATGCACAGGCGCTCACCGCGGCCTTCGTCAATGTGGCGGTCCAGCAACTCGGTCGCGCAATTGAGTTGCGCTGGAAACTGCAGTTCCGGCAGATTGAACACAAAGACCGGTTGCTGCCCGGCTGGGGGCAGGTGGTCGTTGGCGAAGGTGTCAATGTGGGCACTGGGCATGGCGGACCTCGTTGATGACGGTGGGCAGTGGGTGCGGCTTGTCAGGTCGCGTCAGGCGCAGGGAGATCGCGCAAGAGCTCTCGGGCAATGATGAGTTGCTGCACCTCCGTGGCGCCCTCGTAAATACGCAGGGACCGAATCTCCCGGTACAGCCGCTCCACGGTTTGACCGCTGACGACACCCAGGCCGCCCCAGATCTGAACTGCGGCATCAATGACCTGTTGCGCCCCTTCGGTGGCGCTCATCTTGGCCATGGCCGCTTCCCGGGTCACATTGCGCCCTTGGTCGCGCTGCCATGCGGCGCGGTAGGTCAGCAAGGCGGTGCTGTCCACGGTGGTGGCCATTTGGGCCAGCTTGGCCTGGGTGAGCTGAAAGTCAGCCAGTGTCTGCTTGAACATCTTGCGCGTGGTGGCGCGGTGCAGGGCCTCGTCCAGCGCGCGACGGGCAAAGCCCAGCGACGCTGCCGCCACGCTGGTTCGGAACACATCCAGCGTTCGCATGGCAATTTTGAAACCCTCGGCCGGCGCGCCCACACGCTGGGTCAAGGGAATGCGGCAATTGGTGAACTGCAGGGTGGCCAGCGGATGCGGTGCAATCACCTGAATGCGCTCGGTGACCTCAAACCCCGGTGTGCCGGCGTCCACGATGAAGGCGCTGATGCCCCGCGGGCCAGGGGCCTCGCCAGTGCGGGCAAAGACCACATAAAAGTCGGCAATGCCGCCGTTGGAGATCCAGGTCTTGCTGCCGTTGAGCACCACGTCATCACCCACCACCTCGGCACGGCACTGCAGGGCGCCCACGTCAGAGCCGGCATCGGGCTCGCTCAGTGCAAACGCGGCAATGGCTTCGCCACGGGCCACGCGGGGCAGGTAGTGCCGCTTTTGCGCATCGGTGCCCGCCAGGCTGATGGCGCCTGAGCCCAGTCCCTGCATGGCAAAGGCGAAGTCGGCCAGGCCGTTGTGGCGGGCCAGCGTTTCGCGAATCAGGCAAATGGCACGGGTGTCGATGGTGTCGCCCGCGCCGCCATACGCGGTCCCGCCGATGGCGTGCTGCAGCCAGCCGGCTTGGCCGAGTGCGCGAACCAATGCCTTGCACTCGGCGTCCACGTCGTCGCCGTGAGCCTGGCTGATGTGCTCCGTTGCCCATGCGTCCAGTCGACGTGCCAAGTCGCCGTGCCGGGGTTCAAAAAAGGGCCAATCGAGGTAGTGGGAGTCGCTCATGGTGATTTCCCTCAGTTGCCCTGGAAGACAGGTTTTTGCTTGGCGACAAAGGCCTCGTAGGCCCGCTTGTAGTCATTGGTCAGCATGCAAATGGTTTGTGCCTGGGCTTCGGCCTCAATCGCTTGCTCAATCGTCATGGCCCACTCCTGGTGCAACATGGTTTTGGTGATGCCGTTGGCAAAGGTGGGGCCATTGGCCAGGTCACGAGCCAAGGCGGTGACCTGTATTTCCAACTCTTCCGGGCTGCAGAGACGGTTGAAAAAACCGCTGCGCTCGGCCTCCTCGCCGCCAATGGAGCGCCCGGTGTACAGCCATTCACTGGCGCGCCCCTGGCCAATGATGCGCGGCAGCATGGCGCAGGCACCCATGTCGCAACCGGCCAGTCCAACGCGGTTGAACAAAAAGGCGGTTTTGCTGCGGGCCGTGCCCAAGCGCATGTCGGACGCCATGGAGAGGATGGCCCCGGCGCCGGCGCACACCCCGTCGACTGCCGCAATGATGGGCTGTGGACAGGCGCGCATGGCTTTGACCAAGTCACCGGTCATGCGGGTGAACATCAGCAGCTCCGGGGCTGGCAAATCGATCAGCGGGCCGATGATTTCATGCACGTCCCCGCCTGAGCAGAAGTTGCCGCCCGCCCCGGTGAGTACCACCACTGTCACATCCTGGGCGTACTTGAGCTGGCTGAACAAGTCGCGCAGTTCGGCATAAGAGTCAAATGTGAGCGGATTTTTACGCTCTGGGCGGTTCAGCGTGACCGTGCCAACGCCTGCTTCCACCTGCCATTGGAAATGTTGGGCTGGGTAGCCCGCCAGCAACTTGTGGTTGCCCGCCCGCAGCGCGGGGTCCAGAGGGGTTGGGGTGTTGTTCATCGGTTGTCCTTGTTGGTTTGTTCTTGCACGCGCACCACGTGCACACGCAGGGCGCCAAGCTGGCTATAGAGCTGCTGAACGGTGCTGGGGTCCAGTCCGGAAAAGAGTTCCAGAATCCACTGTTCGTGCGCCTGGGCCATGGTCTCGAAGGTTTTTCTCCCCTGTTCGGTCAGGCGAACAATCCAGGCACGTCGGTCTGCGGGGCTGTTTTCGCGGGTGACAAAGCCGTCACGAACCAGCTCATCGGTGACGCCGGTGACGTTGCCGCCGGTCACCATCAGGTAACGCGACAGGTCTTTCATCTTCAGGCCGTCGGGCTGGCGGTAGAGCTGCGCCATGTAGTCAAAACGGGGCAAGGAGGTGTCAAACCGGTTGCGCAAACGGCGTCGGATTTCATCCTCGATTTGGGTCGTGCTGGCCAACAAGCGCAGCCACAGCTTCAAGGCCGCGTGGTCGCCCAGTTCAGAGCGGGCTTCATGGCCCAGTTCGTCGGCGTCGGTCAGCAAGGTTCTGCTGGGGTCGGTTTTGCTGGTCATGACATGATTTCTCCGCCACAGACGGGAATGGATTGGCCAGTGATGGCGGAAGCCCCCGTGCCGCACAGCCAAAACACGGTGTCGGCGACCTCCTGGGGCTGCACCAAATGGCCTTGAGGGTTGCCTGCCGCAAATCCGGCGCGCGCGGCGTCGGCGCTGCGACCGGTTTTTTGCATCACGTTGTGGATGCTCTCGTGCAGTAAATCGGTGTCCGTGTAGCCTGGGCACACGGCGTTGACGGTGATGTTTTTCTTTGCCACTTCCAGCGCCAGCGCCCGGGTCAGTCCAATGACGCCGTGTTTGGCGGCGCAGTAGGCGCTCACATAGGCGTAGCCGGCCAGTCCGGCGGTGCTGGCGATATTCACCACGCGGCCCCAGCCGGCTTGCAACATGTCGGGCAGCGCGGCCTGGCTGCACAGAAAGGTGCCGGTGAGGTTGACCGCCAGCATCTGCTGCCACAAGGCCTCGTCGGTCTTCAATAGTGGTGCGCTGGCCGCTTGGCCGGCGTTGTTGATCAAAATCTGCACGGGTCCAAATCGGTTACGGGCGCTGGCAAACGCAGCGAGTCACCTGCATTGCGTCTGTCACATCGGCCACCACGGCGTGAAACTGGTCGGGCGCCGTGGCTACCAGTGCATGCAGCACGTCTTGGCGTCGTCCCATCACGGTGACATTGGCGCCTGCGGCCACGAGTTGGCGAGCGATTGCGGCGCCAATGCCACTGCCGCCACCGGTGATGAGCGCGTGACGACCCGCCAACGGGTGAGTCAGGGCCGTGGACATCACGCCTCCACCCCCCGGGCCGGCGACGCGGTAGCCAGCAGAGCGGCTTGCGCCCTCTCCCGCTGGAAGTTGGCCTCCATCTGTGCCTTGCCCGAGACATAGGGCTTGGGCCAAGTGATAGGGGTGTAGCCAATTTTGGCGGCCTCCGTCAAGGTCCAGGCCGGGTTGGCCAGGTGAGGGCGGGCCACGGCGCACAAGTCAGCCCGGCCGGATGCGATGATGCTGTTCACATGATCGGCCTCACTGATGGCGCCCACCGCAATGGTGGGAATGCCCGCTTCTTGCCGAATACGGTCGGCAAACGGTGTTTGAAACATGCGTCCGTACACCGGTTTTTCTCGCTTGCTGACCTGGCCGGACGAGCAGTCGATCAAGTCGGCGCCGGCCGCTTTGAAGGCGCGGGCCACTTCAACCGCGTCTGCCGGTGTGATGCCGCCGTCCACCCAGTCGTGGGCAGAAATGCGCACAGACATGGGCCGGTCTGCTGGCCACACGGCGCGCACCGCAGCGAATACTTCCAGCGGGTAGCGCAAGCGGTTGACCAGGGAGCCACCAAACTCATCGGTTCGTTGATTGGTCAAGGGCGAGATGAAGCTGGACAGCAGGTAGCCGTGTGCGCAGTGCAGCTCCAGCCAGTCCACGCCGATGTCGGCAGCGGCTTGGGCGCTGGCGACAAACTGGGCTTTGACCTCGACCATTTCTGCGCGGCTCATTTCATGAGCGGTCTGGCTGACGCCGGCCAGATATTGCTGCGGCGAGGCGGAAACGACAGGCCAGTTGCCAGACGCCAGCGGTTGGTCCATGCCTTCCCATGCGACACGGGTGGATGCTTTGGCGCCTGCATGACCGAGTTGCATGGCAAATTTGGCGTCGCTGTGGGTGTGGACCCAATCCACAATGCGCTTCCAGGCCACGGTGTGCTCTGGCGCGTAGAGGCCGGGGCAGCCCGGGGTGATGCGGGCCTCAGGGCTGACACAGGTCATCTCGGCGAAGACCAGGGCCGCGCCACCCAGCGCGCGGGCACCCAGGTGCACGAGGTGATAGTCCCCTGCCACGCCGTCCACGGCGGAATACTGCGCCATGGGCGAGACCACCACGCGGTTCTTGAGCGTCAGGCCACGCACCGTGTAGGGCGTGAACATGGGCGGCGGGGCGGCCTGGTCGTCGGCCACAGCAACACCGGCGCGCCGCGCAAACCAGCGCTCAAAGTCCCCCAGCCAGACGGCATCACGCAGGCGCAGGTTTTCGTGGCTGATGCGTTGGCTGCGGGTCAGCATGGAGTACATGAACTGTTGCGGATCGAGTTGGTCGCAGTAGCGCATGCCGCACACCTCAAACCACTCCATCGCGTTCCAGGCGGCGTTTTGCAGGCGCAACACATCGACGTGGCGCAAGGCTTGGTAGCGCGTCAACACGGCCGGAATTTGGTCGGCGGTGTCGCCCAGCTCATTGAATTGCCGTGCCAACTCAATGGCGTCTTCGATGGCGAGTTTGGTGCCTGAACCAATGGCGAAGTGGGCCGTGTGCACCGCGTCGCCCATCAACACCACATGGCTGTTACCGTTGAAAAAAGACCATTGAGCGCACTTGACGCTCTGAAAGTTCAGCCATGCCGAGCCGCGCAGATGGCGGGCGTTGGTCATCAGGTGGGCGCCTTGCAGGTTGGCCGCAAACACTTTTTCGCAAAAGGCGATGGACTGGTCCTGGTCGGCCTGGTCCAACCCATGGGCCAACCAGGTTGCCTCGGTGCATTCCACGATGAAGGTCGTGGTGTTTTCGTCAAACTTGTACACATGGGCCTGAAACCAGCCGTGCTCGGTTTTCTCGAAAAGAAAGGTGAAGGCGTCGTACAGCTTGTGGGTGCCCAGCCAGATGAAGCGGTTGGGGCGCACCGTGATCTCGGGCTTGAACACCTCGGCGTGTCGGCTGCGGATGCGGGAGTTGATGCCGTCACTGGCAATGATCAGGTCAGCGTCCGGGTACTGCGCGTCAGACTCGGCATCGGTCTCGAACACCAGTTGAACGCCCAGCGCTTCACAGCGTGCCTGAAGAATATTGAGCAGCTTTTTGCGGCCAATGCCCACGAAACCATGACCCCCCGATCGGATCACCTCGCCCTTGAAAGTCAGCTCAATGTCGTCCCAGTGGTTGAAGGCCTGGCGAATCTCGGCTGCTGTGGCCGGGTCTTGCAGTTGCATGTTGTCCATGGTGGCGTCTGAGAACACCACGCCCCAGCCAAAAGTGTCATAAGGCTTGTTGCGCTCGACCACGGTGATGTCATGGGCGGGGTTGTTCTGCTTCATCAGAAGCGCAAAGTACAGGCCAGAGGGGCCACCGCCAATACAAACTATCTTCATTGCAATTCCAGTTCAAGTGGGATCTTGCAATTAGTTTAGGTTTAAAGCTTTAGATGTCAAGTAAATGAAAACCCTGCCCTGAATTCGGCACGTAAGTCACCCGCCACGGCAGGACCGAGTCGGTAGCTATGGAATTTGCAAGGGGGAGGGGGTGGCCTGCGTGCTGAAGGGCGACGCATTGGCTGGGACTGCGACTGAAGCCGCAGGAGAGAAGGCGGGCGCGGGTGCCTGCTGGGCAGCCCGCGTGACCTCAAGGTGTGATCAGTTCAACAAAAAGGCCGCCGCGTATTTGCGCCGTTCGGCCAAATCCTGCGCTTCCTCACGGGCAGCACGGGTGGCCAGCGCCTCTTTGGTGAACGGAATCAGGGGTTTGTCCAGCGGACGCAGCTTGTGGCGGCGCAGGCCGCGCAACTCCTGCGAACGCTCCATGGTCTGCAACACGCGCTCAGGCTCCATCATCAGGCTGAAGGGGTTGGCGGCAAAGTTGAGGTTTTTCATGGGATTCTCCGGTGGGTTCACAGCGCCTGACGAAGTCGTTAGCGCTAGATTGAACTGTAGCCCCCGGTCCCATGAACTGAAGTCGGCAAACTGCTGTACGTCGTGTAGGACTTTCCCTTACAGCGAAGCCTTGAAGTGGGCCTTAAAGCAGGCGTACTTTCACGCTTTTGCCCTTGACCTTGCCGGCGTTGAGCTTCTGCATGGCCTGTAGCGCAATGTCCCGGTTCACCGCCACAAAGGTGGTGAATTCGGTCACGTTGATCTTGCCAATTTGCTCACGGGTGTAGCCGGCATCTGCCGTCAACGCGCCCAGCACGTCGCCGGGGCGAATCTTTTCCTTGCGCCCGCCCAGAATCTGCAGCGTCACCATCGGCGGCAGCAGGGGGCCTTCGCCGGTGGGCAGCAAGTCTTCCACCTTGTGCCAGGTCGACGGGCTGTTTTGGTACTGCTCGATCTTGCCGACAAAGCCCATCTCGTTCATGGAAGCCAGACTCAAGGCCAGGCCGGACTCGCCCGCGCGGCCGGTGCGGCCAATGCGGTGCACATGCACCTCGGCGTCGGGGGTGATGTCAACGTTGATCACCGCCTCGAGCTGGTTGATGTCCAGTCCGCGCGAAGCCACGTCGGTGGCCACCAACACCGAGCAACTGCGGTTGGCAAACTGGGCCAGCACCTGATCGCGCTCGCGCTGCTCCAGTTCACCATACAGCGCCAAGGCACTGAACCCTTGTTCTTGCAGGTAGGTCACCAAGTCTTTGCACTGCTGTTTGGTGTTGCAAAACGCCAGAGTGCTGATGGGTCGAAAGTGGTTCAGCAGCTGCGCCACGGTGGCCAAACGCGTGTGACGGGTGACTTCATAAAACCGCTGCTCGATCAGGCTCTCGGTGTGCAGGGACTCCACCTTGACTTGCACCGGGTCGCGCATGAATTGCTTGGCCAGCTTTTCAATGCCTTCGGGGTAGGTGGCCGAGAACAGCAGGGTTTGCCGCTCTTTGGGGCACTGCTTGGTCACGGTGGTGATGTCGTCCACAAAACCCATGTCCAGCATGCGGTCCGCTTCGTCCAGCACCAGGGTGTTGAGCGCGTCCAGGTTCAGGTACTCGCGCTCCAGGTGGTCCATGATGCGACCCGGTGTGCCCACCACGATGTGCGCACCATGTTCCAGCGAGGCACGCTGGCCACGCAAGGCCACGCCGCCACACAGGGTGACGACCTTGATGTTTTCCTCGGCCCGCGCCAGACGGCGAATTTCAATGGTGACCTGGTCGGCCAGTTCGCGCGTGGGGCACAGCACCAGTGCCTGCACCGCAAAGCGGCGCGGGTTCAGGTTGGTGAGCAAGCTCAGGGCGAAGGCTGCGGTCTTGCCGCTGCCGGTTTTGGCCTGGGCAATCAAGTCCTTGCCCGCCAGGGCGGTGGGCAGACTGGCGGCCTGAATCGGGGTCATGGCCAGGTAACCCAGTTGTGTCAGGTTCTCCAGCATGGCAGGGCTCAGCGGCAGCTTGTCAAAGCGGGTGCTGGCGTCGGGGGCGGCGGTGGCCGTCTTTTGTTCAGTGGTACTCATGGGGGGATTATCGGTGGCAGGGCCCGATTAGCCGCACGATGAGGGGTTTTAACCATGGTTTGTCAAAATACACGTTGGCGCGGAATAGCCGTGAATAACGCACAAGAAGGAGACCCCATGCGACGCACCCTGTACCCCCTGCTATTGGCCCCCCTGCTGTTGAGTGGCTGCGGCAATGCTGTGTTGAACCCGGTGAGCGGCGAGACGGAACGCTCCGTCATGAGCGAGCAGGCCGAAGTGGCCGAGGGCCAGAAGGGTCACCAGCAGGTGTTGCAGGAGTACGGCGTGGTGAAAGACGCCCGTCTGCAGGCCTATGTGAACGAGCTGGGCCAGCGCTTGGCCAAGCAGTCTCACCGCAACCAACTGCAGTGGCATTTCACCGTGCTGGACAGCCCGGAGATCAATGCCTTTGCCTTGCCGGGTGGCTACGTCTATGTCACCCGCGGCATCATGGCCTATATGGAAGACGAGGCTGACCTGGCCGGTGTGATTGGCCATGAGATTGGCCACGTCACCGCCCGTCACGGCGCCCAGCGTGCGACCCGCCAGCAAGACGCTGGCTTGGGCGTGTTGGCCGCCACCCTGCTGGGTGCGGTGCTGGAGAGCCAAGGCATGTCTGGCGCGGGGCAAATGGCCAGCGACGTGTCACAGACCGTTGCCTCCGGCTATGTGGCCTCCTATGGGCGCGAGCAAGAGCTGCAGTCGGACCAATTGGGCGCCGAATATCTGGCGCGCAGCAATTACGACCCGCAGAACATGGTCAACGTCATCACCGTGCTCAAAAACCAGGAGCGCTTTGCGGCGGACCAGGCCAGAGCCGAAGGCCGCCCTGTGGCCGAGGGGCACAGTTGGTTGGCCTCACACCCCAGCAATGACGAGCGCCTGCGCAACATCACCCAGTTGGCCGCCCAGTACAAAGGGCGTTACAGCAACGAGGGGCGGGCCCGCTACCTGGCTGCCATCAACGGCTTGGACTTTGGTGAAACCGCTGAGCAGGGGCTGACGCGCGGGCGCCAGTTCTACCACGCGTCATTGGGCATCGCGCTGACCGCCCCGCAGGGCTGGAAGATTCAAAACACATCGGACAAGCTGGTGGTGGTCAATGGCGCCGGCGACGCGGCCCTGATTCTGAGAGCGGCACCCGCGCAGGCCGGGCGCAGTCATGAAGAGGTCATTCGCAATCTGCTCAAACCCACGCAAGGCCGCAGTGACCGCTTGGTGATCAACGGCCTGCAGGCGACCCATTTCTTCGGCGCGCGCGCCAATGCACAGGGGCAGTCGCAGACGATTGAGGCCACGGTCGTGAGCGGCCCCGGCGACAAAACCTACGTGTTGAGCTACGCCGCCAAAGACGCCAACACCCTGGCCCAAGCGCGGCGCCAGATGGAAGAGGCGCAAGGTTCTTTTCGGGCAATGACCAACTCGGACCGCGCGGCCGCACAGCCTTGGAACCTGAAAACCGCACCTTACCCACGGGGTGGCTTTGCCGAGCTGGCGCGTCGCTCACCGCTGGAGCGGGCGGAGCAGCAACTGCGCCTGATTAACGGCGTCTACGGCGGCGGCGAGCCCCAAGTGGGGCAGCTGGTGAAGATTGTTCAGTAAACCGAAGATTGAAGTGATGCTATCTAAATGATAGTGGCTTGTGCAGGTGGAATAAGCGCAGTAGCCTGTTTTGGCATAAATAATTGAGCCAATCAGGGTTCCTGCTTGTTGGTGTCAGTGACCCCGATCGACTTGGCTGCCGGGAATACGGTGGACTCTTCCAAGGCGATGTGGTTCTGGACCAATGCTACAAAAATTTCGACTTGGCTGACGAATTCAGCGGGCTCAAACCAGCTGTTGCCAGACGCGATGGCGCGCAGTTTGGGTGAGAGTTCAATCCAGTTTTCTTCAATCCAGCCGTGGTCCTGCATGAGGGTTTGAACCGTCTCCTTCAGTGCCGCGTCATCGCCGGCCAAGAGGGGCGGGAACACTGTGCTTTCCTCATGCGCATGGTGCGTACGTGCAGTGTCTGAGAAAAAGCGTTCAATCTGATCCGCCCTCTGTGGGGCGTCGGCGTTGATCTCTTCCGCGTCAATGCGTTGGGCCAGAGTTGAGAGCGCTTGGAGCTGCGTCAGCATCTGCTGATGGCAGCTGTCCAGTGCGGCAAAGCGCTCGGCGTGGGGGGCGTTTGGCATGGTGCTCTCCTGTCAATTGTCCAGCGCTCATTGTCTGCATTGAGGCATGCGCTGCATTGATCGACGTCAAGTCGACGGGCATTGTCTGAGGTGGCGCGCGACCCGACCTGCTGAGGTTTTTACAATGCACCCTTAACGAAAGGCCTTATGACCGCACTCCATATCTCCACCCAGTTCGACTCCGGCGCCATCGAGGTGCTCAGCCTGGCGGACCCCGGCGACATTCGCCTCAACATTCGCCCGGACAATGCCAGCGAGTTTGCGCAGTGGTTTCACTTTTGCCTGCACGGCGCGGCAGGCCTGCCCGTGCGCATGCGCTTCATGAACGCCGGCCAATGCGCCTATCCCAAGGGGTGGGAAGGCTACCGCATGGCGGTGAGCTACGACCGTCAGCACTGGTTCCGCGTGGACGCCCAGTTTGACGGCACAGAGATGCAGGTGAATTTCACCCCGGCCTCGCAGAGCGTTTACTTTGCTTACTTTGAGCCGTACTCGTATGAGCGCCATCTGGACTTGATCGGGCTGGCCAGCGTGTCGGCGCATGTCACCGTCGAGCGTCTGGGCAGCACCCTGGACGGACGTGACATGACCTTGCTGCACATCACCGACGTGACCAGCGCCACCCCGCTGGCGCAGAAAAAGAAGGTGTGGCTCATCGCCCGCCAGCACCCTGGCGAGAGCATGGCCGAGTGGTTTGCCGAAGGTTTTCTGGAGCGCCTGCTCGACTGCGATGACGCCGTGGCCCGTGTTCTGCTGGAAAAGTGTGTGTTCTACGTCGTGCCCAATATGAACCCGGACGGCGCTGTGCGTGGCAATTTGCGCACCAACGCGGCCGGTGCCAACCTGAACCGCGAGTGGGCTGAGCCCACCATGGGCCGCTCGCCCGAAGTGTTTTTGGTGCGCCAAAAAATGCAGGCCCTGGGCGTTGACCTGAACCTGGACGCCCATGGCGATGAAGGGCTGCCCTACAACTTTTGTGTGGGTACTGAAGGCACACCGGGCTATTCAAAGCGGACACAGGCGCTGGAAGAGACGTTCAAAGCCAGCTGGACCAGCACCTGCCCTGATTTTCAAACCGCACAAGGCTACGGAAAGACCGAGCCAGGTCAGGCCAACATGACGCTGGCCACCAGTTGGATTGGCCAAACCTTTGACTGCCTGGCCTTCACGGTCGAGATGCCCTTCAAAGACAACGCCGACTTGCCCGACGAGCAGATTGGCTGGAACGGGGAGCGCTCCAAACGCCTGGGCGCCAGCGTGCTGCTGCCCATTTTGGCGGTGGTGGACAAGCTGCGTTAAGGATTTCTACAGGAGAGGCAGCCGCAGCTGTCTCTCCTGTTGATTTAACCCGCGTAGTAGCTGGCCACGTAGTCCTCAAAGTTTTCCTGCGGCTGCGCTTCGATGCGGGCGTGCTCGGCCAGCGAGTCCTTCACACTGGCTTCAAATTGGGACAGCTTTTCGGCACTCAAGGGTTGCGCCAGCAGGCTGTCGTGGTGCTGCTGGGACTGTTTCATCGCGTATTTGAAATAGCCTTTGTGCTCCATGGCCGCCGCCAGCACCTGCGCCGAGGGCGTGGTTTCCGGGTGGTCAATGCGGTTGCGAAGGCTGGCCAGTGTGGTGGCGTAGTTGCTGCCGCCGTAGGCCGCATCCAGCATCTCGGCAAAGGGTTGCATGTCGTCAAACAGGGCGTGCGCAATGGGGCGGAACGGCTGCTCGCGGTTGTGCACCAGCAAGTTCAGGTCCGGCTGGCGGCCGTGGTTGACGATGCGGGACTTGTTCTCTTCGTTCTCGCCCTGCTCGCGGGCGGTGATGGGTGGGCTTTCGCGGAACAGGCACATCAGCAAAAGCATGTCGGCAAACGTGCTTTGCTCGGGCGCGATGCCGATGTCCACAAAAGGATTCAAGTCGAACAGGCGCACCTCGACGTATTCCACGCCGTATTTTTTCAGCGCCAGCGCGGGGCGCTCATGGGCCTTGGCCACGCGTTTGGGGCGAATGCCGGCGTAAAACTCGTTTTCAATCTGCAACAGGTTGGCGTTGAGTTGTTTCCAGTGATCGCCGTCGCGCACGCCCAGTTCTTCGTAAAACGGGTCTGGCGTGCGAATCGCGGCTTCTAGCGCTTGGGTGTACTCGTCCAGCGAGTTAAAGCTCACATGCAACTGGTCCTGGGCCCGGTTCTGGTAGCCCAGGTCACTCATGCGCAGGCTGGTGGCGTAGGGGCGAAACAAGGTGCCGGGGACCAGTTCTTGCAGGTCAGAACTGCGCCCCTGCAAAAAGGACTTGCAAATGGCTGGAGAGGCACCAAACAGGTACGGAATCAGCCAGCCGTAGCGCAAAAAGTTGCGAATCAGGCCGAAGTAGCGCTCGCTGATGAAGTCTTGCATGCTGCTTTTGTCATCACAGCACCCTTTCAAAGCGTCCCAAAACGCTTCAGGCAGGGACCAGTTGTAATGCGCCCCGGCAATCGTTTGCATATGGCGGCCGTAGCGCAGGCCCAAGCCCTCGCGGTACGCGGCCTTCATCTTGGCGGAGTTGGAGGTGCCGTAATCCGCGATGGCGATGTCCTTGTCGTCACCCACCACGCAGGGCATGGAGCCTGCCCACATGGTCTCACCCTGCAGTTGCCGGGCCGTGAAGCGGTGAATGTCTCGCAGAAAGTCCAGCGGGAATGCAGGGTCTTGTGAGGGCGGAGTGATGAACTCCAGCAGGGCTTCGGCGTAGTCAGTCGTGATCCAGGGGTGGGTCAGCTTGGAACCCAGCGCCAGCGGGTGAGGGGTCTTGGCCAGGGTGCCGTTGGCGTCGACGCGCAAACATTCGCGCTCGTAGCCGCGGGTGATGCCACGCAACACCTGGGCGGGCTCGTGGCTTGAAAACTGGCGGACCGCGTCGCAGCAGGTGAACTTCAACATGAACTTGTCACTTCTTCTCTGTAAATTGGCCCGCAGTATGGCAGTTTTTGCCAAGCAATGCCCGCCGCGGTGTGAGGTATGTCAACCGCGGTTAACCTCGTGGGTAATCACGCCGCTGGCGTCAGTCTGGCGGTTTCCCTGATTTTTTTGCAAGGTTTATATGACTGATTTTGATTTCGACCTGTTTGTCATTGGTGGCGGTAGCGGTGGGGTGCGCGCCGCGCGTATGGCCGCCCAGCGTGGCGTGCGCGTCGCCATGGCCGAAGCCGGCGGCACCGAGGGCTTGGGCGGCACCTGCGTGAACGTGGGTTGTATCCCCAAAAAGCTCTACAGCTACGCCGCCCACTTTGCGGAGAGTTTTGAGGAGTCGCATGGTTTTGGCTGGGAGGGCGCCGCCCCCACGCTGAACTGGGCCACGCTCAAGGCCAACCGTCACGCAGAAATTTCCCGTCTCAACGGCGTCTACCTGAAGCTCCTGAGCGGTTCCGGTGTGAAGGTGCTCAACGGCTATGCGCGCTTGGTGGACGACCATACGGTGGAGGTGGACTTGGGCGATGCGGCCTCGCCACAAGCCCAGCGCTTCAGCGCCAAACATATTCTGGTGGCCACTGGTGGCACGCCCTTTGTACCGCACATGAAAGGGCGTGAGCATGTGCTCACCTCCAACGACATGTTTGACCTAGACCCGTTTCCGGCGCGCTTGGTCGTGGTCGGTGGTGGCTACATTGCTTGCGAATTCGCGTCCATCTTCAACGGGCTGGGGTCGCAAGTGACCCAGCTGTACCGCAGCGAACAGGTACTGCGCGGTTTTGACGACGAGGTGCGACATTTTGTGGCGGCTGAGATGGTGAAGACCGGTGTTGATTTGCGCCTGAATGCCGGCGTGCTGGCCGTGCACAAAACGCCGCAAGGGCTGGAAGTCATGCTGGAAGATGGCGGCTCGGTCATGGCCGATGCCGTGTTGTACGCCACCGGGCGTGTTCCCAACGTCAAGGGGCTGGGCTTGGAGCACGTGGGAGTGGCTCAGGCGGCTGACGGTGCGATCGTCGTCAATGAGTCATACCAGACCAACGTGCCCTCGATCTACGCGGTGGGCGACGTGACCTCGCGCGTGCAGCTCACCCCGGTGGCGCTGGGCGAGGCCATGGTGCTGGTCGATTATTTGTTTGGCCCCCAAGCGGGCAAGGCCAAGCGCAGCATGAGCTACGAGTTCATTCCCACGGCGGTGTTCACCCATCCCAATATTGGCACGGTCGGCCATGGCGAGGCGCAGGCGCGCAAGCTGTTTGGCGCAATCACCGTGTACCGCAGCGAGTTCAAGGCCCTCAAACACACCCTGAGCGGCAGCACGGAGCGCACGCTGATGAAGTTGATTGTGGAAGACGCCACAGACCGGGTGGTGGGCTTGCACATGGTCGGGCCAGACGCTGGCGAAGTGGTGCAGGGATTTGCGGTGGCCATGAAGGCCGGTGCCACCAAGGCCATTTTTGACAGCACCATTGGTATTCACCCCACCGCGGCCGAAGAGTTTGTGACGATGCGCGAGCCAGTCGCCCGCGCCGCCGCCGTTTGACAACAGAGACAATCCAGTCATGCCCCATTTACCTGCTTTTATTGCCCCCGCCCGTTTCACCGATCCGGCCGCCGCTTTGGCGAAGGCGCGTGAGATTTACGACAGTAGCATTGCCCACCTGCGCGAAGCCATGCAGCGCTTTGTCGCTGGCGACGTGTTGCCCGGCCATGTGCGGGCGTGCTACCCGTTTGTGCGCGTTCAAACCGACACCGTGGCCCGCAAAGGCCCATCCCCTGACGCGGCGCAACTGAGCTTCGGTTTTGTTGCCGGCCCGGGGCGGTTTGAAACGACCTTAAGCCGCCCCGATCTGTACGCCGACTACTACCTGGAGCAGTTCACCCTGCTGTTGCAAAACCATGGGGTGGAGTTGGAAGTGGGCACCAGTTCACAACCGATTCCGGTGCATTTCTCGTTTGCCGAGAACGACCACATTGAAGGCAGCCTGAGCCTGGAGCGCCGCCAACTCATGCGCGACGTGTTTGACCTGCCCGACCTCGCTGCCATGGACGACGGCATTGCCAATGGCACGCACCAACCGGGTCCTGGCGAGGCACAGCCATTGTCATTGTTCACGGCGCCCCGGGTGGACTATTCGCTGCACCGCCTGCGCCACTACACCGGCACGGCACCTGAGCATTTCCAGAACTTTGTGCTGTTCACCAACTACCAGTTCTACATCGACGAGTTTGTTCGCCTGGGCCATGAAGCCATGGCCGACGCCAACAGCGAGTACATCGCCTTTGTCGAGCCCGGCAACGTGGTCACCCGCCGGGTAGGCACGATCGGAAAGCCCGGCGATGAGCTGGGCAAAGTGCCGCCGCGTTTGCCGCAAATGCCGGGCTACCACCTGGTTCGCGCTGACCGCTGCGGCATCAGCATGGTCAACATTGGCGTGGGCCCGGCCAATGCGAAAACCATCACCGACCACATCGCCGTGCTGCGCCCCCATGCCTGGCTGATGCTGGGCCATTGCGCCGGCCTGCGAAACAGCCAGCAATTGGGCGACTACGTGTTGGCCCACGCTTATGTGCGGGAAGACCATGTGCTGGACGAGGAGTTGCCCTTGTGGGTGCCGATTCCCGCGCTGGCCGAGATTCAACAGGCGCTGGAAGCTGCTGTGTGTGACGTGACGCAGCTCAAAGGGTCTGAACTGAAAAGCATCATGCGCACCGGCACGGTGGCGTCGACTGACAACCGCAACTGGGAGCTCTTGCCCGACAACGGCCCCCAACGCCGCTTCAGCCAAAGCCGCGCCGTGGCGCTGGACATGGAAAGTGCCACCATCGCCGCCAACGGCTTTCGTTTTCGCGTGCCCTACGGAACCCTTTTGTGTGTGAGTGACAAACCCCTGCACGGCGAAATCAAGCTACCCGGCATGGCCAACCATTTTTACCGTGAACGCGTTGACCAGCACCTGCGTATTGGCATTCGCGCCGTTGAGTTGTTAAGAGCCCAAGGCGTGGACCAACTCCACAGCCGCAAGCTGCGCAGCTTTGCCGAGGTGGCGTTTCAGTAACCCGTTGGATTGGGGCTCACGGACTAACCCGTCCGTGAGCCCTGGTACAGACCAGCGGTTTGGGTCAAGCGCCCTGCGCGGCCTTGATCATGTCGGCGGCTTTTTCCGCAATCATGATCACCGGTGCATTGGTGTTGCCACTGACGACACTGGGCATGATGGACGCGTCCACCACGCGCAAACCTTCAATGCCATGCACACGAAGTTGGGCGTCCACCACATCCAGCGCGCCTTTTCCCATGCGGCAGGTGCCAACCGGGTGGTAAATCGTGTCGGCATGGTCACGAATGAAGCGCTCGATTTCCGCGTCGGTATGAACTTTGGATGAAGCGGCCAACTCATGGCCTCCCAATGCCGCCAAGGCAGGCTGAGACAGAATTTTTCGGATGAGCTTGAACCCGCGAATCATGCGGTCCATGTCGTCCCGGTCACTTAAAAAGTTCGGGTCAATCAAGGGCAGGGCGAGCGGGTCTTTGCTGGCCAGGCGCAAGCTGCCCCGACTGCGGGGGCGCAGCAGGCACACATGAAGCGAATGCCCGTGGCCGAAGACCGTGGTGCGGCCATGGTTCACCAACTTGCCGACGACAAAATGCAGCTGCAAGTCCGGTGTGGCTTCGCTGGCCTGGCTTTTGATGAAGCCACCAGCCTCGGCAAAATTGGTGGTGAGCATGCCGCGCCGGTGTTTGCGCCACTCCAGCAGGCCTTTGAGTCCTTGAATGGCGCCGCTCAAAGAAATGCCAAACAAGTCCTTGGCTTTGGGGGCATGGGTGACCAGCACCACGTCGGGGTGGTCGTGCAGGTTTTGGCCAACGCCGGGCAGGTCGTGAAGCGTGGCAATGCTGTTTTCCAGCAAATGTTCGCGTGGGCCAATGCCAGAAAGCATCAGGATTTGCGGTGACTGCAAGGCGCCCGCGCAGAGTAAGACCTCTCGCGTGGCCTTCAGTTGTTTCACCTCTCCCTCGTGCTGAAACTCAACGCCAATCGCCCGCTTGCGCTCCAGCAAAATCCGGGTGGTGTAGGCCCCTGTGAAGACATGCAGATTGGGGCGAGACAGGTTGGGTGTCAGGTAGGCTTTGGCGGCGCTGTAGCGTTCCCCGTTTTTGTGGGTGACCTGGTACAGGCCCACGCCTTCTTGGGTCTCGCCGTTGAAGTCGGTATTGTGAACTTGCCCAGCCTGCACACCCGCCTCAACAAAGACTGGGCCGTAGCGGTTGGGGCTGCGCAAGTCCATCACGTTCAGCGGGCCATCGCCGCCGTGCAAGGCATCGGCGCCGCGCTCATTGTGCTCGGCGCGTTTGAAGTAGGGCAGTACCTCATCAAACGACCAACCGGGGTTGCCTTCAGCGGCCCATTGGTCATAGTCCTCGCGTTGCCCGCGGATGTAGACCATGGCGTTGATCGAGCTGGAGCCGCCCAGCACTTTGCCTCGTGGCATATAACCCTCGCGCCCGTTCAGGCCGGGCTGAGGGGTGGTGTTCATGCCCCAGCCTGCCATGCCAGTCTTGGCGATCACGGCCAAACCGGCCGGGCAATGAATGAAAACGCTCTTGTCAACGGGGCCTGCTTCCAGCAAGGCCACGTTGATGTCGGGGTTCTCTGTCAAGCGCGCGGCCAAAACGCAACCCGCTGAGCCGCCGCCGATGATGATGTAGTCGAACATGGGTTTCTCCAGGCACGGGGGTGGTGATCTTGTGCTGTGGTGCCCGAGTGCAACCTTAGCGCAATCCCGCCGCAGGAATTAGAGATTTGTCCCAAGGGAGACGCAGTCAGCAAGTGTGCTGCACCGTCTTGAAGCTTGTTCAGTGTTGTCAATTAAATTGCACGCAATTTAATTGCGTCATATAATTTGAGCCATGACAACCCGCACCGACTCGTTCGACCCTGACACCGCCTTGCGGCTGGACAACCAGTTGTGCTTTGCGCTGTACTCCACCTCGCTGGCCATGACCAAGGTCTACAAGCCTTTGCTGGAGGAGTTGGGTTTGACGTACCCGCAGTACCTGGTGATGTTGCTGCTGTGGGAGCAAGACGAAGTCACGGTCTCCGCGTTGGGCGAGCGCCTGTATCTGGACTCCGGCACGCTGACGCCGCTGCTCAAGCGCATGCAAACCAGCGGCTTGCTCACGCGCACCCGCTCCGTGCAAGACGAGCGCCGCGTGATGATTTCACTGACCGAAGCCGGTCGCCAGCTCAAAGCCAAAGCGGCCAAAGTGCCGGGGTGTGTGGTCAGTGCCACCCATTGCCCGGTGTCAGAGTTGATGGCGCTGACCCAACAAGTTCAAGCCTTGCGTCGCCAGTTGGCGGCGTAACTTCCTCTTTTTCCAACCCGCCTCCCTGTGAGGCATTTCTAAAGAGAGTCCCCATGGTCAACAAGATTGAAAAAGTTGTATATCAAGCCCACGCCACCGCGACCGGCGGACGCGACGGCACTGCCAAGTCCTCCGACGGCCTGTTGGACGTCAAGCTGACGGTTCCTAAAGAAATGGGCGGCGCAGGTGGCGGTGTGAACCCCGAGCAACTGTTTGCAGCGGGCTACAGCGCTTGCTTTATTGGCGCCATGAAATTTGTCGCCGGCACTGAAAAAATCACACTGCCAGCAGACCTCTCCATCGATGCCACGGTCGGCATTGGCGGCATTCCCCAAGGCTTTGGCATTGAAGTGCAAATGATCATCAAGGTGCCAGGCATGGACCGCGCTCAGGCCCAGGCCCTGATCGACAAGGCCCACCAGGTGTGCCCTTACTCCAATGCCACCCGCGGCAACATTGAAGTGACCCTCACACTGGCCTAAAACACGGCACAGGGCGTTGCGACGCTCCTGTCTTGTGGTTTGTCACTTTGGCGGCCCATCCCAATTGTCGGGGTGGGCCGTTTCGTTTATGGTGCGGCCATGACCACCATTGACCTTCTGGTTCGCAAGGACCAACTCAGCACCACTGAACTTCGCCGCAGCGAGGACGTGCCCCTCAACACCGGGGACATCCGGGTGCGCATCGACAAGTTTGCGCTGACCGCCAACAACATCACCTACGCGGCGTTTGGCGACGCCATGCACTACTGGTCGTTTTTCCCGGTCAGTCCATCGGATGGCGCCAGTTTGGGGCGCATTCCGGTCTGGGGTTTTGGCACGGTGGTGGAGTCGCAGCACCCTGATGTGAATGTGGGCGAAAAGCTGTACGGCTACTACCCCATGTCCAGCAGCGTGGTGCTCACGCCCACGCGCTTGTCCCTGTCCGGGTTTGACGACGGCGCTGAGCACCGGGCCGGCCTGCATGCGGTGTACAACCGCTACCTGCGCTGCAACTCAGACCCCTTCTACACCTCTGACACCGAGGAAACGCAGGCGCTGCTGCGGCCCCTGTTCATCACCTCGTGGTTGATTGACGACTTCATGGAAGACAACAACTACTTTGGCGCCAAGGTAGAAGGCGGGCCACCTGCCGTCATGCTGCTGTCCAGCGCGTCCAGCAAAACCGCGTATGGCACGGCGTTTCAGATGGCACAGCGTGAAGGCATTGAGGTGGTGGGCCTCACGTCCGAGGCCAACGTGGCGTTTTGTGAAAGCCTGGGTTGTTACCACCGGGTGTTGACGTATGAACAGTTGGATCAAATCCAGACCGATACGCCCTGCGTGTATGTGGACTTTGCCGGCAACGCCGGTCTGCGCCTGGCCATTCACACCCGCTTCACCCAGTTGAAATACAGCTGCGCCATTGGCGGCACCCATGTGACGCAACTGGGCGGCGGCAAAGACTTGCCCGGCCCGAAAGCCACGCTGTTCTTTGCGCCGGCACAAATCAAAAAGCGCAGCGAAGAGTGGGGCGCCGACGAACTCGGGCGGCGCTTGGTGCGGGCCTGGCGGGCCTTTGTGGCCACCACCTCCAACCCACAGGCGCCGTGGATGACCGTGGACTACCACCAAGGGCCTGCGGCCGTGGAGGCGGCGTACACGCAAGTGCTTGCGGGTGGCAATGATCCCCGTTTGGGCTACATCTTGTCGCTCAATTAGGGGGCCGCTGAGTCTTGCTGAGTTGGCGAACCTCTTCGTGGAGACTGCGCAGCTCAGCGCGCAGCGCGCCGATCTCGTGCATTAAATCGCGCTCAATCTGCCGCTCTTCCGTTTCGACGAACATCGCCGCCACGGAGGCCGTGACCAGCGACAGCACTGCAAGACCCAGCAGCACGACCAGCACGGAAAAAGCGCGTGAGGCGTGGGTGCTGGGCACAATATCGCCGTAGCCCACGGTGGCTGCTGTGGTGAACGCCAACCACAGGCCGTCAGTCAGGCTGTTGGCCTGCGGCTCCAGAATCCAGAACCCCACGCCGCCCAAGCCCAGAATCATCAGGCACAACAGCAGCGAATACATCAAGCCGCGTCGGGTAATCAGTCGTTTGCGTTGTTGCCATTTCATGATGACGCACTGTACAACGGTGTCATGCCGTTTGGGGTGGTGGAGCGACAATGGCAGCCATGTTGACCCAGCCCCCCCTGCCTAGCGGCGCCCATGCTTTTGAATCCCTCACGCCCGATGTCGTCATGGACGCGCTCGCCAGCGTGGGTCTGTATGGCGATGGCCGTCAAACCGCGCTGAGTTCTTACGAAAACCGCGTTTACCAGCTCCATTTGGAAGACGGCCAGGCCGTGGTCGCCAAGTTCTACCGCCCTGAGCGTTGGACCGAGGCGCAGATTTTGGAGGAGCACGCCTTCTCTCGCGAGTTGATGGACGCCGAAATCCCTGTGGTCGGCCCGCTCGCCCTGCAGGGCAGCACCTTGAATCACTTTGGCGGCTTTGCCTTCAGCGTCAGCCCGCGCCGAGGGGGGCGTCCGCCCGAGCTGGACGATTTCGACGTGCTGGAGTGGATTGGCCGCTTCTTGGCGCGCATCCACACCGTGGGTGCGACCAAGCCGTTTGCCAGCCGTCCTGCGCTCAATCTGCCCACCTTTGGTGTGGCCTCGCGCGATTGGCTGCTGGCCAACGAGAAAGTGCCTTTGGACGTGCAGTCGGCATGGACCAAAGCCTCTCAGGATGCTCTTGATTTGATAGCTGGCTACGCAGACCTGACGGGCGCTAAAGGCCAAAAAGATGCTTATTCTGAGCCCATTCAGCAAATTCGTCTGCACGGCGACTGCCATCCCGGCAACATCCTCTGGACGCCGCTGGAGTCACCCGCCAGCGCGGGGCCTGGCCCCCACTTTGTTGATTTGGATGACGCCCGCACCGGCCCGGCCGTGCAAGACCTGTGGATGCTGCTCAGCGGAGACCGCTCGCAGCGCAGCCGTCAGTTGGGCGCGCTGGTAGACGGTTACGAACAGTTCCGATCGTTTGACCGGCGCGAGCTGGCGCTGATCGAGCCACTGCGCACGCTGCGCCTGATTCATTACAGCGCCTGGCTGGCGCGGCGCTGGGAAGACCCCACTTTCCCCATCAACTTCCCCTGGTTTGGCTCCAGTGACTACTGGCAAGGGCAGGTGCAAATGCTCGAAGAACAGATGGAAGCCATGCAGGAAGACCCGCTGGTGGTGTAGTGTGGGGGCACAGATTCAACATGGGACACGCGGTGATGATTAAAAAATGGGCGCTTTGGGCGCTGCTGGCATTGGGTTGCAGTCAGGCCCAGGCCGACTGGGTAAAGGTCGCCACCACCGAGACGACGGTGTTTTACCTGGACACCGCCATGTCCAAAAAAGTGGCGGGCACATTGATGGTCTGGATTTTGCGCGAGCACACCAGCCCGCGCATGGCGCCAGAGGGCCAGTACCGCTCGTCCAAGGACCAGCTCGAAATCAACTGCCGGGGACGCCGGGTGCGCTTGATTTATTCATCAGACCACCCTGATCTGAAGGGCGAGGGCAAGCAGGTGCATTTCGAGCACGGCCCCATGAGCTGGAATGACGTGGCCCAAAACCCGGTCTTTGATCGCATCGTCAACATTGCCTGTAGCGCACCCTGAGCCAGCGGCTCGGGTGGGCAGGGCAGGGAACGTGGCTTATTTGCCGTTAATTCCCAGCAACTCGACTTCAAACAGCAAGGTGGTGTTCGGTGGAATCACGCCGCCAGCACCACGCGAGCCATAGGCAATGGCCGCAGGGCAAGTCAGCTTGGCTTTGCCGCCCACCTTCATGCGCTGCACGCCCTCGGTCCAGCAAGGAATCACGCCATTCAAGGGAAACTCAATCGGTTCGCCCCGCTTGTAGGAGCTGTCAAACTCTTTGCCGTCGGCAAACGTGCCCCGGTAGTGCACCTTCACCTTGTCCGACGCGCCGGGGCTGGTGCCTGCGCCGTCTTTGAGTGAGCGGTACACCAAGCCAGAGGCCGTGACCACAGCGCCGGCTTCCTTGGCCGATGCGGCTGAGAGGGCGTCTTGGGCGAAAGTGAGTGGGGTGGCAAGCAAGGCCAGGGAGAGGGCGGCAACGCGCAAGGCAGTGGTCATGAAAGGGCTCTCAAAATAAGTGGGTTTGAAAACGCCATTGTCACCTTGTCGGGCGCGGGACAAAACATCTCACGAACGGCGATTTAGTGAAGAAAATAACCACGCCAGCCCGTTTTTCACATTCATCAAGGCAAAATATTTGGCTGAACCCGGCATACAGTGGTCTATGGCCCCGCGCGCGGTGTCCCCGCTCACCTTTCAACTCCCAACGGACCCTCTCCCGACATGAAAAAAGAAAAAACTTACCGATTCGAAACCCTGGCCGTGCATGCCGGTCATGGTGTGGACCCCGCCACCGGTGCGGTGGTGGACCCCATTCATTTGTCCACCACTTTTGAGCGCGAGGCGGACGGCAGCTACCCCCGCGGTTATTTGTACTCGCGTAACGGAAACCCCAATCGCAACGGTTTGGAAACGGCGTTGGCCGCGCTGGAAGGCGGCGAGGCCTGTGCCACCTTCGGCTCCGGGCTGGCGGCCGTGACCGCCATTTTTCAGGGTCTGCAGCCCGGTGACCATGTGCTGGCCCCGCGCGACATCTACCACGGCACGGCCAATGTGCTCAAACACCTGTTTGCCAAATGGAATGTGAGCGCCAGCTTTGTTGACATGACCCGTTTGGACGAGGTCGCGGCCGCTTTGCAACCCAACACCCGCATCGTCTGGATCGAAACCCCGTCCAACCCCTTGCTGCAGTGTGTGGACATCGTGGCGCTGGCGGACATGGCCCACAAGGCTGGTGCGCGCGCCATTGCCGACAACACCTTTGCCTCCCCTGTGCTGCAGCGCCCGCTGGAGTTGGGCTGCGACATGGTGATGCACGCCACCACCAAATACCTGGGCGGGCGCAGCGACGTGCTGGGTGGCGCGGTGGTGTCCAAGTTGAACGATGAGGCTTTTGCCCAAGTGCGCACCGCCCAGTTGTTTGGCGGTGGCGTGCCCTCGCCCTTTGACTGCTGGTTGGTCATGCGCAGCCTGCCCACGCTGCCCTACCGCATTCAGGCCCACTGCGCCAACGCCATGAAGGTGGCCCAGTTTCTGGACAGCCACCCCAAGGTGTCAGCCGTGCATTACCCCGGTCTGGAGAACAACGCCTTTCACGCCTTGGCCAAGAAGCAGATGTCCGGCTTTGGCGGCATGCTGAGTTTTGAAGCCAAGGCCGGCAAAGACGCCGCCATGGCCGTGGCGCAGCACGTCGAAATCTTCACCCGCGCCACCAGCCTGGGCGGCGTAGAGAGCCTGATTGAGCACCGCGCCTCTATCGAAGGCCCTGAGAGCAAAACCCCGCAAGGCCTGTTGCGTGTGTCCGTGGGCCTGGAGCACGCGGACGACCTGATCGACGACCTGTCACAGGCGCTGGACCGCGTCGCCTGACAGGGCGGGCGCTGCGGCCGGCGTGCATTGCACTAACGCCGCAGCCACCATCAGCTGCGTTTGCTCAGTGAGGTAGTCCAGAAAAACCAGGCTGCGTTTGGGCAAAAACTGGCGGCTGGGCAGGGCCGCGTACAGGCTGAACCGGCCCGTGATCCATTGCGGCAGCACCCGCACCAAGGCGCCACTGGCCAAGTTGGCCGCCACCAAATCCACGGGCGCTGATGTGATGCCCGCACCATCCAGCGTGGCCCGCAGCAGGGTGTCCGTGTGGTTGGCGAGCAGAGCGGGCGTTACCGCGATCACCACCGGCTCTCCGGGGTGGTCGCCGGGCATCAAACGCCATTCGGTCGCCGGCGAACCGGCAATTCTCAGGCGCAGGCAGCAGTGTTTGGACAAGTCAGCCGGCGTTTGCGGCGTTCCGCGTTGCTTCAAATACGCGGGCGAAGCCACCAGAATCGCCTGGCCGGACACGACTTTGCGGGCAATGATGTCGCCGTCATAGCCGTCCGGGGCGCCAAACAGGGTGATGTCGTAGTCCTCAATTGGCGGCTCCTTGAAGGTTGCCACCTCCACATCGAGCTGAATTTTGGGATAAAGCCGGCGAAACCCTGCCACCAGCGGCGACAGAATGTGGCTGGCCAGCACCGGCGGTGCCAGCAAGCGCAGCACCCCTGACAACTCCTGCGTGTGGGCGCTGGCCACCTCATCAGCGTCGTCAATGTCGCGCAAAATGCCGCGCACCCGGCTCAGGTAAGCCTCACCCGCATCGCTCAAGGACAGGCGCCGGGTATTGCGGTGCAACAAACGCGTGCCCAAGTGGGTCTCCAAATCAGCCACCAGCCGGGTCACCCCGGCCGGCGACAAATCCAAAGCCCGCGCCGCCGCAGCAAACCCGCCCTCGTCGATGACCCGTTCAAAGACCCGCATTGACAACAAACGATCCATACCCGCTCACCTCTTGAATTCAGTGTCTCGATTGTTGCGGTTTTCGCCGACGGGTGAGTGGCCAAGGGTATTCCCTGAATTTTGAAACCGGCCTGGTGCAGGGCCTCCCCGCACCGGGCTTTCCGCTCGTCGCAATTCATCTTCGGATGCCCACACCCGACCGTGGCGCCAACCTGCAGACGGTCAGCAATGTGGCGATATGTCACCGAAGTGGTAAGTCGCCAGGGCTTTCAAACTTTGAAGCCGAAAGTGCTCAACGCATCGTCAAATCCACTCCTTGCTGATGCAAGACGCGTCTCTTTTAAAGCAGGCCAGATACATCCTGCGCATCACGCCGCTCCACCACTTTTAGCAGCAGCAACAGCCCGACGCCCAACAACATGACCCCGGCCGCCACATACAAACCAGCGTTGTAACTGCCAAACCGCGCCCCAATCATGCCGGTGATGGCCGGGCCCATGATTTGTGCAACCCCGTACGAAAGCGTCATCTTGCCCATCATCTTGGCGGGCATGGTGGGGTAGTAGCGCCCGGCCATGCTCAGCACCAAGCTGACCATGCCGATGAAGGTGCCGCCAAACAGCAAGGCACCCAACATGGCGGCCCACGGACCCGGCACTATGACTGGCAACAAAATGCCCGCAATCTGCAGCACGGCGGCCAAAATCAGCGCGTTCAAGTCACCGGTGCGACGCGCGATCAAATCCCAAATGATGCAGGCTGGCGCCGCCCCGATGCCAATGGCCAAAAAAGCCAAATTGCCCCACCCGGCCAAGCCAGGCAAATGGTTCACGATGGCCACGATAAAAGTCACGCTGACCACATAGCCAAAGCCGGCGCAAAAATAAGCCGCCATGAACACACGCAAATACAAGGGGTTGGTGGCTTGTCTTGCAGCTTGAGGCCGCTTTTGGTGAGGCCACTGTTGTCTGGCGGGGGTAACCAAAGTAGCGCAGGCACAAGCAGGACGCAGCCCAACGCAGTAAACGCAAACCATTGCTCGCGCCAGTCGAGCCAGGGCGTGAACAGCATCACCGCACCAGCACAACCCGCAATGCCCAGCCCAAGGCCGGAAAAGTGGATGCCCATCTCACTGCGGTGGTTGTGGCGGATGAGCCAGTTCATGATGAGCCCGGTGCCCAGCAGCATGGCTGCCGCGCTGGTCAGTCCCGCCACATAACGCGACAGTGCCCACACCACCACGTTCGTGCTCAAGCCCATCACCAGCGTGCTGACAATGGCCAGCACCATGCCGATGCGGTAAAGCCGATCTTTCAGCACCAGGCTGCTGATGCGCGACGCAATCAGCGCACCGCTCAAATAGCCCGCGTAGTTAATGGCCGCCAACCATCCGGCTGCGGCCACGCCCAGGCCGGCTTGTTGCTGCATCAGTGGCAGTAGCGGCGTGTAGGCAAAACGGGCCACGCCCAGCGCCAGGATCAAGCTGAAAATGCCGGCACTGAGCACCTTGAGGCGGGTGACGTGGTGAGTCATGGGCGAACGTGGTCTGGAGTTGGGCGGGTAGGCATCGTACCTTTTACCCGTGTTGCTTTGGCGACCCGACAGCTCGCGTCATCCTTGGCCGACAGCAGGGGGGGCGTGTGGCTGGCGAGCAGGGCCGGCGTCACAGAGACCACAACTGCCCCTTTGGGGCGTCCCCCTCTCTTTCAGGGATGCCGGTGAAGCCAGCAGAATCGCCTGGCCGGCGACAAATCCAAAGCCCCCGCCGCCGCAAACCCGCCCTCGTCGATGACCCGTTCAAAGCCCCGCATTGACAACAAACGATTCATACCCGCCCACCTCTTGAATTCAGGGTGTGATTCGTTGGGGTTTTCGCCGAAGGATGAGTCGCCAAGGGTATTCCCTTGTTTGGGCCTTGGCTCTATGCAACCCAAAGGAGTCGGTCGCTTCGAACCCAAACAGTCAATAACGTTTGAACTATGCGGCACGCCGCAGCACGCCCGCCTGAGCGACGGGTCAGGCCATGCGTTGCTTGACGCCTGCAGATCTTCTATTTGCGAACACCACGACGTTTTGCCTCGAGATAGGGCGTATAGGTGAACGGTTGGAAATTCACCTTGAACTCAGTTGTACTGCGCTGCCCTTGCCACAGCTTGACCGACTCATTCTGTCCGGCCAGCACAAGGCAGACTATCTCAAGGGACTGGGGCTCGATATCAGGCCCAAAGTAGATCCCAGTGAGTGCTGAAGGTTGGTAGGCAAACTCTGTTCCCGCCTTTGCATGAAGCCCGCGCCATTCATACTCGTACCGCCAAGCCTCAGACTTCGTGCAGAAGAGTTCGAGGATTGGTTCAAACTCTGGATCCAGTAAGACATGAGCGACGGTAAGTGGGGGTAGTTTGGGCACATACCGAACTCTATGAATCCTCTGGAACGGCTCAGCCGTGGTGTCAAATTCTAGGCAGAAGCCCTTGTACTTGCCGCCATAGTGCGACCACATCAAGAGATCGTCATACCTCTCGGAAAAGCATGCGACACCACGCGTGTGAAGAAAGTCCGAGACGATTCCTTGAAAGCTTGCTTGGGCCGATCGGAGCAGCACCTCACGAAGCTTTGGCAACGATTCCGTCTCAAACTCCAGTCGCGCTAGCGGCGGAATGTCAGCTTCCGCCAAGTAGCTATCGCGAATTCGGAGAACTTCCTGATCAGTGGGGTGCACCAAGTTCGGTGTGAGGGCACAGTCGTAAGGGTCATTGAAATTCAGCGGCGACCCAAAATAGATGATCTGCTTCTTCAAGTTGAGCAGAGACTGCGTAGAAAACGTTTCGTACTTGTATAGCGAGGGAGGCGGCTTCACCTGCATGGCCTATCGCGTTATTTAAGTGAAACTTGCTTATTAGCAAAGTCGTCTTGAACCATGATTTTCTCTCAATTCTTATAAGTCATTGATTTATAACTGGATCTCAACTTGGCTCATCCGAGGGCATTGAACAAATCCGCGAAAAATCTTGCAAAGTCGTTGAATTAAACGAGATGCCACTGGATAAAGAGAGTGGGCGAGCGTCTAAGAAAAACGCATTCGCCCGCAAAGGTGTGTTTCGTCGGAATTGCACAACCGATAATTTCGCTGAGTCTGTCAGGCTGACGGTGCATGTCGTGGTCCAGCAGATCAACAACACCCACCAAAGCGAAAAAAAGCGTCATGACCTCGACAGTCATGGAGCTTTTTTTGAGTGGGTTAGACGAACAATGTAGCTATGTTTTTAATAGCTACTTCCGCTTATTCCACCTGCGCTAAAGCCTGATTTCGTTCAGAATTAAGCCAGCAAGGCGTTCACGCGCTTCACATAGGCGGCGGGGTCAGCAGGCATGCCACCTTCGGCCAACAGGGCTTGGTCGAACAGGATGTGAGCCAGGTCGTTGAAGTGCACTGAGCCCTCCAGCTTTTTCACCAGCGGGTGGTCGGCATTGACTTCCAGCACGGGCTTGACATCAGGCGCAGTCTGGCCGGCTTGTTTGAGCATGCGCGCCAGTTGGGTGCTCATGCCGTCGTCCTGCACCACCAGGCAGGCGGGGCTGTCCACCAGGCGGGTGGTCACGCGCACGTCGTCGGCCTTGTCCTTCAGCGCTTCTTTCAGCTTGGCGAGCAGGGGCTTGAAGGTCTCGGCAGCTTCTTCAGCGGCCTTCTTCTCGTCTTCGTCTTGCAGCTTGCCCAAGTCAACCGCGCCTTTGGCCACGCTTTGCAGCGGGGTGCCGTCAAACTCTTGCACGTAGTTCAGCGCCCACTCGTCCACGCGGTCGGTCATCAAGAGCACCTCAATGCCTTTTTTCTTGAAGACTTCCAGTTGGGGGCTGTTCTTGGCAGCGGCCAGGGTGTCGGCGGTGATGTAGTAGATGGCGTCCTGGCCTTCTTTCATGCGCGCCTTGTAGTCGGCAAAGCTCACGCTCACCGAGTCGGTGGTGCTGGAGGCAAAGCGCAAGAGCTTGGCCAGGCGGTCTTTGTTGGCAAAGTCTTCGCCCAGGCCTTCTTTCAGCACGGCGCCAAATTCGGCGTAGAACTTGGTGTACTTGCCGGCGTTTTTCTCGGCCTCAAGCTTGTCTTCAGCGCTCAACACGTCGGTGACGCCATCGGCACCCGCTTCGGGCAATTTGTCGTTTTTGGCCAGGTCTTCCAGCATGCCCAGGACGCGCTTGGTGCAGCCTTCACGAATGGCTTTCACGTCGCGGCTTTCTTGCAGCAACTCACGGCTCACGTTCAGGGGCAGGTCAGCGGAGTCCACCACGCCTTTGACAAAGCGCAGGTAGGTGGGCAGCAGGGCTTCGGCGTCGTCCATGATGAACACGCGCTTCACATACAGCTTCACGCCGGCTGATTTTTCGCGGTTGTACAAGTCCATCGGCGCTTTGCCGGGGATGTAGAGCAACTGGGTGTACTCGGTGCTGCCTTCCACGCGGTTGTGGGTGTGGGCCAGAGGCGCTTCAAAGTCGTGGCTGATCTGTTTGTAGAACTCGTCGTACTGCTCGGTGGTGATGTCTTTTTTGGCGCGCGCCCAGATGGCGTTGCCCTTGTTGACGGCTTCCCACTCACCGGTCTTGACCATGGCGCCGGGCTGGCGGCCACCGGCCTCATCCGATGGGTTGATCAGTTCGCCGTCTTTCCACTCTTCCTTTTCCATCAAGATGGGCAGGCTGATGTGGTCCGAGTATTTGCTGATGATGCTTTTGAGTTTCCAGGCACTGGCGTATTCCAGGGCGTCGTCACGCAGGTGCAAGATGACGCTGGTGCCGCGTGCGGGGCGGTCAATGCTTTCCACTTCAAAGTCACCGGAGCCGCCGCTGATCCAGCGCACGCCTTCGGACGATTTCATGCCCGCGCGGCGGGATTCGACGGTGATCTTGTCGGCCACGATGAAGCCGGAGTAAAAGCCCACGCCAAACTGGCCAATCAGCTGCGAGTCAGACTTTTGGTCGCCGGAGAGCTTGCTGACGAAGTCTTTGGTGCCGCTCTTGGCAATCGTGCCGAGGTGGTCAATGGCTTCTTGCGTGCTCATGCCGATGCCGTTGTCGGTGATGGTCAGTGTCTTGGCGTCCTTGTCAAACGACACGCGCACTTCCAGCGTGGGCGCGTCTTCGTACAGGCCGCTGTCGTTGATGGCTTCATAACGCAGCTTGTCGCACGCGTCAGAGGCGTTGGACACCAACTCGCGCATGAAAATTTCTTTGTTGGAGTACAGCGCATGGGTCACCAAGTGCAGCAACTGGGCCACTTCGGCCTGAAAGGAATGGGTTTGCTTGGTCATAAATATCCAGATTCAATAGTCAACAGGTTGCACAAAAAACAATGCCACCCCACCGGGGCGTAGAACCCGCAATTATGGCCGCTTGGCCTGAAATCAAGAGGCCGGGCGCTGGGGCCCGCCACATCGCTGCTCTGCAAGCGCCTGTCCCGAATCAATTGGCCGCAGGTTCGGGCGTCAGCCACTTGAGCAATTGTTGTGTAACCGTGGGGTGGTTCAGCAGCGCCAAGTGGTTCATGCGGTAGGCAATGGATTGGTTGGGCTTGGCAAAGACGAGCGTTCGCAGTGGGTCGTCGTGTTGGCCCAGGGCACTGTGCAGGGGCACCAAGCCGTCGCCAATCAGGCGGTCAGCCAGCGAGCCGCGCTGCGGTGCTGTGGTGGCGGCCAAGGTGAAGCAGGCGATGCCCTCGGGCAATGGCAGGTGTTGGCGGCTGTCGGGTTTGCGCTGAAAGCGGTCATGCCCCTGCCAGTCGGCGTCCAGCACATGGCCATAGCGCAGGTCGGTGATGCCTGCGCTGCGCAATTGGCCGAGCTTGGCAAAGGGTGCGGTGTAAGGCGTGCTGCCCAAAATCACGTCCACCCAGTTGCCCGCGCGTTCCAGCGGGGCGCCGTGGTGGGGCGTGCCCAGAAAAACAATGTTTTTGAGCTGGGTGGGCCAACGCATGGCGGCTTCTCGGGCGGCGTGAACCGCACTGCGTGTCACCAATCCGCCCATGCTGTGCCCAATCACGGTGATCTCCTCCAGCGGCACGGGCCAGTGTTCTGCGAGTTGCTCCAGCTGGGCGGCCAGTTCGTGCCCGTTTTGCGAGGTGTGGCGGCCGGTGTTGTAACGCACGTAAACGGGGGTGTAACCCAGCGTGGCCGCCAGCACTGCGCCGTGGTCTGACCCGGCCTTGTCGGCGGGCACCTGCCATTGCAAGTCGTTCATGCACAGGCCATGAATCAGAAGCAACACTTTGCCCGTGACCTCCGTGCGGGGTGGCATGGCTTGCCAATCCAGTGCCCGCCCTTGGTGACGCAAAGTCATTGTGATGGCAAGGGGATTGCTGCTGGCCTCCAACCGGTCGCCCAGCACGCCGTTGAGCGCGGCAACAACAGCTTCTCGCTCGGGGCTGACAGGGCGCTCGGGGTTGTCTTTGGACAGCAGAGACTGAATGCCTGCAAGGGCGACATCCACGCCCTTGCCCACCAGTTGCGTGACCCCTTGCACGCTTTGGTAGACCAGCCCGGTGAGGCCGCGCGTTTGGTCGGGTGCTGCGCCGCTGGGTGCGCCCAGCGTGCGCCAAACCGACTGGTGAACGCCTTCGGCAATGCGGGTCACGCCGGCGGTGGCTTCAGTCGCCAGTTGGGCGATGCCCCGCAAATCGGACGGTTGCAGGTGTTTCAGCGGGTTCTTGGAAGGGGGTTTGGCCATGATGGAGGCGCACCGGACGTGAGGTCGCAGCGCGCCGGCACATTGTCAGGGGCTGCCGGGGTCAGCGCTAGAGGGGTGCATCTAGGCAGGTTCTGGCGCCCCGCCGGTTAAAAGCGCTCGTGTGGCTGCAGGTAGCGCCACTGGCCGACGGGCAGGTTGCCCAGCATGACGTGGCCCACGCGAACCCGCTTCAGGCCCACCACTTTCAGACCCACCAGCTCGCACATGCGGCGAATCTGGCGTTTTTTGCCTTCGGTGAGTACAAAGCGAAGCTGCTCGGGGTTTTGCCACTCCACCTTGGCGCGTTTCAGGGGCTGGTTGTCCAGCGAGAGTCCGTGGCGCAGCAGGCGAAGTTTGTCCGCCGGGAACACCGCCTGCACATCGGTGCTGATGGGGTCGTCATCGTCAATGCGGCTGAGTTGGGTGACTTTGCCGCCGTAGGTGGCGGCTGCGCTGTTGGCGGCGGCCAGGTTCTCTGCCCCGGTGTACACCACGCGCACCAAATACTCTTTCTCCATCTCCGAGTCCTCGCCAATGAGCTGGCGCGCCACGCGGCCGTCTTGGGTGAGGACCAGCAAGCCGGTGGAGTCGATGTCCAGGCGCCCGGCGGGCACCAGGCTCTTGAGCTGGCTGGGGTGAAAGAAGAAGCGGGCGTTGTCCTCTGTCCAGCGGTTCTGGGGCTGCACCAGCGTGATGGCGGGTTCGTGGCCGTCTTCGGCCTGGCCACTGACCAGGCCCAGAGGCTTGTTGATCAGAATCGTGACCTGATTGGCCTGCTGGCCTTGCGCCTGCTTGGTGATTTCAATCTTGACGTTAGGCAAGACCTGCATGCCCATGGTGGCAACCTCGCCGTTCACCTTGACCCAGCCTTTGCCAATCCATTCGTCGGCCTCGCGGCGTGAGGCCATGCCCAGTTCGGCCATGCGCTTGTTCAGTCGCAGCGTGCCGTTGGGGCCGGTGGCGGCGGTGTTGGATTGCCCGGCGGGCAGGGCGGCGCGGCTGGGAGGAGGGGCGGCGCGGCGGAAAGTGGGGGTCGGTTTTGAATCTGTCATTGCTATAAATTTGGTAGCTGCTTGCGCTTATTTTACAAGGGCTGGTGATTGATTTGTCATAAAAATAAATTAGACCGCAGTGCCTGCAGGTCCAGCACCCGCAGGCCGCCGTATTCGACCCGGATACAGCCCTGATTGGCCAGCGTGGTCAGCGCCTCGTTCACACGCTGGCGAGACAGGCCCACCAGGTAGGCCAACTCCTGTTGGGTGATGCGCAAAACCGCTCCCACCCCAGGGTAAAGCACCGGGTTGAACAGCGAGGCCAGGCTGCGGGCCACGCGGATGTCCGGGTTGGTCATGCGGTCGATTTCCCGCGCCGCGATGAACTGGCCCAGGCGTTCGTTGAGCTGGTTCATCACAAAGCGGTTAAAGCCGATGGAATGGTCCAGCAGCCAATGAAAAGTGTCCACGTGCAGGCCCGCCACCATGCTCTTGCGCAGCGCCTGAATGTTGTAGCGGTAGGTCTCGCGCTTGAGGGCCGTGCCTTCGCCAAACCAGCCACCCGGCGGCACGCCCGTGAAGGTCATGGTTTTGCCTTCGGCGTTGTCGCTGCTCATCTTGAGCAGCCCATCGACCACACCAAACCAGTAGGTCACGGGGCGCCCGGTGCGGCACAGGTATTCACCTGGCGTGGCGTCTGAAATTTTCAAATCTTCCTCGGCGCGCTGACGCTCCACGGGCGTCAGCACATGGATCCAGGGAATGGTGGCCAACTCAGGCGCGGTGAGGGCGCGGCGGCGGTGAAACAAGGTGTTGTCAGACATGGCGTGGGCTGTAAGTCTCCAATCAGTGAAGGGAAAACACCTACGGAGAAGTAGGCTGAATTGTCGTCGAAATGACAACAAAGCGTCAAATGACGTCCTATTATTGACGCCAACAACGCAACCGAACGACTTTTTGATCCGGTTGCCTTCACTTGAGACAAGGTACAGGGATGCAGACCACTTTTCCTCAACTACTTTTGAACCACGCCGCCCAGCGGCCGCTCGAGCCCGCCATGCGCGAAAAAGAGTACGGCATCTGGCAGGCGCTGACATGGGCTGACCTGGCCGCACTGGTGGCGCACATTGCCGGTGGTTTGCATCAGGCGGGGCTGCGTCGCCATGAGCACATGGTGGTGGTGGGTGCCAATCGGCCCCGCTTGTACGCCACCATGCTGGCCGTGCAGTCTTTGGGGGCGATTCCGATCCCTTTGTACCAAGACGCCGCTGCGCTGGAATGCATCTTCCCGATCAATAACGCTGAGGTGCGCTTCGCTTTTGCCGAAGACCAGGAGCAGGTCGACAAGTTGTTGGAGATTCGCGAGCAGTGCCCGCAGTTGGCGCACATCTTTTTTGACGACCCGCGCGGCCTGCGCAATTACGACGAGCCCGGTTTGGCGGGGCTGGATGAATTGATTGCTGCGGGCAAAGCGTTTGTCGCACAGCACGCCGGCTTTCTGCAGGCTCAGGTGAGTGAGATCAAGGCCGACGATGTGGCGGCGATGTTCTTCACATCGGGCACCACCGGCAACCCCAAAGGCGTGGTGCATACCCACCATTCCCTGTTGAACCGCGCCCAAGCCGGTGCCGACTTTGACAAGCTGACGCACGCCGAAGAGGTCTTGGCCTATTTGCCACCGGCCTGGATTGGTCAAAACATCTTCAGCTATGCCCAGTGGTTGGCCTGCGGTTATGTCGTGAACTGCCCCGAGTCGGCGGCCACCGTCACCATTGACCTGAAAGAGGTGGGTCCCACCTATTACTTTGCTCCCCCTCGTGTGTTTGAGGGCTTGCTCACCAGCGTGATGATTCGCATGGAAGACGCAGGAGCCTTGAAGCGGCGCATGTTTCACTACTTTATGGATGTGGCAAAGCGGGTCGGCCCGACGCGCATGGACGGCAAGAAACTGTCGTTTGCTGACCATGTTTTGTACACGCTGGGCAACGCTTTTGTGTATGGCCCGCTCCGCAACAACCTGGGCATGAGCCGGGTGCGGGTGGCGTACACCGCGGGTGAGGCCATTGGGCCGGACCTGTTCACGTTTTACCGCTCCATCGGCATCAACCTCAAGCAGTTGTACGGATCCACCGAGACCGCCGTGTTTGTTTGCCTGCAGCCAGACCATGAAGCACGGGCCGACACCGTGGGCGTGCCCTGTGCGGGGGTTGAAATCAAGGTGGCTGACAACGGTGAAATCTTGGTGAAGTCCCCCGGCTTGTTGAAGGAATACTTCAAGAACCCCGCGGCAACCGCTGAAGTGCTGAGCGCTGATGGCTGGTATCACACCAGCGACGCCGGTTTTCTGGATGCCCACGGGCACCTCAAGATCATTGACCGGGTGAAAGACGTGGGCCGCATCAAGGGCGGACCCAGCGACGGCGCCATGTTTGCGCCCAAGTACGTCGAGAACAAGCTCAAGTTTTTCCCGCACATCAAGGAGGTGGTCGCCTATGGTGATGGCCGTGACAAGGTCTGCGTCATGATCAACATTGACGTTGACGCGGTGGGCAACTGGGCTGAGCGGCGCAACTTGCCTTACGCCGGCTACACCGACTTGGCGCAGAAGCCTGAGGTCTACGAACTTATCAAGGAATGCGTCGAAAAGGTGAACGCCGATTTGAGTGCCGACGACATGTTGGCCGGCTCCCAAGTCAGCCGCTTTCTGGTGCTGCACAAAGAGCTGGACGCCGACGATGGTGAGTTGACCCGCACCAACAAGGTTCGCCGTGGCTTCATTGCTGACAAGTACAGCGCGCTGATTGACGGGTTTTATACCGGCAAGACCTCGCAGTTCATCGAAACCGTGGTCAAGTTTGAGGACGGTCGCACGGGCAGCGTCAGCGCCACCTTGCGAATCGACGATGCAAAGACCTTTGCGCCCATCAAGGCCGCGGCCTGAACTTACTCAGAAACACCATGGCGACAAAAAAAATTGGTGACGTCATTCTTGACGTCAAGAACATCTCCCTCAGCTTTGGCGGCGTCAAGGCGCTGACCGACATCTCCTTTGACGTACGCGAACATGAAGTGCGCGCCATCATCGGCCCCAACGGCGCGGGCAAAAGCTCCATGTTGAACTGCATCAACGGGGTTTACACCCCGCAGCAGGGCAGCATCACCTTTCGAGGACAAACCTTCAGCCACATGGACAGCCACCAGGTGGCCTCGATGGGCATTGGTCGCACGTTTCAGAACCTGGCCTTGTTCAAGGGCATGAGCGTGATTGACAACATCATGACCGGGCGCAACCTCAAGATCAAAAGCAATATCTTTCTGCAAGCCTTGCGTATTGGCCCTGCGCAGCGGGAAGAGGAGATGCACCGCGAAAAGGTCGAGCACATCATCGATTTTCTGGAAATCCAGGCTTACCGGAAAACCCCAGTGGGGCAACTGCCTTACGGCCTGCAAAAACGGGTCGATTTGGGTCGGGCGTTGGCCATGGAGCCACAGGTGCTGCTGCTGGACGAGCCCATGGCCGGCATGAACGTGGAAGAAAAGCAGGACATGTGCCGCTTTGTGCTGGACGTGAACGAAGAGTTTGGCACCACCATCGTGTTGATTGAGCACGACATGGGCGTGGTGATGGACATCTCGGACCGGGTGGTGGTGCTGGACTACGGCAAAAAAATTGGCGACGGCACGCCCGACGAAGTACGCAATAACGAAGAAGTGATCAGCGCCTATTTGGGCACCAGTCACTGACGCAGCAGGAGATCAAAAAAATGGCATTTTTTCTTGAAACACTGCTGGGCGGCTTGATGGCCGGCATGTTGTATTCCCTGGTCGCGCTGGGCTTTGTGCTGATTTACAAAGCCTCGGGCGTGTTCAATTTCTCGCAAGGCGCGATGGTGTTGTTCGCCGCGTTGGCAATGGCCCGTTTCGCGGAGTGGATTCCCGCCATGACGGGCATTTCCAGTTTGTTCCTGTCGAACCTGCTGGCATTTATTGCCGCGGGAATCGTCATGTTTCTGGTGGCCTGGTTGATTGAGCGCCTGGTGCTGCGCCACCTGGTCAATCAGGAAGGCACCACCTTGCTCATGGCAACCTTGGGTATTGGCTACTTTCTGGACGGATTGGGCCAAACCATTTTCGGCAGCGCCATTTACTCCATCGACATTGGCATGCCCAAAGAACCCATCTTTGCGTTTGAAAGTGTGTTTCCAGGTGGTCTGTTGATCAACAAGGAAGACTTGTACGCCGCGTTGATTGCCGCCGTGTTGGTGCTTCTGCTCACCGTGTTTTTCCAGAAAACAAAAACCGGGCGAGCCCTGCGAGCGGTGGCTGATGACCATCAGGCAGCGCAAAGTATTGGCATTCCACTCAATCACATCTGGGTCATTGTGTGGTGCGTGGCTGGTGTGGTTGCGCTGGTGGCGGGCATGATTTGGGGCAGCAAGTTGGGCGTGCAGTTTTCACTGACCACCATCGCCTTGCGTGCCCTGCCGGTGGTGATTCTGGGTGGCTTGACCTCGGTCCCTGGCGCCATCATTGGCGGCTTGATCATCGGCGTCGGCGAGAAACTGTCCGAAGTATTTTTGGGACCCTACGTGGGGGGCGGTATCGAGATCTGGTTCGCCTATGTGCTGGCCCTGGCCGTCCTCATGATTCGTCCTCAAGGCTTGTTTGGCGAGAAGATCATCGACCGCGTCTGACACTGAATCCACCGAAAGAAAAATCTTATGTTTTACAGAGAAAACGGTCAGTTCAAGACCTCTTACCGGGCCGACAGCCAAATCTTTCCGATTGCTCAAGATCGATGGGCGGTGATCGCGCTGGTGGCCTTGGCGGCCATTGGTGTGCCCTTGCTGGCAGATGAGTACCTGTTGCGCGCCATTTTCATTCCCTTCATCATCCTGTCTCTGGCCGCCTTGGGTGTGAATGTGTTGGTGGGGTTTTGCGGGCAAATTTCGCTCGGATCAGGGGCTTTCATGGCAGTGGGGGCTTACGCGGCCTACAACACCTATGTGCGGATCGACGGCATGCCGCTGATCGTTGCCTTGCTGTCGGGGGGCTTCTTTGCCACGCTGGTAGGTTTGTTTTTCGGAGTGCCAAGTTTGCGCGTCAAGGGCTTGTACCTGGCGGTGGCCACGCTGGCAGCGCAGTTCTTTTGCGACTGGACCTTTCTGCGTATCAACTGGTTCACCAATAACTCTGCCTCCGGTTCTGTCTCCGTGTCGAACCTTCATGTGTTGGGCTGGAATATCAACACGCCCATCAGCAAGTACCTGTTCTGCCTGGGATTTCTGGTCGTCTTTGCCGTGCTGGCGAAAAACCTGGTCCGGGGCGCGATAGGCCGTGAATGGATGGCCATTCGTGACATGGACGTAGCCGCTGCCGTGATTGGTATTCGCCCCATGTACGCCAAATTGAGCGCGTTCGCCGTTAGTTCCTTCATTGTGGGTGTGGCAGGTGGCTTGTGGGGCTTTGTGCACCTGGGTTCCTGGGAGCCTGCCGCGTTCTCGGTTGACCGCTCGTTCCAGTTGTTGTTCATGGTCATCATTGGTGGCATGGGCTCCATCATGGGCAGCTTTTTTGGTGCCGCCTTTATCGTGGTGCTGCCTATCTTTTTGAACCAGCTGTTACCCGGATTGGGTGACATGTTCGGCATCTCCGTTTCCACCGCTTTTGTATCGCACGCCGAGTTCATGATTTTTGGCGCGCTGATCATCTGGTTCTTGATTGTTGAGCCGCATGGACTGGCCAAGCTCTGGTCCATTGGCAAGCAGAAGTTGCGGCTTTGGCCTTTTCCACACTGAGTTGTTGGCCCTTCAATCGACCTTTTTCCGTTCGTCAACCACAGGCATAGCAATGCCGAAACATTAGGAGACTTTGATGAAAATTCGCAATATCGTCCTGGCCAGCGTCATGGCTACAACAGCAGCGGGGGCGTTCGCCCAGGCGAAGGAGCAATTCTTCCCTTCGCTGGTGTACCGAACCGGTGCCTACGCGCCCAACGGCGTTCCGTTTGCCAACGGATATTCCGACTACTTCAAATTGGTGAACGCCCGTGGCGGCATCAATGGCGTGCAAACCTTGGTGGAGGAATGTGAAACCGGCTACGCGACAGACCGTGGCGTCGAGTGCTATGAGCGCCTGAAAGGCAAAAATGGCGGCGCCACGGTGTTTCAGCCGTTGTCGACCGGTATTACTTTTGCGCTGACCGAGAAGGCGCCCAATGACAAAATCCCGTTGATCACGTCGGGTTATGGCCGCAGTGAGTCCGCTGATGGCGGCGTCTTCAAGTGGAACTTCCCACTGGTCGGCACCTATTGGACGGCCGCTGACGTACTGGTCCAGTACATCGGTAAAAAAGAAGGTGGAATGGACAAGCTCAAGGGCAAGAAGATCGCATTGGTCTATCACGACAGTCCCTATGGCAAAGAGCCCATTCCTTTGTTGCAGGAACGTGCCGCCATGCATGGCTTCAGCTTGCAGTTGCTGCCCGTGACGCACCCTGGTGTCGAGCAAAAAGCCACTTGGTTGCAGGTTCGCCAGGCACGGCCTGACTATGTCTTGTTGTGGGGTTGGGGTGTGATGAACTCCACCGCCCTCAAAGAAGCGCAAGCCACGGGTTACCCCCGTGACAAGATGTATGGCGTGTGGTGGTCGGGTGCCGAGCCTGACGTGAAAGACGTGGGCATGGGTGCCAAGGGCTACAACGCGTTGACTTTGCAACACGGTGCTGAGCCCAATGCGCAAGTGACCAAAGACGTCTTGTCCATGGTGCACGCCAAAGGCAATGGCACCGGACCCAAGGAAGAAGTCGGCGAAGTGCTCTACATGCGTGGCTTGTCTGCCGCCATGTTGGCTGTTGAAGGTGTGCGCGCTGCGCAGGAACGCTATGGCAAGGGCAAGGTCATGACCGGCGAGCAAGCTCGTTGGGGCTACGAAAACCTGAACCTGACGCAGCCCAAACTGGATGCGCTTGGTTTCAAGGGCGTGATGCGCCCCGTCTCGACCTCTTGCCAGGATCACATGGGTGCGTCATGGGCACGGATTCACACGTGGGATGGCAGCAAGTGGAACTTCTCGTCTGACTGGATGCAGGCCGACGACCAGATCATCAAACCGATGGTCAAGACAACGGCTGACAAGTACGCCGCCGAGAAGAAGCTGACACGCCGCACACCTGCGGATTGCCAGTCCTGATCGATTGATCGCCGCCCCCTTTGTGAATCACAAGGGTGGGCTTGGGTTGGCGACTTGCCCAAGTCGCCAACTGAAAGGCAGGGCAGCGGGCCTTTCAGTTGGTCTCAACCAAACTACACGGATTCATTCATGAGCACACCGAACATCGTTCTCAACGTCAATGGCATTGAAGTCATTTACAACCACGTCATTCTGGTCCTGAAGGGGGTTTCCCTCAACGTGCCAGAGGGCAAGATCGCGGCCATTCTGGGCGGCAACGGGGCGGGAAAGACCACCACCCTGAGGGCCATTTCCAATTTGCTCAAAGGCGAGCGCGGTGAGGTCACCAAGGGCTCGATCGAGCTGCGTGGCGAGCGCATTGAAAACCTGTCCCCTGCCGACCTGGTGCGCCGGGGCGTGGTGCAGGTCATGGAAGGGCGGCATTGTTTTGCCCACCTGACCATTGAAGAAAATCTGCTGACCGGCTCCTACACCCGCACCGACAAGGCGGAAATTGCCCGCAATCTGGACAAGGTCTACACCTACTTTCCCCGACTCAAGACGCGGCGCAGCAGCCAAGCGGCCTACACCTCGGGCGGTGAGCAGCAAATGTGTGCCATTGGGCGCGCACTCATGGCGAACCCAAGCATGGTGCTGCTGGACGAGCCTTCCATGGGGCTGGCGCCGCAGATTGTGGAAGAGGTGTTCGAGATTGTGAAAGACCTCAACCACAAAGAAAAAGTGACGTTCCTGATTGCTGAGCAGAACACCAATATGGCGCTCAAGTACGCCGACTACGGTTACATCATGGAGTCCGGCCGGGTGGTCATGGACGGCTTGGCCAGCGACCTTGCCAACAACGAAGACGTGAAAGAGTTCTACCTCGGTGTGGGTGGCGGCGAGCGCAAGAGCTTCAAGGACGTCAAGAGCTACAAGCGCCGCAAGCGGTGGTTGGCGTAAGGAGTTCACACATGACGCACGATTTTTACGACCCACTCGAAACCCGCTCCACCGCTGAGCGTGAAGCGGCGCTGATGGCCGCATTGCCCGAACGCGTGGCACACGCCAAGCGCTCATCACCCGCCTTTGCCACGATTCTGGCAAATGTGGACCCGGCCACGGTAACCAGCCGCGAGGCCTTGGCCCGCTTGCCGGTGACGCGCAAACACGAGTTGCTTGAGCTGCAAAAAGCCAGCCGAAGTGCCGCAGGCAATGTATTTGGCGGCTTTAGTGCTGTGGGTTTTGGGGCCCAAATGCCCCGCGTGTTCGCCAGTCCGGGTCCCATTTATGAGCCAGAAGGTGCTGCGCCGGATTACTGGCGCATGGCACGTGCCATGCATGCGTCCGGTTTTCGGGCAACGGAGCTGATTCACAACGCATTCAGCTATCACTTTGTACCGGCGGGCTCCATGATGGAGTCTGGCGCCCACGCCATGGGCTGCACGGTTTTCCCGGCGGGCACGGGGCAGACCGAGCAGCAGGTGCAGGCCATGGCCGAATTGCAGCCAGCGGGCTACATTGGCACGCCCAGTTTCCTCAAGATCATTGTCGAGAAGGCTGCCGACCTCGGGGTGGCCTTGCCCAGCGTGAAAAAAGCCATGTTTGGCGGCGAGGCCTTTCCGCCGTCGCTGCGCGACTGGTTCCTGGCGCGCGGCATTGACGGTTACCAGTGCTATGCCACAGCCGACTTGGGGCTGATTGCCTACGAAACCGCGGCCCGTGAGGGGCTGGTCATTGACGAAGGCGTGATGATTGAAATTGTGCGCCCCGGCACTGGCGATCCAGTCGCCCCGGGTGAGGTGGGTGAGGTGGTTGTGACCACGCTCAACCCCACGTATCCGCTGATTCGTTTTGGCACCGGTGATTTGTCGGCCATCATGGACGGGCCATGTCCCACGGGGCGCACCAATATGCGCATCAAAGGCTGGATGGGGCGGGCCGATCAAACCACCAAGGTACGCGGCATGTTTGTGCACCCGAGTCAGGTGGCGGACATTGTTCGTCGCTTTCCGGAGGTGGCGCGTGCGCGTCTAGTGGTCAGTGGCGAAATGGCCAATGACGCCATGACGCTCAAAGTGGAAACCGCCTGCAGCGGGCCAGACGATTTGGCCGGCAAGCTGGGTGACGCCATTCGGGAGGTCACCAAGCTGCGAGGTGCGGTTGAGTTGGTCCCGGTCGGCAGCTTGCCCAATGATGGCAAGGTGATTGAGGACGCACGCAGCTACGCGTGACCGTGCCGACTCTGGGCCAAGCTTGTCTTAAACGCCCCAGACGACGTCGTCTCCATCCGTTTCGCAGCGGCGCAACATCTCAATGAAGGGTTGCGAGCGTTGGCGAAGTGACACCTCGCCAAAGACGGGGGCAGGTTCGTTGTTCGCCAAGGCTTCGGCAATGGCCGCGTCTCTGGCGGTTTCTTCAGCCACGATAGCTTCATGCAAAGCGACCAAGGCTGCGGGAATCTGCTCTGCCTGAATAATGCCTTTGCCAGACGCCACGCTTTCTGCGTCCCGTCCGAGAATGCTCAGAATCTGCTCTGCGTGGGTTGGCAACATGATAATGTCGCCGGTGTTTTTGGATTTGAATTTGAAAAGCATGGTGGTCCTGTTGTGATTGTTCCCTTCAATGCTACACCTCCTGAGCGCATCAATCGACCACACCGTTTCTGGCGCTGGTCCGTGGTTGCCGTCGGCGTGTTGATGGTGTCGGGTTTCAGCGTCGGCTGTGCGGATGGGCGCTACTACCTCCAATCCGTCAGCGGGCATGTGCAAGTGATGCAGGCGGCGCGCCCCGTGTCTGACTGGCTGGCCGATGACCAGGCATCCCCCGCGCTGAAGCAGCGCCTCAGACTGTCTCAGCAAATCCGGCAGTTTTCGGTGACGGAGCTTCACCTGCCTGACAACGAGAGTTACCGGCGTTTTGCAGATTTGCACCGGCGTGCCGTGGTCTGGAATGTCGTGGCGGCGCCGGAGTTTTCCCTGACGCTTCACACCTGGTGCTTTCCCGTCGTGGGCTGCGTGGCCTACCGGGGGTACTACGTGGAAGCTGATGCCCAGGCTGAGGCTGCCGCGCTGCGCCTGCAGGGGCTGGAAGCCCGTGTCTATGGCGTGCCCGCCTATTCCACCTTGGGTTGGCTGAACTGGGCGGGCGGCGACCCGCTGCTCAACACCTTTATCCAGTACCCGGATGGCGAGCTGGCCCGCATGATGATTCATGAGTTGGCGCACCAGGTGCTGTATGTCAAAGACGACACCGTGTTCAATGAGTCGTTTGCCACAGCGGTCGAACGCCTCGGGGGCTTGCGGTGGCTGGCCAACGAGGGCACGCCTGCGGCCCGCAAGCAGTACGAGGCCTTTGATGCGCGGCGTCAGCAGTTTCGTGCCTTGTCGTTGGTCACCCGGCACAAGCTGGAAGGTATTTACGAGGAGAAATCAGGCTTCTGCGCTGGCTCCGACTGCGCTAGCAGCTATGAAAAACGAAGCAATTTCAGAATTCCGGTCGGACTACCAGCGGCTCAAAGCAACTTGGCAGGGCTATGACGGCTACGACGCCTGGGTGGCTGGTGCCAACAACGCCGCCTTTGGCGCGCAGGCCGCCTATGATGAGTTGGTGCCCGGTTTTGAGGCGCTGTTTGAACGGGAGGGCCGGGATTGGCCCCGGTTCTATGATGCGGTCAAACGGCTGGCGGACCTGCCAGCTCAAGAGCGAACTGATTTTTTGAAAAACCTATCTCCGGAGTATTCCCGTGGCTGATCTTCACATCTTGCGCGACCACCAATTGGGCCTGACCGGCGCCAGAAAAGTGGCCTTTCAGTGGGCCGAACACGCCGAAGAGGAATTTGGCATGGCCTGCACCTATGAAGAAGGTGCGACTGAAGACGAGGTGTGCTTCACCCGCTCAGGGGTCAACGGCACCTTGGTCGTGACCAAGGACCGCTTCGAGCTGAACGCAAAACTGGGGTTTTTGCTGGGATCTTTCAAATCAACGATTGAGAGTGAAATCGTCAAGAACCTCGATGAACTCCTTCAGCCCCAGCCGCCGACCAAGCGCGCGGCCAAGAAGAAGTAGCCATCGAATCGGGGTGCTTTAGCTCAGGGACTCAATCAGATCCACATACTGCTGCATCGCGTCGGCGTTGCTGGTGCCTTTGAGGTTGTTCCATGCTTCCCACTTGGCGCGTCCGACCATGTCGCTGAAGCCAGGCTTCTTGTCAGCGTTGTCGCCGGTGCTGCCTTGTTTGTAGAGGGCGTACAACTTGAGCAAGGTCATGTTGTCAGGGCGCTCCGTCAGGTTCTTTGAGTTGGCGACGGCGGCTTCAAACTGGGCTTGCAAATCTGACATGTTTTTTCTCCGAATAAAGTACTAAACCGCACACATGGGGTAAGTGCGCTGTATCTTACGGGCCGTTTTGCTCACAGAATAGAGAACCTTCCCCAAGTGAGCTCAGTTGTTATGGTTACCCGCATCAAATCCAAGAAACCCGCATCGGCCCCGCACGCGGCGGGTGTGGGCGAGCGGGTTCCCCACCCGTCTTCGGCCCATGCTGGCAACCCTTTGGGATCGTCACAGCGCATGAGCAAGGTCGACACCGCTTGGCTGCGCATGGACGGTGAGCACAACTTGATGATGATTGTGGGCGTGTGGATTTTGCAGCCGGGTCTCAAACTCAAGGAGGTATCCGACCGAATCGAGTCGCGGCTACTCAAGTTCCCCCGGTTTGGCCAGCGCGTGCAGCAAGACGCCACGGGCGCGAGCTGGGTGACGGACGAGGACTTTCGCATTGAGCGTCATGTGGTGTCAGACGTTTTGCCCCGCGTTGCCAAGGGGCAAGAGCAAATGGCGCTGCAAAACCGGCTGGCCGAGTTGGCCATGGAGCCGCTGGACATCAAGTACCCCTTGTGGCAATTCCGTCTGGTGGAGGACTACCAAGGAGGCTCGGCCCTGATGTGCCGCATTCACCATTGCATTGCCGATGGCCTGGCTTTGATTGCGGTCACGCAGTCCATGGTGGATGGCGGCTCGGAGCCACCCAAACCGCATGATCGTGGGGCGGGGCATGACGGGCTGCAGGGGCTCGAAGAATGGATCGCAGACACTTTAATCAAACCTATCACCGAGGTCACCGTCAAAGCGCTCGATGCAGCGGGCGACGGCGTGGTCGGCGCCCTGGAGCTGCTGCTCGACCCCAAGAAAGGCCTTGAGAGCGGCTTGGAAAAAGGTCTGGCCGGCTCAACTGGTCTGGCCAAGTTGGCCTATCAGCTCATGCGCGACGGCGCCGCCTTGGCACTCATGCCCGACGATTCCCCGACCCGACTGAAAGGCCTTCCGGGCGTGACCAAGCGGGTGGCGTGGTGCCAACCGATTCCCCTGGACGAGGTCAAAGCCATTGGCCAGGCTTTGAATTGCTCCATCAATGACGTGTTGCTGAGCTGTGTTGCAGGGGCCTTGGCGCAGTACATGAAGTCGTTTGGCGACGACACCGCGGGCAAAGAGGTGCGTGCCATGGTGCCCGTCAACCTCAGGCCCATGGATCAGGCCTACAAATTGGGCAACCGCTTTGGGCTGGCGCCCGTGGTGTTGCCGCTGGGGCTGGACAACCCGGTGGAGCGGGTGTTTGAAGTGCGCCGTCGCATGTCAGAGATGAAAGGCAGCATGCAGCCGCTGCTGGCCTTTGGGCTGTTGGCCGTGGCCGGCCTGGTCGCCAAGCCGCTGCAAGACGCCATGCTGAACCTTTTTTCCAGAAAAACAACGGCGGTGATGACGAATGTGCCGGGGCCACGCGAGAAGCTCAAGTTTTGTGGCGCCACGCTGGAGCAAAGCCTGTTTTGGGTGCCGCAATCGGGCTCGGTGGGCTTGGGCGTTTCGATACTGAGCTACGGCGGCGGGGTTCAGTTTGGCGTGATCAGCGACGCCACGCTGTGCCCTGAACCCCAAAAAATCATCGACCGCTTTGAGCCTGAATTCGCCAAGTTGTCCTTGCTCACGCTGATGTTGCCTTGGGGCGAATGAGGTGATATTTTCTCGCTACTGTGGGTAAATTATTTGCTATTTATTTGATAGCTGCTTTCGCTTTATCTGCAAGCGCTAGAGCCGAAAATGTCTAAATTTTTCGGAGTGAGCGTCAAACTTAAGAGGACGGCCATTGACTTGGGCCGGGCGCTATAGAGCGGGTCTGGGTGGCCTCCGACCGAGCGTGCCCAAGACTCGCGATCAGCGGCGTGTACGCCGACCTCAGATAAGTATGCCCAGCGCATCCAGGACCAAGCTCAGGCCGCCGGGCGTTGGTAGGGGAGTCACGTCGCCAGCCAAGCTGAGGTCGACAATGAAGAATATTTGTCCCAAGCCCGATGCTAAGGAAGCCAAGTCAAATAGGTAGGCGAAGTCCAATGGACCGGGCGTCGCCGAACCCGTGGGAGTCGCCTCCGACAAGAACAAATCAACCAACACATTGATTCGAATACGTAGTGGCGCCGATATGCCATCGCCGTAAGTGGTCATGTTGTTTCCGTAATTGCCGTCGGGGTTGTCGCCGGATCCTGCGCCGGGGCCAAAGTAGGCCTGCCCGCTGACCGTGAATTGCAAGTTGTCCCCCGCACAACAGGTGTACGAAGTGTCACGGTCAGCCTGGTTGGGGTTGGCGTTGCCGAGCACAACGTAGCTCCAAGCCGGGTCGACCATCAACGCGCCGAAAAAAGCGGCCAATACGCGGGACGAGAGAGTGGAAAGCAACATATGCGGCTAGACACACTTGACCGTTGGTAGCGCCGTTTCAAGTCCGACACTCAATGTCTGTGACGCAGCGGACCGGAGCTGCTAGAGCGGCTTGCACCTTGCGTCAACCCTCACCGAGTCTAGTGATAGCGCTCCTGTTTTTGATGGACTCAAGCAAATTTTGCATATAACCGGCGTTGAGCCGGCCATTGTTGTCGACAAACTGCAGCTGCGTAGAGGCAAGCAGAGTCCGGTGCAGAGGAAATCGATCCCGCTAAACGACCGAATGCGGCCCACGGGGATGCTTTGTTCCTGGCCGATGGCCGTCGAATTTGACGCGATGTGCTTTTTGGAGGGGGCATAACGAAAGTAAATTTCCCGCCTTGTGGATCACCATCGAAGCTGATGACAAAGACGACTCAGATCGCAGGTGTCATCGAAATGGGGTCTCGACAATAAAAAAGAGGATTGACCATGGCCATTCGCCAGCCTGCAGGGTGCCACCTGAACAAATCGGATGAAAACTTGACCGCCCCTCCAGTGCCGGGCTAAGTCAAGAGTGGCTTTTTATCACTGTCGTCATTCACTTGGCCAGTGATCGACAGTCTGCGGGCGTCTGTCTTGGTGCCTGCTTGACATCAGCAATGGAGTCGGCGCTCTGAATTGGTTTGGTCACGAACGGTGGCCATGTACTCACTATCTTTAAGGATTTTTATGAAACTGGGCGTAGATGTCGGTGGAACCCATACCGACGCGGTCATCGTGGACGGTGATCAAATTCTGGCGAGCTACAAGGCTGCCACGACTGGCGATATCACCAGTGGCATTCGAGAAGCGCTGCAGCAAGTGCTTCTCCAATCGAAAGCCCGGCTCTCGGATCTGCAAAGTGTTGTGATTGGCACCACCAGTTTTACCAACGCTGTGGTGGAGCGTCGTCACTTGAGCCGCACCGCCGCCGTGCGGATCGGGTTGCCATCAGGCACCGCAGTTCCACCGTTTTCGGACTGGCCATCTGACATTCGGGACACCTTGGGTGGAACCTATTTTCAGCTGCATGGCGGTCATGAGTACGACGGCACAGAAACGCAGCCGCTTAGGGAAAACGAAATGGCAGCCACGGTCGAGGCCTTGCGCGATACTGAAGCCACTGCGGTGGCTATTAGTTCTCCGTTTGCAACCGTGAACCACCAGGCCGAGAAGCAGTTGGGGGATTACCTTCGAAGTCGCTTGCCTGATTTGGACATCACGCTATCCCATGCAATTGGGCGCATTGGCCTGCTCGAGCGAGAGAACGCGGCTTTGCTGAATGCCAGCCTTATGAAGTTGGCCAGGCAAACCGTGAATGCCTTCCGCCAGGCGCTGGCGGATCTTGATATACGAGCCCCATTTTTTGTCAGTCAGAACGACGGCAGCTTGATGGATGCTGCCTTTGTGGCGCATTTCCCGGTGCTGACGTTTTCGTCCGGCCCGACCAATTCCATGCGCGGGGCGGCACAGCTCTCTAAAGTGAAGCGGGCGATTGTCATCGACGTGGGCGGAACAACCGCCGACATTGGCATGGTGGTGGATGGCTACCCAAGAGAGTCCAACGTCTCTATCGAAATCGGTGGGGTGCTAAGCGAGTTCGCGCAACCGCCAGACCTCATTGCCCGCCTATTGGCGGCGGCACGGTGGTGCGGGACGGTGGGCACCGTTTGGGGCCGGACTCAGTAGGTCACCACCTCACAAAAGACGCCCTTTGTTTCGGCGGCAATACGTTGACCCTGACCGACATTTTGGTGGCCGCTGGAACTGTCTCAATTGGTGCTCCCGAGCGGACACACGCGGTGCCTCGGCACACTGTGTCGGCTGCTCAAACGCAGATTCGGGAGTGCCTGCAACGGGGCATTGACCGGATCAGAACGGATCGCACGCCCATCCCACTGATTGCGGTTGGCGGTGGTGCGTTCATGGTGCCGCAGGATTT
>CAWAFG010000015.1:0-14492 GCA_963781205.1 uncultured beta proteobacterium | reverse complement strand
GAAAAGCGCTGAAAGGCGTGTTGGCGCGGTAGGCCTTGTTGCAGTTAGTCGCTATAAAAATAGTAGCTGCCTGCGCAGGTAGCACCTGCGCTAGAGGCATTATTTCCCCATCAATTTTAAGAAAGCCACGTCATGATCACCTTCTACAACCACTTGCACGCCTTGCATCAAGGCAAGTTGGAAATGTTTCGCGGCGAGTTGGTGCCGTGCTTTGAGGTGCCGGCGCGGGCCGACCATGTGCTGAAGGAGTTGGAGCGACGTCAGCTGGGGCTGGTGCAGGCGCCAACAACGTTTGATGATGCGGCGCTGGCGGGTATTCACGCCCCGCGCTACCTGGACTTTCTGGCCCATGCCTGGGATGAGTGGGTGGCGCTGGACCCAGCCAACGCCGGGCGCGATGCACTGCCGTCGGTTTGGCCCACGCGCACCCTGCGCTCAGATGTGCTGCCAGCCAACTTCTCGGCGCGCATGGGTTTGTTCTCTTACGACGCAGGCAGCCCTTTGACGGCCGGTACCTGGACGGCGGCGCGGGCCGGGGCGCACTGCGCCTTGAGCGCGGCGCAAGAAGTCTCTGGTGGTGCCCGTGCGGCCTTCGCCTTGTCTCGCCCGCCCGGTCACCATGCCGGGGCGGACTTCTTCGGCGGCTACTGCTTTTTGAACAACGCCGCGTTGGCCGCACAGCACTTGCGCGACCAAGGCGCGGCCCGGGTAGCGGTGTTGGATATTGATTACCACCATGGCAACGGCACGCAGTCCATCTTTTATGACCGTGCCGACGTGCTGTTCACCAGCATTCACGGCGACCCGCACACTGAATACCCCTTCTTTCTAGGCTACGCCGATGAAAAAGGCGCCGGGGCGGGGTTGGGCTTTAACCATAACCTGCCTTTGCCGCGTGGCACGGACTTTGTTGCCTGGAAAGCCGCATTGCAGAAGGCCTTGCAAAGCATTCAACAGTTTGGGGCGCAGGCCTTGGTGGTGTCGCTGGGGGTGGATACGTTTGAGGGCGATCCGATCTCCGGCTTCACGTTGAAAAGCGACGACTACCTGCGCGTCGGCGAGGCCATCGCGGCCGCAGGCTTGCCCACGGTTTTTGTCTTTGAAGGCGGCTACGCCGTGGCCGAAGTGGGCGTGAACGCGGTCAACGTGCTGGAAGGCTTTGAGCAAGCGTGCTGATTCACTTTTTTGAAGAGTGATGATTTCATTGGGTTTTTTCAAACGGCGGCGTCAAGGTAACAAATTGCTCGGTGTTTTCCCTTGGTTTTTGGCATAAAAGTGCATTTGCGCAAAAATATCAGAAAACTGTAAGGAATGGCCGGGATAGTCCACCTCGCAGAGTGTTGGATTCATCCTTGCTGTGTGTTCTTGCAGTGATTTTTTGCTGTTGTCCCTTAATTTTCTCGAGGAGATTTCATGAAGGAAGACCTAAGTAGTCAAGCCTACTGGAAGGCCACGATTGCCCTACTGACCAAGATTCTCATCATCTGGGCAGCGGTGTCTTTCGGTGCCGGCATTCTGTTTGCAGACATGCTCAATAACTTTCACCTTGGCGGCTATCCGCTGGGATTCTGGTTCGCCCATCAGGGCTCCATTTACGTCTTTATTGCGTTGATTTTTTATTACGCGAAGAAGATGAATGACCTTGACGTCCGCTTCGACGTTCACGAAGACTGAGGGCTGAATCATGGAACTACAAACCACAATTTACATTGGTGTCGGTTTGAGCTTTGCGCTCTACATCGGCATCGCGATCTGGGCCCGTGCGGGCTCTACCAGTGAGTTCTACGCCGCAGGCGGCAGTGTTCACCCCATTGCCAACGGCATGGCGACGGCCGCCGACTGGATGTCAGCTGCTTCGTTCATCTCCATGGCGGGCTTGATCTCCAACATGGGCTATGGCGGCGGGCTGTTCCTGATGGGTTGGACGGGGGGTTACGTGTTGCTGGCCATGTTGCTGGCACCGTACCTTCGCAAGTTCGGCAAGTTCACCGTGCCCCAGTTCATTGGCGATCGCTTCTATTCGAAGTCTGCCAGTATGGTGGCCGTGTTGTGCTTGCTGACCGCATCGCTCACGTACATCATTGGTCAGATGACCGGTGTGGGCGTGGCGTTCTCCCGTTTCCTGGGCGTGTCCAGTGAAGTCGGTATCTACGCCGGTATGGGTATTGTGTTCATGTACGCCGTGTTCGGTGGCATGAAAGGCATTACTTACACCCAAGTGGCGCAGTACATCGTGCTGATCCTGGCTTACACCGTGCCAGCCGTGTTCATCTCGCTGCAACTGACTGGCAATGCGTTGCCTCAGTTGGGTCTGGGCTCCAACATCGTGGGTCAAGACATGTCTCTGTTGAGCAAGCTTGATTCGGTGGTGACGGACCTTGGTTTTGGCAAATACACCACGACCACCGCTGGTAGCACGCTGAACATGTTTGTCTACACCCTGTCTCTCATGATTGGTACTGCGGGCCTGCCCCACGTCATCATGCGATTCTTCACGGTGCCAACGGTCAAGGACGCACGTTCTTCCGCTGGCTGGGCATTGGTCTTTATCGCCATTCTGTACACCACCGCACCTGCTGTGGCGGCCATGGCCAAGATCAACCTGATCCGCACGATCACACCAGGCGTGGTCATGGGCAATGCTGACGTCTATGGCAAAGAATCCGCCATCGAGTTCGAGAAGCGCCCTGACTGGATGAAACGTTGGGAAAAGACGGGTCTGTTGAAGTTTGAAGACAAGAACGGCGATGGCCGCATTCAGTACTACAACGACAAGTCCAAAAATGAAGCCTTCAATGCCAAAGCAGCCGAAGCTGGTTGGAAAGGCAATGAGCTGGACGTCAACGCCGACATCATCGTGCTGGCTAACCCTGAAATCGCGTTGTTGCCTAACTGGGTGATTGCGTTGGTGGCAGCGGGTGGTTTGGCGGCGGCTTTGTCGACAGCGGCTGGATTGTTGATGGCGATTTCTGCGGCGGTGTCTCATGACCTGATCAAGAACATCTTTGTTCCCACCATCAGTGAGAAGAACGAACTGCTGGCCGGAAAGGTCTCGATGGCTGTGGCCATTGTGATTGCCGGCTGGCTGGGCTTGAATCCACCCGGATTCGCAGCGGGCACCGTGGCTTTGGCCTTCGGTATTGCCGCCAGCTCCTTGTTCCCCGCCATCATGATGGGCATTTTCAGCAAGAAGATGAACAAGGAAGGCGCCATTGCCGGTATGTTGGCTGGTCTGTCGATTACCCTGTTCTATGTGTTTGCACACAAGGGTATCTTCTTCATCAAGGGCACGGATTTCCTGCCCATGATCGGCGGAGCCAACAGTTTCATGGGCATCACGCCTGAAGCCTTCGGAGCAGTCGGCGCCATGGTTAACTTTATCGTTGCCTATGTGGTGTTTAAAGTGACCAAAGCGGCACCTGCGCATATCCAGGACATGGTTGAGTCCGTGCGTATTCCACGCGGATCCAAGCTGGTCAATGGTTCGCACTAAGCAGGCTGTTTAAAGCCTAAGCTTCTTCCTGCCTTTTTACCGAGGCAAGGGTGACAATAAAGGCCCTGCCAGCCCTGCTGGCAGGGCCTTTTTACTGAACAGTCCGCCTGAGCGGACACAAGGGGTCTTTGCATGGTTTTTGATATCAGTGTGGCGATGACCTGGATACTTTTCTTGGCCCTCTTTCCCATGGCCTTTGTCTGGCTTCGTCGCGCGTGGCGAATTGTCATGCGCCGCGACTTTTCCGACGTCGCACTCAAGGGCGGGGAATCCCCGCCCCATCCGGAAAAATATGCGCCCTATGAAATGGGCATCAATTTGGTGGCCGGCGTCATCATCGTCGGCGTCATCCTCTCGGTTTTGACCGGGGCGCTGGAATACCAGGTTTGGAGTGCTGTCGCAGGCAGTACCATTTGGTGTAAATTTTTTGCCAGCTTCGCTTTGTCCCGGCAAGCTCACGCGAGCTGGGGGAAAACCAAGACCTGACGCGCTTCGCTGGCGGTTTGACCAGCGTTTTTCAGAGGGGTTCGGCATGACAGGACTTCGTTCACAGCGTTTGGTGGCCCTGTTTTTCGGGGGGCTGCTGCTGTTTAACTTCCCTTTGCTGGCACTTTGGGATCAGGACGTTCGGGTTCTGGGGATTCCCCTGTTTCCTGCGGCCTTGTTCACGCTTTGGGCCTTGTTGATTGCAGCCTTGGCCTGGTTGATGGAGAGGGCTGAAGACGCCTCTCAGGGCGACTGACGATGCTTTCACCTGCACTGGTGGTTGGTGTCTCGTTTGCCTACCTGTTGGTTTTGTTCGCCGTTGCCTACTACGGTGATTGGCGTGCTACGCAGGGGCGCTCGCTTCTCGCCAATCCGTGGACGTATGCGATGTCGCTGGCGGTGTATTGCACCGCGTGGACTTATTTTGGAAGCGTCGGCCGCGCCGCGTCAGGTGGCGTTTGGTTTCTTCCGATCTACCTTGGGCCGACGTTGGCCATGACGCTGGGTTGGTTGGTGGTTCGCAAAATGATCCGCATTGCCAAGGCCTACCGCATCACCTCTATTGCCGACTTCATTGGCAGCCGCTACGGCAAGAGCCCGCTTCTGGCGGGGTTGGTGACGCTGATTGCGGTGGTGGGCATCGTTCCCTATATTGCGCTGCAACTGAAGGCCGTGTCGGCGGGTTACGCCTTGCTGACCACGCCTTTGGGTGCCCCGCTGGTTGGGCCAGTTGCGTGGAGCCAGGACAGTACCTTTTATGTCGCGCTGGTGCTGGCCGGCTTTGCCATGGTGTTTGGCGCGCGCCACCTGGACACCACGGAGCGCCATGAAGGCATGGTGGCCGCCATCGCCTTTGAGTCGGTCATCAAGTTGGTCGCATTTGTTGCCGTTGGTCTGTTTGTGGTGTACGGTTTGTTTGACGGATTGGGTGACTTGTTTGCTCGCGCCCAAGCCGTGCCTGAATTGGCCTCGCTGCTGCGGTTGGAGCAGGGCGGCCAATTTGCCTGGACGCAGTGGTTTGCGCTGACCCTGTTGTCCATGCTGTCGGTCTTGTTTCTGCCGCGCCAGTTTCAGATGATGGTGGTTGAGAACGTGCGTGAGAGTCACTTGCGCCGGGCGGTCTGGGTATTTCCGCTTTATCTGCTGGCTATTAATCTGTTTGTGCTCCCCATTGCATTGGGAGGCTTGCTGTATTTTGGGCCCGGCCAGATGAATCCGGAGAGCTTTGTCCTGTCGTTGCCGTTGGCTGCGGGGCAAGAGGCGCTGACCTTGTTTGCTTTTGTCGGCGGCCTGTCAGCGGCCACGGGCATGGTGATTGTGGAGACCATTGCCGTATCGACCATGGTTAGCAATGAGTTGGTCTTGCCCTTGTTGCTGCGTTCCCGACATTTGCGGCCAGACGCCGGGCGCAATGTGTCCGGGTTATTGCTGTCGATACGCCGAGCCGCCATTTTGGGCGTCTTGATTTTGGGCTATATCTACTTTCATTTGGCGGGTGAAGCCTATGCCCTGGTCAGCATTGGTTTAATCAGTTTTGCAGCGGTCGCGCAGTTTGCGCCCTCTGTATTGGGTGGTCTGTATTGGAAAGGGGGAACGCAGCGCGGCGCCTTGGCAGGTCTTTTTGCAGGATTTTTGATGTGGTCGTACACCTTGATGCTGCCCTCGATGGCCAAGTCGGGTTGGCTCTTGTCGCCTGAGTTTGTGACGACGGGGCCCTGGGGCCTGGCGTGGTTGCAGCCAGAGCACTTGTTTGGATTGGCGGGGCTGGACAACCTCACCCACTCTCTGTTTTGGAGCTTGCTGGCCAATGGCGTGGCCTACGTGGGCCTGTCTTTGCTGAAGGCGCCCTCGGGTGCCGAGGCGAGCCAGGCGTTGATGTTTGTGGATGTGTTCAAGCGCACGATCTCAGCCAGCCCCGTGTTTTGGCGGGGCCGCGCCAAGGTGCCGGACCTACAGCGCCTGTGTGCCCGTTTCCTGGGAGACGCCAAAGCCCATCAACTGCTTGCCAACTACGCCAGAAATACAGGCGTGGCGTCGGTTGATGCGATTGAACCCAACGCCAACCTGGTGCAGTTTGTTGAAACCCAATTGGCGGGCGCGGTGGGCAGTGCGTCCGCCCGGGTGCTGGTGGCGTCGGTGGCCGAAGAAGAGGTGCTGACGCCCGAAGATGTGCTTCGTATTTTGGACGAATCCTCCCAGTTGCGCACCCGTTCGCGAGAGCTCGAAGAAAAGTCGCACTCGCTGGAGCAGGCCACGGAGGAATTGCGTGAGGCCAATGAAAAATTGATGAGCCTGGACCGCCTCAAGGACGACTTCATGGCCTCCGTCACCCACGAGTTGCGCACGCCTTTGACCTCGATTCGGGCACTGGCCGAGTTGATGCGTGACGAGCCCACCATGGAACGCCCGCAACGCGACCAGTTCATGGGCATCATCGTCACCGAAACGGAGCGACTCTCCCGCCTTGTCAATCAGGTGCTGGACATGGCCAAGTTTGAGTCCGGCCACGCCGAATGGCAGACGGTTGCGGTCGACCTGCGGGCGCTGGTGCAGCAGGCCGCGGCCACCACGGCAGAGATGTTTCGGGAAAAGCAATGCACGGTGGATGTGGTGCTGCCTGACACGGTGCCCACGCTCATGGCCGACCCGGACCGATTGACGCAGGTCATGTTGAACCTGTTGTCGAATGCCGCGAAGTTTGTCCCGGTGCCCGGTGGTCGGGTTTGCGTAAGCTTGACGCGCGACGATACAGGCATGACAGTGAAGGTCCAGGACAATGGGCCTGGCGTGCCCGAGGCGCAAAAGGGGCTGGTGTTTGAGCGCTTTCACCAAGGCGGCGACGCCACCCAGCGGCCGCACGGAACAGGCTTGGGCCTGCCAATCAGCCAGCAAATCGTGGCGCATTTTGGCGGGCGGCTGTGGTTGGAGCAGACTCCCGGAGAAGGGGCCTGCTTTGCCTTTCACCTGCCGTGGACTGACGAACCACGCCAGGGCGAGCGACAAGAATAAGGAGACGAGACATGAACAAAAAAATACTGGTGGCCGACGATGAGCCCAATATCGTCATCTCGCTGGAGTACCTGCTCAAACGTGAGGGCTACACCGTGCTAGTGGCCCACGATGGCCAAGAAGCGCTGGATGCGATGGCCGCGCAGCAACCTGATCTGGTGTTGCTGGACGTCATGATGCCGGTCAAGACCGGGTTTGAGGTGTGCCAGGAGGTGCGAGCGAGCGACACGCTCAAGCACACCAAAATTCTCATGCTGACCGCCAAAGGGAGAGACACCGACATGGCCAAGGGCTTGGCGTTGGGGGCCGATGGCTACATGACCAAACCATTTTCGACCCACGACCTGGTGCAAAAAGTGGCAGACATGCTGAGCGAGGCCCCATGAAGCCGGACCGGCGACTGTGGCTGGCCATGGCTGGCGTCGGGCTGGCCATGGCGCTCTGGCTGGGTTTGACGATTGCCCTGCTGTGGTCCACCTTGAGCCCCGATGAGCAGGCCACCGCGAACGCCCTATTTGGCCCCCGAGCGCCTTTGCTTGGACTGAGTTGGTTACTGGCACTGGGCGTAGTCGCCGCAGGTCTGAGCAAACTCTACCGCCGCTACGCCTACGCGCCGGCCCGCTTGCTGGAAAAAACCCGCGTTTTGCTGGCAGCTACCGACCCCCAGCAACTGACGCCGGCGGGCAGCACGGAAATACGGGGCCTGGGGGTTGCCATCAATGAGCTGGCAGCACAACGAGACCATCTGCGTGCAGACATGACGCAGCAAATTGAGCAGGCCAGCGGCCATGTGCAGCAAGAGAAAAACCGGCTTGCCGCGCTCATGGCGGAGTTGACCCAAAGTGTGGTGGTCTGCAATCTGGATGGTCGCATCCTGCTGTACAACAGCCGGGCGCGGCTGCAGTTCAAGGCACTGTCAGACGCGCCAGCTTTGGCGGACGGGGCGGAGTTGATTGGCATTGGCCGCTCCATTTATGCCGTGTTTGACCGCAAGTTGGTGGCTCATGCGCTGGAGAGCATTCATCAGCGCCTGGCGCGTGGCGCGGGCAGCCCATCTGCCCAGTTCGTCACGACCACGCAAAGCGGACAGTTGCTGCGGGTGCAAATGGCACCCGTGCGCGCCAGTAACAAAGAGGGGGCGAGTGCAGACCTCAGCGGATTCGTGCTGATGCTTGACAACGTCACCCGCAACTTTGAAGAAGGCAATTTGCGTGATCAACTCCTGCACGGTTTGACCGAACGCAGCCGCTCCTCGCTGGCGAACATGCAGGCGGCTGTGGATATGTTGTCGCTGCCCGACCTGGAGCCCGTCATGCGGGACCGTTTCTTGAGCGTGGTGCGCGACGAAGTCGGCCTCATGAGCAAGCGGGTGACTGATCTGGCGCAGCAGGCCTCACAAGGCCTGAAGACCCGGTGGCCGATGGAAGAAATGCTCGGCACCGACTTGTTACTGGCCGCGCAACGGCGCATGGAAACGCAGTGCGAGCGAACGGTGTCTCTGGACAGCGTGGATGCTTCGGTTTGGCTGCGGGTGGACAGTTTCACGCTGATTCAGGCCTTGAGCTATTTGGCCAAACGCCTGGTTGACGAATTCGAGATCAAGTTCATGCGCTTGAGGCTGCAGACGGTGCAGGGTCGGGCCCAGTTGGACCTGATCTGGACCGGCCAGGCCATGAGCACCGAGACGGTGATGAGCTGGGAGATGGAGGCCATGCGGTTTGGGGCGGAGAGCACACCACTGACGGTGCGCGATGTGGTGGCGCGCCATGGCGGCGAGATGTGGTTCGAACGCGAACGCATTCGCCACGAGGCCTTCTTTCGATTTTTGCTGCCGTTGGCAGATGCACAGGAGCAGTTGGAGGCGGCGCAACAGGTGCGCCACAACGACAGCCGGCCTGAGTTTTATGACTTTGATTTGTTTCAGGTTTCGGAGGCAGGCCACGCGCTGGACGACCGGCCGTTGGCATCGCTGTCTTACACGGTGTTTGACACCGAAACCACCGGGTTGAATCCGTCAGGTGGCGATGAAATCATCCAGATCGGTGCGGCACGCATCGTCAATGGCAAGTTGCTGCGCCAGGAAAGCTTTGAACAGCTGGTTGACCCGCAGCGGATGATTCCGGCAATCACGATTCCAATTCACGGCATCACGCAAGACATGGTGAGAGGCCAACCCCGCATTGGGGAAGTGTTGCCAGCGTTCCATGTCTTTGCACGAGACACCGTGCTGGTGGCGCACAACGCGGCCTTTGACATGAAGTTTCTGCAACTCAAGGAAGCAGAAACCGGGCTGACCTTTGACCACCCGGTGCTGGACACTTTGTTGTTGTCTGCTGTGGTGCACCCCAATCAGGAGTCGCACCGGTTGGAGGCCATTGCCGAGCGCTTCAACATCACGGTGCTGGGGCGCCACACCGCGTTGGGTGACGCCATGGTCACGGCCGAGGTCTGGTTGCGCTTGATCCCGTTGCTGCAGGAAATGGGCATTCACACCATGCGCCAAGCCCGGGAGGCAGCGCAAAAGACGTATTACGCACGGCTCAAATACTGATCTTCAGTGCAGGAGATGTGCCTAGAAGCGTCCGGATTGATAGCGTTGCCCCAAGACACCTTGCAAGGTTTGGACGACTGAGAAGGCATCCTTCAGGTGGCTGCGCTCGAAGTTGGACAGTTCGTCCAAGGACAGGAAATTGTCCGGCGACTGCCCCGACTGTATTTGCCGTGCCTGATGGGCAATGCGCAACTTGGCCAGAAACTCCAGCGCGTCTTTCAAATCGCGCGCGCTTTGGGCGCTGACCTCACCGGCTTGCGCCGCCGCCTCCAGCCGGTCACTGGTGTTGACGGCGGCCAATCCATCCGCCAAAGCGTACACACGGGCCAGGTCGACGATCGGCACGATGGCCGAGTGTTTGAGGTCAATGGTGCCGGGATTTTTGCCGCCGCGAATGAGGGAAATGGTGCCAAACATGCCCAGCGGCGGGCGGTGTTTGAGCGCATTGCCCACCATGTAGGCCAGAAACAGACTGTTGCCCTTGGTGCGCTGCAGCACGTCGCGGCGCAAGCCGTCCAGCAACGCAGATTGACCGTGAATGGCGCGAAGGTCAAAAAACACACAAGTCAGCATCAGTGCTTTGGGCTCGGGCTGGTTGACCCATTTTTGAAAATACTGGGCCCAGCGCTGGCGCGGTTGGCGCCAGGTGTCGGTCATGGCCATCATCTCGCCCGGACAGTGGATGTAGCCACACTCAGCCAGTCCGTCACACACGAACTTCGAGAACGTCTTGAAGTACTCGCCGTGCAATACCTCGTCGTAAGCGTCGTCCAGAATCAGGCAGTTGTCCTGATCGGACTTGGCCGTTTGCTCACTGCGCGCCTGCGAGCCGGCCGCCACCCACACGTAGTCGATGGGGGCGGGGCCGAGTTTGGCTTCGGCCAGTTGAATCAGGCGCACCGTCAATGCATCGGTGATCGCGGTCACGATGTGGCCGGTGCTGTACGCGCTGGCGTCGGCTGCGGCCAAGTGCTGCTGCAAGTGTTTGACCTTGGTGCTGATCTGGCTCAAGCCCTCCAACGTGGTCTGTTTGTAAATGTCGCCGGCCAGGTAGACGGCCGAGGTGCTGTGCTGCTCGGTCAAATCGGTGGCGGTGATCATGCCGGCAATTCGCTGGCCATCCATCACGGGCACATGGTGAATGTTATGGCGCGCCATGAGCAGCAGGGCATCAAAAGCCGGGCTGTTGGCACTCACGGTCAAAGGGGCCAGCGTGGCAATGTCTGCCACGGGCTGCCCACTGTCCAGTCCTTGGGCCACCACCCGGTTGCGCAAATCGCGGTCCGTGATCAGGCCAAACAATTGGCCTTGCTCGACCAATAGCGCCGAGGAGACGCGCATCTCCCGCATCACCTCGGCGGCCTCACGGATGGTGACGGTTGGGGCGAGTGTGATGGGGGTGCGTTTGATCAGGGTGCGAATCGGGGTGCTCAGCAAGTTGAGCGGGGCGCCGGATTCGGCTTGGTCACTCGACTGATCAGAGCCGCCTTGGCGGTGTGGCACAGAGGGGAAGAAAATAATCAACTCCGGCTGGCGTTCGCACAGGTTTACCAGTTCCTCGGGGGCCAACCAGGCCACTTGGCAGTCACTGGCCGCGATGGCTTGCCAGGTCGCCAGTTGCCGCTCAGGCGTTGCCCCAAAGCCCCACAATTCACCTCTCTGCAAGCGAACCGACAGGCCTAAATCGGGGTCTGTGAGGGTGATCTCCCCGCTGATTAACCAGCCCAAACGGCTTGCCAAGCTTCCCTGGGCCAGCAGGGTGGTCTGCGCGGGGTGCGACTCTACGCTGAATCGCTTGGACAGCGCTTTGATGGCAGACGGTTTGACCTGCCCCCAAACACGATGCGAGGCCAAATGATCAGCCAGAGGGGTCGGCGCGGGAGTGCTTGTGGGCATGGGGTCAGGTCTCCAGGGTGAATGGGTAACTTGACCGCCATTGTTGCAGAGCCTCCTGACGGGGTCGGCAGCGGTTTATGTCACAGCCGCTCGTTGGGTCGAGCGAACTTCAGTATGCGCGTGGCCAGCAAGGTTTCAGCCAGAAAACACAACAGCGCCAGCAGAAAGCAACTCACTCCCGCCAAAAAGGAGACCGTTGCAAACCGCAGCATGTCCAGTTGGGTGGTTTCACCCAGAAACAGCATGACGATGGTCAAACCAATCAACATGGCGCAAAGCGTGAGCAAGGCAATGCAAGCATTGACCAGCCAACCCCTGCGGCGCAGGCGGCGCAACTCGTCATAAGCGGGGGCCATGGCAGGGTCAGACTCGGCCGCGCTAAGCACGCGAGCTTCCAGCACGCGGGCCCGGTCAATGATGCGGGCCAGGCGGCCGGCCACGGTGCCAATCATGCCGGAGACGGCGGTCAGCAAGAACACCGGGGCCACAGCGAGTTGAATGCCGTGGGTGACGGCGGAAAGGTCTTCGGCAAAAAACATGAAAAAAATCCTCAGCGGGGTAGCGAGCTTGACGGGCGATTGTCCACCGATGGGCGGCCATGGCGCTGCGTTTTAAACAGCGTGGCAACACCCAGGCCGGCAATGCCAATTAAAACGATTGGAAAAGCCACGGCGGTAGACCATTGAATCAGCGCACCTGAAGCCGCTGACGCGACCAGCCCGCCCAGGGTGTAGGTCAGCACCAGCACGGCCGTGCTGTTCACCAGCGTGATGCCTTTTTCCCGGGCCCCAATGTCAATCATGGCCAAGGTGTAAAGCGCGCCGCCAGCGGCCCCCCAGGCAAACACGACGGGCCAGACCAAGGAGGAGAGATAAGGTACCAGCAGCATGGCAACGCAGGCCAACAAGATGAGTGCTGCAAACGCGGCCATCAAGGTGCGCCGGCCTTGGGCCGGCGAGGCAAACCGGTCAGCCACCATGCCAGCGGGCAGCGCTGCCAAAGTGCCGCCCAGCCCACTGGCCGAGACAAGCAGTGCGGCGGTGCTGTCGCCGTGGCCCAAAGCCAGGCCGTACAGCGGCAGGATGGAGGCCAGGCCCAGCTCAAAGAACCCCCCTAAAAAGCCGGCCAGCATGATGACGGGATGTGCCAATACGGCGTGCCAGAGACCGTGCAGGCCCACGCTCGCGGTGTGGGTGTCGTGGTCGGGGGGCAGTTGGGGAATCAGGGCGGTCCAGGCCAGGCCAATGGCCAACAGCGCGATCACCAACCACAAGGCGTAGGGGCTGCTGGCACCGACCCAGGCCAACGCGGTGGGGCCAATGACAAAAGTGAGTCCGACCATGGTGGCGTAGGTGCCAATGTATTTGCCGATCTGGGCGGGCGGGGCGAATTCCGCGATGAAGGCCTCCGCCAATACCCAGCGCAAGCCGCCTGCCACACCGGCCAGCAACTGCAGAACAAACCAGACCCAAAGGACATCGGTGGCGAGAAATCCGATCGCAGCCAGTAACGGCGCTACCGAGGCCAGCCACATGGCGGGTCGGCGGCCTATTTGCTGCGTCAGCGCTGATGCAAACGGCGTGATGAGAAACACGCCAAGCCAGGTGGTAGCGGCGAAGAGGCCTGCCGTGGTGGTGGAGACGTGGGCGGATTTCAGCATCAACAAGAGCCACGGGGACAGCATGAAGATGCCTGAAAGCTGAAACAGGGTGGATCCGAAGACGCTGATCAGGCCCCAATTAAAGCGCCCAGACGCGCCGGCAGGCGACGAAGGCGGTGAAGCGCTCACAGACCGAGCCCGGCCAGGAGGCGTTGCGCCACTTCGGCAAAACCGGCGCCGCGTTCACTGGGGGTGATGTAGCGCGGCTTGTGGCTCAACTGGGCCTCAAACCGTCGAATGTTGGCCACGCCGATGCTGTTCTCAAAGTGTTGAAACATCAGTTGGTCATTGGTGGAGTCACCCACATAGACCCAGCGGTGTAACTCGATGTCCAGATCGCGTCCGAATAACTCGCGCACGATCCAGCGCGCCCCGCTGAGCTTGTTGTGCTCGCCAAACCAGGCGTTGATGTGGATGCTGCTCACGGTGGCGTTCATGCCCGCTGCGTGCATGATCCGCACCGCGTGCGCAATGTGCTCCGGGCCCAAGTGAACGAACTCGCTGTGGTCAATGGCGATGTCGGTTTCGCGCCCCGGCGAATCCTGCGACAAGGTCGCACCCGGCACGGCCGCCAAGACTTGCTGCGCCACGGCCTGCATGCGGGTGAAGTTCAGCCGCCGGGTGGCTTCATCCTGTTGATATAGTTTTGATAGCGGCTTGCGCTTATCAGACGGGCGCTGGAGGCCAATTTCTTGTAAATTTTCACCCCGAAAAGCGACCGAGCCGTTTTCTGCCACGATGGCATCCACCGGCCAGGGCGCCACGCCAGTGGCGGCGTCACCGCACGCAAAGGGCTCGCTCCAGCCAATCGGGCGCCCGGTGATGGGAATCACATGCAACCCCGCCGCCTTTAGCGCGGTCAGCGCCTGCAGGGCATCGGGTGTGATGGCGCCGTCGGTGGTGAGGGTGTCATCAATGTCGGTGAACACGCCAGTAATGTCGCCCCAGTTGACGGGCGACCACTCGGATAGCGGGCGCATGCGACTTAGCCAGCCGCCTGCAAAGCCAATCCCGCATGCTCGCGCAGCGGGTGGAAGTGGATTTTGGGGAAGCGCTCTTGCGCCAAGCGCACGTCATAGGGTGAGGTGCACAGGTAAGCCAGCGTGTTGGCCGCGTCGCGGGCCATGCGCATGGGGTAGGCGTCGCAAAAGGCTTTCAGTTCAGCCGGGGTGTCTGCGGTAATCCAGCGCGCGCCGGTGTACTGGCAACCTTCCAGCCGAATGTCGGCGTCGTACTCGCCTTTGAGGCGGTGTTGCACCACTTCAAACTGCAATTGCCCCACGGCACCCAGCAGCATGTTGCCACCGACTTCGGGGCGGAAGACCTGAATCGCGCCTTCTTCACCCAATTGGGCCAGACCCTGCTGTAACTGCTTGGTGCGCAAGGGGTTGCGCAAC
>CAWAFG010000014.1:0-61852 GCA_963781205.1 uncultured beta proteobacterium | reverse complement strand
TGTTTCGCAAACGGCCTCAAACCGGCGCCACTCAACGGCCGAAAAAACGGCTGGGCTCCAGGTGGACTCGGCTTGAGGTGATCGAAGTTGGGCCATCTCAGGGTCGCGCCGCTGTCGCACGATGTCATCTTGGACATCCCGTAGCACCTTGCGTTTGGTCGGTCGTGGCGGGCGGGTTTGGGGTGAGGGCTGTGGATCGGCTCGGGCCGCTTGGTCTTGCAAAATGATGAACCTCAAAAAGCATCACCCCAATCACGAGCAGAATCGAACCCAAGGGCCGAAGGGCGTTGTAAGCGACGCAATATCGGCGAACTTGCCCGCGAACATTGGCAGAAGTAAGCGCGCCGACACCCAGAGCACAAAGCCCGATTCCCTTTCCTTCATCGTGTCGAACCCGCGCGCTTGCCCGACGGTTGCTTCTGTGGTGTCTGGCCATGTGTTTTTCCTGTCGCTGTTGCCCACTATGAAGGGGTTATCCAGCGTCTAGCTCTAAGGGAAATAGGCCTCTGGCCCAGTGAAACGGGCGGAAGTTGCTATTAAAAAAGAAGCAAATTAATTCTGGATGTGTCCCCTAGAATCGTTTCCATAAATAAACAGCACGGTGCACTCGTCAAGCGGGGCATTAGTGAAACGGGAGTGATCTATGGACGCCAAGCGCTATGCGGGCAAACTCAGCAAGTGGAACGGCGAGCGGGGCTTTGGCTTCATCGTCTCTGACGACAGCGGGCAAGACCTGTTTGTCCATATCTCATCCTTTCCGCGAGACGGCAATATGCCGCTGGACGGGGAGCGACTGACTTTTGAAGTCGAGCCAGATGGCGTCAACAAAAAGAGGGCGGTTCGCGTGCAGCGCGGTGGCCTGGCGCCGCCCAGTCGGCCTCGCGGCTATCAACCAATGCCTGCGCACCTGAGCCGCAGTTCGGCGCCCAAAGGCTTTGGCAGCCGCGTCATCGTCATCTTGATGTTGGCGGCCGTGGGCATGTACGGCTACAAGCACTATGAAGCGCGGGCAGCCCAGTCGCGCGGCGTGTCCATGCAAACCGTTGAAGAGGCGCCGCCGGCTGTCCTGGAGTTGACAAAACCGGTGCCGCCGCCCTCGGCGCCTTCCAACCCTCTCATCAGTGCCACGCCCCAGGCCTCTGCTGGTTTTCGGTGCGACGGCCGAAACATGTGCAGCCAAATGACCTCCTGCCAGGAAGCCACGCTCTTTCTCAAAAACTGCCCCGGCATGAAGATGGATGGCAACCATGACGGCGTACCTTGTGAGCAGCAGTGGTGCCACTAAACGTTGAAGTGGTGTGTCTGTAAAAGCACGGTAACGCGCCGCAGTAGCTTGACGGTGATGCGGCCAACGCCGGGGCGCCCGCACCGGCAGGCAGGCAAATCAGGCAGGCCGGGTCGTTGACGGCACGCCAAGCTGCCTCGCCAGGGATCTTGCGGGGGCTGGCTGACGAACGCATGGTCACCGTCATACGGGTAATGCATGAGGAATCTCGGTAGGCGGGTTGCCGAACTCCGCCCATGCGAATAAAGTGCTGTCCGTCATCACCACCTGTTGAGTCATTGACATGAAAAAAACCATCCGTCTCGGGCTTCTGTCCACCGCCCTGCTTGGCTTGCTTCCCTTGTCTGCGTCGGCACAGTTTCTTCGCTGCAAGAACGAAACAGTCAATGTGGGTGATATCCGCGCCTCGGTGCTCCAGCGGTGTGGCGAACCGCTCAGCAAAGATGCGTTCTGCAAACCGGTTGAATCACCGTCGACTGGGAGCGCCCTGCCAGGCTCGACGGTCGTGATCCGGCCGCATTGCACCAACGTTGATGAGTGGACCTACGACCCCGGCCCCGGGCAATTCATGACGACGCTTCAAATCGAGAGCGGCAAAGTGACTGCCATCAAATATGGCGACAGAGTGAAGTAGGCAAGGTAGCCAGTCAACTTGAGGCGACGCCTTTGAGCCGTGCGCGTTGGATGGCTTGAACGAGCGATTGCCCGTTGCGGATTGAACTGAGCGATGGGCAGGCATGACCACAATGAGGAGAGATTGGCGATGCCGTGGTACTCCATTGGCCTCGCCGCAGGTCAAACCGTTTTCACAAGCGTTTTAGCCCTCAAGCGCAGGTAAATCCTGCGCAAGCAGCTATTTAATTGATAGCAATTTGGCTTGGCACACACCCGCAGATCCGCAGCCACTCGGTCGACTTCAATCAAACAAGCCCTCAAACCCCGTCAACGGCTCGAACCGCTTGTTGCGGTACACCAGCCGGGTGGGGCCGAGCAGGGCGCGCTCGCGCAGGGAATGGCGCTCGTCGCCGGGGTAGCAAATCACGCGCTCGCCGCTGTCGTCAAACGACTCGGGGGCGACCAGTGACGGTGGGGCGTTGCGGGCGGCCTGCAGCACGCTGGCTACTTCGGTGTGGCGGGCCAGTTGCGCCAGGCTCATGATTTGCGGGGGCGCCAGCTCAATGTGGCCGGCCCAATACTGCGTCAGCGCCGCGCGGGGGCTGAGCCACACGCTGTCGGTGGCCTCATAGTCGTCATGGCGGGCCACTTGGCCGGCGGGGACGGCGGCCACAAAAAAGCGGGTGTCAAAGCGCTTGTTGGTGACGGACGGTTGCCGTGGCGTGATCCAGCGCGACCAGGGCAGCACGCTGCTGCTGTTCAGGCGCAGAGTCAGTGTCGCCAACATGGCATCAAAGGCCAGGCCTTCGCGCAGCAGGCGGGTGCCGTGCTCGGCGTGGGTGGCCGAGGCGCCGTGGGCAAACAAAACGCCCGACTCTTCAAACGCCTCCCGCATGGCGGCCACATAAAAGCTGGCGGCGGTGAGCGGTTCAATGTCGTGCTCATTCAGGCTGCGGTGCAGTTGGGGCAGGGGCTGGTCCAGGTGGGCGTCCATGTTCAGCAGCGCGTCTGCCGCGTCCACCTTGCCACCTGGAAAGACATAGGCGCCGCCCAGCACGTCAGACAGGCCATGGCGGCGCACCAGAAACACCTGCAGACCGTCTTCGCCATCGCGCAGCATGACCACCGTGGCAGCCGGGCGCGGCGGGGTGGTGATGATTTCAGAGTTCAGTTCCATGGGGGCTTTCAGGTGGGCAGTCGCCACCGTGACGTAGAGTGGGGCGTGGCCGGGGGAGACTATCAGAATCAACCCAGCAACTGGCTTACTCACCTTTCAGGAAAAAAACATGACTATTGAATTCAAAGACCGCGTTGCCATCGTCACCGGTGCCGGCGGCGGTTTGGGTCGCCAACACGCCTTGGCGCTGGCCGCACGCGGCGCCAAGGTGTTGGTGAATGACCTGGGCGGCGCCAAAGACGGCGGCGTGAGCGCGGCCGAGGCCGTGGTGGCCGAGATTCGCGCCGCTGGGGGCGAGGCCATGGCCAACAACGCCTCGGTGACCGACAGCGTGGCCGTGCAAGCCATGGTGCAGCAGGCCATGGACGCTTGGGGCCGGGTCGATATTTTGGTGAACAACGCGGGCATTCTGCGCGACAAGAGCTTTTCCAAGATGGAGCTGGCCGACTTTGAACTGGTGCTGAACGTGCACCTGATGGGCGCGGTGCATTGCTGCAAGGCGGTGTGGCCGATCATGAACGCGCAGAAATACGGCCGCATCATCATGACCACCTCGTCCAGCGGGTTGTACGGCAACTTTGGCCAGTCCAACTACGGCGCGGCCAAGATGGCGCTGGTGGGTTTGATGCAAACCCTGTCCATTGAGGGCGCCAAGAACGACATCCGCGTGAACTGCCTGGCGCCCACCGCCGCCACGCAAATGACCGAAGGCCTGATGCCAGAAGCCGTGCTGGCCGCGCTGAAACCCGAGGCTGTGGTGCCCGCGCTGCTGGTGCTGGCGTCCACCGATGCGCCCAACCGCACCATTTTGTGCGCCGGGGCCGGCACGTTTGAGGCCGCTCACATCACCCTGACGGAAGGCCTTTGGTTGGGCATGGGCGACCAGGTGCCCGAGCAGCTGGCACAGCGCTTGGCCGAGGTGACCGAGCGTGCGGGTGAGAGCGTGCCGCAAAGCGGCGCGGCGCAAGGCACCAACGAGGTGGGCAAGGCGATGAAGATGGCAGCCGCTCAAAAATAGAGCAGCAAGAGGCCGGGCAAGGGGGCCGGCCAGCGGCGCACTACTTTTGAGGGGTGCGTGACGCCACGCCGCGCTGGCGGACCCACCAGCTTTCCAGGGTGTAAATCAGCAGGGCGGTCCAGATCAGCGCAAACCCAAACAGGCGCGCTGGCTGCAGGGGTTCGTTGAACGCCCAAATGCCCAGCATGAACTGCAAGGTGGGCGAAATGTATTGCAGCAGGCCCATGGTGGTCATGGGAATGCGGCGTGCACCGGCCGCAAACAGCAGCAGCGGCACCGCCGTCAGCGGGCCGGCCAGCACGAGCCAGCCGAGGTCGGTTGACGTGCCCTGCGCCAGCACGCCTTGGCCGCGCCAGGCCCAATAGCCCAACACCACGGCGCCAATGGGCGCCAGCATCATGGTCTCCAGCGCCAAGCCTTCGAGCGCACCCAACGTGGCGACTTTGCGCAGCAAACCGTAAAACCCAAAGGTGAGCGCCAGCACCAGCGCCACCCAGGGCACATGGGCGGTTTGCAAGGCCAGCCACAACACGCCGGCTGCCGCCACGCTGACCGCAAACCACTGTCCGCGCCGGGGTCGTTCCTTCAGAAAGACCAGGCCCAACGCCACGTTGACCAACGGGAGCATGAAATAGCCCAGGCTGGTGTCCAGCACATGGCCGTTTTGCACGGCCCACACATAGACCAGCCAGTTGGTCGACAGCAGCAGCGCCGACAGCGCAAACGCACCCACCACGCGGGGCTGACGGCGTAGCGCGCCAATCCAGGCCCAGCGTTTCATGACCGTCAGCAGCCCCAGCACAAACACCATCGCCCACACCGTGCGGTGCATGACCACTTCCAACGACGGCACATCGGCCACCTGCTTGAAGTAAAGCGGGAACAAGCCCCAAAAGACATAGGCCAACGTGGCTAAAAATACACCAATATTCATGTGGGCCTTTGAGCGGACAAGTGTGAGCCGTGAGCGTATTGAGCGAGATGCCGGCCCGGGAGTCGCCGTTTTTGCACGTCGTGAAGAGATGGCGCTGCTGCGCGAAGGGGCTGGAAACGGCTGAGCTTTCAGCGGGTACGGCAGCGGGTTTTCAAGCGGTTTGAGTATAGCCAGCGGGCGCGTCCTCGAAATCAGCTCACCGCTGTTAACGTGGCACCTTCTTTTGTTTGATCGGCGCCTGCCCCATGACTGCACTTCACATAGAGACCCCGTACTTTGAATCCCAAGCCTTGAGCGTCCACGCCGGTCGAGCCATCTGGCTGAAGATGGAGGCTTTGCAGCCGCCCGGCTCGTTCAAAATTCGCGGCGTGGGCCTGGCGTGCCAGACCCATGTGCAGCGCGGGGCCAAGCGCTTCATCTCGTCCTCCGGCGGCAATGCCGGCATTGCCGTGGCCTACGCCGGGCGCCAACTGGGTGTGCCGGTGACAGTGGTCGTGCCGCAAACCACCACCGAGCGCGCCAAGGAATTGATTCGCCAAGAAGGTGCCGAGGTCGTCGTTCATGGTCCGTCTTGGCAAGAGGCCAATGCGCTGGCCGTATCCATGCTGACACCGAGTGACGCCTTCATCCACCCCTTTGACGACCCACTCTTGTGGCAAGGCCACGCCTCGCTGGTGGATGAAATGGCGGCCCATGGCGCCACGCCGGATGCCATCGTGTTGTCAGTCGGCGGTGGCGGCTTGCTCAGCGGTGTGTTGGAAGGCCTGCACCGCAATGGGTGGGCTGATGTGCCCGTCATCGCGGTGGAAACCGCCGGGGCCGACTCGTTTGCGCAATCGGTAGCGGCGGGGCAGCGGGTGACACTGCCTGCCATCACCAGCATCGCCACCTCGCTGGGCGCGCGCCAGGTGTGCCAGCAAGCGTGGGATTGGACCGCTCGCCACACGATTCACCCGGTGGTGGTGTCCGATAAAGAGGCGTTGGCGGCCTGCGCTTCATTCGTGTCTGACCAGCGCGTGGTGGTGGAGCCCGCTTGTGGCGCGGCATTGGCTGCGGTGTATGGCCGCTTGCCCGTGCTGGCCCCCTTCAAAACCGTGGCGGTGATTGTGTGTGGCGGCGTTACGGCCAGCCTGGCGCAAATGCAGCAGTGGGCGGACGCGGCCAAGGGATGATGCAGTCGGCTTAAGTGTTCAAGCCGCAGCCCCAAAACCCTGCGCCAATCGCCGCGTCATGTCGGCCGCGCTGATTGCGGCGCAGCCGCTGGCATTTTGCCCCGCCCACAAGGGCGTGAAGTCATCTCGCCCCGCACGCTCGGCCTGGGCGCGCAAGGCCGCCATGGTGGGCGCTGGCAGCGGAAAAGCGGGCACAACATCGCTGATGGGCCCCAGTTCGCGAATGGCCCGGTTCACCATGCCCCGCGCTGGGCGGCCCGTGAACACATTGGTGACCGCCGTGTGCGCCGCAGCGGGGGAGGCCAAAGCCGCCCGGTGCAGGGCACTGGTGGTCGCCTCGGTGCAGAGCAAATAGGCCGTGCCCACCTGAACGCCTGCTGCGCCCAGCGCCATGGCAGCGGCCACGCCCGCCGCATCGGCAATGCCGCCGGCGGCAATCACGGGCAGTGAAACGGCTTTGACCACCTGCGGCAACAGGGCCAAGGTGCCCACTTGGGTGCTCAAGTCGTCAGATAGAAAGATGCCCCGGTGGCCGCCCGCTTCCAGCCCTTGGGCAATGACGGCGTCCGCGCCGTGCGCCTGCAGCCACAAGCGCTTCTTCAACCGTGGTCGCGCTGGCCAGCACCAAGCTTCCCCAGCTTTTGACCCGCGCCAGCAATTTCGGTGTGGGCAGGCCAAAGTGAAAACTCACCACTGCGGGTTTGAACGCTTCCAGCACATCGGCCGCCTCATCGCTGAACGGCGAGCGGCCTGGCCCGGCGGGAATGGCGCTGGCGTCGACACCAAACTCGTCAAAGTACGGCTGCAGCCGGGCCCGCCACGCCGTATCCGCCGCCGGATTGGGCGGGGGCGGCACATGGCAGAAAAAGTTGACGTTGTAAGGCCGGTCCGTGGCCGCCGTGATGGCGCCAAGTTCAGCCTGCAGCGCATCCAGTGACAACATCGCGCAGGGCAGGGAGCCCAGCCCGCCTGCGCTGCACACCGCAATCGCCAACGCACTGCCCTGCACACCGGCCATGGGGGCTTGAATCAGCGGAAATTGAAGGCCCAATTGTTCTGAAAATGTCATATGGTTTTCCCAAGTTTGTTTGCTTTGACCCGCGCCGCCGACTTTGCCACCCTGCTTGCGGGATGTCACAGCACCTGTCGCTCGCTTTTTGGGTCAATTGCGAAGCGGGTGTTTTTTAGCGGCAATTTGAAGCAATCCATCATTCATCAGGGCGCCACAACCCGGACATTTGTCCCACGTCAACATTTGTTGAGCAATTGGCACCGATTTACCCTCTCGGATTGTCCAGTCTTGGGCGCAGGACGGGCATTCTGGCAATTGCACGGCAGGGTGAATCGCCCGCAGCAACAATCCGAGGCCGATACCCGACACCCCAAAAACCGGAATCAACCAAGTTTTCACCTCGTCAAAAGTGATGGGGAAGAAAAATAATGTGCCGGCGCCGGCTGCAGTGGCTGTGAGCAAGCCGCCCAACAAGTACCAATGGTCGAGAAAATTGTTTTTTCGGGCCAATGCCTTGGCCGCGATGGCTTTGACCGCGTAATCAGGTGGAATCGAGTTCCAGTGCATACCTTGCATCTTTGGGGTGGCTAAGGCCCCATCAAATCAGGGCGCCGGCGCTGTGCCCGCTTTTTTGGCGATGCGGTCCCAGTCCTTCAGCGTTTGCAGCATGCGGTTTTTGGCGTCTGTATGGCCTTCGCTGAAGGTGTCAATGAGGCGCTGGCGCAGTTCCGGGGCCGGCGGCGGCGCTGACAGCGCCTTGAGCCGGTCAATCACCAGCATCACCACTTGAAAGCTCTTTGAATCGAGTGCCAGGGTGAGCGGCGTTTGGCCGTCATCGGCGGCGTCTTGCACATCGGCGCCGTTTTGAATCATGTGCTTCACCACGCCGGCCTTGCCCTGCGCGCAGGCCCAGTGCAGCGGCACCAGGCCACCCTCCAAGCGGGCGTTGAAATTGGCGTCGCTGGCAAGCAGTTCCGGGGCCAGGGGCCAGCCACAAGCCTTGATCATTTGCAGAAGTTTCCAGTCGTTCATCGGGTCTAAGTGGCCATGGTTCAAGGTGGGGGCGGGTTCGCCCAACGCTGCAGTTTCTCACACAGGCCAGCAAGCTGGGTCGTGATGGGCGAGTCCGGCAGCGGCCTAAACTGTGCGCACCCTGTCCACTGCGCAACAAATCATGACCACCTCCAATTCCTGGTTCTTTTGGGCCGCCCTGTCTGCCGTGTTTGCGGCGATGACCGCCATTTTTGCCAAGATCGGCATCCAGGGCGTTGACTCTGACCTGGCCACGCTGGTCCGCACGGCCATCATCATGGTGGTGCTCTCGGCCTTTGTTTGGTACGCCGGCAAGTGGAGCAACCCCTTCATGCTCTCATCCCGAACCTGGGTGTTTTTGGGCTTGTCAGGGCTGGCCACGGGCGCTTCGTGGGTTTGCTACTTTCGGGCGCTGCAGCTGGGCGAGGCCTCCAAGGTGGCCCCGGTGGACAAATTCAGCCTGGTTCTGGTGGCCGTTTTTGCCTACGTGTTTCTGGGGGAGCGACCCGCCGCGCGCGACTGGTTGGGCATTGCGATGGTCGCAGCCGGCGTGCTGGTGTTGGCGTTCAAGCGCTGAGTTGATGCGCTAGGACGATGAGAGGGTTCAATAGCCGTAAGGCCTGTGATAGCGGTGGCCCGAGTAGCGCGGCCCCACTTCAATCGACACCGGCGGGCAATACGGTTGCGCGTAGTAGATGGGCTGAGCGGGTGCGGTCATCACCCCATTGGCAGGCGGCAAATACTGGGCCTGTGGCGCCAGGTCGGGCGACTGGTTGCTCATGCCCATCGGCGTCACTTGCAATTGAATGCTCGGTCCGGGGTCATTGGGCATTTGAACCGCGTACTGCTTGCCCGCGTATTCGTAGACCACGTTGTACGCCACGGTGCGATTTTCATAAAAGTTTTGAACCCCACAGCATTGCACGTTTTGGACCTGTCCGGGCGGGTTGCCATCCATGGTGTCACCCAAGATGGCGCCGCCCAGAATGCCAATCACCGTGGCGGCTGCGCGCCCATCGGCCGCGCCTGCGCCTGATTTGGGCTGCTGCACGTTGACCAGTTCGGTGCTGCAGACCTGGCGCGGCACCGCCACTTGTTGTTGAACCGGTGTGGACGAAATCACTCGCCCGACCTCTTGCGCCATACACAGTCCAGACGACGCCAGCAGGGCGATGACGACGGGTATTTTCATAATCAAGTCAAGTTGTTAAGACGACATGACGATGGTCCCCATTCGTTGGTTTTCCATGCCTGCCCCATGAAGACCTGGTAAAGATTTGGTCAAAGGGCCGGCATTGCGCTACAGGAAACCACACTGACGATTGCACTGATGGCTGGCAAGAATCAATGAGAGAAATAGGCCATTTTGGCAGGTGGCAGTAGCGCAAGCCGCTATTGAATCAATAGCGATTTCTGGCGAGTGCTTGCAGCGCGGTGCTTCGCCGAGTACCCCAGTCGCTCGAACGGCGTCATCCCAATGACGGCCTGTCGCGCGGCCCCTACCCATTCACCGAAAAAGGCAAGGGCAGGGCGCGTGGTCTCAAACCAGCACAACTTGCGAGCGCATGCTGTAAAGCGCAAACAGCACTTCTTCCTGCTCACGTTGGCCCACGCCATTTTGGGTGAGCGCGGCCAGCGCGTCGTCCAACACGGCGTTGAATTCGGTGGCCGCAATGTTCATGCCTTTGTGTGTGGCCAGCATGTCTTTGCCTTTGTACTCATCAGGCCCGCCCGTGGCGCCAATCATGAAGGCAGCGGCGGCATTTTTAAGGGCCGGTAAATCGCTTTGGGCAAAACGGGTTGAGATAGCAGGATTGCGCATGTGGTTGTCGACGAGATCATTCACCACACGGGTAATGCCGGCGCTGGCGCCCAAACGTTCATACAGTGATTCGCTCATGATGTTCTCCTTTGGTTGACAAGAGTGGCTTCAATGACAGTTGTCTGCTGAAGTCAGTTCACCTTATCCAGCGGCTTGCGCTTTGTGAAGTACAGGATCTGTAGCGCGCCTGCATTGACGCGGCCGGGTTGAGGGCGTAGCCTGAAGAGTGTGTTTTGACCCTGACGCTGCTGCTTGCAGCGCGATCGAGGCACGTCGTCCCCAGCCGCGCTGCATGGGCGCAGTCACGGGGCGAAACCTGGAGGTCGCATCATGAAGACTTATGGCCAGTTTTGTCCCTTGGCTCAAGCCACCCAATTGCTGTGCGAGCGCTGGACCCTGATCATCGTGCGCGAGATGATTGCCGGCAGTTCACGCTTCAGTGAGTTGCAACGCGGTGCACCCTTGTTGTCCCCGACGCTGCTGTCTGCCCGACTGAAACAACTGGTCAAAGCCGGTGTGGTGGCGTTGCAGGACGCCGGCACCAGTCCGACCTACCACCTCACGCCGGCCGGGCAGGCCCTGCGCCCCATCATTGAACACCTGGGCATCTGGGGCCACCACTGGGCGAGCGCGAACCTGGACGACACCGAACTGGATGCCGGCCTGCTGATGTGGGACATGCGCCGCAGTGTGGACGCGCAGGTGTTTCCCGCCCAGCGGGTCGTCGTGCAGTTTGAATACCCGGACGCGCCCGTTGGCTCGCGAGACTGGTGGCTGGTGTCCGAAGGCGGCGAGATTGACTTGTGCCTGCAAGACACGGGCTACCAGGTCGACGTGTTGATTCAGTGTTCCTTGCGGACCATGACCGAAGTCTGGACCTGCAAGCGTCTGTTCAGCGACGCCGTGCGCAGCCGCGACATCTCTGTCAAAGGCGACCCCCGGCTGGCCAGCCGGTTGCAAGCCTGGCTGAGAACCAGCGCCTTGTCGCGACTGGGGTCGCAGACTGAAATACGGCCGCAGGTGGCGGCCTAGACCGGGCCGGCTGACAGTCGGCCTCAATCCACCTGCACCTGTGCTTCAAAAAGATAGGCGTCCAGCAGGTGTTTCACGGCGGGCTCGATGTGCAGCGAGGACTTGGGCAGCGACACGTTCACGCGCATGCCGCGCGGGCCTCCGGGGCTGACCTGTACTTGGGCGTCCACCAGTTGGAACTGCTCGCTCAGCAACTGCTTGACCATGCGCGTGGCGGCATCGCAGCGCAGCTCGGGTTTGAAGATTTTCCCCACCGATGTCATCGGAATCGCCTCAATGATGTGGAAATGTTTGGGCCAGGCGGGGCGTTCACCGATTCGCGCTTGCGCGTGGGCGTGCAACTCCGCGTCGCTGACCTGCGCGCCACTGCGCAACGTCACGAAGCACACCGGCAATTCACCCGCATACGCGTCCGGCATGCCCACGGCGGCGGCCAGCGCAATGGCGGGGTGTTCACTCATGGCGTTTTCGATCATCACCGGGTCAATGTTGTGGCCGCTGCGAATGATCAGGTCTTTGGTGCGCCCGGCAATGTAGAGCCGCCCTGGTTCGTCGGTGTAGCCCAGGTCGCCCGTGTTGAGCATGCCGTCCTGGAAGATGCCGGCGTTGTGCTCAGGGTTGCGGTAGCCCGGCGAGACATGGGGGCCGCGCACGCTGATGACGCCGACCTCACCCGTTTCGCACACCTCACCCAGACTCCCATCAAGCCCAAAGCGGCGCACCTCAACCTTGGTGTAGGGCAGCGCCCAGCCCACCGACCCGGCCGCACCCGGCCCGGAAAACGGGTCGTAGGCGATCAGGCCAGACGCCTCGGTCATGCCGTATACCTCATACAAATTGCACCCTGTTACCTGGCGAAAGCGTTCGCCCACCGCCGGTGGCAACAAGGCCGCACCCGTGATGCCGGCACGCACCGTGCTGATGTCTGCGCCGTCCAGCGGTACCTCCAAAATCGCGCCAATTGACGTGGGCACACCGCCTACCAGCGTGGCCTTGTACTGCGCCACCAGGCGCCAGAAGCCTTGGACCATGGCGGGGTTGCGCAAACCGCCCGGCGACATCACCACCAACTCCATGCCCGCCAGAAAGGCGGCCAGGCCGCAGGCAATGGTGCCGGCCACATGAAAGAGCGGAAAGGTGCCGGTCAGCACGTCATCGGCGCGGTAGCCTCCAATGGCCGCGCCGCCAAAGGCGGCAGTCAGCTGCCCGCGGTGCGAGTGGGCTACCAGCTTGGGGGTGCCGGTGGTGCCGCCCGTGTGGAAGTAGGCCGCCACGTCGTCGTCTTGGCCCGGCTCACCGAAGACCAAGTGGTCGTCCGGCTGGGCTGCCAGTGCCGTGTGAAAGTCAATCACCCCGTCTTCAGCCGGTGTCGTTGGCGGCGCCACCCGCACCAGGGTGAGGCCGGGTACCCGCTCGCGCAGTTCCAACGCCTTCTGCCAGATGTCCAGCACGGGGTGCGGCCCCAGCGCCACCAGAATGCGCGCGCCCGACGCCTCCAGCAGCGCGGCAATGTGCTCCACCTGCAGCAGAAAGTTGATGGGCACTGCATAACCCGCCGTCTCGGCACCCCACAGCGTGGCGTGGGTTTCGATCAGGCTGGGCAGCATGTAAGCCACGCCGGGCCGGGGTCCGCCCAGGCAGTGAAACAGGTTGGCCGAGCGCCGCACCATGCCCAGCAGTTGCGCGTAGTTAACGTGCCGGGGTTGTTCGTCGGGTGCGCCGCTCATCAGCATGGTGATGGCGGTGCGCTCTGGCTGGCGTTCAGCGGCGCCAATGAATACGTCCAGCACGCTGCGCTCTGGCAGGCGCTGCGCCAGCGTCATATCGGACTCGAACCGCTTCAAATCGTCGAGCGTGCGGATCGGATGTTCACTGAAGATGGCCATAGGGGAGGGCTCCTGAAGAATGAGCCGCACATGATGCAGCCCATGCTCGCCCAAGCCAATAGGGAAACCCTTGATCCGTGGACGCGACAGTCCCCAATGAGCCCCTTCCTTGTCGCGCCCGTGACCCCGCTGTGCCGCGCCGTGCAGGCCGCAGGGGTTTTATCGCCGCGCGAGGCTTCGCTCAATGGATGGACAGGCTCGTCCTCGTCCTTGTCCGCAACCTGCTTCTGTCGCCTCAAGCAAAGGCGCACTCAAACGCCAAGGTAGCGACCCGGCCGGTGGTTGAGCGCCAGAATGAGGCCAATGGCCATGGCGCCCACCACGGATTGCGCCACCCGCTCAGGGGGAACGACTGTCAGCGCAATCAGAACGACCACGATATCCACTGACATCTGCACCTTGCCCGCGCTGAAGCCTTTGGCCTGTTGCAGCCATTGCGCCAGGATGTTGACGCCGCCCACGCTGGCGTGGTGGCGGAGCAGGGCGAGCAGGCCGAAGCCGATCAGGAAGCCGCCCAAAATCGAGGCGATCCAGGGGTTGATGAACTCAAAACGCACCACTTTGGGCGCCACGGCGGTGCAAAGCGACACCAGTGCCACGGCAAAAAAGCTTTTGAAGGTGAACTCTGCCCCCAGCCGGAACCAGCTCAATCCGAAGAACGGCAGGCTGAAAAGAAAGAAGAACAGACCAAAGTTGAGGCCAGTGGTGTAGCTTGCCAAGAAAGCCACCCCGGCCACGCCGCCGGTGAGCAGCCCGGCGTGGCCAAACATGGTCATGCCAAGCGCCACAAAGAGTGAACCGGCAACGAGCGCGTGGGCGTCTTCCAGCCAAGAGTGGCGGTTGCGCCGGGTGTCGGGTGCTGCCGCATCCGGTGGCGGCGCAGCAGCGGTTGGGTGAGAGAAATAGGCGCGGGCATGGGAGCGGCTGGGTTTGCCACTGCGAAGGCCGGGCGCCCGCCTTTTGAGCGAGGTTACGGTATGGGCCATGCGGTAGGGTAAGCATATTTCGTGCCGGGAGGGCGCGGCTGTTCGGGTGGGTGATTCCAACTCGCCAGCACTGGTTTCACGGTTTCGAATCAGTTCGCTACGTTCTCTGAGATTTTCTGCGCGATATTGCCCTCTGGCGCTGGAAATATCTACGTGAGTAGCTATCAAATGGATAGTGTTCTGAAGGCGAAAACCTCGTCGTACATTGCACTGGCAACAGCAGGGCGGTCTCCCCTGCAGATAAAGCCTTTTGAGTGACTGGTCCAAGATGAGTCGGGTGAAGAGTCATTTATAAATCAACAACTTATAAATATGGGGAGAGAACTCATGGTTCAAGACGGCTTTGTTCTTAGGCGTGTTTCGCTTGGATTGCCACATCCCGTGTGATCATGCCCCTGTCTGTAGCGGGCGACAGTTCAACGCTCGCCAGTTGATGCGTGACGTGTTTGAATCATCACAGGGAGATCAGAGTCATGAGCCAAGTCCATCCATGGGCCAGAACCTCCCCTCGCACGCGGGCTGAAATCAATGTCTCGCACGGTGGAGTCACGGGCGATATGGCCTATCACGGTTGACCCCAGATGTTGGCGAATGAGCGCTTCGTGGGCTTTGGCGGGCAGGCCTGTACGGGCGAACTCAGCAAATGCGCGGCTAAACGTTGCTTCACTGGGCAACGCTCGGTGAGACTCAAAGCCGAGCAAGCGGCGCAGTACGGTATCAACTGCCAATCGGCTGCGCAGCTGGGTGGTTTGCTCAAAGCCCAGTATGGCCTTGGCCACAAACGCCTGGGCTAATGCAACACGGCTGCGCTCTGGTGGACCTGCCCGCTTGCCGCTGTAGCCGATGAGGCTGTCTAGGTTCAACCAATCCAGTGTGAGAACGATGCGCTGGTGCACTGGCGTGAGGGTTTGCTCAAGGCCTGCGGCCCATTGCCCAAGTTCGCGCTGCAAAAGCATGTGGTGTTGGCGGTAGCCGTGCCGTGCGGTAGAGTTCATGGGTAGGCGCAATCATCTTGTCGTAGTAAACCAGATGGTGCCACTTCAAAGTGGCGGCGCCTACCCCTTCAATCAAAAATCGGCCTTTGATACGCCGATAAATCGCTTCTTTGCAGCATTGTGCAAGTGGCTCAAATGAATAGCGTTTTTAGGAGTTGCAGCTGACGGCTCTCATGCGCCCCTGCACAAGCTGGCGCCAAAGGCGCTGGCGGGAATGCGGGAGCTTGCGTCGGCAGCGGGGCCACTGGGCCGAGTCGATTGACCCGCTGCCAACGGTGCTGCGGACGCAGCAGTGGGGCGTGGTCACGTGGTCAGGCGGTTCGGAACTGGGTAGGGCGCAAGTGCCACACCACCAATGCGCAAAGCAGGCCCAGTACGATGGCGGGCACGGGGGTGCCGGGTACGACAACGAAGTGGGAGATCGTGGCCCCCACCATGGTGCCGCCCAGCAGCAGGCCGGCCCACAAGCCGGTGGCCGGTACTAGCATCAGGACCGCGCCTAGCACTTCAATGCCGCCGGTGAGGTAACGAAACCACTGGCCCACGCCGATGGCCTCGAAGGTTGCGACCATCATCTCAACGCCCATCAGCTTGGCCAAACCTGCCGCGCCAAACGCCAGTGCCAGCAGAATGCGAACGCCCCAAACGAGGCGGTTTTGGGTGTTGGAAGAAAGTGCCATGGTGAATTCCTTTGGATGTGTAAATTGGATGGGTGTAGCGTAAGAATTTTTGAATTGATTGAATAGTCGGGATAATTGAATTTAATCATCCCATTTTTGTAGGTAATAACATGCTCGACTTGAACCAGTTGGCCCTGTTTGTGCAGGTTGTGCAGTCGGGCAGTTTTGCCCAGGCGGCGCGGCGGCTGTCAATGCCATCCACAACGCTGAGCCGGCAAGTGGCACAGCTCGAAGACGCGTTACAGGCCCGGTTGCTGCAGAGAACCACCCGCAAACTCAGCCTGACCGATGCGGGGCGAACACTTTATGACCAAAGCGTGAGGCAAATTGAAGCGCTCAACGAAACCGTTGACCAGTTGTCGGGCGGGCGCAAGGACCCCCAAGGCCGAATTCGGGTGGCAGCACCTGCCAACTTTTTCGATTTCTTCGTGATGGAGTGGGTGGCGGATTATTTGAGGCGCTACCCAGAGGTTCGTGTGGAGTTTGTGCTGAGCGACACCATGGCCGATTTTGTGGGCGAAGGGATTGACGTGGCTTTTCGCGGCAGCGCCGCGCTGCCGGATTCCAGCATGGTGGCGCGCAAGGTGGCCACGAGTTCTATGGTGCTGGCGGCCAGTCCGGCTTATCTGGCGGCCCGTGGCACCCCACAAACCATCGACGACTTGGCCAGCCACGACTGCATACGTGCAGTGCATGCCAGTGGGCCGAACCCCTGGCGCTTGATCGGGCCGGATGGTCCGGTGCAGATCACCACGACTGGCCGATTCAGCGCCAACACCGCGCAGGCTCAGAAAATGGCCGCGCTTCGGGGGCTGGGTATATGCCTTTTGCCATTCAACATCGTTGATGAGAGTCTGCGCACCGGTGAGTTGGCGGAGGTGCTGCAGGGCGTCGCCAGCAGCGTGGGAAACCTCTACGTCGTGTACCCCAGCCGTCGCCACGTTCCGCGGGCCGTCACCACCTTTGTGGAGATGGTGGTCCAACACCTTCCGGCACTCACACGTCCTTGAGTGAACGGAGGCTTTGCTGACAACAACCGTTCAGCCATTTGACTCTGAAAATTTGAGAAGAAAAAGGCGCTTAGCCCTTGTTAAACCTGCGCAGCGTACTATCAAATATGTAGTATCTTTGCCCTCGCCGGCTAGTCGATGCACTGCGCAGACGGTAATTCCTCGTAGACGTTCCCTGCCCAAGGCGCTGCCAAGGTGCCATCGCTGCCCTCATAGCGTGATGCGTCGCCAAACAGGCCTTCCAGGGCCGCTTTGAGTTGGTGCAGGCGGATGTCGCTGGCCGGCGCGTTGTCCAGGGTGTCGTTCAGGCAAAAGAAGTGCAAATCGCCAAAGCCCCGGATCACCCGGTCCATGCCCGATGCCTGGGGCGCCTCGCCGGTGGCCACGTACACGTGCGCATAGTCCCGAATCTGGGCTTGGCCATGGGCCAGCGCCCAGCGCATTACAAAATCGGAGACGATGGTTGGCTTGTTCCATGCGCGAAAGACCGTGCTGCGCACTTTGCTGAAAAGCTCTGGGGCAATGGCCTCCAGCGCGAACAACATGGACTTGCGCATGGCGCGAGGCGAATGGGCGAACGTTTGATAGGTGTGGCGATAGTGCGGCTGCAGGCTGTTGGACGAGTGGGTGTCCAGCCACGCGATCGACAGGCGGCAGGCGTTTTCGAGTGCGTTGTCGTCTTTTTGCATCGGGCCCGCGGGCACCGGCAGATCGTCGGACCAACCGGCATAAATACCATCGTCCAAAAACCAGTCCGCCAGATCGACAGGCGCGCCAAAAAACACGTCATCGTTGAAATAGAAGTAGCGCTCCGAGAGGCCGGGGATGCGGTGGATGTACGACTCGATGTGGGCGGAGTCAAATGTTGGCAGGGCGTTGGCAGGGATCAGATCGCGGTGGTCCACGATGCTGAGTTGCGGGTGCGCCTGCAGCCAGGCAGGCACCTGGCCGTCGGTGACGATGTAGACATTGCCGTGTTCGGGGAAAAACCGGTCCAGCGCGCGCAGGCTGTAGCGCAGTTCATCGTTGTCGCGAAAACGGCCTTCAACGTCGCCATGGGCGGCTATTTGCTGGCGTTGGTTCTTGTCCAGTTGTTGCTGTGCGGCCAAGCGCTTGCTGCGCCAGGCCGGGTCGCTGCCATCCACCCAGAGATAGACGATATCGACGGGTCCGGTTGTGTTCATGGTGGGGTGTTCGTGCGTGTCATGGGGCCGGCCGACAGCCGATGCAGAGGGCGCATGTTAGGGCACGGCCTGAAACTGTGCTGATTGGGGGGCTTTGTTTCGAGGCGCCGCAGGCAGATGGCGCCAGCCAGCCACAAATTGGGACTATCAGTTCCATCGCTTGTGTTGGCAATTTACAAGAAATGGGCCGCTTGCGCCCGTTGAATAAGCGGGAGCAGCTATTTAATTGATAGCATTTTGGGAAAGCGAACGTGGCCTTGCCATTCACGTTTGCTTGCACTTGGAAGGTGGCTGCGGCCCCGGGGGGGGGCCAACGGCAGAGGGCAGGGGGCGGGGCGGTAAAATCACCCGCTTCAGGCCGGTTCGCCTCTGCGAGGCCTGATTTCGTTTTTTACACCATGCCCAAACCATCCTGGTGCCAACGGCTGTTGGTCTCAGGGCTTGAGTTGGCGGCCCCAGGCAGTTTTTAACGCCTGATCCGACGAATATTTGATCTGACCGGTTGCTGCCGGTCGTCAACGACCGTGCATGTTGTTGAGCGTTGCCTTGTTGGCGCCGCCCAGACCCTGTTTTTGACTGGATTGACTCTGAACCATGACGCGAGCATTGACGCGTACCCATCTCCATAGCTCCAGGCTCATGCGCGTGCTCGCTGACCTGTCGGTGATGGACGCCGCACAGGCGGGCACGGCCTTTGCTGAAAAGCTGGGCCAGTGGATGAACCTGGGCCACGCGATCACGCTGCATGGGGCGCTCAACGCCAGCCCGGCGGCCCTCAAAGCCCCGGCGCCAAGCGGCTTGCGCGCGGCCTTGGGCGAGGAGTTCAACCGGGTGCGCACCGGGTTTGAGACCATCATCAACACGCCCCCCAGCGCCAAAGGGGTTCGCACACGCACCGGCATGCCTTTGCCAGACCTGCTGTTGCCGCTGGAAATGCCGTCTGCCTTTGAGCCCTACCGGCGTTACTACCTGGCGCAGCAGCGTGACATGGAGCTGGGCACGCGTCCGCTGCGGGCCAAAGCCCGTGATGTGCTGGCTCGCACCTCGCCCGCGCTCAAAACCCTGGCCACGCTGGATGCGGCGCTGGACGACATCTTGAATGACCGCGAAAGCAAGCTGCTGGCCAACGTGCCGGTGCTGCTGGAGAAAAGATTCACGCAACTGCGCAAAGAGCATGAACACAGGCTGGAGAGCACGGGCATGACCGACATCCCAGCCTACTGGATGCACGCTGGCGGTTGGCTGGCGCGCTTTCGCACCGATTTACAAACCGTGTTGCTGGCCGAGCTGGACTTGCGCCTGCAGCCCACGGTGGGGCTGATTGAAGCCCTGAACCACGAGACTTCACCATGAATAAATACTTGTTTGCCATCGCTTTTGGCCTGGGCGCCGCCGCTGTTGCCTGGGTAGGCAGTGGTTTCATCGGCACCAACTTGTTGGCATTGACCATGACAGCCCTGATTGGGGTGGTGTTTGTCTTTGGCGCGTGGGAATTGCGCCAATTCCGCCAAGCCACGTCTGCCTTGGCCAGCGCGCTGGCCGCGACGCCGGCGCAGCTCAGTGATTTGGGTCAATGGCTGTCGGGCGTGCCTGCCTCGCTGCGCACCACCGTGCGCCTGCGGGTAGAAGGCGAGCGGGTGGGCTTGCCCGGCCCGGCGCTAACCCCCTATTTGGTGGGCCTCTTGGTGATGCTGGGCATGCTGGGCACGTTTTTGGGCATGGTCGTGACGCTGAACGGCGCCGTGTTTGCGCTGGAAGGTACCACCGACTTGACCGCCATTCGCGCGGCACTGGCTGCGCCCATCAAGGGCCTGGGGCTGGCGTTTGGTACGTCGGTAGCGGGTGTGGCGGCGTCGGCCATGTTGGGGCTGATGTCGGCCTTGAGCCGGCGCGAGCGCGTGCAGGCGGCACAAACGCTGGACAGCCAGATTGCGACCACGCTGCGCGGGTTCTCCATGGTGCACCAGCGCCAGGAAACCTTCAAAGCCCTGCAAGCCCAGTCCCAGGCTTTGCCCGAAGTGGTGACCCATCTGCAGGCCATGATGACGCAAATGGAGCGCATGAACGAGCAGCTCAACGAGCGCCTGGTGGGCAACCAAGATCAGTTCCACAAAGATGTGAAGGGCGTTTACACCGACCTGGCCGTGTCTGTGGACATGTCCTTGCGCAACAGCTTGAGCCAGAGTGCGCAAATTGCCGGTGAGAGCCTGCAACCCGCTGTGGATGCGGCCCTGAATGGCATTGCAGCCCAGGCCAAGCTGATGCACGAACGCATGGTGGACACCGTGCAGTTGCAGCTCGATGGCCTGACCGAGCGCTTCGGCGCCACCGCGTCCACCGTGGCCGCCACCTGGACGGGCGCCTTGGCCAGCCAAGAACAAGCCAACGCCAAGTTGGTTGGCGGCGTGGAGCGCACCTTGGGCGCGTTCGCCGACACCTTTGAGCAACGCTCTGGCGCGCTGGTCACGTCCGTGAACAGCGCCTACGCCACCTTGCAAGCCGACCAAGCCAGCGCTGATGCCCAGCGCCTGCAGGCCTGGACGCAGTCGCTGCAAGGCGTTGGCGCCACCCTGCAGAGCGAATGGCAAGGCACCAGCGAGAAAACCCTGGCTCAGCAGCAAGAGATTTGCAGCACCTTGACCCAAGCCGTGCAGCGGGTGAGCGAGCAGACCCAGGCCAGCGCGGCCCAAACGCTGGCAGACACCACCCGCTTGATCACCAGTGCGGAAGACTTGATGCACTCGCGCATGGCGTCCGAGGCCGACTGGACCACACAGCACCAAGAGCGCATGGCAGCCCTGCTCAGCCGCCACGAACAGGCCAGCACCACGCTGGTCAGCGGCGTGGAGCGCACCTTGGGCGCGTTTGCCGACACATTCGATGCGCGCTCTGGCGCTTTGGTCGCGTCGGTGGGCGAGGCTTATGCGAGCCTGCAAACCGATCAGACGGCTGGCGACGCCCAGCGCCTCCAATTGTGGACACAGTCGCTGGAAGGCGCGGGCGCCACCTTGCAGCGTGAATGGCAGAGCACCAGCGAAGCCACGCTGGCCCAGCAGCAGGAAATTTGCACCTTGCTCACGCAAACCGTGCAGGGGCTCACGGCGCAAGCGCAAGCCCACGCCAGCCAGACCCTGGGTGAAGCCAGCACCTTGATGACGAGTGCCGACGCCTTGATGCGTTCTCGCATCGAGTCCGAGGCCGAGTGGGTGGTGCAGCACAACGAGCGCATGGCGGCCGCCCTGGCCAGCCACGAGCAGGCCAGCGCGCAACTCATGGGCGGCGTGGAGCGCACCTTGGGTGCGTTCACTGACACCTTCGAGCAACGCTCAACCGCCTTGGTGGCCACTGTGGGCGCGGCTTACGCCAGCCTGCAAACCGATCACGCCACCAGCGACGCACAGCGTCTGCAGGCCTGGTCGCAGTCGCTGGAAGGCGCCAGTGCCACGCTGCAACGCGAATGGCAGAGCACGGCCGACAAAACACTGGCCCAGCAGCAGCAAATCTGCACCACGCTGACCGAGGCCGTGCAAGGCGTCACCGAGCAGGCCCAGACCCGCTCTGCCCAAACCCTAGGCGACGCCACCCGCCTGATCACCAGCGCCGAAGAGCTGATGCGCTCACGCCTGGCCGCTGAGGCCGATTGGATTGCCCAGCACAACGGGCGCATGGAGGCCCTGTCCACCCAAATGCGCACCGAGTTGGGTGCCCTGCGCGAGCAAGAGGCCCAGCGCGGTGACGCCGCTGTGGCGCGCTTGGCCGAGCTGCAAACCGCACTCACGGGGCATTTGACAACGCTGGGAACCGCGCTGGAAGACCCGATTACCCGCCTGATTGAAACCGCCTCGGAGGCGCCGCGCGCGGCTGCGGACGTGATCGGACAACTGCGCAAAGAAATTTCCAGCAGCGTGGCGCGAGACAACGAGTTGCTGGAAGAGCGCAGCCGCATCATGGCCACGCTGAACACCTTGCTGGAGTCCATCAACCACGCCTCGGTGGAGCAACGCGCGGTGATTGATTCGCTGGTGGCGTCGTCTGCCGTGGCACTCAACACCGCCGGCAGCGAGTTCTCTGACAAGGTGGGGGCGGAGGCCGTCAAGCTGTCTGACATTGCCGCGCACGTGACCAGCAGCGCGGTCGAGGTGTCCAGCCTGAGTGAGGCCTTTGGCGTTGCCGTGAATTCCTTCAACGAGGCCAACGAGAAACTGATTGCCAACCTGCAGCGCATTGAAGGCGCCATGGACAAATCCATGGCCAGAAGCGATGACCAACTGGCCTACTACGTGGCGCAAGCGCGGGAAATCATTGACCTGAGCCTGATGTCTCAAAAAGAGATTTTTGAAGAACTGCGCCAGTTGCCGGGCAAGCAGGCGGCGCCGGCTGAAGAGGTCGCGTGATGGATGAGATGGACGAAGGCGGCGAGTCCACGGCGCCCATTTGGGCGGTGTTTGGCGACCTGATGTCGGGCCTGCTGGGCGCGTTTGTGCTGATCTTGGTGGGCGTGCTGGGCGTGCAGATGGAGCTGGCCTCGCATCTGGACGCCGAGGTGAAGCTGCGCCAAATGGAAGAGCAGCGCCGCATGACGCTGGAAAAAGCGCTGGCCATTCCGCTGGCCTCAGGGCGCATCACGCTGAACAACGGGCGCATTGGCATCAGCGGCCAGGTGTTGTTCTCACTGAACTCAGACCAGTTGCAGCCTGAGGGGCGACAACTGCTGAACAGCTTGGTCACACCTCTGCAGTCGTATTTGACGTCTCGCAATGAAATGCTGATGGTGAGCGGGTTCACCGATGACCGCGCCATCCGCGAAGGCAACAGCCGCTATGTTGACAACTGGGAGTTGTCTGCCCAACGCGCTTTGACCGTGACCCGCACCTTGATTGACGAAGGCATGCCCTCATCGCTGGTATTTGCCGCCGCCTTTGGCGCCGAGCAGCCCGCCACGCCCAATGTGGACGAGGCGGCGCGCTCTCAAAACCGGCGCGTTGAAATGGCGCCCGTGCCCAAAACCAGCAATGCGCCCAGCCCTGCGGCCGCACCCAAGGGTGTGACCAAGCCATGAGTGAAATCCATCACAGCGACACCGCGCTTGCAGAGGCCAAGCCGCCTCTGGACGCCCGCGCTGTGATGGCGGCCCTGCGCCAAGCCGGCGCCGCCCAGTGGGACCCGGTGCGTCTGCACTACCTGCAAGCCTTGGCACAGCGGGCCGATGCCGAGTCGGGGCGGGTCAAAGAACTGCTGGAAGCCCGATTGGACAACGCCGTGGCCGCATTCAAGGCCCGGTTTGACCGCGCCTTGAGCGATGCCCAAGATGCGGTGGACAAGGCCGTCTCAACCCACCCCCAAACCGCTGCGGAGTTGCAGCGATTGCTGGAGGCGGGCGATTGCAAGGGAGTGGCTGCGCACATTGCCAGCCTGAACAAGCCCACGCAAATCAGCGCCTTGGGTGAGCTGACCCACTACATCGCCCAGCACGCCGCAGACGGCGCCGGGCAGGGCGGGGAAGTGATCAGCGCCTTGGGCCAGCAGCCCGAACTCAAAACCAGCCGGGTGTTCAGAAACACCTGGTCCAAACTCAGCGTGGACCGGCAGGTGGCCAAGGCGCTGGACCAGGCGCCCAAGAACGCCGGCCCCATCAACTCGCACATGCTGGTGCTGCGCTCATTGACCCTGATGCGAGACATCTCGCCCGACTACCTCAACCGCTTCACGTCCTACGTGGACACCTTGCTGGGGCTGGAGCAAACCGAAAAAGGCAAGGCACCCAGCGCGCCCAAAGCCACCGCCGGCGACGCCGCCAAAAAAGCCAAACCCCGGCGCGCCAAAGCCAAGTGACGTAAAAAAAGCGCCGCCACCTTGCGGTGCGGCGCTCTCGATGAGCTCTACTTTGCAGCTATCGGCAGACCCAGACGGGCCTGCGTTTCAACCTTACTGGTACTCGCTCACGGGCACGCAAGAGCAGAACAGATTGCGGTCGCCATAGACGTTGTCGACCCGGCCCACGGGCGGCCAGTACTTGACTTGCTTGAGTGTGGCCAGCGGGAAGGCGCCCACTTCGCGCGAGTAAGGGCGGTCCCAGGTTTCGCCCATCAGAGACGCGGCCGTGTGCGGGGCGTGTTTGAGGGGGTTGTTGTCCTGGGGCCACTCGCCGCGCTCGACCTTGGCGATTTCTTCTCGGATGGCGATCATGGCGTTGATGAAACGGTCCAGCTCGTCCAGCGTTTCGCTCTCAGTAGGTTCAACCATCAGCGTGCCCGGCACGGGGAAGCTGAGTGTGGGCGCGTGAAAACCGTAGTCCATCAGGCGCTTGGCCACGTCTTCGGCGGAGATGCCGTTGGCGCCGCCACTGGTTTCTTTCAAAGGGCGCAGGTCCAGAATGCACTCGTGCGCCACATGGCCGTTGGCGCTGGCGTACAGCGTGGGGTAGTGGTTTTTCAGGCGTGCGCTGATGTAGTTGGCGCTCAAAATTGCGATTTCGGTCGCAGATTTCAAACCTTCCGCGCCCATCATGCGGCAATACATCCAGCTGATCGGCAGCACAGCGGCATTGCCCAAGGGCGCGGCAGACACGGCGCCTACGCCATGGCTGGGTACGCCACCGGTCACGTGGCCGGGCAGGTAGGGCACCAAATCAGCCACCACACACACCGGGCCCACACCGGGGCCGCCGCCGCCGTGGGGAATGCAGAAGGTTTTGTGCAGGTTCAGGTGACTCACGTCGCCGCCAAACTCGCCGGGAGCGGCTACGCCAACCAGGGCGTTCATGTTGGCGCCGTCCACATACACCCGGCCACCATGTTCGTGCACCAGAGCGCAGAGTTCTTTCACGCTGGTCTCAAACACGCCGTGCGTGCTGGGGTAGGTGATCATGACGGCGGCGAGGTGGTCGCTGTGCTGTTCGCACTTGGCTTTCAGGTCGGCCATGTCCACGTTGCCTTGGGCGTCGCAGGCGGTGACCACCACCGTCAAGCCCACCATGTGGGCGCTGGCGGGGTTGGTGCCGTGCGCGCTGGAAGGAATCAGGCAGATGTTGCGGTGGCCTTGGCCGTGGGCCTCATGAAAGCCCTTGATGGCCAGCAAACCGGCGTACTCGCCTTGTGAACCTGCGTTGGGTTGCAGGCTGATGCCGGCGTAACCCGTGGCTTGGCACAACCAGGCGCGCAATTGCTCGTCCAGCTCCAGGTAACCCAGCGATTGGCTGCGCGGCGCAAACGGGTGAATGCGGGCGAACTCGGGCCAGGTGATCGGGATCATCTCGCTGGTGGCGTTGAGCTTCATGGTGCAGCTGCCCAATGGAATCATGCTGCGGTCCAGCGCCAGGTCTTTGTCGCTCAGGCGGCGGATGTAACGCAGCATGCCGGTCTCGGAATGGTGCGTGTTGAAGACCGGGTGGGTCATGAACGGGCTGGTGCGGCGCAGGGCGGCGGGCAGCAGGTTGTCCAGACCTTGCTCAAACGCGGCCACGGTGGGCAGGGCAGCGCCGTCTTTGGCGAAGAAGCCAAACAGCTCTTCCACGTTGGCGCGGGTGGTGGTCTCATCCAGCGAGATGCTCAGGGAAGTTGCAGAGACTAAACGCAGGTTAGCGCAGGCAGCCAGAGCGCGAGCAGCTATCAAATCAGTAGCGTCGTCGGTCTGGATGGTGAGCGTGTCAAACGCGCTGGTGTGGGCCAGGGTGTAACCCATGTCCTGCAGGCCCCGCGCCAAAATGGCGGTGAAGGTGGCCACGCGCTGGGCAATGCGAACCAGGCCTTGTGGGCCGTGGTAAACGGCAAACATGCTGGACACCACAGCCGGCAGAACCTGCGCGGTGCAAATATTGGAGGTGGCTTTTTCGCGGCGAATGTGCTGCTCGCGGGTTTGCAAAGCCAAACGGTAGGTGGGGTTGCCATGCACGTCCACACTCACGCCGACCAAACGGCCGGGCAAAGAGCGCTTGAATTCGTCGCGGCAAGCCATGTACGCGGCGTGCGGGCCGCCGTTGCACAAAGGCATGCCAAAGCGTTGGGTCGTGCCCACGGCAATGTCGGCACCCAGCTCGCCCGGGGGCGTCAGCAGGGTCAGCGCCAGCAGGTCGGCGGCCATGATGACCACGCCGCCTTTGGCTTTGTAGGCGGCAATCCACGCCTTGTCATCGCGCACCACACCGCTCACGCCGGGGTATTGCAGCAGCACGGCAAAGCTGTCCTCCGCCAAGCCTTCCTCGCCGCTGCACACCTTCACGGTGATGCCCAGTGGCTTGGCACGGGTCTGAATCACTTCCAGCGTTTGGGGCAGCACCTGGTCGTCCACCAGAAAGGTCATGGATTTGGACTTGCCTACGCGCTTGGCCAGCGTCATGGCTTCGGCAGCCGCCGTGGCTTCGTCCAGCATGGACGCATTGGCCATGGGCATGCCGGTGAGGTCGGCCACCATGGTCTGAAAGTTCACCAGCGCTTCCATGCGGCCCTGGCTGATCTCGGCCTGGTAAGGCGTGTAGGCGGTGTACCAAGCGGGGTTTTCCAGAATGTTGCGCAGAATCACGCCCGGCGTGTGGGTGTCGTAGTAGCCCTGGCCGATGTAGCTCTTGAACACATGGTTCTTGGCCGCAATCGCCTTCAACTCCGCCAGCGCAGCGGCTTCCGTGATGGCTTCGGGAATGGCCATGGCCGACTGACGCGCAATCGAGCGCGGCACGATGCCGTCAATCAGGTCGCGGCGCGAGGCAGCGCCGACGACCTTCAGCATCATGGCCTCATCCGCCGCCTCAACACCAATGTGGCGGGCGATAAATTCGGAGGTGTTTTCTAGTGTTTTGAGGGGCAGGGGAGATTGCATCGACATGAGGACTCACAAACCGTTCGCCTCAAGCCTGTCGAAGGGCGAGCGAAACAAGGGAATAAGGGGCCACGACAGGCTCAGCCGGCGCGGGCCGCAGCCCGCAGCCTCGATCAGGCGCCAGCGGAGAAGCTGGTGTAGCTGGTTTCGTCCATCAGGGCGTCCAGCTCGGCGGGGTTGGACAGCTTGACTTTGAAGAACCAACCGGCGCCCAATGGGTCGGAGTTGGCCAAAGCGGGGTCAGCGCGCAGGGCTTCGTTCACTTCGGTGATCTCGCCGGTGACGGGCATGTACACGTCAGCAGCGGCTTTCACGGATTCGACGACGCCAGCGATGTCTTTGGCGGCAAAGGTGGCGCCCACTTCGGGCAGGTCCACAAACACCACATCGCCCAAGGCGTCTTGCGCGTGGTGGGTGATGCCGACAACAGCGGTGTCGCCGTCAATGTTCAGCCATTCGTGGTCAGGGGTGTACTTGATGGTCATGGGAGTGCTCCTAAAAAATGATGAAAGAGGTCAGTCGTTGAGACGGTAAAAATTCAGTGCGGGTTCAAACCTTGGCGATTAGCCGCGGAAGTAGTTGGTGGGCACAAACGGCAGGGCCACGACTTCCATGGGCACGGTCTTGCCACGCACCAGCGCGTTGATTTTCGTGCCCAGTGCGGCCATGTCAGGCGGCACGTAGCCCATGGCCACGGGCTTGTCGATGGTGGGGCCCAGCAGGCCACTGGTCACTTCGCCAATGCGGTTTCCTGCCAGGTCTTGCAATTCGGTGTGGTCACGCACGGGAATGCGCTCCAGCGCCATGAGTCCCACACGTTTTCGAGCTGCAGCGCCCGCACCACCTGCGAGTTGCGCTAGTATTTTTGTAGCACCCGGAAAACCACCGGCACGGGCGCCGTCCGTACGGCGCACCTTTTGCATGGCCCAGTTCAGGGTCGCCTCGACGGGTGTGGTGGTGGTGTCAATGTCGTTACCGTACAGGCACAGGCCGGCTTCCAGACGCAGCGAGTTGCGCGCGCCCAGGCCAATGGGCTTCACTTCAGGCTGGGCCAGGAGGGCGCGGGCCAGGGCGTCGGCGTCGCTCTCGTGCACGGAAATCTCAAAACCGTCTTCACCGGTGTAGCCGCTGCGGGTTAAAAAGACGTGAATGATTTTTGTGTCGGCAACCACTTTGAAGTTGCCGCCGGTCATGAACACCAGCTTTTCCACGCCAGGCGCCAGGCGCGACAAAACGGTCACGGCTTGTGGGCCCTGCAGCGCCAGCAAGGCCATTTCAGGCATGGGAATCACCTGGCAGCGGTCGCCAATCTTGGCCTGGATATGGGCAATGTCCCCAACCTTGCAGGCGCCGTTGACGATGACAAAAATCTCGTCATCACCCTTGTTGAAGAACATCAGATCGTCAATGATGCCGCCGTCGTCATTGAGCAGCAGGCCGTAGCGCTGTTTGCCCACGGCCAGATCGATCACGTCGACCGGCATCAGGGTCTCAAAAGCGGCGGCGGCGTCAGGGCCCACCAGGCGCAACTGGCCCATGTGGGACACATCAAACAAGCCGGCGGCCGTGCGGGTGTGGTGGTGCTCGGCCATCAGGCCAGCCGGGTATTGCACGGGCATGGAATAGCCGGCAAACGGCACCATGCGAGCGCCCAGCGAGACATGCAGGTCGTTCAGCGGAACATTAAGCAGCGCGGCAACAGGGGGTGTGGTGGCAGTCATCAGCGAACTCCGGTTCGGGCGCGTGGCGCCCAGGGGCATATCCAAATCCGAAGGTTTGACGCGATGTCAAACCCCTGGCCTGTGCCCCCGCTGTCCGCTCTACCTGAGAGATTCGCCGGGCCGACGTCAACCCGGGCGGGCTGGCAGACTGCGGTTTGCTCCTTCGGTGGGCCAAATCTGGTTTGGCCTCTCTCCAGTGGGGAGGCGCGCCGGGTTGTGACACCCTGACGCGCTTGTCAGTCCTTTTGCCTGAGCGTTCAAACCGCTGCAATCAGCCGTTCTGCGCCTTCGGCGGCCTTCTCGGGGAAAGCTCTCTCCTGACGGGATGGAATTCTAATGCAGGTCCGGGCCGCGCCTGATCTCAAGCCGTCCACACCGCCTTGGCCTCCCACTGGGCCACCCAGGCGGGAATGCGGTCTGCCGGCATGGGGCGGGCGATGCCATAGCCCTGGGCCATTTCGCAGCCCAGCGACAGAAGCGCCTGCCCATGGGCGGCCGTCTCAACCCCTTCGGCGACTACGCTGCGCCCAAAGGCTTGCGCCAGGGCAATCACGCCTTTGACAATGGCCAGATCGCTGGGGTCGTCCAGCATGTCGCGCACAAAGGTCTGGTCAATTTTCAGGGTGTGAGCGGGCAGGCGTCGGAGATAGGTGAGCGAGGAGTAGCCGGTCCCAAAGTCATCCAGCGCAAAGCTGACTCCCAAGTCGTGGCAAGCGTTCATGGCGGCACAGACCCGGTCGTAATCCTCCAACTCGCTGGACTCCAGCACCTCAAGGCCGAGGCGCTGAGGGGGCACGTCCGGGTGCCGGGTCAATATTTCGTTCAGGCGTTCGGCAAACCCGGCTTGCTGCAATTGGGCCGCATCCAGGTTCACGCTGACTCTCAGGTCCAGGCCTTGCACGAGCCAGGCGCTGGCTTGACTCAGCGCGGTCTCAATCACCCATTCGCCCATCTCTATGCCGATGGGGTGGTCTGCCATGAGCGGCAGAAACGCGGCTGGCGGCAGCAAGCCTTTTTCGGGGTGTTGCCAGCGGATCAGGGCCTCCACGCCCATCACCTTGCCCGACTGCATATTGACCTTGGGTTGGTAATGCAGAACGAACTCACGTTGGTCCAGCGCCGTGCGAATGTGTTCAAGGCCTTCTCGGCGGGATTGAAGGGCCACGTCTTGCGCGATGTCGAACAATTGGTAGCGGTTTTTCCCCCCTTGTTTGGCGGCGTACATGGCCTGGTCGGCGTGGCGCATCAGTTGGTCGGCATTCGCCGGGTCCTGCGGGTAGAAGGTCACGCCCATGCTGGCGGATACACGAACAATGATCTGGTCCGCCTCGTTGTTGGTGTCAAGCGCTGTCGCGATCACCACGGGCACCGCTGCCGCTTGCAGCAAGCGCTCCAGAACGGGAATGCCATCGTCGGGGCCAGACAGGTTGCCCAATACGGCCACAAACTCGTCACCCCCCAGGCGTGCCAGGGTGTCGCCCTCTCGCAGCGCGACTTTCATGCGGCGCGACACCTCAATCAACAAGGCGTCGCCGGCCGCGTGCCCGTGTTGGTCGTTGACCTCTTTGATGTTGTCCAAATCCAGGTAGACCACCGCCAGTGTGCATTTCTGGCGCTGGCACTGGACCATGGCGTGACTGAGCCGGTCGGCCAACAGAAGCCGGTTGGGAAGGCCGGTCAAACTGTCATAGTGGGCCACCCGTTCGAGCTCGCTCTGGTGCTGTTTGAGGGCGGTGATGTCTGAAAACAGCGCGACATAGTTTTGCGCCAGGCCATGCTCGCCAAGCACCGTACTGATGGTTGTTCTTTGCGGGTAGATCTCTCCGCTTTTTCGCTTGTTCCAGATTTCGCCGCGCCAGTGGCCCTGGCGGTGCACCTCGCGCCAGATGGATGCGAAAAACTCGTCGTCATGGCGCTCAGACCTGAGGATTTCGGTGGATTGCCCCATGGCCTCCTCACGGCTATAGCCTGTGATTTCTGTGAAAGTGTCGTTGAGTTCCACAATCCGGCCCGTGGCGTCAGAGATGATGATGCCCTCGCCCGCGTGGGTGAACACGCTGGCCGCCAGTTTCAGCTTGGCTTCAGTCTGCTTGCGTTCTGTGATGTCCACCATCACGCCGCGCAACCAGCGCGGCTGCCCGTCCACGGCGACCACCTTCACGATGTCGTGCAACCACACGGTGCGGCCATCTTTGGCGATGAAGCGGTATTCAAAATCGTGGGCCTCCAAGCGCCCGGTACAAGAGGCGCAATACTCCGGCGCCCAAACCTTGTCGTCCGGGTGCAGGTGTTGAACCCAAAACCCGGGAATTTGCCACTCCTCGACGGTAAAGCCCAGCAGTCGTTCTGCTTCCTTGCTGACAAAGTTGAAGCGAAACGTGCTGGCCTCCGCTTCCCAGACAATGCCGGCGGTTGAGTCGACCAAGTCCCGAAACTGCTGCTGAGCTTCCAATAATGTGCGCTCAGCCTGCTTGCGTTTGGTGATGTCCTGGTAAATGCCCAGCAAGCCAACGACCTCGCCAGTTGCATTGTGCAAAGGCACCTTGGACGTGCTAAACCAAGCCGGCACGCCAGCGGGGGAGGTGAAATATTCCTCGTAGTCGAGTTTGGCTGCGTTGCCCTGCATCACCGACTGGTCGTCGGCCCGGAATTTTTGCGCTTGGTTAGCCCACGCCAATGCCTCGTCGTCCATGCCAACGATTTCTTGCACGCTGGCCAGCCCCGAGTCGCTGGCAAACACCAGGTTACCGCCAAGGTAGCGGGACTGGGTATCTTTCCAGAAAATGCCAATAGGTGCGGTGTCAACAATGGCTTGCAGCAACTCGGTGGAGGGCGCCAAAAACGCCTCCGAATTTTGCAAACGGGCCATTGCTTTCGTCTGGCCTGCCGTCGCTGACGTGAGTCGATCTATTGGGATGGGATTCTTGGCGGACATAAATTCGAGTGCGTGTGTCAATCGGTCTGCCGCGGCAAGGTGCGGGCGCACTGTTGACACATCTGGGGCAGGGCCGAAGCAAAGATTATGAAGGAGTCAAGTGGGCTGGCAAAGCCCGGGCACTCAGCCCACCCGCCCCGGCAAGTCCAGTGGCAAGGCGGTGGTGCTCTTGATTTGCTCCATGGAGAAGGCGGAAGAGACGCCCGTCAAGGGCCCAAGCTGAATGAGTTTTTTGTAGAAACGATCAAAACCGTCGATGCTGGTGGTCGTGACTTTGAGCAGGTAGTCCACGTCGCCGCTCATGCGGTGCAATTCCAGCACTTCGGGCATGGAGGTGACAGCCGCGGTGAACTTGGCCAGCCAGGCTTCGTCGTGCTGCGAGGTGCGCACGCTCACAAACACGGTCACCGGCAAGCCCACTTTTTTGCGGTCCACGATGGCGACGCGCTGGGTGATGAAGCCCTCGTCTTCCAGACGCTTCACCCGTTTCCAGCACGGCGTGGTGGACAAGCCCACGCGCTCGCCCAATTGGGCAATGGACAGGGTGCCGTCGTGCTGCAAGGCTTCCAAAAGCCCAAGATCCAATCGATCCAGCATGTTCATTCCTTCTAAGTCTATTTTTATAGGTTGTAATTGATAAGTTGTTCACCAATAGTAGGCTAAAAAGAATTATTTTCTAAGAGCCTTTTCATAAACTCATGCACTTCTATGCAGGAGAGCGTCATGCCAGTCAGCCCCATTTACCTCGACAACAACGCCACCACACGCGTCATGCCCGCCGCGCTGGCGGCCGCCCAAACGGCCATGGCAGAGGTGTTTGGCAATCCCAGCAGCGGGCATTGCACGGGTCTGGTGGCCCGGCAAATGCTGACCCAGGCCAGGGCACGCACCGCGCAGGTGCTGGATAGTGGCGAAGGGCAATTGATCTTCATGAGTGGCGCCACAGAGGGCATTCAAGGGGCGGTGTTCTCCGCCTTGATGGACATACGGCAACGCCAGGAGCGGGGCGAGCCGGTGGGGCGCTTGTTGGTGTACGGCGCCACGGAGCACAAAGCGGTGCCACAGGCGTTGAAGCACTGGAACGCGGTCTTGGGCCTCAACCTGGAGATTCGGGCCTTGCCCGTGTGCGGCCACGGGCAGCACCAACTGGAGGTGTTGGCGCAGTGGATGGCCGACACCGCCTTGCTGTGCACCATGGCGGCCAACAATGAAACCGGTGTGGTGTCTGACTTGGTGGGCATCGAGCGCGTCCTTGTCGCCCACAACCCGGCCGCGCTGTGGCTGGTGGACTGTGTACAGGCGCTGGGCAAGCTGCCCTTGAAACTGCGCCAAACGCGCATGGACTACGCCACATTTTCTGGCCACAAGCTCTATGGACCCAAGGGGATTGGTTTGTTGTATGTCCGCGCAGGCAGCCCCTACACCGCAATGATGGCTGGCGGCGGTCAAGAAGGTGGCCTGCGCGCTGGCACCGAGAACATGCCCGGCATTGCTGCCTGGGGCGAGGTGATGCAGGCGCTGTTGGACGGGCGCACCTTTCAGTCGGGCAGCCGATTGCTGGCGTACCGCGATCAGCTGGCGCGTGCGCTGTCTGCCGCGTTTCCCGGCGTGGTGTTCAACGCGCCCTTCAGCTTGGCCGTGCCAACCACGCTCAATTTTTCAGTTCCCGGGGTGAGCAGCAACACCATGCTGGCCTTGTTTGATGCCGCCGGTGTGCGGGTGAGTGCGGGCAGTGCCTGCTCAGCCGCCAAGGCAGAACCGAGCTATGTGCTGGTGGCCATGGGTCTGCCGGCGTGGCAAACCACGTCTGCGGTGCGCCTGTCGTTTGGCCCGCTGGATGAACCCGCCTTCATTGAGCGCGCTTGTGCCGCCATCGTGCGCTGCGGCCAGGTGCTGACCCAAGCTCAATCGCAGGCAACGCCCGCCATCAGCCGGCCGCCTGCTGCGATCAGCCAGCCCAAGGCGGAGGCCGATCAAGGGTTGCTTCCTGTGGCGACGCTGGCTTGGGGCGAGTTGGCCGAGTTTCTGAGTCAACACCCTGAGGCCCGGTTGGTGGATGTGCGCGAAAGTTATGAGCATCTGGCCGGCACGCCACGCGCTTTGGCACAACAAGTGGTGAACGTGCCGCTGGATGGTTTGGATCAACACCTGCCCGAGTGGCTGGCCGAGCCGGGGCGGCCGGTGGTGTTTTTCTGTCGCACGGGCAACCGCAGTCAGCAGGCGGCACAGTTGTTGCTGCGCCAGGGGCATCCTGGCATCCATCACTTGGCCGGCGGTTTGGCCTTGGCTTGAGACTCGGTGTTTGCTCTTAAATATATAGCGACTTGCGCATAGCCGACGGGCGCTAGAGGCTGTTTTTCTATAAATTTCTTGCTGCACCAATAAAAACGGGGCCGCAGGGGCCCCGTCAGGTACTGGGCGCTTGGCCCGTGTTTACATGCCCGCGTAGTTCGGGCCGCCGCCGCCTTCTGGCGTGACCCAGACGATGTTTTGCGTGGGGTCTTTGATGTCGCAGGTCTTGCAGTGCACGCAGTTTTGCGCGTTGATCTGAAGGCGGTCAGTGTTGTCTTCGTTCTTCACAAACTCATACACACCCGCTGGGCAGTAGCGTGCTTCTGGCCCGGCAAATTTGGCCAGGTTGATGCTGACCGGCACTGAGGCGTCTTTCAACGTCAAGTGCGCGGGCTGCTGCTCTTCATGGTTGGTGTTGCTGATGAACACGCTGCTCAAGCGGTCAAAGGTGAGTTTGCCGTCAGGCTTGGGGTAGACGATGGGCTTGCACTGGGCGGCCGGCTTCAGGTAAACGTGGTCCGGCTTGTCGCGGTGAATCGTCCAGGGAATGTTGCCTTTCAGCACAAACTGCTCCAGGCCGTTCATGAGCGTGCCCACGGTCAGGCCTTTTTTGAACCAAGTCTTGAAGTTGCGTGACTTGTTCAACTCGGTGTACAGCCAGCTCTTCTCAAAGGCCTCAGGGTAGGCACTCAGTTCGTCGTGCTGGCGGCCTGCAATCACGGCGTCAAACGCCGCGTCAGCGGCCAGCATGCCGGTTTTGATGGCGGCATGGCTGCCCTTGATGCGGCTCACATTGAGGTAACCCGCCTCGCAACCTACCAGCGCGCCGCCGGGGAACACGGTTTTGGGCAGTGACAACAAGCCGCCGGCCGTGATGGCGCGGGCGCCGTAGCCCACGCGCTTGGCCGTGACTTCGCCTTTGGCGTTTTCAAAGTAGTAGCGCACGTTGGGATGGGTTTTCCAGCGCTGAAATTCCTCAAACGGGCTCAAGTAGGGGTTGGCGTAATCCAGCCCGGTGATGAAGCCCAGGGCGACTTTGTTGTCTTCCGCGTGGTACAGAAACGCGCCGCCATAGGTGCTCGCTGTCCATCGGCCAGCCAGCGGTGTGCATGACAAAGCCGGGTTGGTGGCGGGCGGGATCAATTTCCCACACCTCCTTGATGCCCAGGCCGTAGGTTTGCGGGTCACGGCCTTCGTCTAGCTTGTACTTGGCAATCAGTTGCTTGCCCAGGTGGCCGCGTGCGCCTTCGGCAAAGATGGTGTATTTGCCGTGCAGCTCCATGCCAATCTGGAAGTTCTCGCCGGGGTTGCCGTCTTTGCCGACGCCCATGTTGCCCGTGGCCACGCCTTTGACCGAGCCGTCGTCGTTGTACAGCACCTCGGCGGCGGTGAAGCCGGGGAAGATCTCAACGCCCAGAGTCTCGGCTTGTTCGGCCATCCAGCGGGTGACGGCGCCCAGGCTGACGATGTAGTTGCCGTGGTTTTGAAAGCAACCGGGCAGCAAAAAGTTGGGGGTGCGAAAGCCGGACTTTTCGCCCAGAAACACCATGGCGTCATCGGTGACGGGCTGGTTCAGCGGGGCGCCCAGGGCTTTCCAGTTGGGGAACAGCTCGGTCATCGCCTTGGGGTCCATGATGGCGCCCGACAAAATGTGGGCGCCGGGCTCAGAGCCTTTTTCCAGCACCACCACGGAAATTTCTTTGCCCTGTGTGGCCGCCTGTTGTTTGAGACGAATGGCGGTGGCTAGGCCGCCGGGGCCTCCACCGACGACGACAACGTCGTATTCCATTGCTTCACGGGGGCCGAACTGGGCCAGAATTTCCTGAGGGGTCATGGATTAACTCGCTTGATAATGAGGCATGGTCCTGGATCGGACGGCGACAGCGCACTGTCGAACGTGAGGCAGATTTTAGGCGTTGAAATTTTGAAAAATGAACGATCGTTCTTTGTAATCGTGGGAGTTCTCTAAATGGCTTACAGCATTGATCTTTCCGGCCGCGTGGCAATGATCACCGGCGCGTCCAGCGGACTCGGCGCCCAGTTTGCCAGAACCCTGGCGGCGGCCGGGGCCGCCGTGGTGCTGGCGAGTCGCCGGGTGGACAAGCTCAAAGAGTTGCGCGCGCAGATTGAAGGCGAGGGCGGTGACGCCCATGTGATTGAGCTGGACGTGACGGACAGGGCGTCCATCCAATCTGCGGTGGCCCACGCAGAAACCGAGGTCGGCTCGATTGACATTCTGGTCAATAACTCCGGCGTCAGCACCACGCAGCGTTTGCAAGACGTCTCGGAAGAAGACTTTGACTATGTGTTTGACACCAATGTGCGCGGCGCATTTTTTGTCGCACAAGAGGTCGGCAAGCGCATGCTGGCCCGGGCCCAAGGCGCGGCGCCAGGGCATTTCACCGGCGGGCGCATTGTGAACATTGCCTCCATGGCGGGCTTGCGGGTGCTGCCTCAAATTGGCGTGTATTGCATGAGCAAGGCGGCGGTGGTGCAGATGACCAAGGCCATGGCGCTGGAATGGGGCCGCTTTGGCATCAACGTCAACGCCATTTGCCCGGGCTACATCGACACCGAAATCAACCACCACCATTGGCAAACCGAGCAGGGCCAGAAGCTGATTCAGATGCTGCCGCGCAAACGCGTCGGGCAGCCCAAAGATCTGGATGCGGTGCTGATGATGTTGTGCTCCGACGAGAGCCATTTCATCAACGGGGCAGTCATCGCCGCCGATGACGGTTTCGGAGCCTGATCGACCACACGATGCTGACAGGTATTTTGGCGGGCCTCGCCTCCGGGGCCCTGTGGGGGCTTGTTTTTGTCGTTCCCCGCATGACGCCCGGTTTGTCCTCGGTGGACCTGACGGCCGGGCGATTTCTTCAGTTACGGCGCCATGGCGGCGTTGGTCATGGCCTGTCACTTGGCGGTCTCACACCTTACCCACGCTGCGCCAGGCCATCACGGCTCTGGGCATGAGTGTACTGGGCGCCACGGCCTACTATCTTGCTGCTGTCGCTGTCCATTCACCGGGCAGGGACCGAGGTACCCACGCTGATCGTTGGCACCATTCCGCTATGGGTGATGCTGTTTGGCAAGCCCGCTGGGCTGAAGTGGTCCACCTTGCTGCCGGGCGTGGCGCTGACGGCGGCGGGGCTTTTGCTGATGGTGGTGGCCACGCGTTCTGAGCTGCTCGCTGTGCAGGCGTCGGGTGGCACGTTTTGGTGGGGCGTGGCCTTGGCCAGTGGCGCCATGGTGAGTTGGACGGTGTTTGCCATTCTTAACGCGGCGTGGCTGAAGCGGCACCCGGAAATTCGTGCCTCGGAATGGGCGAACTGGGTCGGTATTGCCACGGGCGTGGGCGCCTTGCTGCTGTGGCTGGCCGCGGGTTCTTCGCCCAATGAGCTGCTGGCGCTTGATGACGGGGCGCTGATAGCTATGGTTTGTATAGCAACGGGCGTGGGCTCTGGCTGGGCGGCCAGTATTTTGTGGAACATCGCCAGCCAGCGCTTGAGCGCCAGCTTGTGCGGCCAGCTCATCGTCAGTGAGACTTTGTTTGCACTGTTCTATTCCTTTGTGTGGGACGGCGCCTGGCCGGGTGGCTTGCAGCTGCTGGCGGCGGTGCTGTTCACGCTGGGCATTTTGGCCTCGATCAGGGCGCACCGATGACGATTTGGTCCACACACAATGGGTTCGAGCGGCGGGTGCGCCGGTGGCTGGGTGCCTCGGGTTCGCTCAGTGCCCGCCTGGCGCGCAACGGGACATCGTTCACGGTGCGGGTCTTGAAGCAAGGCATGGAGCACTTGCACCCCGACGAGGCGTCTGCGTTGGGGCTGCCCGGGCGGCGTCCCGGCTATGTGCGCGAGGTGGTGCTGAGTGTGGACGGCGTGCCGGTGGTGTTTGCCCGCAGCGTCACCGCTCATGCGCATTCGGTGGGGCCCTGGCGCTCGATTCGGGGCTTGGGTACACGGCCGCTGGCCGACGTTTTATTCAAACGCAAGGGCATCCGGCGTGCACCGTTGGAGTTTGCCAGTTTGCCCCCGGCGAGCCGGCTGGGGCGGGACGTTGAGAAGGCCTGGCGCCACGCCACCGGGCAAACCGTGGCCGCAGGCGCACTGCCTGTTCGCCGCTCCACGTTCACCCGTTGTGGCGCGCCGCTGCTGGTGATGGAAGTGTTTGCCGACGCCCAATATCCCTGGTGCTGGCCCAGCCCGCGCCGTGTCAGTCGCCAACCTGTGTTACCGAGGAAACGAGCATGAAAATCGAATTGCCTGAGCAGAAAAAGTGGGTGCACGACGCCCGCATCGCCATTCGTTGGGGTGACATGGACGCCATGGGGCACGTCAACAACGCGGTGTACTTTCGCTACCTGGAGACCTGCCGCATTGAGTGGTTGCACGCCATTGGCTGCACGCCCAACCCGCAAGGTGAAGGGCCGGTGATCGTGAATGCGTTTTGCAACTTTTACAAGCAGCTGGAGTACCCGGGGGACTTGCTGCTGAAGATGTATGTGAGCGACCCGGGCCGCACCACTTTCGAGACCTGGACGACGATTGAGCGGCTGGACCAGCCCGGTGTCATTTCAGCCGCCGGCGGCGCAACCACCATCTGGGTGGATTTTCCCACTCAGAAGGCGGCCACCTTGCCGGACTGGGTGCGAGCGCTGGTGAGCTGATTTGTAAGCTAAATTGGTCTCTGGCGCCCGTCTATCCGGCGGAAGTAGCTATATTTTTTATAGCGTTTATTTGACCTTGGGCGTTCTGCCCATCAGGTAGAACTCGGGGTTGGGCATCATGTTGCTGAAAGACGCCATGCGGTTGCTGAGCCCAAAGAACGCGGTGATCGCAGCAATGTCCCACGCGTCTTCGTCGCTGAAGCCGTGGGCTTGCAGCGCGGCTGAAGTCGGCGTCACCAATCTCGTCAGAGTGCAGGCAGACTTTCATTGCAAAGTCCAGCATGGCTTTTTGGCGGGGCGTGATGTCAGCCTTGCGGTAATTGACGGCCACTTGGTCGGCGACCAGTGGCTTTTTCTCATAAATTCGCAGAATCGCGCCATGGGCGACCACGCAGTACAGGCATTTGTTGGCGGCGCTGGTGGTGGTGACGATCATTTCCCGGTCGCCCTTGGTCAGGCCGGAATCCTCTTTCAGCATCAGGGCGTCGTGGTAGGCAAAGAAGGCGCGCCACTCAGCCGGGCGGCGGGCCAGCGCCAGAAACACCGTGGGCACAAACCCGGCTTTGTCCTGCACTTCCAGTATTTTGGCGCGTATGTCGTCCGGCAGGTCTTTGAGTTCGGGGTTGGGGTAGCGGCTCATGGTGTCTCCAGGCAGTTGGGGGATTACTTGCCATTATCCTTGTGGCTTTCATCAACGCCAATTGGCAGAAACCACCACTCCATGGATTCTCAATACGACAAAGGCTTGGTCACCCGCAAATTGGTCATGGGTGAAGATTTTGTGGCCACGGCCTTGGGCCGGGCCACGGAGTTCACCGCGCCACTGCAGCACCACATTACCCGCAATGCGTGGGGTGATGTTTGGCAACGCGACGGGCTGGACCTGAAAACCCGCAGTATGATTACGGTGGCGATGCTGGTGGCCTTGGGCAAACAGCATGAACTCAAAGGCCATGTGCGCGGGGCCTTGAACAATGGCGTGACGCCAGCCGAGCTTCAGGAACTGTTGCTGCACGCCGCCGTTTACTGCGGCGTGCCGGCCGTGGCCGAAGCTTTTCGCACGGCCGCCGAGGTGGTGGATGCGCCACCCCCCGCCTGATTCGCTCTTTACTGGGCGGGGCGGGGTCCGATCAGTTGGCGAAACTCTTGGAGTTTGGCCTTCAAAACGCGCGCATTCTCGGTGCCCATGCGCATCAGCATTTTTTGCCCGGCGGGGCGAGCCTCCAGCGCCGCATCAGCGTATTCATAACGCACCCAGGGTCGCAGGGTAGGCACCGAGCCCTTGACCTCGGTCAGCACCAGCTGCACCGGCCCGGCGAGTTCCGGCGTGGCCAGCAGTTGGTCGATGACCTGAACCAGCCGGTCGTTGAAGTATTTGCCGGGGTAGCCCAATTCTTCGTAAGCGCTCTGAAACAGGGGGTACCACTTGGCATAAAAAGCGGCCGCTTTGGCGGTGTTGACGCCGCTGGCAAATTGCACGAATGGGCGGTAACGCGCCGCGTTGCTGTCAGCCAGCAGCGTGGCGCCACCTTGCTGGGTCACCTGAAAGCGATCAGGCGTTGGCACTACCGGCCATAAGCGGGCGGCGGCGTGGCTCCGTGACAGGTTGTCCACGGTCACGACGATGCGGCGTACAAAGCCGTCCAGCTGCAAAAACGTGAGCACGCCCGGGCGTCCCAACCACTCCAGCAGTGCGTCTTTGACGGGCGCATCTGCGTCAGCCAACGCGGGCAATGGGGCTGGCTTTGAGGCGGCGATTTCCGTTTGCACCGCTTCAATGGGGTACAGCGGGCCGGCAGGCGCTGGCGTGGGTGCGGGTTCAGGCGCGGCTGGCAACGTTGCCGTGACCACAGGGCTTGCGACCACGGTTTGGCGGCTTGGCAGGGGCGCGACAGGCGGCGTCTGGCTTTGCCACCAAAAGTAAGCCACTGTGGCGAGGCCCAGGAGCAAGAGAAGGGGAATCAACCAGCGAGAGAGAGGCTTCATAGCGGTGTCCTTTGCGGTAGTTTCAGGCTGCATGACGTGCAGTTCGGGGCCGGGTTGTCCGGGCTGGGAAGCGGCCGCGGCGCAAGGCACGGCGAGGTCAACATGACGTGATCATCTTACCGGGGTGTCAAACCGTGTCCTTTGATGGCGCGTTAGGCGTCAACGTCGCGCATCCATCTAAAGCGGTGTAATATGAAAAACCGCTTGAACTGGTTTTGAGCGGGATTGACACTTTGGTGATCGAGTGGTGATGATCATTGCTCGCCCAAGGGGCCAATTTTTAAAATAGGAGGATTCCCATGATGATTCGAAATACCCTTGCCGCTGCGATGACCGCTGTCGTTTTGTTGACCGCCACCGGTTGCGCGGTCACACGAGGCCAACAAACAGTGGGTGCCTATGTGGACGATGCTGCTATCACCACTGCGGTGAAAGCCAAGTTTGTGGACAGCAAGGCCGTTGCAGCCAGCGCCATCAGTGTGGAGACCCTGAACGGAACCGTTTTGTTGTCGGGCTTTGCCAAGAGCAATGACGAAAAAAGCGCTGCGTACCAGATCGCCCGTGATGTCAATGGCGTCAAGGCTGTGCGAAATGAGGTCATTGTTCGGCCCTGAGTTTTGTAGGTTAAATTGGCTTCTGGCCCATGCTTTATGGGCGTAAGCAGCTCTCTTTTTGAGAGCGCTAGAGGTCAACCCGCCATCAACTTGTGAACCAAGTCGCTGGCGTTGGAGGCTTTGTACTTACGCATCAGCCGGGCGCGGTAAATTTCAACCGTGCGGTGGCTGATGCTCAAAGCCCGACCAATCTCTTTGGAGGTGAGCCCGTCCATCAGGTAGGCGGCAACCTCTCTTTCTCTCGCCGTGAGCTCTGCCTTGACCGGGCGCCGCGAACTCAAATCCTCAAAGGTCCAGATGCCCGCCTCATGCGGTGCCGCCGGGTTCAACGCCCGACCCGTCACGTGGCACCAAAACGTCTCGCCGCTGGCGCGTTTCATGATGCGATCGTCTGCGTAGGTCCCGTGTTGATTCAGAATTGGCGCAATGCGCGCGCCTGTTCGCTCAAACTCAATGGCGCTGGGGTACAGCACTTGAAATGACTCGCCCACCAGCAGTTCCTGCGACACCCCGAACATGTCACACAAGTGACGGTTGCAGTCCACCATGGCCCGGTTCCGGGACAGCGCCATGCCAATGGGAGCGAATTCAAAGGCAAGTCGGTAGTCAATGTCCATGGGGTGAAGTAGCTCTGAGAGGGGGCTGGGCTGGCTAAGGGTTTGTACTTTACGAGAAACTACGTAAGTGATTAGGTAGTATCGTAAGCGCATTGCTTCTTCGTTTTTAAAATTAGGAGATTGACCCGTGAATAAGATTTACCCGAGCGCCGCCGCTGCGCTGGATGGCATCGTCAAAGACGGCCAATTGATGGCCGTTGGCGGTTTTGGCCTGTGCGGTATCCCTGAAGCCTTGATTGACGCTTTGCGCGATACGGGTGTCAAAGACCTGACCGTGGTTTCCAACAACGCAGGTGTGGACGGCTTCGGTTTGGGCAAGCTGCTGGAGACACGGCAAATCAAGAAGATGATTTCCAGCTACGTGGGCGAGAACAAAGAGTTCGAGCGCCAGTACTTGGCCGGGGAATTGCAATTGGAGTTCACGCCACAAGGCACTTTGGCAGAAAAACTGCGTGCCGGCGGTGCTGGCATTCCGGCGTTTTACACCCGCACCGGTGTAGGTACGTTGGTGGCGGAGGGCAAAGAAGCCCGAGAGTTTGACGGCCACACCTACATCATGGAACACGCCTTGATCCCTGAGGTTTCGTTGGTCAAGGCCTGGAAAGCAGACAAGAGCGGCAACCTGCTGTTTCGCCGCACGGCGCGCAACTTCAATCCCGCAGTAGCCATGGCGGGCAAGATCACGGTGGTTGAAGTCGAGGAGATTGTCGAAACCGGCACTTTTGATCCCGACTCCGTCCATTTGCCTGGCATTTATGTGCACCGCATTGTGCTGAATGCAACCCCGGAAAAACGCATCGAGAAACGCACCCTCACCGAGAAAGCAGGAGTTTGATCATGGCTTGGACACACGACCAAATGGCCGCCATTGCGGCCAAAGAATTGCAAGACGGTTTTTACGTCAATCTGGGCATTGGCTTGCCCACGTTGGTGGCCAACTTTGTGAATCCGGACATTGAGGTTTGGCTGCAAAGCGAGAACGGCATGCTGGGCATTGGCCCGTTTCCCACCGAAGACGAAGTGGATGCCGACTTGATCAACGCCGGTAAACAAACTGTGACTACCTTGCCCGGTTCCAGCATTTTCGGCAGCCATGACAGCTTCGCCATGATTCGTGGTGGCAAGATCAACTTGAGTATTCTGGGTGCCATGCAGGTGAGCGAAAAGGGCGATCTGGCCAACTGGATGATTCCCGGCAAGATGGTCAAAGGCATGGGCGGCGCGATGGATCTGGTGGGTGGTGTCAAGAGCGTTGTGGTGCTGATGGAGCACGTGGCCAAAAAGAAAGACGGCACCATTGACCTGAAAATTCTGCCCAGCTGCACCCTGCCTTTGACGGGTGTGGGCGTGGTGGACCGCATCATCACCGACTTGGCGGTGCTGGATGTAACGCCCCATGGCTTGAAGGTGGTGGAGATTGCACCGGGCGTGACCCGTGAAGAGTTGCAGTCCAAAACCGGTGTACCTTTGCAGTAAGTCAAGCGCGCGGTTGAACGGCGCAGGGCCCGCTTTGGCGGGCTTTTTTGCGTTGAAACAGAGTTAGGTGCTGTCAGCGATTTTTCCGTGATGTGAGTTGAGTTCCATTCACCTGACAGCATGCCCCGCCCGATGGGGTGTGAGCAACGTTTTGTCATCTCTTTGTCACGAAAAATTCATAAACTAATTCTCATTTGAATTAGAACAATATGAAGCCAGTCTCGTTGGAAAGTTTGGTCGGCTTGCGACCGGTACTGTCGCCCTCGCGGTGCAAAATTCGGCGGGAATCGCGGTGTGTTCCATCTGTTTTGACCATGATGCGGTCCGGCGCCTTACAGCGCGGCTTGGGCACCTTGGGGCGTCTCATGCACGGGCAAGGATTACACCCCGTTTTTCAACCCATTGTGTCTCTGTCTGATGGTGCGGTATATGCCCACGAATCACTGATCCGTGGGCCTGAGGGAACCCCACTTCATTCGCCTGATGCACTCATGGCGGCCGCCGAGCGGGAAAAACTCAACTTTGAGTTTGAAAGTCAGTGTGTGTCAGTGGCGCTGCGGCGCTGGGGGGCATTGCAGCAGCCAGGGCGTTTGTTTGTGAATATCAGCGCCGAAGTGCTGGTGCAAGTCATGAAGCAATGCGGACGGGAATGTTTGCTGCAAATGATTCAGCAATTTGGGGTCTTGCCGCGTTTGTTGGTGCTTGAAATTACCGAGCACGAACGGGTGAGCGACATGGACTGTCTGGCCGACGTCGTCAGTCAAATTCGCGAGACCGGCGTGTCGCTGGCTCTGGACGACTTTGGCGATGGTCGCTCCAGTTTGCGACTCTGGTCGCAACTCAAGCCCGAGATTGTGAAGATTGACAAATATTTCACCAAAGACATCAGTCGCCACGCTGACAAGGTCAAAACTATTCAGGCTCTGCAGCAGATTGCAGCGATTTTTGATACTGCCCTGGTGGCTGAAGGCATAGAAACAGAAGACGATCTGCGGGTGTTGAGAGACCTTGGAATTGCCTATGGACAAGGCTACTTCTTGGGGCGACCAGCGCTTGCCCCATTGAGGGAGGTCGGCGTGGTGGCACAGGCTGCAATTCAGGATCGACGGGTTGCGATCTACCCTGAAATGAGACGCAGCGCAACATCGGGTCAACTTAAACAGATTTCCGCAATAGCAGCCCCTGCGGTTGATTTGCACACCACGAACGATGCTTTAGCAGCAATATTCTTGGGTCAGCCCGATCTGCATGCAGTCGCGGTGGTCGATGGTGACCGGCCGGTCGGCATCATCAATCGTGCGGGCTTTCTCAACGAGTACACCAAGCTGTATTACCGCGAGGTATGTGGCGCAAAGTCCTGCGCGGCCCATGTCAATGGCGCACCACGTCTGATTGAGAGAAATCACAATGTTGATGAATTAATTGGTATTTTGACCTCGACCGATCAGCGTTATTTGGCCGACGGTTTTATCGTCACAGAAAATGGCCGCTACGCGGGGCTGGGCACGGGAGACCAACTGGTTCGCTCTGTCATGGAGACGCGGATTGAGGCTGCACGCCATGCTAACCCCTTGACGTTTTTGCCCGGCAACATTCCAATTAGTCAGCACATTGAGCGGTTGTTGACCTCCAACGCCTCTTTTGTGGCGTGTTATGCCGACTTGAATAATTTCAAACCGTTTAACGATCAGTATGGCTATTGGCGAGGCGACGAAATGATCCGTCTCGTGGCCCGCCTGGCACAGGCGCATTGTGATCCTTTAAGAGACTTTGTTGGACATGTGGGCGGAGATGATTTCATCATCCTTTACCAAAGCGCCGATTGGGAGTTTCAATGCCAGCGTATCGTGGAAGAGTTCGCCCTGGCGGCGATGGATCTGTTTGATTTGCCGGCCCGCGAGGCCGGCGGCATTGAGGCCGATGACCGCCACGGTGTGCCGCGATTTTTCCCGTTGACGACAATTTCCATTGGCGCGGTGAAAGTGACTCCCGGCGTGTTTGGCAATGCAGAGCAAGTGGCCTCCGAGGCCGCCCGCGCCAAACACGACGCGAAAACGCGGGGTCAGGGCCTGCTCGTGCGCGATCCGTCAGCGGTTAGCGTTGTGTCACTGTCAGCGCCCAGGGGGTGCGTTGCCATGCCACTGCCTCTTCTCTCAGCAGGTAAGCCGACTGAGGAAATGATTCGGCCCATTGTGTAGGGTAGGTGAGGTTGAAGCGTCTCGGGGCGGTTCGGTCGACGGACAAGGTCAAACCCGTGATGTCCGGGTCACGTCGAGCGTGACAGACGGCGACGCCCAGACGCAAGGCCAGCAACTGATGCATCAGACCTTCATCCTCGAAATCAAGTGCGAGCTTTTTCAGTTTGCCTTTTTGCCCCAAGACCAACATGCTGAGTCCCTGGAGTTCAGAAATTGAAAAACCCATTGCATCGGCGTGGCTCAAAATGTAGGCGCCGTGCTTGTGGTGATCGCTGTGAGAGACATGGCTGCCAACTTCATGGAGCAGGGCGGCCCAACACAGTGTTTGCCTCGGAATTTCGGCAAATACGGAGCCCGGAGATGGGGCTTCTTCTAACAAAAAACCCAGAAAATGGTCCGCGGCCTTGGCAACCCGCTCTCCATGAGCGCGGTCGGTGCCAAATTTGGATGCCAAGCGCTGAATGGATTGGGCTCGGATATCGGTCTGGCCCTTTTCACCGCCGTTCAAGTCATACAGAAGTCCATGTCGCAAGCCGCCCGTGGCGTGCTCCAACTGGTCAATTTGCAATAGGTCGAAGAGGGCCCGAACAATGCTCAGGCCGCCACCGATGATAGGGCGTCGGTCATCTTTCATGCCGGGGAGTCGCAGCCGGTCAGCGCTTTGGGCGCTGAGTAGTTTGCCAAGCAGCCAATCGAGGCCATCCCGGGAGATGGAGCCGGCAGGCCAACCCGAGGCCACCAGCACGTCGCCCACGGCATTCACCGTGCCGGCTGACCCGTAAGCCACGTCCCAGGTGTCGCGCCGGTAGACGTTGAGTGTTTCGTCTAGCACAGCTTTGGCCGCGATCTCAGCCATTTGAAAGGCGTGCGGCGTGAATTGCTGATCCGGGAAATAACGTGTTGCCCACGCAATACTGCCCACGCGATAAGACTCCATGACCTTGGGCGAGTGACCTTGCCCCAAAATCAGTTCCGTGGATCGTCCTCCGATGTCGATCACTAGGCGTCGCTCATTGCTTTGTGGCAATGCCTCGGCCACACCCAGGTAAATCAGGCGCGCCTCTTCACGACCGGAAATGATATTGATGGGGAAGCCCAAGGCTTCATTGGCGCGGCTCAGGAATACATCGCGATTGCGTGCCTCGCGCAGGGTTTGGGTGGCAACCGCGCGCACTTGGCCCACGCCAAATCCGGCCAAACGTTCTCCAAACCGGGCAAGGCAGTCCCAACCGCGTTGCATCGCCTCGGGGGTGAGGTTTCGTTCGTCATCAAGACCGCCCCCTTGGCGAACGGTTTCTTTCAAATACTCGGTACGGTAAAACTGCCCGTGGTCAACGCGGCCAATTTCAAGCCGGAAGCTGTTTGATCCCAAGTCAACGGCCGCCAGGCGGGTTCCATTTGTCATATATGTGTATGTACCTGTATTGCAGCGCTCAGCATAGCATTCGTGGGTGAACTGGCCCCGCAATTGTGGCGTTCAGCCAATCAAACGGCCATCCGGTGTGATCATGCTTTGCGTCACATAGTGGCTTGTGCGCCGCTTGTTTTGAAAACTCACCTGAAAGCCGCCCAAGTCAACGTTGGCCCGCTTTCTAAAGGCAGCCAATGCATTTTGCCGGGTGGGTGAACCGTCTATTCGACTCAGGATCTGCGAGGTGTATTGCGCCGAAATGTAGCCTGCCAAGCTTTGAGGGGTTGGCGGTTCGTCAAATAGCCGGAGCATCGCATCCCGGTAGGATTTGACGATGGACAAGGATGAGTTGACCATGGGCACGACCTGTGTGGCCATGACCGGCGTGCGCTGGGTGGCACCCATTTGCATCATGGTCTGGAGATTCACGTTGGCAAGTGCCACGACATAATGACGTCGAGCCAAGTGGTTGGTGCCTTCCAGAAATTGAACCAGTTCGGGCGTTCCCCCTACAAACAACAGGATGCGGGGGGTGTCTGCAGGCAATCGCTGCCCCATGGAGGCCAGAGTCCCGGCCTGTTTGACGGGTTTGAGCGTGATATTCAAGCTGGCGCCCGTTTGTTCCACGTCGCGCTGATGCTGTTCATGTTCCCGGCGAGATGCATAAACCACGCCGATTTCCGGGACGCCCATCACGGCCAGAGACTTGAGCGCTTGCGCAATCTGCTCTTGGCGGGAGGCGAAAATGGGGAAGGTGATCTCGTCCTGCACCAGATCTGTGCTTTGGAGCCAGGGCGCAACATGCGCTATTTCCAGTTTGTCCTTTTGCATCAATTCAACCAGCTGGACGGCGGCGCGGTCCCCGGTCGTGCCGCACAGTGCGACGCACTGATCCGTGTTTTTGATGGCAGTCATGGCCGATTGCATACTGGCGGAGGAGCCGTCAACCTCCAGCGCCATATGTTGTATTTCGCGGCCCTGAACGCCGCCCTTCAGATTGACCTCCCGCCAGGCGGCTCGTGAGCCGGTCAGAAAATCCCGGGACACGTCGATTTGGTCAGCACTGGTGTCCACTATTTGAGCCACGATCAAGGGGGGCGCTGTCGGTTTGGAGCCCTTTTTGGTTTGCGCCCACAGGGCAGGGGACGCACCTGCGGCCAGTCCGATGGCGCCCCGAAGGAGGGTTCGGCGGCTTTCATTTGTCAACAAGGTCATGGGTGTCGGTTTTTATGCTGATTGCAGCTAACGCATCGCCCAGATGGGGTGCCACCGCTGGTGGCAGTCCTCAACAGGGCGTCCAAGGCGTTATTTGCGGATTTTTGGGAAGCTCAGTAGACAGTGGGTACCAGAATTTCCTCTGCGACGGCGTGACGCACATAGTCGTCGTGTCGCTCGCGCGGCGGAAGAACGATGGCGGGGTGCTCCGTTTCGCCGTACGGTATTTGGCCCAGCAGGTGATGGATGCAGTTCAGGCGTGCTTTCTTTTTGTCCACGGCTTGAACCACCCACCATGGCGCTTCTGCAATATGGGTGCGCTCCAGCATGACCTCCTTGGCTTTGGTGTAGTCCTCCCACCGTCGGCGTGACTCCAGGTCCATCGGGCTGAGCTTCCACTGTTTGAGGGGGTCATGAATGCGCCCCATGAATCTCAGGTGTTGCTCCTCGTCCGAGATGGAAAACCAGTATTTGATCAATTGAATGCCAGATCGGACCAACATCTTTTCGAATTCAGGGACAGATCTGAAAAACTCTTCATATTGCTCGTCAGTGCAAAACCCCATCACCCGTTCCACACCCGCGCGGTTGTACCAACTGCGGTCAAACAAGACCATTTCCCCCGCACCAGGTAGATGGGCTACGTAGCGCTGGAAATACCATTGGCTCTGCTCTCGGGTATTGGGCGCGGGAAGGGCTGCCACTCGGCACACGCGCGGGTTGAGTCGCTGAGTGATCCGTTTTATCACCCCGCCTTTGCCGGCGGCATCCCGTCCTTCAAAAAGAACCACGACCTTGTGGCCAGTTTTGACCACCCAGTCCTGCAATTTGACCAATTCGGCTTGCATTCGAAACAGTTCCCGAAAGTACTGTTGCCGCATGGCCCGGTATTCGCTGGAGTGCATCTCTGAGGGGCTGAGCGTTAGTTCATCCATATTCCGGTCCTCAAACTCCAGTTCGAGTTCCTCCTCGTAGGCATCTGACAGGTCTTGCGCCAAGCGCGCGCTGTAGGCTTCATCGTGAATTGAGCTCACTTGGGACTCCTTTTGTAGGGCTCATCAAAGGGCTCAGAGTAGTCACTGCCCATGTCAATTTCATGACGCTTTTGCGAAAAGCCGGTGAGATAAAGGTTGAAGTCTCAATGATTGCTTTGTGTCACAGTAGTGTCATATCAGCGTCTTATAGTTAACACCGCTACCGAACTTACCTTCTCCTTAACTTAAAAGGTCACTCGATGAAAATCAATTTCAAAATGTCTTTGGTCAGCTTGGCTGGTGTTGCTTTGGTTGCCGCCGCTGGTGTGGCACAAGCTCAGCAGATCACTGGTGCAGGTGCCAGTTTTCCGGCCCCTGTCTATTCAAAATGGGCTGCGGACTACAACAAGGCCACAGGCGTTCGGGTGAACTACCAATCCGTTGGCTCCGGTGCTGGTATCAAGCAAATTGACTCGGGTACCGTCGACTTCGGCGCCTCTGATATGCCTCAAACCGACGAAGTTCTGGCCAAGAAAGGGCAGATGCAGTTTCCCACCGTGATCGGCGGCACCGTGCCTGTGATCAATGTAAAGGGTATTGCCCCGGGCCAAATGAAACTTGACGGTCAGGTGTTGGGTGATATTTACTTGGGCAAGATCACAAAGTGGAATGATGCTGCGATCGTGGCATTGAACCCCGGTTTGGCATTGCCTGATGCCGCCATCGCACCCGTTCGTCGCGCCGATGGTTCAGGCACTACGTTCAACTTCACCAACTACCTGAGCCGCGTTCACGCCGAGTGGAAGTCCAAAGTGGGTGAGGGCACAGCAGTGAACTGGCCCGTGGGCGCTGGCGGCAAGGGCAACGAAGGTGTTGCCGCATTCGTCAACCGTTTGCCCAACTCGATCGGCTATGTGGAGTACTCGTACGTCAAACAAAACAAAATGACTTACACCTTGTTGAAAAACCGGGATGGTGTATTTGTTTCGCCTGACGATGCGTCCTTCAAAGCAGCCGCTGCAGGCGCTGACTGGTCTAAGTCCTTTTACCAGCTGATCACTGACCAGCCCGGCAAGAACGCTTGGCCCATCACAACGGCCACCTTTATCTTGATGAGCCTCAAGCAAACCAAGCCGAGAAGCCGCGACGGAAACTTTCAAGTTCTTCACTTGGGCGTTCAAAAGTGGCGACAAAATTGCCGCCGATCTCGACTATGTGCCTATGCCTGACAGCGTGGTTAGCGTGATTGAGAAGGCTTGGGGCCAGGTGAAGGATGAATCCGGCAAGCCTGTGGCGTTGAAGTAAGCCTGCGGTTTATTCGATCATAGGAGTCAAAAGTGTCAACTACACTTCCGGCCAGTGAAATGCCTTTATCCATGTCTGCAAGATCTCCCGGACCTGTCATGACCAATCCTTCTCCTATGAAAGCCGCCCGATCTGGGCCCATGGCTGACCGCATTTTTGGCTGGCTGGCCAAAGGTGCGGCGCTGTTCACCTTGTGTGTACTGATCGCCATCCTTGCATCCCTGACCAAGAGCGCCTGGCCAGCCATTGACAAGTATGGTTTGGGGTTTCTGACCAGCACGACGTGGGACCCCGTTCAGGAGGAGTTCGGCGGGTTGGTCATGATTTATGGCACGTTGGCAACATCGTTCATTGCCTTGTTGATTGCTGTGCCGGTTAGTTTTGGTATTGCGCTGTTCCTGACTGAGCTGTCGCCGGCTTGGTTGAAGCGGCCTTTGGGAACTGCCGTTGAGTTGTTGGCGGCCATTCCCTCCATTGTTTACGGAATGTGGGGCCTTTTGGTGTTTGGTCCCATTCTCGCTACCTATGTTCAACAGCCCTTGCAGGCCATGTTTTCGGACGTGCCCTACCTCGGCGCATTTTTCTCCGGCCCGCCAGTGGGCATCGGTATTCTTTCGGCCGGCATTATTTTGGCCATCATGATCATCCCGTTTATTGCGGCGGTCATGCGTGACGTGTTCGAGGTCACACCAACGCTGTTGAAAGAGTCGGCTTATGGTCTTGGCGCGACCACTTGGGAGGTCGTCTCCAAAGTGGTCTTGCCTTACACCAAAGCGGGCGTGATTGGCGGCATCATGTTGGGGCTCGGGCGTGCCATTGGGGAGACGATGGCCGTGACTTTTGTCATCGGTAACTTCAATCAGCTCGATTCCCTGAGCCTTTTTCAAGCAGCCAACAGCATTACTTCCGCTCTGGCCAATGAGTTTGCTGAAGCTGGCGAGGGCCTGCACCAAGCGGCGCTCATGTATCTGGGCCTGGTTTTGTTTTTCATCACCTTTGTGATTCTCACCCTGTCGAAATTGTTGCTTGCACAACTCAAGAAAAAAGAGGGAGCCAAGTCATGACTACCAGTGAGTTGTTACATCAGGCGGCTGCCCTGGAGAGAGATCGTCAGAGCAATTACGCCAGACGAAAGTTCGTCAATCGCGTGGCTTTGACCCTGTCCTTGCTTGCCATGGCCTTTGGCCTGTTTTGGCTGTTCTGGATCCTGTTTGAAACCATTCGCCTGGGTTTGAGCGGCCTCACCATGAATACGTTGACCCAAATGACGCCACCGCCCAATGACGAGGGTGGTTTGGCGAATGCCATCTACGGTTCGTTCCTGATGGTTGCGCTGGCGACGTTTGTGGGCACACCGATCGGTGTCATGGCCGGTATTTACCTCGCGGAATTTGACAGCAAGGGTTGGCTTGCAAACGTCACTCGTTTTGTCAACGACATTCTGTTGTCCGCACCGTCCATTGTTATAGGCTTGTTTGTTTACGCGGTGGTGGTTTCGCAGTTCAAATCGTTCTCGGGTTACGCAGGCGTTGTTGCGCTGGCTCTGATTGTGATTCCGGTGGTGATTCGTACCACCGAGAACATGTTGCAGCTGGTGCCACCCGGACTGCGCGAGGCGGCTTACGCCTTGGGCGCTCCGAAATGGAAGGTGGTGTTGAGCATCACCCTGCGAGCGGCGCGCTCTGGCGTTGTGACTGGTGTATTGCTGGGAGTGGCGCGAATTGCGGGTGAGACCGCACCATTGCTGTTCACAGCCCTGAGCAATCAGTTCTGGACGTCAAGTTTGAGTGAGCCCATGGCCAGCCTGCCAGTGACGATCTTTAAATTTGCAATGAGCCCCTATGAGAACTGGCAAAAGCTGGCTTGGGCGGGTGTGTTGCTCATCACCATTGCGGTGTTGGGACTGAATATTCTGGCTAGGGTGTTGACCCGGAACAAAAACTGAGCCCCTGGTGGCAAACACGAGAGAAATGGCAAAAATGATCACTGCTACTGTGGCCGCGACCGATGAACGAACCAAAATTTCAGTCAAGAATCTTGACTTTTATTACGGGAAGTTTCATGCGCTGAAAAATATCAACCTTGAGATTCCTGAGAACAAAGTGACGGCTTTTATCGGCCCCTCGGGTTGTGGAAAGTCCACCTTGCTGCGCATCTTTAACCGGATGTTTGAGCTGTACCCCGAACAACGCGCGGAAGGTGAAGTCTTGCTGGACGGTGAAAATTTGCTCACCAGCAAGAAAGACGTCGCCCTGCTACGCGCCAAAGTGGGCATGGTTTTCCAAAAGCCAACGCCTTTTCCGATGTCGATTTACGACAACATTGCCTTCGGCGTCAAGCTGTTTGAGTCCTTGAACACGACGGACATGGAAGAGCGTGTGGAGTGGGCTTTGCGCAAAGCAGCCTTGTGGACTGAGGTGAAAGACAAACTGCATCAGAGCGGTTCGAGCCTGTCGGGTGGACAACAGCAGCGTTTGTGTATTGCACGCGGCATCGCCATCAAACCCGAGGTCCTATTGCTGGATGAGCCTTGCTCTGCGCTTGATCCGATCTCCACAGCCAAGGTGGAGGAATTGATCACCGAGTTGAAGAGTGATTACACCGTGGTCATCGTGACGCACAACATGCAGCAAGCTGCGCGTTGCAGCGATTACACCGCCTACATGTACCTGGGTGATTTGATGGAGTTTGGCTCGACCGAGCAAATGTTTTTCAAGCCGACCCGAAAAGAAACAGAAGACTACATTACTGGCCGTTTTGGCTAAGGAGACAACATGCCTGATAAACATATTTCCACACAGTTTGACAGCGAACTCAGTGCTGTCTCTGGCCGGGTTATGGAGCTCGGCGGCTTGGTCGAATCCCAGATTCGCCAGGCGATTTACGCCTTGTCCCAGTTCAATCTCGAAGTCGCCAACCAGGTCACCGCTGACGAAGCCCGTGTCAATGCCATGGAAGTGGATATCGACCGCGAACTGTCCAGCATCATTGCAAGACGCCAACCGACTGCTCGCGACCTGCGCTTGCTGATTGCCATATCCAAGACGACCGCCAACTTGGAGCGAGTGGGTGATGAGGCTGAGAAGATCGCCCGCATGGTGCGTTCCATCATCAGCAGCGGTGCGCCTCGCTCATTGCCTTCTCTGGAGTTGCGGGTCGCAGCCGACATGGCCTCTGGCTTGCTGCGCAAGGCGCTGGACGCCTTCGCTCGACTCGATACCTCGGCTGCAGTGTCCATCCTGAAAGAAGACGATCTGATTGACAAGGAGTTTGATGGCTTCGTGCGCAAACTGATCACTTACATGATGGAAGATCCGCGCATGATTTCGCCGAGCCTGGATTTGCTCTTTTTGGCCAAAGCGATTGAGCGAATTGGAGATCACTCCAAAAACATTGCCGAGTTCATTATTTACGTGGTCAAAGGGGCGGATGTGCGCCATTCTTCCATGGAAGAAATTGAGTCGGTCCTGAAATGAGGCAACAACCCCGTGTGTTAATTGTTGAGGACGAGCCAGCGATCGCTGAGCTCATCGCTGTCAACTTGCGCCACAACGGGTTTCGGCCCACTTGGGCCATGGACAGCGCGTCAGCCCAAATTGAATTGGATGCCGTTCTCCCTGATGTGATTCTTTTGGACTGGATGCTGCCGGGAGAGAGTGGACTGGTTTTGGCCAAACGTTGGCGGGCTCATTCGCGAACCAAAGCGGTTCCAATCATCATGCTGACCGCGCGTGGGGACGAACAAGATCGCGTCGCGGGTTTGGACGCGGGGGCCGACGACTACATTGCCAAACCCTTCTCCACCAAAGAGTTGCTGGCCCGTGTGCGCGCGGTGTTGCGTCGAAGGGCGCCGGAGCAGGTGGGTGGTGTCGTGTCTGTCGGTACGCTCTCACTGGATGCCTCAACCTATCGGGTGACGTTTGGAGACGAGGCATTAAAACTGGGCCCTACAGAATTCAAGTTGCTTCATTACCTCATGACGCACGCCGAACGGGTTCATAGCCGTGCGCAGTTGCTGGACAAGGTGTGGGGTGACCATGTTTTCATCGAGGAAAGAACGGTTGATGTGCATGTGAAGCGATTGCGTGAAGCGCTTGGCGCGACGGCCAGCCTCATGATTGAAACCGTTCGGGGTGCCGGTTATCGCATTACCTCCCAAGTGGCTGCTGTGAAGTCAAAGGCCAGCGTGTGACGTCGCGCCGTTTCCGCTCGACATGATGGACGGTCTGGTTTAACGATGTTGTGGCGTTTTTTTACGTTTTTGATTTTCCAGACCGCTGGTGCGATCATTGGTTGGATGCAGCCCGGTCCATTTCGCCCTACGTTGGGTGCGTTGTTTGGCGTGGTTGGAGGGGGTGTTCTCTGGTTGCTCATTGATGTGTCCAGAGGGGCGCGCTTGCTGCGCTGGTTGCGGCTCGGCGCCACTTCAGAGGTCGCGATGCGCACCGGGATGTGGGGTGAGTTGTCAGATCGTGTCAGACGCCTCGTGCGCAGCAGAGAGCAATTGACTCTTGAAAGCCAAGGGCGCTTGCAGGACTTTTTGGCCGCCTTCCAAGCCTCCCCCAATGGGGTCGTGATGCTGGATTCACACGGTCAAATCGAATGGTTCAATCAAATCGCAGCCAATCATTTTGGCTTGGATTCCGAGCGAGATAAATTGCAGCATTTCGGAAATCTGGTACGCGATCCGGGTTTTGCCAGCTACTTTTCCAGTCAAAATTATTCAACCGAGTTGGTGATGCCGGGGCGTCAAAGCACGCCGTCCAGGCCGGTGAAGCTGTCTGTTCAACTTCACCCATACGGAGAAGGGCGCTTGCTGCTGCTTTCAAGGGATGTCACGGCATTGGAGCAGGCAGAGGCGATGCGGCGGGACTTCGTTGCCAACGTCTCCCACGAAATTCGCACACCGCTGACGGTTCTTTCCGGATTCGTTGAAACACTGCAGACGTTGCCGCTGGATGAAGAAGAGCGCGTGCGCTACCTGGCTTTGATGGCCTTGCAGGCAGAACGCATGCAGACCCTGGTCAGCGACCTGTTGACGCTTTCCCGTCTCGAGGGGAGCCCGCCACCTGGCGGCTCCGAGTGGATTCAGGTGGCCAGTTTGGCGGCTGATCTCGAGCAAGAAGGTCGCAGTTTGTCAGCAGCGCTGCATGGCTCAGCGGATTGTGTGCATGACCTTGTTTTCGAAACCTCGTTTCTTGGGGACCTTGCCGGTTCACGCAATGAATTGCGAAGTGCGATGAGCAATCTGGTCGGCAACGCGATTCGTTACACGGCCGCCGGTGGAAAAATAAGAGTTCGAACGACTGTGTTGGCCGATGGAAAAGGTGAATTTTCGGTGACCGATAGCGGCCCGGGTATTGCGGAGGAACACATTCCCCGGTTGACCGAGCGTTTTTATCGCGTAGACCGAAGTCGTTCACGGGATACCGGGGGGACAGGCCTGGGGCTCGCGATTGTCAAGCATGTGGCCCAGCGTCATGGTGCGGAACTGAAGATCGAGAGCCAACTAGGCGTTGGCTCAACCTTCAGCGTCGTTTTCCCAGCCAGTCGAATGCGAAAACCGTCAGCGTAGCCTCTAAAACCGGTTATCGGTTTTGCGACGAAAGACGGTAAGGTCTTCGTCCCGGTCTGCGGGGTGGCGCAAAGAACTGTGATAGGTCCACTCTTCCCGGTTCACTGCAGTTGAAAGCGTTGGCATGGCATCTTTGTCAACGATCAGCCAGGGGCAGGAGGCTGTTTGAGAGGCCGGCACAACTTTGAGCTTGCCGTGGAATTGAAATGCCGCCACCTGACTGCGGTTGAGTCCATGAACCTGCACGCAAGACGGCTGATGCTTCATGACGATCAAGGTGCGCCGCACCAGCGGAGCGTAACTGCGTGCATAGTCCAACAAGGGCAGCCACAAGGTCATCAAAAGCAACCAACTCAACGCTGCGCCGCCAGCCGGCAATACCAAACTCTTCCAGATCGCCGCACGGTGTCGACCGACTCTCCACTTCACCAGCCAGAGCCACGCCAGCGTTGCTGCAACAGCCACGGCGAATGCAGTGACCGAGAAGCTGCTTTCAAAGCCGGGTGCCAAGCGCGTCACATTGGCGGCAGGTTGTTGAGGGACGCCGGTTTGCATGGAAATCCACACGATCCAGATGATCAAGGCGCATCCTGAGAAAAAGAGCAGGGTGAACCAGTCGATCAGTGCGGCCACGCTGCGGCGAAGGGTCGGCAGTGCAAATGCGGCCAGCGCCGCCATGGCTGGCAGGGCCAGCAGGAGAGATCGATCGGCTGAACTGGTCGTGAGCGTTGCGACACTTGATGTGAGTACAAACAGCAACGGCAGCGCCAAGTGGCGGCTTGGAACCCCTTTGCGCGCCCGTTGTCTGCGCCAGCGCCATAGGGTCCACAAGGCCAATGGCCCGGCTGGCCAGGTGAACCAAAGAAACAAACGTCCCAAACTGCGCCATTGCTCCCAGTTGGCGTGAGGCATGTTGATGCGCCAGCGCCACAACTCCAAGGCTGTGACCAGAGCGATAGCAAGCACGGTTGCCATTAAAACGAGCGCCGCTTCAACGTGTTTTCCAGGTCTTGGCCGGTCGCTTTCCGTGCGGTCCAATAGATGAATCAGCGCTCCTCCCAGTCCGAGAACGGTCGCCATCATGGGGGCGCCAGACAGAGCCAGTCCGATGAGTCCAATGGCACAGGCCCCGATGGCGAGTTTGGCGCGGTAGGGCAGTGCTGCCAGCCCATAAAAGAGCAGTGCCGTGAAGCCGAGTTGCGCCAGCGCAGGTGTTGTTTCGTGAGCGAGTTGGGCCAAGCCCAAGCAAGCGATGAAGGCCAGTAACCCGCCGTCGGCCATGGCTCGGGCATAGTCGGCAGGCTGTGCCTCGCCGCCGAACGCAAATGCGACCGGTTGCGCGTGTGGGCTTCGGGCTAGGTAGTAAGTGCCATACCAAGTGGCAGCCAAGGCCAGTGTCAGCAGAAATCCAAAGGGGATGCGAGCAGCGAAGTCAGGCGCGATCCAGGACGGTGCCAGTTGCATGGCCCAGGCGCCCAGCCAATAAGGGACAAGCGCGTCCACGTCGGGCGCCATGCCCATGAGTTTGGGCGAAAACCATTGACCTGCACCGCTGGCTAATTCCGCCATGTACCCGAACGCCGTCATGTCCGCAGTCTTCCAGGGCACTCGGCCCAGGTAACCGGGAAGAACGTATGCAATGCAGAAAAGCAGCAAAGCGATCCTTGGCAAGCGCTTGACTGCGCCTTGGGCCACGATGGCGGGGGTGGGCTGGTTCACATTCAATACAGGTCAAAAGGGTCGAGGTACGGAGTCCAAGTGGAGCCGATGTGGATGTTGGCGTCAACAAAAAAGGCAGCACGGTTGCCCGAGCTGCCTTTTCGCAGAAAGCGCTTGCCGTTTATTCGGCAGCAGCTTCCACGGCTTTGGCCTTGCCAAAACGGTTGCGGAAACGCTCAACACGACCACCCATGTTGTCCACGGATTTCTGTGTACCTGTGTAGAACGGGTGTGACTCGCTGGTGGTTTCCAGCTTGATCAGTGGCAACTCGCGGCCGTCTTCCATCTTGATCATCTCGCGTGCGCCGGCACATGAGCGTGTCACGAATTTGAATCCGTTGGACATGTCCTGGAAGCAAATTTCGCGGTAATTGGGGTGAATGCCTTCTTTCATATCTTCTCCATCAGTTGCGCTAGCCGCGTCAGCCCTTGTGTTCGCCTTGTACAACCCTTGTACAAGACACGCCCACAATACAAAGCCATATCGTACTTGTCGCGAAAACCCTAGATTATAGCGGTAGCGCGGGCTATTTGGCCAGCGCTTGCAAGATCAGCCGCCTCGACGCATTTGGTCGAAGAATTCGCTGTTGGTTTTGGTTGCCCGCATTTGCTTGAGCACCATCTCCATGGACTCGACTTCGTCCATGTTGTAGAGGAATTGACGCAAGATACGGGTTTTTTGCAGAATATCCGGGGCCAACAGCAACTCCTCGCGACGTGTGCCGCTGCGATTGAGCTGAATGGATGGGAAGACGCGTTTTTCGTACAGGCGGCGATCCAGGTGAATCTCGCTGTTGCCAGTGCCTTTGAATTCTTCAAAAATCACCTCGTCCATTCGGCTTCCTGTGTCAACCAGGGCTGTGGCGATGATGGTCAGTGAGCCGCCTTCTTCCACATTTCGGGCTGCACCCAGAAAACGCTTGGGGCGTTGGAGCGCGTTGGAGTCCACACCACCGGTCAACACTTTGCCGGAGGAGGGCACCACGTTGTTGTAGGCACGAGCCAAGCGGGTGATGGAGTCCAGCAAGATCACCACGTCTTTTTTCAACTCAACCAGGCGCTTGGCACGCTCGATCACCATCTCGGCCACGTGCACGTGGCGGGCGGCGGGTTCGTCAAATGTGGAGGCAATCACCTCGCCTTTGACGGTACGTTGCATCTCGGTCACCTCTTCAGGGCGCTCATCAATCAGCAGCACCATCATGTGGCTGTCTGGGTAGTTGGCGGAAATGGCGTGTGCAATGTGCTGCATCATCACGGTCTTGCCGCTTTTTGGCGGCGCAACCAGCAAGGCGCGTTGGCCTTTGCCGATGGGGGCAATGATGTCGATGACGCGCCCGGTGATGTTCTCTTCGCTCTTGTTGTCTTGCTCAAGGCGCATTTGCACCTTGGGAAACAGTGGCGTCAAGTTCTCGAACATGACCTTGTGTTTGTTGCTCTCAGGCGAGTCGCCGTTGACCTTGTCCAGCTTGTTCAGCGCGAAGTAACGCTCACCGTCTTTGGGCGTGCGTACTTCACCTTCAATCATGTCGCCGGTGTGCAGGTTAAAGCGGCGCACCTGGCTGGGACTGATGTAGATGTCGTCGGTACTGGCGGTGTAGCTGGTATCGGGACTGCGCAAGAAGCCAAACCCGTCGGGCAAAATTTCCAGCACGCCATCGGCAATGATTTGCTCGCCGGTGCGGGCGCGCTTCTTGATGATGGCGAACATCAGCTCCTGCTTGCGCATCCGGCCAGTGTTTTCAATCTCAAGTTCTTCAGCTTGCTTGAGGACTTCGGACACGTGCAGTGCCTTGAGTTCGTTTAGGTGCATGGAATGGCCCAAATGGGTGTTGAACGAAATACGGGGGGAGTGTTGGGTGAGGCGGCGGTAGCCTCAACCTCTTGGCGTTAACCTGGAACTCGAACCGGCTCGGGGTGGGAGGCGGTGAACTGTCTTAATTATGACAGGAAAAAAATCGCCCTGGCACGGTGCCAAGGCGAGTGGGTTGAATCAGCGCCCGGCGACTCAGGCCAGGTGCTGGTCCACAAACGCTGTCAGCTGTGACTTGGTCAGTGCGCCAACTTTGGTAGCGGCCAGTTGGCCACCTTTGAACAGCATCAAAGTGGGAATGCCGCGGATGCCGAACTTGGCGGGGATGTCGCGGTTTTCATCGACATTCATCTTGGCGATTTGCAACTTGCCGTTGTAGGCCGTGGCCACTTCGTCCAGGATGGGGGCAATCATCTTGCAAGGACCGCACCACTCAGCCCAGTAGTCCACCAGCACGGGTTGGGCGGACTGAAGCACGTCAGCTTCGAAAGACGCGTCGGACACATGTTTGATTAATTCGCTGGCCATGGGGAAATCCTTGTTGGTGATCGGTACAGGTAAAGTGGGGAAATTGTGACAGAAACCAATAGAACCCATCAATGACAAGCTTGCTATGGCTGAATTAGGAAAAAACCATCACGCCACGACTGCGTGGGATTTTGTGATGGCTCAGGTGCATGCCGAAATGCTCAAAAGGAAATTGCATCCGGCGCGCGTCGTCGTGCTGGTGCCCTATGCGCAGCTGATGCAAGAGGCCAAAAACGCCTGGCTTCGGCTGGTCTCGACCCAGCCTTCGGCGGTTCATTTTCTGCCCCGGTTTGAAACCACCATGAACTGGACCCTCAGTTTGGGTGGCTTTTTCCCCGGCCCGGACGATATCCGGCTGGATTTGGCGCGCGACACCTTGACGGCAGGCAGCTTGTTGGCACGCACCGGGCTGTCCGACCACCAGCGGGTGCTGGCGCCTCGGGTCATGGAAGCGGCCTGGAGCCTGGCCCGCGTTGCGGCTGCCGTGCCGCCCGACGAGCGCAGCGCCTGGGGCGAGCAGATTGCGGATCAACTGGCCGAAGGGCAGGAAGCCGCCGTGTTTGCGTTTGAGGCGGCCACGGCCCGGATTGCGCTGGCGTGGGCGAGCAGTTCCAGTTATGCGTCGGATGTTGTGTTTGGCGCCCAGCCTGATTTGTTGGTGGTGCTGGAGGGGTTTCAAGCCGAGCCTTTGGCTCAGGCGCTGAAAACCGTGTTGGGGGATCGCTTGCTCAGTTTGTCGCTCGACCCCAGCATTGACGCGGCTGAGCCAGAGTTCGGCCAGTTGGCGCTGCATGCCGCCGCCGACTCAGAAGACGAAGCCCAGCGCGCCACAGCCTGTGTGCTGGCGCACCTGAACGCCGGGCGAACGCCTGTGGGCTTGGTGGCGCAAGACCGGGTGCTGACGCGCCGGGTTCGTGCGTTGCTGGGTGAGCGGGGTGTGCCCTTGCGGGATGAGACCGGTTGGAAATTGTCGACCACGCGTTCTGCGGCGGCGTTGATGAGCCTGCTGCGTGCGGTGGTGTGGAACGCCTCGACCGACGTGGTGCTGGACTGGCTCAAAAATGCCTCAGCCTTCAATACAGAGGCCGTGGCCACTCTGGAGAACCGCTTGCGCCGCGACGCCATTCGCGATTGGCGCTCGGTTGGTCGCAAAGCGTCAACCCTGCCGCAGATCAAGTTGTTGCGGGACGCCTTGCAGTCGGAGCGCACCCTGACCCAGTGGCTGATCGACTTGCGCCGCGTGCTGCAAGACGCCGGTCAATGGTTAGGTCTGAGCCGCGACCCGGCGGGCCAAGCAGTTTTGGAGGTGTTGCGTCTGCTCCCCGGCGCTGAGCATGAGTTTGCCGACGTGAACGAGCGCCTGAGTTTGAGCGAGTTCACCTCCTGGATCAGCCAAACGCTGGAGGACAAAAGTTTTGCGCCGGGCCACCCGCCCAATGCGCAGGTGGTCATCTTGCCAATGAGCCAGTTGCTGGGGCGGCCGCTGGCGGCGGTGGTGCTGCCGGGTTGTGACGAGGTGCGCTTTCCGGCGTCGCCCGAGCCACCCGGCATGTGGACACCGGCGCAACGCGTGCTGCTGGGCTTGCCCTCGCGCGAAACCTTGGCCGAGGCCACCCGCGCTGCCTGGCGCTACGCCTTGCGGTTTGAGCACCTGGACGTGTTGTGGCGCTTGAGCGAAGGCGGGGAGCACGTCATGCCCAGCGGTTTTGTGCAGGAGTTGCGCTTGCAGCACTTGGGCGAGGAGGGCGTTGACCCCTGCGAGCTGCGTACGCTGACGGCGCAGGCCTGCGTCATGCCGTCGCCCAGCGGCGCCGCTTTGCCAGTGCTGAAGTTGTCCAGCAGCAGTTATGAAGACTTGCGGCGTTGCCCCTACCGCTTTTTTGGCCTGCGCCAGCTCAAGCTGCAGGACACCGATGAGCTGGACCAGGAGGTTGACAAGCGGGACTTTGGCAACTGGTTGCACGCGGTGTTGCACCACTTTCATGTGGCATTGAATCAGGCTCCCGCGCCCGATAATGAAGCGCGGGTAGCTATGATTAATATAGCGGCTGAAGAGGCCAGCAAGACCATGGGGTTGTCCCAAAGCGAGTTCCTGCCCTTCGCCTCGGCTTGGCCTAGGGTGCGCGCGGGTTATCTGGAATGGCTGACTG
>CAWAFG010000013.1:0-14498 GCA_963781205.1 uncultured beta proteobacterium | reverse complement strand
CAGAGTTTGAAGGTCTGGATGCGCCCGAGGACTACCTGTTCGCCCACCCAGCCCGCCACCAAGCCCTGCTATCAGCGGCCAAGGCCTTGGGCGGCGCCAGTGCCAAAACGTTTGCGGCCAAAGGCGTGGAGCTGGAAATGGCCTTGACGGCAGGTGACTTGCCCGGCGTCTTTGCCGCCCTGTTGACCGCCACCGGCACGCCGCGCAAGTTTGGTGAAAAAATCGCTGGTATTGAATTGGTGCGGGATGCCCAAGACATGATTGAGCGGGTCGTGAAGGCCCGCCAGCAGCACGCCGCCTGGCTCTACCAGCAGCGCATGACCCGCCTTAGCCGCGCGTTGATCAAAGAGTATGGCGCGCTGAAAGTCGAGCAGGGCTGGGTCGACATGAACGACGTCGAGCGTGCCGCGCTGGTGATGTTGAGCGACCCGCTGCTGGCCGGTTGGGTGCAGGAAAAGCTGGACGCCCGCATCAAACACCTGCTGATTGACGAGTTTCAAGACACCAACCCGCTGCAATGGCAGGCCTTGCGGTCCTGGCTCAGTGGTTACGCCGGGGCCAGCACGGCGCCCAGCGTGTTCATTGTGGGCGACCCCAAACAAAGCATTTACCGCTTTCGCCGCGCCGAGCCGCAGGTGTTTCGGGCCGCCAAGGCCTTTGTGCAAGAAGGGCTGGGTGGCGATTTGCTGAGTTGTGACCACACCCGGCGCAACGCCACCGGCGTCATCGCCACCGTGAACACGGCCATGGGCCAGGCTTCGCAGGATGACTCTTATGAAGGCTTTCGCCCCCACACCACCAGCGCCACCGCGCCGGGCTATGTTTGCAAGCTGCCGCCCATTGTCCGCCCAGCGCGAGGCGAGGGCGATCAGGACGAAGCCACCGAGTGGCGCGACAGCCTGACCACCCCGCGTGAACTGCCCGAGGAAACCTTGCGCACACTGGAAGCCCGCCAAGTCGCGCATTGGATTGCGTCTGAGCTGGCCCGCACCGGTAAGCAACCGTCCGATGTGATGGTGTTGTCGCGCAAACGCGCTGGCCTCATGCCGCTGCAAGACGAGTTACGCAAGCGCCAGATTGCCGCCCAGATTGGGGAGAAAACCCGGCTCATTGACTGCTGCGAGGTGCAAGACGTGGTGGCCTTGCTGGACGTGCTGGTGTCGCCCCAGCACGACCTGTCTTTGGCCCGTGTGCTCAAGTCCCCCTTCTTTGGCATGGGTGACGAGGCACTGGTGCAGCTGGCCTTGGCCAAGCAGGCGGATGATTTGAGCTGGTTTGAGTTGCTACAACAATCAGAGCTAGCTACGCAGGATGGGCGGGCGGTAGCGCCTGTTTTGATGCGTTGGAAGAAGGCGCTGGACACGCTGCCCCCGCACGACGCCCTGCAAACCATTTACACCGATGGTGACGTGCTGGCCCGCTTTGCCGTGGCCGCCCCCACCACCCAGCGCGACGCCGTGCTGGCCAATTTGCGCGCCTTGTTGGGCGTGGCCCTGCAAATGGGCGGCGGGCGCTACGCCACGCCGTATGCCTTTGTGCGGGCGCTCAAAAGTGGCACCGTGCTGGCGCCGGCCACGGTCAACGCGGCGGCCGTTCGCCTGCTGACCATTCACGGCGCCAAAGGGCTGGAAGCCCACACCGTGTTGCTGCTGGACACCAACACCCCCGAGCGCAGCGCCGACACCATGGGCGTGCTGATTGACTGGCCGGGTGAGTCCGAATTCCCCAACAAGCTGGTGTTTCTGGCCAGCGAAACGCAGCCCCCAGCGTGTGCCGTGGCCACGCTCGATGCCGAGCGGTTGGAGCGCCAGCGCGAAGAGCTCAACGCCCTGTACGTTGCCCTCACCCGGGCCCGCCACACGCTGGCCCTGTCCAGCATCGAACCCTACCGCGACCCCGGTCGCAGTTGGTGGGCCCGGCTCACTGATTTGGCGACCGAGGTGGAGTTGGACAGCGGCCCAGACGGTGCCGTGGGCAGCGGCCTGCCCGGTGGAAGTCGCTTCTCATTGAAAGAACTGCCGCCAGCGCCCGTAAAATATGCGCAATCCGCTACAAAAAATGAAGCAACCGGTGCGGATGAGGACGAATCCGACGATGACTCGGACCTCGCCCGCTTGGGCAAAGCCATGCACCGATTGCTGGAGTGGGGCGTGATGGGCGACGCCGCCACCCATGCCGTGGTGCGTGAGTTTGGCCTGACGCCCGAGCAGGGCGCACAAGCACTGGCCATGGCGCAGCGTATTTTGCAAGGTGAGGGCGCTTGGGCCTGGGACCCGGCGGTGCTGGGTTGGCAGGGCAACGAGGTGGAGCTGATGTGCAACGGCGCCTCGTTTCGGCTGGACCGTTTGGTGCAGCGCCGAGACGCCGGGCACAGCGGCCACTGGTGGGTGCTGGACTACAAGTCCGCCCATTCCCCGCAGGACAAGCCTGAACTGATGGCCCAGTTGCGTGGCTACCAGGCCGCTGTGCAAGCCATTTACCCCGACGACGTGGTGAAAGCTGCGTTTTTAACCGGACAGGGCGCCTTGGTCGAAGTCCAGGCGCTTTGAGCGGCTGTGAAGAATTGTGTGAACCGGTTTGAGTGAATGAGTGAAGCAAGTTGCGAGTAAAGAAAATATGAAAAAAGTAATCGTGGTTGGTGGTGGTCCCTCGGGTTTGATGGCCGCCGATGTGTTGTTGGCCGCCGGGCTAGAGGTGCATGTGTATGACGCCATGCCCTCGGTGGGGCGCAAGTTTCTGCTGGCCGGCAAAGGCGGGCTGAACCTGACGCATTCCGAGCCAGCGGACATTTTTGCCTCGCGCTACGGCGACCGGCGCCAGCAGGTGGAGACTTTGTTGAACGGTTTTGACAACGCGCAGGTTCGGGTCTGGGCGCAAAGCCTGGGCATTGACACCTTCGTGGGCAGTTCCGGGCGCGTGTTCCCGGCCGACATGAAGGCCGCGCCCCTGCTGCGGGCCTGGCTGCACCGTTTGCGCCACCCGGCTACGGGCACGGGTGTGCAGTTCCACATGCGCCACCGTTGGACCGGTTGGGCCAACAACGCGTCTGGCAGCGTGCAGGCCACCACCCTGAATTTCGATAGCCCTCAAGGCCCGGTTCAAGTCGCGGCAGACGCCGTGGTGCTGGCGTTGGGCGGCGGCAGTTGGGCGCGCTTGGGCTCCAACGGCGCCTGGGTGCCGTGGTTGCAAGCCGCTGGCGTGTCCGTGGCGCCCCTGTTGCCCAGCAACTGCGGCTTTGACGCCGTGGTGCTGCCGCCCGCGCCAGAGGGCGAGGCGCTGCCCGTGCAAGCCGTGCCCGCCTCGCTTCCGCGCGGTTGGAGCGAGCATTTCACCACCCGTTTTGCGGGCCATCCCTTCAAGTCGGTGGCCATTCAAGTGACCACCTCGAAAGGCCAAACCTTTCAGCGCAAGGGCGAGTTTGTGGCCACTGCTACCGGTGTGGAAGGCAGCCTGATTTATGCAGCGTCCAACTTATTGCGCGATGAGATCATCGCCCAAGGCCACGCAACCTTCCACCTGGACTTGCTGCCCGACTTTTCGCCCGAGCGCGTGCTGGCCGAGGTGCGCCACCCGCGCGGCACCCGTTCGCTGTCCAGCCACCTGAAAAGCCGGTTGCACCTGGAGGGCATCAAGATGGCCATCCTGCACGAGTTGTTGACCAAAACCCAGATCAACGACCCCGCGCAACTCGCTGCGGCCATCAAATCCCTGCCCATTCACCTGGTGGCGGCTCGCCCCATGGACGAGGCCATTAGCACCGGCGGCGGCGTGTTGTTTGAAGTGACTGACAAGAATTTGATGCTGGAGCAGTTGCCTGGCGTGTTTTGCGCCGGCGAGATGCTGGACTGGGAAGCGCCCACCGGCGGTTACCTGCTCACCGCCTGCTTTGCCAGTGGCAAGGCGGCCGGTGAAGGGGTTGTGAAGCATTTAGGCCTCTAGCCCCCGTCAACGCTGCGCAGGCTGCTACTCTTTTGCGAGTGGTCTGCGCTTGAAATTGAAGCGAGTGTAAGCAAACAGGCTCGGGCGCGACTGCTTCTGGTGCTCTGCCAACTCTGGCGGAGTGATTGCAAAGGACGGCCATGCCCAGTCAACGTGTTGAATTCCCCGGAAGCCTTGGCGAGCCGCTTGCCGGGCGGCTCGATACCCCCGACCACCCGCCGCGCGCCTGGGCGGTGTTTGCGCACTGCTTTACCTGCTCGAAAGACTCCAAGGCCGCGGCCTACATTGCCCGCGCCCTGGCCGACGCCGGTTATGGCGTGTTGCGCTTTGACTTCACCGGACTGGGCGGCAGCGGCGGTGATTTTGCCAACACCCATTTCAGCTCCAACGTGGAAGATTTTGTGGCCGCCGCCAACTGGTTGCGCCAAACCCACGGCACGCCCGCGTTGCTGATTGGGCATTCGTTGGGCGGCGCGGCCGTGCTGGCCGCTGCCAGTAAGGTGCCGGATTGCCGGGCCGTGGCCACGCTGGGCGCCCCCTTTGACCCGGCCCATGTGACCCACCAGTTTGGAGAGGGCTTGAACGTGATTGATGAGCACGGCGAAGCCACCGTGCAACTGGCCGGGCGGCCCTTCAAAATCAAACGTGAATTCATTGCCGACTTGAACGGCCAGCCTCAGGCCGAGCGCATTCGCCAGCTGCGCCGCCCCTTGATGGTGTTACACGCGCCAGAGGATGCGGTGGTGTCGGTTGACAACGCCCGACGCATTTTTGAGACGGCCTTGCACCCCAAGTCGTTCATCTCACTGGATGGGGCGGATCATTTGCTCAACCAGTCAGAAGATGCCCACTTTGCCGCCAACTTGATCGCGACGTGGGCGCAGCGCTACCTGCCTGCTGCATCCCCGCTGGTTGCCGATCACTAGGTCGAGACCACCCGAACGCAGTTGCGGCCGTCGCTCTTGGCCTGGTAGAGCGCCTTGTCGGCCTCATTGACCAAGTCCTGTGCGTCCGAGGTGCCCGTGGGCATGTCAATGGCCACGCCAAAGCTTGCGGTGAACTGGATCGGGTGGCCATCAAATTCAAGGCGCAGGTTTTCAATCGCGACGCGCAGCTCCTCAGCCAGGGCGATCGAATTGGCCAAGTTGGCGTTCACCCGCAGCAGCACAAACTCCTCACCGCCATAGCGCGCGACCACGTCTTCGGCGCGCAGCACTTTGCTGCGAAGCACCTCACCAATGGCCCGCAGGCATTCGTCACCTGCCGGGTGGCCGTAGGTGTCATTCACGTGTTTGAAATGGTCAATGTCAAACAAAATGATTGCCAGTGAGGTGCCTTGGCGGGTGGCGCGCCGGTGCTCGGTTTGCAAGGACTGATCAAAAAACGCCCGGTTGCTGATTTGGGTGAGTCCGTCGGTGGTGGAGAGGTGCTGCAAGCGACTGTTGGCAAATTGCAGCTTCTCCAGGGCCTGGTTCATGTCATTGGTGCGTGCCTGCACGCGTTTTTCCAGGGTAAGGTTGGCTTGCTCCTGGGCCGCCATCAACGCTGTCTGCGAGGCCCGGGCGGCGCGCTCACTGTCCAGGGCGTCGGCCTGGGCTTGCAAGCGCAAGGTGCGGTCGGTGTTGATGCGGTCCGCCAAGGTGAACGACAGCAACAGAACCTGCAAAATGATGCCAATTTGAGGCGCGTTAATGGTCCAGAAGCCCGCAGGCAGGATGCCAAATTTCTCCGCTGCCAAAACGGCCAGACCCATCAAGATGGCCGTCCAGGCCAGGCAGTAAAAACGGGCAAACTTGGCGCCGCCCCACCAGCGCCAGTAGCCAAGACCCAGTGCCGTCACCGTCAACGGAACCACCAGGGCCGAGCCAATCCGAATCGTGACGTTGTAGGGCAGAAAGAAGGTGGACACCATCAAAAGTCCACAGGCTAACGCGAGTCCCATGGCCAATTTGTGCGCGGCGGGGGCGAACCGCTTCAGCTCCAAAAAAAGACTCACAAACAAAAAGGCAAACATTTCCGAGCTGGCGATGAAGGTCGAAATGGCGTGGCTGTTCCAATCCACCGCATTGGGCCAAAGGTAGGCATAGGTGTAGCCTGTCAGCGACAGGTGAAACAGCAGGTAGCTGCCGACGAACCCAATGAAGTAGATGTAATTCAGGTCCCGGATCAAGAGAAACAGAAACAGGTTGTAGACCAGCATGATCAGCAAGCCGCCGGTGAATGCGCCCTGCAGCAGGCCTTCCTCCTGGCTGGCCACTTGAAACGCCAGCGGCGCCCACACTCTGAGCGTGGCCTCTATCGTGCCGGTCGAGGCCAAGCGCAGGTAAAACTGGTTGTCACCGGGCGACAGCGTCACCGGCATGAGGAAGTTGGGGTGGCGAACCGGGCGAAGCGAAAAAGGCTGGGCGTCGCCCAAGGCGTAGGTGGTTTTCAGGACCCCATCTGCCCAGTGGTAGAGACGAATCTCATCAAGAAACGAACTTGGCAACTCAATGAGCCGCTGAATGGGTTGGTGGGCGGCGTTGTTGATCTGGAAACGAAACCAGTGGACATCGGGGGTGAATCCGAAGTTGGGCGCACTTCGTTGAATCGTTTGCCAGCCCGATGGCGCCGCCATCACCTGGTCCAGGGACAAGGCGCCCTCGGGGTCAAGCAGCAGCCCCATGTGCGTGCCGACCTCAATGCGCTCAGCGCTGCCCGTAGACAGCGTGAAGCCTGGAAAGGTATCCGTCACCCCGCTTTGCGCCCACAAACCAAACGGAATCAACCACGCGGCCAGAAAGACCAGCAGTCTTCGAACAAGCGCGTTGATGATTGTGGGTGGTTGAGTCAATGGGTGCCCAAGTGGTGAGTCGTACGTCGCTTCACATCAAGACCAGGATCAGCCGGGAAATCTCGTTGCTTAAAACCATAACCATGAGCGTAATTTACCACCGGCACAGTTCTTCGATTCAGGGTGAAATCCCTAGTGGCGCTGCAGAGCTTGCCCGGCGGCTCAGCGATTCACACGGCACAGACCATCACAGCAGGAACGGACGAAATTACCCCGTTTGAGCACCCTCAAGCTCACTTCGTCGCCGGGGGAGACGTTGCTTGGGGCGTGGTGACTGCGCGACTGAAATGAGGACGTTTTCTGGTTGGCACATGCGCTCCTGGATCAAAGGCATTCGAGGCAAAGAGCGGATTCCTGGAGCGGTGATTGTGAAAAATACTTCCCTGGCTTTTGCAGCGGCTTCCATCGTTGCACCGCCTTGTCTCGCAGAGCGGTGGGTCGGTTTTGTCAGTGCGTGCCCCCTGGCGCGGCGTCATTCAGCTGTTGAACCCCTTGCGCAGCGGGCCCAGCAGCGCCATGGGGGTCAAGTCATCCATGCCAACGCGTCAGGCAATAGGGCGACGGGTTGCATTTGTAGAGCGTTGCACCCACTGCAAGTAGATGTCCAGCGAGATCAGCATGGCCATCCCGCAGGCAGCGGCTGCAACGAGAGTACCCAGACCCAGCGAACTCACCAGACCCCAGCCTTGCACCGTGGCAAAGCGGTTGGGGGTCGTGCAAATAAACTCGGCCGCCCCCATTCCGGTGTAATGCATGGCACAGACGGCACCCGCCATGAGCACGGATGCACCGATGCGGCTTCCAAAGCGACTGGTATTGAAGGCCAGCCACAGGGCCGCCGTCGCTGCAACCACGGCAATCAGAACTGAGACCGCAACCATGGTCAGATCCCATTTGATGTAGCCACCGATTTTCATGCCGTACATGCCGACGTAGTGCATGACCACGACACCCATGCCCAATAACAGACCTCCGCCCAGAATGCGCAGCAGATTCTCTGGCGCTTTGGACACAATGATCAGCGCAGCGGAGGTGGAGGCGATGACCGCAATCAGTGACAAGCCCGTTTCGAGGATGCCGTAGCTGCTGGCCACATCAAGTTGCAAAGCCGTCATGCCAACGAAGTGCATGGACCATACCCCAATGCCGCCAAGCGCCACGCCCGCTGCGATCGCTGCCGTGCGGTTCACCTGACCGTTTTGCTGGCGGATACGGCGGGTGACCATGAGCGCAATCAATGAGCCGGTGAAAGCCAGTGCGAACGACATGGCAACCAGGTAAGCGCTGAATTGAGATGTAACAACGGGATTCATGACTGAGCCTTAAATGAGAAAAAACAAAGTTTGAAGGCGCGTCAGCAAATGGTTGCTACCACGCTGGCCGCGCCGGTTAAAGATTGATCCAGGATGGACAGCGTTTTTTTACATTTGCAAAAGACCGCAGTTTACGGTCTTGATAAAGGCTGGTGGGCTTGCCGGTTAATGGGGTGAATTGCCGGGTTTGAAAAAGTCAAGCCGTGAAACGGCCTCAGTCGAGGCAGGCATGAACCGGGGTGTTGCGTCAGCGCTTAGTCGTTAACGCATGAACGACTCTCGCGTGCCGCGACAGGTTGACGGGGCGGCAAGATGGCTTGGAATTCACACCCGATCAACGGATTCACGTCATCCGCACGCCAAAGCGCGGTGCCGCCATTTGAGCGCCTTGTGAGGTCCGATCACGGTTGCCGCAGGGTGCTTTGGCAGCCCGTTGGCGCAGGTCGGTTGATCGCGACAAAGCGCACCATCGTGTATCGCTTTGTCCCCGATGCCATGGGTTGCCTGGCCTAAATCACCCCGTTGAACATCATCACATCCACCTCGTCGCCGGGGGCGACGTTGCCTTGGTCGTGGTGGAGCACGATCAAACCATTGGCTTGCACCATGGAGCTGAGCACGCCCGAGCCCTGGCTGCCGGTGGTTTTGACCCACAGCGCACCATGTGCCGCCGTGCTGACGCAGCCGCGCTGGTACTCGGTGCGGCCGGGCTTCTTGCGAATGGGCTCCAGGCTGCGGGCTTTCAGCAGCGGCAAGGGCTCTGCCTTGACGCCCATCATCTGCAGCAAGGCGGGGCGAACAAAGGCCAGAAACGTGACCATGACCGCCACCGGATTGCCCGGCAAGCCAAACAAAATGGCTTTGCCGGTGCTGCTCAAGGTGCTATCAATAGCATAGCGGGCTTCGCTGGAGGCATAAGCGCTAGCGGCCAATTTCTCTCTGAAAATCTGGCCCACCGCCATGGGGCGACCGGGGCGCATGGCGATCTTCCAGAAGGCCACGTCGCCCAGCTTCTTCATCATGGCCTTGGTGTAGTCTGCTTCCCCCACGCTCACACCGCCGCTGGTGATGATGGCGTCGGACTGCTCGGCGGCGCGCACAAAGGCGGCCTCCAGCGCGTCGGGCTCGTCCGGGATCACGCCCAGGTCAATCACTTCGCAGCCCATGCGGGTGAGCAGTCCGAACACGGTGTAGCGGTTGCTGTCAAACACGGCGCCCTCGCGTGGCGCCTCGCCCAAGGTCAATATCTCGTTGCCGGTTGAGAAGTAAGCCACCCGCAGTTTGCGCAACACGGTGAGCTTTTCAATGCCCAAACTGGCCACCAGCCCTAGTGCAGCGGGCGTGAGCAGCTCTCCTTTCTGTAGTGCGGGCTGGCCCTCCATCAGGTCTTCACCCAGCTTGCGGCGGTTGTCGCCGGTGCGCAGCAAGCCCGCGGGCAGGGTGACGCAGCCCTTGCCAATGTCAGTTTGCCCCTCCGTCACAAACTCTTGCGGCACCACGGTGTCGAGGCCGCTGGGCATGATGGCGCCGGTCATGATCTTCACGCAGTCACCCGCGTTGACCGTGCCTTGCCAGGCTTTGCCGGCCAGGGCCGTGCCCACCACCTGCAAGACCAACGGCTGCGTGGCAGACAATTGCTCGCCATGAAACGCGTAGCCGTCCATGGCCGAGTTGTCGTGCGGCGGCACGCTGATTGGGGAGATCACGTCGCTGGCCAGCACCCGGCCGAGTGCTTCAAAAATACCCACGTCTTCCTGCTCGGTGATCGGGTCAACCAGCTGGGTCAGAAACGTGTTGACCGTGCTGACGTTCAGGGCTTGTGGGTCGTAGCCGGCCAGTTCAGCGGCGATGTCGTCAATGGTTTTCATACGGCGGGGGCCTCAAGTTGCCGCAAATCGGCCAGGGTGTTGGCGTTGGCAAAGGCCTGCGGGTCATCGGCCGGGGTGTCAAAGGGCACGACGACGGTTTTGTGCAGCGCCGTCCAAGCGTCAATCTTGCGCCCGCCGTCTTGGGTGAATTGCACCAAGCTCTCCAACAGGCCCACGCGCATCATGCAAAACACGGGCTGTGGGCGCACTTTGCTCTGGCCGTGTTGATCAACCTCAGGCGCGCCCACCATGGCGATGTCGGCGTCTTGCTCGTCCAGCGCCTGTGCCAGACGAGGCACCAGGTCCAGCGGCAACAGCGGCGTGTCGCAAGGCACGGTCACCAAATAAGGCGTTTCGCAACGCTCCAGGCCGGTCAGGAAACCGGCCAAGGGGCCAGCGTAATCCGCCAAGCCATCAGGCCACACGGCAGCGCCAAACGACTCGTAAGCCGAGAGGTTGCGGTTGGCGTTGATCAAAATGGTGCCCACGCCGCCGCCCATTTGCAGCCGGGTGAGTGCGTGCAGCGCCAGCGGCATGCCGTTGAAGTTCTGCAGTCCTTTGTCCACACCACCCATGCGGGAGCCGCGTCCGCCAGCCAAAATCAGTCCGGTAATGTCGATTGGGTTGATCAAATCAGCCTCCTATGTAACTCATTTCAACGCGCCGCTGGCCAAGCCCGGTGTCGGGGGCCATGGCGCTTCTTAATTCGGAATAACTGTCGGTGCGGCCCTGCCAGATGTGGGCCACCGCCGAGGTCAGGTCCGCATCCGACGGGTTGTTGCGCACCAGCGCGCGCAAGTCGTAACCTTGTGATGCAAACAGGCACAAAAACAGCTTGCCCTCGGTGGAAAGCCGTGCGCGGTTGCAGTCGCCACAAAACGCCTGGGTCACGCTGCTGATGACACCAACCTCACCCGCAGCCTTGTCGTGCTGGCCCGAGGAATCGGCATAACCCCAGCGCTCGGCGGTCTCGCCCAGGCTGGACGGGTCCAGCTGCACCAAAGGCAACTCCGCGTGAATCAGCTGCACCACCTCGGCCGAGGGCATGACCTCGTTCATGCGCCAGCCGTTGGTGGCGCCCACGTCCATGTACTCAATAAAACGCAGCACAATGCCCGTGCCTTTGAAGCGCCGGGCCATGGGCAAAATTTCATGCTCGTTGGTGCCGCGTTTGACCACCATGTTGATTTTGATGGGACCCAAGCCGGCGGCCTGCGCGGCCTCGATGCCGGCCAGCACGTCGGACACCGGAAAGTCCACATCATTCATGCTGCGAAACACCGCGTCGTCCAGTCCGTCCAGGCTGACGGTCACGCGTTGCAGCCCGGCCGCCTTCAAGGCGCGCGCTTTGCGGGCCAGCAGGGAGCCGTTGGTGGTCAAGGTCAGGTCCAGCGGCTGGCCGTCCACGGTGCGCAGGCTGGACAACTGTTCAATCAGGGCCTCTATGTTTTTGCGCAAGAGCGGCTCACCGCCCGTGAGACGAATCTTTTGCACGCCGTGGGCCACAAACACCCGCGCCATGCGCGTGATTTCCTCAAACGACAGCAGCGCCGAATGCGGCAGGTAGGCGTAGTCTTTATCGAAGATTTCCTTGGGCATGCAGTAGTTGCAGCGAAAGTTGCAGCGGTCCGTCACGCTGATGCGCAAATCCCGCAGGGCGCGCTGGCGGGTGTCGGCCAACAAGCCGTTGGCCGTCAGCCGAGTCGAGGGTGAAAAAGCCGCGGCGGGCGTCGTCAGTGCGCTGGATCGCTGGTCAACCAGTGGCACAACGCGAGGAGGGTGACGTTCAGTCATGGAAGGGGTGCCTGTGTCCGAGGGTGATTTCTGATTTTGGCACGTTTTTCCGCCTGTCAGGTGGCCCATAATGACCCCCGGTTTTCAGTTTGTAAAACAGGGGCGCATTGATGAAACTTGACGAATTGCTCGCCTCCAACGGTCACTTGCCCAGCATCCCCAAGGTGATTGCCTTGCTGCTCAACGAGTTGGGCCAGGACGAGCCCAATTTGCGCAAAGTCACGCAAATGATCAACACCGACCCGGTGCTGACCACCCGCTTGCTGCGCCTGGCCAACTCGGCCCAGTTTCAGTTGGCCAACAAGATCAGCAGCGTGTCTGAAGCCTTGGCCCTGTTGGGTCTGACCCAGGTTCACTCTTTGGCCACGGCAGCAGCGGTGGCCGGTGCCTTTAAAGGCATTCAGGGCATGGACATGAACGCCTTCTGGCGCTACAGCCTGAATGTGGCCAAGTTGTCTCGCTCGTTGGCCGGACAGGCGCGACAAAACCAGGCAGCAGCCTTCACAGCAGGGCTGATTCACGCCACGGGCGAACTGGTCATGCGCTCGGCCATGCCGGGCATGATGATGGCCATGGACGACGCCACGCCCCCACTCGGCTTGAAGCGGGCGAGCGCCGAGCGCAACTTGCTGGGTTACAGCTACGCCCAAGTGGGGGCTGGCTTTGCCCGGGAGTGGCAGTTTCCGATGCCCATCGTGGATGCGCTGGAACACCAGCATGCGCCGTTTGACAATGACGTGTGCGAGCCCTTGGCCGGGGTGCTGCACGTGGCGGCCTGGCGCTGTCGCGCGCATGAGGACCGGTTCGACGAGCAGCGCCTGATTGACCATTTTCCGGACCGCGTGGCGCTGGCCTTGCCGCTGGACCGCGACATGGTGTTTGGCCAAGACCCCATCGAGTGGAGTTCGCAAGCGGACGGCGAAGGTCTGATGTAGGGCTTATTGGGTCAAGAGCGCCGGGCCAATGTCCTGGAACGGCCCCAGCGGGTTTCGGGTGATCTCCACCTCATTAACTCGGGGCTGCCCGCCCCATGAGCGGTAAACCACCTGCTCACCCACCAGCAAAATCAGGCCATTAAAACGCCACCCCGTCGTCTCCTGGCGCCTGGAAAAGTTGGTGAAGTCGGCCAAAAAATTGCCGGTGCGTTTTTTGTCAATGCGGGCCGCCGTGATCTCCCACCCGCGACAAGCTTCCCGCGCCTCCAGACAGGCCACCACCCCGGCATCCAGATCTTGGCGTTGCAGCAGGCCGCTGGGCACAAAGCGGCGCACGATGTCGGCATGGGTCAGGATGACGGTGTTGGGGTAATCGGGCGGGGCAATACCCAGCTTTCTCAAGTCCCCGGTGTCACTTTGCATGGGGACCAGGCCCTCAAGCGCCAGGCGAGCCTGGTCAAAAGATTCAAACGGTGACGATTCGCTTTTGGCGCTGGGCAGCAAAGACGAGCAGCCCGCCAAGAGCAGTGACAGCAGGGTAGCGGCAAGAGCAGTTTTGGAGTGGGGCACGTTGGAACCAGTGGGTTGAATCAATCTTCACTTCATTTTCATCTGCTGGCGTGCCGTGTCAATTGATCAGGATCAATTTGATGTTGAACCTGGCAGCACAGGGCTGCATTCACGGCGCGATCAAAATGGCGCTGGGTACTATTTTTACAGCCAAAATGGTCTGTAGCGCTTGTTTTATAAGCGAGGGTAGCTATTAAAAGCATAGTAAAAAACCCGCCGAAGCGGGTTTTTTGGCGAAGCTGGGTTGGCGTTTAACCGCCGTGAATCTTCATCATCAAGGGCACGATCAGCAGCGCCACGATGTTGATGATTTTGATCAAGGGGTTGATCGCCGGGCCGGCCGTGTCTTTGTAAGGGTCGCCCACGGTGTCGCCCGTGACCGCCGCTTTGTGGGTCTCGGAGCCCTTGCCGCCGTGGTGGCCGTCTTCAATGTACTTCTTGGCGTTGTCCCAGGCCCCGCCGCCGGTGCACATGGAAATGGCCACAAACAAGCCGGTCACGATGGTGCCCATCAGCAAGCCGCCCAAGGCCGCTGGGCCCAACACCAGGCCCACCAAAATCGGCACCACCACGGGCAACAGCGATGGAATCATCATCTCGCGAATGGCGGCTGTGGTCAGCATGTCTACTGCCTTGCCGTATTCGGGCTTGGCCGTGCCTTCCATGATGCCGGGAATCTCCCGGAACTGGCGGCGCACTTCCACCACTACGCTGCCTGCAGCGCGGCCCACGGCCTCCATCGCCATGGCGCCAAACAGGTAGGGAATCAGGCCGCCAATGAACAGCCCAATGATGACCATGGGGTTGCTCAAGTCGAAGCTGACCACCTTGCCGTAGGCTTCCAGTTTGTGGGTGTAGTCGGCAAACAGCACCAGTGCCGCCAAACCGGCTGAACCAATGGCATAGCCTTTGGTCACGGCCTTGGTGGTGTTGCCCACCGCGTCCAGTGGGTCGGTGATGTCGCGCACACTGGCAGGCATTTCGGCCATTTCAGCAATGCCGCCGGCGTTGTCGGTGATGGGGCCATAAGCGTCCAAAGCCACCACAATGCCGGCCATGCTCAACATGGAGGTTGCCGCAATGGCAATTCCATACAGGCCCGCCAGGGTGAAAGCCGTCCAGATGGCCACGCACACAAAAATCACCGGCCAAGCCGTGGAGCGCATGGACACGCCCAGGCCCGCAATGATGTTGGTGCCGTGCCCGGTGGTTGACGCCTGGGCAATGTGCTTCACCGGTGGGTATT
>CAWAFG010000012.1:0-55142 GCA_963781205.1 uncultured beta proteobacterium | reverse complement strand
CCAGGTGAATCTCGCTGTTGCCGGTGCCTTTGAACTCTTCAAAAATCACCTCGTCCATGCGGCTTCCGGTGTCAACCAGGGCCGTGGCGATGATGGTCAGTGAGCCGCCTTCTTCCACATTGCGGGCTGCACCCAGAAAACGCTTGGGGCGTTGAAGGCGTTGGAGTCCACACCACCGGTCAACACTTTGCCGGAGGAGGGCACCACGTTGTTGTAGGCACGAGCCAAACGGGTGATGGAGTCCAGCAAAATCACCACGTCTTTTTTCAACTCAACCAGGCGCTTGGCACGCTCGATCACCATCTCGGCCACGTGCACGTGGCGGGCGGCGGGTTCGTCAAATGTCGAGGCAATCACCTCGCCTTTGACGGTGCGTTGCATCTCGGTCACCTCTTCAGGGCGCTCATCAATCAGCAGCACCATCATGTGGCTGTCTGGGTAGTTGGCGGAGATGGCGTGTGCAATGTGCTGCATCATCACGGTCTTGCCGCTTTTTGGCGGCGCAACCAGCAGGGCGCGTTGGCCTTTGCCGATGGGGGCAATGATGTCGATGACGCGGCCGGTGATGTTCTCTTCGCTCTTGTTGTCTTGCTCAAGGCGCATTTGCACCTTGGGAAACAGCGGCGTCAAGTTCTCGAACATGACCTTGTGTTTGTTGCTCTCAGGCGAGTCGCCGTTGACCTTGTCCAGCTTGTTCAGCGCAAAGTAACGCTCACCGTCTTTGGGCGTGCGCACTTCACCTTCAATCATGTCGCCGGTGTGCAGGTTAAAGCGGCGCACCTGGCTGGGGCTGATGTAGATGTCGTCGGTGCTGGCGGTGTAGCTGGTGTCGGGACTGCGCAAGAAGCCAAACCCGTCGGGCAAAATTTCCAGCACGCCATCGGCAATGATTTGCTCGCCGGTGCGGGCGCGCTTCTTGATGATGGCGAACATCAGCTCCTGCTTGCGCATGCGGCCGGTGTTTTCAATCTCAAGCTCTTCAGCTTGCTTGAGGACTTCGGACACGTGCAGTGCCTTGAGTTCGTTTAAGTGCATGGAATGGCCCAAATGGGTGTTGAACGAAATACGGGGGGAGTGTGGGGTGAGGCGGCTGTAGCCTCAACCTCGTGGTGTTAACCGGGAACTCGAACCGGCTCGGGGTGGGAGGCGGTGAACTGTCTTAATTATGACAGGAAAAAAATCGCCCTGGCACGGTGCCAAGGCGAGTGGGTTGAATCAGCGCCCAGGCGACTCAGGCCAGGTGCTGGTCCACGAAGGCCGTCATCTGTGACTTGGTCATGGCGCCAACTTTGGTGGCGGCCAGTTGGCCATCTTTGAACAGCATCAAAGTGGGAATGCCGCGGATGCCGAACTTGGCGGGAATGTCGCGGTTTTCATCGACATTCATCTTGGCGATTTGCAGCTTGCCGTTGTAGGCCGTGGCCACTTCGTCCAGGATGGGGGCAATCATCTTGCAAGGACCGCACCACTCAGCCCAGTAGTCCACCAGCACGGGCTGGGCGGATTGAAGCACGTCCGCTTCGAAAGACGCGTCGGACACATGTTTGATTAATTCGCTGGCCATGGGGAAATCCTTGTTGGTGATCGGTACAGGTAAAGTGGGGAAATTGTGACAGAAACCAATAGAACCCATCAATGACAAGCTTGCTATGGCTGAATTAGGAAAAAACCATCACGCCACGACTGCGTGGGATTTTGTGATGGCCCAGGTGCATGCCGAAATGCTCAAAAGGGAATTGCATCCGGCGCGCGTCGTCGTGCTGGTGCCGTATGCGCAGCTGATGCAAGAGGCCAAAAACGCCTGGCTTCGGCTGGTCTCGACCCAGCCATCGGCGGTTCATTTTCTGCCCCGGTTTGAAACCACCATGAACTGGACCCTCAGTTTGGGTGGCTTTTTTCCCGGCCCGGACGATATCCGGCTGGATTTGGCGCGCGACACCTTGACGGCAGGCAGCTTGTTGGCCCGCACCGGGCTGTCCGACCACCAGCGGGTGCTGGCGCCTCGGGTCATGGAAGCGGCCTGGAGCCTGGCCCGCGTTGCGGCTGCCGTGCCGCCGGACGAGCGCAGCGCCTGGGGCGAGCAGATTGCGGATCAACTGGCCGAAGGGCAGGAAGCCGCCGTGTTTGCGTTTGAGGCCGCCACGGCCCGGATTGCGCTGGCGTGGGCGAGCAGTTCCAGTTATGCGTCAGACGTGGTGTTCGGCGCCCAGCCTGATTTGTTGGTGGTGCTGGAAGGATTTCAAGCCGAGCCTTTGGCTCAGGCGCTGAAGACCGTGCTGGGGGATCGCTTGCTCAGTTTGTCACTCGACCCCAGCATTGACGCGGCTGAGCCAGAGTTCGGCCAGTTGGCGCTGCACGCCGCCGCTGACTCAGAAGACGAAGCCCAGCGCGCCACCGCCTGTGTGCTGGCGCACCTGAACGCCGGGCGAACGCCTGTGGGCTTGGTGGCGCAAGACCGGGTGCTGACGCGCCGGGTTCGTGCGCTGCTGGGCGAGCGGGGTGTGCCCTTGCGGGACGAAACCGGCTGGAAATTGTCGACCACGCGTTCCGCGGCGGCGCTGATGAGCCTGCTGCGCGCCGTGGTGTGGAATGCCTCGACCGACGTGGTGCTGGACTGGCTCAAAAATGCCTCAGCCTTCAATACAGAGGCCGTGGCCACACTGGAAAACCGCTTGCGCCGCGACGCCATCCGCGATTGGCGCTCGGTTGGTAGCAAAGCCTCAACCCTGCCGCAGATCAAGTTGTTGCGGGACGCCTTGCAGTCGGAGCGCACCCTGACCCAGTGGCTGATCGACTTGCGCAGCGTGCTGCAAGACGCCGGTCAATGGTTGGGTTTGAGCCGCGACCCGGCGGGCCAGGCGGTGCTGGAGGTGCTGCGTCTGCTCCCCGGCGCTGAGCAGGAATTTGCCGACGTGAACGAGCGCCTGAGTTTGAGCGAGTTCACCTCCTGGGTCAGCCAGACGCTGGAGGACAAGAGTTTTGCGCCGGGCCACCCGCCCAATGCGCAGGTGGTCATCTTGCCAATGAGCCAGTTGCTGGGGCGGCCGCTGGCGGCGGTGGTGCTGCCGGGTTGTGACGAGGTGCGCTTTCCGGCGTCGCCCGAGCCACCCGGCATGTGGACACCGGCGCAACGCGTCCTGCTGGGCTTGCCCTCGCGCGAAACCTTGGCCGAGGCCACCCGCGCTGCCTGGCGCTACGCCTTGCGGTTTGAGCACCTGGACGTGTTGTGGCGCTTGAGCGAAGGCGGGGAGCACGTCATGCCCAGCGGTTTTGTGCAGGAGTTGCGCTTGCAGCACTTGGGCGAGGAGGGCGTTGACCCCTGCGAGCTGCGTACGCTCACGGCGCAGGCCTGCGTCATGCCGTCGCCCAGCGGCGCCGCTTTGCCGGTGCTGAAGCTGTCCAGCAGCAGTTATGAAGACTTGCGGCGTTGCCCCTACCGCTTTTTTGGCCTGCGCCAACTCAAGCTGCAGGACACCGATGAGCTGGACCAAGAGGTTGACAAGCGGGACTTTGGCAACTGGTTGCACGCGGTGCTGCACCACTTTCATGTGGCATTGAATCAGGCTCCCGCGCCCGATAATGAAGCGCGGGTAGCTATGATTAATATAGCGGCTGAAGAGGCCAGCAAGACCATGGGGTTGTCCCAAAGCGAGTTCCTGCCCTTTGCCTCGGCTTGGCCGCGGGTGCGCGCGGGTTATCTGGAATGGCTGACCGAGCATGAAGCCAGCGGCGCCGTGTTCCAGGGCGGCGAGGAATGGAAAGAGTTGCCCTTGGGCCCGTTGACGCTGGTCGGCAAGATCGACCGCGTGGACGCCATGGCCGACGGCCACGCCTGGGTGATGGACTACAAAACCGAGAACCGGGGCACCACCTTGCAGCGCGTCAAGACCGCGCTGGAGGACACCCAACTCGCGTTTTACGCCGCGCTCCTGCCCGACGACCAACTGGCCGCCGCCTATGTCAACGTGGGTGAAAAAGACGGCACCAAGACGATTTCGCAGGTGGATATTGTCGAGTTGCGGGATCACCTGATCGAAGGCATCTCCACCGACATGGCGCGCATCCGCGCTGGGGCGCCCATGCCCGCGTTGGGCGAAGGCAAAGCCTGCGAGTACTGCGCGGCCCGTGGGCTGTGTCGCAAAGATTTTTGGGAAGCCACGGCGTGAGCTGTGGCGATGACGGCGCTGCTGTCTCTCTGTCTGTTTTAGGTTACTGAAGATGTCACACCCAGAAGCGCAAGCCGCTTACGAGCACAACGGCCAATTGGTCAGTGCCGATGCTTTTTACAAAATTGCCTGCGACCCCCGGCGCAGCGTGGCCGTGGAGGCCTGCGCGGGCGCGGGCAAGACCTGGATGCTGGTGTCTCGCATCGTTCGGGCGCTGCTCGATGGCGTGGCCGCTGACGGCCAATTGCGCGTGCAACCGCATGAAATTTTGGCCATCACCTTCACCAAGCGGGCCGCCAGCGAGATGCGCGAGCGGCTCTACGGCTGGCTGGCAGAGTTTGCCCAGGCCGACCATGACACCTTGCTCACCGCCTTGCGTGACCGGGGTGTTGTGATTCAAAACGACCTGCAGCCCCCGTCCAGGCTGCCTGAGCAGCTATCCAATTTATACCAAGGCATTTTGGCCAGTGGGCGACAGGTGCAGGTGCGCACCTTTCACAGCTGGTTTGCGTCCTTGCTGCGCAGCGCGCCGCTGGCGGTGTTGCAGCGCATGGACTTGCCCGCCAACTACGAGTTGCTGGAAGACGACTCCCAGCCCAAGGCGCTGGTGTGGCGGCGCTTTTACGCGGTGCTGGTGGATGACGCTGCGCTCAAGGCCGACTTTGAATCGGTGGTGTACGACTACGGCCGGTCGCAGGCCGAAAAAGCCCTGCAAACCGCGCTGGACAAGCGCACCGAATTCACCCTGGCCGACGCGCAAGGCGTGGTGGATCAGTCGGTCACGCACTTCGCCCAGCAGTTTCCAGAGTTTGACGGCCTGGATGCGCCCGAGGACTACCTGTTCGCCCACCCGGCCCGCCACCAAGCCCTGCTGTCAGCGGCCAAGGCCTTGGGCGGCGCCAGTGCCAAAACCTTTGCGGCCAAAGGCGTGGAGCTGGAAATGGCCTTGACGGCAGGTGACCTGCCCGGCGTCTTTGCCGCCCTGTTGACCGCCACCGGCACGCCGCGCAAGTTTGGTGAAAAAATCGCCGGCATTGAATTGGTGCGGGACGCCCAAGACATGATTGAGCGGGTGGTGAAGGCCCGCCAGCAGCACGCCGCCTGGCTCTACCAGCAGCGCATGACCCGCCTCAGCCGCGCGTTGATCAAAGAATACGGCGCGCTGAAAGTCGAGCAGGGCTGGGTCGACATGAACGACGTCGAGCGTGCTGCGCTGGTCATGCTGAGCGACCCGCTGCTGGCCGGTTGGGTGCAAGAAAAGCTGGACGCCCGCATCAAACACCTGCTGATTGACGAGTTTCAAGACACCAACCCGCTGCAATGGCAGGCCTTGCGGTCCTGGCTCAGTGGTTACGCCGGGGCCAGCACGGCGCCCAGCGTGTTCATTGTGGGCGACCCCAAGCAAAGCATTTACCGCTTTCGCCGCGCCGAGCCGCAGGTGTTTCGGGCCGCCAAGGCCTTTGTGCAAGAAGGGCTGGGCGGCGACTTGCTGAGTTGCGACCACACCCGGCGCAACGCCACCGGCGTCATCGCCACCGTGAACACGGCCATGGGCCAGGCTTCGCAGGATGATTCTTACGAGGGCTTTCGCCCCCACACCACCAGCGCCACCGCGCCGGGCTATGTCTGCAAGCTGCCCCCCATTGCCCGCCCAGCGCGAGGCGAGGGCGATCAGGACGAAGCCACCGAGTGGCGCGACAGCCTGACCACCCCGCGTGAACTGCCCGAGGAAACCCTGCGCACGCTGGAAGCCCGCCAAGTCGCGCATTGGATTGCGTCTGAGCTGGCCCGCACCGGCAAGCAACCGTCCGATGTGATGGTGCTGTCGCGCAAACGCGCCGGCCTCATGCCGCTGCAAGACGAGTTGCGCAAGCGCCAGATTGCCGCCCAGATTGGCGAGAAAACCCGGCTCATTGACTGCTGCGAGGTGCAAGACGTGGTGGCCTTGCTGGACGTGCTGGTGTCGCCCCAGCACGACCTGTCTTTGGCGCGTGTGCTCAAGTCGCCCTTCTTTGGCATGGGTGACGAGGCGCTGGTGCAGCTGGCCTTGGCCAAGCAGGCGGATGATTTGAGCTGGTTTGAGTTGCTACAACAATCAGAGCTAACCACGCAGGATGGACGGGCGGTAGCGCCTGTTTTGATGCGTTGGAAGAAGGCGCTGGACACGCTGCCCCCGCACGACGCCCTGCAAACCATTTACACCGACGGCGACGTGCTGGCCCGCTTTGCCGTGGCCGCCCCCACCACCCAGCGCGACGCCGTGCTGGCCAACCTGCGTGCCTTGTTGGGCGTGGCCCTGCAAATGGGCGGCGGGCGCTACGCCACGCCGTATGCCTTTGTGCGGGCGCTCAAAAGCGGCACCGTGCTGGCGCCGGCCACCGTCAACGCGGCGGCCGTTCGCCTGCTGACCATTCACGGCGCCAAGGGGCTGGAAGCCCACACCGTGCTGCTGCTGGACACCAACACCCCCGAGCGCAGCGCCGACACCATGGGCGTGCTGATTGACTGGCCGGGCGAGTCTGAATTTCCGAACAAGCTGGTGTTTCTGGCCAGCGAGACACAGCCCCCGGCGTGTGCCGTGGCCACGCTGGATGCCGAGCGGCTGGAGCGCCAGCGCGAAGAGCTCAACGCCTTGTACGTGGCCCTCACCCGCGCCCGCCACACGCTGGCCCTGTCCAGCATCGAACCCTACCGCGACCCCGGTCGCAGCTGGTGGGCCAGGCTCACCGATTTGGCGACCGAGGTGGAGTTGGACAGTGGCCCAGACGGCGCCGTGGGCAGCGGCCTGCCGGGCGGAAGTAGCTTCTCATTGAAAGAACTGCCGCCAGCGCCCGTAAAATATGCGCAATCCGCTACAAAAAATGAAGCAACCGGTGCGGACGAGGACGAAGCCGACGACGACTCGGACCTCGCCCGCTTGGGCAAAGCCATGCACCGTTTGCTGGAGTGGGGCGTGATGGGCGAAGCCGCCACCCACGCCGTGGTGCGTGAGTTTGGGCTGACGCCCGAGCAGGGCGCCCAAGCGCTGGCCATGGCGCAGCGTATTTTGCAAGGCGAGGGCGCCTGGGCCTGGGACCCGGCGGTGCTGGGCTGGCAGGGCAACGAGGTGGAGCTGATGTGCAACGGCGCCTCGTTTCGGCTGGACCGTTTGGTGCAGCGCCGAGACGCCGGGCACAGCGGCCACTGGTGGGTGCTGGACTACAAGTCCGCCCACTCCCCGCAGGACAAGCCTGAATTGATGGCCCAGTTGCGAGGCTACCAGGCGGCCGTGCAGGCCATTTACCCCGACGACGTGGTGAAAGCCGCGTTTTTAACCGGACAGGGCGCCTTGGTGGAAGTCCAGGCGCTTTGAACGGCTGTGAAGAATTGTGTGAACCGGTTTGAGTGAAGCAAGTTGTGAGTAAAGAAGATATGAAAAAAGTAATCGTTGTTGGTGGTGGTCCCTCGGGTTTGATGGCCGCCGATGTGTTGTTGGCAGCCGGGCTTGAGGTGCATGTGTATGACGCCATGCCGTCGGTGGGGCGCAAGTTTCTGCTGGCCGGCAAAGGCGGGCTGAACCTGACGCATTCCGAGCCGGCCGACATTTTTGCCTCGCGCTACGGCGACCGGCGCCAGCAGGTGGAGACCTTGCTCAATGGTTTTGACAACGCGCAGGTTCGCGTCTGGGCGCAAGGCCTGGGCATAGAAACCTTTGTGGGCAGTTCCGGGCGGGTGTTTCCGGCCGACATGAAGGCGGCCCCCTTGCTGCGGGCCTGGTTGCACCGCTTGCGCCACCCCGCCACGGGCACGGGTGTGCAGTTCCACATGCGCCACCGCTGGACCGGTTGGGCCAACAACGCGTCTGGCGGCGTGTCGGCCACCACCCTGAATTTCGACAGCCCTCAAGGCCCGGTTCAAGTCGAGGCAGATGCCGTGGTGCTGGCCTTGGGCGGCGGCAGTTGGGCGCGTTTGGGTTCCAACGGCGCCTGGGTGCCGTGGTTGCAAGCCGCTGGCGTGTCCGTGGCGCCCCTGTTGCCCAGCAACTGTGGCTTTGACGCCGTGGTGTTGCCCCCCGCGCCAGAGGGCGACGCGCTGCCCGTGCAAGCCGTGCCCGCCTCGCTGCCGCGCGGCTGGAGCGAGCATTTCACCACCCGTTTTGCGGGCCAGCCCTTCAAGTCAGTGGCCATTCAAGTGACCACGTCCAAAGGCCAAACCTTTCAGCGCAAGGGCGAGTTTGTGGCCACCGCCACCGGTGTGGAAGGCAGCCTGATTTACGCCGCGTCCAACTTGTTGCGTGACGAGATCATCGCCCAAGGCCACGCCACGTTCCACCTGGACTTGCTGCCCGACTTTTCGCCGGAGCGCGTGTTGGCCGAGGTGCGCCACCCGCGCGGCACCCGTTCGCTGTCCAGCCACCTGAAAAGCCGCCTGCACCTGGAAGGCATCAAGATGGCCATCCTGCACGAGTTGTTGAGCAAAACCCAGATCAACGACCCCGCGCAACTGGCTGCTGCCATCAAGTCCCTGCCGATTCAACTCGTGGCGGCTCGCCCCATGGACGAGGCCATTAGCACTGCGGGCGGTGTGTTGTTTGAAGTGACCGACAAAAACCTCATGCTGGAGCAATTGCCGGGCGTGTTTTGCGCTGGCGAAATGCTGGATTGGGAAGCGCCCACTGGCGGTTACCTGCTGACGGCCTGTTTTGCCAGTGGCAAAGCGGCTGGTGAAGGGGTTGTCAGGCATTTAGGCCTCTAGCGCCCTGTAATGTATGCGGAGACAGCTATTATTTTGATAGTGACTTGCGCTTGAAGTTGAAGCAGGTGTAAGCAAACAGGCTCCGGTGCGACTGCTTCTAGTGCCCTGCCAACCCTGGCGGGGCGATTGCGAAGGACAACCATGCCCAGTCAACGTGTTGAATTCCCCGGAAGCCAGGGCGAGCTGCTTGCCGGGCGGCTCGATACCCCCGACCACGCACCCCGCGCCTGGGCGGTTTTTGCACACTGCTTTACCTGCTCCAAAGACTCCAAGGCTGCGGCCTACATTGCCCGCGCGCTGGCCGACGCCGGTTATGGCGTGCTGCGCTTTGACTTCACCGGGTTGGGCGGCAGCGGCGGTGATTTTGCCAACACCCACTTCAGCTCCAATGTGGGCGATTTTGTGGCGGCAGCCGACTGGTTGCGCCAAACCCACGGCGTCCCCGCGCTGTTGATGGGCCACTCGCTGGGAGGCGCAGCCGTGCTGGCCGCCGCCAGCCAGGTGCCTGATTGCCGGGCCGTTGCCACGCTGGGAACCCCGTTTGACCCGGCCCATGTGACCCACCAGTTTGGGGAGGGTTTGAACGTGATTGATGCGCACGGCGAAGCCACCGTGCAACTGGCCGGGCGGCCCTTCAAAATCAAACGGGAATTCATTGCCGACTTGACGGGCCAGCCTCAGGCTGAGCGTATTCGCCAGTTGCGTCGCCCCTTGATGGTGTTGCACGCCCCGGAAGACGCCGTGGTGTCCGTGGACAACGCCCGCCGGATTTTTGAGACGGCCTTGCACCCCAAGTCCTTCATCTCACTGGACGGAGCCGATCATCTGTTGAACAACCCGAATGACGCCGGTTTTGCTGCGGCCATGATCGCCGCTTGGGCGCACCGCTACCTGCCTGGTGAATCGACTTCGGCCACCGCTGGCTAGGTGTTGGCCACGCGAACGCAATTGCGCCCCTCACTCTTGGCCCGGTAGAGCGCCTTGTCGGCGTCATTGACCAGGTCCTGAGCGTTGGCGTTGCCTGTGGGCGAGTCAATGGCCACGCCAAAACTGGCCGTGAAGCGGATGGTTTGGCCCTCAACGTCCAGACTCAGGTTTTCAATGGCCGTGCGAAGTTCTTCCGCCACCGCAAGGGAGTTCGACAAACTGGCGTTCACCAGCAGCAGAACAAACTCCTCCCCGCCATAGCGGGCCACCACGTCTTCCCCGCGAAGCGATTTGGCGCGCAGCACCTCACCAATGGAACGCAGGCATTCGTCACCGGCGGGGTGGCCGTAGGTGTCGTTCACGTTTTTGAAATGATCAATGTCAAACAAAATCACGGACAGTGAGGTGCCAAGGCGGGTTGCCCGCCGGTGCTCGGTTTGCAAGGATTGGTCAAAAAATGCCCGGTTACTGATTTGGGTGAGCCCGTCCGTGGTGGACAGGTGTTGCAAGCGGTTATTGGCAATTTGTAGTTTTTCCAGCGTCTGGTTCAGGTCAATGGTGCGGGCCTGCACACGTTTTTCCAGGTTGGCGTTGGCCTGTTCCTGGGCCGCGATCAGTGCCGTTTGGGCGGCGCGGGCTGCGCGCTCACTGTCCAGTGCTTCGGCCTGGGCCTCCAGGCGCAAGGAACGGTCGGAGTTGATGCGGTCCGCCAAGGTGAGCGAAAGCAGAACGACCAATAGCAGGATGCCAATTTGGGGCGCGTTGATCGTCCAGAATGAAGTGGATAGCAGGCCAAATTTCTCTGCACTCAAGACACCTAGACCCAGCAACATGGCCGTCCATGCCAGGCAGTAGTAGCGGGCATATTTCGCACCCCGCCACCACCGCCAATACCCCAGGGTCAGGGCGGTCAACGCGACCGGGAACACGATGCCAGCGCCGATACGCACGGTCAGATGGTAGGGTAGAAAGAAGGTCGCCACGAACAACACGGCACATGCCAGCGCCATCAGATTCAAAAAACGGCGGGTGCCGGGTGAGCTCTGGCGCAGCTTCAGAAAGCTGCTGGCAAACAGACAGGTGAAAAATGCCGTGCTGGCCATAAATGTGGCGATGGCGAAGTTGTTCCAGTGGGTGGCGTTTGGCCACAGGTAGGCAAACGCATAGCCAGACAGCGTCAGGTGAAACAAGAGGTAGCTGGCGGTGAAGCCGATGAAATAGATGTAGCTCAGGTCACGGATCGAGAAAAACAAAAACAGGTTGTAAACCACCATGATCAGCAGTACACCGGCGAACGCCCCTTGCAGCAGGCTTTCTTCCTGACTGGCGACGTGAAATGCCAGTGGCTCCCATATTCTGAGTGTGGCTTCAATGGTGCCGGTGGACGCCAGTCGCAGGTAAATCTGGTTACTTCCCGGCGACAGAGCCACGGGCATGACAAAGTGGGGGTGGCGCACCGGGCGAAGCGCGAACGGCTGGGCGTCACCCAAGGCATACGTGGTCTTTATTTGGCCGTCCACCAAATGGTAGAACCGCACGTCATCAAGAAAAGTAATGGGCAGCTCAATGAGGCGGTCCACCTGATGGTCGGTGGTGTTGTCGACTTGGAAGCGAAACCAATGGGTGTCGCTGGTGAATCCAAAATTCGGGGCACTGCGGGTGATGGCTTTCCAACGGCCTTGTGCGTGCATGACCTGATCCAGCGTCAAAGCCCCGTCAGGGTCGATCAGCACCCCCATGTGTGTGGAGACTTCAATTCGCTCAGGCCCGACGCGTGTGAGTGTGAAGCCTGGAAAAGTATCGGACACCACGCTCTGCGCGTACACACCGAACGCGATCAGCCAAGCCGCCAGTAAAACCAGCAGCCCTCTTACGGCGTCGTTGATACACACGGTTGGTTTTCTCAATGGGGGCCCAGGTTGTGAGGGGCTCGCCGCCGACCCCATGGGACGGTCAGAGCATGGACGGCCCAATCTACCACGCCAGTGTCATTTTTGCGCTTGGTGGAGTCCCTAACGCCAGCGAGAACCCCATTGCGCTGCGTGCCCCAAAAATAAGCTCCGCTGCTGGTTTCGCCATGGGTGTCGTAGCACCCATGGCAGCCTTCTTGCGGCCTAGATTACCCCGTTGAACATCATCACATCCACCTCGTCGCCGGGGGCGACGTTGCCCTGGTCGTGGTGCAGCACGATCAGGCCATTGGCCTGCACCATGGAACTGAGCACGCCCGAGCCCTGGCTGCCGGTGGTTTTGACCCACAGCGCGCCATGCGCCGCCGTGCTGACGCAGCCGCGCTGGTACTCGGTGCGGCCGGGCTTCTTGCGAATGGGCTCCAGGCTGCGGGCCTTTCAGCAAAGGCAGGGGTTCTGCCTTGGCGCCCATCATCTGCAGCAAGGCGGGGCGAACAAAGGCCAGAAAGGTGACCATGACCGCCACCGGGTTGCCCGGCAAGCCAAACAAAATGGCTTTGCCGGTGTTGCTCAAGGTGCTATCAATTGCGTAGTTGGCTTCGCTGGATGCATAAGCGCTAGAGGCCAATTTCTCTCTGAAAATCTGGCCCACCGCCATGGGGCGGCCGGGGCGCATGGCGATCTTCCAAAAGGCCACGTCGCCCAGCTTTTTCATCATGGCCTTGGTGTAGTCCGCCTCACCCACGCTCACGCCGCCGCTGGTGATGATCGCATCGGACTGCTCGGCGGCGCGCACAAAGGCGGCCTCCAGCGCGTCGGGCTCGTCGGGGATCACGCCCAGGTCAATCACCTCGCAGCCCATGCGGGTGAGCAGACCGAACACGGTGTAGCGGTTGCTGTCAAACACGGCGCCCTCGCGTGGCGCCTCGCCCAAGCTCAGTATTTCGTTGCCGGTCGAGAAGTAGGCCACCCGCAAGCTTGCGCAGCACGGTGAGCTTTTCAATGCCCAAACTGGCCACTAGCCCTAGTGCAGCGGGCGTGAGCAGCTCTCCTTTTTGTAGTGCGGGCTGGCCCTCCATCAGGTCTTCACCCAGCTTGCGGCGGTTGTCGCCGGTGCGCAGCAAGCCCGCGGGCAGGGTGACGCAGCCCTTGCCAATGTCGGTTTGCCCTTCGGTCACAAATTCCTGCGGCACCACGGTGTCCAGGCCGGCGGGCATGATGGCGCCGGTCATGATCTTGACGCAGTCACCCGCGTTAACCGTGCCGTGCCAGGCTTTGCCGGCCAAGGCGGTGCCCACCACCTGCAAGACCAGCGGTTGCGTGGCAGACAATTGCGCGCCATCAAACGCATAGCCGTCCATGGCCGAGTTGTCGTGCGGTGGCACGCTGATGGGCGAGATCACGTCGCTGGCCAGCACCCGGCCCAGCGCTTCAAAAATACCCACTTCTTCCTGCTCGGTGATGGGTTCAACCAGCTGGGTCAGAAAAGTGTTGACCGTGCTGACGTTCAGGGCCTGCGGGTCGTAGCCGGCCAGTTCAGCGGCGATGTCGTCAATGGTTTTCATACGGTGGGGGTTTCCAGTTGCCGCAAATCGGCCAGGGTGTTGGCGTTGGCAAAGGCCTGCGGGTCATCGGCGGGGGTGTCAAACGGCACGATGACGGTTTTGTGCAGCGCGGTCCAGGCGTCAATCTTGCGCCCGCCGTCTTGGGTGAAGCGCACCAGGCTCTCCAGCAGGCCCACGCGCATCATGCAAAACACGGGTTGTGGGCGCACTTTGCTCTGGCCGTTCTTGATCGGTCTCGGGCGCGCCGACCATGGCAATGTCGGCGTCTTGCTCGTCCAGCGCCTGCGCCAGGCGGGGCACCAAGTCCAGCGGCAGCAGCGGGGTGTCGCAGGGCACGGTCACCAAATAAGGCGTTTCGCAACGCTCCAGGCCGGTCAGGAAACCGGCCAACGGGCCGGCGTAATCCGCCAAGCCATCGGGCCACACGTCGGCGCCAAACGACTCGTAAGCCGAGAGGTTGCGGTTGGCGTTGATCAAAATGGTGCCCACGCCGCCGCCCATTTGCAGCCGGGTGAGTGTGTGCAGCGCCAGCGGCATGCCGTTGAAGTTTTGCAGTCCTTTGTCCACACCGCCCATGCGGGAGCCGCGTCCGCCAGCCAAAATCAGGCCGGTAATGTCGATTGGGTTGATCAAATCAGCCTCCTATGTAACTCATTTCAACGCGCCGCTGGCCGAGTCCGGTGTCGGGGGCCATGGCGCTTCTTAGTTCGGAATAACTGTCGGTGCGGCCCTGCCAGATGTGCGCCACCGCCGAGGTCAGGTCCGCGTCCGACGGGTTGTTGCGCACCAGCGCGCGCAAGTCGTAACCCTGTGACGCAAACAGGCACAAAAACAGCTTGCCCTCGGTGGACAGGCGGGCGCGGTTGCAGTCGCCGCAAAACGCTTGCGTGACGCTGCTGATGACGCCAATCTCACCGGCGGCCTTGTCGTGCTGGCCCGAGGCGTCGGCATAGCCCCAGCGTTCGGCGGTTTCGCCCAGGTTGGACGGGTCGAGCTGCACCAAAGGCAGCTCGGCGTGAATCAGCTGCACCACCTCTGCAGAGGGCATGACCTCGTTCATGCGCCAGCCGTTGGTGGCGCCCACGTCCATGTACTCAATAAAGCGCAGCACAATGCCCGTGCCCTTGAAGCGCCGGGCCATGGGCAAAATTTCATGCTCGTTGGTGCCGCGTTTGACCACCATATTGATCTTGATCGGCCCCAGGCCGGCGGCCTGCGCGGCCTCAATGCCGGCCAGCACGTCGGCCACCGGAAAGTCCACATCATTCATGCTGCGAAACACTGCGTCGTCCAGCCCGTCCAGGCTGACCGTCACGCGTTGCAGTCCGGCGGCCTTCAGGGCACGCGCTTTGCGGGCCAGCAAAGAGCCGTTGGTGGTCAGCGTCAGGTCCAGCGGCTGGCCGTCCAGGGTGCGCAGGGCTGAGAGCTGTTCAATCAAGGCCTCGATGTTTTTGCGCAAGAGCGGCTCGCCGCCCGTGAGGCGAATCTTTTGCACGCCGTGGGCCACAAACACCCGCGCCATGCGGGTGATTTCCTCAAACGACAACAGGGCCGAATGCGGCAGGTAGGCGTAGTCTTTGTCGAAGATTTCCTTCGGCATGCAGTAGTTGCAGCGAAAGTTGCAGCGGTCTGTCACGCTGATGCGCAAATCCCGCAGGGCGCGTTGGCGGGTGTCGGCCAACAGGCCGTTGGCCGTCAGCCGAGTCTCGGCCGAAAAAGCCGCGGCGGGCGTCGTCAGTGCGCTGGATCGCTGGTCAACCAGTGGCACAACGCGGGGAGGGTGACGTTCAGTCATGGAAGGGGTGCCTGTGTCCGGGGGTGATTTCTGATTTTGGCACGTTTTGTCGACGGTCAGGTGGCCCATAATGACCACCGGTTTTCAGATTGAAGAACAGGGGCGCCACCAATGAAACTTGAAGAATTGCTCGCATCCAGCGGGCACTTGCCCAGCATCCCGAAGGTGATTGCCTTGCTGCTCAACGAATTGGGCCAGGAAGAGCCTGATTTGCGAAAAATCACGCAAATGATCAACACCGACCCGGTGCTCACCACCCGCTTGCTGCGCTTGGCCAATTCGGCCCAGTTTCAATTGGCCAACAAGATCAGCAGCGTGTCTGAAGCCTTGGCGCTGTTGGGTCTGCGCCAGGTTCACTCGCTGGCCACAGCGGCGGCGGTGGCCGGCGCCTTCAAGGGCATTCAGGGCATGGACATGAATGCCTTCTGGCGCTACAGCCTGAACGTGGCCCGCTTGTCCCGCTCGCTGGCCGGGTTGGCCCGGCAAAACCAGGCCGCGGCCTTCACCGCCGGTTTGATTCACGCCACCGGCGAACTGGTCATGCGTTTGGCGTTGCCGGCGGAGATGACGGCCATGGACGCCACCGCGCCCCCGCTGGGGCTGAAGCGCGCCTCGGCGGAGCGCAAATTGCTCGGCTACAGCTTTGCCCAAGTGGGCGCAGGTTTTGCCAGGGAGTGGCAGTTTCCGCTGCCCATCGTGGACGCGCTGGAACACCAGGACGCGCCGTTTGACAACGACGTGTGCGAACCCTTGGCGGGCCTGCTGCACCTGGCCGTCTGGCGCTCGCGCGCCCATGAGGACCGGTTGGACGAGCAGCGCCTGATTGATCATTTTCCGGACCGGGTCGCGCTGGCCTTGGCGCTGGACCGCGACATGGTGTTTGGTGAAGACCCGCTGGAGTGGAGTTCACAGGCCGACGTTGACGTGATGCTGTAAGCGTCACCGCGTCAACACGGCCGGGCCCATGTCCTGAAACGGCCCGAGCGGGTTGTTGGTGATTTCCACCTCGTTGATGCGGGGCTGACCGCCCCAGCTGCGGTACACCACCATGTCGTCCACCAGCAAAATCAAGCCAGTGAAGCGCCAGCCCGTGGTTTCCTGGCGCCGAGAAAAGTTGGTGAAATCGGCGAAAAAATTGCCCGTGCGGTTTTTGGCAATGCGGGCCGCCGTGATCTCCCAGCCGCGACAGGCATCCCGCGCCTCCAGGCAGGCCACCACCCCGGCGTCCAGATCTTGGCGCTGTATCAGCGCGCTGGGCACAAAGCGGCGCACGATGTCGGCATGGGTCAGGATGACGGTGTTGGGGTAGTGCTGGCGGGGCAATGCCCAGCTTTTTCAAAGCCGCAGCGTCGCTTTGCATGGGAACCAGATCTTCAATGGTCTGGCGGGCCTGCTCAAAGGTTTCAAACGGTGACGATTCGCTTTTGGCGCTGGGCAACAAGGACGAGCATCCGCCCAAAAGCAGTGACAGGAGGCTGGCGGCAAGAATGGGTTTGAATGGGAGCACGTTGAAACCAGTGAGTTGAGGGGGTGTCCCTTGCATTTTCATTCGCCGGCGCGTGGTGTCAATTGACCGGGATCAAAAATTTTGACGACCCCGCCAGCTGGACCCTAGTCCATCGCCGCCTTCGGTGGTGCGCGGGGTTGTGTTTTGTAGCGAAAATGGCCTGTAGGGCTTTATTGATAAGCACGGATAGCTATCAAAAATATAGTGAAAATCTCACCAAATCGGTGCTGGCGGTGTGATGTCACGCCTCACGCTCGCGGGTGCTGGCCACCAGAATGAACCCACTCGCCAGGCCCAGAGCAAGCAGCGCGTACAAATAAACCGATACGTCGGCCAGCGAGGCGCCCATCTGGTTGAGGTGCAGGGCTGCCTGAATGCCTGACGTGCTCGGAAACAGCCAGCGCAGCCACTGCAGGGCGGTGGGCAAGGCTTGCACTGGCCACGAGAAGCCCGACAAAAACACCAGGGGCAGGGCGCTGAACAGCAGTACTTGCATGGCGCGCTCGCGGTCCTTGAACCAGGCCCCCAGCAACAAACCCAGCGTGCTGACCGTGGGCACGTACACGGCCAGCAGCAACAGCACGCCCCAGAGGTTGGCCCCGCGCGGGTAGTCCTGCATCACCAGCATCCAGCCGAAATAGAACAAGCCACTGAGCCAGCCAAAACACGACACCGCCAGAATGCGCCCCAACCAGCCCGCCACGCCGGTGCGATGCAGGCCTGCTTCCACCAGCGTACCCATCAGCATGGCGGCCCCCATCAGCAGTGTTTGCTGAAGAATCAACACCGCCACGGCGGGAACCACATAGCTGCCATAGCCCTCGGTGGGGTTAAAGAGCGCCACCAACTGGGTGGTGACGGGCTGGCGCGAGGCACGCGCCTGTGCCGCGCTCTGCCCCGCCGCTTGCAGTTTTTTGATCTCCACCCCGGCAGACACCGTGCCGACGGCTTCCGAGAAACCATAAAGCACGGCTTTGTTCAGCAGGGCGTAGGCACCATCGCCCTCAATGGTCACTACCGCGGCTTCGCCGCGCAACACATGGCGTTTCAGGTTGGCAGGCAGCAGGGCGTAGCCCTCAATGTCACCCCGCCACAGCGCCTCCTTCGCCTCGGCCTCGCTGGGGGTGACGCCCACCAGCGCCAGCCGGGGGCTGGCGCTGGCCAGGCGGGTGATTTGGCGCGACAAGCTGGACTGATCCTGATCAACCACCATCACCGGAATCTGGGTGACCGCTTGCCGGGTGTACGGCCAGGGGTAAAAGAAGGCATACAGCAAGGGGGCGCCCAGCAAAAGCAGAAGCACTCCGTTGTCACGCAGGATGGCGGCCAGGGTGCTCGCCCAGGCCTGGTGGAAATCGGCCGTGCGGTGATTCATCATCGTTGTCCCCAAGATGCCGGTGCTTGTGCGGCGCGTTGCAGCGCCCAGGCGCTCGCCGCCAGGCTCACAACGCAGGCCAGGCCCAAGCCCGCGACGGCGCCGGTCGAATAGCGAAGGGGCGCCCCCATTTGCAGTTGCTCAATCTGAACCCGCACGTAGTGGGTATAGGGCAAGGAATAGGCCCAGGCTTGTGCCAGCATCGGCATGGCCACCAAGGGAAAGCCGACGCCGCTGAAGGCAAAAGCCGGTGCGGTCACAAAGCCGGTGACAGAGAGGGCGGTACGCAGTGAGCGCGTCACCGCCGAGGCCAGAGTGCCCATTGCCAGCGACAGAGCCATGAACACCCACAGCGCCAATACCACCCAAGCCAGGGAGCCGGCAGGCTGCCAGCCGCGACCATGGGTGAGCCACAGCAGGGCCAGCGTACCGACGCTGCTTAAAGTGAGCAGCGGCCAAAGCAGTTTGCCCAGCAGCGCGGCCAGCACTTCTGGGGTGCTTGATGTGGGCTGTAGCCACTGCGCCAGCGTGCGCTCACGCAGTTCGCGCCCCACGGCCCAGGCCCCCGCTGTCATGGCCAAAATATGCAGCAGGGCCGGAATCAGGGCTGCCGCCAGAAATTGCTCGTAATTGAGGGCGGTGTTGAACAGGGTGACGGTGCTGGCGCGCACGGGCTCCATGGCGACCTGTACCGCGTGGGCTGACTCGCCGCGTTTGTTGCGGCTTGCCATCTCAATGCCGGCCGACAGGGTGCCCACCACGGTGCGCACATCGCGCTGGATCAGGCCCGAGTGGGTGCCAAACTGGGCGTTGTGCAGCAGCGTTACCTGCGCGGTTTGCCCGTGTTTTAGGGTTTGTGAAAACTCGCGGGGGATGCTGACCACGGCGTACACGTCGCCCCGGCGCAGGCTGCGTTCGGCTTCGCCCGCATCCAGGGGGTGTTGCGCCACTTGCAGGCCCGGGCTGGCCTGCAGAAACCGTACTAACTGGCGCGACAGCACCGAGTGGTCTTGGTCCAGCACGCCAATCGGTAGTTGTGGCGGCAGTCCGGCCGAAAAGATCCACCACAGGAGGCCCACGCCCAGCGCGGGCACCCAGGTAATCATGGCCAGGTCCCACGGGCTGGCGCGCAGGCGCTGCCATTCCCGGCGCGCACTGGCGCTGGCGGACGTCATCAAGTGAAGCACCGCCGGCCCGCTTAGTTCACCAGCACCGACATGCCTGGGCGGGCACCGGCAATCGGGGTGAGGGGGCGGGCCCGCACCTCAAACGTGCGCGCGTCAAAGCCCTGACCGGAGCGGGTGGCGCGCCAGGTGGCAAAGTCCGGCAGTACGCCAGTGAAAAAGACCTTGAATCGCGCCGTGGGTGCCCCGACCTCAGTTGACGGGCTCAGTGCAGGCAGGCGGGCGTCAAATTCACTGCCCACGGCAAAGCGATGAAGCTTGTCTTCGCGCACGTTTAGCACCACCCACTGGTCTTGCAGGTCCACCACGCTGACCACGGCCACCCCCTGGGGCGAGAGTTCACCCACCTTGGCCAGCACTTTGGCCACTTCACCAGCCACCGGGCTTTGGAGTTGGGTCTCGGCTTGTGCGGCCTGCACTTCCGCCACTACACCCGCTACTTGGCGCACCTGCGCGTTGGCCGCGGCCTGGTCCTCCGGGCGGGCCCCGGCGCGAGCCATGTCGTACTGGGCCTGGGCGGCCGAGGCACCGTCGCGGGCGGCCCTGAAGTTGGCCTCGGCTTCGTCGCGCTTTTGCATGGCAATCAGCCCTTCTTTGGCCAGGCCATCAACCCGTTTGAGCGAAATGGCCGCCAGTTCAGCGGCTGTTTGTGCGCGTTGCCAGTTCATCTTGGCCATATGGATCTCTTGGGCGCGTGCGCCGTGTTCGGCTTTGCTGGCCACGGCCTGCGCGGCTTCGTGGGCGGCCGTGGCTTGGGCCAGCTTGGCCCGCACTTCAGGGCTGTCCATGCGCATCAACAAGGTACCCACCTCAATGTGGTCCCCTTCCTTCACCAGAATCTCGCCAATACGGCCCGGCACTTTGGGTGCAATATCCGTTTCGCGCGCCTCCATCTGGCCTTGGTAAAAGTCGGGTTGGGGCTGGGCGGCGTGCCACACGCCGTAACCCAGCGCGGCGACGAGGCCCAGGCCACTCAGGCTCAGGGCGATGATTTTGGGGGTTGGTTTCATGGTCATGGCAGGGTAATGTCAGCGCGGGCAATATAAGTGTTGAATTGATCGGACAGGCCGCAGCTCTCCAGCAAGCGGGCCAGCGCCATCACGTAGTCATAGGCGGCCTGGGCGCGTTCGGTCTCGACTTTGGCCAGGTTAACTTCAGCGTCAATCAACTCCAGCGCGGTGCCTGTGCCTTCGCGCAGGGCCACGGTGCGCAGGCGCAGCATCTCGGCGGCCAGTTCGGTACCCGGTTGGGTGGCGCTGAACTGGCGCTGGTTGTGAACCACAGCGCGCCAATTTTTTTCGACCAGCAGGGCAATGTCGCTGCGCGCCTGGGCGTCGGTGTGCTCGGCTTGCTCAATACGTTTTTGCGAGGAGGCGGCCATCGCGTTGCGGTCGATGGCGTCAAACAGCGTCCAGCGCACGCCAATCCCAGCCACCCAGTCCGCCGGGCCGCTTTGTAGCTCGCGCCGTCCAAAGGCAAAGACCTGCGGTTTGCGCAAGGCCTCGCTGCCTTCATGCAGTTGCTCGGCCTGGGCTTTGCGCGCGGCGACCTTGGCCAGGCCAGGGTGGTGCAGCAGGGACGAGTCTACAAAATGGGACAGCGGCTCCACGCCCTGGGTCAGCACAAACAGCGGGCTGATGGCGGTGACCGGGGCTTGGGACTTGACGGTGCGAGCCAGGGCCGTGGCGGCCAATTCCGCGTCGTCATGGGCCTTGAGTGCATTGCGCCGGGCGTCTTCCAGCGCCACTTTGGTTTGCAACTGTTCCATGCGAGAGACGACGCCCGCCGCGAGCATTTTTCCGACGGCCGCGTCGTGTTGCACGATGTCATCCAGCGCGGCCTGGCGCAGCCGGGCCGCTTGCTGGGCCAATTGCGCGCCGTAATAACGTTGCACCAACAGCGTCGCCAACTCGTGGGTGGTTTGGGCGGCGTCGGCCTGCGCTTCGCTCACCTGGGCCTGGGCAAAGTGGCGCGCCGCGTCGGTGGCGCCGCCCACATAAATGGGCCAGACGGCAGACACAGACGCGCTGCTGGCCGTGGATTGGCGGTTGTAACTGTAGGTGGACGGCAACTGAGGCACGGACAGGGGAATGGGCAGGCTTTGCAGCGGAATGGGCAACTGCTGCTCCAACTGGCTGATGCGCTGGTTCACGCTGTCCAGATTCACCGATAGCGTGGCGTTGTAGGCAAATACATTGGCCGAGACGCTCACAGTGGGTCCACCCAGACCTTGCAGGCCCTGCACCTGCAACACCTTGCTCTGCACGGCCGCGTCGGCGGCGGCGAGTTTGTCGGAGTCGGTTTGCAGACGCTGCCAGGCCGTCTCAAATGTCATGGGCTGCGCCACCGCGCTGAGCGACAGCGCAGCCAGCAGGCTGAAGGCAGCAAAGGGAAGTGGCAAGCGGGCGAGAGTCATGAGTGCGTGGGTCGGGTGGGCCAATGGAGTGAATTTGGGTTTGGTACTGCTTCGTACCAGTTGGGTTGAATGATGCAACAGGATTGTGGTACTGTCAAGTACCAATTTTTTTTGAATGCGCTTCATGAACGACACCCCCACCCCGGCAGACCTTCGTTCTCTTGGCGAGGCTGTTCCGTGGTCTGAACCCAGCGAGCCTCGTCTTCGCCTGCTTGAGGGCATGGCCAAAGCCGTGACGGACAAGGGTTACGTCAACACCACCATTGCCGACATCGTGCGCGAAGCGGGCGTCTCCAAGCGAACGTTTTATGAGCAATTCGCCACCAAAGCCGATTGTCTGGTTGCCTCGTATGAGGTGGCCAGTCGCCATGCGCTGACGGCCTTGCAGGCCTCTATTGACCCGGCGCGCAGCTGGCAAACCCAGGTCACCCAGGCCATGACGGCTTACCTGGAATGCCTGGCGAGCAATCCGGTGTTGATGCGAACCCTGTTTGTGGAAATTCTCGGGCTGGGCGCCATGGGCATGGCGGCGCGTCGGCGGGTGAATCGTGAAATCGCCGATTTCATGTGCCAGGTGATCAATGGGCGGGACGGGCGCGTGGTGCTGTCGCCCGACATGGCCATGGCCGTGGTCGGCGGTGTGAATGAGTTGGTGCTTCAAGCCTTTGAGCAAGACCGGCTTGATGACATGGCCCCGATTGCGGCGACGGCCAGCACGTTGATTCGGGCTGTGGTTGCCTTTCCTGAAGTGAATCATTTGAATGAAAAATAGGCCAATAGCCCATGTGTAGCAAGCGGAGATAGCTATCAATTTAGAAGTAAAAAACCCGCCGAAGCGGGTTTTTTGATACGCTGTGCCAGGGCTTAGCCGCCGTGAATCTTCATCATCAAGGGCACGATCAGCAGCGCCACGATGTTGATGATCTTGATCAAGGGGTTGATCGCCGGGCCGGCCGTGTCTTTGTAAGGGTCGCCCACCGTGTCGCCCGTGACCGCCGCTTTGTGGGTCTCGGAGCCCTTTGCCGCCGTGGTTGCCGTCTTCAATGTACTTCTTGGCGTTGTCCCAGGCACCGCCGCCGGTGCACATGGAAATGGCCACAAACAAGCCGGTCACGATGGTGCCCATGAGCAAGCCGCCCAGGGCCGCTGGGCCCAACACCAGTCCCACCAAAATGGGCACCACCACAGGCAACAGCGACGGAATCATCATTTCGCGAATGGCGGCCGTGGTCAGCATGTCCACTGCCTTGCCGTACTCGGGCTTGGCCGTGCCTTCCATGATGCCGGGAATCTCCCGGAACTGGCGGCGCACTTCCACCACCACACTGCCCGCAGCGCGGCCCACAGCCTCCATCGCCATGGCGCCAAACAGGTAGGGAATCAGGCCGCCAATGAACAGCCCGATGATGACCATCGGGTTGCTCAAGTCGAAGCTGACCACCTTGCCGTAGGCTTCCAGTTTGTGGGTGTAGTCGGCAAACAGCACCAGTGCCGCCAAACCGGCTGAGCCAATGGCATAGCCTTTGGTCACGGCCTTGGTGGTGTTGCCCACCGCGTCCAGCGGGTCGGTGATGTCGCGCACGCTGGCAGGCATTTCGGCCATTTCAGCAATGCCACCGGCGTTGTCGGTGATGGGGCCATAAGCGTCCAAAGCCACCACAATGCCGGCCATGCTCAACATGGAGGTTGCCGCAATGGCAATGCCATACAGGCCCGCCAAGGTGTAAGCCGTCCAGATGGCCATGCACACAAAAATCACCGGCCAGGCCGTGGAGCGCATGGACACGCCCAAGCCCGCAATGATGTTGGTGCCGTGCCCGGTGGTTGACGCCTGGGCAATGTGCTTCACCGGTGGGTATTGCGTGCCGGTGTAGTACTCGGTGATCCACACCAACGCGGCCGTCAGCACCAGGCCCACGGCGCAGGCGCCAAACAGGCGCATCTGGCTGCCGGTGGCGGTAATCGCGTTGTCAGGCATCAGCCACATGGTCACAAACAAAAAGGCCACCAGCGACAAACCACCGGCCACAGCCAAGCCTTTGTACAGCGCCGGCATCACGTTTTTCATGCCCGGTGTGGCTTTGACAAAGAAGCAGCCAATGATGGACGCCACGATGGACACCGCGCCCAGCGCCAGCGGGTACACCACGGCGGCCGTGCCCGCGCCGGTCACCATCAAGGCGCCCAGCACCATGGTGGCAATCAGCGTCACGGCGTAGGTCTCAAACAAGTCAGCGGCCATGCCGGCACAGTCGCCCACGTTGTCGCCCACGTTGTCGGCAATCACGGCCGGGTTGCGGGGGTCGTCTTCAGGAATGCCTGCTTCGACCTTGCCCACCAAATCGGCGCCCACATCAGCGCCCTTGGTGAAAATGCCGCCGCCCAAACGGGCAAAGATGGAAATCAGCGAGGAGCCAAACGCAAAACCAATCAGCGGGTTCAGCATGGTTGCCAAATGCTTGTCGGGTGTGAAGTTGCCGTTGCCCACCAGAAACCAGTAGAACCCGGTCACGCCCAGCAGGCCCAGGCCCACCACCAGCATGCCCGTGATGGCACCGCCGCGAAACGCCACGTCCAGCGCCGGGCCAATGCCTTTGGTGGCCGCCTGCGCCGTGCGCACATTGGCCCGCACCGACACGTTCATGCCAATAAAGCCGCAAGCGCCCGACAGCACCGCGCCCACGACGAAGCCAACGGCGCTGGTGGCATCCAGAAAAAGCCCAATGAGAATCGCCAGCACCACGCCCACAATGGCAATGGTCTTGTACTGCCGCGCCAGATAGGCGGCGGCGCCGGTCTGAATGGCCGCTGCAATCTCCTGCATGCGCGCATTGCCTGCGTCTTGGGAAAGAATCCAGCTTCGGGCCCAAACCCCGTAGCCCACGGCAATCAAGCCGCAAATAAGCGCCAATATCAGCGCTGCGTTGCCTGTCATAGGTGTCACTCCTTGTGTTGTCTCGCGAGGTAGTGGTGCAACGCTAGCGGCACCACCGCTGCGTTGCTTCCTCGCAAAAACATCAATGAACCCATGATGCAGGCGATTGGCCAACCGATTCACTGTACCGTGAAAAGTCGGAAATCAGGTGACCAACAGGTGACGAGGGCGTCAATTCAGGGTTTATCCGGGGTTATTCCCACTGAGCTGCAATTTGAATCCACGAACGCGGTATCAATCCCATTGTTCAAACTCATGGATGTTGGCGAGTTGGACTAGGTCAACATTCCTTGCCATGAGCTTGTGCCAAAAACTGTTTCGAACTTTCTTTTCGCCCGCGCCGGCCCATTCAATAACCCTAATCGTCTTGCCAGGGAGGCTTCTAAGCAAAGAATTCAGATGAGTGTCACATCCTGAATATCCGAAAAGAATGACTTCTTCAGACTCGGATATAGCTTCCGAAAGAAGCTGCCAATAGCTGAGCAAAACTTTAGATGCACCTATCACGGTTGGCTTGTGCTCAAAATGGGTCAGCACAATATGTGAACTTATGGTGTCCGCTTGTTTTGTAAGGGCCAGTTGACTGAGTTTGATTGTTTCGCCACCACGGTCCACGAAAAGTGGTGAGCCATGCAGATGCAGGTAGTAGCCAAAGTTTTTTCCAAATTTTCGCTCCATGTTTTCTTTTTTAAATCCAGCGCCGCGAAAACCATCAACTAGCGTTCCGTCGTACCCCTGTAGTAAACCCCGATCAATCATCGGTTTGTACAAAAGATTGTCGTAGTTGAGAGTGCCGATGTGTGACTTCGTACGCTGAATGAAATCGCAGAACGCATCAAGAAATCCGACAGGTAGGGTGTATTTGGTTTGGTGGAATTCTCGAGCCGTGTTGTAGATCAGCATGCGCACTGCTACTGGGAATTGTTTTCCATCATCACTCAGCCAATGAGTTTTTGCGACATTTATTCCCTGAAGGAAATCACAGGCGGAAAGTGCCAATTGCAATCGCTCTAATTCGTCTTCACCCTTTGGGCGATCAGCATCGTTGTTCGGTAAACAATTGCAGATCAATGTTTTTTGTGCATCTGAGAGAGTTCTGTCATCGTCCCAAACGGCCCCAATGGCGCGATCGAGGGAAAAACACTCTGCATTTAAGGCCATTCCAAGTCCGTTGCCGAAGACTACCGTTTTGCGTTGCATCGTCACTCCCTGTTCAGACAACGCAATGAGCAGTGCGACAAAAATAAACAAAAATCTTTTAGGTATTTACGTATGTTGATCATGAAGTCCTTTTGACCGAATCCGCGGCCGTGACCGCGCTGCTTTCACCGACGACTGCGGACAGCGACTTTCTGAAAACAGATGCAGGGCTGATTACGCGTGAATGGCGGCTTGAAAATTCGCAGTTGCCGGTAAATCATCGAAGGGCCAGTTTGACCATTCGATTAGGGTTTGCCCATCCCCTAAATGGGGGAGAACCGGGGACGATAAGGCACTTTCGCCCTCAAACTACCCGGCCCCCAACCTGTGCAATTCCCCCAAATCCCCCTCACGCACCCATTTGGAAGCCTGCCGTAAGTGAGGTCGGTAAAATCCGGGGTTAGCCCTTTACGGTTAACGACTTAACTCAATCAAAAAAGCACTATGTCACTTGATAACGTCACCCCCGGAAAAAATGTTCCCGAGTCATTCAACGTGATCATCGAAATCCCGATGAACGCGGATCCGGTGAAGTACGAAGTGGACAAGGCCACCAGCGCCATTTTTGTGGACCGCTTCATGAGCACGGCCATGCATTACCCCACCAACTACGGTTACGTGCCCAAGACCATTTCTGGTGACGGCGACCCGGTGGACGTGTTGGTGATCACCCCCGTGCCTTTGATTCCAGGCGTGGTGGTGACTTGCCGTGCCATCGGTATCTTGAAGATGACCGACGAAGCCGGTGAAGACGGCAAGGTGCTGGCAGTGCCCATCGACAAAATCTTGTCGATCTACTCGCACTGGAAAAAGCCTGAAGACTTGAACCCGATTCGTCTGAAGACGATTGCTCACTTCTTTGAGCACTACAAAGACCTGGAGCCAGGCAAGTGGGTCAAGGTTGACGGCTGGGAAGGCCCAGAGTCCGCGCACAAAGAAATTCTGGACGGCATTGCCAACTACGAAAAGTCTGGCGAAAAATAACAAGCATTTGATGCTGTAGCCCTTGCTCGTAGAGCGGGGGCTGCTATCAAAATAAAAGCGCCTGCGGTGGCAACACGGCAGGCGCTTTTTTTGTGTTCCCCCAATCAGCGGTTGGGGTCGGGAAAGATCATGCCGTGCAGGCCGCGCTTGCGCTCAAACGGTTTCCATTGGCCCTCGGGCTGGGCCAGGCGGTCTGCCACTGCCCACCAAGTGCTGGGGTTCAGGCCCAGGCCGAGGTGGCTGGCAATGACTTCCAGATTTTCTGTTTGGCGGTTGGCGCGGCTGGGGGCTTGCACGCTGGCGGACCAGGCCACCACGCCGTCGGTGCGCGAGAAGATGGAGGTGGTGGGCACAGGCGGCGCCGTGGGCAGATCAAACTTGTCCACCTCTTGGTGAATATCGCGCCCGCTGGTCAGCTCGTACAGCCGCCAGGCGTTGTTGCTCAAGTGCGAGCCAGAAAACGGCGTGCCCATGGTGATGACGCAGCGCACGCAGTCCGGCAGCACTTTGGCCAGTTCGCGGGCGTAAACGCCGCCCAAGCTCCAGCCAATGAGGCTCACTTTTTGACCCGAGGCCTCACATGTGTCTTTGACTTGCTGAACGGCGGTGCTCAAGACGCCGGCCCGGGGGCCGAAGTTAAAGCCCTGGTTCCAGCCCGACATGTCGTAGCCCAGGTTGTCCAAAAAGCCGCGCAAGGGCAGGGTGGAGCCGTCACTGGCTGAGAGGCCGGGAAACACGATGACCGAGTGACCGTCGCCCACCGGGGCTTGGCTCAGCAGTGGCCAGGCGGGCAGCACGGCGCCAAATTCCCAGAGCGCCCGAAACTCCATGGCCATCAGCCAGGGGCTGGGGGCTTGCGCGGGGGGAGCGGTCTTGCGTGAAGTCTTGTCAGCCATGGTCTGTTGTCAGTCCATCAAAGCGGGGGTCAGGTGGCCGCTGCCGGGGTGCGACGGCGGGTTGGTTTTTTAACAGTAGCAGTTTTTGGGGCCGAAGTCGCCGGTTTAAGGGCGCTTTTGGCCGGTGTTTTGCGGGGTCGCGTCACTTGGGTGACTCGCTTTGGCGAAGGGGGCGTGGGCGCGGCCAGCATGGTTCGCGCCTCTTCAAACGCTTGCGTCAAGGCGTCGCTCAGCTCTTGGGCGTGGGGCAGCGCCTGCGGGTCGGCCACGATGCCAAAGTCCACCTGACCCGCGTAGGTTTGAATGGTGATGTTCAGGGCCAGGCCGTGCGTCACGATAGACAGGGGGTGAAAGGTCAGCAGCTTGGCGCCGGCCAGGTAGAGCGGTATTGGCGGCCCCGGCACGTTGCTGATGACCAGGTTGGCGGGCATGGGCAGGCGGTGCGAGAGCCCGGTGGCGGTGTAGGTTTTGTAGGCCGCTTTCGCCAGACCGCCGACCAGCCATGGCGCCAGCAGGGACGGGTAGTCGGTGGGAATCAACCCTTTCAGGTCGTTGCGGGCGGTTTTGACTTTGTGGGTCGAGGCCTGAATCGCGGCCAGGCGTTGAAGTGGGTCTTCCAGGTGGGTGCCCAGGGCAACGACGGTCATCGACGCCTGGGTGTTGAGGTCTTGATTGCCCTCTTCGCGCAGGCTGATGGGCATGGCGGCCAGCAGCGACTTCTTGGGCAGGTCGTCGTGTTGGGCGAGGTAGGTTCGAAGTGCTGTTGAGCACAGCCACAGCACCACGTCGTTAAAGGAGGCGCCCACGGCTTTGCCAATGGCGCGGCATTCCGCAAACGACAGCTGCGCGGTGGCGAAGTTGCGTTGGGTGCTGACGGCGACGTTGAAATCCGTCATGGGCGCGAGCTGCATCGGTAGTTTTCGCGGGGCTTGCCCGTCTGGCGGAGCGCCCGTGGGTTTGCTCAAGGTGGCGGTCAGGGCTTTGGCGACCTGGGGAATGGCCTTGAAGAGGCCTTTGTATTGGCTCACCGAGCCTGAGATGACTTCGCCCAGCATGGCCAGGCGCCCGGGGGGATTGGGGGGCTGGTCGGCCGCAGAGGCTGAGGGCGGGGCGACTTCGCGCGGGGTGGCACTGATGTCCAAAATGGCCTGGGTGAGCACGGTGCCGCCTTTGCCGTCTAGCGCGGCGTGGTGAACTTTGGAGTACAGGCCGGCACACACGCTGCCATCGGGGCGCTTGATGCGCTCAAACACATGAAACTCCCACAAGGGCCGCGTTCGGTCCATCAACTGGCTGTGCAGCCCGGCGCAGTGTGCCTCGGCCTCACGCACGGTCAGCGCTTTGCCTTTGACCTGCTGGATGTGCCGGTTCAGGTCGATATCCGCGCAGGCGACCCAACTGGGGTGACCCAGTTCAAGCGGCATCAGGGCCAGCTTTTGGGTGAAGATGGGCGCCAGGTGCAGCCGCTTGGCGATGTGTTTTTTGATCGCGGCGTGAAAGCTGCCCTTTTGGTCGGCAGGGCGCTCATACAGGCAAAACGACCCAATGTGCATGGGGGTTTCGGGCGTCTCAAGGTACAAAAACGAGGCGTCCAGGCCGCTGAGTGTGTTCATGGGGTCTCCGTGTTGCGCGGCCACGCGGGGTGTGGCTGGCTCATTTTGCGCCCGGATCACCGTCAGGGAAACGGGGTTTACCCCGCGCGGGAGCGGGCCGGATCAGGGCAACGGGGGCGAGCGGAGCGGGCTGCGCTGCTCCAGGTGTTTCATGTACTGCTCAATGCCTTCGCCTTCTCGCTCCAGAAAGCGCTCCACCGCGTCAGAGAAGGAGGGGTGAGCCAGCCAGTGGGCGCTGGTGGTGGACACCGCCAGCAGCGCCCGGGCCATCTTGTGTTCGCCCTGGGCGCCGCCTTCAAAACGCTGGTAGCCGTGTTGGATGCACCACTGCAGCGGTTGGTAGTAGCAAGCCTCAAAGTGCAGGCAGTCCACGCGCTCCATGGCGCCCCAGTAGCGGCCGTAGGCAACCTGGTCCTGATTTTTTAAGCCATTTTGGCTGCTTGCGCCCGTATTTATTGCGCTGATAGCTATCAAACTCGTAGCAATTTTTTGCCCATAGCGTTCGCCAACAAACAGCAGCCAGTTCTCCGGCATGGTGTCGGCCATGCGTTGGAAGAAGTCACGGCTGAGGTAGGGCGCGTTGCCGTGCTCCAGGTAAGTCCGCTCGTAACACTGGTAAAAAAAGTCCCAGTCCTCGGGCGAAATATCGGTGCCTTGAGACCACCGAAACCGCACGCCCGCCTCTGAGACCTTGCGCCGCTCCTGGCGAATCTTCTTGCGTTTTTCTTGGGCCAACGAGGACAAAAAGGCGTCAAAGTCAGCATAGGCTGGGGTGGTGTTGGTCCAGTGAAACTGCACGGTGTGGCGCAGCATCATGCCGGCTTCTTCGCAGGCCAGGGTGTCCGCGGCTTCGGTGAAGAGCAGGTGCAGGGAAGACAGTTTTTCAGTCTCGCACCATTGCACCAAGCCCTTGGCCAGCATGGCGCGGTCTTCCGGCGTGCGGGCCATCAGCCGCGTGCCGGGCACGGGCGTGAACGGCACCGCCACCAAGGCCTTGGGGTAGTAGTGCAGGCCGTGTTGCTGGTAGGCCTGCGCCCACGCGTGATCAAACACATATTCGCCGTAGGAGTGCGTCTTGATGTACAGCGGGCAGGCGCCCACCAGTTCACCACCGCGCTCCAGCAGAATAAAAACCGGCGTCCAGCCCGTGGCCGGCGTGGCGCTGCCGCTGGCGTCCAGGGCCGCCAGGTACTCGTGACGCATAAAAGGCGTGGGCTGCGGCTGGGCCTGCAACAGGGCGTTCCAGGCGGCGGCGTCCACCGCCTCGGGCGAGGTCAGAACCCGGATGACATAATCGTTTGACTCGTGCTTCACTGCGTTTTCAATCTTTCTACACCTGCGGTTCATGACTCTCAAAATCTGCGTTGCCCAACTCAATTTCGTGGTGGGCGACTTGGCGGGCAACTCAAAAAAAATCGTTGACGCCGCTCATTCAGCCTACGCCGAGGGCGTGCGCCTGTTGTTGACGCCGGAGCTGTCTATTTGCGGCTACGCGGCGGAAGACCTGTTTTTGCGTCCCGCCTTCATTGCGGCCTGTGATGATGCCGTGAAATCAGTGGCCCGCGCGTTGGCCGGGTTAAAAGACATGTCGGTGGTGGTGGGGCACCCCACGGGCCACGACAGCCGCACCCGTTCGGTGGCCGTGCCCAGCCGCCACAACACGGCCAGTGTGCTGTGTGAGGGGCGCGTGGTGGCCAGCTATCACAAGCGTGAGCTGCCCAACTACCAAGTGTTTGACGAGCGCCGCTATTTCACCCCTGGTGAAGGGGTGTGTGTGTTTGAAGCGGGCGAGGCCGGTAACCGGGTCAAGGTGGGTCTGCTGATCTGCGAAGACGCCTGGTTTGACGAACCAGCCCGCCTGGCCCATGCGGCGGGCGCTGAACTGCTGGCGGTGATTAACGCCTCGCCCTTTCACGTGGGCAAGGGCAACGAGCGCGAGATGATGATGCGCATCCGGGTGCATGACTGCGGCTTGCCGCTGGTTTATGCGCATCTGGTGGGCGGCCAAGATGAAGTCATTTTTGAAGGCCATTCGTTTGCGCTGGACGCCAACGGCACGGTGGCGGGGCGCGCGCTCAGTTTTGTGGAAGATCTGTTTGTGGTCCTTGCCAGTAAAGCGCAGGGTGCTATCAAACTGGAAGCAAGCGTGGCCCCGGAGCGCACAAATGACGCAGACCTGTGGGACGCGCTGGTATTAGGCGTGCGCGACTACATCGGTAAAAACGGCTTTCCCAGCGTGATTTTGGGCTTGTCTGGCGGCATTGATTCGGCGTTGGTGTTGGCAATTGCGGTGGATGCGCTGGGCAAAGACCGGGTGCGCACGGTGATGATGCCGTCGCCCTACACGGCGGACATCAGCTGGATTGATGCGCATGAAATGGCCAAGCGCCTGGGCGTGCGCTACGACGAGATCTCCATCGTGCCGCAGTTTGAGGCGTTTAAGACCTCACTGGCCAGCGAGTTTCAGGGCTTGGCCGAGGACACGACTGAGGAGAATATTCAGGCCCGAATTCGGGGCACGCTGTTGATGGCGTTGTCCAACAAGTTCGGCAGCATTGTGCTCACCACGGGCAACAAGTCAGAAATGGCCACGGGGTATTGCACGCTGTATGGCGACATGGCCGGGGGCTTTGCAGTCATCAAGGATGTAGCCAAAACGACGGTCTTCCGGTTGGCCCGCTGGCGCAATCTGCATGACCCGTATGGCACGGGCAAGCAACCCATTCCCGAGCGCATCATCACCCGCCCGCCCAGTGCTGAGCTGCGCGCTGACCAGACCGACCAAGACAGCCTGCCCGCCTACGAGGTGCTGGACGCGATCATTGAGCGTTACATGGAAAATGACCAAAGCATTGAGTCCATTGTGGCCGCCGGTTTTGAGCGCCATGATGTCGAAAAAGTGACGCGATTGATCAAAATAAACGAGTACAAACGCCGTCAATCCCCCGTGGGCATCCGCGTGACGCACCGCAGCTTCGGCAAGGATTGGCGTTATCCTATTACCAATAAATTTCGTGCTTAACGAAACTGTCAATTCAAAGGAAGACCATGAAGCAGATCACCGCCATTGTTAAACCATTCAAGCTCGAAGAAGTGCGCGAAGCATTGGCCGAATGCGGTATTACCGGCCTGACCGTCACCGAAGTTAAAGGCTTTGGACGCCAAAAGGGCCACACGGAACTCTACCGGGGTGCTGAGTACGTGGTGGACTTTCTGCCCAAGGTCAAGGTCGAAGTGGTGGTCAATACCGACGACGTGGACCGTTGCGTTGACGCCATCGTCAAAGCCGCTCACACCGGCAAGATTGGCGACGGCAAGATTTTCGTGACCAATGTGGAACGCGTGGTTCGAATTCGCACAGGTGAACTGGACGAGTCGGCCATCTAATCACTTGATCAAAGCTCGCCAATTCAGATTGGCGGGTTTGGGTCAGCGCTTTTTAGCGTGCGGCATGGCAATCAACCGTGTTCCTGCCAGCGCATCGTGCCAAAACTGCCGCTGCGGATGAAAGCGGCTCAGAATAGCCCACACCGCCACCCAGCCCAGAACGATCACCACCGACTCCGGGCCCGACAGTTGAAACAGTGACGCTGCCGCCAGGGCGGGCAGAAACCAGAGCCAACTGAGTACATAGCGCAACAAGGCGCGCGCTTGGGTAAGGGGAAGGCCTTGCAGGTCGACCACCTTGATTTCCCAGGTTTTCATGGCCAAGGTCTGGCCTTTGGCCCACAGCCAAACAAAATAAATCCCGAAGACAACGAACAAAAAGCCCTGTAACCAGTGGCGGTTGTCCATGGCGTTGCGCGTTTGGCTCAGCGTGCCAAAAAGATAGCCGGCAATAAAAACCACTCCGAACATCAACAAGCCTTCGTAGAGCCAGCACGCCATGCGACGGTAAAGACTGGGGGCGTTGAGGGCTGAATGAGGGGATGCTGGCGCAGTGGTGTTCATGGTGACGGTCGGAGTTTCTGCGGTCGCAGATTGAGGCGGCAGTAGTGTATTGCCTTTGCTCGCGGGCAAGTTTTTGAGTCCGGATTCAATGAATTTTGGCCTTGTTATTCCCGATTTTGGCGGCCCCTGCGGGATTCATTTGCTGCGGTGCGATAATCCTCGCTGCAATTCAAAAAGCAAACGGGTCATGGTCCGGCGCAAGAATCAGTGCGCTCATGGTTTTGGCCTCAAGTTTCGACGCGACTTCACAAGAGTTTGCGAAGAAGCACCCAAGGTCTTTCGTTAGAGAAATTCACAAAGGTTCATCATGGAAATCACACAAGCAGAAATCGCTTCAGCCGCTGCCGCGTCAGCCGCAAAAGATCAAGAACTTCGCGGCGCCGAGATTCTCGTCAAGTCGCTTCAAGCCGAGGGCGTCAAGTACATCTGGGGTTACCCCGGTGGTGCTGTTTTGCACATTTACGACGCTTTCTACAAACAAGAAACCATTCAGCACGTTTTGGTACGCCATGAGCAGGCCGCTGTGCACGCAGCCGACGGTTATGCACGGGCTACAGGGGATGTAGGCGTTGCTTTGGTCACGTCCGGCCCCGGCGTGACGAATGCCATTACCGGCATTGCTACGGCGTACATGGACAGCATCCCGATGGTGATCATCACCGGACAGGTGCCAACCGCGGCCATTGGCCTGGACGCGTTCCAAGAATGCGATACCGTGGGCATTACTCGCCCCATCGTGAAACACAACTTCTTGGTCAAAGATGCGCGCGATCTCGCCATGACCATGAAGAAGGCGTTTCATATCGCCCGCACCGGCCGCCCCGGCCCCGTGGTTGTTGACATCCCGAAGGACGTTTCCTTCAACAAGGTGCCGTACGCCGGCCACCCTGAGTCGGTGGAAATGCGTTCTTACAACCCGGTTCGCAAAGGACATGGCGGGCAAATTCGCAAGGCGCTGCAAATGCTGCTGGCGGCCAAGCGTCCCTATATTTATACCGGTGGTGGCGTTTTGTTGAGCAACGCGACGGCCGAGTTGCGCACCTTGGTGGACATGCTCGGTTACCCCTGCACCAACACCTTGATGGGCTTGGGCGCATACCCCGCCAGCGATCCCAAATTCCTGGGCATGTTGGGCATGCACGGTACCTTGGAAGCCAATAGCGCGATGCAAAACTGCGATGTTTTGTTGGCTGTTGGCGCGCGCTTTGATGACCGCGTGATCGGTAACCCGAAGCACTTTGCCCAGAATGAGCGAAAAATCATTCACATTGACATCGACCCCTCCAGCATCTCCAAGCGAGTGAAGGTGGATATCCCAATCGTGGGCGACGTGAAAGATGTGCTGAGCGAAATGATCGCGATGATCAAAGAGAGCTCAGTGAAGCCCGATGCCGACGCGCTGGGCGCTTGGTGGGACACGATTGCCGGTTGGCGCAAGCGTGATTGCCTGAAGTACGACCACGGCAAGAACGACGTGATCAAGCCTCAGTATGTGGTCGAAACCCTCTGGAATATGACCAAGGACGTCGACACCTACATCACCTCTGATGTGGGTCAGCATCAAATGTGGGCTGCCCAGTACTACCGTTTTGACGAGCCTCGTCGCTGGATCAACTCGGGGGGGTTGGGCACCATGGGCGTGGGCATTCCCTATGCCATGGGTATCAAATTGGCCAAGCCTGACAGTGAGGTTTTCTGTATCACTGGCGAAGGCTCGGTGCAGATGTGTATTCAGGAGCTGTCCACCTGCCTGCAATACAACACACCCATCAAAATCGTGTCGCTGAACAACCGCTATCTGGGCATGGTTCGCCAGTGGCAAGAAGTCGAGTACGAGGGGCGGTACAGCCACAGCTACATGGACGCCTTGCCCAATTTCGTGAAGCTGGCAGAGGCCTATGGGCATGTTGGCATGCTGATCGAGCGCGCTCAAGATGTTGAGCCGGCTTTGCGCGAGGCGCGCAAGTTGAAAGATCGCACGGTATTCATGGATTTCAGAACTGATCCAACCGAGAACGTCTTCCCCATGGTGAAGGCTGGTAAGGGCATCACCGAGATGCTGCTGGGTTCAGAAGATCTTTAACTAACTATTGACAATTCAATTGCTTGCCAAGCCCTGGGGTTACCGCCACGGGGGGAGGGCGGTGAAAAGAGGAGTCTCACATCATGAAACACATCATTGCAGTTTTGCTGGAAAACGAAGCGGGCGCGTTGTCCCGTGTCGTCGGCCTTTTCTCGGCACGCGGCTACAACATTGAGTCGTTGACTGTGGCGCCCACGGAGGACCCCAGTTTGTCTCGTATGACCATTCAGACGCATGGTTCTGACGAGGTTATCGAGCAAATTACCAAGCACCTGAATCGTTTGATTGAGGTCGTCAAGGTCGTTGACCTGACCGAAGGTTCTTACACCGAGCGGGAGCTCATGATGGTCAAGGTTCGTGCGGTCGGTAAAGAGCGCGAAGAAATGAAGCGAATGGTGGATATATTTCGGGGCCGTATCATCGACGTCACCGACAAGAGTTACACCATTGAGTTGACGGGTGATCAAGCCAAAAATGACGCGTTTTTGCAGGCGATTGAACGCGGGGCCATTTTGGAAACTGTCCGTACTGGTTCCAGTGGAATCGGACGTGGCGAACGTATTTTGCGGGTTTAATTTTTTACAACGGAGAATGAAATGAAGGTTTTCTACGACAAAGACTGTGATCTCAGTCTCATCAAGGGCAAGACAGTTGCCATCATCGGTTACGGCAGCCAGGGCCATGCCCATGCTCAGAATTTGAACGACAGTGGCGTTAAAGTCGTGGTTGGCTTGCGCAAAGGTGGCGCGTCTTGGCCAAAGGTCGAGAAGGCTGGCCTGAAGGTCGCTGAAGTGGCTGAAGCCGTCAAGGCAGCAGACGTTGTCATGATTTTGTTGCCCGACGAGCAAATCGGCGCGGTCTACAAGAACGACATTGAGCCCAATATCAAGCAAGGCGCCTCTTTGGTGTTTGCGCATGGCTTTAACGTCCACTATGGTTTGGTTACACCCCGTGCCGACTTGGATGTTTGGATGGTGGCGCCAAAGGCTCCTGGTCACACGGTTCGCGGCACCTATGCCCAAGGTGGCGGTGTTCCTCACCTGATCGCGATTCATCAAGATAAATCGGGTCGCACTCGTGACTTGGCGTTGAGCTACGCCATGGCCAACGGTGGCGGCAAGGCCGGCATCATTGAAACCAACTTCCGCGAAGAAACAGAAACCGACTTGTTCGGTGAGCAAGCGGTGTTGTGCGGCGGTACGGTCGAGTTGATCAAAGCCGGTTTCGAAACCTTGGTCGAAGCAGGTTACGCGCCTGAAATGGCCTACTTCGAATGCTTGCACGAGCTGAAGCTGATCGTGGACATGATTTACGAAGGCGGCATCGCCAACATGAATTACTCCATCTCCAATAATGCCGAGTATGGCGAGTACGTCACTGGACCACGCATTGTGACCAGCGCGACCAAAGATGCGATGCGTCAGTGTCTGAAAGACATTCAGACCGGCGAATACGCCAAGAGCTTCATCTTGGAAAGCCAGGCCGGAGGCCCAACCTTGCTGAGCCGTCGTCGTTTGACTTCCGAGCACCAAATCGAGCAAGTTGGTGAGAAGCTTCGCGCGATGATGCCTTGGATCGCGAAAAACAAACTGGTTGACCAGACCCGCAACTGATCTTGATCAGTTGATGTAACAAAGGTCACTTCGGTGGCCTTTGTTACTATGGCGTCTGGAGAAGAACACTATGCATGACGGGAATGACTTGGACACTACAGATACCGATGGCGTCGTTGTAAGGAAAAGACGAAAAGGCATTTACATACTGCCAAACCTGTTTACCTTGGCGGCCCTGTTTGGGGGCTTTTATGCCATTGTCATGGCCATCAATGGCCGTTTTGACTTGGCTGCAGTCGGTATTTTTTGCGCCATGGTGCTAGACAGTCTGGATGGTCGAATTGCGCGAATGACCAATACTCAAAGTGCGTTTGGCGAGCAAATGGATTCCTTGTCTGACATGGTCTCGTTTGGCGCAGCGCCGGCCATTATTGCCTATGTATGGGCTCTAAAAGGGTTGGGTCGTTGGGGTTGGATTGCGGCTTTTGTTTATTGCGCTTGCGCGGCCTTGCGATTGGCGCGCTTCAATGTGAATACGAACGTGGTCGACAAGCGGTATTTTCAAGGTTTGCCATCGCCTGCCGCAGCTGCGTTAGTTGCCGGGTTTATTTGGGTAGCAACTGATCTCGGTATTGAAGGTTCGAGCGTCGCCTGGCCGATGTTTGCCTTGGCGTTATATGCAGGGTTGACCATGGTCACAAACGTGCCTTTCTACAGCTTTAAAGATGTCAACATGAAACGCAGTGTTCCCTTTGCTGTGATTGTCTTGATTGCGCTGGGAATTGCTGTGATCAATATTGATCCACCCATTGTGATTTGCGGTGTGTTCTTGTTGTATGGCTTCAGTGGTTATGTGATTTACGGCTGGAGAAAAGCCAAAGGTGTACAGACGAGTGTCATCAGTACATCGACCGATGAGCCTGAGGAGCGCGGTCTTCATTGAAAGGATCTTCTGTGAAGTTTTCCAAAAATGCCTGTGATATATTTAATTGATGAATTTAGTATTGCTGCTACGGTTTTCGTCTGACGGACGGACTTTGTAGCGAACGCCAAGCACTCACAAAGCCCGTTAGCACTTGCAGCGGGCTTTTTTCATGGATTTAACCGGCCTGAGTTGATAAGACTCAGCACTTAGGAGAAGCGACATGTCCGACAAACTCATTATTTTTGATACGACCCTCAGGGACGGCGAGCAGTCTCCTGGCGCGTCAATGACCAAAGATGAAAAACTTCGCATTGCACGCCAGCTTGAGCGTCTGAAGGTGGATGTCATTGAGGCCGGATTTGCGGCCAGTTCCAACGGCGATTTTGAAGCGATTCAAGGTATCGCCAATGAGATCAAGGATTCGACAATTTGCTCGTTGTCGCGCGCGAATGATCGCGACATCGCTCGCGCCGCCGAGGCGCTGAAGGGGGCCAACAGCGCTCGAATTCATACGTTCATTGCAACGTCAAAGTTGCACATGGAGATGAAGCTCCGTATGACGCCTGATCAAGTGTTTGAGCAGGCTAAACAAGCGGTGCGATTTGCTCGAAATTTGGTTGGCGACATCGAATTCAGCCCTGAGGATGGTTATCGCAGTGACGTGGATTTTTTGTGCCGGGTCATTGAGGCCGTGATTAATGAAGGTGCGACAACCATCAATGTGCCGGATACCGTTGGTTATGCCGTTCCCGAACTCTATGGCAATTTCATCAAGACATTGAGAGAGCGGATTCCCAATTCAGACAAAGCCATTTGGTCGGTGCATTGTCACAATGACTTGGGTATGGCTGTTGCTAATTCCTTGGCGGGTGTGAAGATTGGTGGCGCCCGCCAAGTGGAGTGCACCATTAATGGTCTGGGAGAGCGTGCCGGCAATTGCAGCCTGGAAGAGGTCGTCATGGCCATCAAGACTCGACGCGACTATTTTGGTTTGGACATGGGCATTGATACCCGTCATATATTGGCTGCCAGTCGCATGGTGAGTCAGACAACCGGTTTCGTGGTCCAGCCCAACAAAGCAGTGGTGGGCGCCAACGCGTTTGCGCATGCGTCCGGGATTCATCAGGATGGGGTTCTTAAGGCCCGAGATACCTATGAAATTATGCGGGCCGAGGATGTTGGCTGGACCGCCAACAAAATCGTGTTGGGCAAATTGAGTGGTCGCAATGCGTTCAAGCAACGGTTGATCGAATTGGGTGTTCAGCTGGAAAGTGAAGCGGACGCCAATGCTGCCTTTGCGAAATTCAAAGAACTTGCAGATCGAAAGAGTGAAATTTTCGATGAAGACATCCTGGCATTGGTTAGCGATGAAAGTGTGGTTCAGCATCACGAAACTTATAGTTTTGTCTCCCTGTCGCAGCACAGCGAAACGGGCGAGCGTCCACATTCAACAGTGGTCTTCACTGTGGCCGGGGTAGAGGTCAAAGGCTCCTCCAATGGAAATGGTCCGGTAGATGCATCCATGAAGGCGATTGAGTCGCACGTGAATAGTGGCGCAGAGATGGTGCTGTACTCCGTGAATGCGATCAGTGGCAACACCGAAAGCCAAGGGGAGGTGACGGTGCGCTTGCAAAACAGCGGGCGGATCGTCAATGGGGTTGGTGCCGATCCGGATATCGTTGTCGCTTCGGCGAAGGCATACCTCAGTGCGCTCAACAAACTCAGCAGCAAAGTAGACAGAGTCGCCGCACAAGGGTAGTCAAACTGTCCTCCGTGTCTTGAATATTCTTTAAGAAAGTCGCGCAAGTTGTTGATATTGCGTGACTTCTTTGGTTAAACTCGATATATTGAGGCGACTATCCGGAGATCAGCATATGTCCCATTTAAATTTGATTTCATCTGGACGATTTCTCCGTCGGGTTGCCCTGATCACGGGCTTGTCGGTTTTCCTTTTTGCGATGACTTCGCCTGCGGCCTACGCAGCGACAAGTAAGCGGGCTGTTGCGAAAACAACGAAATCGATAAAACATAAAACGGCTGTCAAGCGCACGGTTCGTAAAAGCTCAGTCGCCAGCAAACGGGTTATTGCGAGAGAGTCAGTTGCAGTCATGGCCCCCGAGTCGGTCGGTCACCTAACCGGTTTGCAAGGCTCGGCTGATTTATTGAATCTCAAATCCAGTGTCGCGCTGGTGATTGATCAGAAAACCAATGAAGTTTTGTTTAGTAAAAATGACAAAGCGGTTTTGCCTATTGCGTCATTGACCAAACTCATGACCGGCTTGGTGATCAGTGGCGCTCATCTGCCTATGGATGAAATGATTGAGATCACCCAGGACGATGTGGACACGGAAAAAGGAAGCTCCTCTCGACTCAGAGTTGGGACCGTGTTGAGTCGAGGAGAGTTGATGCATTTGGCCTTGATGTCCAGTGAGAATCGGGCAGCCAACGCGCTTGGTCGGAGTTTTCCCGGGGGGCCGTCCGTATTCGTGCAGTTGATGAACGCCAAAGCCCGATCGCTAGGCATGTTGAGCACCGCCTACGTCGAGCCGACCGGGTTGTCGAGTAAAAACCAATCCAGCGCACATGACCTGGCGAAATTGGTAGATGTCGCCTACGGTGATTCCATGTTGAGAGAATATACGACGTCACCGGGGTATCAAGTGGCCGTAGGCAAGCGAACACTGCAGTACAACAACACGAATCGCCTAGTTAAGAACCCATCATGGGATATTGGTCTGCAAAAGACGGGGTATATCACAGAAGCGGGGCGCTGCCTGGTCATGCAAACGAAGGTGGCCGGGCGGAGTTTGATTATGGTTTTCCTGGATTCAGCAGGAAAACTCAGCCGTTTGGGCGATGCTGAGCGAGTTCGAAGTTGGGTCGAATCCATTCACTAATGGGTTGAGCATCTTCCGTTACGGCCACCCAGGCTCGTAACGATTTCAGTGCCTATGTTCAGGCCTTGCTGTTACCTAGCGTCAATGAAATATCGTGAGCAGTCGCTTGCAGCTTGGGCAGCCAACTCTCGTCCAAGCGACCGGCGGGGGATGAAATGGACAGGCCCGCGACTAGTTTTTGCTGATCGTCATAAATGCCGGCCGCCATGCAGCGTACGCCAAGCTCTAACTCTTCGTTGTCCTGAGCGTATCCATTTGAGCGGACTTTATTGAGCTCGTGCTCAAGTGAGGTCAGTTGGGTCAGACTATTTTTTGTCTGTCCATTCAGGCCCGTTCGCATGGCGTAGGCCCGTACCCGTTGGGGGTCATCCGCGGCCAGAAACAGCTTGCCCACGGACGTCAGGTGGAGAGGCGCTCTACCCCCAATGGCGCGGACGACTTGCATGCCCGAGCGTTCGCTGTATGCCCGTTCGATGTACACAATTTCATCACCTTGCCGCAAGCTCAAGTTCACGGGTTGTTGAATCAGTTTGTGCAGATCACGCATGGGAATCAAGGCCGCGTCTCTGACATTCAGACGGCTTTTGACCATGTTTCCCAGCTCAAGCAGGCGCATGCCGAGCCGGTAGGTGCCAGGATGAGGTCGATCAACGAAGCGGCCTGTTGCCAAGTCGTTCAATATTCGATGGGCCGTGGAGGGGTGTAGCCCTGTTTTTTCACTGATCTCTTTGAGAGAGATGGCCTCTTCCCGGGACGCTAAAACGTCCATCAAGGTGAACATGCGTTCAATCACCTGCACTGTGGGTGTTGCTGGGACGCTGGCATCAATTTGACGCATAGTTATTCCTCGTCTGGCTAAGTCGGTATTTTACCTTATGAAAAATAGGGTGGCGATGGTGTCAACCCAAAGCAAAGCGCCCCTCACCTTGACAAGCAAGGTGAGGGGCGCCATTGTCAAAGTCGCAGGTGCTTACAGACTGTCTGTGAAGCTTCTCAACTTGTCAGAGCGGGAAGGGTGCTTCAGCTTTCGCAAGGCCTTGGCTTCAATTTGGCGAATTCGCTCACGAGTCACGTCAAACTGCTTGCCTACTTCTTCCAGGGTGTGATCGCTGGTCATCTCAATGCCGAAACGCATACGCAATACCTTGGCTTCGCGAGGCGTCAGACTGTCAAGAATGTCCTTCACCACATCGCGCAGGCCGGCCTGCATAGCGGCTTCCATTGGTGCCGTATTGGCGCCGTCCTCAATAAAGTCACCCAAATGGCTGTCGTCATCGTCGCCAATTGGGGTTTCCATGGAGATAGGCTCCTTGGCGATCTTCATGATCTTGCGAATCTTGTCTTCCGGAATTTCCATGCGCTCCGCCAGGACGCTGGCATCTGGCTCAAACCCAAATTCCTGCAGGTGTTGTCGGCTGATTCGATTCATCTTGTTGATGGTTTCGATCATGTGCACAGGAATGCGAATGGTACGGGCCTGATCCGCAATGGAGCGGGTAATGGCCTGGCGAATCCACCAGGTAGCGTAGGTTGAGAATTTGTAGCCGCGACGGTATTCAAACTTATCAACCGCTTTCATCAAGCCAATGTTGCCTTCCTGGATCAGGTCCAAGAATTGCAGACCGCGGTTGGTGTACTTCTTGGCAATCGAAATCACCAAACGCAAGTTCGCCTCGATCATTTCTTTCTTGGCGGCACGCGACGCATACTCACCCGCGTTCATGCGCTTGTTGATGTCTTTGAGCTGATCCAACGGCACGACCACGCTGGCTTGCAAATCGGCAAGCTTTTGCTGCAAATCCTGCACTGGCGGGATATTGCGCTCCATGATCACGCTCCAAGGCTTTCCAGCGGCGGCTTGTTTCTCAACCCACTGCTGATTCAGCAGCTGAGAGGGGACTTTGTTTCCGTTCTTGTCACGGCCACTGAACTCAGCAATGAAGTTTTCTTGCGAATACCCGCATTTGTCAACAATGATTCGGCGCAGCTCACGCTCTTTTTTACGGACGTCGTCCACTTGTCCGCGAACCATGTCGCACAGCTTCTCGATGGACTTCGCGGTAAAGCGGATCGACATCAACTCTTCGGACAAGGCCTTTTGCGTCTTGAGGTAGGCCGGGGTTCCGTAACCTTCTTTATCGTAGAGCTTGTGGATTTTTTCGAACAATTCGCGCATGGTGTCGAAACGAACCAGTGCATCGCGCTTGAGTTCTTCCAGCTTTTTTGTCAAAGCTTTGGAGCCACCTTTGCCGTCGTCGTCGTCTTCTTCGTCAAATTCGTCGAAGTCTTCCTCTGCAACGTAATCGTCCGCTTCGTTGGGGTTGGTAAAACCATCAACAATCGTGGTGATGACCACTTTGTTCTCACGAATTTCTTCGCCGAGCTTCAGAATTTCAGCAATGGTCGCGGGCGAGCCAGAGATCGCCTCCATCATGTCCATCAAGCCACCTTCGATCCGCTTGGCAATCTCAATCTCGCCTTCACGGGTTAGCAGCTCAACAGTACCCATCTCCCGCATGTACATGCGAACTGGGTCAGTTGTTCGTCCGAACTCGCTGTCGACGGTGGACAGGGCTGCCTCCGCTTCCTCTTCAGCTTCCTCTTCTGTAGAGGCCGTCGGTCCCGTGTTGTTCAGCAACAGTGTTTCTGCATCCGGTGTTTGCTCGTAAACAGCAACACCCAAATCATTCAACATTGAGACAACGACTTCCAGCGTCTCTGCATCCACCAATTTGTCAGGCAGGTGATCTGAAATCTCGCCGTGTGTCAAATAACCCCGTGTCTTGCCCAGCTTGAGCAAAGCTTTCAGGTGGGCACGGCGTTTGAGCATCTCTTCTTCGGTGAGGATGGTCTCATCCAGGCCAAACTCCTTCATCAAGGCACGCTCTTTGGCCTTGCTGATCTTCATTCGCAGAGGCTTGACCTTTTCGACAGTTGCTGTCGTTTCGACTTCTGGTTCACCTTCCAAATCAGATTCGATGTCCGACATGTCGGTATCGTCGCCGTCACCCGAGTCAGATTTGGCCTTGGGTTTGCGACCCCGCTTGGCGCCCGTGGTTGTTTTGGCTGGCGTGCCTGACTCTGCGGCAGCGGCTTTGGGAGGGCGTCCTGGTTTTTTCTTGGCGGGTTGCGCGGCCTTCAAAAGGGCATCGGCTGCTTCTTGTAATTGTTGGGCTGTTAGTTTCACGGAAGTCGGTAAAGCTGTCACTGGTTTCACTCTCGGTTCAGGTTTCTTTGTGGCCTCTTTGGCTGCTGCCTTGGGCGCCACTTTTGATGGCGACGGCTTGGCGGTCGGTTTAACGGCGACCTTGGCAGCGGGTTTTGCGACAGACTGAACAGGCTTCTTGGACTTTTGAACAGGCATGTATATCCCTCAGAACTCAAAAACAAACAAGATGGACAGACGCCGCAAAAGGCCGGCGCAGTTTTGGTGACAAAGGAAAAATCCTCAGTGGCAAGATGTGAGGGCGAACATTTGGGATGCAGTCCTTGCGGTTAGGGGGCCGGTCGTGAACAGTGTCATCGCTTGGCCTAGTCCGGAGGTGCTGCTGTCGCTCTTGCCGAAAACAGCTTTGGATTCTACAGTGAACTTGCGTTTAATGCAAATATTGTGTATAGGCCCCCAGTTGATATCAATATCGGACCGTCAGTCCTGTTGATCGGGGAGGGCCTGCAGCAAGAGGCGGCGATCGCGCAACTCGCGGTAGCGGAGAAGGGCTGATGGGTCGGCTTTTGACGCCTGAATCGCTTGGGTTTCCTGTTCCTTCAATTGCTCAACCAGCATGCGGTTGAGCAGGTTGCGAAGCTCTTGCTGAGCGTCGCCTGCTTCTTCTTCGGCCACGGCTTCGTGATCGGCCATCACGCGCAGAGCGAGTTCCTCGCTCTCATGATCCGTCAGTCCTTCACGAAGTGCGACCCAGGGTTGAGGGCCGTGTTCCAGCATTTCGGCCTCCAGCCAAGTAAAGAGTGGGCCGTGCGGGGCGGGGAGTTCGCTGAGCATTGTGTGGTCTTCTGCGGACAAAAGATCTAGACCTGCCATGTCCCCCAGCAGAATTCTGGCCGCATGGTCCGCTCGACTGGCCGGGCGAGCGCCACTGCCGAGTCGGGGTTGGCGTTCCGATTTTTTACGTGTTTTCTGGCTGTAGCCCTCTGAATCCTTGCGGAAGTCGCTATTTTTTTCATAGCGCTTGGATGCCTCAAACTTTTGACCGGCTGGTTTGGGGTGCCAGATGTCAGTGAGTTCGCGATTGGAGAGTTGGACCAAATCAGCGATCTCTCCCAGAAGCTGTAATTTCAGCGCGCCGTCTGGCAACTGACCCCACAGGGGTTTGGCGTTGCTGGCAAAGTGGGCGCGGCCCTCCGCCGTGTGCAGATCGCAATTTTCCCGAGCGGCATCAATCAAGAATCGGCTAAGTGGAACGGCTTCGGTGATGTAGCGGGCGAAGGCGTCTTTGCCGAATTCACGGATGAAGCTGTCCGGGTCGTGTTCGGCGGGGAGGAATAGAAACTTGACACTGCGCGTGTCGCTGGCAAAGGGCAGGGCGCCGTCCAGGGCTTTGCGTGCCGCGCGTCGTCCTGCAGCGTCACCGTCAAAGCTGAAGACCACGGCGTCAGTGAATCGGAAGAGCTTTTGAAGATGGTCAGCCGTGCAAGCCGTGCCCAGTGTGGCCACGGCATTGGAAAATCCGAGCTGTGCCAAGGCCACCACGTCCATATACCCCTCGGTCACCAAGGCATACCCCTCATCGCGAAGAGCATTTCGTGCTTCAAAGAGGCCGTAAAGCTCACGCCCTTTGCTAAAAACCGGGGTTTCAGGAGAATTCAGGTATTTGGGTTTTTCATCGCCCAGAACCCGGCCACCAAAGCCAATGCACTCGCCTTTGATGTTTCGGATTGGGAACATGACACGATCTCGAAACCGGTCGTATCGCTTTTCATCTCCGCTGTCTTCAACGTTCAAGATGACCAGGCCGCTTTCGACGAGCAGCGGGTCGTCGTAGCTTGGGAAAATGCTCGCCAGACTCCGCCAGCCTTCCGGCGCGTAACCCAAACCAAACTGCTTGGCGACCTGCCCGGAAAGCCCGCGACCTTTGAGGTAGTCGATGGCCTTTGCGGACTCTTTCAAGCCGCGCTTGTAGGCGTCGCACGCTTTTTCAAGCACGTCATTGAGGGTGTGCTGCTTTTGTCGTTGCTCAGCGGCGCGGGCTCGATCCTGCGGACTGGCGTCTTCTTCAGGCACTTGCAGGCCATATTGCTGCGCCAGGTCGGTCACGGCCTCGACAAAACTCATGCCGGCGTGATCCATCAGAAAGCTGATGGCATTGCCGTTTTTCCCGCAACCAAAGCAGTGATAGAACTGCTTGGTTGGACTGACTGAAAAGGAGGGCGACTTTTCCCCATGAAATGGGCAAAGCCCCATGAAGTTGGCGCCGCCCTTTTTGAGCTGCACATAGCGGCCAACGATTTCAACGACGTCAGTACGTGCGATGAGTTCTTGTATAAAAGTCTGAGGAATGGTCACGGAGGGTATTGTGTCCTAGCCTCAGTCGCCCATCACGATACCTTCCCGACGCGGGTCCGCACCGCCCAGCCACAGCGATTGGCCGTGAGCCTGCCCGCGGGTGATTGCCTGCAGGCCGCTGGTCATATTGATCTCGCGAACTTCATGGCCACGGGCCTTGAGTGTCTCAATGGTCGCGGCAGGAAACCGCTTCTCCTCCAGCAGGGTTGGCCCATTGAGTGAAGCAAAGTTTGGCAGATTAATGGCTTCTTGTGGCAATAGACCCCAATTGAGGATGCCATAAGCTGTTTTGGCTGTGTAGTGAATGATCAATGCGCCACCAGGACTGCCGCCACTCATTACCAGCGCCCCCGTGGCTTTGTCGAAGACGAGTGTGGGAGACATGGATGAGCGCGGCCGTTTGCCCGGTTGCACACGATTGGCAATGGGGGTACCCGCAGCATCGGTAGGGGAAAAGCTGAAGTCGGTCAGTTCATTGTTCAACAGAAAGCCACCACTGAGACCAGGAGTGACATTGACCATTTGGCGTGAACCAAAGCCATCTTCAATGGTGGTTGTCATCGCGATTGCATTGCCGTTCGCGTCCACGATGGAGATATGTGACGTGCCATATTCGGGTTGTGACGGCATGGGCGCATAGGCACTTTTGAATGCGCCGGGCGTGCCGGGCTTTGCCGTTTTCATACTCATCGATCCGGGCGATGGGTTGATCAAGCGGGCTCGCTCTGCGAGGTAGGCCGGATCCAGCAGACTCATCCACGACCCTGCTGGCGGCGAGACAAAGTCTGGATCAGCGATGTATTGCGCTCGGTCTGCAAATGCCAGGCGGGATGATTCGGTGTAGAGGTGGAGCCAGTCGGCCGATGGCAGGCCATTGTTCAATGGCAACTGGGCTGCATTGGTTTGATTCAGCACACCCAAAATTTGACCAATTGCAATTGCCCCTGAGCTGGGGGGAGGGAACCCACATAGTTGGTACGTGCGCGCGTTGGCTTGGTAATCGTGGCAAAGTGGCTCGCGCTTTTTGGCTTGGTAATTGGCCAAATCCTGCAGACTGAGTTTTCCGGGGTTGGTCGCATGACGCTGGACCTTGTTGACAATCGCTTGCGCCACATCCCCCTCCAGCAAGGCTGAGGCACCCTCGGCTGCAATTCGCTTCAATACGGCGGCCAGTGCAGGATTTTTCAGCAGGGAACCTACTTTTCGCGGTGAGCCATCCTGGTCGTAAAAATAAGCTGCCGCGACCGGGTCGTTTTTGAGGTGTTGCTCCGCACTCAACTGGGTATAAAGGCGTTCACTAACCTTAAACCCGCCCTCGGACAACGCAATGGCCGGCTGAATCAGTTGCGCCCAAGGCAACTTGCCGTGCTGCTTGTGCACCATCTCAAGCATGTGCACGGTGCCTGGAACTCCCACGGATCGGCCCCCAACGACGGCGTTGATGAATGGCATTGGTTTGCCGTCCTCTCCCATAAAAAGGGATTCCGTCGCTGCGAGCGGAGCTGTTTCACGCCCGTCATAGGCTTCAACATGCATCCCATCAAAGTGCATCAAAAAAGCACCACCCCCGATTCCACTGCTTTGTGGCTCCACAAGCGCGAGCACCATTTGGACCGCAATGGCTGCATCAGTGGCCGTGCCTCCTGCTTTCAAGACTTGGTATCCCGCATCTGTGGCCAACGGATTAGCCGCGGCAACTGCAAATTTTTGCGTTGCCCATCCCGGTTTCTCTGTGTAGCCAGACGCCCCCTCGGGTTGATCGGGAACGCTGTAATTGAATGATTGTGTGCTGGCGCAGCCAGTCAGAATCGCGGCGATTGCAATCGCGCTTAGAGTGAGCTTCATAGGGCCTCCGTGAATGGACGGCCCATCTTATTCCCGCTGGTGCGGACTCGCAAATTGCCGACTACACGGGTTTCTACTTTCGACAGTGTGGTTTACCGAGGGGCGAGTCGGATCGCCCCATCAAGCCGAATCACTTCGCCATTCAGCATATCGTTCTCAAATATATGCAGGGCCAACTTGGCATAGTCTTGGGGTGTCCCTAAGCGCGAAGGGAAGGGAACACTCGCAGCTAGGGCGTCTTGCACCTCCTGGGGCATGCCAAACATCATGGGAGTGCCGAAAATGCCCGGCGCAATCGTCATATTGCGAATGCCATTGCGAGCCAGATCACGGGCGATTGGCAGTGTCATTCCCACAATGCCTCCTTTGGACGCGCTGTAAGCGGCCTGACCCATTTGTCCGTCGTAAGCCGCGACGGACGCGGTGGAGATCATCACGCCGCGCTCACCGGTCGTCTCCGGTTCGTTTTTGCACATGGCTTCGGCGGCAAGGCGAATCATGTTGAAGCTGCCAACCAAGTTGACGGTGATGCATTTGGTAAACCCGGCTAAGCCGTGCGCCCCATTTTTACCGACAGTTTTCTCAGCCGGTGCAATGCCGGCGCAGTTCACCAATCCCATCAATTTACCCATCGAAGTCGCTGCGGCCACGACCGCCATGCCGTCAGCCTCATTGCTAACGTCACATTTCACGAATGCGCCGCCGATGTCTTTCGCAACGAGCTCGCCTTTGTCTACCTGCATATCTGCAATGATCACTTTGGCGCCTCGAGAGGCAAGGAGTCGGGCCGTGCCTTCGCCCAAACCTGATGCGCCACCTGTGACGATAAAAACTTTCCCTGCGATGTCCATGTTGTCTCCTCGATAGTTAATTGACGTTAACGTAAACGTCAATTATGGGTCATAATTTTTCGGCATTTTGAAACACAGGTCAAAGAAGGTCAATTTTCGGGCTATACTTGCGTTCTCGAATAAACAAACAGGCGCGTAGCTCAGCTGGTTAGAGCACCACCTTGACATGGTGGGGGTCGTTGGTTCGAGTCCAATCGCGCCTACCAGTGTTTCTATCTGAGGTTAACCAGACTCAGGTGATTTAGAAATACTGGCAAATTGAAATCCGAATCAGGCTGATGTCCTGTTCGGATTTTTTTGTTTTCCGCTCTGAATTTTGTGGATGCAGGATTGATGTTCACAGTGTGTAGAGCACTGGTTTGCAATCCAATCCCATTCATTTCGTGTGCTAACAGATGTAGCCTGGATCCGTGCGGATCGGTGACTCTTTAGAATGTGTTGCACTGCAACAGAATCAAAGTGGGCTCAACAAGGGCCGCAGGAGAACGCATGCAAAACAAAAAAAGCACCACTGGCGTGGCCGATCAAAGGGTCATCAAAAAATACCCGAATCGCCGCCTCTACGATACCGATACTTCGACTTACATCACGCTGTCTGAAGTCAAGCAATTGGTGATGGATAGTGAGCCTTTTGTGGTTCTGGATGCGAAAACTTCTGAGGACCTGACTCGCAGTATCCTTTTGCAGATCATTCTGGAAGAGGAGTCCAATGAATCTCCCATGTTTACTGCACCTGTTTTGGCGAGTGTGATTCGGTTTTACGGGCATGCCATGCAGGGGTTGATGGGGGGGTATCTGGAAAACAATATTCAATCTTTGATGGATGTCCAAAGCAAGTTTTCTGAGCAATCAAAGAACCTGACTCCTGAGATGTGGACGAAATTCGTGGCGCTGCAATCGCCCGCTCTCCAAGCCATGATGGGGGGGAATCTGGATCAGTCCAAAAACCTGATGCAGCAAATGCAAGACCAAATGCAAAAACAGACAAGTCAAATGCTGGATGCCTTTGGTATCAAGCGTTGATTGAATTCAACGCCAAATCTGTAGGCATACGAGTAAAAAAATGAGTACAAATATCAATACAAGCGTCAAAAGTTCGCCCAAGGTGGGTTTCGTCAGTTTGGGCTGTGCTAAAGCCCTCACGGACTCCGAGTTGATTCTGACTCAGCTCAATGCGGAGGGCTATCAAACCTCCAAAACCTTCCAGGGGGCCGACCTTGTGATTGTGAATACCTGCGGGTTCATTGACGACGCAGTGAAGGAGAGTTTGGACACGATCGGAGAAGCTCTCGCAGAAAATGGCAAAGTCATCGTGACTGGATGCTTGGGCGCCAAGTCTGCTGAAGGTGGCGGTAATTTGGTACGCAAAATGCACCCGAGCGTGTTGGCTGTCACGGGTCCCCAAGCGACACAAGAGGTGATGGATGCTGTTCATGCCAACTTGCCTAAGCCGCATGACCCGTTCATTGACCTTGTTCCCAATACCTTTGGCGTGGCCGGTATCAAATTGACCCCGCGGCATTACGCGTACATCAAGATCAGCGAAGGGTGTAACCATCGTTGCACTTTTTGCATCATCCCCTCCATGCGAGGTGACTTGGTCTCCCGGCCGATCGGGGATGTTTTGCAAGAGGCCAAGGCTTTATTTGAAGGCGGCGTCAAAGAATTGTTAGTGATCAGTCAGGACACCTCTGCGTATGGTGTTGATATCAAGTACAGGACTGGGTTCTGGGAAGGTAAGCCCATCAAGACGCGCATGCTGGACTTGGTGCAGGCCCTCGGTGAGATCGCGGAGGGCTACGGTGCGTGGGTTCGCTTGCACTATGTCTATCCCTATCCCAGTGTGGACGAGGTGATTCCCTTGATGGCCACCGGCAAGGTTTTGCCCTACCTGGATGTGCCACTCCAGCACAGCCATCCAGATGTATTAAAGCGCATGAAGCGCCCGGCAAGTGGAGAGAGAAACCTCGAGCGAATTCAAAAGTGGAGAGAGGCCTGCCCAGAAATCGTGGTTCGAAGCACATTCATTGCTGGATTTCCGGGCGAGACAGAAGAGGAGTTTTCCCATCTGCTTGATTTCATGCAGGAGGCAAAAATCGACCGAGCTGGCTGTTTCGCATACAGCCCTGTTGATGGGGCCACTGCCAATGAGATTCCCGGCATGTTGCCAATTGAGGTCAGGGAAGAGCGGAGGGCGCGGTTTATGGCTGTGGCCGAAGCGGTATCCGCTGCCAAACTGCATCAGCGCATTGGTGCGACGATGCAAATCTTGGTAGATTCCGCGCCGGGTATGGGAAAAAAGGGCGGAGTAGGCAGGTCTTACGCAGATGCTCCTGAAATTGATGGTGTGGTGAGGTTATTGCCGCCAGAAAAAATCAGCAAGACTTTGAAGGTGGGTGAGTTCACAAAAGCTCGCATCGTTGGCGCGCAAGGGCATGACTTGATCGCTCAGCCGTTCTAAGCTGCTTGATGTAGTCCGACATATCGTTGATCTGATCGGCGGTATGTCTCTTTGGTGGGTTGCGGCTGAACCTCGACTGTGTGTGGGGGGGTGATGCTGTTGTGACTGGCAGTTTTTCGCTGAAAAGACCAGTCGTAATTAATAGCTGCTTGGCTTGGCTGGCCGATTCTTTTATAAGGCTTGCGTGCTCGGCGCTGTGCCTGCCAAACGTCTTCTCTGAATTATTTCAGCCAAAGAAAAAGCCCCTTGTTTTCACAAGGGGCTTTCAATTTTTTTGGTGCCCGGAAGAGGACTCGAACCTCCACACCTTGCGGCACACGGACCTGAACCGTGCGCGTCTACCAATTCCGCCATCCGGGCATGCATTAATTGTAGCATGGCATTTGGCGCAAAATTGTCAGGAATTCACTGTTGAAAGAGTTTTCGACAAAGCTTTATGCTTTAGGATGAGTCATGCCACTGCAGGGCATAAGCCATTGATTTCAATTGAATTTTTAGAAAACGTTGATTGTACGAATGCATGGCCTCTTCCAATCGTTCATCGCCTGTTCATGGGTCATCATGTGGTATTCAGAATCTATTTCAATGTTCAGTTTCACCCTTGATATGGCGATATCTACCGATTTTTTACCGTCCCACCATTCCAGCATCGCTTTGATGCCCTCGGCCCTAAGTCCGTAATACAATTGTATCGCTTCCAATGGGGTCTGGTTTTCTTCAATCAGTTTTTCCATACGTCCTTGATGTTGGGCACAGAGTTCTACGCCAAAAGTCTCCATGGAATTTCTGTGATCGAGATAACTGAGTTCTTTGTTACATTCTAAGCAGGTCATTGATTAAGTGCATTTTTAATTCCCGAATAAATCGGGTGGGGGATTTTTAAATTGGTTCGATTTGGGATAATTATAACCCAACAATTCTTGGATTATTATAAAGCCTCGACGTACGACACCCAGATTTTAGACGAACGACATTTTTTTAGATGAAATGCACTTTTATGCTATATCGGGCAACACAACTTTTCGGGATATTTTCCGAAGTTCTGACCTTAACCCCATATATTTACTTTCGTTCGAAAAACTGCTTTCGCTATGTTTAAAAAGATGGGGCCAGGTGTACTGGTAGCTGCCGCCTTTATCGGACCGGGAACGGTCACCGCCTGCACTTTGGCCGGGGTTGGATTCGGTTATGCCCTATTGTGGGCCATGATTTTCAGCATTGTGGCCACGCTAGTCTTGCAGGAAATGGCTGCTCGCTTGGGCGTGGTGACCCAGAATGGCTTGGCGGATGTTATTAAAAATGAATTGCGTTCACCCATGCTTCGCAAATTGTTGGTCGGCATTATCCTGGCAGCGATCGTAATCGGCAACACCGCCTATGAGGGTGGCAATATAGGTGGGGCCACTTTGGGTCTGGAAGCCATATTTGGCAGCGAATTTAGTTTTTGGTATCCTTTTATTATAGGGGGACTTGCCTTTTTGCTCCTTTTTTTGGGGAACTATAAAGTTTTGGAAAAAGTTTTTATGGGCCTGGTCTTGTTGATGAGCCTTTCTTTTTTGATCACGGCCTGCATTACCCGACCTGATCTGGGGAGTATGCTCAAGGGCATGCTGGTTCCCAGTTTGCCCCAAGGCAGTATTCTAACCGTCATTGCCTTGATCGGAACCACTGTCGTGCCCTACAACCTTTTTCTTCATGCCTCCCTGGTGCGTGAAAAATGGAAATCGAAGGAGGATTTGAAATCGGCAAAATTCGATACGATCATATCAATCTTGTTGGGAGGGTTGGTTTCGATGGCCATTATTATAGCGGCAGCGGCCATTCCCGCCCAAGGAGTTCAAAACGTGATGGACCTGGCAAAAGGACTTGAACCGCTTTATGGACAAGCCGCCCAATATTTTATGGGCATAGGATTGTTCGCGGCGGGGGTAACGTCTGCCATTACGGCACCATTGGCGGCGGCATATGTGGCCAACAGCTGTTTTGGTTGGAAAGCTGGACTGAAGGACTTGAAATTTAAATCGGTATGGATGGGAATCCTCTTCCTGGGCGTATTATCGATGTCTTTTGGTATCAAACCCATTGAAATCATCAAATTTGCCCAGGTAGCCAATGGTTTGCTCTTGCCGGTCATTGCTGTATTTCTTTTATGGGTCGTAAACCGTACCACGGTCATGGGTGCCTACAAAAACAGCATCACCCAAAATGTATTGGGCCTCTTCATCATACTCTTGACCCTGCTATTGGGGGTCAAAAAGACCATTCTATCGGTTTGGTGACTTTCTTGATTTTTAAATAGACCAAAGCATGGTCCATTCAGTCTTATTCAAAAAGATTGGAAGAAAGATAACGATCGCCACGGTCACAGATAATGGAAACCACTACGCCGCTCTCAAGGCTTTCGACCACTCGCAGGGCCGCTACGGTGGCCCCACCGCTACTCATACCTGCAAAAATACCTTCTTCCTTGGCAAGGCGTTTGGCCATGTCCTGTGACTCTTGTTGGCTTACTTCCAAAACTCGATCGACCTTGCTGGCATCGAAAATTTTTGGGAGGTATTCGATGGGCCATTTTCTGATTCCAGGGATGCTGGATCCATCGGTGGGCTGTACCCCAATAATTTGTATTTGCCTATGCTGCCCCTTCAAAAAGGTGGAGGTGCCCATAATGGTGCCCGTAGTGCCCATGGAGGACACAAAATGGGTTACTTTCCCATCGGTATCCCTCCAGATTTCCGGCCCTGTGGTTTGTAGATGGGCCTTCCAATTGTCATCATTGGCAAATTGGTTGATCATGATGAACCCTTCGTTCCTCACTTTTCCCTCCGCATAATCACGAGCGCCCTCAATGCCCACATCAGATGGGGTCAAGGTTACTTTAGCGCCATAGGCCTTCATGGTCTGAACCCTTTCCTTGGTACTGTTTTCAGGCATCACCAGTTCAATACTCAATCCGTAAATGCCTGCGATCATCGCAAGGGCAATACCCGTATTGCCACTTGTTGCCTCGATCAATTTCGAGTTTTTGTCAAAATCGCCACGTTCGAGTCCGCTTCTGATCATGTTCAAAGCGGCGCGATCTTTTACGCTACCCCCCGGATTATGCCCTTCCAACTTAAAATAAAGCTTTACATTCCGATTTTGGTTCAAGACGCGCGACTCAACCAAAGGGGTGTTGCCAATGAGGTCCAATAACTTAAACGACATTGGGCTGGGTTTTAATTTTGATTTCCGGTGTGTGGAAAACGGTAGAATTGGCAGGGACCGATGCGGTAATCCAAGCGTTGCCTCCGATCACGCTATTTTCTCCTATAATCGTATCGCCACCCAGTATGGTAGCATTGGCATAAATGGTGACATTGTTTTCGATGGTCGGGTGTCTTTTGGTATTCTTAAGGTTCTTTGCCACATACAAAGCCCCCAAGGTGACGCCCTGGTATATTTTCACGTTATCTTTGATGACGGCCGTCTCCCCGATGACCACACCGGTGGCATGATCGATGAAAAAAGACTTGCCGATCTTTGCCCCTGGATTGATATCGACGCCCGTTTGCCTGTGGGCATATTCGGTCATCAACCTGGGCACCAATGGAAAACCTTTGATATAGAGCTCATGGGCCAGTCGGTAAATGGCAATGGCATAAAAACCAGGGTATGCCATATATACTTCCTCCACGGAAAGTGAAGCGGGATCACAGCTGACAATGGCATCGGCATCGAGGTTCAGGCTTTCAAGGACCTGTGGTAATTTCACCACATAGTTTTCCCACACTTTTGAACAGGGCTTATCGGGTTCCCAGCAGGCAAGGTTCACCAATTCATCAAATTGTTCTTCAAGTAAGTCGAGA
>CAWAFG010000011.1:0-86662 GCA_963781205.1 uncultured beta proteobacterium | reverse complement strand
TGAGCGCCGGGTCATGGCGCTCAATCACATGGTCGGCCAGACGGCGCAACAGCGCCTCTTCCTGGCGGGAGGCGAAAAATTGAAAGGTGCCCACCCGAATATGGCTGGCCGCCACGCGGGTCAGCACCGCGCCGGGCAAGGCGCCCGTGTCGCGGCGCACCGACTCGCCCGTGGTGGCCACCGCCAGCGCGCGCGTGGTGGGAATGCCCAGCGCATGCATGGCCTCGCCAATCAGGTACTCGCGCAGCACCGGGCCCAAGCGCCGCCTTGCCGTCGCCACCGCGAGAAAACGGGGTGCGACCCGAGCCCTTGAAGGCGATGTCGCGCCGGCGCCCCTGGCGGTCCAGCACCTCACCCAGCAGCAAGGCCCGGCCGTCCCCCAACTGGGGCGAAAAGCCGCCAAACTGATGGCCGGCGTAGGCCTGCGCCAAGGGCGTGGCGCCCTCAGGCGCCTGGTTGCCGGAGAAGATGGCGGCGCCCAAGTCGCCGTCCAGGGCGTCGGCGTCCAGCCCCAGCTCGGTGGCCAATTCGCGGTTCAGCTTCACCAGCACGGGTTTGGGCACCTGCGCCGCCTGCCAGGGGGCGTAGCCGCCCTCCAGGTCACGGGCGTAGCTGTTGTCGAAGATAAATCCGGCACCGGCGTGGGAAGAAGCTGTGGTCATCGGCGTTTACTTTCTGGGGGCGTGAAGGGTTAGTAGGAACGAAAAAGGCTCAGGCCTTTTTGGGCAGCACCCAGTCGGCGCGCGGGAAGTGGCAGGTGTAGCCCTCAGGAATGCGCTCCAGGTAGTCTTGGTGCTCGCGCTCAGCGGGCCAGAAGTCACCGGCGGGCACCACCTGGGTCACCGCCTTGCCGGGCCACAGGCCGGAGGCGTTAACGTCCTCAATGGTGGCCAAGGCCATGTCGCGCTGCGCGTCACTGGTGTAGAAAATCACCGAGCGGTACTGGCTGCCCACGTCGTTGCCCTGGCGGTTGATGGTGCTGGGGTTGTGAATCTGAAAAAACGCCGCCAGCAAGTCGCGGTAGCTCAATTGCTCGGGGTCAAACACCACCTCCAGCGACTCCGCGTGGCCGCTTTGGCCTTGCTTGACGGTGGCGTAAGTGGCGTTGGGCGTGTCGCCGCCGGTGTAGCCCACGCGGGTCGACACCACGCCGGGCATCTTGCGAATCAGCCCCTGCATGCCCCAAAAACACCCGCCGGCCAGAATACTGGTTTCAGTCTTGCTCATCTCAATCTCCAATGTATGTTGTGTCGCCAGTGGCCTGCTGGCCACCCGCGTTCACCCCGTCTGGGGTCGGCCGTGAGGATACGCGCCCTAGGGCGGCGGCGCCCGCCGTGGGTGCGATAGCCCCCCTGCGGTCATGAGATTGCCACGCCACGCCCCACAGGCAGGGCGCAATGGGCTAGCGCGCGGGTCATTCAGGCCAAACCGCCGCACCCAATACGCTCTGTATTTGATAGCTACTTGCGCAGGTCTGTACCTGCGCTAGAGGCCTAAAAGTCTTATAAAACTTGTCACAAAGGCCGGTATGCCATTTGCTGCGCCACAAAGCCGTCAAAGGCCTGAAGCAGCGGCTCAAACGGCGCGTCGCTGCCCTCCAGTTGCGCCAGCGCCGCGCAGGTGGCTTCCAGCGTGGAGAGCTGGTCGGGCAGGTGCGCTTTGCGAATGCGGTAGTTAGACGGCGGCCGGTCACGCAAGGCCAGCCGGGGCAAGGTCTGCAACACCGGGTTCAGATGCAGCATTTTTCGGCTTTTGCGCCAGGTGCCGTCCAGCACCACCAGCCGCAGGTGGCGCGGGTCCGTGGGCGCGTCGTCGCCTGCCAGCGGCCAACTTGGCGCGGGGTTCAAAGGCGTGGCCGGGTACAGCAGAACCGTCTGGCGCGGCGGCGCTTCAGCCACTTCGCCAGGCCATGGCTCGTTCAACCAGGCATTCAATTCGACCTCGTCAAAGGCTTCGCCAGTCACCAAACGGCTGTGCGCCAAGCTCATGCACAAGAGCCGCGCACTGCCCTTGGCATTGGCCACCTCCAGCGGGTGTTGCAGCACCAGCACCTGCACCTGGTGCGCGATGGGGCGAACCCACTGACAAATACAGCTGGACTGGGGGCGAAGACACTGGGCGCACAACGCGCGTTTGGGCGGCTGACTCACCCCTCAAGCGCCTTGAACCGCTGCCGGGGTTTCACTGCCCCGCTGCACCTTGCCCGCCAAAGTGGCCGAGGGCGTCACCACCCCGGTGGCGTGGCGCTGGTTATTGCACAAGTCATGGCTGATGGCCAAGTTCTCCAAGTGGCTGCTGCCGCCCTCGCTGCGCGGCTGAATATGCTCCAGCGTCGCCGCATGGGGCAGCACATGCTCGCCACACACCCAGCAAGGCACCACGCCATGCAACTGGCGCGCCACGGTTTTGTAAATTTTGTCGCGGGTCAAAGAGAGTCGGCTCATGGCGGGAGATTTTGACTGTGAATCGTGGTTTAGCGCGCGCGTTGACTAATCTTTGCATCCATCGCCCCGCCTGAGACCGATGAAAGTCAGTTGAAGTGGGCAGGAAGGCTCGGGGAACTTCAGGCCCGTCGCCACAATGGCCCCTGGCCAGCAGCTCTTTCGACGGTGCCCTAACATCCGCCCTCTGCTCTGCATGACAGCCGGAGCGCAGGACACGAATGGGCACTTGCATATGAACACAACCGAGCCAGTTGACATCGTCTACCTCTGGGTGGACGGCAGTGACGCCGCTTGGCGACGCAAGCGCCGTGCAGCGCAGGAGCAATTGGATGCCTTTCAATGCCAGCAAATTGCCGCTCATGGCGATGTAGAGGGCCGCTTTCGCGACAACGATGAGCTGCGCTACAGCCTGCGAGCGCTGGATCGTTTTTTCCCCGATCACGGTCATGTCTACATCGTGACAGATAACCAAGTGCCAGCATGGCTGCAATCGCATCCGCAACTCAGCATCGTGGATCATCGTGACCTGATTCCTGCGCAGGCGTTGCCGACATTCGACTCAAGCCACATTGAGTCGTACATCCACCGCATACCGGGCCTGTCGGAGCGCTACTTCTATTTCAATGACGATGTATTCTTCGGCTCGCCCGTCGATCTCGCGGACTGGTTTTGGGACGATGGTGTCTATGCAGGCTGGTCCGACGATCCGCCAGTACCCGCAGGCCCGCTGCGTAAAAATGCCAACGCACTTGAAAACGCCTGCCGCTTGTCGATAGCCTGGCTCGACGCACACCCGTCCGACAGCCTGCAACAGCACTATCGCCACACCTACCAAACATTCGCCCATTCGCCTCGCGCCATGCGCAAATCCATGCTGTTCGCCTTGGAGGCCATTGCCCCCGATCTGTTCAGTAAAGTGCGAAGCACCGTCTTTCGCGCTTGGGACAAGCCAACCATCGTCTCCGATTTTGTGATTCGCTGGGCCTTGGCGCATGGCCAAGCCCAGATGCGGGACTATGCCCACGTCTACGTTGCAACCGGTGAGTCACCCCACGTATCGGGCATGGATCGTGTGTTCCGGGGCTTTGGCGATCTGCACTTCTTTTGTCTCAACGACACCCTGGACGATGCCCCCGCCGACGACATCCGCCTGCATCACGTGAAAGAGGCCTTGCAGGGTCTGTTTGGCAACGAATCCCGCTACGAGCGCAGTGCTGCCAGCGTGGCATCGGGCTGCGAACTGCTGCCACGCCAAACCGTCTGCCTAGCATAGCGAGACATTCGCCAGTCCACAACCGTCATCTGCAATGCAGCTCGACTCTCACACCGACCGACAATTGGGTGCCCGCCCCCGATCAGTTGGGGCGCAGCCAGGTCGTTTTCAGTTCTTGAAGTATCAACTGCCGGGTTTGTTGAACCGCGTTTGCGTTGGGGGCGATCAAATAGGACCCGGCACCGTCAAAAGCGGATTCCGTCGACAGCCCGTCAAACCCGTGGTGGGTTTCCGCAAAGCCATGAAAAACCGCATTCTCTGAATTCAGCGTCATTGATTTACAGCGGTCTCTGTTGCCATTGCGCGTGCCCGACGCATCCAATTCGCCATAGAAAACCATGACCCTGGTTTTCGGTCCGTATGAATTGGGGCACACCCCTGCACCACCGGGATACATTGAAAAAACGAAATCGGGTCTGGGTTGTGAGGCATTCAAGACCGACCCGGCTTGCAGCGAAGCGGTTCCGCCCCTGGAAAATCCCATGACGGCATAGTGGTTCAAATCTAGCGCCGGGTGGTCCTTGACCACGTCAAGTGCCAAGGCAAGGTCTCCTGCTTGGTGATAAGAGTTAATGCCATCCAGGGTTGGTCGGCCTCTCATTTTGGCGCTGTCAATGATGACGGCGGCAATGCCCATTGAGCCAAACCAATCCAGCCAAAGCTCTGCTCGAATGTTGCCCCCGCCAGTACCTTGCAAGTAGAAAACGACGGGCGATTTGCCTGAAGCAGACACACCGGCTTTTGGCGGAACCACTTCAATGAATTGGCTCGCACTCTCTTTGCTCATGGTCTGACAGCCGGAAAGGGCAATCACAGCAGTCAAACCGACTGCAACCCATAAAAAGTTTGAAACCGATTTTCGAAAAGTTGCCAAGAGGGAAGATTGGGAGTCCATCATGGTCATTGGGTCAGATTGTCCGGATTGCCTTCTCGAACCGTGAAGGTCCAGGAGCACTGTGGCTCATGGCTGTAGCACAGGGTGTACCCTTCGTCGGTTTTGGTGATGGTGCCGCACTGGTTTTGGCCATTTCGGACATTGACTTCGCAACGCATATCGTTTTCAACCCACCACTTGGTCGAGGAAACTTTTCCGCCAAATGCCGTCGCATTGACGACTCGCATGCCATTGGCACCATAGAAGATGGGCGCAACCAATCGGGTTCCCATCATTTTGTGATCCAAGGTATTGCCGTCGGCCAGCGCTTTGATTTCAGCACCAGTGAGGGCCGTCAGCCCTTTGGATTGCAGATCGGCAGAAGTAATTGCCAATACGTTCGAGCCGACGATCAGCGCAGCCAGCGCGACCATAGATTTTGAGAAAGAAAAACTCACAATATCTCCCCTTTTTATTTATGACGAATAAATACTAACAGGTGCCAATCATCAGTTTGGGCCGCCCATCAAGCGAGGGCCATGAAGCCGACGGAGGTTGGAAGCGAAGGTGTCAAGCACCAATATAGAGTCGGCGATTTCTGTCGCTTAATTTGCGACTAGCGCGTCTCCAGCGATTTCACTGGCCCACAAAAACCACAAACCAAAGGCGCCAACGCTTCGCTGACTGAATGGTCACGGCCATAGAACCCATTCAGGTTTGAGGTCGGAAATGCATCGTCATTCAAACCAAAAATGCAACATATCGCTGCTCCGTATGCTGGGTCGTCAAAAAAATTAAAGTTATTATTTAATTCATCCAGTTGGGCGCTAAATGAGTAGGCATCCTCTGCTCCATGGATGGGGGGTGTGACGAATCCCAAAAGGTTGCCACAAACGCTGATTCGATACCTATGAGCCAATACGCAGTCATTATCCCCACCACCTGCACAACCGAGCGTGCATCGCTGCTACTCAGAGCCGTCGCTTCGGTCGACGTCAAACAATCAGAATTGGTGGTCGTTGCGAATGGACCTCGGGTAGACGAAGTATTGCTGCATGAGCTTCGAGGACTTGGGGCGCGTGTTTACCGACAAGAAGTAGGCAACGTTTCATCGGCCAGGTGTGAAGGAGTGGCTCGCAGTCACGCCCCATTGTTCTCGTTCCTGGATGACGACGACGAGTTCCTCCCGGCTGGCCGAGCCGGTTCATGGAGCGGCGCCTGACATGGTACGGCGAATATGGCGCAATCCGCTCGCCATGGTCTGGTCAGGCGCGTTGATGCTGGATTTTCTGGGCATGGCCAAGGAAAGTTCCGCGAGGCCCACATCCAATGTTCGGGCCATTGAGGACACCCTGAAGCAAGGGCCAACGACCCTGACTTGGGGGGCTCTGCACCGACGACGGCCGGGTAATGCGCTTGCAGCCCTGATTCGCGAGCTAGTTTAAGTTGACGGATGTCGCCAAGTAGCTCAAAAAGTATGCAATTGCGATCAACACCCTCTCCTTCCAAGCGCTTCTGGCTGGCCATCGCCGAGCGGCATGGGCCGCACACGTCGAGTGCCTATTGGCAGGTGGGTGGCAATATCTTCCCTACACACGAAAACTACTGGTGTGAACAATTTTCAACACACCAAAATGTCGCTCCATTTCTCGACAATAAGGCCTGACGGCAACACCTCTCGCTGCAACGATGCGATCGCTTTATACAGGCGCAATCCTCCACTTGAGTTGGGGCCTGCCATTTCGAATTAATCGGTCAGTTAAAATTCCGATGAGAGGAACGAGCCTGCACCCCATGTCTTGCCAACATAACGACGCCCTGCATTAAAGCGAACAAATGGTCGCTTTAATACAGCGTGCCCCGTAGCACAGCTCGAGTTTCAAACTGCAACGGCAATGAGCAAACGCAGGATGAGCACAGACGGAGTCACGCGCCTCAAGCCGAAACCAACGCCTCCGGCGTCGTCACCGGGCCTTTGCCGCTGAAGCGGTCCAGCGCCAAGTAAATCACCGGGGTGATGAACAGGGTGATGGCTTGTGAGAACACCAAGCCGCCCACCACGGCCAGACCCAGCGGCTGGCGCAGCTCGGCGCCGGCGCCAATGCCCAGAGCAATGGGCAAGGCGCCCATGAGGGCGGCCAGCGTGGTCATCATGATGGGGCGAAACCGCATGAGGCAGGCCTCACGGATGGCTGCGGCCGGCGTCATGCCCTCGTTGCGCTGCGCATCCAGCGCGAAGTCGATCATCATGATGGCGTTCTTCTTGACGATACCGATCAGCAACACGATGCCAATGGTGGCAATCAAGGTGAGGTCCTGGCCAAACAGCATCAGCGTGGCCAGCGCGCCCACGGCGGCCGACGGCAGGCCCGCCAAGATGGTGATGGGGTGGATGTAGCTTTCATACAGCACACCCAGCAGCACGTAAATCACCAACAGGGCCGAGATGATGAGCACGGCCTGGCTGCCCTGCGAGCTTTTGAACACCGCCGCGTCGCCGCCATAGGTGGCGATGATGGAGGACGGCATGCGAATGCTCTCGCGTGCGGCGTCGATCTTGGCGGTGGCATCACCCAGCGCCACGCCGGGTGCGAGGTTGAACGACACGGTGACCGCCTGCAACTGGCCGACGTGGTTGATGGACGTGGCGCCCACGGTGCGCTCCACCGTGGTGAAGCTGGACAAGGGCACCAAACCGCCGGTGGACGAGCGCACGTAAATGCCGCCCAACGCGCTTTCGTCTTGCTTGGCCTCGGGCACCACTTCCATGATCACCTGGTAGCTGTCGGTGGGCAGGTAGATGGTGGACACCTGGCGCTCGCCAAAGGCGTTGAACAAGGCGGTGCGAATGCCCTCGATGGACACGCCCAGGGTGTTGGCGCGGTCGCGGTCAATCTTGAGTTGCGCTTGCAGGCCTTTGAGTTGGGCGTCGCTGTTCACATCTCGAAACGCAGGGTCATCGCGCAGCTTGGCTTGCAACTTGCCCACCCAGGTGTTGAGTTCGTCGGCGGTGACGCTTTGCAGGATGTACTGGTACTGCGCCTTGCTGGCGCGCCCGCCGAGTTGCAAGTTTTGCGTGGGCCGCAGAAACACGTTGATGCCGGCCACGCTCTTGAGCTTGCCGCGCAGGCCTTCCACCACTTTTTTCATGGGCAAGCGCTCGCCCGTGGGTTTGAGGGTGACAAACATGCGGCCCGAGTTTTGGGCACCGGTGCCGCCGTTGAACGAGCTCACCGCCGCCACGTTGGGGTCTTGGCGAATGATGGCAGCGGCGCGTTCTTGCAGCTTCACCATCTCAGGGAAAGAAGTGTCCTCAGACGCCTCGGTGGAGACCTGAATCTGGCCAATGTCTTCCTCGGGGAAGAACCCTTTGGGAATGACGATGAACAACCAGGCGGTGGCGATGAAGGTGGCCAGGGCGACCATCAGCACGGTTTTGCGGTGGGACAGGGCTTTGTCCAGCCAGCGGGCGTAGGCGGCCAGCACGGCGTCAAAGCCCCGCTCAAACGAGCGAACCACGGCGCCTGGCGGCTTTTTATGGTGCTCGTCGGTCAGAAAACGGCTGGCCAGCATGGGCACCAGCGTCAAAGACACGAAGGCCGACACCACAATCGCCAGCCCCACCACCACGGCAAACTCATGAAACAGCAGGCCAATGACGCCCGGCATGAAGAAGATGGGGATGAACACCGCAATGAGGGAGGTGGAGATGGAGATGATGGTGAAGCCCACCTCGCGCGCGCCCTTCAAGGCGGCCTGAAACGGCGGCACGCCTTTTTCGATGTGGCGAATGATGTTTTCCAGCACAACGATGGCGTCGTCCACCACCAAGCCCACGGCCAAGGTCAGGCCCAGCAGGGAAATATTGTCCAGGCTGTAGGACATGCCCCACAGCAGCGCGACCGCGCCCATCAGCGAAATGGGCAAGGACAGCGCCGGAATAACGGTGGCCACAAAGCGGCGCAAAAACAAGAAGATGACCAGCACCACCAGCACGATGGTGCCCATCAGGGTCAGGCTCACGTCATGCAGGGCTTCGCGCACGGAGACGGAGCGGTCGTTCACCGCCGTCATGGTGATGGACTGGGGCAACTGGCTTTGCAGCTGGGGCAAGGCAGCGCGCACGGCATCCACCACGCGCACGGTGTTGGCGCCGGGTTGGCGCTGAATGGCGATGGTGATGGAGTTTTCGCCGTTCAGCGTGGCCCAGCTTTTGAGGGTTTCCAGGCTGTCTTCCACCCGCGCCACGTCTTTGAGGCGAACCGCATTGCCGCCTTTGTTGCTGACGATGATCTCGGCAAAGTCGGCGGCATTGTTGAGCTGGCGGTTGGCCTGCAGGGTCAGGGTTTGGCGGGGGCCGTCAAACGTGCCCACCGGGGTGTTCACGTTGGCAGAGCGCAGCGCGGCGCTCAATTCGTCCAGACCGATGTTGCGGGCGGCCAGCAAATCTGGCTTGACCTGCACCCGCACCGCGTAGCGTTTCTGGCCAAAGATATTGACCTGCGCCACGCCGTCGATGGTGGACAGGGTGGGCGAGATCAGGTGGCCGGCGTAGTCCTGCAACTCTGACGGCGCCATGGAGGGCGAGGTCAGCGCGATGAGCAAAATGGGCGCATCGGCCGGGTTGACCTTGCGGTAGGCCGGGGTGTTGGTCATGTCGGCCGGCAGCGAGCGCTGGGCGCGCAGCAACGCGGCCTGCACGTCCACCGCGGCGGCGTCAATGTTGCGGCCTTCTTCAAACTCCAGCGTGAGCGAGGTGCTGCCCTGGGTGCTGGTGGAGCTGATGGTTTTCAGGCCGGGCACGGTCTGAAACTGCTTTTCCAGCGGCAAGGCGACCGAGCTGGCCATGGTCTCGGGGTTGGCACCCGCCAGGTTGGCGGACACGTTGATGACCGGCGTGTCGTAACTGGGCAGCGCCGCCACGGGAATGCTGCGAAAGCCAATGACACCGGCCACGACGATGGCGATGTTGAGCAGCACCGTCATCACCGGACGGCGGATGAAGAGTTCGGACAGGTTCATGGTGTGCTCTTGCGTTTGGGCTCAGCACCGGCGTCGGCAGCGGGTTTCTCGGTTTTGTCGCCCTTCTCCGCCCTTGCCACCTTTTTCGCCTTTTCGCCCGCCCTTGCCACCTCTTTTCCGCCCGGGCGTCTTTGGCGCGCTCGACCAGCGTGCTGCCGGGGCGCACGTTTTGTTTGCCGTCCAGCACCAGCACCGAACCCGGGTTTGACGCCTTCCACCGCGGCATCGGCGCCCTGCGAATACAGCACTTTGACGGGCAGTGACTCCGCCTTGCCGTCCACCATGGCGTAGACCAGGGTGCCGCGCGCGTTTTGCACGATGGCGGCTTGCGGCACCACCACGGCGTCTTTGATCACGCCCACGGTCTGCGACACCTCCACAAAGGCACCCGGCCAGAGCTTGTGGTCGCTGTTGGCAAACACGGCCTTGGCTTTGACCGCACCGGAGCTGGCGTCCACCACGCTGTCCACAAACTTGAGGCGACCGTCAAACGTGCCGGCGCCGTCGGCCAGCGTGGCCGTCACGGGTGAGCCCCCTTCTTTGAGCGCGGCCAGCGCGTCGCTCAAATTACGCTGGGGAATGCTGTAAGCCACGGCCACCGGGTCCAGCTGCGTCACCGTGACCAGCGGGGTGACGTTGGCCTGCACGGCGCTGCCGGGCAACACGTTGATGACGCCCACCCGCCCGGCGTGCGGCGCCACGATGCGGGCGTAAGACAAGGCCACCTGACTGGCCGCCACAGACGCCTGCGAGGCCGCCACGGCGGCCAACTGCGACTCCACCACGGTCTGGCTGGCGTCCAGTGCGCCTTGGGAAATAAAGGTTTGCGAGAACAACTGCTGAGAACGGGCGAACTGCCGGCGCGCGTCCGCCAAGGCCACGTTGTCTTTGGCCAACTGGGCGCGCGCTTTGCCCACATTGGCCTCGTCAGTGCGGGCGTCCAGCGTGAACAGCAATTCACCGGCTTTGACGAACTGGCCTTCCTTGATATGGACCTTGCTCACCAGAGTGGACACCTGGGCGCGCACATCCACACTGGTCAGCGGGGTCACCGTGCCCGTCGCCCGCAACAGCACGGGCATATCCACTTTTTGGCCTTCACGGTGGTCACCGACACCGGGGGCCCGGACGATGCCCCGCCGGCAGCGGTCGGGGCCGCGGGTGCATTTTGCGCAATCACTGAGGTACTGAGCAGGGCGGCCACGGCCAGACAACACACCGTGACAGAGAGGAGAGACAACTTGTTCATGGAAGACGGCTAAATAAAGGGATAAGAAGTCAAGGACGGGTCAAGTCGGGGTCACCCACAGGGCAGACGCGATTGCCGCCTCTGTCCCAGGGGATTCAATTGAGGTGGTGTGCGAGATCAACGGAAGAGGACCATGGCATTGCCTGAAAGAGGTGGTTAGGAAGCGCAGAAGCATACGGGCTGCCTGCAGGTTTCGTGCCTCGAATGGGCCCATTATTTTGCAAAGGCTTTGTAAAGTCCCACGCCCCCCGCCACGGTCTGGGCGAGCAGGGTGAGCAACACGCCCGCTTAGTCGCGCTGGGGCCGCAAGGCCAGATTCAGCTGGTCAATCACGGCGGCCCAGTCGGCGTCTTTCAAGGCCTCTTCGCGCAGGAACGCGGACTGGGTGGGCGTCCAGAACGGGGCATTGGGCAACAACACGTCGGCGGCGAGCGGCGTATGGTTGGCCAAAAAATGGCGAATATCGGCGTCGCCAGCGGGCAGTCCCAATTGCAGGAAAAGCTCTGAAAAAGGATGGGTCGGTGAATTCATGGCGGCTCCTTGCGGGTGGCAGAGGGTTGATCGTGGGCCAAGCGGCCCAGCACCGCAAGCAGCTTAGCCCTTGTCATCCCCTGCCCGCACGGCAGTCGGCAAAGACCCTGCTAGGCGCTAAGTGATTGATCTACAATCGCTTTCCTTTCAACACAGCCTCTGGACACATACCATGAACCGCTGCCTCCCCCGCTCCCGCCGGTCATTTTTGCCGGCCCTGTCCCTTGAGTTTGCTGGGCGCCCTCACTGTGCTGCCGGCGCTCAGTCAGGCGCAGACGGCCCTGCAGCCCGGCGAGCGCGAATTCCCGTCCAAGGCCTTGCGCGGCTCCCTTCAAGTGATTGCGCCACCGAACGTGCTCCTCAACGGCCAGCCCGCGCGCCTATCGCCCGGCGCCCGCATCAAGGGCACCACCAATACCTTGGTCATGTCGGCTTCGCTGGTGGGCAGCAATGTGCTGGTGAACTATGTGCGCGACATGCAGGGCTTGATTCACGAGGTCTGGATTTTGACCGCGCAGGAAGCCCAGGCCGAGCGCAAAGGCATGGAGCCGGTGACCAACTTCACGTTCGGCTCCGACGCGGACAAGCCCAAGACGGACGACGGCAAAACGCCGTTCAACGAGCTGCCTTCCTTCTCCAAGCCCTGATCACCGGGGCGCGACGCTTGGCGTCAAAAAATATATAGAAAATAGCCGCCTTTCGCTTGTAGATAGAGCGCAAACAGCTATTTATTCAATAGCATTATTTCGAGCATAAATACCAGCATGAGTAAAAAAGTCTTTATCAAAACCTTCGGCTGCCAGATGAACGAGTACGACTCGGACAAGATGAGCGACGTATTAAAAGCCGCCCAAGGCTACGAGCCCACCACCAATGTGGACGAGGCCGACCTGATCTTGTTCAACACCTGCTCGGTGCGCGAAAAGGCCCAGGAAAAAGTATTCTCCGACCTGGGCCGCGTCAAGCACCTTAAGAAAAAGGGCGTGCTGATTGGTGTGGGCGGCTGCGTGGCCAGCCAGGAAGGGGCGGCCATCATCGAGCGCGCGCCTTATGTGGACGTGGTGTTTGGCCCGCAAACCCTGCACCGCCTGCCGCAAATGCTGGCCGAACGCGACCGGCTCAACCGCCCACAGGTGGACATCAGCTTCCCCGAGATCGAAAAATTTGACCACCTACCACCCGCCAAGGTGGATGGCGCCTCCGCCTTTGTGAGCATCATGGAAGGTTGCTCCAAATATTGCAGCTACTGCGTGGTGCCTTACACCCGGGGTGAAGAGGTGTCGCGCCCGTTTGAAGACGTACTGGTGGAAGTCGCCGGTCTGGCCGACCAGGGCGTGAAAGAGATCACGCTGCTGGGCCAGAACGTGAACGCCTACCGCGCCCGCATGATTGGTGACGAGTCCGCTTTGACCGCAGAGATGGCTGACTTTGCCACGCTGCTGGAGTATGTGTCTGACATTCCCGGCATCGAGCGGATTCGCTACACCACCAGCCACCCCAACGAGTTCACACCGTCTTTGATCGCGGCCTACGACAAGCTACCCAAGCTGGTGAGCCACCTGCACCTGCCGGTGCAGCACGGCTCAGACCGAATTTTGATGGCCATGAAGCGCGGCTACACCGCCATGGAATACAAGTCCACCATTCGCAAGTTGCGCGCCATTCGGCCTGACATGGCCATGAGCAGTGATTTCATCGTCGGATTTCCTGGCGAGACCGAGGAAGATTTCGGCAAGATGATGAAGCTAATTGACGACGTGGGGTTTGACAACTCCTTCAGCTTCATCTTCAGCCCCCGCCCCGGCACGCCCGCGGCCAACTTGCACGACGACACCCCGCACGACGTGAAGCTGCGCCGCCTGCAGCACCTGCAAGGCGTGATCAACGACAGCATCAAACGCATCAGCGAAAGCCGCCTGGGCACGGTGCAGCGCTTGCTGGTGGAAGGCCCGTCCAAACGCGACGGCAGCGAGCTGATGGGCCGTACCGAATGCAACCGGGTGGTCAACTTTGCCGGCCAGCCGCGCTTGATTGGGCAAATGGTGGATGTGAACATCACCGAAACCCGCACGTTTTCACTGCGCGGCGAGGTGGTCACCCAGGACCAGCCCTTGACGGCTTGAGCTGCTGCCACCCCGCTCAGCGCGGGTTTTGGTGCTCGTCAATAAACTCGCGGAAGGGCTCGGGCGGCAGGGGCCGGCTGAAAAAATAGCCCTGAAGCTGGCCGCAACCCTGGTCCTGGAGGTAGTCCAGCTGGGCCTGGGTTTCCACCCCTTCGGCAATCGTGACCATGCCCAGGTTATCGGCCATTTTGATGATGGCACCGACGATGGCTTTGTCGTCCGGATCCACGGTGATGTCGCGGACAAAAGTTTGATCGATCTTGATTTTGTGGATCTTGAACTTCTTCAAGTAACTCAAAGACGAGTAGCCGGTGCCAAAGTCATCAATGGACATACGAATACCGCGGGCATGCAGGTCGTTCATCACGGCCACGGCCAACTCGGGCTTGGCCATCGCCGCACCCTCGGTCAATTCCAACTCCAGCAACTGAGGCGGCAGACCTGTTTCGCGCAAGACGGCACTCACCATCTCCGGCAAGTCAGCATGGCGAAACTGCACCGATGAGAGATTGACGGAGAGCGTTATAGGTGCCATGCCGGTGGCCATCCAGTTCGACCATTGCTGCGCCGCCGTGCGCAACACCCACTCTCCAATCGGCAAAATCAGGCCACTGCTTTCGGCAATGGGAATGAACTCTGCCGGTGAAACAGCGCCCAGCTCGGGGTGCGTCCAGCGCAACAGCACCTCCGCACCGCTGACGGTGCGCTTTCTCAGACACACCTGCGGCTGGTAATGCAGGGTCAACTGCTGGCGCTCCAGCGCTTTGCGCAAACCATTTTCGATGGCCAAAACCCGCTCGGATTGCGACTGCATCTCCGGCGTGAAGAACCGGTAACTGTTTCTCCCGTCTTGCTTGGCGCGGTACATGGCAGCGTCAGCGCAACGGGACAGGTCGTCCAGATTGCCGCCGTCAACCGGAAACATGGCAATTCCGATACTGGGCGACACCGTCAACTCGTGCTCGTCCAGTTGCAAGGCTTGCAGGGATGACTTCAGCAACTTCTCCGCCATGTAAGCGGCGCCTTTGGCATCAGTATCAGGAAGGAGCAGCACAAACTCGTCACCCCCCAGCCGGGACACTGTGTCTTGCTCGCGCACCTCGGATTGCAGCCGGCTGGCAACGGCAATCAACAACTGATCGCCCACCAGGTGCCCCAGCGAGTCGTTGATGTTTTTAAAGTGATCCAGATCCAGAAACAACAGCGCCAACGATTGACCCTTGCGCTGCGCCGTGGCCAGCGCCTGCTTGCAGCGGTCAGCCAACATGGACCGGTTGGGCAGGCCAGTCAGGGGATCGAAGTGCGCCAGCATGCGGATGCGCTCCTCGGCCAGCTTGTTCTGCGTGATGTTGCGCGACAAGACCACGAATCGCGGGGCGTCGTCCGGCCCAGTCGACTGGCGAGAGATGGACAGCTCAAACCAGTGCTCGCCCGAGGCCAGCGGCAACTTGAACTGCTTGCCCGTCGAGCGACCGTTTTCATGCGCCTCCTGCAATGCCGACAAGACGATGGCGGCCGACTCCGGCGGCATCACCTCGGTCACGGTTTTACCCAGCAAAATATCTGCCGGCCGCGCCAGGTACTCATCCACAGGTGTTTGGCAACTGAGGTGCCGGCCCTCCAAATCCATCTCAAACATGGCGTCGGGAATGGCGGCCATGGTGGCCTCCAGGTGGCGCTTGGCATCCAGAATCTCGGCCGTGCGTTCGGTCACCTCGGTTTCCAGCCGCTGATCCCGCAGCTTCATTTCAAAGGCCAGCCAGGCCACGTAAGCCATCAGCAGGCTGAAAACCAGCGCCGCCCCCATCTGGAACCCGGTGTTTTGCGTGGCATGCCACCCCGCCAACGGCGAGACGCTCAGCGTCCATTGCCCGTTGGGCAGTTCCAGCACGGCGTTGACAGGGCTGCTCAAGGCCTCCCCCTGTGAGGCATCAATGATCTGACGCCCGCCCGACTCCGGCACGTTGCGCCACAACTCGTAGGCGTAGCCACGCTCGTTGATCAGCCCCAGATTGGCGGCCGCCAACGCCTGTGGAAAGCGCAGCGTGACAAACGAGAAACCCCAAAACTTGGAGTCTCCCCGACTGTCGGTCAGAAATATGGGCAATCGCCCCACCACGCCCAGCCCCCCTTGAACCAGGTTCAATGGGCCGGCCAGGGTCAGCTTGCCGGAATCCCGGGCTTTGGTGGCCTCACGCGCCTGAGCTTCGTCACCCAACTGATTGAAACCAATCAATTGTTCATTTCCGGCCAGGGGAACCACGTCTTTGACGATGCCACCCGGCGACAGACCCAACACCGCCACGCCGGGGTAAAAGGGCAACATTTCGGTCGCAATGGCCTCGAAATCCGGCACATCGCCCTGCCCCCGCCGAACCAACGCAGCCAGTGCATACGAGGCCGACAGGGAGCGCTCAATGCCACGTTGCAGCGCTTGCGCCTGGTCATTGGCCAACTCGGAAGCACGCGCGTGTGCTTCGATCAGATGTTCCCGCTGTGACTTCCAGATCAACCAGCCACTGACGCTACAGGCGAATAAAAACACGCCAATGACCAAAGTCCATTGGCGAAAACGGTTTTGACGGAGGGAGGCAGACATCCATTTCAGTTTATCAACTTTCATTGCCAGCCAAGCCGTGATTTCAACGGGTCTGCGACGCTGTCACACAAATGCCATGAATTCGCCATCGAGGTGTCATGCCCGCCAGCCACCATGCAGGGGTCAACACAAAAAAGAGGCAAGAACGAGCCCAAGCCGCAGGCGGCACAGCCCCGATCTCAGCCATTCAGAACTTTTTGAACCTCTGAAGGAGAAACCCATGAAAGAATTGCCCAGCCCGACGTTTCCGCTCTCCCCCCTGGCCTTGCCCAAGGGTTTGTTGAGCCGCATTCAGACCCGCCACCCTGTGGCGATTCCGGTGCCAGCCCCCCAACCCGAGCGCGCCGAGCTTTCGGTGTCGTGGGCGCGGCACCAGGACGAGGTTCGCCTGGCCCAACGTTTGCGGTTCAAGGTGTTTGCCGAAGAAATGGGCGCACGCCTGAACACCAAGGTGCCCGGCCACGACATTGACCTGTTTGACAACTATTGCGAGCATTTGCTGGTGCGAGACGCGCACACCCGCCAGGTGGTAGGCACCTACCGCGTGCTGACCCCGGCGCAGGCCAAGCGCGTGGGCAGCACCTACAGCGACCTGGAGTTTGACCTCACCCGTCTGCGCAGCCTGCGCGAGCGCATGGTGGAATTGGGCCGCAGTTGCGTGCACAAAGACTACCGCAGCGGCGGGGTGATCATGGCCTTGTGGGGTGCACTGGCCGAGTTCATGGCGCGCAACCAACTCGACACCATGATTGGTTGTGCCAGCATTCCCATGCTGCACAACGGCATCGTCAGCGGCGACGCCGCGGCCAGCATCTGGCAGCAACTCAAACAAACCCACCTGGCCCCCATTGAGCACCATGTGCGCCCCCGCCTGCCGCTGCCCATTGATCAATTGGACGGATCGCTTGAGGTGGCACCGCCGGCCCTGATCAAAGGGTACTTGCGCCTGGGCGCCAAAATTCTGGGCGCCCCGGCCTGGGACCCCGACTTCAACTCGGCCGATTTGCCCATGATGCTGCGCATCCCCGACTTGCCGCCCCGTTATCGCAAGCACTTTCTGGGTGCCTGACAAGAGGGCCGCCGTGTTTGTCGCCGATTGACGGGCGCCGGGAAGTGGTAAATTGATCGCCCGCCCTCAGCAAGGTCAATTGGAGGCGTTGGACACCGGTGCCCCTCTGAACAGAAGGGGCGGTGGGCTGACTTGTCACAGGACCGTCATTTGGATCGTCAACAATGCGTCACCATCCTGTCACACATTAGCGCGAAACACCATGCTCTCACCCTTTCACCCGCCCGCCACCGAGCAAACGCCCCCCGTACTGACGCTGCTGGACCGCGACCACAGCATTCTGGCCTTCAATGGGCGGGTATTTGACTGCGCCTGCCGCCCCGACGTGCCTTTGCTGGAGCGTCTGCGGTTTTTGTGCATCGTGTCCTCCAACCTGGACGAGTTTTTTGAGGTGCGGGCCGAGCCCCACCTGAACGCCAGCCAGCGCCAAGCCGACAAGGGCCAATTCACCGTTCAATCGTTTGAACGACTGGCCAGCGCAGCGCACGCACTGGTGGCGCGCCAGTACGCCCTGTACAACGACGACCTGATTCCCGCCCTGGAGCAACAGGGCATCAAGGTGGTGTCGCATGGCGACCGCACGCCTGAGCAACGCCGATGGGTGAGGCAGTATTTTGAGCGCGAGGTGCGTCCCTTGCTGATACCCGTCGGGCTGGACCCGTCGCACCCGTTTCCCCAAGTGGCCAACAAATCGCTGAACTTCATCGTGCGCTTGGGTGGGCAGGACGCCTTTGGCCGGGAAAACGAAATTGCCATTGTAAAAATTCCCCGCGTGCTGCCGCGCATGATTCGCTTGCCCGACAAGCTGGCTGGTGACGGACAGTTGTTTGTCTCTATTTCAAGCGTGATGCGCGCGCACTTGCCCGAGTTGTTTCCTGGGCGGGACGTGGGCCAGTTCTCCCAGTTCCGCGTGACGCGTCACTCGGATCTGGCGGTGGATGAGGACGATGTCACCAACCTGCGCACAGCGCTGCGCCAAGGTCTGGAGCAACGCCATTTTGGTCAGGCCGTTCGGCTGGAGGTGGCGGCCGGTTGCTCTGAATACCTGTCGGCGTTTTTGCTCAAACAGTTTGATTTGCCGGCCCAAGCCTTGTACAGCGTGCCCGGGCCCGTCAATCTGGCGCGATTGACGCAGTTGCTGGACCTGGTGGACGCGCCAGAATTGTGCTTCCCGTCGTACCAGCCTTGTTTTCCCACGCAATTGATCCCCGGCGAGTCGTTCTTTGAGCAACTCAAAACGCGTGACGTGTTGATTCACCAGCCTTTTGAGAGCTTTGGTGGCGTGCTGGCATTCCTGCGGGAGGCCGTTCACGACCCCGACGTGCTCGCCATCAAACAGACCATTTACCGCACGGGAAGTGACTCCGAGTTGATGGACCTGTTGCGCGAGGGCGTGCGGCGCGGCAAGGAAGTCACCGTGGTGGTGGAGTTGAAGGCGCGGTTTGACGAGGAAGCCAACATCAACTGGTCGGAAATGCTGGAGTCCATCGGCGCCCAGGTGCTGTATGGCGTGGTCGGGCTCAAGACCCACGCCAAGATGATGCTGATTACCCGCCGGGAAGGCCGCCACTTGAAGCACTACGGGCACTTGTCCACCGGCAATTACAACCCGCGCACCGCTGCGCTGTACACCGACTGGAGCCACCTGACGGCCGACCCCTTGTTGACCTCGGACATGGAAAAAGTGTTTGTTCACCTGGCCAGCCACAGCCGCTTGCCGCGCCTCAACCAAGTGCTGCTGGCCCCGTTTTACCTGCATCGCAAGCTGATTGCCAAGATCAACGAGACCGCCGCCTGCGCCGCTGCTGGCGGACGCGGCCGCATTGTGGCCAAAATGAATGCCCTGACCGATGAAGCCTTGGTACACGCGTTGATCAACGCCGGCCAGCAAGGCGTGAAGATTGACCTCATTGTGCGAGGTGCCTGCATGCTGCCCGCCCAGGTGCCGGGCGTCACCAACAACATCCGGGTGCGTTCTGTCATCGGCCGGTTTTTGGAGCACTCGCGGGTGTTCTATTTCGGCCGCGACGAGGTGGAGGAACTCTTTCTGTCCAGCGCGGACTGGATGAATCGCAACATGATGCGCCGGGTTGAGCTGGCTTGGCCCGTCACAGACCCGGTTCAACGCCAGCGCATTGTGGATGAATGCTTGGTGGCCTATTTGCACGACGGCGTGGACGGCTGGGATTTGTTGCCTGACGGAAGCTACGAGCGGGTTAAACCGAGCAACCCCCAGGCCGCTCATGGCGCACAAGCCGCCCTGATGGACCGTTATGCGGGGCATGTCAACGAGAGAAACACCTGACATGGACCTGATCTTGTGGCGCCACGCGGAAGCCCAAGTATGGGCCGAAGGATGCGACGATCTGGCACGCGCCCTCACCCTCCGGGGTGAAAAGCAGGCGGCACGCATGTCGGTTTGGCTGGACCGGCAATTACCCGAAGGCGCCCGCATATTCGCCAGTCCGGCCCGGCGCACGGTGCAAACGGCCGATGCCCTGGGTCGAAAATACAAAATCAGACCCGAGCTTGCCCCCGACGTCAGCGTCGCCCAACTGCTGGAACTGGTGCAGTGGCCTGACGCCAAAGGCGTGGTGCTGGTGATTGGGCATCAGCCCACACTGGGGCAAACCATTGCCCAGTTGCTGAACTTGAATGAATCCGAATGCCCGGTGAAAAAAGGCGCCGTCTGGTGGCTGCGAAGTCGCCAGCGCCAGGATGAATCACAAACCGTGGTGGTCACGGTGCAATCGCCCGACTTGCTTTGAACCGCCCCCCTTATGGGGCCAGGCAGCGGTCAAAACACTATTGAATTAATAGCTGTTCCCGCACGTCACACGGGCGCTAGATGCTTAAAACACCAATAATTTCCGAAGTGATCAGAACGGCATTTTTGGCATGCCTTTCATGCCCCCCATGCGCTTCATCATCTTCATCATGCCGCCGCCCTTCATCTTCTTCATCATGTCCTGCATCTGCTCAAACTCCTTGAGCATGCGGTTCACTTCCTGAACCTGCACGCCGGAGCCGGCGGCAATGCGGCGCTTGCGGGTGGCTTTGATGAGTTCGGGCTTGCGACGCTCCAGCGGCGTCATGCTGTAAATGATGCCTTCTTTGCGCTTGATGTCTTTTTCGACCTTGCCCATGTCCATCTGGCCAGCTTTGGCCGCCATGGAGGCCGGCAACTTGTCCATCAGGCTGGACAGGCCGCCCATTTGTTTCATTTGCTGAATCTGGGCCAGAAAGTCGTTCAAATCAAACGACGCACCACTCTTGACCTTGGCGGCCAGCTTTTGCGCGGCGGCCATGTCCACACCGGCGGTGACCTGCTCGACCAGCGCCAGAATGTCGCCCATGCCCAGCACGCGCCCGGCGTGACGTTCGGCGTCAAATACTTCCAGCCCGTCAATTTTCTCGCTGGTACCGGCAAACTTGATGGGTGCGCCGGTCACTTGGCGCACAGACAAGGCCGCGCCGCCACGGGAATCGCCATCGGTCTTGGTCAGGATGATGCCGGTTAGCGGCAGTGCTTCCTTGAAGGCCTTGGCGGTGTTGATCGCATCCTGGCCCTGCATGGCGTCAACCACGAACAGGGTCTCAATAGGGTTGAGCGCGGCGTGCAGGCTCTTGATCTCCAGCATCAGCGCTTCGTCAATGGCCAAGCGGCCGGCGGTGTCCACCAGCAACACGTCAAAAAAGTGCTTGCGCGCGTAGTCCAGCGCGGCCAGGCCAATGTCGACCGGCTTTTGATCGGGCGTGCTGGGGAACCACTCCGCGCCCGCTTGGGCCGTCACGGTTTTCAACTGTTCAATGGCGGCCGGGCGGTAGACGTCGCCGGAGACGGTCAGCACCTTCTTTTTGCGCTTCTCAATCAGGTGTTTGGCCAGCTTGGCCGTGGTGGTGGTCTTGCCAGCCCCTTGCAAGCCGGCCATCAGAATGACCGCCGGCGGCTGGGCCGCCAGATTGATGTCGCTCACGCCCTGGCCCATGGTGGCGGCCAACTCCTTATTGACGATGCTGACCAAGGCCTGGCCTGGCGTCAAAGAGCCCAGAACCTCTTGCCCCAGCGCTTTTTCTTTCACACGGGCAATGAAATCGCGCACCACAGGCAGGGCCACGTCGGCCTCCAGCAGGGCCATGCGCACCTCGCGCAACATCTCGGTGACGTTGGTTTCGGTGATACGGGCTTGGCCACGTATTTCCTTGACGAGGCGGGAGAGTTTGTCGGTAAGGGCGGATGCCATAGGGAGTATTCCGGTGAACGGAACCCAGGTTGGTGCCAACAGGCAGTGGAGACAAGCAAAACGCTAAACTGTAGCCATGATTTTAGCCAGTGCCACCCCACTTAGTCTCGCCTTGGCTTTGGGCGCCGCTGCGGCCTATGCGGGATCTGCCCTTTGCGCCTCCCGCCTGGGAGACAAGACAACCCGTTCCGTGGTCTGGCTGGCCTGGCTTTTGCATGGCAGTTTGCTGGCCTGGAGTCTGCTGGGACAGGCGCCAAGGTTTGGTTTTGCCCCAGCCCTATCGGTCACAGCCTGGCTGATCGCGGCGGTCTATGCAGTTGAAAGCCACCTCTTTCCGGCATTAAAAACCCGTTGGGCCTTGTCTGCCCTGGGCGCAGCAGCGGTGCTATTAGCGCTGATTTTTCCAGGCAACCCGCTCCACGCGAATGCGTCGCCCTGGCTGCCCTTGCATTGGGCGTTGGGTATTGCGTCTTACGGTTTGTTTGGCGTCGCCGTGGTGCATGCCTGGTTCATGAACCGGGCTGAAAACCAAATTCGCCACGCAACCGAGTCGCACAGCGGCATGCCGCTGCTGACCATGGAGCGGTTGACGTTTCGCTTTGTTGGCGCGGGCTTTACGCTCTTGTCGGCCACGCTCTTGGTTGGCCTGTTTTTCGGGAACTCCCTGTATGGCACCGTCACACCCATTCATTGGGACCACAAAACCGTGTTCTCCCTTTTGTCGTGGCTGTGCTTTGCCCTTTTGCTGATTGGGCGTGCGCGCTTTGGCTGGCGCGGCAAGCGGGCCATGCGCATTCTGTACATTGGTTCTGGTTTGCTGCTGTTAGCCTATGTGGGATCACGCTTTGTGATGGAGATCATCCTTGGGGTGTCAATATGAAATTTGGGTTGCTCGTATTGCTGGTATTGATCGGCGTCTTGTTGTGGCGCAATCGCCAGGCGCCTGGTCATCCTTCCGAAAAGAGCGCTGACAAGGCGGGCAATGAGCCGGTTGACATGGTGCGCTGCACCCTGTGCTCAGTGCATATTCCTGTGGCCGACGCCTTCCAGGGAAAAAACGGCCCCTATTGCTGCGCAGACCATCGCCAACACGCGGAGCCGTGAATGAAGCAGCCGCGGGACGCTGCTTCCTCTTGGTTCGGGCCGAACATGCTTGAACCAGGCATAGAACAAGCCGATCGGCCCGACGAATTCAACCGCGTCTGGCACGGGTTCATGACGGCCCGTGTGACCTTGGGTCTGGTGCTCGTCCTTCTGCAAAGCGTTTTCTATGCCTTGTCTTCGACCCCAAACGCCATCCCTCTGCTGATCTGTATCAGCTATTTTTTCGCCGCGCTGCTGGTTCGTCTTGCAGTGCGGCCGCGTCCCATGGGCAAAACCTTTGACGCCCAGTGGTTCGGCACCGTTGGCGTGGATGTGGTGGCCTTCGCCTTATTGCAGATGACGCAAGACACCAGCATCAACTATGCGCCCCTGTTTGCGTTGCCCGTCTTGATGACGTCGATCCTGGGGTCCATGATTCTCGCCATGGGGGCTGCGGCCTCCGTGACCCTGTTTCTCTTTGTCAATGCCGGATGGGTCGTGGTTCACGGATCGGGGGACGCCGCCTCTCATTTTTTGCAAGCAGCCCTGACCGGGGCGGGTTGCTTTGCGCTGTCATTTCTGGCGAACCAGTTTGCCACCCGAATGGCGCACATCGAGCTTCGCGCTGAACGCAACCAATTGGCCGCCAAAGTTCAACGGCAAGTGAACGCTCTGGTGGTCGAGTCCTTGAGTGACGGCATCATGGTCATCGACAAAACCGGCACCGTGCGGGCCGCCAATCCGGCCGCACGTCGGTTGCTGGGTCCGGAACGGTTTCTGGATGCGGAGTTTTTCAACCTGCGGGCCAGAAAGGGATGGCAAGGGCTGGTCGATTTGATGCATTTGAGTTTTGCCGAGACATCCTCCCAGCAGTCTGAAATCACGCTTCGCCATGCGGGGCAAGGACCCCGCCGTCTGCGGGCGCAAACGCAATTGACTTCTGCCAGTGACGAGGCTGATGAATGCCTGTGCGTCATGTTTTTGCAGGACCAGCGGGAAATGGAGGCGCGGGTGCGCACTGAAAAACTGGCCAGCATGGGACGCATGTCAGCGGCCGTGGCCCATGAGATACGCAACCCCCTGGCGGCCATTGCGCAGGCAAATGCCTTGCTGGATGAAGACTTGACCGACGCGGGTCACAAGCAACTGACCCAGATGGTCCAACAAAATGCACTGCGTCTGGAGCGCATTGTGGACGAGGTGCTGGACATTGCGCGCACCCACCACGAGGCGCCTGATGTGGCGGACGCGCTCAACCTGAATGACTTGGTGAAGCAGACTTGCCAGGACTGGCAAGCCCAGACGGGGAGCAAAAATCTCCTTTGCCTGACACAGGCAGGGGGAGCTACCGAGGTGAGGTTCGAGCCCGAGCACCTGCGCCGGGTGCTGATCAACCTGCTGGACAATGCACGGCGTTATGCCAGTCAAGAAGCGAACGCGATTCAAGTGTCAGCCGGCCAAAACCCCGGTGGGAGGGCATTTTTAAGCGTTTGGAGCGACGGTCAACCCATGGACAAATCTGTCGAGCGCCACCTTTTTGAACCGTTCTTCTCGTCAGAAAGCCGATCTAGCGGATTGGGTCTTTATATCTGTCGCGAATTGTGTGAAAGGCATGGTGCGACCATTGCTCACAAGCGCAACACCGGGCATCGCAGTGACCACACCGTTGAGGGCAATGAGTTTTTGGTGTCTTTTCACGGCTTTACGGCCCGGGACAATGGCCACGCACTCACGCACAACCCAAGATCAGACCCATGACCTCGACGCCTATGCCGACCGCGACCCGGATACTGGTCGTTGACGATGAACCCGACTTGAGAACGCTGTATGAGCTGACCCTGCTACGCGCCGGCTACCAGGTGGAAACCGCCGAAAATGTGAGGGACGCGCAACAACGACTGAGCGCTCAAGGTTTTGATGTCCTCATTACCGATATGCGTCTGCCCGACGGTTTGGGGCTCACCTTGATTCAACAACTCAAGGCCGAAAAGCGCAAAGAGCGCTGTATTGTTATTACCGCGTATGGATCGGCGGAAAATGCAGTGGAATCCCTGAAGGCCGGCGCTTTCGATTACCTGACCAAGCCGGTGGACCTGAAACAATTCCGAAGCGTCGTGGCATCCGCTGTACGTGACACCTGCGCAACCGCCCCCGCTGGCAGCCAGCCCGAATCCATCGGGCGGCCGGGCAACTCAGACCATTCGGTTTCGCGCGGTAAACAGGCGATCGATCGGCTGGTGGGTGAGTCCAACGGACTGCGCAATGTCAAAGAACGTGTGGTCAAAGTGGCGCGAAGCATGGCGCCGGTGTTGGTGAACGGCGAGTCTGGAACCGGCAAAGAACTGGTCGCACAGGCACTACACGCCAACAGCCACCGCTCTGACGGCCCCTGGGTGGCGGTCAATTGCAGCGCTATTCCGGAGGCCCTGCTGGAGGCCGAGTTTTTTGGATCCAAGAAAGGCTCATTCACGGGGTCGACACAAGACCGCGATGGCTTCTTTCAAGCTGCCGCGGGCGGCACCTTGTTTCTGGATGAAATTGGCGACCTACCACTGGCCATGCAATCCAAACTACTGCGCGCCATCCAGGAGCGACGAGTGCGCCCCCTTGGCGCGACGTTGGAGTTGTCGGTTGACGTGCGCATCGTCAGCGCCACCCACAAAAATCTCGCCGAAGAGGTGAAAGCCGGTCGCTTTCGCCAGGATCTCTATTACCGGCTCAACGTCATTGAAATCGCTATTCCGCCGCTACGTGACCGCCGTGAAGACCTGCCCGCGTTGTGCAAAGCCCTGCTTGCCCGCATTGCCCAAGAGTCGGGCATTCCGACGCCGATTTTGCCGGCGTCTGTTTTGAGCCAGCTGGCCCAGGACCCATTGCTGGGCAACGTGCGGGAGCTGGAAAACTTGTTGCACCGCGCAGTGGCCCTGAGCGACGATGACGAATTGCAAATCGAAACCACCACACCGCTACCGCTGGCACAAGAACAGGTATTCGCAAACAACGGTCGCGGCGTTTTGGGCGTCGAACCCAGTGCCATTCCCACTGATCTCCAGCAACACCTAGACAACCAGGAGAGGGAAATTCTGATTCAGGCCTTGCAGGAGACGGGCTTCAATCGCACGGCAGCGGCGGCCCGACTTGGCATCAGTCTGCGACAAATGCGCTATCGCATTGCCCGACTCAATATCGACGCGCCCCAAGGTGGCGAAAGTACTGATGAACCGTTCTGACTTCGCCGAGAGCGATCCGCTTTGGCAAGGGGGGTGGTACCGGTTTGCCGCTCATCTGGCCTCACCCAACTTCGGCCCCCGCCCCCGTGACGCCCGCGTTGATTTGCTGGTTCTGCATTCCGTCAGCCTGCCGCCTGGTCACTTTGGCGGTGACCAGGTTCAGCGCCTCTTCACTAACCAGCTTGACTGGGATGCGCACCCGTATTTCAAAAGCATCGAAGGCATGCAGGTGTCGTCTCACTTTTACATCCGGCGCAATGGTGACTTGTGGCAATTCGTTAGTTGCCAGGATCGTGCTTGGCATGCCGGTCCCTCACATTACCGCGGCCGATCCAACTGCAACGACGATTCCATCGGCATCGAGTTGGAAGGTCTTGAGGGCGGTCTTTTTGAACCCGACCAGTACGAAACGCTGACAGGACTGTGCGCCGCATTGTTGGATCGCTACCCAATTGCGCACATCGCGGGGCACGAACATATTGCGCCAGGTCGCAAGGCCGATCCTGGTGCAGGTTTTGATTGGCTCTGCCTGCAACGCGCTTTAGGTTTGAACGACAGGCTGCTGCCTCCACGCTCAATATCTGACTAAATCAATCGGAATTGAAACGCGAGCACCTTGCCATCAAAGGTATGGGTTCACGAATAGCTTCAGAAATGAGACTTTTGTCAAAATAACGGTCATTTCGGTTGACTGGCCCGCAGCCCCCGTCATCGCTGGCTTCGGTGCTACGGTTGTCTACTTTTCGGGGCCGTCAACCTCCTTTTCTGACCCTCGACAAGCTTGAGTGACGCCATCAACGGGTACACTCTCGCCCCCAATATGCGCGTTGCCTGCGCAAAGACCCTACCGCCAACATACACTACCGGTAGTGGCTTGCGACCACGCGATACCCCATATATAGTGTGCCCTGCCTTTCAATGACGCCCAGCCACTCTGTTACTTCAGGCTTTCGCGCAGTGCCATTGACACCCTATTTCACGCAGCATAGACGAGGAGCCCCATGCAACCTGCTTTAAACACGACTTCAGAGCGCCAGTCCAGTCCACCCCCTTCCGCTTTGGGGGATGACTCCATTCAAACAATGGCCAATGGTGTGAACCAATACCAGATCATTCGCCGCAACGGCGCCGTCGTACCGTTCGAGCCCGCCAAGATAGCAATCGCCATGATGAAGGCCTTTTTGGCGGTCACGGGCACGCAAGGGGCCGCGTCGGCCAGCGTTCGCGAAACTGTGGATGGTCTGACGCAAGGCGTTATTCGCGCCTTGATGCGCTCGCGCCCCGGCGGCGGCACGTTTCACATTGAAGATGTTCAGGATCAGGTCGAATTGGGCCTGATGCGGGGCGGCCACCACGAAGTGGCTCGCGCCTACGTGCTGTACCGTGAGAAGCACGCACAGGAGCGCGCTCAACAAGTCACCCAGTCAACGCCCAAGGCCCCCCAATTACACGCGCTGGACAACGGTCAACGCATCGTGCTCGACCTTGACCGCCTCAAAGGCCTGATTGACTCCGCTTGTGCCGGTCTGGGCGCAGACGTCAAGCCCGAACCGATCATGGCGGAGACCATGCGCAACCTGTATGACGGCGTTCCCATGGATGAGGTTTACAAAGCCTCGGTGCTTGCTGCACGCACGCTGATTGAAAAAGACCCCGACTACACCTACGCCACCGCCCGACTGCTGTTCCACACGATGTCCAGAGAAGCGCTGGGCAAAGACGTTGTGCAGGCCGACATGGCACAGGCTTACGTCGAATATTTCCCGCAATTCATCCAAAAGGGCGTGGACAACGAGTTGCTCGACGCCAAGCTGCTTGAGTTTGATTTGGCTCGCCTGGGTGCGGCCCTCAAGGCCGATCGCGACCTGAACTTTGACTACCTGGGTATCCAGACGCTGTACGACCGTTATTTCCTGCACATTGGAAAAACACGGATCGAACTGCCGCAAGCTTTCTTCATGCGGGTGGCCATGGGCCTGTCGCTGAACGAGTCTGACCGCGAAGCGCGGGCCATTGAGTTTTACGAGATTTTGTCGTCATTTGACTTCATGTCCAGCACGCCAACGCTGTTCAACAGCGGCACGCTGCGTTCGCAACTTTCAAGCTGCTACTTGACCACCGTGCCAGACGATCTGGACGGCATCTACGAATCCATCAAAGAGAACGCTCTTCTGTCCAAGTTTGCGGGCGGCTTGGGCAACGACTGGACGCGTGTGCGGGCGTTGGGCGCTCACATCAAGGGCACGAACGGTGAATCCCAAGGCGTGGTTCCCTTCCTGAAGGTGGTCAATGACACAGCTGTGGCAGTCAATCAGGGCGGCAAGCGCAAAGGCGCGGTGTGCACTTATCTGGAAACCTGGCACCTGGACATCGAAGAGTTCCTGGAGTTGCGCAAAAACACCGGTGATGACCGCCGTCGCACCCATGACATGAATACCGCGAACTGGATTCCTGATCTGTTCATGCGCCGGGTCATGGAAAAAGGCCAGTGGACACTGTTCTCGCCCAATAACGTGCCTGATTTGCACGACAAGTTTGGCGCCGATTTTGAGAAGGCTTATGTGGCCTACGAAGCGCTGGCAGCAAGCGGCGAGCTCAAACCAGCACGTACTTTGCCCGCAGCCGATCTTTGGCGAAAAATGCTCACCATGTTGTTTGAAACCGGCCATCCCTGGATCACATTCAAGGATGCCTGTAACGTGCGCTCACCCCAACAACACGCCGGCGTCGTTCACTCCAGCAACCTGTGCACCGAGATCACACTCAACACCAGCGACACAGAAACAGCGGTGTGCAATTTGGGCTCGGTCAATCTGCTGCAACACCTGAAAAACGGTGCGCTGGATCACGTCAAGCTGCAAAAAACCATCACCACCGCGATGCGCATGCTCGACAACGTGATTGACATCAACTACTACGCAGTCAAAAAAGCCCGTGACTCCAACTTGCGTCACCGCCCGGTGGGTCTGGGTGTGATGGCGTTTCAGGACAGCCTGTATGAGCTGCGCATCCCCTACGCCAGTGACGCAGCGGTGGCGTTTGCAGACACATCCATGGAAGCGATCTGTTACTACGCCTACTGGGCATCGACCGAGTTGGCGAAAGAGCGCGGCCAGTACTCCAGCTACAAAGGCTCCCTCTGGGACAAAGGCATCTTGCCCATCGACACGCTGGACATGTTGGCTCGCGAGCGCGGTGGCTACGTCGAAGTGGATCGCTCCTCCACCATGGACTGGGATTCACTGCGCAAGAAGATTGCAACTGACGGCATGCGCAACTCCAACTGCACGGCCATCGCCCCGACAGCAACCATCTCCAACATCATTGGCGTGGACGCCTCGATTGAGCCTTGCTTTGGCAACTTGTCCGTCAAGTCCAACCTGTCTGGCGAGTTCACCATCATCAACAACTACCTGGTTCAAGACCTGAAGCGTCTGGGGCTGTGGGACGATGTCATGGTGATGGACCTGAAGCACTTCGATGGCTCGCTCAAACCCATCGATCGTGTACCCGCAGATATCAAACTGCTCTACGCCACCGCGTTTGAAGTGGAAACCCGCTGGTTGGTCGAGGCCGCATCACGTCGCCAAAAGTGGATTGACCAAGCCCAGTCACTCAATATTTACATGGCGGGTGCTTCTGGCAAGAAGCTCGACGACACGTACAAATTGGCATGGATTCGTGGCTTGAAAACCACCTACTATTTGCGCACCATGTCTGCCACCCACGTCGAGAAATCAACGGTAACAGCAGGTCGCATGAACGCCGTTTCATCGGGTGGCGAATCTTCCTCTTCCAGCCAGTCCGCCATGAGCGCGATGGACGCCGCCGCCGCCGCCGCGCGTGAACAAATGGCGTCAGGTCCGGCGACTGACGTCAAGTTCTGCGGGGTCGATGACCCCACCTGTGAGTCCTGCCAATAAGGCCATGAACATCGCCCCTCATCAAGTCGATGTTCATGCACCACACTCACCGCCTCAATAGAGCAGCAAAGTGGATGAAGTCTTTTCAATTCATCGCGCTGCTCTCATAATCTGCTGATTGGAATTACCTATGTTGACCTGGGACGAAGAAGTCAATCCCTCCTCGCAAACACCTCAGTCCAGCGACTCGCCTGCCAGTCGCTCGGCCCCCTCGTCGCCGTCTCTTGAATCTGCATCCACCATGACCGAGGCGCCGACGGCCCCCCGACGTGTGAATGCCGCCGACAAGCGCATCATCAACGGTAAAACCGATGTCAATCAGCTTGTGCCGTTCAAGTACAAGTGGGCGTGGGAGAAATACCTGTCTAGCTGCGCCAACCATTGGATGCCCCAAGAGGTCAACATGACGCGGGACATTGCGTTGTGGAAAGATCCCAATGGGTTGACCGAAGACGAGCGTCGCATCATCAAACGGAATCTGGGATTCTTTGTGACAGCCGACTCGTTGGCCGCCAACAACATTGTGCTGGGAACCTACCGCCACATCACGGCGCCTGAGTGCCGTCAATTCCTGCTTCGCCAGGCTTTTGAAGAGGCCATTCACACCCACGCCTATCAGTACATCGTGGAGTCACTGGGTCTGGACGAAAGCGAGATTTTTAACGCCTACAACGAAGTTCAGTCCATTCGCGACAAAGACCAGTTCCTGATCCCCTATATTGAGGCGATCATGGATCCCAACTTCAAGACGGGGACACCGGAAACTGATCAGACACTTTTGAAGTCACTGATTGTGTTTGCCTGCTTGATGGAGGGCCTGTTCTTCTATGTCGGCTTCACGCAAATCCTGGCATTGGGCCGTCAAAACAAGATGACAGGTGCGGCGGAGCAGTACCAGTACATATTGCGCGATGAGTCAATGCATTGCAATTTCGGCATCGATTTGATTAACCAACTCAAACTCGAAAATCCTCAGCTCTGGACCACGGAGTTCAAAGCCGAAATTCGCGCCTTGTTTGAGCAAGCAGTGGAATTGGAGTACCGATACGCCGAGGACACCATGCCGCGCGGCGTGCTGGGCATGAACGCGTCAATGTTCAAGGGCTACTTGCGCTACATCGCCAACCGCCGAGCCACCCAGATTGGACTGGAAGCGCTGTACCCTAACGAAGAAAATCCTTTCCCCTGGATGAGCGAAATGATTGACCTGAAGAAGGAAAGAAACTTCTTCGAAACGCGGGTGATCGAGTATCAATCCGGCGGCGCACTTTCTTGGGACTAAGTCACTAATGACGCCCCCTTTTCACGACCCCTCTCACCAGCATGTGCTGCTTGCGTCGGTTTGTGCCCTGAATTCATGGTGCTGGACAAAGGTCCAACACCATGCATCTCTTCTTGCCATTTATCGCGCAAGAAGTGCTCTTTGCAAACTAATCAAGGAGATACATAAATGGCAACTGCAAAAAAATCAGCCCCCAAAAAGGCGGCTCCCGTGAAAAAAACTGAATCAACAAAGAAGGTCGCTGTCAAAGCAGCGGCACCTGCCAAGAAAGCCGTTGTTGCCAAAAAAGCAGCACCAACCAAAAAGGTCGCCGTGAAAGCCGCTGCACCCGCCAAGAAAGCCGTCGTTGCCAAAAAAGCAGCACCAGCCAAAAAGGTCGCTGTGAAAGCCGCTGCACCCGCCAAGAAAGCCGTTGTTGCCAAAAAAGCAGCACCGGCCAAAAAGGTCGCTGTGAAAGCCGCTGCACCCGCCAAGAAAGCCGTTGTTGCCAAAAAAGCAGCACCGGCCAAAAAGGTCGCTGTGAAAGCCGCTGCACCCGCCAAGAAAGCCGTTGTTGCCAAAAAAGCAGCACCTGCCAAAAAGGTCGCTGTGAAAGCCGCTGCACCCGCCAAGAAAGCCGTCGCTGCCAAAAAAGCAGCACCGGCCAAAAAGGTCGCTGTGAAAGCCGCTGCACCCGCCAAGAAAGCTGCAAAACGTTGCAAAATCTGCCTCTGGCGCACAAACCACACTGAATCCACAAGCGGCATGGCCTTTTCCAACAGGAAACAAACCCTGATCCCTCAGACGGACCCTGCCTCAAGCCCGATGCTCAGACCATTCGGGCTTTTTTTTGCCTAATCGAGGAGAAAACCACCTGAACTGTGGTTTGAATCTGGCTCAGGGGTAGAAAGCGATCAACCTATACCCCGCCACGCGCTCAGGGAGTGCCGTCGATTGAACTGCGATGTCTATCGAAGCCGTCCATCCGGCACCCTCAGCAAGGACGGCGCCCGCCGGCCCTATGTCTGACGCAAGTAATACTCGCCTCAAGATCGGACGATCCAACGTGTCCGTCAAAGTCAACTCAACCGCCGGGTATGCAATTGGCGTGGATGCACTGCTTTTCAACGCGAAACTCAACCGATACGTATCGGCACGCAGCTTCGAAAAAGTGGAGCTATCAACACTGACGGATTCAATCTTCTGAACGGGGTCCACCAGAGCAGCCAATCACATTGCACGCGCGAACCAACCAAGGTGCCAAGCGGGGCTCCCATGCCGCCAAGCTGTGGCGCTCCCGGTAGGCCGCCTGCGACAACAAACCTAGCGTGAGCAGAAGACTCAAAATGCCCAACCCCCAACGCCACGCAGGTCGGTTTAGCGTGATAGCGTCACCCTCCTTCGAAAGAAAAGAAACCTCTTCGACCGGCAACTCGACGCCCGACAAAACAGCTTTCTCCGTCTCCTCGAATTCATGGAGAGAGTCATCTGCCACTGGATCTTGGGCCTGCCCAACACTTGCAGTTCCCTCAAGCAGCGCATCATTTTCCGCAACAGCGTCGTGTCCGTCAGGGGCTGGTTCGGCCGCAGGCCCCCACACGGGAGAAACCTCCTCCAGATTGAGATCGACCTCCTGAAAGTCAGATGGGTAGCTCAGGGCAAGGTCTGATGAAAGTGATACCGCGGACCAAGAAGCGGGCTCGGCAGGTTGTGCAGGTTGTGCAGGTTGTGCAGGTTGTGCAGGTTGTGCAGGTTGTGCAGGTTGTGCAGGTTGTGCAGGTTGTGCAGGTTGTGCAGGTTGTGCAGGTTGTGCATTTTCGGGCACTTCGATGGCCCGCGGGTCATCGATTGGGTCAGTCTCGGGCGATTGAACAGGGGGAGTACTGTCCACCAAATGCGCCGAGGCATCGAAAATTTCGTCGCATTGCCCACACCGAACCCAGCCAGCAGAAACTCGAAGCTGATCAGGAACTACCCTGAACATCGTCTCGCAGGCGGGACAGCGGGTGATCATGCTCATAGAAAAGGAATCCCCGGTGACCTCAAGCCTTTGAGGTCATCAGAATCCAGCCATCTTCTTGGTCGGAGACGCTCAACTCGCAATACGGCGCGTAGGCCAACTTCAGCTCTTCAGCTTGTCGCTCAAGAATCCCGGACAACACCAAAGCACCACCCGGCGCGACCCGCGACCACAACAGCGGAGCCAACACTTTCAAGGGCGTCGCCAGAATGTTCGCAAGCACCGTTTGGTACTGGCCAGAAGCGGCGTCTGGCAATCCGGCATTGAGCTGTGACGTTGTTGGCTTGCGCATTGAGCACCGTGGACTCGACCGCCGCATCGTCGATATCAACCGCATCAATATCCAGTGCGCCGTGCTTGGCAGCGCCAATGGCCAAAATGCCTGATCCACACCCATAGTCAAGCACACGTCCCAGCGAATGCCCTGCTTCGCCTTGGTGGGCCAGCCAACGAAGACACATGCGAGTGGTGGGGTGGGTGCCGGTACCAAACGCCAGTCCGGGGTCCAGCCGAATGACAATTCTCGCTTCAGCAGGAGGCTCGTGCCAAGTGGGAACAATCCAGAAGGTCGGCGTGATATCAACCGGTGTAAATTGGGATTGCGTCAAACGCACCCAATCTTGCTCGGCCACCTCCTGGACCCCCAGAACCTCGCAGTCAGAAAAAAAGTCTTGTACCTGCAACAGCGCCAACGCCTCTCTGGCAGCGTCTTCGGTAGGATACAAGGCAAGCATGCGAGAACGCTGCCACCCATCTTTGGGTGGCGGCATACCTGGTTCACCAAACAAAGCTTGCTCGGCGTCGGTCTGAGCATCGGCATCTTCAACGCTAACGCTCAGCGCATCCAGCGCATCGAGGGCATCGCTCACGATTTCGACCCGACTCTCCGGGCACATCAGTTTCAGTTCAAACATGCAGGTTCTGCTTCAACGCTTGTGCTGTTCCAGCCAATGCTCAAGATAGTGAATATTGGTGCCGCCCGACACAAACTTCGCGTCGACGACCAACTCCCGGTGCAAGGGAATATTGGTGCTGATCCCCTCAACAACCGTTTCCCCAAGCGCCGTCCTCATCCGCGCCAAAGCCTGCTCCCGCGTGTCGCCATGCGTGATGATCTTGCCGATCATCGAATCGTAATTCGGGGGCACGAAGTAATTGGTGTAGATGTGGGAATCCACTCGAACGCCAGGGCCACCAGGGGGGTGCCACATGGTAATTCTGCCTGGCGATGGGGTGAACTTGAAAGGATCCTCCGCGTTCACCCGGCATTCAATGGCATGACCGCGAATCTCAATCTGACGTTGCGTGAAGGGCAGACGCTCACCGGCCGCGACCATGATCTGGGTTTTGACAATGTCAATACCGGTAACCATTTCCGTGACCGGGTGTTCCACCTGAACACGGGTATTCATCTCAATGAAATAAAACTCGCCGTCTTCGTACAGAAACTCAAAGGTGCCTGCGCCGCGGTAGCCAATCTTCTTGCATGCGGTCACACAGCGCTCACCCACACGGTCAATCAACTTGCGCGGAATGCCGGGCGCGGGAGCCTCTTCCAGCACTTTTTGGTGGCGGCGCTGCATGGAGCAATCGCGCTCGCCCAAATAGACCGCGTTCTTGTGCTTGTCTGCAAGGATTTGAATTTCGATGTGACGAGGGTTCTGGAGAAACTTCTCCATGTACACGGCCGGATTGCCAAAGGCCGCGCCTGCCTCGGCTTTGGTCATGGCCACAGCGTTAATGAGCGCCGCTTCAGTGTGAACCACCCGCATTCCGCGTCCGCCACCACCGCCAGCCGCCTTGATGATGACCGGATAGCCGACCGACTTGGCCACTCGACGAATGGCTGCCGGATCGTCGGGCAACTCGCCTTCTGATCCGGGAACACAAGGCACACCTGCCTTGATCATGGCCTGTTTGGCAGAGACCTTGTCTCCCATGATCCGAATGGACTCTGGCGTGGGGCCAATGAATTGGAAACCGCTTTTCTCAACCCGTTCCGCAAAGTCAGCGTTCTCGCTCAAAAATCCATATCCAGGATGGATAGCTTCAGCGTCGGTGACCTCAGCTGCCGAAATAATGGCCGGCATGTGCAGATAGCTCAAGCCCGAAGGCGCAGGACCGATACACACCGCTTCCTCAGCGAGCTTGACGTACTTCGCATCCCGATCCGCCTCGGAATAGACCATGACGGCCTTGATTCCCAGTCTCACTACAGGCCCGCTGAATTCTCAGGGCAATCTCGCCTCGGTTGGCAACCAGAATTTTTTTGAACATAGGCGTTGCGATTCAACCTCACTCAATCACGAACAGAGGCTGTCCGTATTCAACGGCTTGACCGTTGTCGCACATCACCTTGGTGACCGTGCCTGACTTGTCGGCCTCAATTTCATTGAGAATCTTCATGGCTTCAATGATGCAAATGGTTTCACCGGCCTTGATCTCATCGCCGACTTCAACAAAGGCCTTGGCACCGGGCGACGACGAGCGGTAAAACGTACCCACCATGGGGGATTTGACCGAGTGACCACTGGCGACGGGTTCGGCAACCTCAGCCACTGCCGCGGGGGCCTGGGCCGGCATGGCTGCGGGGGCCATCATGGCCACCGGAGGCGCGTAGTGCTGAACCATGGGCACGCCACCTTTGACGATGCGAACTTTGCCTTCGGCCTCGGTAATTTCCAGCTCAGACACGTTGGATTCAGACACGAGGTCAATCAACGTCTTTAACTTTCTCAGATCCATGAGGTCTCCAATGAACTTTATATTACAACTGCTGAATTTACTTTAAATTCATCCAAATTACAGTCATCTTCACTTATTTTACTGGATTTCAACAACGAGGCAGCCAAAAATCCAGCCTGAAGCCTATGTCACCGCCACCCAGGAACGCAAATTCTCGGGGGAAATTTGGCCGATTTTACGATGCGCCACTTTGCCATTTGACCCCAACACCACCGTAAACGGCAGGCCGCCATTTTGATTGCCCAACAGTTTGCCAATCTCCATGCCCGGCACGCCCGCCAGCGCCACCGGAAAGCTCACGGGCACCTTGGCCAGAAAACGATTCACGGGCGTGGCCTGATCCACCGCCAAACCCAGCACCTGCCAACCCTTGGCGGCATTCTCGGAATAGAAGTTGCTCAACAACGGAAGCTCCTCCACACAAGGCGGGCACCATGTTGCCCAAAAATTCAACAGCAGCGGTTTGCCACGAAAGCTCTCCATGGTCAATCGAGGGCCTTCAGTCGGGAGGGCGAAGTCTAGCAGCCATAGCGCCTCCTCGGCACTCGGCGCGACATCGCGCAGGCGAATGAACCCACCAAGCGACGCCTGCACCGCTTAGCGCAGCCGCGCCCGCAACCGCGCCCAACAACCAGGAGCGGCGGCCGCCGCCCCCCACATCGACGCTGTGGTCTTTCTCTGTCATGTCTTTCCTGCTTCCGATTCATCCAACAAACGCTGCACTGCCGTCACATCACCGCGAGGCGTGCGCCCTTTGGCATCCGGTCGCAGCGCGCCCCGCAGATCATCCCAGTCGTAAATCAACAAATGCACACCCACCTCTTCCCGCAACTCTGGGCAAAAGGCATGCACGCTCAATGCCTCGACCGACTCCCCGTGAAAACCCGTCACCGTGCGGGGCACGTAATCCACCCCATGATCAATCAGCGCGATCTCCGCTGATTTGCTGTCTTCGCAAAACAACTGCAAATAAATATCGGACAAACGGGTGGCTGAACCATGCCAAACCGCTCCACCGAGGTAGGGTTTGAAGGCCGACATACGCGCCATCCAGACCAGTGCCAAGCGCCGCAAGGCCATCAACTCGCCCGGCTGGGTGTCGGCACAAAACAAGGCAATGTAGTCCATCACCTCGTCTTCGACCTCTTCATTGCCAGGCAGTGCGGTACGCCCGGGCAAGCCCATCTGTTTGACGGCACGCCGCTTGGCGGCGCCAAAGTCCAGCCCCTCTTCCACCACCATGCGGGCCGCAACGGCGGCGATCTCCGATTTCAAGCTCTCCATAGCGCCCTATTTTGCCTTCAATACAGCCGCCTAGAATCTGGGCATGCATATTCACATACTCGGTATTTGCGGCACCTTCATGGGCGGCCTGGCGGCGCTGGCACGCGAGGCCGGACACAAAGTCACCGGCTGCGACACAGGCGTCTACCCCCCCATGAGCGACCAGCTCCGCGCACTGGGCATCGACTTGATGGAGGGCTTTGGCGCCGACCAACTGTCCCTGCAACCGGACATGTTCGTGGTGGGCAATGTGGTCAGCCGTGCGCGCCTGGCCGATGGCAGCGCCAAGTTCCCCTTGATGGAGGCCATTCTGGACGGCGGCCTGCCCTACACCAGTGGCCCGCAATGGCTGGCCGAGCACGTTTTGCAGGGCCGCCACGTGATTGCCATCGCCGGCACCCACGGCAAAACCACCACCACCGCCATGACGGCCTGGATTTTGGAGCAAGCGGGCCTGCAACCGGGCTTTTTGGTGGGCGGTGTGCCGATGAACTTTGGCGTCTCTGCCCGACTGGGCCAGGGCAAAACCTTTGTCATCGAGGCGGACGAATACGACACCGCATTTTTTGACAAACGCAGCAAATTTGTGCACTACCGCCCCCGCACCGCCGTTCTCAACAACCTCGAGTTCGACCACGCCGACATTTTTGACGACTTGGCGGCCATTGAGCGGCAGTTCCATCACCTGATTCGCACCGTGCCGGGAACCGGGCGCGTGGTCGTCAACGGACTGGAGGAAAGCCTCACCCGGGTGTTGCACACCGGTTGCTGGAGCGAGGTGCGCAGCTTTGGCGCCACCGTGAGTGACTTCACCGCCGCTGGCGAGCCGCATGACTTTGACATTCTGATGCACGGCAAAAAAGCGGGGCATGTTCAGTGGGCGCTGACGGGCGTGCACAACCAGCTCAACGCTTTGGCGGCGGTGGCCGCTGCCGAGCACGTGGGCGTGTCGCCTGAAGCGGCTGGTTTGGCCCTGGGATCGTTTGAGAACGTGAAGCGTCGCATGGAGTTGCGCGGCACCGTGGCCGCCGCCGGGGGGCAGATCACCGTGTACGACGACTTTGCCCACCACCCCACCGCCATTCGCACCACGCTGGACGGATTGAAGCGCCGCCTTCAGGCCAACGAGCGCATTCTGGCGGTGTTCGAGCCCCGCTCCAACACCATGAAGCTGGGCGCCATGAAGGCCCAACTGCCCTGGAGCCTGGAACAGGCCGACCTGGCCTTTTGCCACAGTGGCGGCCTGGACTGGGACGCCGCCGAGGCGCTCGCCCCTCTGGGTGAACGGGCCGTCGTGTCCGACAGCATTGACGACTTGGTGGCATTGATCACCGCGCAAGCGCAAGCCGGTGATCACATTGTTTGCATGAGCAACGGCGGCTTTGGTGGCATTCACCAAAAGCTGCTCCTCACTACAAAATCACTACAAAAAACATAGCTACCTCCGCAGGTGGAACAAGCGCTACAGGGCTAAAAGCCTTGTAAAACTTGCGCCACCTTCGGGGCGCTTTGCTTACCGGGCGCGACGCGCCTTCACCGCTTCGGACAAAACCTCCAGCGACGCCAGTGAATCGTCCCAGCCCAGGCATGCATCGGTGATGCTCTGGCCGTAGGTCAGCTTCGTCGAATCATCCTTGCCTGGGGTGAACTTCTGCGCACCGGCATTCAAATGGCTCTCCACCATCACGCCGAACACGCTGGTGGAACCACCGGCAATTTGCCCGGCGATGTCACGGGCCACTTCGAGTTGCTTTTCGTGCTGCTTGCTGCTGTTGGCATGGCTGCAATCCACCATCAGTGTGGCAGGCAGTTTGGCTTTTTCCAGGTCTTTGCAGGCGGCAGCGACGCTGGCGGCATCGTAGTTAGGCGCCTTGCCACCGCGCAGAATCACGTGGCAGTCCGGGTTGCCGTTGGTTTGAACAATGGCAACCTGGCCGTTTTTGTGCACCGACAAAAAGTGGTGGCCACCCGCGGCCGCCTGAATGGCGTCGGTGGCGATCTTGATATTGCCGTCGGTGCCGTTCTTGAAACCAATCGGGGCAGACAAGCCGGAGGCGAGTTCACGGTGAACCTGGCTCTCGGTGGTGCGGGCGCCAATGGCCCCCCAGGAGATCAAATCACCCAGGTACTGGGGAGAAATCACGTCCAGAAACTCGCTGCCAGCAGGCAAGCCGGTGCGGTTGATCTCGATCAGCAACTGGCGGGCAATGCGCAAACCCTCGTCAATGCGGAAGGTCTCGTCCAGGTAGGGGTCGTTGATCAAGCCCTTCCAGCCCACGGTGGTGCGGGGCTTCTCGAAATACACCCGCATCACGATTTCCAGCGTGTCGGCGTACTTCTCGCGCTGCACCTTGAGTTGGCGGGCGTAGTCCAGCGCCGCCGCCGGGTCGTGGATGGAGCAAGGGCCAATGATGACCAGCAGGCGGTCGTCCTTGCCAGCCATGATGTTGTGAATGTTCTGGCGGGTGCGGCTGATCAGCGACTCCACAGCAGAGCCCTGAATGGGGAAGAAACGGATCAAATGTTCGGGAGGAGGCAACACGGTGATGTCCTTGATGCGGGCGTCGTCTGTCTGGCTGGTGCGGTCGGCGGGGCGATTGACAGGATTCGCATACCAGGCATCAGTGCTGGCGACGGTGGCTTTGGCAGTCATGGTGAGGCTCCTAATTCAAACAGTTGAAGATGACAAAAACAAAAAGGCAAAAAAAAACCGCCGGGTGTGCCGGCGGTTTTTGTGAGGTCAGGACGTTTTCTTTGGGTACGTTCAGATCTCTCTACCGCCGCAGGCGCTTGAGAACCAAAAGTAGCTAAAGAAAAAACGGACCGAATTCATGAGTTGAAATGTAGCACACTGAAATCGCGCGAAACTGACTCAGGCGGTGCCGCCCACGGTCAGCCCGTCAATGCGCAGAGTCGGCTGGCCCACGCCCACCGGCACGCTCTGCCCCTCTTTGCCGCAGGTGCCCACACCGCTGTCGAGCTTCATGTCGTTGCCGATCATGCTGACGCGCTTGAGGCACTCTGGGCCGCTGCCGACCAGTGTGGCGCCTTTGACGGGGTACAAAATCTTGCCGTTTTCGACCCAATACGCTTCGCTGGCGGAAAACACGAACTTGCCAGAGGTAATGTCCACCTGTCCGCCACCAAAGTTGGTCGCATACAGGCCTTTCTTGATGCTGGCCACGATTTCTTCTGGCGCTTTGTCGCCACCCAACATATAGGTGTTGGTCATGCGCGGCATGGGCACATGGGCGTAGCTTTCGCGCCGGCCATTGCCGGTGGGGGCCACGCCCATCAAGCGGGCGTTCATGGAGTCCTGGATGTAGCCCTTCAGAATGCCGTCTTCAATCAGCACATTGCGCTGGCTGGCATTGCCTTCATCGTCCACATTCAGCGAACCCCGGCGATCAGGAATGGTGCCGTCGTCCAGCACGGTCACGCCCTTGGCGGCCACGCGTTGGCCAATGCGGCCGCTGAAGGCGCTGGAACCCTTGCGGTTGAAGTCGCCTTCCAGGCCGTGGCCAATGGCTTCATGCAACAAAATGCCCGGCCAGCCGGAGCCCAGCACCACGGTCATTTCACCGGCCGGTGCGGGCCGCGCCTCCAGGTTGGTCAAGGCGGCATGGACGGCTTCGCCCACATATTTCGCGATCAAGGCATCGTCGAAGTAGGCCAAACCAAAGCGACCGCCGCCGCCAGCTGAGCCCACCTCGCGGCGCCCTTTTTGCTCGGCAATCACAGTCACACTCAGGCGCACCAAGGGGCGCACGTCAGCGGCCAGGGTGCCGTCAGCGCGGGCGACCATGACCACATCGTATTCAGCGGCCAGGCCCGCCATGACTTGCGCGACGCGCGGGTCTTTGGCACGGGCGGCTTGTTCAACGCGCTCCAGCAGCTTCACCTTGGCCGTGCTGTCCAGCGTGGCAATCGGGTCCAGACCGTGGTACAGGGCACGCGCCGGGGCAATCTTTTTGGTAGGTACTTTTTTGCGACCAGCCTGGGCCGCGCTGGAAATGGTGCGCACCGTACGCGCCGCATCCAACAGCGACGCCTCAGAAATATCGTCCGAGTAGGCAAACGCCGTTTTCTCACCGCTCACCGCACGCACGCCCACGCCCTGGTCAATGCTGAACGAACCGGTTTTGACAATGCCCTCTTCCAGGCTCCACCCCTCCGAGCGGGTGTACTGAAAGTAGAGGTCGGCTTCGTCCACCTGGTGCGCCTTGATTTCAGCCAGGGCTCGGGCCAGATGGGACTCATCCAGACCAAACGGGGTCAGCAACAGGGACTTGGCAATGGCCAAGCGTTCAATGGTGGGTTCGCGAGAGATCATGCGGCCATTTTAGGCGCCGCGGCTTAACCACTTCAGAAGAGCGCCATCGTCTTCTCCGGCCAAGCCGCCCGCACTGGCCGCAGCGAACACTTGGCGAGCCGCCCCGCCCAATGGGCCCTCAAAGCCTGCGGCCTGAGCCGCTTCCACCGCCAGGCGCGTGTCTTTCTCCAGCAAGGTCATGTGGGCGCGCGGGGCGAAGTCCCCCTCCAGGGCGCGGCGCATGCGGTCGGAGCCAATCCAGCTTTGGCCGCTGGACTGCTCAATCACACCTTGCGTGGTTGCCAAATCCAGCCCCATGGCACGAGCCAAAGCTAGAACTTCTGCCGCGCCCACCAGATTGATGCCGGCCGCCAGGTTGTTCACCAACTTGGTTCGCGCGCCGTCACCCACGCGCTCACTGATGCGAAACACCTGGCTCGACAGTGCCGCCAACAAGCCGGCATGACGCAGAAACACGGCTTCCTCGCAGGCGACCATCAAACTCATGGTGCCCTCCAGCGCCCGCTGCGGGCCGCCTGACATGGGCGCGTCAATCATGTGCAGCCCCAAGGCGCCGAGCCGCCGGGCAAACCCTTCAACATCCTGCGGCGCCAGCGTGGGGCACAGCAATACCGTTTGACCGGGCGCCATGGCGTGTGCGATGCCATGTTCGCCAAACAACACCGATTCGGTCTGTGCGGCGTCGACTACCGCCACGATCACCACTACTGAATTGATAGCTGCCTGCGCAGGCAAGACGTGCGCTAGCGCCCCAAAAGACTCCAAATCCTGCATCTTGGCAGCATCCAGATCACACACCTGCACTGGCCAGCCCAGACCCAACAAGCGCCGGGCCATGCCGGCCCCCATATTGCCCACCCCGACGATGGCGACAGGGAACGGTGAGCTTGGGTCGATAGTCATGACTGAACGAGGCGCTTGGACTTGGCAATCGACATCAGAATGCCCAGCCCCAGTCCCAGCGTGACCATGGCGGTGCCGCCATAACTGATAAACGGCAGCGGCACGCCCACCACCGGCAAGATGCCGCTGACCATGCCCATGTTCACAAAGGCGTACGAGAAGAACATCATCGCCACCGCACCGGCCAACAGGCGCGAGAACACCGTGGGCGCGGCCAGCGAAATCATCATGGCGCGAAGAATCAGAAAGAGGAAAGACACAATCAACAGCAAGTTGCCCAGCAAGCCAAACTCTTCCGAGAACGCCGCAAAAATGAAGTCGGTGGTGCGCTCTGGAATAAATTCGAGGTGGGTTTGCGTGCCCTGCATAAAGCCCTTGCCCCAAAACCCGCCCGAGCCAATGGCAATCATTCCCTGAATGATGTGAAACCCCTTGCCCAAGGGGTCTTTTCCGGGGTCGAGCAAGGTGCAGATACGCTGCTGCTGATAGTCCCGCAGCACCGACCAGCGCACGCCTTCCGCACACAAATCCGGCTCAAAATACACCACCAGACTGATGGCGATGGCAGCGAGCACCAGGGGCGGCACCACCAAGCGCCAACTCAAACCGGCGAAGAAGATGACCGACAGTCCGGTCGCCAGAACCAGCAAGGAGGTGCCCAAGTCCGGCTGCTTCATGATCAAGCCCACTGGCACCAGCAGTAGCAAGCCCCCCACCAGAAAGTCCAGCGGACGCAACTGCCCTTCCCGCTTTTGAAACCACCAGGCCAACATCAGCGGCATGGCAATCTTCAGAATCTCACTGGGTTGAATGATGACGCCCACGTTGAGCCAGCGTTGCGCGCCCTTCTTGGAAATGCCAAACAAGGCCACCGCCACCAGAAGCGCAACCCCAAACAGATACAGCGGCACCGCCATCGTCATCAGCCGCTGCGGGTTGATTTGCGCCACCACAAACATGATGCTGCCGGCAATCAGCATGTTTCGCCCGTGGTCCTCAAAGCGGGTGCCGTGGTCAAAGCCCGCCGAATACATGGTCAGCAAGCCCGCGCAAACCAGCAGAAAAACAGCAAAGGCCAGTGGCCCGTCAAAACCCCGAAACCAGGGCAGGATTCGCTGCAAGGGGTGAATATTTCCAAATTTGTGCGCCATGGGTGAATTATCCCGCCAAGCCACCGCGTGGAGCTCGCGGGCTGGAGGAGTTCCCCTATCATTCCGGGCATGCCCCACGCCCAGCCTCACCCTGCACCGACCCACCTCCTCTACCTGCACGGCTTTCGCTCGTCACCCCAGTCGGCCAAGGCCCGCCTCATGGCGCAGCACATGGCGGCGCAGCATCCCACCGTGCATTGGTGGTGTCCGCAACTGCCGCCCTCGCCCCGCGCTGCCATGGAGATGCTGATCAACGGTATTCAGCACTGGCCCCGGGAGACCATGGCGGTGATGGGTTCATCCTTGGGCGGCTTTTACGCCACAGCGGTGGCGGAGCGAACCGGCTGCAAGGCCGTGTTGCTCAACCCGGCGGTGAACCCGGCTCGTGACTTGGCCAAGTACATTGGCGAACAAACCAGTTGGCATGACCCGGACGAGCACTTTTTCTTCCAGGCCGAGTACGTGCAAGAGTTGAGAGACCTTCAATGCGGCGCTTTGAGCGACCCGCAGCGCTATCTGGCCGTCATCGCCAAGGGTGACGAGGTGCTGGACTGGCATGAAATGCACGCCCGCTACGCGGATGGCGCGGTTCGCCTGCTCGAAGGCGGGGACCATGCGCTGAGCGACTTTGAGGATCACTTGCCGGCCATCATGGCCTTTTTGGGCCTGCGTTGAGGCCTTGAATGGCCGCCTTTTTGGCGGCTGCACATTTGCTGGGACAATCCCCCCCATGTTTTTATTGTTTGAAGAAGCCGGAAAATTCATGGCCGGTCGGGTGCTGTCGGAGGCGGAGTCGTCTGCGCAGGTGGAGTTGGACAGTGGCAAGCGCGTCAAGGTGAAGGCTGCCAACTTCCTGATGAAGTTCGAAAAGCCGTCGCCCGCCGATTTCATGGCCAAGGCGCAGGCCATGAGCGAGACCATTGAGCTGGAGATGGCCTGGGAGTTTGCGCCCGAAGAAGAGTTTGGCTTTGCCGACCTGGCGCGCGACTATTTCAGTGACAAAGCCAGTCAAGAAGAGCAGGCCGGCATGTTGGTGCGCCTGTTTGAGGCCCCGCATTACTTTCGCCGCGCCGGCAAAGGGCGCTTTCGCAAGGCCGCTGCCGACATCATTGCGCAAGCCCTGGCCGCCATTGAGAAGAAAAAGCAACTGGCTTTGCAGGTCGACCAATGGGTCAAAGACCTGAGTGAAGGGGTTTGCCCCGACGCGATTCGCGAGCAGCTGTACAAGATTCTGTTCAAGCCCGACAAAAACGCGCCCGAGTACAAGGCCGTGGTCGAGGCCTCCCGCGCGACCCACCTGGGGCCGCTGGAGCTGCTGATCAAAGCCGGCGCCATTGACTCGCCCTACCAGTTCCACTGGAAGCGGTTTTTGCTGGAGAACTTCCCCAAGGGAACCGGCTTTGCCAAGCTGGAGGCCCCGCTCATCAAGGACGAGTTGCCCCTGTCCACAGCGCGTGCCTTCTCGATTGACGATTCGGCCACGACCGAGATTGACGATGCACTCTCGGTGCAAGGCCTGGGCAGTGGCACCGTGGTGCTGGGCATTCACATCGCCGCGCCCGGCCTGGCCATATTGCCGGGCAGCCCGATTGACCAGGTGGGGCGCAACCGCCTGTCCACGGTCTATATGCCGGGTTACAAAATCACCATGCTGCCGGACGACGTGGTGCAAACCTACACGCTGCTGGAAGGGCGGGAGTGCCCGGCGGTTTCCTTGTATGTGACGATGGATGAAGCCACGCTGGACATCCAGTCCAGCGAAACCCGCCTGGAGCGCGTGCTGATCACGGCCAATTTGCGCCACGACCAGCTCGACGCGGTGGTCACCACCGACTGGCTGGAAGACCCCAGTTTCAACCATGAAAATGACCCGCAGCGCTTGCTGGACGAGCGTGCACCGCTCTCATTTTTGCACCGCCTGGCCAAACATTTGAAGGCCGGACGTGAAATCATTCGCGGCAAGCCCGAGAACTTCAACCGCCCGGACTACAACTTTCGCCTGATCGGCAACGACGGCGCGGAGCCCCAAGGCACGGAAGAAGTGCAAATCAGCGTGCGCCAGCGTGGCGCGGCGCTGGACCTGATCGTCTCCGAGGCCATGATTCTGGCCAACAGCACCTGGGGCCTGTGGATGGCCGAGATGGGTGTGCCCGGCATTTACCGCAGCCAGGCCTCGATGCTGCCCGGCGTGAAAGTGCGCATGGGCACCAAGGCCTTGCCGCACGCCGGCCTGGGCGTGAAAGCCTACGCCTGGAGCACCTCGCCCCTGCGTCGCTACACCGATTTGGTGAACCAGTGGCAAATCATTGCCTGCGCCCGCCACGGCAAGACGGCCGCGCTGGTCGCACCGTTCAAGCCCAAGGATGCGGAGTTGTTCTCGATCATCTCCGGCTTTGATTCGGCCTACTTTGCCTACAACGGTTTCCAGGGCGCCATGGAGCGCTTCTGGATCTTGAAGTACGTGCAGCAGCAAGGCCTGACCGAAATCGAGGCCACCTTGTTCAAAGAGAACATGGTGCGCGCCGACCACATGCCGCTGGTATTGCCCGTGCTGGGCGCCAAAGACCTGCCGCGCCATGCGCGCGTTCGGGTCAAGCTGGGCGAGATTGACGAGGTTTCGCTGGACATCATGGGCACCGTGATCGAGCGACTGGACACCCCTGAGGATGCCGAAGGTGAATCCGACGACAGCGGCAACGACGAGGACGATGACGCCATCTCCGGTCCCATCGCCATTGCCATGGACATGAGCGAAGGCGCCACTGATGACAAGGCGCCGTCCGGCGACCAACCCGCCCCGTGAACCTTCGATCCTTCAGCACACTGCAAATCGCCCTGGGCGTCTCAGTGGCCGTGCATGCGGCCCTGCTGACGGTGCGCTTCGTCGACCCACAGGCCTTTAACCGGGTCTTTGAAGACACGCCGCTGGAGGTGATTCTGGTCAACGCCAAAACCGCCGAACGTCCTGACAAAGCCACGGCGCTGGCCCAGGCCTCGATGGCGGGCGGTGGCGAGGCCGAAAAAGGCCGCGCCACCAGCCCCCTGCCCCCGGCGCTGGTGGCGAAAGCGGGGGACGACGTCGAAGAGCAGACCCGGCGCGAGCTGCAAAACCTGCAAGAGCAGCAAAGCCTGATGCTGGCGCAAATCAAGCGCGAACTGGCCAAACTGCCCCCACCCAAGCCCCAACAGGCCAACGCCTCGCCAGAACAAATTGAGCGCGAAGAGCGGCGCCGCCAGTTGATCAAAATCCTGGCCGAGATTGAGCGTCGCATCAACGAAGAAAACGCCCGCCCCAAAAAGCGTTACGTAAGCCCTTCCACCAAGGAAGTGGCCTACGCGGTGTACTACGACAACCTGCGCCGCGCCGTTGAAAACAAGGGCACCGAGAACTTTCCCGAGATTGCGGGCAAGAAGCTCTATGGTGAGTTGACCATGCTGGTCACGGTGAATTTTGACGGGCGGGTGTTGCACACGGAAATCGTGCAAAGCTCGGGCAACCGCACACTGGACCGTCGCGCCGAAGCCATTGCCCGCAGCGCCGGCCCGTTTGGCAATTTTTCGGATGAAATGCGCCGCAAGGCCGATCAAATCGTCGTGGTCTCGCGTTTTCGCTTCACGCGGGATGAAGTTCTGGAAACCCGGCTGACCGCCAAGTAGTCTCCCAACCGCTTTCAACACTCTGACTCTCATGGATCACTATTGCGTCATGGGCCACCCCATCGGCCACAGCAAGTCGCCCTGGATTCACGCCCGCTTTGCCGAGTTGACCGGCCAATCCCTCCAGTACGACAAGCAGTTGGTGCCGCTGGATGGCTTTGCCAGTGCCGTTCAGCAGTTTTTCGCCCAAGGTGGACGGGGCTGCAACGTGACCGCGCCGTTCAAATTTGAAGCCGCCCGCCTGGCCGACCACACCAGCGAGCGGGCCCAACTGGCCCAGGCCGCCAACACCCTGAGCTTTCAAGACGGTGTGGTGCGGGCCGACAACACCGACGGCGCTGGCCTGGTCAACGACATTCAAAGCAACGCCGGTTTTGATCTGGCGGGGCGGCGCCTGTTGCTGATTGGCGCAGGCGGTGCCAGTGCCGGCGTGTTGGCCCGGTTGATTGAGACCCAGCCGGCCAGCATCACGGTGGCCAACCGCACGGTGGACAAAGCCCAGTCGCTGGTTGACCGCCATGCGGCGCTTTCCTTGCTACACAAAACAGAGCTGCTCGCGCAATCCCTGCAAGGGCCAGGGGCTGATTTTGATGTGATCATCAACGCCACCACCAGCAGCTTGGGCGGTGACGCGGTGCCGGTGCCGGCCAGCACCTTGAAGCCCGGCGCTTTGGCCTACGACATGATGTACGGCCCTTCTGCCCAAGGCTTCATGACCTGGGCGCAAGAACACGGCGCCCAGCCGCGTGATGGCTTGGGCATGTTGGTCGAGCAGGCCGCCGAGGCCTTTTTGATCTGGCGCGGTGTGCGCCCCCCCGCCCAACAAGTGCTGGCCGAAATGCGGGCCACCCTGGGCTGAGCAAGGCGCCACGCATGAAAGCACTTCTTCGCTGGTTGGGTCTGGCTGTGCTGGCGATGCTGGTGCTGCAGCTGTATTTTGTGGCGCGCATTGCGGCCATGACGGTGATAGACCCGCAGTCCACCGCCTTTCAGCGCTCCGAGGCCTGGCGGGTGGTCAATGAGCAGGGGCGTCTGCCCTGGCGCCAGGAATGGGTGCCCTACTCGCAAATCTCCAACAACCTGAAGCGTGCGGTCGTTGCCAGCGAAGACGACGGCTTCAGCAACCACGACGGGGTGGACTGGGACGCCTTGGAGAAGGCCTGGCAGAAAAATGCCAAGGCCGAAGCCAGCGCCGCCAAACGCGCCGAAGTGGCGGCGGCCAAGGGAAAAACCGTGACACGCGCGCCCAAGGTCATTGGTGGCTCCACCATCACCCAACAATTGGCCAAAAACCTGTTTTTGTCAGGTGAGCGAACCCTGCTGCGCAAAGGCCAGGAGTTTGTGCTGACGATGCTGCTGGAGGCACTGCTCAGCAAAGAGCGCATTCTGGAGATTTACCTCAACAGCGTGGAATGGGGCGAGGGCATTTTTGGCGCCGAGGCCGCGGCGCAGCACTACTTCCACAAACCAGCCGCCAAGTTGCAAGCTTTTGAGGCGGCGCGGCTGGCCGTGATGCTGCCACGCCCCAAGTACTTCGAAAAACTGCCCAACTCCAGCTACGTGAACGGACGCGCCGGTGTCATCGTCGGCCGCATGGGCGACGCCAGCGTTCCCTGAACCGGGCCGCCCCGAGCCGTCACCGCGGCTCTGTATGATGCCCGGCATGCGTGCCACCTTGATGAGTTACTTTCTGCTGGGGTTGATCCGCTTTTTAACCGGGTCCCAGGCCCGATGGTGGGGCTGCCCCCCCAAAGCCGAACAGCGTATTTATTTTGCCAACCACCAGAGCCACGCGGACCTGGTCATGATCTGGGCCGCCCTGCCCAAAGAGCTTCGGGCCCGCACCCGCGCCATTGCGGCCAAAGACTACTGGACCAAAACCCCATTTCGTCAGTGGCTCACCACCGCTGTGTTTAACGTCATTTACGTGGCCCGCGACCGCAGCAGCGAAGAGGACCCGCTGGAGCCGCTGTTTGAGGCACTGGAGCACGGCGACTCGATCATCCTGTTTCCGGAGGGCACCCGTGGCCACGCCGAAGAGCCGCAGCCCTTCAAGGCGGGCCTTTACAACCTGGCCGTCAAGTACCCTCAGGTGGAACTGATCCCGGCCTGGATCCATAACGTGCAGCGCGTCATGCCCAAGGGCGAAGTGGTGCCGGTGCCCGTGCTGTGCTCGGTCACCTTTGGCGCGCCGATTCATGTGCAGGCGGGGGAAGACCGCCGTGCGTTTCTGGACCGTGCGCGCAGCGCCGTCATTGCCCTGCGGGACGTTTGACCATGTACCAGTCCCTCAAAAACCTCACCGCGTCCCAGCAGGTCGGCGCGCTTTTCTTCTTGGTGTTTGGACTGCTGGCATTGGTCACCGCCGTGCTGGTGGTGTTGTCCTTGCGCGAACCCAAGGACGACGCCGAGGCCCAGCAGCGGCGCAACGAGCTGAGCAACGCAGAAGGCGTGCTGCGCACCAGTTGGATCATGGGCCTGGTGTTCTGGATCGGCTGGCTGGCCGGTGACTCGGTGGCGCTGGTGCTGTTCGCGCTGGTGTCATTTTTTGCCCTGCGTGAGTTCATGACGCTGTCGCCCACCCGCCGTGGCGACCACCGCAGCCTGGTGCTGGCGTTCTTTGTGGTGCTGCCGTTTCAATACTGGCTGGTGGGTAGCCGGCACTTCAATCTGTTTTCCGTGTTCATTCCGGTTTATGTGTTTCTGGCCATTCCGGTGGTCAGCGCCCTGGCCAATGACCCGCTGCGTTTTCTGGAGCGCAACGCCAAGTTGCAGTGGGGCATCATGGTGTGTATTTACGGCATGAGCCACGTGCCGGCACTGCTCTTGCTGGCCTTCCCCAAATACAACGGCAAAAGCGCGTTCCTCGTGTTTTTTCTGGTGCTGGTGGTGCAAACCGCCATGGTCACCCAGCACCTGGTGTCCCGCAAGCTCAAGCTCGCACCCACGGCGCCGGCCATCAGCCTCAGTTTCAACTGGACGAGTTGGGGCGCGGGCCTGCTTGCCGGCAGTCTGCTGGGCGCTGCATTGGCCGGCATCACGCCCTTCGTGCCGGGTCAGGCCTTTGCCATGGCGTTTGTGGCGTGCGTGGCCGGCACGCTGGGGCACTTGGTCATGAAAGCCATCAAGCGCGACCGGGGAGTGCCCCTGTGGCAAAACAGCGGCCGCGCCACCACTGGCGCCGGCGGATTGCTGGACCGGGTGGATGGCCTGTGTTTTGCCGCCCCTGTGTTTTTTCACTCGGTTAAATGGTATTTCGGCCTGTAGCGCACGTCCTGCCTGCGCAGGCCACTATAAAAAGAAGAGCAAATGAGAATTCTCGGCATTGACCCCGGCCTGCGTGTGACCGGTTTTGGCGTGATTGATGTCGATGGCCCCCACCTGGGCTATGTGGCCAGCGGCACCATCAGCACCATGCACATCGAGAAAGACATGCTGCCAGCCCGTCTCAAGGTGCTGTATGACGGCATTCGTGAGGTGGTAGACCGCTACGAGCCCGATGCGGCCTCGGTCGAGATCGTGTTCGTCAACGTCAACCCCCAATCCACTCTTCTGCTGGGCCAGGCCCGTGGCGCGGCCGTGACGGCCCTGGTGTCGCGCGACTTGCCTGTGGCCGAATACACCGCGCTGCAAATGAAGCAGGCGGTGGTAGGTTATGGGCGGGCGGACAAAACCCAGATTCAGGAAATGGTGAAGCGCCTGTTGGCCCTGCCCGGTTTGCCCGGCTCTGACGCGGCGGACGCCTTGGGCCTGGCCATTACCCACGCCCATGCGGCCACCTCGATTGCCCGCTTGGCGCAGGCCAAGGGCCTGGGTGGGGTTCAAATCCAGACCCAAAAGGCGGCGTACAAGGCCGGTCGCAGTCGCTAAGCCTCTGATTTCAAAGCGATCAATCATTCAACTGTATTGAATGGTGCCTGCAAAGCCCGGCTCACCCGGCGGCTCGTGAAAGGCCTACAGTGGAAGCACTCCAGCGATTCACGAGGTTTCACCATGCACACCACCCAGCCCACTTATTTCATCTCGCACGGTGGCGGTCCCTGGCCCTGGATGCAAGACCAGGCGGGTGGCTACGCACAGCTCGCAGCGTCTTTGCAAGCCATGTCTGGCGCGTTGCCAGCGCCGCCCAAAGCCATTTTGATGGTGTCGGCCCACTGGGAAGAGACCAACTTCACGGTTCAATCCAACCCGCAACCGGGCATGATTTACGACTACTTTGGTTTTCCCGCGCACACCTACGAGGTCACCTACCCTGCCCCCGGTGCACCGGACGTGGCAATGCGGGTCAAAGCGCTACTGAAGCAGGCGGGCATCGCGGTGGACGTTGACGCACAACGCGGCTTTGACCACGGCGCTTACTCGCCGCTGGCCGTGATGTACCCCAAAGCCAACATCCCGGTGCTGCAGCTGTCATTGAAGCGAGGGCTGGACCCGCAGGCACACCTGGCCGCAGGGCGTGCGCTGCAGCCACTGCGCGACGAGGGCATTTTGATCGTTGGCAGCGGCCTGAGCTACCACAACCTGCGCGAACTCGGCCCCCGAGGGCAGGCGCCGTCAGCCGCGTTTGACGCCTGGCTCCAAAGCAGCGTGGTGCAAGCCAGCCCGCAAGAACGCGAGGACAACCTGCGCGCCTGGTCCACCGCCCCGGCCGCCCGCCAAGCCCACCCGCGTGAAGAACACCTGCTGCCACTCATGGTGGCGGTCGGCGCAGCGGGCGGCGACCCCGGCACTTGCGTCTACCACGAAGCCACATTTTTTGGCGCCGTGACGGTGTCGAGCTTCCGGTTCGGACAGAACTGAAGCCTCTCTGCCAGGGTGGGCCTACAAAGAATTCAGTAACAGGGCTTTGAGTTCGGCACTGCTAAGCACCGTGGCGTATTCGCCCTGCAGATTGGCCAACGCCATGGCGTGCACCTCGTCGGCGCTGCGCCGCACGCCATTGAAATCAGGTTTGGCAAAGGTGAAGGTGGCGTCGGCGCCTACATAGGTGGTAAACCCGAGGTTCCCGGCTGATCGCGCGGTGCACTCCACTGAAATAGAGGTGCTCACACCCACGATGACCAGCGTGCTCAGGCCTCTGACGCGCAGCCATCGCTCCAGTCCTGACTGCACAAACGCATCAGGCACGTTTTTCTCAAGCACGTGCTCGCCGCTCAAAGGCGCCAACGCCGGCTGGAACTCGGCCCCCGCTTGCCCCGGCCAAAACGGGGAGCCTGGGGTTCTTGAGATGTGACGCACGTGCACGACGGGCGCGCCAGCCTCTCGCCAGGCTGAGAGTAAATCAGCCATCTTTTGCTCCGCATGCGGGTTGTTGCGTGGTCCAAGTGACGCCCCTTGCATGCCACGCTGCATGTCGATCAGGAGCAGTGCGGGCAACGTCATAGCCGCGCCCCCTGCTGCGCGTCATTCTTGATCATGGCCACCATCTGATCCAGCGCCACACCCCACCCGGCGTCAAAGCCCATGGCGGCATGTTGTCTGCAACTAGCTTCATCAGCATGGATCACGGTGGCTGTGTAGCGCGTCCCGCGGGGGTCATCCGCCAGTTCGATCATGGCCGTGAACTTGAAGCTGGCGTCTGCCGACCCGCAGGTGTCAGACGCCATGCTGGGGCGATAACCCGCGAGCAAGGCATTGGTCCACACCAGTTTTTCATGGGGAACCACGGCGAGATAGCAACCGTCGTTGGGGAATGTCTGGCCGTCGGGTGACTGCATGGTGGTGCGAAATGCGCCGCCGGGGCGCAAGTCAATCTCGCAGGCGATGGTGGTCCACGGCAGCGGGCAAAACCAGGGCTTGAGCCGCTCAGGCTCTGTCCAGGCGCGCCAGATCAGGGACCGGGGCACGTCCACAACCCGCGAAAAATTCAGGTCCAAATTGGGATTGATTTGGTAGACGGCGTTCATGTTCACACTCCTTGCTTGGAGGGTCAATTATGGCGATCCCGCCCTGTCAACACCCGTTGAAATCGGTGCGTCATGCCACAACGACACAGCGCAGGCACGCTCTGACCTCAGAGTATTCTTTGCAGAATCAACACGCCGAAGAAACCAAAGGCGGCAATCAAAATCCACTTGAGAGTCACCAGCCCGTAATGCTTGTAGCGGGCGTCACCGGTGAAGATAAACAGCCCAAAGCAGACGATCACCCCGAGCAAGAGGACGAGAAACAGGGCGCGAAAGAAAGCCATGAGCGGTGTCTGGCTAGCCTACCAGGCCCGGGCCGGCTGCGCAAAGCCTTTGGGGGCCTGCTTTTCATTGTCAAAGGTCACGATGTCCCAGGCGTCGGGGTGCGCCAACAACTCCCGCAGCAGCAGGTTGTTCAGCCCATGGCCAGAGCGGAACGCACTGTAGCTGGCCAGCAGCGGCTTGCCCACCACATAAAGGTCGCCCATGGCATCGAGAATTTTGTGTTTCACGAACTCGTCGTCGTAGCGCAGGCCGCCGACATTGAGCACCTTGTAGTCGTCCATGACGATGGCGTTGTCCAGCCCGCCGCCCAGCGCCAGACCATTGGCGCGCATCATTTCCACATCTTTGGTGAAGCCAAAGGTGCGGGCACGCGCAATATCTCGGGAGTAGGACTGCTCGCTCATGTCAAACACAACCCGCTGGCCCGTGGAGTCCACGGCCGGGTGGTCAAAATCAATTTCAAAGCTCAGTTTGTAGCCATGAAAAGGTTCCAGGCGGGCCCATTTCTCATTGGCGCCTTCGCCTTGGCGAACCTCTACTGGTTTGAGCAATCTCAAAAACCGTTTTGGCGCGTTTTGCAGTTCAATGCCTGCGCTTTGCAGCAAGTACACAAAGGACGCCGCCGAGCCATCCAGAATGGGCACTTCTTCGGCGGTGATATCCACATAGAGGTTGTCAATGCCCAAGCCAGCGCAAGCCGACATCAGGTGCTCCACGGTGTGCACCTTGGCATTGCCGCTGGACAGGGTCGATGCCAAGCGGGTGTCCGTGACGGCCGTGGCGGAAACGGGAATGTCCACCGGTTCGGGCAAATCCACCCGGCGAAACACGATGCCGGTATCAGGCGGGGCAGGACGCAGAGTCAATTCCACGCGTTGACCGCTATGGAGACCCACACCGACGGCGCGGCTGATGGCTTTGAGTGTTCGTTGTTTCAGCACAGTGGCATTGTAAAAGCCGAACAGGGTGGGCCACCGGAGAACGGCAACACACCCTGTTCGGTATAGGGACGCCCTTAGAGCGGATTAGTCAGCTTGCTTGCGCAGGAAGGCAGGGATCTCGAAGTCGTCCATGCCACCAGAGGCCAGTGCGTCGACCTTGGCCGCCGCTTGCGTGCGGTCGCGGGTGCGCCAGACACTGGGGGTGGCCATGCCGGCATAGTCAGGCTGGCTTTGGCTGCCCATGGTCGGCGCGGCCATGCTGGTGGCCGAACCGGTGGAGGCGACGCTGCTCAAAGGCGAATTCAGCGTGGGCACGTGAAATGGCACGTTGTCGGTACCCGTGCGCAGCACTTGCAAGGGCACGGATGTGCGACGCACACCCTGGCGGCTCAAGCCGGTCGCGACCACAGTCACACGAATCTCTTCACCCAAGCCGTCGTCGTAAGCCGTGCCGTAGATCACATGGGCATCTGGCGAGGCGTAAGCACGGATGGTGTTCATGGCCAGCTTGGACTCGGCCAATTTGAGGGAACCCTTGGCAGCGGTAATCAACACCAGCACACCCTTGGCACCTGACAGATCGATGCCTTCCAGCAGCGGACAAGCCACGGCCTGCTCGGCAGCGATGCGCGCACGGTCCGGACCGGAGGCCACGGCCGTGCCCATCATGGCTTTGCCGGGCTCGCCCATCACGGTGCGCACGTCTTCAAAGTCAACGTTCACATGGCCAGGCACATTGATGATCTCTGCAATGCCGCCCACCGCATTTTTCAACACGTCGTTGGCATGCGCAAAGGCCTGATCCTGGGTCACATCGTCACCCAAGACATCCAGGAGCTTTTCGTTCAGCACCACGATCAGGGAGTCCACGTTGGCCTCAAGTTCTGCCAAGCCGTTGTCGGCGTTGGTCATGCGGCGACCGCCTTCAAACTCGAAAGGCTTGGTGACCACGCCCACGGTCAAAATGCCCATCTCGCGTGCCACGCGGGCAATCACGGGTGCTGCGCCGGTGCCGGTGCCGCCACCCATGCCTGCGGTGATGAACAACATGTGCGCGCCTTCGATCGAGGCACGAATGTCGTCCACCGCCAACTCAGCCGCCTCACGGCCTTTGTCAGGCTTGCTGCCGGCGCCCAGACCACTGGTGCCCAATTGAATGCTTTTGTGCGCGTCGCTGCGAACCAGCGCCTGCGCATCGGTGTTGGCACAAATGAACTCCACGCCCTGCACGCCGCAGCCAATCATGTGGCCCACGGCATTGCCGCCGCCGCCGCCGACACCGATGACTTTGATCTGTGTGCCGAGGTTAAAGGCTTCTTCTTCAATCATTTCGATAGGCATTTGTTCTCTCCTTAAGGTTCAATGGTTTGGCTGGTGCCGATTCTTCTAAATTCACAATTCGAGGCGGTATGTCGGGGGGCCCATTGCAGGGCCATCGCCAGTGCGGGCTGGCGCGGGCCAGGCTGTACATTTTTTTCATGGCTAGAAGTTCCCCACAAACCAGTCTTTGACCTGCCCGAAGGCGGTCTTCATGGAGCCGTTTTTCTGCGCCACCTTGAAGCCACGCAGACGCGCGGTGCGCGCCTCTTCCAGCAAGCCCATGACGGTGGCCGCGCGGGGCTGCGCCACCATGTCGGCCAGTGAGCTTGAATACTTGGGAATGCCACGGCGCACGGGCTTGAGGAAAATATCCTCGCCCAACTCCACCATGCCAGGCATCAGGCTGCTGCCACCGGTGAGCACAATGCCGCTGGACAACATCTCTTCAAAGCCGGACTCGCGCATCACCTGGTGCACGAGCGTGAAAATTTCTTCCACGCGAGGCTCGATGACGCCGGCCAGCGCTTGGCGGCTCAGCATGCGCGGGCTGCGGTCACCCAGACCCGGTACTTCGACCTGCGACTCGGGATCGGCCAGCATTTGCTTGGCATACCCGTGCTCAACCTTGATGTCTTCCGCGTCTTTGGTGGGTGTGCGTAGCGCCATGGCGATGTCGCTGGTGATCAAGTCGCCGGCAATCGGGATCACGGCGGTGTGGCGAATGGCGCCATTGGTGAAAATGGCCACATCGGTGGTGCCCGCGCCAATATCAACCAGCGCCACGCCCAGTTCGCGCTCGTCTTCAGTCAAGATGGACAGACTGCTGGCCAACGGATTGAGCATGAGCTGCTCGACTTCAAGGCCGCAGCGACGCACACACTTGATGATGTTCTCGGCCGCGCTTTGAGCGCCAGTCACGATGTGCACCTTGGCCTCCAGGCGAATGCCGCTCATGCCAATGGGCTCTTTCACGTCCTGGCCGTCAATGATGAACTCTTGCGGTTCAACCAGCAGCAGGCGTTGATCGGTTGAAATATTGATGGCCTTGGCGGTTTCCACAACACGGGCCACGTCGGCGGCGGTGACTTCCCGGTCTTTGATCGCCACCATGCCGCTGGAGTTGATCCCGCGAATGTGGCTACCGGTGATGCCGGTGTACACCCGGGTGATCTTGCAGTCGGCCATCAACTCGGCTTCTTTCAGCGCTTGCTGGATGCTTTGAACCGTGGCATCGATATTGACCACGACGCCGCGCTTGAGACCATTGCTGGGCGCAAATCCCAGCCCGGCCAATTTGAGCTGGCCGTTGGGCATGACCTCGGCCACGACGGCCATGACCTTGGCGGTGCCAATGTCCAGTCCTACGACCAGGTCTTTGTATTCTTTTGCCATGTATTCACCTGTTGCTTCTATGTCCGCTACCGCGCTTGTTTCTTCGGCGCATCCGCTGTCAGCGTACTCACGCCGCGCAGCCGAATTGCGTATCCATCTTCATGCCGCAAATCAGCGGTCTCCAGTGCCTCTGGCGTGCGCCCATACCGGGACACGACCTGCGTCAACGTCTTCAAAAACCGGTCTGTGCGGGCCAGCACCTGCGTGGTGGAGCCACTGCCCAGTTCAATCACACCCTCGGTGTCCAGGCGCACGCGCCAACCACCGTGCACTGTCATTTCCAGCTGCTCAATGTTCAAGTTCAGCGCCGCAAAATGCGGTTGCAAGGTTTGCTCCATCACCAGCACCTTGGCCGCACTGCCGCTCGGGCCCAACAAGCGGGGCAAGCTGTCCTGATCGAGTTCCCCCACATTGGCCTCAAACACTTCGCCATAGCTGTTGACCAGCGCCGAGTCGCTTTCGCGCCCCCAATAGGCCACAGCCTTGTGCTCTTCCAACGTGACCTTGAGCCGATTCGGAAAATCGCGATGGACCTGTGCGTTGCGCACCCAGGAGACAGACTCGAACGCTTGCCGGGCCGCGTTGATGTCCAGCGTGAAAAATGTTCCATTCAGACGGGGCGACACGTTGGCGCGCAGGGTGACCGCATTGCTGTGCGAGACATCGCCCGTCACCGTGATTCCCCGCACCGCAAACACCGGGTTTCCCGCCGCCCAAACGGTGACCGTGCCCACAAGCAGGACGACGAAACCCAGCATCAAGGCATAGGCCGTGATGTTCATGAGTTTCACGTCCAGCGGCGTGGGCAGGGTTTGGCTCATGGGGCGGTTGTCCCTGCATAGTCGCGTGTGGCTTGGCGCAATATCTCGACACACAGCGACGGGTAATCCAGGCCTGCCGCTTTGGCGGACATCGGCACCAGCGAATGACTGGTCATGCCAGGGGCCGTATTGATTTCCAGCAAATAGGGCTTGCGGGTTTTGGCGTCAATCATCACGTCGGCTCGCGCCCAGCCTCGGCAACCCAGCGTGCGGTAGGCGTCGAGCACCAGTTGCTGGATCTGGGCTTCTTCCCCATCAGGCAGTCCGCAGGGCACCAAGTATTGCGTGGTGTCGGTGAAGTACTTGTTCTGGTAGTCGTAATTGCCGTCTGGTGCCACGATGCGAATCACGGGCAAGGCGCGCGCAGACTGCTCGGTACCCAGCACGGGAATGGTGACCTCGTCGCCACTGATGAATTGCTCGCACAACACCTCGGTGTCGTGCTGTGCTGCCAGCGCGTAGGCGGCGTCGCACTGCGCCAGGGAGGTGACCTTGGTCAAACCAATGGTAGAGCCCTCACGGGCGGGTTTGACGATCATGGGTGAACCCAGTTCAGCAAAGGCGGCTTGTGTGGCTGCGCCACTGCTGACGGGCTGCCACGCCGGCGTGGGCAAGCCCTCGGCACGCCAGATGCGCTTGGTCATGACCTTGTCAATCGAGATGCTGGACGCCATGACACCAGAGCCGGTGTAGGCAATGCCCAGCAACTCCAAGGCGCCCTGAACCGTGCCGTCTTCGCCGAAGCGGCCATGCAATGCAATAAAGCAACGCTCAAACCCTTCACGCTTGAGGTCCGCCAAGTCTCGCTCAGACGGGTCAAAAGCGTGCGCATCGACCCCTTGGGAGCGCAAAGCCGCCAACACGCCTTGCCCCGACATCAAGGACACCTCACGCTCAGCGGACGCGCCGCCCATGAGCACCGCTACTTTGCCGAAATTTGAATTCAACTGACTCATCGCCCTTGCCCCTCCAGCACCAACTGCTCTGAAATTTGTAGCAACTCCAGCACTTTCCCCGGCACCGCACCGATCGACCCGGCGCCCATGCACAACACCACATCGCCCTCATGGGCGCTGTCCCAAATCGCTTGCGGCAGATCGGCCACGTCGTCGACAAACAAAGGCTCAATCCGCCCGGCCACCCGCAACGCACGGGTCAAACTGCGACCATCAGCGGCGACGATGGGGGATTCCCCGGCGGCATAGACCTCGGTCAGCAACACGGCATCGGCCTGGCCAATCACCTTGACAAAATCCTCAAAGCAGTCACGGGTGCGGCTGTAGCGGTGCGGCTGAAATGCCAACACCAAGCGGCGATCAGGGAACGCGCCCCGTGCCGCGGCAATCGTGGCGGCCATTTCGACGGGGTGGTGACCATAGTCATCAACCAGGGTGAAGGTGCCGCCGTCGCGCGCCTCCACTTCGCCGTAGCGCTGGAAGCGCCGGCCCACCCCCTTGAAGTTGGCCAGTGCTTGTTGCACAGCTTCGTCCGCAATGTTCAATTCAACCGCGACCGCAATGGCCGACAGCGCGTTGAGCACGTTGTGGCGACCGGGCAGGTTCAGCACGATGTCCAGATCGGGCAGCACCATCCCATTGCGGCGCTCCACCGTGAAATGCATCTGCCCATCAACCGCGCGCACGTTCACGGCCCGCACTTCAGCGCCGGCTTCAAAACCGTAACTGGTGATCGGGCACGTCACCTGCGGCACGATGTCGCGCACAGCCGGGTCATCGGTGCAGAGAATGGCCACGCCATAAAAGGGCATGCGATGCAGAAAGTCCACGAACGCACCTTTCAGGCGCGAAAAGTCATGGCCATACGTTTCCATATGGTCAGCATCAATATTGGTAACCACCGCCATCACGGGTAGCAGGTTCAGAAACGAGGCGTCGGACTCATCTGCCTCAACGACGATGTAGTCGCCCTGACCCAGTTGGGCATTGACACCGGCACTGTTCAACCGACCGCCAATGACAAAGGTCGGGTCCAGACCCGCCTGCGCCAAGACACTGGCCACGAGGCTGGTGGTGGTGGTCTTGCCATGCGTGCCGGCAATGGCGATGCCTTGTTTGAGGCGCATCAACTCTGCCAACATCAGCGCACGGGGAACCACGGGAATGCGCTTTTCGCGCGCCATGATCACTTCCGGGTTGTCCTGCTGGACGGCGGTCGAGGTCACCACGGCATCGGCATTGGCCACATTGCTGGCCACATGGCCCACATAAGTGGTGATGCCCAAGGCACCCAGGCGTTTCAGTGTGGCGCTGTCAGCCAGGTCAGAGCCGGAAATGGTGTAGCCCAAATTGAACAACACCTCGGCAATGCCGGACATGCCGACCCCCCCAATACCAACAAAATGAATATGACGAACTGCGTGTTTCATGGGCAAATCTCCTCGCAAGCTGCCACGATTTGGGCGCTTGCCTCCAATTTTTGTAATGTTTTGGCCTTGAGCCCTCGTTCAAGCAGTGAAGAACGCTCTGTTTTTTGTAGCATTTTAGCCAGATGATCAGGGGTCAATTCGGTTTGCGGCAAGAGCCAACCAGCGCCTGCATCGGCCAAAAACCGGGCATTGGTGGTTTGGTGATCGTCCACCGCCGATGGAAACGGCACCAGCAACGCCGCCGCACCCACTGCCGCCAATTCAGTGACCGTGCTGGCACCCGCGCGGCAGATCACCAGGTCAGCATCCGCAAAGGCTTGTGCCGTGTTGTCAATGAAGGGCGTCAACTCAGCCTGCACCCCGGCGCGCGCATAGTTGGCCCGCAGTGCATCGATCTGTTTGGCGCCGCTTTGGTGAATCACGATGGGGCGCTCGCTCTCTGGAATAAGCGCCAAGGCTTGGGGCACCACCTCATTCAAAATGCGGGCGCCCAAACTGCCGCCCACCACCAGCACGCGCAAGGGGCCACTGCGCCCGGCAAAGCGCGTCACCGGATCTGGCACAGCCAGAAACGCCTGACGCAAAGGGTTGCCGACCCAGTGCCCTTTTTTGAACACGTTGGGAAACGCCGTAAAAATGCGGTCGGCCACGCTTGCCAACACTTTATTGGCCATGCCAGCGACCGAGTTCTGCTCGTGCAGCACCAAGGGCTTACCCAACAAGACGCTCATCATGCCGGCCGGGAAGGTGATGTAGCCACCCAGGCCCAGCACCACATCGGGCTTGACCCGGCGGACAACCTGAATGCTTTGCCAGAAGGCGCGCAGCAGGCGCAGCGGCAGCAGCACCAGTGTTTTCACCCCTTTGCCACGCACACCCGAGAAATCCAGGGCCTCAAAAGGAATGCCCTGAGGCGGGATCAACTGGCTTTCCATGCTGGGGTGCTCGGCTGTACCGGTGCCGCCCAACCAGTGCACGCGCCAGCCGCGCTCAATCAAGGCTTGCGCCACGGCCAGCCCTGGAAAAATATGACCGCCTGTGCCCCCGGCCATGACCAGTGCGCAGCGTTGACGACGATGGGCGGCGCTCATACGCGGCCTCCGTGCATCATGGAGCGGTTCTCGTAGTCGATACGCAGTACCACGGCAATGGCAATCAAATTGACCAAAATCGCCGAGCCTCCGTAGCTCATGAGCGGCAGGGTCAGCCCCTTGGTGGGCAAAGCGCCCAGGTTCACGCCCATGTTGATAAAGGCCTGAAACCCCATCCAGATGCCCACTCCCTGCGCGACCAGGCCGGCAAACACGCGATCCAGCGCAATGGCTTGACGACCGATGTGCATCAAGCGGCGGGTCATCCAGAAGAACAAACCAATCACGCAGACCACACCCACCAAGCCGAATTCCTCGCCAATCACGGCCAGCAAAAAGTCGGTATGGGCCTCTGGCAGCCAATGCAGCTTCTCAATACTGCCACCCAGGCCGACCCCAAAAATCTCACCGCGCCCGATGGCAATCAGCGAATGGGTGAGCTGATAACCCTTGGCGAGTGCATTGGCCTCGCTCCAGGGGTCCAGATAGGCAAAAATCCGCTCGCGCCGCCACTCGCTCATGGCGATCATCAAGCCAAAGGCCACCAACAGGATGGCGGCAATCAGGAAAAACATGCGGGCATTCACGCCGCCCAAAAACAAAATGCCCATGGCGATCACGGCGATCACCATGAACGCACCCATGTCCGGCTCAGCCAGCAACAACACGCCGACCACCGCCACTGCAGCGCCCATGGGCAACACAGCGCGGAAAAACCGCTCTTTCACGTCCATCTTGCGCACCATGTAGTCCGCGGCATACAGAAGCACCGTGAACTTGGCCATCTCGGAGGGTTGAAAGCTGAGCGGCCCCACTGATATCCAGCGGCGTGCGCCGTAAACCACCTTGCCCACATGCGGAACCAACACCAACGCCAGCAACACCAGCGAAATGATGAACAAGCCCCGCGCCGACTTCTCCCAGGTGGCCACCGGCACCTGAAAGGCCAGCAAGGCCGCCACAAAGGCAATCACCAGCCACGCTGCATGGCGCACCAGGAAATAAGTGTGGGTGTAGCGAGCAAAACGGGGGTTATCCGGCATGGCAATCGAGGCCGAATAGACCATCACCAAGCCCCAAGCCAACAAGGCCACCGTGACCCAGACCAATGGTTGATCAAAGCCGGTGTTGCCAGACGGCACGCTGCCGGTCGAGGCGCGACGGCTCATGCCGAGGCGCACCGGCAACACGTCGCCCGCGGGTGCGGTCAGACTGGAAAACCAGCTGGAGATGCGACTGGCCACGCCACTCATACCGCCCCCTCCAACTCAACCCCGGCGGCGCTGGCCAAATCAACCACGGCCTGGACAAACACCTCCGCCCGGTGCTCGTAGTTGTCAAACATGTCAAAGCTGGCGCAGGCGGGCGACATCAACACGGCGTCGCCTGCGTGGGCTTTGCCGTTGGCTATGGCCACGGCATCAGCCATGGACTCGGCCAACACCAATGGGACGTCGCCGTCTTCCAAGGCCGCACGGATCAGGGGCGCGTCGCGACCGATCAAGACCACAGCCCGCGCATGGCGAGCCACGGGGGCCGCCAATGGCGAAAAATCTTGGCCCTTGCCTTCTCCACCCAAAATGATGACGACTTTGCGATCCGCACCCAATCCGTTCAAAGCAGCCACCGTGGCGCCCACGTTGGTGCCTTTGCTGTCGTCAAAAAACTCGACTTCATTGACCATGCCAATGGCTTCGACCCGATGGCGTTCGCCCCGGTACTCGCGCAGGCCATACAGCACAGGCCCCAACGCGCAACCGGCGGAGCAGGTCAAAGCCAGCGCAGCCAGCGCGTTGATGGCGTTGTGCCGGCCCCGAATGCGCAAGGCATCGGCGGGCATCAGGCGCTGGATGTGAATCTCCTCCTCTTCGCCCTTGCGTTTTTTGCGGGTCTCATCGGCTTCCAGGGCGCGCACCAGCCACACCATGCCGTTGACTTCTTCAATACCAAAGTCACCCGGGCGCTGGGGCATGTCGCCGCCAAACGTCACATGCGCGCGCACCACGGGGCGCTGCAGCTTGACCCGCGTCGGTTCGGGCAGCAATCCCATCACCACGGGGTCGTCACGATTCAACACCATGAGCGACTGTTGGCCAAAGATGCGGGCCTTGGCCTGGACATAAGCAGCCATGCTGCCGTGCCAGTCCAGATGATCTTGCGTGACATTCAGCACCGTGGCAGCGCTGGGCTCAAACGTTGTTTCACCGTCGAGCTGAAAACTTGACAGCTCCAGCACCCAGACTTCGGGCAATGCATCAGTATCCAGCTGCGCCGACAAGGTATCGAGCAGCGAGGGGCCAATGTTGCCGGCCACCGCAACGGTTTTTCCGGCGCGTTGTACCAGTTGCCCGGTGAGTGATGTCACGGTTGTCTTGCCGTTGGTGCCAGTGATCGCCAGCACCTGGGGCGCGTAGTCTTGGGTTTCCTTCAAGTCAGCCAAGGCCTGAGAAAAAAGGCCTAACTCGCCGCTAACCCACAGCCCCAGATCGCGAGACGCTTCTAAAACAATAGCAAGATCGATCGGAGCTAACCCTGGGCTGCGAAACACGGCTCGAATGTCAGTGCCTTCGACCATGGCGGCATTGAACGGTCCGCTGACAAACCGCGCGGCCGGCAGATCGCGCTGCAGTGCCACCAACTGAGGGGGGTTGGCCCGTGTGTCCGCCACAGTCACTCGCGCGCCCGAGCGTGCGCACCAACGCGCCATCGCCAGGCCGGACGCACCCAAGCCCAGGATGAGGACGTGTTGATCGTGAAGACGGTTCATGCCCGGCTTACCTCAGCTTCAAGGTGGACAAGCCCACCAGGCACAGCAGAATGGTGACAATCCAGAAGCGGACCACCACTTGCGTTTCTTTCCAGCCGCTTTTCTCAAAATGATGGTGCAATGGCGCCATCTTGAGCAAACGACGTCCCTGTCCATAACGCTTTTTGGTGAACTTGAACCAACTCACCTGCAACATCACCGACAGCGCCTCGACGACAAAAATGCCGCCCATGATGGCCAGCACAATTTCTTGGCGAACAATCACCGCCACGGTGCCCAGGGCCCCGCCCAGGGCTAGCGCGCCCACATCGCCCATGAACACTTGGGCCGGGTGGGTGTTGAACCACAAAAACGCCAGTCCGGCACCCGCCATCGCGGAGCAGAAGATCAACAATTCGCCCGCGCCTGGAATGTGCGGCAGAAACAAATAGCGTGAAAACACTGAGCTGCCCGTCACGTAGGCAAAGAGGCCCAGGGCCGACCCCACCAGCACCACCGGCATGATGGCCAAGCCGTCCAAGCCATCCGTCAGGTTCACCGCGTTGCTCGAACCCACAATCACCAGATATGTCAGGATCACAAAGCCCAGCACACCCAGCGGGTAGCTGATCTCTTTGAAGAACGGCACGAGCAAACCCGCTTTGGACGGCAGCGTCATGTCAAAGCCGGACTGAATCCAGGCCAAAAACAACTCGAGCACGCGACCGTTGGAACTCTCGGAAATGCTGAATGCCAAATACAAAGCGGCCACCAGACCAATGACGGACTGCCAAAGGTATTTTTCGCGGGAGCGCATGCCCTCGGGGTCTTTGTGCACCACCTTGCGCCAGTCATCGACCCATCCAATGGCGCCAAAACCCAAGGTGACCAGCAGGACAATCCAGACAAAGCGGTTGCTCAAGTCAACCCACAAGAGCGTGGAAATCGCGATGCACAGCAATATCAGCACGCCGCCCATGGTGGGCGTGCCGCTTTTGCTCAAATGAGACTCCATGCCGTAGCCCCGCACGGGCTGCCCAATTTTCAGTTCTGCCAAGCGGCGAATCACGAACGGCCCGGCAATCAGGCCCATCAACAGGGCCGTGAGGGCGGCCATGAGGGCGCGAAAGGTCTGGTACTGAAACACCCGCATGAAGCCGAACTCGGCATCGATGGATTGCAACCACTGCGCCAAACTCAGCAGCATGGTGTGCTCCCGGCGGTTAATGGGACGGACATACGCGTGGTTTCCTTGTCAGGTGGCAGATGGGCGCTTACGGCCGCAACGACCTGCTCCATCTTCATGAAGCGCGAGCCTTTGACCAACACACTGACGGTGGTGGGCAACTCGGCAATCACCGCGGCTTGCAGCGACTCCATGGATTCAAAATGGCGCGCCGCAGCGCCAAAGGGCGCAACGGCAGCAATGGAAAGTTCCCCTAAAGCGAACAAGGTCTCGATGCCGCATTGCTGGGCAAGTGCCCCGGCTTCGGCATGAAACTCAGGCCCCTTGTCGCCCACCTCACCCATGTCCCCCAACACCAACAGGCGAGGTCCGGGCAAGCCGGCCAACACGTCAATGGCAGCCGCGACGGAGTCCGGGTTGGCGTTGTAGGTATCGTCAACGAGTGTGATAACGCGGTCACCGCAGGGCAGCACGATGGCGCGGGAGCGGCCTTTGACAGGTTCAAAGGCAGACAAGCCCTGTTCGATGCAGGCCATAGGCACATCGGCTGCCAATGCGCAGGCTGTCGCCGCGAGTGAATTTCGCACGTTGTGCAAGCCCGCAATGTGCAAGCCAAAGTGAGCCTCACCCGCCGGCGTTTGTGCAGTCACTTGCCAGGCATCGCCCGCCCATTGCGCACGGGTGGCGTAAACCCGGGCTGGGGCCGCCGCGCCAAACGTGCTCACAGAGCGAGCACCCGCTTTGGCAGTCCAGAGAGGGGTATAGGTCTCGTCGGCAGGAAAAACGGCGTGACCCGACGCGCCCAGCGCATCGATCACGGCGCCGTTTTCTTGTGCCACAGCTTCAACCGTGGCCATGTACTCCAGGTGCTCGCGCTGCGCATTGTTCACCAGCGCCACGGTCGGCTGGGCGATGGCGGCCAAAGTGGCAATTTCGCCGGGATGGTTCATGCCCAGTTCAATCACGGCGATGTCATGGTGAGCGCGCAGGCGAAGCACGGTCAAGGGCACACCAACGTCGTTGTTCAAGTTGCCTTGCGTTGCCAGGCAAGCGTCAGGTTTGAAGGCCTTCAGAATGGCCGAAATCATCTGGGTGACCGTGGTCTTGCCGTTGCTGCCGGTCACGGCGATCAGCGGCAAGGTGAACTGCGCCCGCCACTGCGTGGCCAGCGCGCCCAGTGCCAACTTGGCATCCGGCACGACCAGACCCGGCAAGCCGGCACCATTCAAAGACGCATCGGCCTCCCCTTGGCACAGGGCGGCGACCGCACCGCGGGCTTTGGCCTCGGCCAGAAAATCGTTGCCGTCAAAGCGCTCGCCGCGCAGCGCCACGAAAAGATCGCCCGGCTCAATGGTGCGGGTGTCGGTGTGCACTCGCCGAATGGTCACGGTGCGGGCGTCCGTACCGTGCGCCACCAACCGGGCACCGCCCAGCCAGTCCAGCACTTGTTGTAAATTCATCATGTCATGCATGGCGGGACTCCGCCTCAATCTGGGGTGCGGTCCAGACTGCCAACGCTTGCCGCACCTGAACCAGGTCAGAAAACGGCAGTCTTGTTCCAGCCACCTCTTGGTAATCTTCGTGACCTTTGCCGGCAATCAGGAGCACATCCTCGGCAGCCGCTTGATTGACCGCATGGGCAATGGCCTGCGCGCGGTCTGGCAACACGGTGAGGGAATGGTGACCACTCAAGCCCAACAAAATCTGGCTGATGATGGTCTCGGGCTTTTCATCGCGGGGGTTGTCACTGGTGACCACCACATGGTCTGAGTGACGCGCCGCCATGGCACCCATCAACGGGCGTTTGCTGGCATCGCGGTTGCCTCCGCAGCCCAACACACACCACAACCGGCCACCGCGCTGCAAAGCCAGCGGGCGAAGGGCTTCCAAGGCTTTGCCTACCGCATCAGGCGTGTGGGCATAGTCCACGGCGGCCAAGGGCTGGTTCACGCCTCCCACACACTCCATGCGCCCGGGGACCGGGCTCAAGTCACCACAAACCTCGGCGGCAGCGGCCAGCGGCACGCCCAGCGTGCGCATGGCACCGATGACGCCGAGCAAGTTGGCCAGGTTGTAGGTGCCAATCAGGCGCGTCTGCAGCGCGTGGCTTTCTTCAGCGCCATCGGCCAGCGTCTCAACCAAGGTGAATCTCAGGCCTTGCGCGTCGTAGGTGATATCGCGAGCCTGCAAGCGTGCCGGGGCCGCACAAGACGTGGTCCAGACCGAGGGAAGCTTGTCCACCAAGATTGCGGCCAACTCAGCCCCCTGAACATCGTCAATATTGATCACCGCTGCCTGTAACCCAGGCCAGGCAAACAGTTGGGCCTTGGCCTGCCAGTAAGCGGCCATGCTGCCGTGGTAATCCAGATGATCTTGCGTGAAATTGGTGAAAACAGCCGTGTGAATGCGGGTGCCGTCCAAGCGGCGCTCTTCGATGCCAATGGACGACGCCTCAATGGCGCAGGCTTGCACGCCATCTTTCAAAAACTGGCTAAAGTGATACTGCAACAACACAGGGTCCGGCGTGGTCATGCCGGTACTTAGCAGCAGGGGTTCCGCCGCCTGTGGATCAAGCACTGATCGGACGGGCTGAGGCGGACGACCAATACCCAAAGTACCCACCAGCCCGCACAGAACCGGCGCAGACTGCTTCAAATTCGATAGCGCCTGAGCCAGCCACCAAGCCACCGACGTTTTGCCGTTGGTGCCGGTTACCGCCAGCACCTTCAGTTGCTCTGACGGCTGCCCAAAATAGTTCGCAGCGATGGGGCCACTGGCCGCCTTGAGCTGGCCATAGCTGGCCACTCTTTCGTCTTCGAAAGCGAAGCCGGCCACGCCCTCTTGCTCCACAAGACAAGCAACCGCGCCAAGCGCCAAGGCACCGGCCACATGTTGGCGGGCATCCGTGGCTGCCCCCGGCCAGGCGATGAACCCGTCACCCGGCTGCACCTGACGGCTGTCAGTTTGCAACTTGCCGGTCACGCGGCTGTGCAGCCATAGTGCTGCATCTTCAGGCGTGTGCAACTGGCGCATCACAGGCTCTCCTCGACAGCTTCTGCCACGATTTGAGGCTTGACGGCCATGTCGGGCTGAACCCCCATCATGCGCAAGGTTTGCTGAACCACCTCGCTGAACACCGGCGCGGCCACGGCACCACCGAAATACTGGCCTGCACTGGGCTCGTCAATCATGACGCCGACAATGATGCGCGGTTGCTCAATCGGGGCCATTCCTACAAACCAGCCCCGGTACTTGCGATTGCCAGCAGTCCCATAGCCTTTTCCGACTTGCTTGTAAGCCGTGCCGGACTTGCCGCCGACAGAGTAGCCAATGGTCTGCGCCTTTTGCCCGGTGCCGCCAGGCCCAGCGGCCATTTGAAGCATTTTTCGCACCTGACCGGCCGTGCGCGCAGACAGAACCTGCACCCCCACTGCGGGCTCGCTGTTTTTGAGCATGGTCACCGGAATGATTTGCCCATCGTGCGAAAACACGGTATACGACCGTGCCATTTGAAACAAGGAGGCGGACAAACCGTACCCATAGGACATCGTGGCTTGTTCAATCGGTCTCCAGGTTTTGTAAGGCCGAAGTCGGCCTGATACGGCGCCGGGGAATTTGATGTCCGGTTTTTGCCCAAAGCCAGCGCTCGAGAACAACTCCCACATCTCTCGTGGCTCCATTTGCATGGCAATTTTGGTCGTCCCCACATTGCTGGACTTCTGGATAACCCCTTCAACGGTCAAAACGCCGTTGGGGTGGGAATCCGAGATCGTCGAACCCGTGATCGTCAAACGCCCTGCGCCCGTATCGATCAAGGTTTGCGGTGTCACTCGGCCGGTTTCCAGCGCCAAACCAATGGTGAAGGGCTTCATGACCGAGCCGGGCTCGAACGTATCCGTCAGCGCCCGATTGCGCAATTGGCCGCCACTCAGGTTCTGGCGCTGATCAGGGGCATAACTGGGATAGTTGGCCAACGCCAACACCTCTCCAGTGATGGCATCCAACACCACCACGCTGCCGGCCTTGGCCTTGTTGACCAGCACGGCGTCTCGCAATTTTTGATAAGCAAAAAACTGCACTTTGCTGTCAATGCTCAATTGCAAATCTTGTCCGTCAACCGGCGCCACGGCATCGCCCACCGCCTCGACCACCCGCCCCAAGCGATCCTTGATGACTCGCCGGGAACCCGAGTGCCCACCCAGTGCCTTGTTGAAAGAAAGCTCAACCCCCTCCTGTCCGTTGTCTTCGACATTGGTGAAGCCAACCACATGAGCCGCCGCTTCGCCCTCCGGGTATTGCCGCCTGTATTCCTTGCGCTGGTAGACACCTTTGATGTTCAGCTCAGCAATGCTCTTGCCAACATCGGCATCCACCTGCCGCTTTAGCCAAACAAAAGTCTTGTCCTCATCGGCCAAACGCTTGTCAAGATCAGCAGTCGACATGTCCAGCAGTTTGGCCAACTTGCGCAATCGACCCGCATCGCGCTCCACATCCTCGGGAATGGCCCAAATGCTGGGTGCCGGGATGCTGGATGCCAAGATCAGTCCATTGCGATCCAGGATGCGCCCCCGATTGGCGGGCAGCGTCAGCGTCCTGCCAAACCGCACCTCGCCTTGTCGCTGGAAAAAGTCGTTGGCAATCACCTGGATGTAACTGGCCCTGGCCACCAAGCCAACAAACCCCAACGCAATGGCAGCCACAATGAACTTGCTACGCCATACCGGCGTGCGACTGGCCAGCAACGGACTGGAGGTGTAGGCAATGCTGCGACTCATGGCTTGCGCCCCGACTCACCCAACTGAATGTTGGCACCCGCGGGCTGCGACTCAGCGCGGTAGCTGACGTAGTGCGTGATCGCGGGTGTTGTTGTGCGCATCTGCAGCTTGGTTTTGGCCAGTGCCTCCACCCGCAGTGGCGTGGACTGCTCCCGGTTTTCCACTTGCAGTCGCTCGTTGTCCGTCGCCAGACGTCGAGACTCAGAGCGCGCTTTGTCGAGTTCCGAAAACAGACGGCGCGACTCGTACTGCACATTGACCAAGTACAAAGCGCTGGCCAAAACAGCCAGCAACAAGACGAGGTTGACTCGAATCACGCACCTGTCCTTTGCGCCACGCGCATGATGGCACTGCGGGATCTTGGGTTGCCGGAAACTTCTTCAGCGCTGGGCTTGATGCGATTTAATGCTTTGAACTGCATCACTTTGGCCGGCGCGAACGGGTCCCGGCGGTCGTAAACATCGCGCGAGTGCTTGGCAATGAATTGCTTGACGATGCGATCCTCCAGAGAGTGAAAGCTGATCACCACCAATCGTCCGCCCGGCGCCAGAACATCCAGACTGGCTTCTAGCGCCTGTTGCAACTCCTCAAGCTCGGCATTGATGAAAATCCGAAAAGCCTGAAATGTGCGCGTTGCAGGGTTCTGGCCCTGCTCGCGGGTTTTGACCGTGTCAGCCACGAGTTGGGCCAACTCGGTGGTGGTTGAAATTGGACCCCGTTCCTGTCGGCGAGCAACAATCGCCTTTGCAATTGGCCCAGCAAACCGTTCTTCACCATAGTCACGTATCACCTCCGCTATTTTGTCAACTTCGGCGTCGGCCAGCCACTCGGCCACGCTTTCACCACGCGTCGTGTCCATGCGCATGTCCAACGGGCCTTCGAACCTGAAACTGAAACCCCGATCCGGGTTGTCAATCTGGGGAGAGCTGATGCCCAAATCCAGCAGCACTCCGGCCACACTGGCTTTGGGGAGCTCGCCCAAATGTGAAAACCCTTGGTGGCGAATGGAAAAGCGGTCATCGGCAATCGTGGCAGCTTCGGCCAGCGCATCCAAGTCTTTGTCGTAGGCGATCAGTCGCCCCTGGGGCGACAGCCGCGACAAGATCAGGCGGGAATGCCCGCCACGCCCAAACGTCGCATCGACGTAGGTCTGCGAGGCCGATTCCAAATCAGCCGCCGCAGCGTCCGGATTGTTGAGCAAGGCATTGGCAGCTTCATTCAACAAAACGGTGGTGTGTGTCCATGTGGTGTCCACCATCAACCTTTAGAAAGAGAAATCTTTAAAGACGTCGGGCATTTCGCCCTGCATCGCCTGCGCCTCTTGGGCGTCGTATGTGACTTTGTCCCACAACTCGAAATGGTTGCCCATGCCCAGCAACATGGTGTCGCGACTGATGCCAGCGGCCTGCCGCAACTCCGGGGAGACCAGGATTCGCCCAGTGCCGTCCATCTCGACATCCATGGCATTGCCCAGAAATATCCGCTTCCACCACTGCGCCGACATCGGCAAAGCAGCAATGCGTTCGCGAAACTTCTCCCACTCAGGTCGGGGAAACACCATCAGACAACCATGGGGGTGCTTGGTGAGCGTCAATTGGCCCGCAGCGGTGGCGCTCAAGACGTCACGATGCCGGGTCGGCACAGACAGCCGTCCCTTCGCATCCAGAGTCAATGACGAGGCCCCTTGGAACACAACAACCCACCCTTTTTCAATGAAACTGCAGAAGCCAGGTCCCGAAAGGACACTTTCTACCACTTAACTGCACTTTTTTGCACTGTATCAGCAAATGCAAGTATTGCAAGTGGGCTTGCAACAATTTTTCAATGAAATCAAGGACTTAGCGACGACTCTAAAGGCGAAGCGCTTTGAAAAAACGTTCTAAATTAAGCACTTAGGTCATCTTGTGCAAGTGATGCACGAACACACCGGGTCGAAATCCCGTGGGCCATTTACAAAATGTAACGAGATAGATCCTCATCCCTGCTCAACTCACCCAGGCGCGCATCGACATAGGCGGCATCGACTTGAATGGTTTGTCCCGCCAAGTGGGTCGCGTCAAAACTCACTTCGTCCAACAAACGCTCCATGACGGTTGAAAGGCGTCGAGCACCGATGTTCTCTGTTCGCTCATTGACATCAAAAGCGATCTGGGCCAATCGGGCGATACCCTCGTCCAGGAACTCGATAGTGACGTTTTCGGTGGCCAGCAGTGCCTGATACTGCTTCACCAAAGAGGCGTGGGTTTGCGTGAGGATGGCGACGAAGTCCTGTACCGACAAGGACTGCAGCTCGACGCGAATCGGGAAACGCCCCTGAAGCTCAGGAATCAGATCACTTGGCTTGCTCAAATGAAAAGCGCCAGAGGCGATGAACAAAATATGGTCCGTTTTCACCGCCCCGTATTTGGTGGACACGGTGGTTCCCTCAACCAGCGGGAGCAAATCACGCTGAACACCCTGACGCGACACCTCGGAGCCACTGCCCTCTGAACGAGACGTGACTTTGTCCATCTCGTCGATGAACACAATGCCGTTTTGCTCCAACATATACAAGGCTTGGACCTTGATGTCCTCCTCATTAACCAGTTTGGCAGCCTCTTCATCGACAAGAAGCTTCAAGGCCTCGGCGATTTTCAACTTGCGCGCCTGACGCTTGTTTTGCCCCATTTGACCGAACATGCCGCGCAACTGCTCCGTCATTTCCTCCATACCGGCAGGCCCCATGATCTCCAAGGCAGCAGATGGCTGGGCCAGGTCAATCTCAATCTCCCTGTCTGCCAACAATCCCTCGCGCAGCTTCTTGCGAAAGGTTTGACGCGCCGTGCTTTCAGGCTCGGTAGCCGGGTTGACGCCGAACTCGCCGCGCGGCGGAGGAATCAGAATATCCAGCACCCGCTCTTCTGCCGCATCTTCTGCACGAGCACGTACTTTGGCCATTTCAGCAACCCGGGTCTGTTTCACCGCAATGTCGGCGAGGTCACGAATGATGGCATCCACATCCTTGCCGACGTAACCCACTTCCGTGAACTTGGTCGCCTCCACCTTGATAAAAGGCGCGTCCGCCAATCGGGCCAATCGACGGGCAATCTCGGTCTTGCCGACGCCCGTGGGACCAATCATGAGGATATTCTTGGGCGTGATTTCAGCCCGCAGGCCGGACTCCACCTGTTGGCGGCGCCAACGATTGCGCAAAGCAATGGCGACAGCGCGTTTGGCCTGCTGCTGACCAACAATGTAGCGATCAAGCTCACCAACGATTTCTTGCGGGGTCATGGACGACATAGAGATACTCGAAAAAATAAGGAGAAAGGGACGGCGCCAACGACTAGATCGGCAAAAGCGGTGTCACAGGGTTTCAATCGTGTGATTCATGTTGGTATAGATACAGAGCTCGCCGGCAATCTCCAACGATTTCTTCACGATCTCCTGCGCCGACAACTCCGTGTTGTTCAGCAGCGCCACAGCAGACGCTTGCGCATAGGCGCCGCCCGACCCAATCGTGACAATCCCATTCTCCGGCTCCAGCACATCGCCATTGCCCGTGATGATTAAAGATGCCTCATGGTCTGCCACAGCAAGCATGGCCTCCAAACGCCTCAACACCCGATCCGTTCGCCAATCCTTGGTCAACTCAATGGCGGCGCGCACCAAATGCCCTTGGTGCTTTTCCAGCTTGGCTTCAAAACGCTCAAACAGCGTGAATGCATCGGCGGTCGCGCCGGCAAATCCTGCCAGAACTTTGCCGTGGTATAGCTTTCGCACCTTTCGGGCCGTTCCCTTGACCACGATATTGCCCAGCGTGACTTGCCCGTCGCCGCCAATCGCGACTTGAACGCCTTGGGTTGTCATGCGGCGAACGGAAATGATGGTGGTACCGTGAAATTGTTCCATGCTTGTTTTTAACTCAGGTTCGCTCGGCGCGATGGGCGACCGAGGAGAAATTCAGAAAACCGTGTTACCGATTGCGAAGAATGATGCGGGCGTGCTCGCCAATGCCTATGACATTGAAGAAGGCAGCCACCAGACGGGGAACCTCGACGAAACGAACTTCACAACCTTCCGCGACACGGGCGGCGACCCAGTTCAGGATGCTCCCTGCAGCTGAGAAATCCACCCGAATCAGGCGTGCACAAGAGACGATCAAGCATCCTTTTCCAGCGCAGGAATCGAATTGACCCAGCGCTGCATTGGCGTCGCCCAAAACCTCACCGGACAACGCCAGCGCCGCGCTTGGCAACGCATCGAGTTCAGCGGACAACGTCGGAAACTGCCCGCCGTCGACCGCCAAACCTGATAGTCGACTTTCTTGTGGCTGAACGCCATCGGCGCCGGCCAAGGTCAGTGAAACGCGGTCAAGAATGTGCTCGCACTTTGGCGTGCGCCAAGGCGGCGGAGAGACTTCATAGGTCACGCAGTAATCCAGCGCGGCCAATTCGAAGTCGTCCTGTTGTGACATCAAGCGCATCAGATTCAAACGAAGCTGCCACCAACACAAGGCGACATCAGAACCCCCTGCCGGTGTTTTTCCCCGCAAGACAGACTGAAATGCATCAACCCCATTGAATTGCAGCTGAACCGGTTGATCACACCACTGCGAGAAGAGGTTGGCCAGTTCGCTCACTGCACCCTCTGTGGCATGGGCGAATTTGTCCCAGTTAAATTGCCAAGGGGCGACCGCTGTCGCCAAATCGGCCCTCAACGTCGCCAAGGTGTCGACATCGAGGTCCGACGGGCAATCCCATGAGAACTGGTGGCCCAAATGACCCGCAGACGGCGCTGACGACTGAGTCTTCGCCTCTCCCAACATCTCTGGCGTGGAAAACCATGCCGGGGCAGACCGGCCATAGCGCTGGGCATACTCAATCGCAACCCGGTCGAAACTGTGCTCTTGGCCGGTGGCACGGTACAAGTCAAACAAGGCGGTGGCCCAAATATCGGCCATCGACGCTTGAACATTGTCGGCTTGCAACGCGCCCAACAAAGCGGCCTCGGCGCCGGCGTCATCGCCGTTGGCAAAGCGGATGGCGGCCTCCTCGAGGTCCGGATCCGCAAAGTCGTCTTTGAGCTCGACAGAAAACAAATCAAAACTGGAAAAAACACTGCCATCGCTGCCGCCAAGGAGTGAACCCGCCGCTTTGGGAGGCGGCTTGATCTCCATCTCGTCACCGCCTGTGCGCGTGGGTTCAAAGTCTTGCTGCGGCAAGACCGAAGTCGGGCCCACATCATCGGCCTGCGTGGGTGCAAACGTGCTCACCACGCTACTCGGGGCAAAGGTGACGACATTGGCCTGATCACCCGCCAGCGCAGCTTTTGCGGCGTCGGAGGGCGCATCTTGCTTGCCCTTCCACCACTGCTTGGACATTTGCGCTTCAATTTCGTCGATCTTTTTGATCGTCATGGCCCGCTCGCCGTGGTTGGCGTTGAGGCTGCTCTGAAAAAACGAGGGGCGACTGACCAAATCAGCACTGGGCACCGGCTCATTCCGACGCAATTTACGCAGCACGTCGAATTCCCGCCGACGAACAAAATCGTTTTGCCGCTTGCGCTCAATCATGGCCTTGAGGGCCGCTTTACTATAGCCCCCACCCGTCTCCGTTTCTGGCGCGTCAAGCTCTGACCAATCTTTGGTCGGGTTGCGAACGAATTTCGCCACCTTGGACAGCAAGCCGACGCTGGTTTCTTTGGGAGTCATGTGCGGGAGATGGGGTCAGGCAATAGAGAGCTAAAACTCAGTCACCAAACATTTTCTGCTTCAACTCGCGACGTTGCTGCGCCTCCAGCGACAAAGTCGCCGTCGGACGGGCCAACAGGCGGCCAATACCGATGGGCTCACCCGTTTCATCGCAATAGCCGTAGTCACCGGCATCAATTCGCACAATGGATTGCTCAATCTTTTTCAGCAACTTGCGTTCACGGTCCCGTGTGCGCAACTCCAGCGCGTGCTCTTCTTCAATGGTGGCGCGATCAGCGGGATCAGGCACCACGACGGTGTCTTCACGCAGGTGCTCAGTCGTCTGGCCCGCGCTACTCAGAATTTCCAGCTTGAGAACCGACAGTTTGCGACGGAAGTAGGCCATCTGCGTGTCGTTCATGTACTCATCGTCCGACATGGCGATCACTTCAGCGTCGGTCAACTGGTCAACAGGCTTGGTCTTCCAGTTGTTGGCCAGTTTGGGGTCTTTCTTGATGGCAGACGCCAGAGGCGGAATGATCGGCTGGGGTGACGGCTCTTGCGCAAAGCTGGCCTTGGCGGCGGTTGACGCCACGGACTGAGCCATGGAAGGAACCGTCAACTGAGCCAAGCGCGAAGAGGGGCGACCGGAGCGCACGGGCACGGATTGGTCTGAAGACGACACCACCGGCTCAGCAACAGGCTTGCTGACTGCCGCCTTGCTCATGGTTCCTGAGGCAACAGTGTGCGTCACTTTGGCTTTGGTAACAGCCACTTCTGGCTTGGCGGCTTTCACGATCGATGTTTTCACAGCTTCCTTTTTTTGAACTTTGGCGGGCAACTTTGCAGAGTTGCTTGATTTGGATGGAACCTTGGCCTCTGACGCGGAGCGATCAGTGCTTGACTTGATTTTTTTGATCTGGGACGACGCAACGGCCGGGACTGGCTGTGGACCGGGCACTGGCGCGACCAACTCAGCCTTTGATTTCGGCTTGCTGGGGGTCTTGGTCGCCAATGGCGCCGGTTTCTCGACCACACTGGGTGGTCCCGCTTGCACTTTCACTACTTGCCTCCTCGCAGGTTTAGCCGGTGCGTCCTTGAGTTTGGCAGTCAGGGTCTGCGCGCCCTCAGTGAGGGGGCCCGCAGATTCTGAGTCTGCACCCCGCCGAGCTTTCGACACTCTTTGGAGGGGTATTTCATTCGCGGGCGAGTGTACCGCTTTCGACACGGGAAAACCAAAAAGTTGCAAAAGCGAGACAAACATCGTTAGTCATCCCTATCACGAAGAGTGGATCAAACCAGGCTTTGCTCCATGCCCTGCAGAAAAATATCTTGGGGCAGGTCAATGCCAATAAACACCATCTTGCTGCCACGCTGCTCACCTTCAGCCCACGCCGGCCCGAGGTCGCTGCCCATCAGTTGGTGAACACCCTGGAAGATGACCTTGCGGTCAGTGCCTTTCATATAGAGCACCCCTTTGTAGCGCAACATCCGCGGACCATAGATGTTGACGATGGCACCCAGAAAGTCTTCCAGCTTGGCCGGGTCAAAGGCGCGGTCCGACTTGAACACAAAGCTCTTGACGTCATCATCGTGATGATGATGGTGGCCGCCTTCTTGGTGGGACGGGTGGTCGCAGGCCTCACCGTGTTCATGATCATGGTCGTGGCTGTGGTCATGCCCGGCGTGATCGTGCTCGTCGTCCTTGAGAAAGTCGGGGTCAATGTCCAGCTTGGCATTCAGGTTGAAGCCACGCAGGTCAAACACCTCTGACAAAGCCACTTCGCCAAAATGCACGGCTTTTTGCGGTGCGCGCGGGTTCATGTGCTTGAGTCGGTGAGTCAGGGCGTCAACTTCATCTTTGCTGACCAAATCGGTCTTGCTGATGAAGATTTGGTCGGCAAAACCGACTTGGCGGCGCGCTTCCTGGCGATCGTTCAGTTGGGTGGTCGCGTGTTTGGCATCCACCAGCGTCAAGATGGAGTCAAGCAGATAGCTCTCGGCAATTTCTTCGTCCATGAAGAAAGTTTGCGCCACCGGGCCGGGATCGGCCACGCCGGTGGTCTCGATCACCACGCGTTCAAAATCCAGCTCGCCTTTGCGTTTTTTCTCAGCCAGGTCGCGCAGGGTGTTGCGCAGGTCTTCGCGAATGGTGCAGCAAATGCAGCCATTGCTCATTTGAATGATCTGCTCCTGGGTGTCGGACACCAGGATGTCACTGTCAATGTTTTCCTCGCCGAACTCGTTCTCGATCACGGCAATTTTCTGACCGTGGGCCTCGTGCAGCACGCGTTTGAGCAGGGTGGTTTTCCCCGAGCCCAAAAAGCCCGTCAGGATGGTTACAGGTATAAGACTCATCACTTCTCTCAATCGGTTGCCATGGTGAGGGAGCATCACACTCGGACGGTTGACCGGTGGTCTGCCCCGCTGGGATCCGGAACTTGGAAGCGGGGAGTGTACTGGTCAACGCCTGATCGCTCACTTACGCATAACCACCAGACCTTTCAGGTATTCCCCTTCCGGGAACTCAATCGTCATGGGGTGATCGGGCGCGCCACCCATGCGCTCAGTGATGTAGCCATCCACCGACGCATCGATACCGGCGGAGGCCACAATTTTGTGAAACAAATCCGCACTGATGCCGCCTGAGCACGAATAGGTAAACAACACCCCACCCGGCTCCAGCAGTTTGAAGGCCAAACGGTTGATATCTTTGTAAGCCCGCGCCGCGCGCTCGGCATGGGTCACCGTCGGGGCAAACTTGGGTGGGTCCAGCACGATGGCGTCAAAAGTGCGGCCCTCAGCAACAAACTGGCGCAAGGACGCGTTGACATCCGCGTCCATGAAAGTCACCCGGCTGGCGTCAAACCCGTTCAAGGCCACGTTGGCCGCCGCTTTTTCAATGGCCGGACCGGACGAGTCAATGGAAGTGACATGGGCCGCGCCGCCGGTCAAGGCCGCCACCGTGAAGCCACCGGTATAACAATAGCAATTCAAAACACGCTGGAAATTCAGGCGCTTGGCGTACTGGGCAAAACGCTGGCGGCTGTCCCGCTGGTCCAGGTAAAAGCCGGTTTTATGCCCGGTGGCGATGTTGACCGCCAAATTCCAGTCGTGCTCTCGCAACACCAAATCCAACGCACCCTCGCCTCTTAGCCAGCCTGTGACTTCAGGCAAACCTTCTAATGCGCGGCCACTGGCGTCCGAGCGTTCGTACAAGCGAGACAAGCCGGTGGCGGCCAACAGGGCGTCGGCCAACACGTCTTTCCAGCGCTCGGCGCCACAGGACAAAAACTGGGCGACCAGCGTGTCACCGTAGCGGTCCACGATCAAACCCGGCAAGCCGTCTGACTCACCATGCACCAGACGCACACTGTCGCTTTTTATATCAAATCGACCTCTAGCGCTTACAGACGCTGCGACAGCAGCTATCAAAAACGCAGCATCAATACGCTTCGCTTCGTCAAAACTCCAAACCCGGGCCCGGATCTTGGACGTGGGGCTGAACGCCGCCCAGCCCAAAAACTGGCCGTCGGCCGACTCGACGCGCACCGTCTCGCCCGAGTCGGCACTGCCATTGGCAATGGCGGACTCAAAAATCCAGGGGTGGCGGCGCAGCAGTGAGCGCTCTTTTCCGGCTCTTAAACGAATAATTTTCATGGCCCGATTGTGACGCCAGACACTCCCCCACCGAGTTCGATCAGATCAAGCCAAGGGCTCAATAAGTGATCGCCATGTTCGGCACATCCACCTGAATCATGGGCTTGCCCAGCGCGGCGTTCACGGCCTGCGTGAAACTGGCCGCCCAGGCGGCATCGGACAATAGGGCCGCACCGGCCGCCTGCGTGACCACCAGCACTTTGTCGGCGGTCAAGACCTTGCCACTGGCGCGCAGCGGCTCGCAGTCCAGCTCAGTGAACTGGCCGTCCAGCCATTGACGGGCCGCCTCCGACGCCATAGGCGCCGCTTCGTTGACGTTGAATGTGAATTCCACCCCTTTGTCCAACAGGACGCGTACTTGAGAGCGCATGTCTCACCTTTATGCAATATAAAAACCTGAGTTTGCCTTATTCCGAACCCGCACCCTTGATTTTGGCCCGCGGGTGGGCGGCGTCATAGGCCTTGGCCAGGTGCTGAAAGTCCAGTCGGGTGTAGACCTGCGTGGTGCTGATGTTGGCGTGGCCCAGCAGCTCCTGAACCGCCCGCAGATCCCCGCTGGACTGCAATAAATGGCTGGCAAACGAGTGGCGCAACATGTGCGGATGCACCGGGGTGGCCAAGCCAGCTTGCTGACTGCGCTGCTTCAGGCGCAGCCAAATCGACTGCGCGCTCAGGCGGGTGCCGTTGCGGCCGATGAACAGGGCCGGTTGTGGCGTGAAAGCCAACGCGGGGTCACGCACCGCCAGCCAACGCTGCAAAGCCTCGCCGGCCTTGGCACCGACCGGCACGGTGCGCCGTTTGCCGCCTTTGCCCAGCACATGGGCCTCACCCGCCTGCCCATCCACCCAGCCACGGGCGCTTGCTGAGGCGTGAACATCCAGCCCGGTGAGTTCGCTCACCCGCAAGCCGCCGCCATAGAGCAACTCCACCAACGCAGCGTCGCGCGCCTCCAGCCAGGGGTCCTGGTCTTTGCCCTCAAAGCTGGCGAGTTGGACCGAGTCGTCCACGCTCAAGGCCTTGGGCAAGGGTTTGCCGGCTTTGGGCGCGCGCACGTCTTGCACCGGGTTGCTGGCCACCAAGCCTTCGCGACCCAGCCAGGTGTAAAAACCCCGCCAGCCCGACAAGATCAAGGCGATGCCACGGCCGCTGCGTCCGCCGCCGTGCATGCTGGCCACCCAGCGACGGATGTGGTGGTTTTGAACCTGCGTCAACGCCACTGGAACGTGCGCCGCAAAGTCGCTTAACTTGGTCAAGTCCAGCGCGTACAAGGTGACGGTGCGGTCCGCCAAGCGCTTTTCGACCCGCACATGCTCCAAATAGCGCTCCACCAGCGGGCTCAGCGCGCCGGGCGTTGGCGTGTCGGCGGTCTCAGGGGCTTGGTCCATGGATTAAAGAGCCCATCAAGCCCGAGCCGCCCGCCTTAGCGCAAGCGCGTCAGCGCCGCGCTGGCCAACTCGGCGATGCGCTCCAGAAAATCGGTGCCCATGGAGCTGGCAAATCGCTGTGCATCGGGCGAGGCCAGCACCAACATGCCAAAAGCCGGGGTGGCCGAGCCAATCAGGCCGGCGCGCAGCGGCAAAATCGCCAGCGAGGTGGCCAGATGTGGTTCAGGCAGCCAGCTGACGGCCTCAAAACCGCTGTTCACGCCGCAAAAAGGCTCCATCAGCGACGAGGCAAACAGCTTGGCATCCTCGCTCACGCCCTGGGTAAAGTCGGCGTGGGCAAACTGAGGCGCCACACCCCAGACCTTGATGCCCACTTGCGGCACCGAGAACTGGTCTTGAATTTCCGCGGTGATTTGCGCCGGCAGCGACAGAATGTCATTGGCAGCAAACAGGGTGCGCGCCCAGCGCAGCAACTTGTCCGACAAGATCACGTTTTCATTGCCGTTGCGAATCATGTCCATGATCCGGTGCTCCAACCCCTTGATCTTGTCGCGCAGCATCTGCGCCTGACGCTCTTGCAGGCTCACCGCGCGGTTGCTGTGCGGGCTGTTCAGGTGAACGGAGGCCAGCAATTCGGCATGGCGCTCAAAAAAATCGGGGGTGTTCGCCAGATAGTTGGCAATGTCGTCTTCAGTGATGGGGTTGGTCAAAGCAGTGGTCATAAGGTCTCGGGCAAGTCAATTTCGCCATGAAAAACGGTGGTGGCCGGGCCGGTCATCATCACAGGAGATGCCTCGCCCGCCCAGGAAATAGTGAGCATGCCGCCGTGGGTCTGCACGTCAACGGTCTCGTCCAGCAGCCCCAGCCGAATGCCGGCGACCACGGCGGCACAAGCACCCGTGCCGCAGGCCAGGGTTTCGCCAGCGCCTCGCTCAAACACCCGCAAGCGAATGTGGCGGCGGTCCACCACCTGCATGAAACCAGCGTTCACGCGGCGGGGGAAGCAGCCATGGTGCTCGATCAATGGGCCCTGCGTCAACACCGGCGCCGTGTCGACATCGTCCACGACCTGTACCGCGTGCGGATTTCCCATGGAAACAACTGCTACAAAAACAGTAGCTTCTTGCGCAAGTCCCGCAAGGGCCAGAGGCCATTTTTCCCAAGAATCCGTGGGCTGCGGCTGGCTGTCCATGGGGTCAAAGGGAACGTCGGCCAGCTCAAACACCGGCTGCCCCATGTTCACCGTAACCCGGCCGTCGTCATTGAGACGGGGTTCAATGACGCCGCCCAGGGTTTGCACGCGAATCGAGCGCTGCTGCGACAAGCCCTGGTCCGCCACAAAGCGGGCAAAGCAGCGCGAACCATTGCCACACTGCTCGACCTCGGCGCCATCGGCGTTGTGGATCACGTATTCAAAGTCGATGCCCGGCGCGGGCGAGGGGCGTACCGTCAGAATCTGGTCCGCGCCGATGCCGAAATGGCGGTCTGCCAGAAAACGGTAGTGGGCGGTGGTCAGTCCGAAGCGGCCTTGGGTTTCGTCAAGCACAACAAAGTCATTGCCGGCGCCCTGCATTTTGGTGAACGGAATTCGCATGCCGGAATTATCCCTTGATCCTTGGCGACAGGGGCAAACGCCGGTATTCGTTGCAAAATCAAATCATGCCCCGCCAAAACCAACTCCTTCACCCGCCCCGCCCGCCAGCCCCCACGCGCCCTGCCGCCACGGTGCTGCTCTTGAGGGATGGCCCACAAGGCGTCGAAGTACTCATGACCCGCCGCGCCACCACGGCCAGTTTTGCGCCCAATGCCTATGTGTTTCCCGGCGGCGGGGTGGACGCGCTGGACGCCACCAGCCACGCGCAGGCCACGCGACGGCCCGCTCAGAGCGACCTGCACCTGACGCAAGCCATTGCCGCCATCCGCGAAAGCTTTGAAGAACTCGGCGTGCTGCTGGCGCGCCGCCCGGACGGCCGCGTGGCCGACGACAGCGACATTGCCGCGCTGGACCGCCACCAGCCGTTCGTGGCCCAATGCAAGGCACGCGGCCTGACTTTGATGGCGCAAGATGTGTTTGTGCTGGCGCACTGGGTGACCGACCGCGACTTGCCTCGCCGCTTTGATGTGCCGTTTTTGGTCGCCCGCATGCCCGAGGCCCAAGTGCCGGTGGCCGACGAGACCGAACAGTTTGAGCCCGAGTGGGTGCGCCCTTTCGATGCCTTGGCGCGCCACAAAGCGGGCAACTTTTTCATGATTTTCCCTACCATTCGCACGCTGGAGCGTCTGCAGGACTTCCCAGACGTTGACGCCGTGCTGCAGGCCTGCGCGGTGGATGAGCAGCCGCTGTGGACCAGCTGCCCCCGCGCCGGTTGGCTGGCCGGGCGCGAGGCTCGCTACATGGAGCATGAGTTGCCGTTTGGCGAACTCGCCATGGTGTGCCCAGACGGCCAGATCGTGCACGCCCTGGACTGGCAGACGGAACAGCCCGTGGCATTGTTGAAGAACGTTCAACGGCTGACAGCGCCCAACCCCGGCGTGATGACAGGGCCCGGCACGAACAGCTATCTGGTGGGAGAACCGGCCACGGGCTACATCGTGATCGACCCCGGCCCGGCCGACGCTGGAGCACCTGGACAAACTGTGGCGCGCAGCGGGGGGGGATGTTCGGCTGATTGTGTGCACCCACTCGCACCCTGACCACTCCCCCGGTGCTTTGCCGCTGCAGGCCCGCTGCACTCATAAACCACCCATTTTGGGCCTGCCATCAGGCCCCAACGCGCGTGCCGCCAGTGAGTTCACCCCAGACAGGTCGCTACAAGATCAGGAGCTGCTTGCCCTGACTGGACAAGGGCCAGAAGGTGATTTGACCCATACATTGAAGGTGATACACACGCCGGGCCACGCCGCCAACCACCTGTGCCTGATCTTGCTGGAGGACGGCTTGCTGTTCAGTGGCGACCACATTCTGAACGGCAGCACCACCGTGATTGACCCGCCGGACGGCGACATGACGCTTTACCTTCAGTCGCTGGACCGCTTGAGTGAGCTTTGCGTGCAAGACCGGCTGGACTACATCCTGCCCGCCCATGGCTACGTGATGGGCGGCCCCACAGGCGAGGCGGCGCAAGCCATCAGCCATCTCAAAGCGCACCGTTTGAAACGCGAGGCCAAAATTTTGCGCGCCATGCAAACCGCGCCACAGGGCACGCTGGACGACTGGGTGGCACTGGCCTATGACGACGTGCCACCGCGTATGTGGCCGGTGGCCAAACGCTCACTGATGGCCCATGTCGCCCGCCTTGAAAGTTTGATGACCTGAAACCCCCTCGACACCCCCTATTGAAAAGCCACCCGGCCGCGCCAAGCTAGGGACCTGTTCAAACCAACCACCCGGAGCCCTGTTGCCAGCCCTCATCCTCACCTGCCTGGCCCTGCTTCTGGTGCTCTGGTTCATGGGCCAGCCGTATTGGACGGAGCACAAACGCCGTCGCCTGCGGGCCCAACCCTTCCCCGCCGAATGGCGGCGCATTCTGCAGCGGCGCGTGCCCTATGTGCGCGCCATGCCGGCGGACCTGCAGCTTCAACTCAAACAGCACATGCTGGTCTTTTTGGCTGAAAAGGCTTTTATTGGTTGTGACGGACTGGAAATCACCGACGAAATCCGCGTCACCGTGGCCGCGCAGGCCTGCCTGCTGCTGCTGAACCGGCCCGGCACCTACTACCCCGGCTTGCGGCAAATTCTGGTCTACCCCGGCAGCTTTGTCGTGCACCGGGTGCAAACGGACTTTGCTGGCGTGGCCCACCATGAGCCCCGCGCGCTGTCAGGCGAATCTTGGTCAGAGGGCCAGGTCATCCTGTCCTGGCACGACACGCTGGAGGGCGCCGCCAACCCCACAGACGGCCAAAACGTCACCATTCACGAATTCGCCCACCAGCTCGACCAGGAAACCGGCGTGGCCAATGGCGCGCCGATTCTGGGGCGGCGCGCGCACTATGCCCGCTGGAAGCAGGTGCTGGGGGCGGAGTTTTCTGCGCTTCAAGCTCGGGCCGACCAGCGCACGTCATCGCTGTTCAGCGACTACGGTGCCACCAACCCGGCCGAGTTCTTTGCCGTGATTTCAGAGGTTTTCTTTGAGCAACCCCAGCGCATGGCCGACGAGCACCCCGCGCTGTACCGTGAACTGTCCCAGTTCTACCAACTCAATCCGCTGAGTTGGTAAACGGCCGCACGGTTAACATCCCGCCCATGATTGCGAACAAAAAATCGGCGCCCGGCGCGCCGCGTGAAGACGAACGACTGGCCAAACGGGTGGCCGAGCTCGTCCCCTGCTCCCGCCGCGAGGCCGAGCAGTACATTGAAGGTGGCTGGGTCAGTGTGAACGGCCAAGTGGTTGAAGAACCCATGTTCCGGGTCTCCAACCACAAGGTGGAGATTGACAAAGACGCCAGTCTGATGGAACTCAGTGACGTCACCCTGTTGCTGAACAAGCCGCCCGGCTTTGACGCCATGGCCTTGCCCGGCGACGCCAACAAACACGTGAAGCCCGCGCACCAACTGCTGCTGGTCGGTGCCCATGCCGCAGAGGACGCCTCAGGCACGCGCGTGCTCAAACGCCACTTCTCCAAACTGGAGGCCACGGTGCCGCTGGAGACCGGCGCCAGCGGCTTGGTCATCTTCACCCAGGACTGGCGCGTGGCGCGCAAGCTGATTGAAGACGCCGGCGTGATGGAGCAGGAATTCATCGTGGAAGTGGAAGGCGAAGTGCCGCCAGAAACCATCAAACGGCTGAACCACACCCTGTCCAACGACGGCAAGCCCCTGCCAACGGTCAAAGTCAGCCTGAACAGCGACAACGAAAAAACGTCGAAGTTGCGCTTTGCTGTCAAAGGCTCACACCCCGGTTTGATTGCCTACCTGTGCGAACGGGTTGGCTTGCAAATTGTGAGCATGAAACGCATTCGCGTCGGGCGCGTGGCCATGACTCAGCTGGCGCCCGGCAAATGGCGCTACCTGATGGACCACGAGCGCTTCTAAGCCGAACCTGCCCGCCCTGCGGCCGGGCGTGCCATGCGGGTGCTGAACAACTGCCCCCGCGCTGCGTCGGTGATCGCCACCACGCAGGGGTGGGTAATGCGCCGCTCCACCGACACGGCAAAGAACTCCTCCGTCAGTTCCTCGGTGCGGCCCACAATCTCCACGCCAAACTGCTCTACCGTTTCCTCCTCCAGCACCGTGGGCGCCATGAACACACCGCGCCCCTCCCGGCCAAAGGCCTTCATCAGCGCGGCGTCGTCAAACTCGCCAATCACGCGCGGATAAACCTGCAGCTTGGTCAGCCAGCTTTCCAACTGCTGGCGCACCGCCACCGAGGCGCCCTGGACCAGCATCGGCATGCCGTTCAGGTTGTGAGGAAAACTGCCTTGAAGCAAGGGCAGCAAACTGGGGGCGCAAAAAAACGTCATCGGGCTGCCGCCCAAGGGGTGGTTGAACGCTTTCACGCTGACATGGCGCGACAAGGGCACGTCAGAAATCACCAAATCCAGCCGGTGCAGGGCCAACTGGGCCAGCAAGTCCGTGAACTTGCCCTCGCTGCACAAGAGTTTGACGGGCTCGGCCACCGCCATGGCAGGCTCCAGCAAGCGGTAGGCCACGGATTTGGCGACTGAGTCCGCCACCCCCACCCGAAAGTCCAGCACGCGTTGCGCACCGATAGGTTGGCGCAACGCCCCTTCCATCTCCGCGCTCAAGGCAAAAATCTGGTCCGCATAGCCCAAGGCCACCCGCCCGTCCTCGGTTAACTCCAGTTGGCGACCACTCTTGCGAAACAGCGGGCGGCCCAGCCACTCCTCCAATAGTTTGATCTGGCCCGACAAGGTTTGCGGCGTGGTGTGCAGCTGCTCACCCGCGCGCATGATGCCGCCGGCCTTGGCGGTGACCCAAAAATAATGCAGATGCTTGAAATTCATGCTGGCGCCCCTTCGACTCACGCGAACTATTGTTCGCATTTTTCGAAGTTAAATTGTTAAAAATACGAATTTACACGAAGTAACAGGAACTTTATAGTGAAACCTTGCTCATATC
>CAWAFG010000010.1:0-116723 GCA_963781205.1 uncultured beta proteobacterium | reverse complement strand
GGCCTGGCGCGTGCTGAGAGGGCTGCTCTGGAGCCTGGGTGCGTTGGCCCTTGCCCTCTCGCTCCTGTTGTTGGTGGCACGCCATGCCCTCCAACCGGCTCCTGGCGTCTGGGCCACCCGAATTCACCTGGGCCCCGTGGCGGTCCAGGTGGGGGTGCCCTCACTCTTGTGGCTGGCGACCACGCCCTGGATTGGCCCGTGGCTCAACAACCGTGTCGTGCCGACGCGTTTGGGGCGGGTGCATCTGCATTGGCAGGCCGACTCTCAAATGCTGGTTCTGGATTGCACGCCTTGCCAACTGTCATCACGGGGCTGGGGTGACCAGCCCCTGACCGTGGCCACGGCGCAGCTGTCCGTGCGCCGCCATGACCTCCAGTTGGTGGGCGAGTTGTCCGCCGGGCAAGTGCGGGCCCGTTGGCGCGGAACGCTCACTCCCACCGAACTCACCATGGACGTGTCCTTGCCGTCCACACCCATCCGGGATCTTTACGCGTTGGCGGCGAGTGCCATCCCTGAGGTCGCGCACGCCCGTATCGAGGGTGAATTCAGTCTGGACGCCAAGGTGTCGTTGCCGTCAGGGCCTGTTTCATTGGCCCCGCGTGTTCAAGGCTTTGCCGTACAAGGCCTGGGCACGGCGGCCCTCATGGGCGCACGCAGCCGCTGTGACCTCAGCGGAAAAAGTCCCATGCTCGGTGTCAACAGTCACTTGGCCCGTGCCGTTATTGCCGCAGAGGACCAACGCTTTTTCTCGCACACCGGGTTTGATGTGATCGAGCTGAATGCGGCGTTTCAGCGCAACCTGAACGCGAACCAGATTGAGCGCGGTGGCAGCACCTTGTCCCAACAGTTGGCCCGCTTGCTCCTGACCGGCGGGGAGCGCTCACCAACGCGCAAGTTGCGCGAATTGTTGTACGCCGTCGAAATGGAGCAGACGCTGGGCAAAGCCCAGATACTGGGTCTCTACCTTGACCACGCCCCCTGGGGGCAGGGTCTGTGTGGCGCTGAGGCGGCGGCGCAGCACTACTTTGGCGTGCCGGCAAGCCGGCTCAGCGCCGCTCAGTCTGTGTGGATGGCGGCGATGTTGCACAACCCGCAAGCCGAAGCGGCGGCCTGGAGCAAGACCGGGCGCATCAACCTGGTCCGGGCGCAGTGGGTGGCCGCTGGCGTGCGTCCCCTGTCCAGCCGGCGCATTGCAGCCCTGGTCAGCGAGCTGGGGCGGGTGGACTGGGCGGCACCGACGGAGCGTGCACCGTGATGGGCGCATGATGCGCAGCTTGTTTCCCGGGGGCAGCTGCGGCCAATCGATATGTTGCTATTAAATGAATAGCTGCTTGCGCAGATTCAATAAGGGCTAAAGGCCAGTTTCTTGTAAACTTTGCGCATGACTTCCTGCCTCGACTCATGCCCCTAAGCCCCGACTCACTGATCTCGCTGTACCCGGCGATTGCGCAGGTTCAGCCGCCTTTGTCTGAACTGGGCGCGGCCGCTGTGCCGCTGCAGGTGCCGGCTGGCACCGAGTTGTTCAGCGAGAACACGCCGTGTCAGGGCTTTCCGCTGGTGCTGGCGGGTGAGATCAAAGTGTCTCGCAGCTCGGGTGACGGGCGCTCGCTGGAGTTGTACCGGGTGGGCCCGGGCGAGCTGTGTCTGGTGTCATCGGCTTGTCTTTTCAGAACCCAGCCGCTGTCGGCGCATGGTGTGACGACCAAACCCAGCACCCTGATCGTGATTCCGCCCGCCGCTTTCAACCGCTGGCTGGACAACCCGGCTTTTCGCAACGAAGTGCTGGGCCTGTTTGCCGAGCGCATGGCCGACCTCACCAGCCTGGTGGACGCGGTGGCGTTTCACAAGCTGGACCGCCGGTTGGCGGCGGCCTTGCTGGGCCATGGACATCACCTGGCCATCACCCATCAGACCTTGGCCGACGAGTTGGGCACGGTGCGCGAGATCGTGACCCGCTTGCTGCGCCGGTTCGAGCGCGAAGGCTGGGTGACCTTGGGGCGGGAGCAGATTGAGATCACCAACGGTGCGGCCTTGCGTGAATTGGCCGCCACGCTCAACTCCTGATTTCTGCGGGGTTTGAGGCCTTGGGTGACTTTGGTCACAGACGTTCTGCCGAAAAAAGCGCCTAATGAATCCATCAACAACCTTCAAGGAGTGGATCATGAAACTGAATGTAGGCGGCGCTGACCGCGTGATACGGATTGTGTTGGGCTTGGCCTTGATTGGCCTGACCTTGACGGGCAACATTGGCGTTTGGGGCTGGATTGGCATCGTGCCCTTGGCCACAGGCGCCATTGGCTGGTGCCCGCCCTATGCCCTGCTGGGGTTCAACACCTGCTCCATGAAAAACAAGCCCTGACTCGACGGGCTCCTTGATTGGGGCCTGACCGGCGTTTGGGGTTGGTACAAAAAATCCTGAGTTTCCCTTGCAGCGTGGGTTGCAAGGGTTTTTTTATGGGCGTTTTATACTTGTCCGCGGTGACCCCGTCACCGCTTGTTCTGTGGCAGCCAGCGATCCTGATGCCCAGCGCCTGCTTCACCCACTGACCTTTAACCCAAACACAGTGGAATGACGCTCCCCCGCGCCACCCGTGCGGTTGCGTGTCCTCTGCGCGGAGAATTTTGATGACCAGCTTCATCTTCAATGAATTGAATTTTGACGACCACGAGCAAGTCGTGTTCGTCTCGGAACCCAAATCCGGCCTCAAAGGCATTGTGGCCGTCCACAACACCAACCTCGGCCCGGCCATGGGCGGTTGCCGCATGTGGAACTACGCCAGCGAAGCGCTGGCGGTGAACGATGTGCTGCGTCTGTCACGCGGCATGACTTACAAAAACGCCGTGGCCGGCCTGCCCATTGGCGGCGGCAAAAGCGTCATCATTGGCAACCCCAAAACGGACAAAACCCCGGCCTTGTTCGAGGCCCTGGGCGAAGCGCTGGAGCGCTTGGGTGGGCGTTACATCACCGCGGAAGACGTGGGCACCAGCCCGCAAGACATGGCGCACGTGGCTACCCAAACCAGTTATGTGGCGGGATTGGGCAGCAGCGGCGATCCGTCGCCCTACACCGCACTGGGCTGCTTTGTGGGCGCTCAGGCAGCCGTCAAGCACCACTTCAAACGTGACAGCATGGACGGTCTGACCGTGGCCTTGCAGGGGCTGGGCCATGTCGGCTTTGATTACGCCCGTCGCTTGCATGCAGCGGGCGCCAAGCTCGTGGTGGCTGATATTGACGACGCCGCTTTGGAGCGTGCCCGTGCCGAGTTCGGTGCCGAGGTGGTAGGTGTGGATGCCATTTACGATGTGGACGCCGACATTTACGCCCCTTGCGCCCTGGGTGCCACTTTGAACCTTCACACCTTGCCGCGCCTGCGCGCCAAAATTGTGGCGGGTGGCGCCAACAACCAGTTGGCCACCGATGAGATGGGCGAGTTGCTGCGTCAAAAAGGCGTGCTGTATGCGCCAGACTTTGTGCTCAACGCCGGCGGCATCATCAAGGTCTGCTACGAGTACCTGAAGAAACCCGAGGCTGACGTGGAGGCTCATGTGCGCGAAATCAGCGACACGCTGGCTGAAATTTTTGTACGCGCTGACAAAGAGGGCCGTTCGACCGCCGTGGTGGCAGACGAACTGGCCCGTTCTCGCTTTCAGCGCTAAGCTTTGACGCCCGCCACGCTGGCGGGCGTTGGGATTAACCCAGTTTCGCCATCAAGGCGTGTGCCACGGGCTCCGAAGACGCAGGGTTTTGTCCGGTGATCAGCAAGCCGTCCACTTCCACATGCGGGTGCCAGTCAGCGGCTTTGGAATACACGCCGCCGTTTTGCGTCAGCATGTCTTCCACCAGGAAAGGCACCACGGCGGTCAGACCGGCGGCTTCCTCTTCGGTGTTGGTGAAACCGGTGACCTTTTTGCCGTTGACAACCGACTTGCCGTCCGCGCCTTTGGGGTGGCGCAGCACCGCTGGAGCGTGGCACACCGCAGCCACAGGCTTGCCGGCTGTGAGCATGGTTTCAATCAGGGCGATGGAGGTGGCATCTTCGGCCAAGTCCCACAATGGGCCGTGGCCACCGGGGTAAAACACGGCGTCAAAGTCAGCAGCCGACACGTCTTTCAATTTCAGCGTGCTGGCCAACAGGGCTTGCGTGGCTGGGTCGGCTTTGAAGCGCAGGGTGGCTTCAGTCTGTGACGCTGGATCATCGCTCTTGGGGTCGATGGGGGGCTGGCCACCCAAAGGCGAGGCCAGAGTCAGCGCCATGCCTGCGTCTTTGAGCGCGTAGTAGGGCGCTGCAAATTCTTCCAGCCAGAAGCCGGTTTTTGCGCCGGTGTTGCCCAATTGGTCATGGGAGGTCAAAACGATCAGTACTTTTTTCATGGAAATTCCTAGTGAGTAGAAGTGGATAAAGGGTAAAAAGAATCAGTCTTTGGCAACGCGAACAATCAGCTTGCCGAAGTTTTTGCCTTCCAGCAGGCCCATAAACGCTTGCGGTGCGTTTTCCAGACCGTCGACGATGTCTTCGCGGAACTTGATTTGGCCCGTTGCCAGCCATTGGCCCATGTCCTGGGCGAACTCGGGGTAACGGTGGCCGTAGTCGTCAAAAATGATGAAGCCTTGCATGCGGATGCGTTTGGTCAGCAGCGAGCGCATCAGCACGGGGGTGCGGTCCGGGCCGGACGGCAATTCGGTGGCGTTGTAATGGGCGATCAGTCCACAAACCGGCACGCGGGCACCGGTGTTGAGCAAAGGCAACACGGCTTCAAACACCTTGCCACCGACGTTTTCAAAATACACGTCAATGCCTTTCGGACAGGCCGCGGCCAATTGCGCCGCCAAATCAGCGCTGTGGTGGTCGATGCAGGCGTCAAAGCCCAACTCTTCCACCGCCGAGCGGCATTTGTCAGCGCCGCCGGCAATGCCCACCACGCGGCAGCCCTTGAGCTTGGCGATCTGGCCCACCACGGAGCCCACGGCGCCGGTGGCCGCGGCCACCACGACGGTCTCACCGGCTTTGGGAGCACCAATGTCCAGCAAGCCCATGTAGGCGGTGAAGCCGGGCATGCCCATGACGCCCAGGGCGTAAGACGGTGGGCCCATCTTGGGGTCCAGCTTGGTCAGGCCAGTGCCGTCAGACACGGCATAGTCTTGCCAGCCGGTGTAGGCCAGCACCCAGTCGCCCTCAGCGAACTGTGCATTTTGGCTGCTTTGAACCCGGCACACGGTGGCGCCCACCATGGGTTCACCCAACGCCACGGCGGCGGCGTAGCTGGCAGCATCACTCATGCGGCCCCGCATGTACGGATCCAGTGAGAGGTACACAGTGCGCAGCAGCACCTGGCCAGCGCCCACGGTGGGCACAGCGAGGTCTGCCAGGTGGAAGTTGGCGGCCGTAGGCGCACCAACCGGGCGCGAGGCCAGTTGAATCTGGCGATTTTGCGTGGTGGATTGGGTCATGGTTGAACGTCCTGAAATAGGGTTAAAGGGCAAGTCGGCTTACAGCGCGGCTTCCAAAATGCGGCGGCTGATGGCCAGGGTGATCTCACGCTGCTCGCCGAGTTGCGTCATGCCGTGCTCTTCCAGTTGGTTGATCACTGTGTCGATGTCCTTGGCGCCCAGGCCGTAGTCCTTCAGGCGGGTGGGAATGCCCATTTGCTCAAAGAAGGCGCGGGTTTTCTCGATGGCAGCGGTCACGCGTTCGTCAGCTGTGCCCGTGGTGATGCCCCAGACGCGTTCGCCGTACTGCAGCAGTTTCTCGTGTTTCTGAACGCGGCGCTCTTGCAGCAGCGACGGCAGCACGATGGCCAGTGTGCGGGCGTGGTCGATGTTGTGCAGGGCGGTCAGCTCGTGGCCAATCATGTGGGTGGCCCAGTCTTGCGGCACGCCGGCACCAATCAAACCGTTGAGTGCCAAGGTGGCGGTCCACATGAGGCTGGCGCGGTCGTCATAAACAGGTTCCGTGGCGTTCAGCAGGCGCGGGCCCACTTCCGTCAGCGTTTGCAGCAAGCCTTCTGCAAACCGGTCCTGCACGGGCGCATTCGCCGGGTAGGTCAGGTATTGCTCAATGGTGTGAACAAAGGCGTCGACAACACCGTTGGCAATTTGTGACATCGGCAACGTGTAAGTCTTGGTGGGGTCCAGCACCGAGAACAAGGGAAACACCTTGTCGCTGCGGAACGGGCGCTTGGCCGCAATGTCGCGGCGGGTGATCACGCCGCCGTTGTTCATTTCAGAACCGGTGGCGGGCAGGGTGAGCACGGTGCCAAACGGCAAGGCCTGAGTGACCTTGCCACCCCAGCTCATCAAGATATCCCAGGGATCGCCCTCAAACAGTGCGGCAGCAGCTATGAATTTTGTAGCATCAATGACGGAGCCGCCACCCACTGCCAGCAAGAAGGTAAAGCCGCCGTCGCGTACTTGTTTGACGGCTTCCATGGCATTGTCAAAGCTGGGGTTGGGCTCAATGCCGCTGAAGGTGGCGTGTGAGCGCTCGCCCAGTGCTTGGCGCACTTCCGCCAATGTGCCTGTCTTTTCAGCACTGGCGCCGCCGACCAGGATCAGCACCTTGGCGTCAACTGGCACCAGCTTGGCGATATCGGCAATGCGGTCCTTGCCAAAAATGATCTTGGTTGGGTTGTGGAAATCAAAATTTAACATGGGAATCCTTGGGTTCAATCAACGGTAAAAACGAAACGGTTAAAAATAGACCGGTCAACTAGAGGGATGCTGGTGAATCAGAAGAAAACCCCCTGCTTTACGAGCGGTGGCCTAGCAAAGCATCGGTGCTGCGCAGCGCGTGGTCAAAGGGGCTGCTGTCGCGGCGCAGCTTGGCCAGCAAACTGGCACCCAGCCACATTTCGTACAGCGTCAGCGCGGTGTCGGTGGCCACCAGGGTGGATGCGACAGAGCCATCGGCGCGGGCTTCGTCCAGGCATTGGGCAAGGCGTTGCACCACGCGGTCGGTGCCGTCCCGAAGGGTCAGGCGCATGGCCTCAGAAATGTCGGCCACCTCGGCGCTGAGTTTGACGATCAGGCACTTGGTGCTGGTTTCAACAGCGCAGCCATCGGCTGCAATGTCGCATTGCTGCACATTCCAGAGTGCCCAGTAGCGCATCAAACGATCGCGTGCCGGGGTGCCGTCTTCGCTGAGCAAGCTGTCAAGTCGGGCCAAATAGCCGTCCATATAGCGACTGAGCAGTTCTTCGCCAAAACGCTCTTTGGAGCTGAAGTAGTGATAGAACGAGCCCTTGGGCACATTGGCGGTGCTCAGAATCTCAGACAGGCCCACACCCACAAACCCTTTGGTCGAGATCAGGCGCTCTCCGCAATCAAGAATGTGGTGTTTAGCGCTGCATTGTTCGGTGACCATGGGCTGAATTATGCTGCAAATAGACCGGTCGTCTAGTGATTTATCCTTAAAACCCCGGTGCTGGCAGGGTTTTAAGGACCTCCCGGTGGAGGTCCGGGATTTACAGCGGAGCGACCTGGCCCAACGCCACTTCGCCGCCCAGGGCTTCGAACAGGTCAGGAATCATTTTGCTCAGTTCGCCCGTGGCAATGGCCACATCAGCGTCGAAACCGTCGTCTTTGCCGGTCTTGTTGCCTTCAAACACGACATCCAGGAACGAGATCTTCTTGATCTGCATCCCCTCAGTCAGCATGAAAGAAACGCGTTCGTCCCAGGTGAGTGCCAGGCGGGTCGGCAGTTTGCCGGCTTCCACGTACTGCTTGACCTCTTCCGTGTCCAGTGGGTGGCGGGCGTAGCGCACCACCGCCTTGGTCTCGTCAGCGGCTTTCAGTTCGCATTCCTGATCCACGGTGAAGCCAGCGGGTGGTTCCTGCGAAATCAGCCACTCGGACATGGCAGCGACGGGTGACACATTGGTGTTGATCAGCGTCACGGCAAAACCGGCCAGTGCCTTGACCAGCAGCGTCACCACTTCGTCCGCACGGGCCTGGCTGCCGGCACCCAGCACCAGCAGGCGGGCTTGCGGGTCAATCCAGACCAGCGTGGAGGATTCTTTGGTGAAGGCCAGCGGCATCAACTGCAGTTTGACGTCTTCCTTGATGTCGCGCAGCTCTTTTTTGCCGGGCTTGCGCCCGGTGGTGGCCTCAATCTGGGCGGCCCGCTCTTTGGCCTTTTTGGTGATGACGGTGCCGGGCAGGGAGCGGGTCTCCAGCATCAACCTCAAAATCACCTGCCCTCCGACGGACTCAGCCAAGAGGCCATGGGCCTCACCACGGGGCTCAATCCAGCCCACGGATTTTTCCTGCGAGGCGCCGCAGGGGACGAAGCGTTCAGCATCCAGGCTGGCCTCGATTTGCTCGACGGTGGCGGACCAATCTGGTCCGATTCGATACACGATCACGTTCTTGAACATGGAACCCTTCTATTCGTTGCTGCTACTTCAGAGCGTGCAATCATCCCATCAAATGCCTGCCGCAATAATTGACGCAACTTTACAAAGCCTACATAGCGCGTCATCCCCGCTATACATAGTTCGCTCACACTTGTCCCCAAGCTGATGCCAGTTCGGAGCGTCAGTCCTAACGAAGGATATGAATATGAAATCGATTTTCAAGCCTGTTTTGGTCGCAGCTTTGTTGGCAACTGCTGGATTTTCTGCATTTTCAAGCGGCAACCCCGGTCCTGATGAGGGCGGCATGATGGGTCAGGGCATGCACCAGAGCGAAGGTCGCATGGGACACATGAGCCCTGAAAAAATGAAGGCCCGCATGGCCAAGCACCAGGCCGAGTTGAAAGCGGCCCTGAAGATCACGGCTGCCCAAGAAGCCGACTGGACCAAGTTCACTGCGGCCATGGCACCCCCTGCCAACAACATGGCACAACACCCCAGCCGGGAAGAAATGGCCAAGTTGACCACGCCTGAGCGCATCGACAAGATGAAAGCGCTGCGCACAGAGCACCACGCGGTGATGAGCCTGGAGATGGACAAGCGCGCTGATGCGACCAAGGCCTTTTACGCCACGCTCACCCCCGAGCAACAAAAGGTGTTTGACGCCAAAGCCATGCGTCAAGACCATGGAAAAGGCGACAAAAAAGGCCGTCACGATGGCAAGGGCGGCATGATGCAGCCCAAGAAAGACGCCTCTTAAACGACAGGCGGGGGCACTCGCCCCTGTTGGTCACCTCCCGATGAACCGGACCTTGCGAACAGCGAGGTCCGGTTTATTTTTGGGCGCTCAGCAGGGCGCTTAGTTCGCCACTTTTGATCAAATTGTCCAGGTCGCTGGCGCCGCCAATCAGGGTGCCATTCACAAACACCATGGGAAAGGTGGGCCAACCGGTCCACATCTTCAACGCATTGCGCCGACGCCAGTTGTTGAAATAATTACCGTATTCCAGGTAGTGGTAGGCCACCCCGGCCGCATCCAGCGCCTTGCGCGCTGCTTTGGGCGCGGGGTTGATCCCCATGCCCACCACGACAACCGGGTGGGCCGCCATGGCGGCTTGGACCTCGTTCACGATGGATTGATGGTGGCTGGCCACTTTCACACGGATGGCCGGGTGAATATGGCCTTCATCGAGAACAGGGCGTGACATGGGCGTTACCTTGGCTTGAAAAAATGGAATTATGCGAGATTGCCCTTTGGGCGTTTGAAGGCGGCGTCGCTTGACGGGCTCGCCTGCATGGGTCCACCAACGCAATTTGAGTGTCACCGCGATGCGAAATATCGGCTTGGTGTTCATCGCGTTGGCATCTCGCAGCGCTCAACACCAGAAAGCGTGGCGTTGAGCGTGTGCGGCTCATTTGCTCTGAGCCATTGCACGGGGCAGACACCGGGGTCATCCTGCAGTGGGGCACGCCTGGTCCCTCCTCCATGAAGACGACGGGACCCCGCCGGCGCTACCCGAAAACGACCGCGTCAACCCGTTATTTGATCGCCCAAAATGACTGCGCTGGCTATACTAAATCCCACCGTCTGACTTACTCCTTGACTTCCACATGAGTTCCCTCGACCCCCGTTCCCTGATTATTCTGGCGGGATTTATGACGTTGGTGATGTCCTTGGTGCTGGGCTTCATGCGGCGTTACTACCCGCCTAGCGTCCTGGGGCTGGGTTATTGGGCGTGGACGCCCGTGATTTGGACGGCAAGCATTGGCATGTTCGTTGTGTCCAACGAGGCGTGGATTGACTGGATTCGGCTGCTGGGCAATGGGTTGCTGATCGGCGGCTATGCACTTTTTTATATCGGATGTCGGCGCTTCTTTGCGCAGCCCTCCGCCTGGCAGAGGGTTTTGGCGGGCTGGGTGCTCACCATGCTGGCGCTGGCATGGTTTTCCTGGGTCCATCCTTCTTATGACATGCGCGCAACGGTGGCTACCTTGGCCATCGTTTGCCTTTACGCCGCGACGTTAGGGTTCCTTTGGCGTCACGGCAGCCGCAATTTCCCCGTGCGCATGGTGCAGTTCACCTTGTCGCTGCACATGGTTGTGTTGCTGGTGCGACTCCTGAAATATTTCAGTGGCAATGCGGTGCACGATTTAATGGCCGCCTCCACGGTGCAGACCTTGTACCTTGGCTCCTACGCCTTGGTCGTGCTGCTGCTTTGCATTGGTGCGGTCCTCATGGCGACCGATCGTGTGCGCACAGAGCTGGAGCACATGGCCAGCCATGACGCGCTGACGGGCACACTCAACCGTCGCGCCATTCTCGATGTTTGTGCCGGCGAACACGAGCGCAGCGTGCGTTACGGGCAAGCGTTTTCACTGATGATGATCGACCTTGACTACTTCAAGGCCGTGAACGACACACATGGCCATCAGCACGGTGACCGGGTCCTGGTGCACTTCGCCAATTGCACCCGCGCCGCCTTGCGCCGCGCCGATCGATTCGGGCGCTATGGCGGGGAGGAGTTTTTGGCGGTGCTGCCCCATGCTGTTACCGATGCAGCCCTGCCCGTGGCGGAGCGCATTCGCACCGCCCAGACCACCGGCCATGCACTGGCCTGCACAGCCAGTATTGGCGTGACCCACTGGCGCGGACCCGACGACTCGCTGGACGCCATGCTGGGCCGCGCTGACGCGGCGCTGTACCAGGCCAAAGCGCAAGGACGCAATCGCGTCCACGTTGGTTGAGGCACCAGGCCTCACTAAGCGTCGCCCTCCTCCTACCGCTTGAAGCGGCCATCTCGCCACGCATTCATTTTTGGATACTTTTCATAGGATCCAGCTGGGGTTGGGCCAACCACCCAGACCGCCAGGGGGAGCCCACGATGGCGCAGGCGAGGTGAATGGACAATCGCCGCAGTATGCTTGGCGGCTCCGGTCCGCAGGACTGCTTTGGCAGTCCTGGACCTTGATGTGAGTCAAGTGATCGCTTGACCCGCCGCTTTAAACTGGAACCACCTATGCCCGCTTCCTCGTCTCCGGCCTTCAAGCAACCCACGCCAGCCATTAAGAAGTTGCGCGTGCGCACGATTACTCTGGCTCAGCCCATGGACTGGTTGTTGCGGGCTTGGCGTGACATTGCGCGTTGTGGTTGGGTGAGTTTTGCGCATGGTTTTGCATTGGCGCTGGGCGGCTTGGCTATCGTGGCAGTGGCCTATGACCGGTTCTGGTTGCTTGCAGGTGCTTTTTCCGGGTTTCTGGTGGTGGCTCCGATTTTGGCGACCAGCCTGTATGCCTTGAGTCGCGCCATTGAGCGGGGCGAAAAAGTGGGTTTTCAGGTGGTCTTGAAAACCTGGCTGAGTTGGCAAAACGGCCATTTCAGCAAGTGGGGCAATGACTATTGGTGTCTGGTGCAGTTTGGCGCCCTGCTGGGGCTGGCGGGCACGGGTTGGGTGTTGACCTCGGCGGCGCTGATCACTTTGCTCACACCGGTCCACATTGGGACGCCGATGGAGTTTGTTCAACACGTTATTTTGGCGCGCAACGGTTTCTTGTTCGAGTTGTGGCTGGCTGTAGGCGGCTTGCTGGCCGCGCCCATTTTTGCCTCAACCGCCATTGCCATTCCCTTGCTGCTGGATCGGCGGGTGACGTTGCTGCAAGCCGTGCTGACAAGCTGGCGCGCGGTGCTCGCCAACCCGCTGCCCATGGCGCTTTGGGCAGCGCTCATCATGGGGTTCACGGTGCTGGGGCTGGGGTCGGCCATGTTGGGCTTGATCGCCGTGGTGCCCATGCTGGGCCACGCCAGTTGGCATGCCTACCGTGATTTGATTGATGCGTCTGCCATCCCGGAGCGCAATGAATCCAACAAGGGACCTGACTGATGTGGGGCTATAGCGAGGAGCAAATTGCCGCCTTTGGTCTGTCCTTTGGCGTTGGCGCTTTCATCATTTACATGCTGTTCATCATTGGGCAGCTGGCCTGGGAGTCCAAAGCCGGCAAGTTTGGTACTTTTGTGATCTTTTTGGGGCTGGCCTTTGGCATGGTTGGCTTTTTGGCCAAGTACCTGATTCAGTGGGCCCTGAACATCAAATAAGCGGCAGCGTGATGCGTGTCGTGCCGTCAGAATTTCGCACCTCAATGACATTCTGAAAACCCAGCGCGGCGGCCAGTTTCAGCATGCGGCCATTGTGATCCAGGACGTGGGCGACCAAGCGTGCGGTGCCCTGGCTGCGCAGGTAGTCAATCAGTTTGCGCATCAAGATCAGTCCCAGTCCCCCGCCTTTGAGTTCAGAGCGCACGATGACTCCAAATTCAGCCTCTTGGTTGTCCGGGTCAGTCAGCGCACGCACCACGCCCAGCGTTTGCGGTTGGCCTTGTGCGTCAGAGGCCACGGCGACAAACGCCATTTCCCGTGCGTAGTCAATTTGCACCAGCCGCGCCAGTTCACTGCGCTCCATGGTGCGCTTGCTGTAGAACACGCGCATTCGAATGTCCTCCGGGCTCAAGGCTTGCAGAAATTCCATGTGCAGGGCCTCGTCCTCGGGGCGAATGGGGCGCAAGCACACTGTGCGGCCCTGCCACTCCACCTGCTCCTCCAGGTTGGCCGGATAGGGCCGAATGGCGAAATTCCCCGCTCCGGCGGGCGCCTGGGCATTAAGGCGGATGCGAGCGTCAAGCGCCACCGCCCCTTCAAAATTGACAATCAAGGGGTTGATGTCCAGTTCGGCGATTTCGGGAATCTCCGCAATCAATTGAGACACAGCCACCAAGACCTGATGCACGCTGGCTTCGTCCACGGCGGGCGTGTCGCGCCACCCGGCCAGCAGGCGTGACACCCGGGTTCGAGCCACCAGGGCCTTGGCCAGCGGTATGTTCAACGGCGGCAAGGCGACCGCTCGATCGCCCATGACCTCGACCGCAGTTCCACCCTGGCCAAACAAAATCACCGGGCCGAAAGCCCGGTCAATGGTGCTGCCCACAATCAGTTCTTGTGCGTGTTGCCGCTTCACCATGGCCTGCACCGTGAAGCCTTGAATTCGGGCCTTCGGTAGTTGGTGAGCGATGCGGCCCAACATGGTGTTGGCAGCGTCCCTTACGGCCGCCTCGTCGGGCAGGTTCAGCGCAACGCCGCCGACGTCTGATTTATGTGAAATATCGTCGGACAGTATTTTCAATACGACCGGGAAACCCATGGCCCGAGCGGCGTCGCTGGCGGCGTCCGCACTCGCCTCGACCCGTTGGGTGGGCACCACCGGGATGCCGCAGGCGGCCAACACGGTTTTGGCTTCTAGCTCGGTCAACATCTCCCGCCCGTTGTCCAGGGCGGATTTCACCACCGCGCGGACTTGGGCCCAGTCTGGGGTCGGGCCGTGGCCGGTCAACGCGGGCGGCGCCTCGGTCAGCTCGGCCTGATTGCGCCGGTAACGCGTCAGCATGGAAAACGCCCGCACTGCTTTCTCGGGCGTGTCAAAGTTGGCCACGCCCGCCTCCTGAAACAATTGACGCGCCTCGGCCACAGCCGCGTCGCCCAGCCAGCAACTCAACACCTGGGGCTGCGACCCGGGCACCGGTTGCGCCAGCGGCACCAGCGCGCGCGCAATGTCGGCACTGGGAACAATGGCCGTGGGCGCGTGGATGAACAGGATTGCACCGGAAGCCGGGTCGGCGAGGAGGATTTTCATCGCCTCTACATACCGTTCCACGGGCGCGTCCCCAATGATGTCCACTGGGTTGGCATGGGACCAGTTCACGGGCAGAACCGCACTCAATTTCTTTTGGGTGGCCTCACTCAGCACCGACAGGTTGACGTTGGCAAAGGCCGCCGCGTCCGCGGCCATAACGCCCGCGCCGCCGCCGTTGGTTAGCACTGTGATGCTCTCGCTGGTGTTGGTGCGAAAGCGCGAAAGGGTTTGTGCCGCCAAAAACAACTCGTCCAGAGTGTTGACCCGAAGCATGCCTGCGCGGTCAATGGCTGCGTCGATGACCATGTCAGATCCCGCCAAGGCACCCGTGTGGGAGGCCGCTGCCAGTTGACCCTGTGCCGAGCGACCCGCCTTGACCAGGATGACCGGTTTGTTGCGTGCGGCCGCTCTGGCTGCTGACATGAATTTGCTTGGGGAATCCAGCGATTCGGCATACAGCAGAATGGCCCGGGTCTTGGCGTCGCTGGCCAAATAGTCCAGCATGTCGCCAAAGTCGACGTCGGCATGCTCGCCCAGGGACACAAAGTGGGAAAAGCCAATGCCCCGCCCTTTGGCCCAATCCAGCATGGCGGTGACCAGCGCGCCCGATTGCGACACAAAGGCCAACTCACCCGGCAAAGCATCGACATGCGAAAAGCTGGCATTGACGCCGTGGTGAGGCACCAGAAGGCCAATGCAATTGGGGCCCAGAATACGAAACAGGTGGGGTTTGGCGGCCTTGAGCATGGCCTTGTTTTGTTGGGCGTCCATGCCCGCCGTCAGCACCACGGCGGCCCGCGTGCCCAAGGCGGCCAGTTCTTCGATCAGACCGGGCACGGTGGCGGCAGGCGTGCAGATCACGGCCAATGCGGGTGCTTCCGGCAAGTCGGCTGCGCGAGCCCAAACGGGCGCATCACCTAACTTGCTGTGTTTGGGGTTGACGGCATACAGCTTTCCCTTGAATTGCCCGGAGTTCAGGTTGCGCCAGACGGTGGCTCCCACGCTGCCGGGGCGCAACGAGGCACCCAATACGGCCACCGAAACGGGGTCAAACAGGGCGTCAAGGTTGCGTATGCTCATGATTCTCCAAAAGTTAACCCAACGGCCGCACGCCGATCAACAGGCCGTGCAGCCACAGGGTGAAAATAATCCAGGCCCCGACACCGAGCGCCACGGTGACTCCGGTGGCGCCGGCCGAGCCAGCGGCGTAGCGGGTGCCGTGGCGTTGGTCCCGGCGCGTGGCGGCCATCCAGTCCAGTGCGCCCCAGACCAGAAAAGAGCCAAACAGAACGACTTGACCCAGGTTGCCGTTGGCCAGCAAATGGGCAATCGCCCATAGCACCACCCCCTGCACCATGGGGTGATGCACCCGCGCCTTGATACTGTTACCGGGCACATAGGCGGCTGCCAGCAGCACAAATGCGACCAGGTTGATGGCTGCTGCAACATGGCGCAAACCGAAGGGCGGGCTCCAAAGCTGGGTGGGCATTTGACGGACTTGGCCAAACCCCCAGACGATCAAGGCAAAGCCCAGCACCGAGAGCACCGAGAAAAGCGCTTTCCAAGCCCCTGCTCCCATGCGTTCTCGCGTGCGCGTTCGCCAGTCGTCCGCCACGATGCGAACCGAGTGAATGCCGAGAAAAATTCCTAAACCGAGTAGCAGGTACGTCATGCGAAATACCTTTTCATGATGCGCCAAGCACGCGGTTTTTACCCGACCGCTTGGCCAGGTACATGGCTTGATCGGCCCGGCGGATGGCTTCCATGCCGGTCTCGTCACCGCTCATTTGAGCGACGCCCGCACTGAAGGTGATGAGCACTTTTTCAGTGCCTGCCATGAAGAAATGCTTGGTGAGTTCGCGTTGAAGCCGGGTCATGGCTTCAATGCCCTTGTCTTGCACCGTGTCTGGCAGCAAGAGCACAAATTCCTCGCCACCGTAGCGCGCCAGGGTGTCCTGGGGTCGCATGGCGTCGCGGGCTACCTTGGCCAAGTGGGTGAGCGCCGCATCGCCAGTGGTGTGGCCCAACTTGTCGTTGATGGTTTTGAAGTTGTCAATGTCCAGCAGGGCCATGCACAAGGGCGTGTTTGTACGGCGCACTTTGGACACCTCGCGCTCCAGCGCCTCGTCCAGACCTTTGCGATTCAGCGCGCCCGTGAGGGGGTCGTGACGAGCTTGGCTGCTGGCCCGGTCCAGTTCTTGGTGAAGGGTGGCCAGTTCGGCCTCAGTGGCGAGCGCCTTCTCACGCATGCCGTTGAGTTCATCCCGAATGGCCTGGCTGTCGCGCGCCATTTCCCGCGTTGCGCCAATCACGGTTTTCAGAACGGGAGCGATGTCGGAGATGGTTTTGGCTTGCTCAATCAAGCGGCCGTTTTCCTCCAGGGTGTTGCGAAATTCCCCGGTGGTTTCGGTCATGGCCGTCAATCGCTCGACAAAGGTGGCGAGCAAAACGCGCATTTCCTCCTGCGCCTGCAGGGTCTGCCCCATGGTTTCTTTTTGTTTGATGATGACGTCAACGAGCAGTGACTCCACCTCGTCCAGGCGGCGCAGGGTCATCGGCGGCGTGCAGGCCGTCAGCAAAGAGCCGATTTGGCCAGTCAGCCAACTGTCTTCGATGCTCAATTCGCCGATGTTCTTGATGATGAGGTTCAGCAGCTTCAACAAGGTTTTGTGAACTGCGACTTGTTCTTCTGCGGCAAAGGACACGCGGTGCCCAAAGTTGGCCAGCATCAGTTTCAAGGTCACCGTGCTGGTGCCGGGTTGGCGCATGGCCGCCAACAGGGTGCGCGCTTGCTCATTGAACCGGGCGTCGTCAGTGCCCAGTGCCGGCAGGGCGTACTCCACCATGCGGGCGATTTGTTCAAAAAAATCCGCCGTGAGCGCGGGTGCAGACACAGAGGCTGCGGGTGTGGCGGGCGTTGGCTCGGCGGTGATCAGTGGTTTACTGGGTTCTGGCGGTGCCACTGCGGCCGGGCTGAAGCCACCGTAAGCCATCAGGGCGGCCTTCACGCCTTCCCAATTGAGATTGCCAATGGCTGAATCCAGCAAGCCCTTTTGGCGTTGTTGACCTGGTGTTTTGGTGGGCAAAGCCTGGGAGATGTCGCGCAGCCGATCCTGGGGAAAAGGGGGCTCCATCGGCACTCCGGCGACCTCGCTGTAAACCTTTTGGTAGTTCGCGGGGGTCGGCGTTAATTTCCGTGCCGTGAGCTGTTTAAGGGTCTCACGGGCAATTTCAAATGGTTTTTTTTCGGTCATAGGCATTTTTTGCTATCAACAAGATAGCTGAACTCGCTTGATTGACAGGGCCGCAGGCGTATTATGGTGTGGGGAGTTCGTGCGCCGTGAAGGTTGATCCACTTGCGACACGGCCTCTTGGTATTACATTACAGATTAATCACTTTGTGCATTCGGCTTGACTCAAATGAAGGGAGTTTTGATGAAACCCATACTGGAATTGCTCAAGGGGCGCGAATCTGCAGCCTATCAGGTCAGTCCGTCAACGACAGTGTTTTCTGCGCTTCAAAGTTTGGCGGATCACGGGGTGGGCGCCATGCTCGTGATGGACCAAGACAAGTTGGTCGGGGTGGTGTCCGAGCGGGATTACACCCGCAAAGTGGCGCTGCAGGGGAAAAACTCCAAGGAAACCACGGTGGCGGACATCATGACGGGGAACCCGTTCACCGTCACGCCGAAAACCGGCACCCGCGACTGCATGGCCTTGATGAGCGCAAAGAAGATCCGGCACTTGCCCGTGGTGGACGGCGCCACGGTGTTGGGCTTGATCTCCATGCGCGACTTGATGGATGACATCATTGCCGAGCATGAGCAAACCATCTCCCAACTCACCCATTACATCAGCAGCTGAAGGCCGAGCTGACCTTGGTGCCGCCGAGCACCAGGCGGCGCCTGCTGTCTGCTTGATCCATTGAAGTGGCGCGTCTTGCCGGCTTCTCACCCCGATCGGACTGATCCATGAGCACAGAACGTGTCTTGTTTGCCTTTGTCATTGTTCTGGCGCTGACGCTGAACGTTGGCTTCATCGTGGGCGACATCGCCAACATCCACCACCACAACGTCTACGAGTTGTTTGCCGCCGTGGTCGTGAGCCTGATCGCCACGGTGATGAAGTTTGGTGACCGCTCCCCGCTGGGATCGACCATGTTGGCCACCAGCCTGATTGCCGACCTGCAGCTGATCGCAGCGGCTGTGATGTGGGGCTTGTACAGCCAGTCAGGGGCCGACCTGAATGAGCATCAAACGGTGACCGTCGTCTCTTTGGCCATTGGCGCTGCGGTGGCCAATGTGGTCTCAGTGGTGTTGTTGATTATTGAGATGGCCAACCTGCGACGATGAACTACCCCGCTTCGCGGACCCGCCACGGCATCTTCATTTTGTTGCGCCGTTTGCGCAAGCCACTGACGGTTCTGATTGGCGTGTATGCGGTCGCGGTGTTGGGTTTCACGCTGGTGCCCGGCGTCGACCCCGAGGGGCGGCGTTGGACGATGAGCTTTCTGCACTCGTTCTACTTCGTCAGTTTTCTGGGCACCACCATTGGACTGGGGGAGATTCCTTATCCCTTTTCAGACGCACAGCGCTTGTGGGCCACGGCCTCGATTTATGGCACGGTGGTGGCGTGGTTGTATGCCATTGGCGGCTTGTTCAGCGTGTTGCAGGACCCCTTGTTTCGCCGCATTTCTGACGAAAATGCGGTCGAGCGCGCCGTTCGGCACATGAGCCAGCCTTTTTACCTGGTGTGCGGCTATGACGATGCGGGCAACCGGGTGGCCCGCGAGTTGGCGCAGGACGGGGCGCGATTGGTGGTCATTGACACGGAGTCGACTCGTGTGGACTCGGTCGAAGTGGATGAGTTGTCCGTGGCGGTGCCCGCCTTGTGTGGCGACGCCAGTGACCCCAAAACGCTGGTGCTGGCCGGTTTGACCAGCGGCTACTGCGCAGGCGTGCTGGCCTTGACCGGTGACGATTTCGTCAACACCAAAATTGCGCTGACGGCGCGACTGCTGAGCCCGGACATTCCGGTGCTCAGTGCGGTTCGCTATCACGCCGCCCATGCTCGGATGGCTGCGGCTGGTGCGGACCACATCATCAACCCCTATGACACTTTTGCCGAACGGGTGGCACTCTCCATTCGCACGCCGAGTCTGCATGTGATCTACGAGAGCTTGACGACCCAATCCGGCACCGCCATGAACGAGCCGCCGCAGTTGCCCACCGGGCGCTGGATTTTGTGTGGCTCGGGCTTGTTCACCCGTACCTTGCACCGCCAGCTTGAGCGGCTGAAGATTGACAGCATCGTGATTGACCCGGAGTTGACCGAGGATGAGATCGATGCGCATCATCTAAAAGGTGACCCCACGGATCCGGCCGTGTTGCGCGAAGCCGGCGCCGAAGACGCCAGCGCACTCGTGGGTGGCACAGCGGTTGACATTGACAACCTGGCCATTGCGCTGGCGGGACGGGGCATGAACAAGGCCTTGTTCATCGTCGCCCGCCAAACCCAGCGTCGCAACAGCTTGATCTTTCGCGCTGCACCGGTGGACTTGGTCATGCTGTCGGGTTATGTGCTGGCGGGGGAGGTGTTGCGGGTGATTCGTGCCCCCCAGTTGGCCACCTTTTTGCGCCGGGCGCGCGACGAGGATGAGGCCTGGGCGGCTGACTTGCTGCAAACCATGCGCGACGTCATTGGCAAAGAGGTGGTTGAGTCGTGGTCAGTGACCATCAGTCCCGCGCAAGCCCGCACGGTTTGCCGCGCCATGGAGAGATCAGAGACGGTGACGCTGGGGCAGCTATTGACGCGTGCCGACGGGAGTGGCGATCTTCTTCGAGCCGTGCCGCTACTGTTGCAACGCGGCCAGGAGCGTGTGCTGCGCCCTGCCCTGGATACGCCCTTGCAACTGGATGATCGCATCCTGTGTTGTGGCCGCAATTCGGCGCGGGCCACCATGCGTCATAACTTGGTCGGACATGCGCTGCCCATCATGAACTATCAGGCCAGTGCGCGGCCGCTTGCCGGCGTCTAAACCAGAGTCTCTCCGGGTGGTGCTGTAGTGGGGGTCGCTTGTGGGGCGCCCGTGTCCATGCGCACGTTGAGCGTGCCGGAGCGCACATGCAAGTCGCGCTGCGGGAACGGAATCTCAATCTTGCGTGCTGCCAACTCGTCGTCCAACGCCCACATCAGCTTGGCATGGGTGGACGCGGGCCGGGTGGTCAGGTCGCGGTCGGCCCAAACAATCAGCTCGTAATTCACCGAGTTGTCGCCATAGGCCACCAGCCAAACCGCTGTCTGCATGTCCTTGTGATGCACCACGCCGGGCACCTTGAGCGCGGCGGCGATACCTGCCTCTCGCACCAGTTCCTTGGCCGTGCCATAGGCCACGCCAAAGGGAATGTGCATGCGCCGGTAGGAGTCGTCCAGCGTCCAGTTCACCACCCGGCCATTGATGAACTCGGAATTGGGCACCAGCACATCCAGCGAGTCGTTGCTGCTGACGCGGGTGTAGCGCATGGCAATTTCCCGCACATGGCCGCGCACGCCTGATTCAAGTTCTACAAAATCACCCACTTTCAGGCTTCGCTCCAGCAAAATAATGACGCCAGAGACAAAGTTGCTGAAAACGTTTTGAAGGCCAAATCCGAGGCCCACGGCCAAGGCGCTGCCCAGCAGCGCAATGCTGGTCAGGTCAATGCCCAAGTAGTTCATGCCGATGATGGTGCCAAATACCCAGACGCTGTAGCGCAGCAAACGGCTGAGCATGTGGATGCGGGCAAATTTCCAGGGTTCGTCCTCATAGCGCTGGGTCAGGCGGTGCAGGCTGCGCTCCAGCAGGCTGGCGAATGACCAAATGCCGACAATGAAGATGATCGCCAACAACAGGGCGCCCACGGTGACGCTGGTCGTCCCGACGCTGAACAGCCGCAAGCCCAAAGCCGCCGCGAGATAACCCAAAAAGTCTTGATTCATCATCGTTCCTTGCATGGCGGCTGCCTTCACACCACCCCAGAACGGCAGCGGCCAACCGAGCACAAATTGTAGGGGGCGGGCGCAGGTTGAAAACGGGGCTGGTTGTGCACCCCGTCCCCTCATTGGCCGTCTTGCCGAGGCCACAAAAAAGGCCCGACTCAGTTGCTGAGCCGGGCCTTGGCACTCGTTGACATCACCCGCCAAGCGGGGTGCGTCAAAGGGGGCGTTTATTTGCTAACGACGCGCACCATCTCCAGGCACTTGCTGGAGTAACCCCACTCGTTGTCGTACCAGGACACGACCTTCACAAACGTGCTGTCCAGTGACATACCGGCGTCGGCGTCAAACACGGAGGTGCAGCTTTCGCCACGGAAGTCGGTGGAGACCACTTTGTCAGTGGTGTAACCCAACACACCCTTCATGGGGCCTTCAGAGGCGGCCTTCATGGCAGCGCAAATGTCTGCGTAGCTGGCTTCCTTGACCAGTTCCACGGTCAAGTCCACCACCGACACGTCGGAGGTGGGCACGCGGAAGGACATGCCGGTGAGCTTTTTGTTCAGCTCAGGGATGACCACGCCCACCGCTTTGGCAGCGCCGGTGCTCGAAGGAATGATGTTTTCCAGAATGCCACGGCCACCGCGCCAGTCTTTGTTGGACGGGCTGTCAACCGTTTTCTGGGTCGCTGTGGCGGCGTGCACCGTCGTCATCAGGCCACGCTTGATACCGAAGCTGTCGTTCAACACCTTGGCCACAGGGGCCAGGCAGTTGGTGGTGCACGAAGCGTTGGAGATGATGGCTTGGCCCGCATAGGTGCTGTCGTTCACGCCATAGACAAACATGGGGGTGTCGTCTTTGGAGGGCGCGGACATGATGACCTTCTTGGCGCCGGCAGTGATGTGCTTCTGGGCGGTTTCCTTGGTCAGGAACAGGCCGGTGGATTCGATCACCACGTCAGCACCAATCTCAGACCAGTTCAGTTCGGCAGGGTCTTTGACGGCGGTCAGGCGGATCTTCTTGCCATTGACGACCAAGTGGTTGCCCTCAACGGCGATATCGCCCTTGAAGCGGCCGTGCACCGAGTCAAACTGCAGCATGTAAGCCAGGTACTCTGGCTCCAGCAAGTCATTGATGCCCACGACTTCAATGTCTTTGAAGTTCTGGATGGCAGCACGAAACACCATGCGCCCAATGCGGCCGAAGCCGTTGATACCAATCTTGATCGTCATTTGCTTTTCTCCACTAGTTAAAACTTGAAACCCGGGCCCGAAGGCCCTGCTCGATTACTTCTTGCGCAACACTTTTTCCACCGTGTCGGCCACGTTTTCAGGCGTGAAACCGAAGTGCTTGAACAGCACCGGGGCGGGGGCGGACTCGCCGTAGGTGTCGATACCGACCACGGCCGCACAGCCGTATTTCCACCAGCCTTCGGTGACGCCCATTTCCACCGCCACGCGCGGTGTGCCAGCCGGCAAAACGGTGCTCTTGTAAGCGGTGTCTTGTTGGTCAAATGTGGTGTTGCTGGGCATGGATACAACGCGAACAGCTATCTTTCTGGTAGCAAGAATTTCTTGCGCTTTCAAAGCCAGCTGCACTTCAGAGCCGGTGGCAATGATGACGGCTTGGGCTTTTTTCTTCATGCCCACTTCAGAGGGCTCAGCCAGCACATAAGCGCCCTTGCTGATGTCGGCCAAGTTGGACTTGGGGGCGTAGTTGATGTTCTGGCGTGACAGCAACATGGCGGTGGGCTTGGTCTTGTTTTGCAGAGCCACGGCCCAGGCCACGGCGGTCTCAGCCGTGTCACCCGGACGCCACACATCCAGGTTGGGGATCAGGCGCAGGGAGGCTGCGTGCTCGATCGACTGGTGGGTCGGACCGTCTTCGCCCAGACCGATGGAGTCATGGGTGAACACATGCACCACACGCAACTTCATCAACGCAGCCATGCGAATGGCGTTGCGGCTGTAGTCGCTGAAGGTGAGGAAGGTGCCGCCGTAAGGGATGTAACCACCGTGCAGGGCCAAGCCGTTCATGATGGCGGCCATGCCGAACTCGCGCACGCCGTAGTTGATGTGGCGTCCGCCATTGCCCACGCCGCTCAGGGAGTCAAAGCGCAGGTTGGGCGTGCTCTTGGTGTTGGTCAGGTTGGAGCCGGTCAAGTCAGCCGAGCCACCCAGCATTTCTGGCAAGGCAGCGGTGAAGGCTTCCAGCGCGATCTGTGACGCTTTGCGCGAGGCCACGGTTTCAGCCTTGGTGTGGGCGGCCACGGCGGTGTCCACTGCCACCTGGTTGAAGTTCTTGGGCAACTCGCCCTTCATGCGGCGAACCAGCTCTTTGGCCAACGCTGGGTGCGCTGCTTTGTAGGCGGCAAACTTGGCGTTCCACGCCTTTTCGGCCGCGACACCGGCGGTTTTGCCGTCCCAGGCCGCGTAGATGTCTTTGGGAATGACAAACGGTGCGTGAGGCCAGTTCAGGCTTTCACGGGTCAGTGCGATCTCTTCGTTGCCCAAAGGCTCGCCGTGCGCCTTGGCGGTATTGGCGCGGTTGGGGCTGCCTTTGCCGATGGCGGTTTTGCAGATGATCAGCGTGGGCTTGTCAGCGCAGGTTTTGGCCTCGGCAATGGTTTTGGCAACCAGCTCAGCGTCATGGCCGTCGATGGGGCCGAGCACGTTCCAGCCGTAGGCCACAAAGCGCAGCGCGGTGTTGTCAATGAACCAGGGGGCCACTTGGCCGTCAATGGAGATGCCGTTGTCGTCGTACAGGGCGATCAGCTTGTTCAGCTTCCAGGCGCCAGCCAGGGCGGCGGCTTCGTGGCTGATGCCTTCCATCAAGCAACCGTCGCCCATGAAGGCGTAGGTGTTGTGGTTGATCACGTCGTGGTCGTCACGGTTGAATTCTTGCGCCAGCAGCTTTTCAGCCAGGGCAAAACCCACGGCATTGGTGATGCCTTGGCCCAAGGGGCCGGTGGTGGTCTCAACGCCGGGTGTCACGCCATGCTCAGGGTGGCCGGCAGTTTTGCTGTGCAGTTTGCGGAAGTTTTTCAACTCGGCCATGGGCAGCTTGTAGCCGGTCAGGTGCAGCACCGAGTACAGCATCATGGACGCATGGCCGTTGCTCAGGACAAAGCGGTCGCGGTCGATCCAGTTGGGGTTGCTGGGGTTGTGCTTGAGGTGGTCTCCCCACAGGGCCACAGCCATGTCGGCCATGCCCATGGGCGCGCCGGGGTGGCCCGAATTGGCAGCTTGTACGGCGTCCATGGACAGGGCGCGAATGGCGTTGGCCATGTCAGCGCGGCTGACGCCGGTGGCGCTGCTCGTTTGTTCTGTTTGTTGTGTTTCGGACATGGGTACCAACTCCGGGTAGTTCTGGGGTGAGGGGGAAAACCCGGTATTTTAGGGGTTCGACCTTTCACGGCGATTTTTTCAACAGCCTGTGTGCTACAAAACACGCTGTTTTCGCCCGCCGGGCGCGCTGTTTTTACCCGTCAAAAATCCACCAAAAGGTCACTCCCATGAGTCTGCTTTTTTCCCCCTTGACCCTCCCCTCTCCCAACGGCGGACTGACCCTGCCCAACCGCATCGTGGTGGCCCCCATGTGCCAGTACAGCGCACGCGATGGCGAGGCCACCGACTGGCACCTGATGCACTGGGGCAACCTGCTCAACAGTGGCGCGGCCTTGTTCACCATCGAAGCCACCGCCGTGCTGCCCGAGGGCCGCATCACCCCCGGCTGCCTGGGGTTGTGGGACGAGCGCACGCAAGCCGCGCTGGCCACCACCTTGCAGCGCGCCCGTCAGTTGGCGCCCCCCACCGCCGTTTGTATTCAGCTGGCGCATGCGGGGCGGAAAGCTTCGAGCGCCCTGCCCTGGGAAGGTGGCCAACTGCTGCCCCCCGAGTTGGGTGGTTGGGAGACTTTCGGCCCTTCGGCCGCGTCGCAATTGCCCAGCGAGCCGCCTCCCACCGCCCTCAGCCTCGCTGGACTGGCCGAGATCAAGGCCGCCTTTGTGCGCGCCGCCGAGCGCGCACAAGCCATGGGCATTGACGCGGTGGAGCTGCATGGCGCCCACGGGTATTTGTTGCATGAGTTTTTGTCCCCGCTGGCCAACCACCGGGACGACGAGTACGGTGGCAGTTTCGAGAACCGCATTCGCTTTCCCATGGAAGTCTTTGCCGCCGTTCGGGCCGTGTTCAAAGGACCGCTGGGCATGCGTTTGTCAGCGTCCGACTGGGTCGAGGGCGGCTGGGACGGTGAGCAAAGCGGCGTGTTCGCCCAGCGACTGAAGGCGCTGGGGTGCGACTTCATTCATGTGTCTTCGGGCGGTGTCTCGCCCCAGCAAAAAATTCCACTGGGTGCCGGTTATCAAGTGCCCTTGGCGCACCAGGTGCGCGAAGCCAGCGGTTTGCTCACCATGGCGGTGGGCTTGATCACGGAGCCGGCCCAGGCCGAAGCCATTTTGCAGGCCGGAGATGCCGACCTGATTGCTTTGGCCCGTGCCTTTTTGTACCAACCCCGCTGGGGCTGGCAGGCGGCGGCGGCATTGGGCGGCACGGTGCAAGCCACTCCCGCTTACTGGCGCTGCCTGCCGCGTGAAGCGCAGGCTGCTTTTGGCAAGGTGAGTGTGGGCATGCGTTGACGCGACCTCGCGCCAAGCTGGGCGCCACGCGTCAGACCTTGGGGTTCTCTTGGGGCTGGCTTGTTTTTGCGAGCGCGGCCTCGTTGAACGAGCGCGCGAATTGGGCGGCTTGCGCGGCGGGCAAAGGTTTGGCAATCCAATAACCCTGAACCCAGTCGCAGCCCAAAGCGCGCATGCGTTCCAGTTGATCGGGGGTTTCAATGCCCTCTGCGACCAGTGCCAAGCCCAGGCGCCGCGCCAGTACGGTCAACATGTCACAAATGGCGGCGCCGTCCTCGGTGTGGGAGTCGTTCACAAAGCTGCGGTCAATTTTCAGGATGTCGAGCGGTAGCTTGCGCAAGTAGCTCAGCGAGGAAAACCCGGTGCCAAAGTCGTCAATCGCCACTTTGATGCCCGCATCGCGAAGCTGTTGAAGCAGCTGAATGCTGGTCTCGATTTGCTGCATCAGGACGCTCTCGGTCAGCTCAAGGCAGATCGCTTCTGGCGCGACCCCAATGCGGGACAAGGTCGCGACCAAGGTGCTGGCAAAGTCCGGGATGGTCAACTGCCGGGGCGACAAATTGATGGCCATGAACCGAATGCTGGAGCCCTCGTCTTGCCACTGCTTGAGCTGCTGGCACGCGGTCTCAATCACCCATTGACCGACCTCGCGAATTTGTCCCGATTGCTCCAGCAAGGGGATGAACGTGGCGGGCGCAATCAGGCCCAGCGTGGGGTGTTGCCAGCGAAGCAGGGCCTCGACACAGTTCACTTGCCCGCTTTGGAGCGAAAGTTCGGGTTGGTAATGCAGCACAAACTGCGCTTGTGCCTGCGCGGTTTGCAAGTCCGCCAGCATCTTGAGACGTTTTAAGGACTCGTCGCCAATGTGTTGGTCGTAGTAAACCGTTTGTCCGTGCCCCAGACTTTTGGCTTGGTACATGGCCAAGTCGGCGTTGCGCAGCAAGGTGTCGTTGTCCACCCCATGCTCTGGAGAGACGGCAATGCCAATGCTGGCGCGCACCGTGACTGATTCACCCGCCAGATAGACGGGGTCGTTGAGGCTGTCATGCAGGCGGGTGGCCACTCTGCTGGCCTGGCTGATGTCGGCCGCCTCGGGCAGCATCACCAGAAACTCGTCTCCGCCCAAGCGCGCCACCATGGGGCTGTTTGAAATCTGTTGGGCGCTCACGCGCGAGAGTTGGTCGGAGGAACGCAGGCAGCGCTCAAACCGCCGGGCCACTTCAATGAGAAGTTGGTCGCCAGCGTGATGCCCCATGGTGTCGTTGACCGCCTTGAACCCATCCAGGTCAATCATCAGCACCGCGTATCGTCTGCCGGCGGCGAGCTCCTTGTCGATGGCGTTGGGCAAACTGGCTCCCACCATGCGCCGGTTGGGCAAACCGGTCAGTTCGTCAATATTGGCCAGCTTTTTCAACTTGTAGCTTGAGCGCCTTTGCTCCGCAAACACCCGCGCAACGGCCAACCACAGCGGAATCAGCAACAGGCTCAGCAAGCCCAGGCGTTGCCACATCGTGCTGTGATAACCCTGCGTCAGCGCGTCCACCTTGGCGGCAGAGGTGTAGCGGTGCAGGCGCCATTGGCGTGGCGTAAGGCAGTGCCAGGTCGAAATAGTCGTGCAAGCCGGCCTGCTCCAAACCATTGACAAATTGCGGCAGGACGGTGTTGCGACGGTCCATGATGAGGTCGCCCGTGTCCTGGTTCACCAACACATATTCAGCGGGGGCGCTGGCAAGGTCAATCCCGCTTTGGCTGAGTTTGTCTCGGTCATCTGCACTCACCGGGATCAAAGGCCAGCCAATCAGGGCCGCCTCCAGCACGTTGGCGCGAATCACGGCGGTGACCAGTCCTTTGAAGCGGTCGGTCGTCAAGTCATAAATGGGCACTGACAGCAGCAGGCCAAACGTGTCTCGCACATTGCCGTGCGCGGTGGAGGTGAATTGCGAGTTGTCACAGGTTCGCATCAGTGACGAGGTGACGGCCCCGATGCCGGTGGGCGCCGTCTCGGGCAGGCTTGAGTAGCGTTGATGGAGGTGGCTAAGTTGGCGCACATATTCGTCGTACTCAAAAGACTCTTCTTCCTCCGGAATGTCTTGTTCATGCGTGGCATGAGTTTCTTTGCGCTTGGTAATTCGCTCCAACAGCACTTCGTCAAACATCAAAAAGGGGACTTCCCCCTGCTTCGGCTTGAATCCGTCGTAGACCACATACACCTCAGACACATTCAGTTCGCTGGCAATGTGGTTGTAGAGCTGTTGAATGGTGTTGGCCCCTGCCGCCGAGAAGCGACCCTGCTGGACCACATCGACGTTGGTCACTGGACCTGTTTTGCGGCGCAGCGGCGCGAACGGCAGGTAGCAGCGAGATGGTTTTCAGCGTGACGTAGGCGCCACTCAGTTTTCCGGCCAGCTTGCTGGCGAGGGCGCGCGTTTCCAGCGTGTTTTCATCGCGAAGTTTCTCCACGGCCAAGGCCGATGCCTGTTGGCTTTGCTGAACGATCGCCACAGCACCAACCAGCCAGAGAAGGACAAACCCGATTGAAATGGCATGCGTGCGCCGCAGGCCTGTTCGTCGAACGGTCTGCCCCTTTGCTGTGTTCCGGTCCAACTCGGCCATGGGAAATGGAGGCTCCTTTTTCGCAGTGCCAAATGTGGCTGAGGCATCGAATGAGCGCCATGCGAGGTGAGGCCAGTTTACACGGCGCCAGTCGTTTCAATGCGTGACGAGCCTGCGCGAAGCGTGCCGTTTTTGACAGACGGCTCAAGATCGGCGCGCCGTGAGCCACAGCGCGGCGACCACAATCAGCGCGCCGCCCAACCAGCCCCAAAGGCTCAAGCTTTCGCCCAGCCAGAACACGGCAAACAGCGCGCCAAAGGCCGGTTCGCTGCTGGTGAGCAAAGCCACGCGGCTGGGCGCGCTGTGCTGCAAGGCCCAGTTTTGGGCAAAGAAGGCAAACACCGTGCAACCCAAAACAAGATAAATACTGGCCTGCCAGAAAGCGGCGGCCCCGGGCAAGGCGGGGAGCCCGCCGGGTGTAACCAGGGCCAGCAGCAGGCAGCCCAGTGCAATCACGCCTGCCTGCACCGCCGTGAGCGCCAGCGCCGGCGCGGTGCTGTGGCGGGTGAGCTTGCTGGTTTGACAAACGGTGACGGCGCGCAGCACCGCGGCGGCCAGCATCAAGCCGTCACCCCAGCCCCACGCGCCCACCAGGCCCCCGCTGAGCAGCGCGGCCCCGGTCAGCGACACCGCGGCAAACACAAACACGGCCCGCTGCGGGCGCACTCCCAACAAGCCCCATTCGGCAAACGGGGTGAACACCACGCACAGACTGATCAGAAACGCGGCGTTGCTGGCCTGCGTGTGCGCCACGCCATAGGTTTCGCACAAAAAGATGGCCAGCAGCAAGCCCCCCAGGGGCAACCCGCTGTGCAACGCATCGCGCTGCGCCGCGCGGGGCAGACGCCACAGCGCCGGCAGCAGCACCACAAAGGTCAGCCCAAACCGCACCGCCAGAAAACCCAAGACCGGGTAGTAAGCCAGCGCGCCTTTGGCCACGCCGTAACTGGTGCCCCACACCACGGCCACCAGCAAGAGCAGCAGGTCCGACAGGCGTTGCAACGGCTGAGGCGGCAAAAGGGAAAGGGTGGTCATGGCGGCGCAGGGTTCCAAAAAGGTCAATCGTGAGGAGCGGGTGGGCTCATCCTGAAGTGTCTATTGAATCTGTCAGCGTGATAATTGAGGTTCAAAGAACAACACTTGTGCGTCATGAACATCAATCAGTCTCTGGCCAGTTTGCCCGACATGGCCGTGTTTGCACGGGTGGTGGACGCGGGCAGCTTTTCGGGCGCGGCGCGCCAGCTCGGCCTCACCCCCTCGGCGGTCAGTCGCCAGGTCGCGCGCCTGGAAGGGGTGCTGCGGGTGCGTCTGCTGGAGCGCACCACACGAAAACTGCGTCTCACTGAAGCCGGCACGGCCGCTTATGCGCGTTGCCAGGTTTTGTGGAGCGCGGCGCGCGAGGTGATGGCGCTCAGCGACACCCACACCACGCAGGCGCGCGGCTTGGTGCGCGTGAGCATGGCCAAGGCCGTGGGGCGTCAGGTGATTCACCCGCTGATGCCCTCGTTTTTGCAGGCCTACCCTGAAGTTGATGTCCAACTCCTGGTCACCGACCGCACCGTGGACTTGTTTGAAGAAGGCATTGACCTGGCGATACGCGTCACCGACTCACCGCCGCCCGGACTGGCGGGACGCCCGCTGATGCAAGTACGCCACCAGGTGTATGCCAGCCCTCGCTACCTGGCCCAACGCGGCACGCCAATGCACCCGCGTGACTTGACGGCGCACAGTTGCCTCTACCTTGGGGAGGACGAGCGCGATCGCCATTGGCGCTTTCGCCGGGAGGGGCAAGAGACCAGTGTGAAGGTCAGCGGGCGCTATGTGGCCAACCACAGCGAGGTGCGGCTGGAAGGCGCCTTGAGCGATCTCGGCATTGCCAGCCTGCCCGCCTTCACCGCCCAGGCCCACCTGGCCAGGGGCGAACTGGTGGCTGTGCTGGAGGCGTGGGAACACTGCAGTCACTACGCCGGCACCGCCTGGCTGCTCTACCCGTCCAACCGGTTTCTGGCCGCCAAGCTGCGGGTCTGGATTGATCACGTGGTGGCGGGGTTGCCCCCGTATTCATCCCACCCCACGCTGTCGCAGCCTGTTTGACGCTCATTTTTTGATAGCTTCATAGTGATATGGAACGTGCGGTGGCGGCTGTTTTCTATCTGAATCACGTCGGCTGAACCGCTCGCCCTCGGCTATGCTTGTCCCTCCTATTGACGACCTTGCCCCGAACATGCCCCACTCTTTGGCCCCAACCTTGCCCGCTTCACCACCCTCTGAGGCCATTGCCGCCATGCTGCTGGCGGCCGGCCGGGGGGAGCGCATGCGCCCCCTGACCGACACCACCCCCAAGCCCTTGCTGCCCGTGCGCGGCAAGCCGCTGATGCAGTGGCCGCTGGAGGCGTTGACGCGCGGTGGCTGTGCCGAGGTGGTGGTGAACACGGCCTGGTTGGGCGAGCAAATCAGCGACACATTTCATGATGTTTTCGTGCTCCCGCGCTTATCAGACGGGCGGGAGCAGCTATCAAAACAGAAGCAAATTTCCTTGCGCTACTCCCACGAAGGCGTGGACTTTGGTGGCGCGCTGGAAACGGCGGGTGGCATTGCGCGGGCGCTGCCGCAGTTGGGGGAGGTGTTTTGGGTGCTGGCGGGTGACGTGTTTGCGCCTGACTTTGTGTTCGATACCGAGGCCGTGGCCCGTTTCAGGGCCAGCGACCACTTGGCCCACCTGTGGCTGGTGCCCAACCCGGCGCACAACCCACGGGGTGACTTTGGCTTGGCAAACGGGTTGGCGCTGAACGACGCGCCTGACAAGTTCACCTACAGCACCATTGGCCTGTACCGCGCCGCGCTGTTTGCACCGCCCTGGTCTGACGTGCCAGCGGGCAACCCGCAGGGCGTGAAAGCGGCGCTGGCGCCGCTGCTGCGCGCGGCCATCGCGCAGGGCCGGGTCTCAGCCGAGATGTACACCGGCGCGTGGACCGATGTGGGCACGCCCGAGCGGCTGCAGGCGTTGAACCAGTAAAGCCCCTGTGAACGGGGCTATGGCTAGCGGCGGACTTTGCCGTCCTCGGTCAGCATTGTCATTTCCACAAAGCGCGAACCCGCGTTTTTGTCCGGGCCAAACTCCAGGTTCATGCCGCCCACGTTGTAGCTTTGCATGCTTTGCAGCGCGGTGATCAGGCTTTCGCGCGTCATGGCTTTGCCGGCGCGGCGGGCGGCTTCCGCAAACACCTTGGCCGCCACAAAACCCTCCATGCCGGTGTAGTTGGGTGTGCTGGCCACCAGGCCAGAGGCTTGCAGCGCGTGCAGGTACTCGGTGGACACCGCCGAGCCTGAGGCATAGGGAAACGGCATCACCTGGCTCACCACCACACCGCGCGCCACCGCCCCCAACTCGTCGCTCAAGGCTTGTGTGTCCACCAGGGACAGGTTGTACAGATTGCCCTTGAAGCCCGCCTGGCGGGCCAAGCGCACAAAGGTGGCGCTGCTTTTGAAGGTGCTGATTTGAATGATGGCTTCGGGGTTGGCGGCCAAAATGGTTTTGAGCGCGGGCGCCACATCGGTGGAGTTGGCATCTGCCTTGGCCGTGGCCACCGGTTTCAGATTCAAGGGCGTCAGGGCGCGCACCACATCGTCCAGGCCGGCCTGGCCCACGTCGTTGTCCTGGTAAAACACCGCAATCTTCTTGATGCCGACCGTGCTGGCTTGGCGAATGATGGCCGTGGTCTCCTCAAGGTAGGACGCCCGCACATGAAACACATAGCGGTTGAACGGTTCGCGCAGTGACTGGGCACCGGAGAGTGGCGCAAAAAACGGCACCTTGGCCTCGGTGGCCAGTGGCACGGCCGCCAAGCTGGGCAGTGCGCCCACATAGCCAAACAAGGCCACCACGCCGTCCTTGATGAACTGGCGGGTGTTGGCCGCAGTTTGCTGCGGGTCCATGGCATCGTCCAGCCGTTTGAGTTCAATCTGCCTGCCGTTGACGCCGCCTTTGGCGTTCAGTGCGTCAAAGTACAGGCGTGCGCCCAGGTTGTATTGGCTGCCCAGCAGCAGGGACGGTCCACTGAGTGGCACGGACTGGCCCAAAACAATGTTTTTTTCCGATTGGGCAAAAGCGGGGCGCCCCAAGGCCCAACCCAACGCAGCGGCGCTGCCAAGTACCTGACGACGATCGACCATGTGCATCCTTTTTCTGGCGAGTGGCCGCATGGCATTCGCCATCCGGACCCAAGGTTTAAGACATGACCCCTGTCCAACGTGCAAGGGGTCAAGGGCCTCACAGGGTCGAGATACTACTCGCAGAACACCAGCGTGGTGTGTCCCTGAGGGGCTTGTATTTGACGAAGCAAGGGTCATGCCTGAACGTCGCCAGGCGGGGTGGAAATTTCCGCTCTAATGTCAGCATTGTTTCAACGCAGCCTCACGCCACCATGACCCTTCATGCCACCACCGCCCCCCATGCCGAACGCCGCGCCAAGCTCGCCGCCTTGCTGGGCCCGCGCGGCATCGCCCTCATTCCCACCGCGCCCGAGCAGCAGCGCAACCGTGACGCCGATTTTTTGTACCGCCCCGACAGCTACTTTTTCTACCTGACCGGCTTCGCCGAACCCAAGGGCTGGCTGGTCGTCACGGGCGACGGCAAGAGCACGCTGTTTTGCCAGCCCAAAGACCTGGAGCGCGAAATCTGGGACGGCTACCGCCTCGGCCCTGACGCCGCACCTGCCCAACTGGGCGTGGACGCGGCGTTTTCCGTGGCCGACATCGACACCGAATTGCCCAAGCTGCTGGACGGCCGTGACGCCGTGTGGTACCCGTTTGCCACCCACAAGGGGCTGGAAACCCAGGTGGACGGCTGGCTGAACAAAGTGCGTGCCCGTCAACGATCTGGCGCCCTGTGCCCGGAGCAAACCCGCGATGTGTGCAGCGTGCTCGACGAGATGCGCCTGATCAAAGACCCCTATGAGCAGGCCACCATGCGCCGGGCCGCGCAGATCAGCGCTGGCGCCCACATTCGTGCCATGCAGCTCACGGCCCGCATGCTGCGCCGGGGCGAAGACGTGCGCGAGTACCACCTGGACGCCGAGCTCTTGCACGAGTTTCGCCGCCATGGCTCGCAGCACCCCGCTTACGGCTCCATCGTCGCCGCCGGGGCCAATGCCTGCGTGCTGCACTACCGCGCCGAAGCCGGCGCCGTCAAAGACGGTGAACTGGTCTTGATTGACGCCGGCTGCGAGCTGGACGGCTACGCCAGCGACATCACCCGCACCTACCCCGCCAACGGCCGCTTCACCGGCCCGCAGCGCGCCTTGTACGAGCTGGTGCTGGCCTCGCAAGAAGCCGCCGTGGCCGCCACCTGCGCCGGGGCCCGCTTCACCGACCCGCACGATGCCACCCTCAAGGTGCTGGCGCAAGGCATGCTGGACGTCGGCCTGCTGGACAAAAACAAGGTCGGCACGCGCGACGACGTGATCGAAAAACGCGCTTACTTCCCCTTCTACATGCACCGCACCAGCCACTGGCTGGGCATGGACGTGCACGACTGCGGCAGCTACAACGAGCCCTCTGAACTGCATCAAACCAAGGAGCGCACCGACCCGCTCACCGGCCAAAAAGTCGTCGACCGCCCCTCGCGCATTCTGCGAGCCGGCATGGTGCTCACCATTGAGCCCGGCATCTACGTGCGACCCGGCGAAGGCGTGCCCGAACAGTTTCACAACATCGGTATCCGCATTGAAGATGACGCCTTGGTCACCGAAACCGGCTGCGAACTTCTCAGCCGGGGTGTGCCTGTCACGGTGGCTGAAATTGAGGCGCTGATGCGGGCATAAGCCCTACGGCGCTTGATCCTACGCATGGACGGCAGCGGCTTCGCGGGTTAAAGTGGCCGCTCTGAAGCCCTGTGCAGGGCGTGACCCTGCCTTACCTGAGGAGTCCCTATGTTCCCTGAGTTCCGCGACCTGATCACCGAATTGAAGACCAGCGACCACCATTTCATCCGCCTGTTTGACAAGCACAATGATCTGGACCGCGTTATCCGGCACAAGGAGGCGCACATGGAGCCCGCCACGCCCGAAGAAATCGAAACCCTCAAAAAGGAAAAACTCCTGCTCAAGGACCAGCTCTACGCCATCCTCAAAAAGGCCAGCGCCAGCGACTCCTAAGGGCGACTCAGTCGCCAGCGGGAGCTGTATATGACATCAGCCCACACCCGCACTGCCCCGTCCTTTGTCGAGATCGAGCTCAAGCTCGCTCTGCCGGGCGCTGACCCCGCCTTGGTGGCGCAGCGCCTGGCCCGCTCGCCTCTGCTGGCGCGGCGAAAGCCCACGCGCCAGATGCTGCGTAACGTCTACTACGACACGCCCGATCAGCGCTTGCGCCAACAGCGGGTGGCCTTGCGCACGCGCCAGGTCGGCACCGAGGGCGCCACCCAATGGTTGCAGACCCTGAAAATGGCCGGCAGCAGTGACTCGGCCCTGAGCCAACGGGGCGAGTGGGAAAGCCCCGTGCCCGGGGCCGCCCTGTCGCGCAAGGCGCTGAAAGCCACACCTTGGACGACGTTGGACCCCGATGGCACGGTGTTCAAAGCCCTGGCACCCGCTTTTTCCACCGACTTTGAACGCACGCTGTGGACGGTTCGCCGGCGCAATGGCAGCGTGGTTGAAGTCGCGCTGGACCAGGGCGAAGTCATTGCCGGCGGCAAGCGCGCTCCCATTTTTGAGCTGGAACTGGAGCTCAAAGCCGGCCCGCCTGAAGCCCTGTTTGAGTTGGCGCAGGAGCTGGCCCGCACCGTGGCGGTGCTCCCTGCCAGCATGAGCAAAGCCCAGCGTGGATTTGCGCTGGCGCAGGGCACGCTGGACGCGCCACTCACCGCGCAGCCGGTTCGGCTCAGCGCCCCTCTGGGCGTGAGCGACGCGGCTGGCCTGCTGCTGCGCGACATGTTCAACCAGTTCACCACCAATCTGATTGCCCTGAGTCACCGTGACGACCCCGAGTTGGCGCACCAGGCGCGCATTGGCTGGCGCCGTTTCAAAAGCACACTGCGCCTGTGTTCACCCGTGCTGGCGCCAGAGGCTCGGCCGTCGTGGGCGGCACTGCAACCCCTGCTCGACTGCCTGGGCGCCTTGCGCGACCTCGACGTGGCCCGGCTGGACACCCTGCCTCCGCTGGCCAACGCCTTTGTGGCGGGCGACCCGCGCCGGTCCGAGGCCTGGCAGGCCATGGCCGCGTCGCTGGACGAGGCCACCGCGCTACAAAGAAAAACCGTGCGTTACGCCCTGCAAGACCCGGCTGCGGGCGCCTGCCTGCTGCTCACCACCCAGTGGCTGGCCAGTCTGGCGGGCACGCCAACTGGTGGCCCCAAACTGAAGCCCTGGGCTCGCCAGCAAGCAGACCATTTGCACCGCCGCTTGAAGCGCGCCCGCAAGCGCAGCAACACCCCTGAACAAATCCACCGAATTCGTCTGCTGGCCAAGCGCCTGCGCTACGGCTTGGAGGCCCTGCAATCCTTGCTACCCAAAGCGCAGACCCGCCGCTGGCGCGGGCAGGCCGTGGTGCTGCAAACAAGGCTGGGCAGCACCCGTGATATCGCCCTGGCCCCGGTCTTGTTGGCGGGGCTGGAGGTGGATGCCGGGCTGCTGGCTTTCCTGCGTGGCGTGGCCGTGGGCCGGGCCTGTTGACTGTTCATTGACAAGAAAGTTTGAGACACCTTTCCTATGAATTTGCATGCCCATTGGTATGCGCCAACCATTGCCAAGTCTGAGACTGCGTTGTGCCAAAGCTGCCTTTCACAAGTCGCTTACGTAAGACAAGTGCGCAGCCGATACCGGTAGTCGGGGATGTGGTTCAGTTCGAGCGATAACCCGCCTGCCGCCTAGAATCGAGCAGAATCACAGTGAGTGGTTTGTCGGAATTTTTGTAACTGTATAAAAAGGTAAAAATTCGAGGAAACCTAAGCTAGAAGCCGTTCTCAGGAGGAGTCCATGTTCAGCTTATCCGGCAGTACCAAGATGTATCGACCGTCTTTTCCATCTTCATTTCGTTAAAGCGCACCATGGACGAGAGTTCGCTCACATCAATCGCAAAGACATTTGCAACGGCTCTCATAGACGCGTTCCGCCGAGCGTTTCAGGGGGCGCTCTTCGCTATTTGGGTTCCACCCGCAGCTACTTTCGTGTTGGTCACGTTTTCCGGCCCGTACGACGAACTTGTGTTGGGGAAGCTGCCAGTGATAGATATCTTGTTTAGAAGTTTTGTGGGCGGATTGGGGGTCGCGGGCATGGCGGCAACTGCTTGGACGTTCTGGCTGTTTGTTGTTGCACCTACCAATGGACGCCCGTTTTCTGAGGACTTCACGATGGTCGTGATCGTTGCCGCCATTGCCGGCTACATCGCTGCCGTCTACGCGCGCTTTAACCCTGCATTCGAGAAGGATGCGCCAAGCATGGCGCACCTCTCAATTTGAACGTTAAGCGCTTAAAGAATGCATCTGGTCGATCCAACCATTCGCTACCTGTCGAACCTCCCCAATGGGAAGGTCGTGCTTTGGTGCTACTTGATTTGGTGGGCCAGCACTGTGCTTCACCACTTCGATTCGTCGCCTAGCATTTGGCTAAATTCTGCTGGTATCAGTGCAGTCATCGGTATTGCTCTAATTCTCAGTGTCGGCGGTCTGAGGACAGCCACAAGAGATCGCTGGCAAACCTTCCGCCTTTTCGCCATGCCATTCTGCGTATCCAGCTTTTCGACTCTGATTAAGGGCACGGGCTTCATTCTTGTCTTTCCACCATCAGCCACAGAGTTGGCCACCTCTGTGGGCCTATGTGTGGCCTTCATAGCCTTAGTCATCGGCCTCAGAAAGGCGCGTCATGCAACAAGCGCTTAACCCGTCATTCAAGCGGGACGCCTAACGAAGCCCCTTGATTCAAACGTTGAATGACAGCTTTACCGCTGGCCCACCGACCGCTCCAGGTCGCCAAGAGCCAGTGGTCTCACCAAGCGCCATGACCGCCTGCGCCCGCATTGAAGCAGATAAACGGTCAGCCGAGAAGCTGGTTGTCTCAAACCTTATTGCCAATGAACACTGAATGGGCTATTGCTCTTGATTGCATAGCAGGCTACGCTTGATTTATAAGGGCTAGAGGCCCATTTGGCACATATTGTTTGGAGACTTTCAACGCCCTCACTCTGCCGACTTCACCGCATCGCGACGCTCTGGCGCAAACCGTTGGCCGGCTCGCGAATCGTCAGTTTTTACGGGGTGAGATCGGTGGCATGGTTGTGCCCCGACGCAAGAGACTGGGCCTCAAGCTGGGCGGCGCATGTGCAACAGCTGCTCAGGCCCCACGGTGAAATAGTCCCCCGGGCCGCCGGCGCGCAGCAAATGGCCGGCGTGGGCGGTGTCATACACCCCGTCTTTCAGCAAGCGTTTGGCAATGTGCACCGCCACCACTTCGCCCAGCACCAGCCAGGTGGGCACTGTGTCGCCGCTGGCGGTTTGCAACTGCACGATCTGCGTGCAACGGCACTCAAAGCTCACGGGGCTTTCCTGCACCCGCGGCACGTTCACCAGCCGGGACGCCACGGGCGTTAACCCGGCCAGCTCAAACTCATTCACCTCGGGCGGTACGGGGGCACAGGTCTGGTTCATGGGCTGGGCCAGCTCGTGTGTGACCAGGTTCCAGACAAATTCCCCTGTTTGCTCCACATTGCGCAGGGTGTCTTTGGCGCCAATGCTGGCAAACCCCACGATGGGCGGCGTGTAGTTGAAGGCGTTGAAGAAACTGTAGGGCGCCAGATTGACGGCGCCATTGGACCCGCGTGAAGAAATCCAGCCAATAGGGCGCGGCGCCACGATGGCGTTGAACGGGTCATGGGGCAAACCATGACCGTGGCGGGGCTCGTAAAAGTGAATCGAATCAGACATGGCCTGCTCCCAGATAGGTAAGCTTTGACGATACCAAAGACGGCGGCACCTGCGGCCCAAGGCCTTGCGTGGGCCGCCTGGGCGCCGGGGGGGCTCGTCAGCCGGCGCGGAGTTCGCCCTTGAACTGGGCGATCAAGCGAGTGACCGTGTTCGAGGCTTGCGAGAATTTGCTGCCGCTGCCCAGCATGTCTGCAGCCTGTTCCCCCAAGCCCTGATTGATCTTTTGGGCCACCTTGCCCGCTTCCGTGTGGAAGTTTTGGTGCGCGTCGATCAAGCTGACAAACGTCGGTTTGCCACCAAATTTGGAGCCGCCTTCGCCATGCAGCCACTTGCCCAACTCGCAACAGTTGTCCCGGCTGATGGTGTCTGCGTCGAGGTGTTCGTTCCTCTCGGCCGCGCCCCTGAGTTTGCCGCGCCAGTCCGCATGGGCCTTGATGGCATTGTCCAAATTGATGCCGGCAGGGCTGGCCGCGACGTCCGCTGAGGACGGTGCCGCCAAACCGCGCCGCTCGTCACCCGCATAGGCCACCGAACTCTGGCGCGAGCGAACCGCCCGCGTGCTGACGATGCCTTGAGGAGCGTCACCTGCACCGAGTTTGAACACCGCCACCGAGTCGACCAGATCTTTGGCCTGCGATTTGAGGCTGCTTGCGGCCGCGGCCATCTCTTCTACCAGCGCCGCGTTTTGTTGGGTGGCTTGGTCGATTTGGGTGACCGCTTCGCCGAGCTGGGCCACGCCCTGACTCTGCTCTGAACTCGCCGCGCTGATCTCGCCCATGAGGTCGGTGACGCGCTGGATAGAGCTCACCACTTCGGCCATGGTCAAGCCGGCCTGATCGACCAGAGTGTTGCCCTGTTCGACCCGCTCCACGCTGGTGTTGATCAGGGTTTTGATTTCCTTGGCGGCATCGGCCGAGCGGCCGGCCAGCGAACGCACCTCGCTGGCCACCACGGCAAATCCGCGCCCCTGCTCACCGGCCCGGGCGGCTTCAACCGCCGCATTCAAGGCCAGGATGTTGGTTTGAAAAGCAATGCCATCAATGACGCTGATGATGTCGGAGATTTTTCTGGATGACTCATTGATGCCTTTCATGGTCTCAACCACCTGGCCGACAACGTTGCCGCCCTGGACCGCCACAGCAGAGGCACTCTGGGCCAACTGGTTGGCTTGTCTGGCGTTGTCGGAGTTTTGCCTGACGGTCGCGCTGAGCTCTTCCATGGAGGCTGCCGTTTCTTGCAGCGCGCTGGCTTGCTGCTCGGTGCGGGCCGAGAGATCATGGTTGCCTTGGGCGATTTCGGTCGAGGCGATGGAGACCGACTCGGAGCCCTGGCGAACGTGGCTGACCACGTTGCTCAAGCTGGCTTGCATCGCCAGCATCGCGGTGAGGAGTTGTCCCACTTCATCGACCGATGTCACGTTGACCTGCCCCGTCAGATCACCTGCGGCAATGCGCGATGCAACACCCTGCGCCACACGCAGTTGGCCCAGGATGTTGCGGCTGACGAGCACGCCTGCCACGATGGAACCAATCAGGGTGATGACACCCGAGACCAGCAGTATCCATTCGGCACGGGTCGCGCCGCTCAAGGCGCCCTGGACATTGCCATCGGTGATTTTGCCGACCGTGGCGACGAAATCGACAATTTCGGTTTCAGTTTTGGAGACCGCGGCTTCCACCTTGCCCACGTGTGCAAACGCTTCGGCATGCTGGTCGCTCGCAATCAGCTTGGACACGACAAGTACCTCTTCTTTGAACGCCTCTTGCGCTTTGCTGATCGCGTCAACGCGGTTGCCCAAATCAACATAGGTGGCAACAACGAGCGGGTTGTCATCTTGCGCCGCCTTGCCAATCACCTCACGTATCGCTTTGAAGTCGCGACCCGATTCCACAACCAAGCGGTTGAACTCCTTGAGCGCTGCATCGAAGTTCTCGCGGGCTTTGGGCTCGTCAGCGCGCAGCGCATAGGAGCCGCGCAAGAGCCTTTCATACTCAATCGTTTCGTCCATCAGGTTGCCGTCAATCTCCGCCGCCAGTGTGGCAATCTTGATGTCCTCCGTGCCCATGTCGGAGATCTCGTTGGTTGCCCAACTGATCTTCTGAATGGACAAGGCCAGCATGGCTGCCAGCGCGATGGTGGGAATGCCCACAACGAGGCCGAGCTTGCGCGACAGGGAGAGGTTTGCGAGGGTCATTGAGTTACCTGACGATGGACTGGTTAGAGGTCTTGTTGGCGGGTGCACGAGAGTTGTCGTGGTTGGCTCTTTTGGCGGTGGTCGCAGTCCCAACAAATTCTGCGTTGACAGCCCTGAGTCCTCTTCCAATAGAGGACCATTTCAGGTCGAATGATAGCGTTGGACGGTTCGGCGGGCGTTGTTGCCAGCCAACAAAGAACAGTAACCGGACGCGCCGGTTAGGGAGATCGCTGGGTGGTCATTCATGCCGGTTGATAACCCCCAACCGCGTGACAACGATCCGTTCATGAAGTGCGATGTTGGCTGATGCAGATCCGATGGCGGAGCCAGTCAGATTGGGCGAACAATCAAATCAAAATTGATAGCGTCTCACGCACGTATTCAAAGCGCCAAATGCCAATTTGGCATTATTTTTTCAGGCAGATTAGCGCACCAACCCCGCCGATTCCACCAAGTCGCGAAGCACCTTGACTTGGCGTTTGACGTGGTCGTGAAACGCTTGGCCGGACAGGGAGAATTCGTAGAGGCCGTGCTCCTCACGGATGCGGGCGAACTCGGGGGTTTTGTAGGCTTTGGCAAAGGCGTCGGCGTAGAACTGGTAGTCGGCGTCGCTCACGTTTTTGCCCATGTAAAACCCGCGAAACAGCGTCCAGTTCACGTCCACGCCCTGCTCCTTGGCGGTGGGCACGTTTTGAAACGGGGCCGGCAGGCGCTTGTCGGCCAGCACCGCCAGCACGCGCATCTTGCCGCCGTTGACATGGGCGCGCAGTTCTGAGATGTCGCCGGTATAGACGTCGATGTTGCCGTTGATCAGGTTGGTGATGGCTTCGCCACCGCCGTCAAAGGCCACATAGCGCATGCTTTTGGGCAGACCACCGGCGGCCTGCATCAAGAGCGCGCCTTTGACCCAGTCCTGGCTGCCGATGGAGCCACCGGCGCCAATGAGCGTGCCACCAGGGTCAGCCTTGAGCGCCTGCATCAGCGTGTCCAACTTGTCAAAACGGGAGTCAGCGCGCACCACCACGGCGCCATAGTCGGCGCCGGCGGAGGCCACAAAGCGCACGTCGTCGGCGGTGAAGTGGCCATATTTCCCCACCGCAATGTTCAGCAATGAACCTGAGGAGTGGGCCACCAACGCGTTTCCGTCGCGGCTGCGTGTGGTTGCAAATTGCTTGTAAGCGGCTGCGCCAATGCCGCCGGGCAGGTAGGTGACTTGCATGGGGGTTTTCAGGGTGCCTTCCAGAGCAGCGGCGGCAATGCGGCAGGTGAGGTCAAAGCCGCCGCCGGGTTTGGCAGGCACCACACACACGGGTTTGAAGGGCTCGGCTTGAGTGGGCAGACTGGCCAGCAGACCAAGCGCGCCAAGGCCCACGGCGAGCCATTTTCTGGCGGTGAATATCAGGCGTTTGCTTGTCATTTCAATGATCCATTCCGCGCTCAGGCGGGGCGTTCAGGGGCAACCAGAAGCGCACCCGAAGCCCTTGTTGGTTGGTGCCCCGGGCGAACTCGATGTGACTGCCCAGGCGCGTCAGCACCGCGCTCACAATGGACAGTCCCAGGCCGCTGCCTCGCTGGCTGGCCTGGTCGGCGCGGTAAAAGCGCTCGCCCAGGTGGGACAGGGTCTCGTCGCTCACGCCGGGGCCGTCGTCTTCCACTTCCAGCCAGACGCCAGCGCGCGAGTCGGTGGTGTTTGGTCCCAACTCGAGGTGGACGGTGATGATGCCTTCGGTGCGCCCGTATTTGATGGCGTTGTCCAGCAGGTTTTCCAGCACTTGCTGCAGCAGACCGGCGTCGGTCCAGACGCGGGTGTGAGCGTCAATGCCGGTGCCCTGCGCCAGCCCCATGTCCATGTGTCGGCGTTGGGAAAACGGTTGCAGGCTCAGCACCACCGCTTGCACGACGCCGAGAAGGGGCACGGCTGCAAGCTGGATCGCGTTGTGGTGTTCCACCCGCGCCAGTTGCAGCATTTGCTGGGTATGGCGGGTGGCCGAGTCCACCTGCGCCTCCAGTTTGGTGAGAAAGCCGGGTTCGATGACATTGTTCTTCTGCTGCTCGCGCCGCCAGGCGATCTGGGTTTTGAGCACGGCCAGCGGGGTGCGCAACTGGTGCGAGGCGTCTTCCAGAAAGCGCTGGCGGGTGGCCTGCTCTTGCGCGCTGCGCGAGAGGTGAAAGTTCAGCGCCTCCACCAGTGGGCGGGCTTCTTCAGGCAGGCCTTGGTCCATGGGCAGCGGGGTCAGGTCGTGCACCGGGCGTTGGCGCACCAGGCGTGACCAATGGCCCAGCGGCGCCAAGCCCCGGCCCACCATCCACACCAGAACGGCCATGGTGAAGAGCAGCAACAGGCCGTCCCGCACCGCCGCGCGAAGCAGGAAACTGCGCAGGTAAGCCTGGCGCGGGGCCAGGTCTTCGGCCACCAACAGGTCCACGTAAATGGGGGCGGCACCCGACTCGGCGTCGTCGGTGGCGTGGACGATTTCCCGGCGTATGGCGGCCATGCGCAGGTTCTGGTCAAAGTACAGGCCTTCGGCCAGGTACACGGTGTCAGGCATCACGGCCCCAGGCCAGGGAAAGTTCAGACCGGCAAAGCCGGCTTCCATCAGACCGTCACTCGTGCGCACATGAAAGAAAACGGTGCCACGGGAGTTGCTCTGCACGTAACTCAGAAGCTTGAACGGGCGGTCCACAGAAAAACCACCGTCGTCCATGCTGGTGGCCAAACTCAGCGCCTGCACTGCGCCTTTGAGGCCGCGGTCATAGGCCTCGTCAATGGTTTGCTGCGCCAGCCGGTACGAGAGGGCCAGCTCCACCACCGTGATCAGCACCAGCGAGGGCAGCAGCAGGGTGAGCAGGCGCCGGCGCAAGGACTGCGCCCGCCAGAAAGAGCGCCAGGCTTGCTGCACCCCCGCCTCGCCGGTCATGGGCGGTCTGGGTCCAGATAGAAGCCAATACCGCGCACATTGCGAATGGTCACGCCCAGTTCGCCCAAGCGCTTGCGCAGCCGGTACAGCACCACGTCCATGGCGTCTGGGGCGATGTCGGTGTCATCCACAAACACGCGGTCAAACAGGGCTTGGCGCGCCAGCGGGCTGCCTTGGGCCTCCACCAGCGCCAGCAGGGTCGCGTGTTCACGCGGGCTCAACTGCAGGGGCTGCTCCGCGCAGGCAAAGCTGCGTTGGCTGGCGTCATAAGCCACACCGGCCCATTCCAGCCGGGCCGAGGCGACGCCACGGCGGCGGCGCATCAGGCCAAACAGGCGGGCTTCGAGCTCATGGGTGTCAAAGGGTTTGCTGAGGTAGTCGTCGGCGCCAGCGTGAATGGCCGCCACCTTGTCCTGCACCTGGTCCCGGGCCGAAAGAATCAGCACCGGCAGGTCCACGTTTTGCTCGCGCAGTTTGTGCAGCACCTGCATGCCGTCCAGCTTGGGCAGGCCCAGGTCAAGAATGACGAGGTCGAACTGCTGGTGCGCAATCAGGTTCAGGGCCATCAGGCCGTCGCTGGCCCAGTCCACGCGGTGGCCCCGCGCGGTGAGCACGCCGCTGAGGCTTTCGGCCAGCGCTGCTTCATCTTCAACCAGCAGCAAATACACAGGGGGCCTTCCTCGGTAGGGTGATGCGGCCCACCGTTTAAGGGGTGGTGGGCCGGGGTTCAGGCTCAGTCGGGGGTGCCCACGTCGCCAGCGTCGATCTTAGACTTCTTCAGCGCGCTGATGCGCACAAAACGGCCCACCACCAGCGGCAGGATGAAGCCAACGATGGCCATGGCCCACAAGCCAATCGCCAGCGGCGACTCCACCAGCGCCCACAGGTTGCCGTCCGAGATGGTCATGGCGCGGCGCAGGTTGTTCTCCATCTGGTTGCCCAGCAAGATGCCCAGAATGACCGGCACCAGGGGAACGTCCAACTTGCGCAGCACCCAGCCAGCGACCCCGAAGGCGATCATGACTTCAAGGTCGAAGGTCGAACCGGAGATGCCGTAAATGCCCACAAAGGAAATCATGGCCACGGCAGGCATCAGGTACTTGGCGGGAATGGCCAGCAAGCGCACAAAAATGCCGACCATCGGAATGTTCATGGCCAGCAACATGAAGTTGCCAATGAACAGCGCCGCAATCAGGCCCCAAACCACATCGGGGTTTTTGGTGAACAGCAGTGGGCCGGGCGTGATGTCCAGCGCCAGCAGCATGGCCAGCAGCACGGCGGTGGTGCCGGAACCGGGCACGCCCAATGCCAGCATGGGCACCAGCGCACCACCGGCAGCGGCGTTGTTGCCGGCTTCGGGTGCGGCCACGCCGCGTGGGTCGCCTTTGCCAAAGGTGTCGTTCTTGTTGGAGATTTTCTTCTCCAGCGCGTAGGCAATGAAAGAGCCCAGTGAGGCCCCCGCGCCTGGCAAAACGCCGGCGATAAAACCGAGCACCGTGCCGCGGCCCATGGCCCCCGAGGTTTCCTTGATCATCGACATCGGCGGAATGATGCGACCCAGTTTGGGTGCTGGCTTGGCGCTCGGACCCGTGGCGTGGTTTTCAATGAACACCAACACCTCAGACACGGCAAAGAAGCCAACGATGGCGACCAGAAAGTCAATGCCGTCGTAAAAGTGAACGTTGTTGAAGGTAAAGCGGGGCACGCCAGTCTGGCCGTCCACACCAATCATCGCAATCGCCAGGCCCAAGGCCGCCGCAATGGCCGACTTGGCCTGGTTTTTACTGGACAAACCTCCCAAGGTGGCGAAGGCCAGGGTGAACAAGGCAAAGTACTCGGCCGGTCCAAACAGCAAGGCCACCTTGACCAGCTGGGGAGCCAAAAACACCAGGCCCCAGGTGGCAAAGAATGAGCCAACAAAGGACGCCAAGCCGGAAATGCTCAGGGCCTCGCCCGCTTGGCCTTTTTGCGCCATGGGGTAGCCATCCAGCGTGGTCATCATGGCCGGCTCGTCCCCCGGAATGTTGAGCAAAATGGATGAAATGCGCCCACCGTACATGGCGCCGTAGTAAACGCTGGTGAGCAAAATGAGGGCGGGGGTGGCTTTGAGGCCGATGCTGAATACCAGCGGAATCAAAATGGCCACGCCATTGGATGGTCCAAGGCCGGGCAAAGCGCCGATCAAGGTGCCCAGAAAGCAGCCCAACAGTGCCAGCGCGAGGTTCTGCCAGGTGAGGGCGATGGCAAAGCCATCGGCAAGGGAAGAGAGTGCGTCCATGACTTGTCGTCCGGTTGAGCGGGCTTAGAAGCCCAGGGGGCCACGGGCCAGAGAGAGGCCCAGCACCAAGTGAAAGACGACATAAATGCCGCCCGAGATCAGCGCGCCACCCATGGCAGCTTGACGCACGGTGCCGCCCAGTTGCCAGGACAGAAAAGCAGCGGCAGCAGCGGTGGTGATGACAAAGCCGACGATAGGCAGAAGCTCGGCGTAAAGCACCATGGCCGCCACGGACCAGACGATGCGCAGCAGCTTGGCGCGCGCGGGCCACTCGGGCTCGTCGTCGGGCTTGAGCAGCATGGCGATGCCGGTGATGGCGAGCACGGCCGCAATCACCCAGGGAAACGCTTTGGGGCCCAGCGGGTCTTGAATAAAGCTCTCTTCAATGACGCTGGCGCCCCAGGTCATCAAGCCGGCCAGCAGCAGCGCGGCCAGGCCAAATAGGCGGTCACTCATGGTGAATCTCTCTTAATCTGTGGGACAGGGGTTTGCCCCGAAAGGCAAAAAACGGACCCGATGCCGATGCACCGACGGTCCGTTTCATGTCAACTTACTTGATCAGGCCAATTTCTTTGGAAATGGCCTGGATCTCTTCCACGGACTCTTTGACGAACGCGTTGAAGTCAGCGCCGCGTGAGTTCAAAGGCGCCAGGCCGTTGCTGGCCATGGTGGCTTTCCACTGGGCAGAGTCGTACACCGCACCAATTTGCTTGACCCAGAATTTGTACGCGTCTTCCGACATGCCGCCGGGTGCGTAGAAACCGCGCCAGTTGGCACCCACGGAATTGATGCCCTGCTCTTTGGCGGTGGGGAACGAGGAGAAGTCACCGGCCAGACGCTCGGGCGCCAACACGGCCAGCACCTTGATGCTGCCAGCGTCCACAAAGCCTTTGGCCTCAGATGCGTCACCCGTGAAAGCCTGCACTTTGCCGGCCAGCAATTGGGTCACGGCTTCGCCGCCGCCGTCAAAAGCCACGTATTTCACGGTGCGCACATCGCTGATGCCGCCTTTCTTGGCCGTGATCAGCACCTTCAGGTGGTCCCAGCCGCCCACGGCCGAGCCGCCTGCGAAGGACACCGACTTGGGATCGGCCTTCATTTGCTTGATCAGGTCAGGCAGGTTTTTGATGGGGGAGTCTTTGGCCACGGCAATGATGCCGTAGTCCGCGCCCACGGCCGCCAGCCAGCGCACCTGGTTCATGGTGTTGCCAGGGTAAGCGCCCTGTGCCAGACGGGTGGAGGTGGCAGACGAGGCGGCCACGATCACATTGTTTTCTGTGTTGCGCTTGTTGACCACTTCGGCGTAAGCCACGCCGCCGCCGCCGCCGGCCTTGTTCACCACTTGCATGGTGCCGGGAATCAGTTTGAGGTCTTGCAAGGCTTTGCCGACTTGACGGCAAGTGAAGTCCCAACCGCCGCCTGCGCCAGCCGGTGCAATGCACTCGGTGTTGGAGGCTTCAAACGCCGAAGCGGGCGTGGTCAAGGTGGCCAGGGCCAAGCCCACGGGGGCCGCCCAGCGCAGCAGGTGAGTGGTGAGTTTTGTTTGTTTCATGCTTGCTCCAGTTATTGATGCGAAGTCAAAGGGCTTCGCTGGTGAGCCCGCCTGGGGCGGGGTCCGGTCCTTGCCGCCATGGCCATGGCAAAAAACGGCAGGGTCGAGCGGATGCTAGTCACCGCTTTCTGTCAGTCATCTGTCAAAACGGCGGCTTTTGCGCAAACCACGGGTAAACACCGATCACAAAATGGGCTCAGAAGCGGGCGTATCGCCCCGGTAATTGGCTGCTACACAATTGATAGCTGCTTGCGCTTGTTGATCAAGGGCTATGTGCCAATTCGCTCTAAAATTAATCTGCACTCTTGCCCTGTACCCGAGTCCTTATGCCTGACACCAACGCCTTGAACGCCTTTTTCACGCAACACGGGATTCACGACGTGGAGTGCCTGTTTGCCGACATCTCGGGCTACCCGCGCGGCAAGTTGATGCCCGCTGCCAGCTTCGCCGCCGGGGGGGAGTTGCGCATCTGCCAGGCCATACCCATGCAGGCGGTGACGGGGGACTACTCCTACGACCCGGTGTTTCCCGACGCTGACCCCGATGTGCGGCTGGTGCCTGACCACGCCACGCTCAAGTTGTCACCCTGGGCCAGCGTGCCGCGCGCGCTGGCCATTCATGACTGTGTGGAACTGAGCGGAGAGCTATGCGCTTTCGCCCCGCGCAGCCTGCTGAAAAACGTGGTGGCGCGCTACACCGCGCAAGGCCTCACGCCAGTGGTGGCGCCCGAGATCGAGTTCTATCTGACAGCCCCCAACGCCGACCCCACCCAAGCCTTGCAGGCGCCGGCGGTGCGGGGTGGCCGTGCCGAGGTGGGGCAAAGCGCGTTCAGCCTGAACATGCTCAACGAGTTGGCACCGTTTTGGGACGAGTTCCGCGCCGCGTTGCGCATTTTGGGCGTGCAGGCCGACACCTGGATTCACGAGGTCGGCCCGACGCAGTACGAGATCAATCTCCAGCATGGTGACCCGGTGGCCGTGGCCGACCAGGCCTTTCTCTTCAAATACGCCGCCAAGGAAATCGCCCTCAAACATGGGCTGAATGCGGTTTTCATGGCCAAACCCATTTCGGGGGCGGCGGGCAGCTCCATGCACCTTCATCAAAGTGTGGTGGATGCCATTGGCCGCAACATCTTCAGTCACGAAGATGGCAGCGAGGCGCCCTGTTTCCAACACTTCATTGGCGGCCTGCAAACTTACCTGCCCGACCTCATGCTGGTGTTTGCGCCCTTCACCAATTCGTATCGCCGTTATGTGGCAGGCAGCCAGGCGCCGGTGAACCTGCAATGGGGGTATGACAACCGCACCACGGCACTGCGCGTGCCAGCCAGCCACCCCGCCGCTCGCCGGGTGGAAAACCGCGTGGCCGGGGCTGACGCCAATCCCTACCTGGCGCTGGCCGCCTCCTTGGCCGCTGGGCTGGCGGGCATGGACGAGCAATTGGTGCCCACGCCACCCATCAGTGACAGCGGCTACGACCACGCCCGCACGCTGGCCCGCAGCCTGCCTGAGGCGATGGCTCAAATGGCGGCAAGCGCCAGCGCTCGCCGGCTGCTGGGGGATTCTTTTGTAACCGGGTACACCGCCGTCAAAGGCGTGGAGTACGACAGCTACCAAAACGAAATCAGCGCCTGGGAGCGCCGGTTTCTACTGCCTCAGGTGTAAGCGGAGCGCCGCGGAGCATTCCGCTTTGCCGAGATTCAATGGAGTCAAGTCGATTCAAACGGACTCTTTACTGAACTTCCACACTGTGCTCGTCGATTGACTGCGGAGGGGTCTTCACGCCGTCAAGCGTGCTGCGCAGGCTTACACGTTTGCGCCCCCTGCCTGCCTCACTTTGACGCGAGACTGCCCAACGCATCAAACACGGGCTCGGCGTCGCCAATAATTTTGGTCGCCATCGCCAGACGCACGATGTGCACGGTTTCAATCACTTTGGCGGGGGCAATGCCCTGCTGGATGATCTTGTTTGACATGGCCTTCACACAAGCCGGGCTGGTGCCTGCGAGCGCTGCTGCCAGATAGATCAGCGTCCGGGTGTCTTCGTCCAGTGCCGGCTGTTCCGCTGGCATCGCAAATGCTTTGGAGCGCATATGCTCCTGAATGAGCGACGGGTCAACGGAGACCGATTTTTCGATGGCGGCGGGCACCTCGCCCATGCCCTTGCGCATCATCTCCAGAATTTCGTTGGCGTTCATGGCAAATCATCCTTTGTTACTTCGGTAAGAGCACCGTACCAAGAAGACGGACCAACGCCACGAAAGATGTAGCCCTTGATTGACCAGGATCAAGTTCGAGCTTCAACCGTGGGCAGCGTGGTCATGGTCGTTCGCCGCTCCCGGTGGATGTGAAGCGGCCGCAAAAGAAGAGAAATTGCCGCAGGGCTCGGTGAAGGGTACCTGTACGACTTGGATAGTCGCGTGCTCAATCTCGAACCGATCGTGCAATTGCTGGGTAGCGTTTTGCAAGAAGGCATCTCCTGCGGGTCCTTCGGGCATGACCAGCTGAGCCGTCATCGCGATTTCCGAAGTGCCCATGGCCCATACGTGAAGATCGTGCACGCGATCCACACCCGGCAGGGACTCCAGCAGGACTTTGACCTGCAACAGGTCCACACTTTCGGGCACGCCGTCGAACAACAGGTGCAGGGATTGCCGGAACAGGCTCCAGGTGCCGATTACGATCACGGCGGCAATCAGCAGGCTGACCACGGGGTCCAACCATGTCCAGCCGAACCACAGCGCCAGTGCGCCTGCTATCACCACGCCAACCGAGACCAGGGCGTCCGCGGCCATGTGCAGAAAGGCGCCCCGGATGTTCAGGTCTTTCTCCCGCCCGCGCATGAACAGCAGCGCCGTTGCCGTGTTGACGACGATGCCGATTCCGGCCACGACCATGATGGTGACGCCCTCGACCGGTTCGGGTGACTGCAGGCGATGCAAGGCTTCCCACACCAGCGAACCCATGGCCACCAGCAGAAGCAAGGCGTTGATGAACGCGGCCAGAATGCTGGCGCGTTTCCAGCCATAGGTATGGCGGACATCAGGCCGCAGCTTGCCCGCCAGAGCGCCGCCCCAGGCCAACACCAAGCCAATGACGTCGCTCAGGTTGTGACCTGCGTCGGCCAGCAGCGCCAGTGAATTGATCTTCCAGCCGTAAAAGGCCTCGATCGCCACAAAAACGATGTTCAGGCCGATGCCGATGGCAAACGCGGCATTGAAGTTGGCAGGCGCGTGGTTATGGTCGTGGCTGGCACTCATGGGGTTGCATTCTTTCGGCGCAACACGCCCGAGAGGTCCGTTCCCGGGGCAACAGTGTTGAACACCGTGCCGAACTTCTTGACGTTGTCATGCAGCAAATCCAGGCGGCGGTCAGGCTCATCGGTGTCCACCACGATCTCGTAGCGGATGGATTCCATGCGTGGAGGCACGTCCAGGCGAACGCCGTGCACCTGAACCTCCACACCGCGAAGTTGGAACTTGAGGATGGGTGTGACGCGCTCGATGCCCTTGATCATGCAGGCCGAGAGTGCTGCCAACAAAAGCTCGGCCGGGTTGAAGGCGTCGGGATTGCCATCCAGATCAGTGTCCAGATCGATGTGTGCGTTTTTGCAGGCAGCGCTGCTGGCGTGTGCGCTCTCGCGGTGAGACACCACGTGAAACTGCATCTTGGTAGGAGGGGTGGTCATGTCGTTTTCATTTCTTTGGGGTCAGACCATTCTCTGCTCACATCCACTGCAAACACAGTGTCATCTTGTAAAGGCTCGTCAGCCAGCCGCCGCGTGGCGCCAGCGACATGCAGGGAAACCAGCGCCCTGCGTTCGTTCAGCAACAACCCGTTCGCACGGATGCCGCGTCCGGGGTCGGTTCGCAGCAAGCGGCGGCGGGCGCTGCCCCAGCGCAACAGCTGGTGCTGGCGGCCGTCGCCTGATGGCGCTGGCCGATCACCGGGAAGTTCTTGCTCATCCATTTGAGGATACCGCCTTCCATGTTGCTCGCCCGGGTGAAGCCCTGGAACTGCAGGTAATAAGTTGCCTTGAGGCTGCGGGCACCGTTCTCACAGACGAGCACGATGTCGCGCTCCTTGGGCAATTCGGCCCAGCGTTGCTCCAGTTCCAGCAACGGGATGTTGACGATGTCCGCCACATTGAACGCTAGCGCGGCAACTTCGTTGCGATCGCGCACGTCCACCAGCAACGCGCCTTCGCGCACCAGTCGCTGGGTGGTGGTGGGGCACACCTGTTTCGCTTCTTCCAACATGGTTCTGTTCCTTCAGGCGCTAAGCCATTGTTCAATCTTTTCGCGACTGGGCACGCCACCGGTATGCACCACCTTGCCGTCGATTACCACCCCAGGCGTGCTCATGACGCCGTAGCCCATGATGTCGCGCAGTTCTTCCACCTTTTCCAGCTTCACCGCCACGCCTTTGGCTTTCGCCACCTGGTCGATGAGGGTGATGGTGCTTTTGCAGTTGGCACAACCTGTGCCGAGTACCTTGATGTCCATGATTTACTCCTGTTCCATTTCGAGATAAGTGAAGTTGCAGAGCTGGGGTAGCCAGATGTCCTCTTGTTTGGGATGTTTGTAGGGCGCAGCGTCAAAATTCCTGATCGCCGGGCAGAAGCCTGCAAAAACACTCGCGGCGCGATCGACGGTCATGGGATGTCTCTTTGTGTTGATTAAAAAATGGAAAACGGGCGTTGTGGTCAGAGCACCGCGTTGAACACGAACCCCACCAGCAGAATGCCGCTGGCCACCACCGTCACGAACGTGGCGATCAGGCGAACCTTCAACACCTTGCGCAGGATCACCATCTCAGGCAAGGAAAGCGCGATCACGCTCATCATGAAAGCCAGCACCGTGCCCAAGGCAGCGCCCTTGGCCAGCAAGGCTTGCACGATCGGAATCACGCCAGCCGCGTTGGTATAAAGCGGTACACCCAGCAACACGGCGGCAGGTACCGACCACCACGCATCCTTGCCCATGAAGCTGGCCATGAAATCCTGCGGCACGTAGCCATGGATACCTGCACCGATGGCGATACCGGCCAGGATGTAGGGCCAGACCTTGCCGACGATTTCCTTGACAGAAGCAAAGCCCGCATCGATGCGGTCGGCCAGCGTGGTCCCGGCCGCCTCGTAGCCGGCCGACATCTTGGGCATCTCACGCACCCAGTCTTCCAAGTGCGCCTCCATCTTCAGGCGACCAATGATCCAGCCAGCGACGATGGCCACGCTCAGGCCCAGCCCGAGGTACAGCAGCGCAACCTTCCAGCCAAACATGCCAAACAGCAAGGTCAACGCCACCTCGTTGACCATGGGCGCCGAGATCAGAAAAGAGAAGGTCACACCGAGTGGCACGCCGGCTTGCACGAATCCGATGAACAACGGCACGGCAGAGCAGGAACAGAAAGGAGTGACGATACCGAGTGTTGCCGCCATCACGTTGGCCACGCCCTCGGTGCGCCCGGCCAGCAGCGCACGGGTGCGCTCAGGCGTGAAGTAGCTGTTGACCATGCCCATGACGAACACCACGCCGGTCAGGAGCATCAGCACCTTGGGCGTGTCGTAGAAGAAGAACTGCAGCGCTCCCCCGAGATGGCTGTTGCGGTCCACCGGGAGCGAGCCCACCAGGGCTTCGGACGCCGGAATCAGTAATTGGTAAAGGCCATACCAAAATGCGGCGGTGAGCACCAAAAAAACGACGGGCTGGCGCTTGGGCCAGCTCCAAAGGGATGGGGTGAGGGTTGTCATACCCCTGAAGACGTTGACTACATCCAAAAGATGCAGGTCAGGCGCAGATTATTTTTGTCTGCCTACGGCCAGTGCACAGCCAGCGGAGATGTAACGTCAGGCATCGCCGGGTAACGGCGGTCGGGGCACAAAGTCGTCCACCCTCCCACTGGGATCAAAAGAAACCTGACAGCCCTGCGCCATGCGCTCACGCATGCGCAGGCGAGCGCGCTGTACCCGCGATTTGGCGGCCGGCAGACTCAAGCCCTTGAGTCGGGCAAATTCGGCTTGGGACATGCCTTGCAAATCACACCGTTCGATGGCTTCGCGGTCCTGTGCGTCCAGTTCAGACAGCACCCTGGGCACGCAGGCCACCAAGGCATCCACAGTATCCAGGTCCTTCGGTTCCTCTGGCAGTTCTTCCCAATCGGTCGGCAAGGGTGTCAGGGACTTCTGGGACCTCCATCGATCAATCAAGGTATTGCGCGTGATTTCAAAGAGCCAGGCGCGTGGCTGGGTCACGTCCAACACCCGGTCGCCTTGACGCATGGCCTTGACAAAGCTGTCCTGGAGCACATCCTCCACATCGCTGGAGGCCGGCACTCGGGCGCGCAACCAGGCGCGCAGTTCGGGTTCGTGTCGGGACCAGATCAACAACAAGGTGTTCATAGACAGAGACGTTCAGGCGACGATACCCACAGGTATTTGAATCTTCTCGCTAATGTATCGGTTTGTGGGGTCAAGCCCCACGCGGGGGCGTACAAACTGCAAGCCGCTCACCTAGCCGCGGGTTCGCAGATGTACGGTGGATGCGGGTCTGTGACGCGCCGCAGGAACGGCCATCGTGCCATGTTAGGTGGCGCACAGTGTCAGCATCAGCGCTGTTGCGCACTAACCAAAGGTCGCGCTAGTACGTGTATTCAAGAATATTTTCCCCAACCGCCCCTCCTGCCAAAAACGTTCACAACAACGTGGTTGACGGAGGCAGAACTCATTGGGGAAATACAGGAGTGGAATGATGAATGGGCGATAGTGGAAAGATCAACGCCATTCCGCATGTAAGCCGGCCCCGCCGAATACCCTTTGCAAACGGCGTTTGTTACATGTGTTTACCGGGCGTGTGTGGGTGGGCTTGCATAATCCGCGCAGTTTGGCCTGTTGCGCCAATGCCCTGAAGGCCGCCGGATTCCTCCACGTTGTTGCCCAGGCCCTGCTCCACTGTCTCACTTGCTACCACCCATGACCTCTCACTTTCTTAAAAACCTCTTTATTGGCGCAACCCTTGCGGTCACGGCCAGCGCCGCGCTGGCGGCCGATGTGGGCGTCTCCGTCACCATTGGCGAGCCGGGCTTTTATGGCCGCATCGTGCTGGGCAACGTGCCGTCACCACGTGTAATTTACGCCGAGCCCGTGATCATTCGCCAAAGAACCGTGGTGGGCCCCCCCATTTATCTGCGTGTGCCTTATGGCCATGAGAAGAAGTGGAGCAAGCATTGCAGCAAGTACAACGCCTGCGGCCAGCCGGTTTACTTTGTGCAGAACGACTGGTACGAGCGGGAATATGCCCCCCGCTACCGCACCGAACAGCGCGACTACCGCGACCGTGACGACCACGATGACGAGCGTGGCAACGAAGGCCACGGAAAAGACAAGCACCGCAAAAACAAAGGCCACGGTCACGACTGACTCCCGCTGGCCCCGCCATTTGTGGCTTAAAGCTTGCCGGTTTGCTTGAAGCGGTCGGTGGCGGCCACGAGCGCGCGGGCAATGCCGGGCTCAAACGCCGCGTGCCCGGCGTCTTCGATGATCTCCAAGCTGGCCTCAGGCCAGGCCTGGTGCAAGCGCCAGGCCGATGTGGGCGGACACACCACGTCATAGCGCCCCTGAATAATCACCGCCGGCAGGTGGCGAATGCGATCCACCCCCCGAATCAGCTGGTCATCACTCAGGAATCCCTGGTGGCGAAAGTAATGCGCCTCCAGCCGGCCCACGCTCAGACTGACAGCGTCCGACCCAAATTCGTCGGCAACGTCAGGGTGCGGCAACAAATGCAGGCAACTGCCTTCGTAACGGCTCCAGGTGCGGGCTGCCTCGGCGCAGACGGCTGGGTCGTCGCTGAACAGGCGCTGGCAGTAGGCACCCAGCAGGTCGCGTCGCTCGGCCTCGGGAAGGGGGGCGACGAAGGCGGCGTGTTCTTTGGGGAAAAATGACCCAATACCGTTCATGAACCAGTCGATCTCGGGCGGCGTGCACAAAAAGATGCCGCGCAGGACAAAGCCGGTGCATCGTTCGGGATGGGCTTGTCCATAGGCCAGCGCCAGCGTTGATCCCCACGAGCCACCAAACACCAGCCACTGTTCAATGCCCATCAGCTCGCGCAGGCGCTCAATGTCTGAAATCAGCAGCGGTGTGGTGTTGTCGCGGTACTCACCCAAGGGGGTGGATTGGCCCGCACCGCGCTGGTCAAACAGCACGATGCGGTAATAGGCGGGGTCGAAAAACTGGCGGTGTTTGGGGGACAGGCCGGAACCCGGCCCACCATGCAAAAACAGCACTGGCACGCCGTTCGGATTGCCACATTCTTCCCAATACAGGGTGTGCACGCTGTCCACCGGCAGACGGCCCGTGCGGTAGGGCTCAATGGGGGGGTAAACCAGCGGGGCGTCAGTCATGGGGCTCACTTTCAACAAGGTCAATGCGCGACTCCAATGCCGCAGCACGGTCAGCTTACCGCAGTCGATTTCAGGCGTCACCTGAAGCGCCGCTGCAGCGGTCCAAGGCTGCTATAAAGAACGCCATTTCACCGCATCCATTGCTGACACAGCCCACGCCCATGATCACTGCCCAACAACAAGCCGACTACCACCAAAACGGTTACCTGGTGCTGCCCAACTTCAAAACCAGCAGCGAGATGGCTGCCCTGCGTGAGCGCGCGCAAGCCATCGTGCTGGCTTTTGACCCGGCCGAGCGCTCCGGTATCTTCACCACCAACGAGCAGGCGCGCCAGACCGATGACTACTTCATGGGGTCGGCCAACACCGTGCGCTGCTTCTTTGAGGAAGAAGCGTTTGGTGCGGACGGGCAGCTCAAGCAGGAAAAATCGCTGTCGATCAACAAAATAGGCCATGCAATGCATGACTTGGACCCGGTGTTTGAGCAGTTTTCACGCGGGCCGGCACTGGCCGAACTGGCGGCGAGCTTGGGCTTGGCGCAGGCGCAGGTCTGGCAGTCGATGTACATCTTCAAGCAACCGGGCATTGGCGGTGAGGTGCGCTGGCACCAGGACGCCACGTTTTTTGACAGCACGCCCATCACCGTCACCACCTTCTGGTTCGCGCTGGAAGACGCCACGCGGGAGAACGGTTGCCTGTGGGTGGAGCCGGGCGGCCACCGGGGCCCGCTGCGCGAACGCTTTGTGAAGCGCGGTGAGGGCGCCGGTATGGAGGTGCTGGACACCACGCCCTGGCCGGATGATCGCACCGCCGTGCCGGTGGAGGTGAAGGCGGGCACGCTGGTGGTGTTTCATGGGCTGCTGCCGCACTACAGCGCGCCCAACCGCTCGGCCGTGTCGCGCCACGCTTACACCCTGCACGCGACCGACGCGTCGGCGCACTACTCCCCCAATAACTGGTTGCAGCGCCCGGACACGTTCCCGGCGCGCGGATTCAACTAGGCTCAAGGCGGTCTGACATAGTCCCTATCAATGCCTTAGGGAATTTCAATTGGCCTAGTCTATCAATTAAAACTATCATTGGCTCCATGTTGATTGAAAACGTCAACCAACAAATTCACTCACAGGAGCCACACCATGACCACAGCCCAACGCCCCGAGATCAAGACCATTGCCAACCTGGAAGCCGCTTTTGCGGGCGAATCCATGGCGCACATCAAGTACCGCTACTTTGCCAAACTGGCCCGCGAGATGGGTGACGAAGACACCGCCCGCGCCTTTGAGGCCACCGCTGACCAGGAAGTGATGCACGCTTTCGGCCACCTCGACCTGCTTTACCCCAAGGCGACCATGACCCCGGCCAAGGCTTTGCAAATCGCCATTGACGGTGAGACCTACGAGTACACCGAGATGTACCCCGGCTTTCGCAAAACCGCCGAGCTGGAGGGCAATGCGGCGGCGGTTGCAGAGATGGACGAACAGATTGAGGAAAGCAAAGTGCACGCGGCCGAGTTCAAAGCCACGCTGGAAAAAGCCCAGAAGCGCTTTGCGGCGCTGGCCAAGGTGGAAGAGCGCCACGCCAATCACTACAAAGCCCAGTTGGCCAAAGTCACGGCCTAACCCTTCTAATGCTATTAATTAGATAGCGTCTAGCGCATATTCCACCTGCGCTAGAGCCTGAAATGACTCATATTTATTGGAGAACCTCATGAAAACTTACCTTTGCATTGTTTGCGGCTTTATCTATGACGAAACCGTCGGTCGCCCGGAAGACGGCATCGCGCCCGGCACCCTTTGGGCCGATGTGCCTGCGAGCTGGGAGTGCCCCGACTGCGGCGTGGCCAAAGCCGACTTCGAAGTCGTGGAGGTCTGATCATGACTGGCCCCGGACCGTCTCTCATCATCATTGGCGCCGGATTGGCGGGTTGGAGCGTGGCACGCGAGTTCCGCAAGCTGGACGCCGAGACGCCGGTGCTGCTGATCACCCTGGACAGCGGCGACTTCTACGCCAAACCTTCCTTGTCCAACGCCTTCGCCCAAGGCCGCGCACCGACTCAGTTGGTGAGCACCGCAGCCGCCAAAATGGCGGCGACGCAGAACGTGACGCTGTTGCCTCACACCGGGGTGACCAGCATTGATGCGCAGGCCCAGGTCGTGCGCACATCACAGGGCGATCACCCCTACCGCCAATTGGTGCTGGCCACCGGCGCGCAGGCGATCCGCGTGCCGCTGGCAGGCGACGCGGCAGACCAGGTGTTGTCCGTCAATTCGCTGGACGACTTTACTGCTTTTCATGCTCGCTTGTCAGCCGACAACGGGGCGCAACCTAAACACGTGATGATCATGGGCGCAGGGTTGATTGGCTGCGAATTCGCCAATGACCTTGCCGGTGCGGGTTTTCAAGTGAGCGTGGCCGACCCGTCTGCCGGACCGATGGCCGCATTGTTGCCAGCCGAAGCGGGTGAGCAGCTGAAAACCGCACTTGGCGGCCTGGGTGTTCAATGGCACTTTGGCAGCACGGTCAGTGCGGTCAACCACGCGCAGGCGGCGGATGAGAGTGCACGCCAGCAGTTGGAGGTCACGCTCTCCAGCGGCAAAACGCTGCGGGCCGATGTGGTGCTCAGCGCCATTGGCTTGCGCGCTGACCTGACGCTGGCCAAGTCCGCAGGGTTGGTGTGCGAGCGGGGTGTGGTCGTGGATGAGCGCTTGCAGACCAGCGCGCCCCAGATTTACGCGTTGGGCGACGCCGCCCAATACGCCGGTGGGCGCGTGATGCCCTATGTCATGCCCATCATGCACGCGGCCAAAGCCCTGGCCCAGACTCTGTCCGGCCAACCCACCCCCGTGGTGTTTCCGCTGATGCCGGTGGCCATCAAAACGCCGGCACTGCCCTTGGTGGTGGCGCCTCCTGCGCCGGGAACTGCAGGGCGTTGGGCGGTTGCCGAGCCCGGGGTGTGGCAGTTCCTGGATGACCGCCAAGCCGTGCTGGGTTTTGTGTTGGCAGGCGCTGCGACGACCCGGCGGGCTGAGCAGTCCAAGCTGGTTCAGGGGGCCTGACAAGGCCTCAGGGGCGCCAAATTGACGGCATTGGGTCATGCATGGATTGCATATCCTCATAAATATTGCGCATTATGAAAGCCGCTACCACCCACTAGAAAAATGGAGGGGCGGCCTACAATCCAGATCCGACTCACGGCGGGCGATCTCACCGCTACGGTCATACTGGCTTGCCTCAGGAGAACCCATGCCCACATCATCGATCAACGCTGAAGAAAAACGCGCCGAGTTGCGCCGTGCCGCCCTGGAATACCACGAGTTTCCGGTTCCCGGCAAGGTTGCCATTGCCGCCACCAAGCAGTTGGTCAATCAGCATGACTTGGCCCTGGCCTACTCACCCGGCGTGGCTGCGCCCTGTGAAGAGATCGTCAAAGACCCGAATAACGCCTACAAATACACCAGCCGGGGCAATCTCGTGGCGGTTATCACCAACGGCACGGCCGTGCTGGGCCTGGGCGATATTGGCCCACTGGCCTCCAAGCCGGTGATGGAGGGCAAAGGCGTCTTGTTCAAGAAGTTCGCCGGAATCGACGTGTTCGACCTTGAAATCGACGAAAAACACGATTTGGACAAGCTGGTGGACATCATTGCCTCGTTGGAGCCGACCTTTGGCGGCATCAACCTGGAAGACATCAAGGCGCCGGATTGCTTCTATGTAGAGCGCAAGCTGCGCGAGCGCATGAAGATTCCGGTCTTTCACGACGATCAACACGGCACCGCCATTTGCGTGGGCGCTGCCATCCTGAATGGTCTCAAGGTCGTGGGCAAAGACCCCGCCAAGATCAAGCTGGTCACCTCTGGCGCTGGCGCGGCGGCACTGGCCTGCCTGGGCCTGTTGGTCAAACTCGGCATTCCCCGCGAAAACATCTATGTCACCGATTTGGCGGGTGTGGTGTACGAGGGGCGTACCGAGCTGATGGACGACGATAAGATCGTTTACGCACAGAAAACATCAGCGCGAACCCTGAGTGAAGTCATTGAAGGCGCAGACGTCTTCCTTGGCCTGTCTGCCGGTGGCGTGCTGAAAAAAGACATGGTGGCCAAGATGGCCGCCAAGCCCTTGATCATGGCTTTGGCCAATCCCAATCCGGAGATATCGCCAGAAGACATTAAATCAGTGCGTGATGACGCCGTGATCGCAACCGGTCGCAGTGATTACCCCAATCAGGTCAACAACGTTCTGTGCTTTCCCTACATTTTCAGGGGCGCGCTGGATGCGGGCGCATCCACCATCACGCTGGAGATGGAAATCGCCGCCGTGCACGCCATTGCCGAGTTGGCCCAAGCCGAGCAAAGCGAAGTGGTGGCTGCCGCTTACCTGGGCGAACAACTCGCTTTTGGTCCTGAGTACGTGATCCCCAAGCCGTTCGATCCCCGCCTGATGATGAAAATCGCCCCGGCCGTTGCTCAGGCAGCGGCTGACAGTGGTGTGGCCTTGCGCCCCATTCAAGACATGGACGCCTACCGCGAGAAGCTGCAAAGCTTTGTCTACGCGTCTGGCACGGTGATGAAGCCCATCTTCAACGCGGCCAAACTGGCTGCGAAGAAGCGGGTCGCCTACGCGGAAGGTGAAGAAGAGCGCGTGCTGCGCGCCTGCCAAATCGTGGTGGACGAGGGCTTGGCCCGCCCCACTTTGATCGGCCGGCCCGCCATCATTGCCCAGCGCATTGCCAAGTTTGGTCTGCGCCTGCGCGAGGAGTTGGATTACGACGTCGTTAACGTTGAGCAGGATTCCCGCTACCGCGACTTCTGGCAAACCTACCACCAGATGACCGAGCGCAAGGGCATGACAGCCCAATACGCCAAGATTGAACTGCGCCGCCGGTTGACGCTGATTGGCGCCATGTTGCTGCACAAAGACTATGTGGATGGCCTGATTTGCGGCACGTGGGGCACCACCGCCATGCACCTGAACTACATTGACCAAGTGATTGGCAAGCGTGCAGGTGGCAGTCCGTCTACACCCCAGGACGTTCAAATTTACGCCTGCATGAACGGTTTGATGTTGCCCAACCGCCAGGTGTTCCTGGTCGACACCCATGTGAACTACGACCCAACGGCAGAAGAATTGGCTGAGATCACCGTGATGGCGGCCGAAGAAATGCTGCGTTTTGGCATTCACCCCAAAGCCGCATTGTTGTCGCACTCCAACTTTGGCAGCAGCAACATGCCCAGCGCAGTCAAGATGCGCCGCACGCTGGAGTTGCTACAGCAGCAAGCGCCGTGGCTGGAGGTGGACGGCGAAATGCACGGTGATGTGGCGCTGGACGGCGCGGCCCGCGCGGTCCAGATGCCCAACAGCTCCTTGATTGGAGACGCCAACTTGCTGGTGTTGCCCAACATCGATGCCGCCAATATTGCGTACAACCTGCTCAAGACCGCAGCGGGCGGCAACATTGCGATTGGGCCAGTGCTGCTGGGCGCTGCCAAACCTGTTCATATTCTGACGGCCAGTACCACCGTTCGCCGCATTGTGAACATGACCGCGCTGACCGTGGCAGACGCAAACGCCACTCGGTAAGCGCTAGCACATAAGTTGGCACACGCTTACTTAAAATAAACAGGGCAAGGGTTGCCTGTTTAATGGGCAATCACTTGCATTTTGTTTGCAAATACACGACACTAGCGACCTTGAAATTTCCGGGTAAACCCGGAGTGTTGTGAGAGTATTTTTCATGGTGGGTTCTAGGCGCTTGAAGGCGGTTTTGACCGGCTTGTTGCTGTCAGCGGCGTCTACTGTTTGGTGGGTGCAGGCTAAAGGGCCGGTTTCTGTCGACAGTTCGACCACGGTCAGCATCGCGGAGCTGCCTGCTGAGGGCGCCTCTGTCTATCGACAGATTCCCCAAGGTGGGCCATTCAAGTTTGACAAGGATGGCACGGTCTTCGGGAACCGTGAGCGCTTGTTGCCCGGGCAAACCCGGGGCTACTACCGTGAATACACCGTCGCAACACCTGGCTTGAATCACCGGGGCGCCCGCCGCATTGTCTGTGGCGGCCCTCCTCGTGCACCGGATACCTGTTTTTACACCGCCGATCACTACGAAAGTTTTCGCAAGATCGTGCCCTGAGACCGTTTATTTTTCTATTGAAAAGCGCGCCGAGAATGAATATGTCACTTAGTCAAGAAAATGCAGCACTGCAACGTGCCGCCGCCGAGGCGTCAGAACGCCCGCCCGTTGAATTGCCCCTGAAAGGCATTCGCACCAATATCGTCCAGTCCATCCGCGCTTTTCGCGTGCCTGAGTTACAGGAATCGGCGCAGGCCTTGGGCCACCACTTTCTGTACGCCAATCTGGCCACGGCTCAGACCAAACAGGACGTCATGGACCTGATTGGCCAGCAGTTCAAGCTGGTGACGCAAGGCGGCAAGAATTTTGATGCCCTGTATGACAGCATGACCGACCCGGTTTACAAGTCGGGCCCTCAGCCAGGCTTTATCGCCGTGTTGGAGCACATTCCTGCCAACGTCAAATTTGACAAGGAAGCACGCGAGCAATTGCTCGACATCTTCCGTGACACCGCGGACTACTGGGGGGATCGAAAAATACCCTTCAGGTGTTTCTATTCTTTTCTGTAGCCCGTTCTGCACACACCAGCCAAGCAGAACGGGCGAACGAGGCAAAGGGCAGCAGCGCGTCTGTGCCCGGCATTGACCTGACCACCGACGCCGGTGAGAAGATGCCAACCGACAAACTTTTGGACGTGTCGCCTTTGGCGCTGCGCATGAGCAGTCCGTTCAATGCGGGTTACTGGACGGCTTCGGCCTGATAGACGCGCTCCCGGTCGGTCGTTAAAAAGCCTTCAAACCTTTTTGGTTTGAAGGCTTTTTTATTTCCGGCGCCAAAAAATAGGGCCGTGATTTGAAAGCAAGACAGCGATGAAGCGGGACTTCGGCGTTGCTTGCGGTGGGCGCGCAGAAGGCGGCATTGTGCTCAACGTGGCTTCGGTCGTTGGTTTCCAGCGGATGGCCTCGTGCGCGACGCCCAGGGGTTGGTGCGTCGACTGGGTCGGCTGCTTGGACGCAAGGCAACTTAGGCGTTCAGGAGGATTGCCATTGATGGGCATCAATCATCAAAATTGATAGCGGCTCACGCTCGTCGGATCTGCGAAATAGGCATCATTTGACCTTCGTTTGCAAGCCGTTCAGAGCACACAAAGGCGGTCATTTTGCGCAAGACTGGGGCTTCAGACGGGCGCCAACGTTCAGGGTAAATACTCATAGGAATGATTTGGTGTACCGGTACACTAATCTTAGTAAAACGGTACACCAACCCGATTTGGATGTATCACCACCCCCGGAAATACCGGGAATTTGCCCAGCCGAGCCAACCGTCTTGAACAGACCAGGAGACAAACATGAACTCATTGAAAACGTTGCGTCGCGCCACCCTTTGCGCTGCACTCACCTTGCCGGCCATCGTGATGGCCCAAACCACTTTGAAGATGTCCGATGTGCAGCCAGCCGGATATCCCAACGTCGTGGCCCTGGAAAACATGGGCAAGAAGCTGGAAGCTGCCACCCATGGCAAATACAAATGGCAGATGTTCCCCGGTGGCGTGCTGGGCAGCGAGAAAGAAATGATTGAGCAGGCGCAGATTGGTGCCTTGCAAATTGCCCGCATCTCGCTTGGCCCGATGGGCCCTGTGGTGCCAGACGTCAATGTGTTCAATTTGCCCTTCTTGTTCCGCGACGAGGCCCACATGCGTGCCGTGATCGACGGCCCCATCGGCAAAGAAATTCTGGACAAGATCACCGCCAGCTCGGCTCGTCTGGTTGGCCTGGGCTGGATGGACAGCGGCTCACGCAGCATGTACACCAAGAACCCAATCAAATCACCTGACGACTTGAAGGGCCAGAAGATTCGCGTCATGGGCAACCCCATGTTCATCGAGATGATGAACGCGATGGGCGGCAACGGCATCAGCATGGGTCACGGTGACACCTTCAGTGCCCTGCAGACCGGTGTGGTTGACGGCGCCGAGAACAATCCCCCCACCTTCTTCGCCAGCAACCAGTACACCGCCGGGCCGAAGTTCTACTCGCAAACCACTCACCTGATCATCCCCGAGTTGTTCGTGATGTCCAAGGTCACCTGGGACAAGATGAGCAAGGACGAGCAGGCGATGGTGCTGAAGTTCTCACGCGAGGCGCAGATGGAGCAGCGCGCGCTGTGGGACAAATCGGTTGGTGATTACACCGCCAAGCTGAAAGCCTATGGCATCCAGTTTGTGACGCTTGACAAAAAGCCCTTCTATGACGCAACAGCACCCATGCGCGCCAAGTACGGTGTGCAGTTCGCCGACTTGATCAAGCGGATTGAAGCGGTCAAGTAAACCATCGCCCGAACGGGCTCGGCCAACCGGTCGAGCCCGTTTTCTTTCTCGTCAGCCCCTGAGGCTGCAGGACACACCATGACAGAAAAAATTCACCGTTGGCTTGACACCGTCTATTTAGGGTGTATTTGGATTTCAGGCATTGCCATTCTCTTGATGAGTTTGATCATTCCCTGGGGCATCTTTGCACGCTATGTGCTCGGCGCGGGTTCCAGTTGGCCTGAGCCCTTTGCGGTGCTGCTCATGGTGATTTTTACCTTTTTTGGGGCCGCCGCCACTTACCGGGCGGGCGGTCATATCGCCGTTGAAATGCTCACCAACATGCTGCCCAAGCAGGCACGGTATCTGTGCGAAAAGCTGGTCGATTTGCTGATGATTGCCATCTGCCTGTTCGTCATGATCTGGGGTGGCAAGTTGTCCATGGAGATGATGCGCCAAGGTCTGGCGGAGCTGCCGTGGTTGGCTGTGGGCGTCACCTACATGCCGCTTCCTATCGGCAGCTTTTTAACGCTGTTGTTTGTGTTGGAAAACATCTTCTTCGGCTCACAGAAAAACCGCGCCGTGGTCACGTATGACCATGAGCCCTCACAACCCATCAACGAGGCTCTCTGACATGGACGCGTTTGTACTCCTGGGCAGTTTTGCCTTTCTCATGTTGGTTGGTATGCCGGTGGCGTTCGCACTGGGCTTGTCGGCCGTGATTGGTGCGTGGTGGATTGATCTGCCGCTGGACGCCGTGACCATTCAAATGGCCAGCGGTGTGAACAAGTTTTCCCTGTTGGCCATACCTTGCTTCGTGCTGGCGGGCGCCATCATGGCCGAGGGCGGCATGGCGCGCCGGCTGGTGGCCTTTGCCGGCGTGTTGGTGGGCTTTGTGCGGGGCGGCTTGTCGCTGGTCAACATCCTGGCATCCACGTTTTTTGGTGCCATTTCCGGCTCCTCTGTGGCTGATACCGCATCGATTGGCTCGGTACTGATTCCCGAGATGGAAAGAAACGGTTACCCGCGTTCTTTTGCCACCGCCGTCACCGTCAGCGGCTCGGTTCAGGCCATCCTGATTCCGCCCAGCCACAACGCGGTCATCTATTCGATGGCAGCGGGCGGTTCGGTGTCTGTGGCCGCGCTGTTCATGGCCGGTGTGCTGCCGGGCTTGCTGCTGGGCTTGAGCTTGTGCATTTATTGTCTGTACGTTGCGCGCAAGAAGAACTTCCCCAAGGGGCGAACGATTCCAATGCGCGAGGCGCTGCACATTTGTACCGATGCCTTGTGGGGCTTGATGACCATGTTCATCATCCTGGGCGGCATTCTGTCGGGCGTGTTCACCGCCACCGAATCGGCCTCCATTGCTGTGCTGTGGGCCTTTTTTGTGACCATGTTTGTTTACCGGGATTACAAATGGAGTGACCTGCCCAAACTGATGCACCGCACCGTCAAAACGGTGTGCATCGTCATGATTCTGATTGGATTTGCGGCCAGCTTTGGCTACATCATGACCTTGATGCAGATCCCGCTGAAGATCACCACTGCCATGACTTCTTTGAGTGACAACCGCTACGTGATTTTGGGGCTGATCAATGTCATGTTGCTCGTCTTGGGCACCTTGATGGACATGGCGCCGTTGATCCTGATCCTGACCCCGATTCTGTTGCCCGTCATTACCTCCATTGGTATCGACCCCGTACACTTCGGCATGATCATGCTGGTCAACCTCGGCATCGGCTTGATCACGCCGCCAGTGGGGGCGGTATTGTTTGTGGGTAGCGCGGTGGCCAAGCTCCCGATTGAGCAGGTAGTGAAGTCCATGTGGCCCTTTTTCATCATCCTGTTTTCAGTCTTGTTGCTCGTGACCTACGTGCCCGCTATCTCACTTTGGCTGCCGAGACTGATGGGAGTTTGAAATCTGTGTCCAAAAGCACCACCGCCACCATTGAAGATGTGGCACGGCGCGCAGCCGTGTCGATCAGCACCGTCTCCAATGTTCTGAACGGCCGTCACGCCCGCATGCGGGCGCAGACGCTGGAGCGGGTTCAACAAGCCATGGTTGAGCTGGAGTTCCGGCCCAATCAATTGGCCAGGCGCTTGAAAACCGGGCACATCGCGATGATCGGCCTTTTGGTGCCTTCCATTGCCAACCCCTTCTTTGGCGCGCTGGCGCGATGGGCAGAAGAGGCCGCCATTAAAAACGGCTACGGCGTGATGCTGTGCAACACACAACGTAGCGCAGAGCGGGAACAAGCCTACGCGAAAGCGCTCATGTCTCAGGGCGTCAAGGGGGTGATTCTGGGCTCCTCCCTGCAGGCCCAGGAGCACTTGGCCCCGTTGATCAGCAAAGGGCTGGCCGTGGTCAGCTTCGACCGCACGGCACAGTTTGCACCCTTGACCATGGACTACGTCAGCCTGGACAACCTGCAGGCCGGTGCGATGGCTGCTGAACACCTTATTTCGCTAGGACACCGTGAAATTGTGTACGTGTCCGCCCCGTTGCGCTCAGTGAGTCGAATTGCGCGGCTTGAAGGGGCGCGGGATGCGTGCGCCCTTCACAAGGTCAAATTTACGAGCCATGTTCGAGACGTGACGCCGGGCCAGACCGAAATGGAAATGGCAGAACTGGGGCGCGCCGCAGGTCTGGCGCTTCATGCTGAAGGCGCGCAAGCCACTGGCTACATTGCCATGAACGACATGCTGGCCATCGGTCTGCTGGCCGGGCTGCGCCAATGCAAGCGCAGAGTGCCTGAAGACGTGTCGGTCATCGGCATTGACGACATTTTTCTGGGGACCTACCTCAGCCCCGGGCTCACCACGGTGAGGCAACCGATGCAAGAGATGGCCAACGCCGCCGTGGAGCGCGTGCTGGCCCGTTTAAAAAACAATGACGAGCCCGCGCATGAACTGGTGTTCAAGCCCGAGCTGGTCGTTCGTGAATCGACCGCGGCATGGGGCCGGGTCAATAACTAAAACTTTGGAAAGAACACTTGCATGACGCAATCTAATTCAACCACCTTCGTCACAGGCGGCGCTTCTGGCATTGGCGCAGCCATCGTGCGCGCCCACGCGGCACGGGGTGACAACGTGGCTTTCACCTACTGGTCCAGCGAAGCCGAGGCCAAAGCCCTTGTCGCTGAGTTGGGTGAGCGTGTGATGGCTGTCAAGTCAGATGCCAATGATGAAGTCGCTGTGGCCCAGTCGTTTGCGCAGGCCGTGGCCAAGTTTGGCAAGGTGGACTGCCTGGTGGCCAACACCGGTGGACTCATCGAGCGCGTGAAATGCGTCGACATGACACTGGAATTCTGGAACAAAGCCATGTCGCTCAACTCGACCAGCGTGTTTTTGAGCTGCCGCGAAGCGCTGCGCCACATGCTGCCGCGTGGCTCCGGCAACATCGTCATCATGTCGTCCCTGGCCGGCCATGACGGTGGCGGCCCCGGTGCCAGCCATTACGGCGCGGCCAAAGGCGCCATGCTGACCTACACCCGCGCCCTGGCCAAAGAAGTGGGCCCACAAGGTGTTCGCGTCAACGCCATCGCCCCCGGCCTGATTGCCACCCGCTTTCACGACGACTTCAACACACCTGCAGGCCGCGCCGCCGGGGTCGAACGCACACCAATGCGCCGCGAAGGCCAGCCTGAAGACGTGGCCAACGCCGCGCTGTACCTCAGCTCACCCGGCGCCTCGTTCATCACTGGCGAGGTGATTGAGGTGAATGGCGGCATGGGTCTCTACTAAGGTTGTAGCGCAGCCCGGCGATGGTCGGGTGCGGGATATCCGGGTTGATCGTCGGAGGATGTTTGCTCCGTTATTGATAGCTTGTCCCGCATGTTCAGCCTGGGTTAGCGCCCGATTTTCATCGTCAATACGAGGTTGAAAACCAAGGTTTGTCAACGTGGGTCGACTTTGTGGGTCACCTTGTGCGCATCGTCATCAGTATCAAAGTCGGTCCACAGAACTGGGCCGCTTCAACCCCTACTGGGTTTGGTGTTGCTCCGAAAGACGCCACGGATGTTTGCTCTCACAACGTGGTCACCCGTGTTCATTGCACCGGTGTCGCGGTGGGGTTCATCGAGGTCATCGTGGCCGGTCCATAAATCATCGCAAAGGCGACGTCCTTGGCATCCCGTCCGCTGGCAATGCGCACCAGGCCGTCCAGATCCGACATGCGCGTCGCGTCGAAAATCACCCATCGCCCACCCAGATAGGCTTCAAAAACAGCGTGAAAGTCGGGCGGCGGCGTGGCGAAGTTTGAATAGCCCGCGACCAGCCGCGCAGGGATGTTCAACGCACGGCAGAAGGTCACCCCCAAGTGGGCGAAGTCGCGGCATACACCGGCGCGCTGCGTGAACACGTCGCGTGCGGTGGTCGTGGCCGTCGAGGTGCCAACCTGGTAGTCAATATGGGCGTGAATCCAGTCGCAGATGGCATTCACGCGCGCGTGTCCGGGTGGCATGCCGCCGAACAGCTTTTGTGCGGCGTGCGAGAGCAAGTCAGACTCGCAGTAACGCGTTGGCATCAGGTACTGCAGCACCTCGTCGGGCAATTGCCAGATCGGCACCTCGCTGGCGTTCAGGTCATCGGCTTCGATGGTGCGCAGCACGCGGGCCTGGTAGTGCAATTGGAAGACCCCCGACGCCACTTGCAACCGCGTGCAGCGGTGCAATTCCGTCGGGTCGTTGTAGATATGCGCGGGCACGGGCATGGGTGGCGTCAGGGTCAGCGACTCGGACAACACGATCTGGTCACGCCCATTGAGCGCGTGAATCTGAAACACGAAGTCAGTCGTGCCTTTTACCTCATAGGTGAGCAAGCAATCGACCCTGAATTCCTGACCACCGGCCGGGGTGGGCGCCATCACATTCATGTTCATAGCTTATGGGTCGCATTCTTGAGCTTTGTCTTCGCGTCGCCAACAAGATGCTGGGCTTTGCCTTCGGCTTCCCGGATATGCCCCTTAACCTCTTGCGCCGTATTGCCAACGACCTTGCCGACTTGCGCCTGCACCTTGCCGGCCACTTCTTTGACAGTACCCTTCACTTGATCTTTGTTCATCGTGCTACCTCATCGGTTGTTCAAAAGACACGGGCGACTCGCAGGCCTCCCACCTGCCACGATAGCCCTGATGACCCTCTGCGTCTGTGCGCTGGCGCACTCGACGGACTGGCAAGGGGCGTGATTCGCTCCTGCTGGTGCCGCCTCACTGCCAAACAACCGTGAATGGCCGCCCACAACCTTATGAGAACCGCTTCTCAGCAAAGCTGGGTCGCCTAAAACTTCAAAGACGGCTCAGTAGCTCCGCTTTTTTATCAGCGTATTCCTGCTCGGTCAAAAAGCCACGGCTTTGCAGAGCGGCGAGTTTTTCAATGCTGGCAAAAATATCGTGGGAACTGGCCGAAGAGGTCCCTGATGTGTTGGCGGGTACGAAACCACTCTGATTGTTGTTGTAACTGGGCGCGGGTGGGGGTGGCGTCGGCGCCAGGGGCGGCAGACCATTGATGCTGACCACCGGCAAACTCGACAAATCCACATAACCGTATTGACTGGAAAAGGTCACCGAGTAGCCGCCGCTTTGCTGCTGCGAGACGCCGCCAATGTGATGGTCCAGCGTGTCGTAAATGATGACTTGCCCGTTGACTTCCATGGCGAGGCGACGCGCTTGGGAAAACCAGGCGTAGCGCATGCCGTTTTGCCCGCCCGAGCTGTTCGGCCACTTCAAGTCCGGGCCCCACCAGTTGGCCTGTACCGGTGCCGGCACAAACAGGCTGTTGGCGTTGGTGTTCTCGCCAGATCCGCCCCCGAAGCTGTTGTAAGACGTGTTGCCGTTTTGGGTCTGGCTCTGGAAGCTGCCGGTGCGCATCAATTCGGGCTGGTTCTGGATCAAACGGGACAACTCGGAACACAGGTTGTCGACCCGACCCTTGAGGTAGCCGTTGAACATGTCACCCACCATGGTCATGCCCCCTTGCATCCACTGGCCGGAACCCCCGAACTCCGGGTGACTGAATTGCGCCATGCTGCCATTGCCATTGATCACCGAGATGAGCATGCTTTGCACGGCATCAAAGCTGAAGCCGTGGCGCTGGGCGATGTCTTGTACGGCACGGATGCCAGCGGGGGAGAGTTGTGCCATGAGGAACCCAGGTTGAGTCAAAAAGGAGAAAAAACGACCGCGTTGCACGACCGTGAGACCCCTTCAATGTAGTTCATTGACTACTTTCGGGCTTCATTGGGTGATTGTTGGGCTCAACGACGACGTCGCGCGGTGCGAATCAAGACACGCCCAAGCACCGTGATTGGGCCGCCAGATTCGCTGCGGCCATGTCAGGCGGACGAGTCCCAGCCTGACAATTCGCGCACCTGCAGTGCGCGTCACCCAGGTGGTTGCGAGTTGCTATTGTATTGATAGCGTATTGCGCTTATTCCGCCTGCGCTGGCGGTCAATTTGACTGCTATTTTTCAGAACGGAGCGACGCTAGCGGATCTGTTACGGCGTGTTGCGCTCCATTTGCCAAGTCTGAAAACGCAAGCCCAGCCACGTGCCAAAGACGATGCCCGAGACCGCAAGACAAGCCCCGGCGGACAGCAGCGACAAGCCGCTCACGCCCTGGCCGATGGAGCAGCCCATGGCGGTGACCCCCCCAAATCCCATCAGTGCGCCGCCAGCCAAGTGGTTCAGCATGTCTCGGGAATTTTGAAACGACTCGATGCGAAATTCTTTGCGGGCCAGCGCCAGCACAGCACTGCCCAGCAAGGTGCCCAGGCTGACCATGACACCGTAGCTCAGCGTGTTGTTGACGTCAGTCCACAGGGTGAGCAAATCCAGGCTATGCGCAATGGGCGCCGCAAATGTGAACGCCTCCGGACGGTGTGAGTAGGTGCCCGCCCAAAGGGCCTCCAACGTCTCGGGGTGCTCCGGTATGTACCCCACGTAGCCGGTCAGCCACCAGGCGAGTACCACCAGCAGGCCAATCGCACCGCCGGCCAGCCATTGCTGGCGCTCCATGCTGTGGCGGTTTTTCCAGCACCACGGTGCTGACAACGCCAGCACGGCGGCAAGTACCAACCACCGCAATGCCGCTGCACCCATGCCCGACACATGGGCCAGGATCGAGCCCAAGTCTTGTGGAAAGGCCAACACCATGCTGGCCGGGTCCAGCAGGTTCACCCGCACTTCAGACAAGACGCCGCGCAGTGTCATTTGCGCCGTGACGCCGGCCACCAAGAGCGTCACCAGGGCTTTCAAGCTGCCGCTGCCAAGCTTCACCAGATTGCGCTGCGGGCAGCCAGAGGCCAACACCATGCCAATCCCAAACAAGGTGCCTCCCACGAGATAGGACAACCACAAAAAGCGGTTGCTCCACGCCAGGGTGTGAGTGGCGTCCAGCAGGCCGGCTTGCATCAACAACAAAGACCCCGCAGCCGCCACGGCCACCGCCAACGCCCACATCATCAGACGGCTGGTGCCCCGGTAGGTGAACCAGTCTGCCAATGCTCCCATGGTGCAAAAGCGCGACACCTGGGCGATTGCACCCAGTACCAACCCCAACACGAGGCCGCCCCAAATAACCGCTTGGGTGGCGTCTTGAGGATTGAGTGGAAATTGCATTCGCGCACTGTAGCGCAGCGCGTCGACTGCAGGGTTTGCCCTATATTGCAAATATCAGTATCTATTTATATTAGCCAATATGAATAAGATAAATTCAGAAAATTTCCAAGCAGGACGTCTGGTCAAGGCCCCTGAAAATTTTCTTGCCCCGCAAGACGTTCAGCATGTCTTTAAAGCGCCGGCCACTGCGCGGCGGGACTTTCTTCGCAAAGCATTTGCCGCTGCGGGCATGGCTGCTGCGGCCCCCGCCATGGCCCAGTCAGGCGCCGCGGCCAGCCGCGCTGGTGACGCCAATATCCTCAACCTGCCGGAGCACTCGCGTGGTTTGGGTCGACCGGTCGCCAATGACGGCTACGGCAAGCCGTCCACCTTCGAGGGCAATGTGCAGCGGCGCACCAGCCCGGGCCTCACGCAAACCACACAGGCCTCAGTCTCGTTTGCACCCTTGCAGTCGCTGTTTGGCATCGTGACCCCCAGCGGGCTGCATTTTGAGCGCCACCACCAAGGCTGGTGGGACATTGATCCCTCCAAGCACCGCTTGATGCTCAACGGCTCTGACGAAAAAATCATGCGCACGCCCATGGTGTTCACCATGGACGAGCTCATGCGACTGCCGTCGGTGAGTCGGTTTCACTTCATCGAGTGCGGTGCCAATACCGGCATGGAGTGGGGCAATGTGGCCGTGCCCACCTGCCAATACACCCACGGCATGCTCAGTTGCAGTGAGTTCACCGGCGTGCCGCTCAAGCTCTTGCTCGACCGTGCTGGTGTGGACTACAAGCGCGCCCGTTATGTGCTGGCCGAAGGGGCTGACGGCTCTTCCATGACCCGCACCGTGCCCATGGAGTTGGTGGAAAGCGGTGAGGTCATCGTCGCCTATGGGCAGAACGGCGAAATGCTGCGCCCTGAGAACGGCTACCCCTTGCGGTTGGTGGTGCCCGGTGTTCAGGGGGTCAGCTGGGTGAAATACCTGCGGCGCATTGAAGTGGGCGACCAGCCCTACGGAACCAAGGACGAGGCCATTCACTATGTGGACCTCATGCCTTCTGGTCAGCATCGCCAATACACCAGCACCCAGGAATGCAAGAGCGTGGTGACCACACCGTCTGGCGGTCAATTGCTGATGGACCAAGGCTTTTATAACGTCAGCGGCCTGGCCTGGTCCGGTCGCGGCAAGGTAACCCGGGTCGATGTGTCTGTAGACGGCGGACGCAACTGGCGCCAGGCACGGCTGGAGACGCCGGTGTTGAGCAAGTGTTTGACCCGCTTCAATCTGGATTGGGTGTGGGATGGAAAACCTGCGCTTATCCAAAGCCGGGCCACGGATGACACCGGTTATGTGCAACCCGACAAGCGCCAACTGCGTGCCGTACGCGGAACACGTTCGATCTACCACAACAACGCGATACAGACCTGGCTGGTGCAGGAAAACGGCGAGGTGAAAAATGTTCAGATCTCTTAAGCCGATGCGCAACCGCGCGGCGACCAGCGTGGCGTGCCTGGGGGCGCTGCTCAGTTTCAATGCGTTGGGTGACACCTCTTTCGCCGGCGTCGGGCGGGCCGCGACACCGCAAGAGGTCGCAGCGTGGGACATTGATGTCCGCCCCGATTTCAAAGGACTTCCCGCAGGCAAGGGATCGGTCGCCCAGGGCATGGTGGTTTGGGAAGGCAAATGTGCCAGTTGCCACGGTGTGTTTGGCGAGAGCAACCAGACCTTTTCTCCGCTAGTGGGCGGCACCACGGCTGAAGATATCAAGAGTGGTCATGTCCAGCGCCTGAACGACCCAGCGTACCCCGGGCGCACGACCTTGATGAAGGCGTCCACCCTGTCCACCTTGTGGGACTACATCAACCGTGCCATGCCATGGACAGCACCCAAATCCCTGACCACGGATGAAGTCTATGCCGTGGTGGCCTACTTGCTCAATCTGGGCAGCATCGTGCCGGATGACCTGGTACTTTCCAATACCAACATGGAGCAGGTGCAAAAACTCTTGCCCAATCGCAACGGCATGACAACCGACCATGGTCTGTGGCCTGGAAAATTGATCGGCAATGGGGGCAAGCCTGACGTCAAAGCCGTGGCGTGCATGAAAGATTGCAACACGGACGTCGCGATCAAATCGTCCTTGCCAGATTTCGCGCGCAACGCCCATGGCAACCTGGCGGAGCAAAACCGATTGGTGGGTGCGCAACACGGCGTCAACACCACGTTGGCGCCTGCGACCACGCTGGCTCAGGCCCGGGTCGTCACCAGCAGCTCGTCAACGGCGCCCGCACCCGCTGTCAAAACAGCTTCGGCCTCTGCCATCGCGTTGACCAAAACGTACAGCTGCGTCGCCTGCCACGGCGTGGACGCCCGCATTGTGGGACCGGCCTTCCGGGAAATTGCCAAGAAATACGAAGGCCGCGCTGACGCCGTGACCTACCTCGAAGGAAAAATTCGTGCGGGCGGCGCCGGGGTCTGGGGAAACATTCCCATGCCGAGCCAAAGCTTGAAGGATGCAGAAGCCACCGCGATTGCCAAGTGGGTGATGGCCGGCGCACCCAACTGAGCACGATGCCCGTGCGCCCACGACCCTTTCCGTGCCTTTCCACCCGATCCAATTGATGCATTCAGTGACCCAGGAGAACTTGATGAAAAACCGTAGAGAAGTGCTTTCACAATCCGCCCAATTAACCGCCATGTTGGCGACGTTGGGCCTGTTGCCCCAAGCCGCGCAGGCCCAGGTCGCGGGCTATAACGCCGCGGCTTTCGAGGCCAAAAACATGGGGGATCTCATGAAGGCCTTAGGGGGCGGCACCCCGGCCGAGAGCAAGGACGTCACCATCACCGGTCCCGACATCGCCGAAAACGGAGCAGTCGTTCCGGTGGGCACCTCCACCACGCTGCCAGGGGTCAAGCGCCTGCTGCTTCTGGTTGAAAAAAATCCGACCATGTTGTCCGCCATGTTCGATGTCACCGAGGCGGTGGACCCCAATTTTCTGACGCGAGTCAAGATGGGACAGTCCTCCAACGTGTTTGCTGTTGCCATGATGGCTGACGGCAAAGTGCTTTACGCGGTCAAGGAAATCAAAGTCACCTTGGGCGGTTGTGGCGGCTAATCCCGGGCTCAGCATCGTTCCAATCCATCACAAATTCAGGAGAACAATATGGCAGATCCAATGCGCATCCGTGCACAGGCAACAGGTGACAAGGCAACCATCCGCGTGCTGATGAGTCATGAAATGGAGACCGGGCAACGCAAAGATGGCGCCGGCAAAATCATTCCCGCCTGGCACATCCAGGAGGTGGTCGCGGCTCTGAACGGGAAGACCGTGATGACCGCGCAGTGGGGCCCCTCTGTGGCCAAAAACCCGTTCCTGCAATTCAACGTTCGGGGTGCTAAGGCAGGTGACAAAGTCACCATATCCTGGACTGACAACAAAGGCGACAAGCGCACTGACGAAGCCACTGTTTCCTAAAGGAGGACGACCATGCGAACACCCTTCAAACTCTTGTTCATCGTGGCTTGCGCCATGTCCACGTCAGTATTTGCGCAGTCAAAAACGGCAACGGACGCCATCAATGAATACCGCGCCATGCTGGCGGACGGCAATCCCGCTGAACTCTATGAGGCCAAGGGTGAGGGGCTATGGACAACCAAACGGGGACCGAAGGCCGCTACCTTGGAGCAATGCAACTTGGGCAAAGGGCCGGGCGTCGTCAAAGGGGCTTTCGTTGAATTGCCGCGCTGGTTTGCGGACACTGCCAAGATGCAAGACTTGGAATCGCGGCTGCTGACCTGCATGGAGACCTTGCAAGGTTTTGACGCCAAAGCGATTGCCAATACACCGTTCGGCAAGGGTGAACAAGTCAATATGTCCGCGCTGGTGGCCTGGATTTCAGCCGAATCCAAGGGTCTGCGTTTCAATCTGCCCCAGGCTCACAGTGAAGAGAAAAAGTTCTTTGAACTGGGCAAGCGCGCGTTTTACTACCGGGCTGGTTCGCATGATTTTTCCTGTGCGTCTTGTCACGGTCAATCGGACAAACGCATCCGCATGCAGGACCTGCCCAACCTGAGCGAAAACCCGGGTGACGGGGTGGGCTTTGCCGCCTGGCCAGCCTACCGCCTGAGCAACGGGCAGATGTGGGGCATGCAACAGCGTTTGAACGACTGTTTCCGCCAGCAACGTTTTCCCTACCCCGGGTTCGCGTCAGATGTCACCGTGGCGCTGGGCGTCTTTATGGGCGTCAACGCCAAAGGTGCCGAGTCCATCGCACCCGCCCTCAAACGCTAAAGGAATCCTGTCATGAAGTCAAAAACTATTGCTTTGGGTGCGGCAGTCATTGCGCTGGCCGGTTGCGCGTCGGTGGCGACCAGCCCGGACTATGGCGCCATGCTGTCCGAGATGATGCGCGGTTCGTTCCGGGACGAAGGCATCGCCAAGACCGATCGTTTGGTGCAGGACGCTGCGAACGCGGCTTGTTCCGAGGCGATGGCCGCAGACGTGTCAGCAGACGTGGCCCAGTCGATTGAGAAAGAGGCCATGAAAACCGTTCGTTATCCAGCCGACGGGAAGTTCATTGGTGACTGGCGCGAGGGCGAAAAACTGGCCCAAAACGGCCGGGGCATGACCTGGACAGACAGTTCTGCCGCGACCAGCGCCAACGGCGGAAATTGTTTGAACTGCCATCAGGTGACCAAGGAAGAAATTTCGTTCGGAACCATTGGCCCCAGCCTCTACCAGTACGGAAAAATCCGCGGTGTAAGCGACGTGCAAAGCGAGCAGTCGCGTCCTATTGTCGAATACACCTGGGGCAAGATTTACAACCCGAGAGCCACCAACGCGTGTTCCCACATGCCCCGCTTTGGCCACGCTGGCTTGCTGGACGAAGCACAGATGAAGGACCTGATGGCACTGTTGCTGGACCCCAAGTCGCCCGTTAACCACTGAGCCCAACAGGTCGCCTCGTCATGAACCTTTCCAAACGTGAATTCATCCAGCTGCTGGGCGCTGCCTCGGCGGCGGGCCTGCCGCTGAGTCGTTTTGCCAATGCCGATGCGGCCACGGCACAGAAAGGCTTGTACGACATTCCGTCGTTTGGCAATGTGTCATTGCTGCACATGACGGACTGCCATGCGCAGCTGATGCCGATCCATTTTCGGGAACCCAGCGTGAACATGGGCGTGGGTGACATGCAGGGCCAGTTGCCCCATTTGGTGGGTGAACAGTTGCTCAAGGCCGCCGGTATCCGACCCGGCACGGCACAAGCCCACGCGTTCACGAACATCGACTTTGCCAAAGCGGCTCGCCGTTACGGCAAGGTCGGTGGTTTCGCCCATCTTGCGACCCTGGTCAAGCAACTCAAGGGCAGTCGACCTGGCGCGCTGTTGCTCGATGGTGGTGACACCTGGCAGGGGTCCGCCACTTCCTTGTGGACCCAGGCACAGGACATGGTTGACGCCTCCAAACTACTGGGTGTGGACGTGATGACCGGGCACTGGGAATTCACCTACGGCATGGAGCGCGTCAAGGAAATTGTCGAGAAAGATTTTGCCGGTTCGATTGACTTTATTGCCCAGAACATCAAGACCAATGACTTTGGCGACCCGGTGTTCAAGCCCTATACCTTGCGCCAAATCAACGGGGTCTCGGTCGCCATCATTGGCCAGGCCTTTCCCTACACACCGATTGCCAACCCCCGTTACATGGTGGCGGACTGGACCTTCGGCATTCAGGACGACAACCTGCAAAAAATGGTTGACGAAGTTCGCGCCAAGGGCGCCAAGTTGGTCGTCGTGCTGTCGCACAACGGCATGGATGTTGATCTGAAAATGGCCTCACGCGTGCGCGGTGTCGACGCTATTTTTGGCGGCCACACCCATGACGGTGTACCCATCGCCGTGCCGGTGAGCAACGCTGGCGGCAAGACCTTGGTCACCAACGCGGGAAGCAATGGCAAGTTCTTGGGTGTGATGGATTTTGAAGTCGGCAGCTCCGGTGTGAGTGACTTCCGTTATCGCCTGTTGCCCGTGTTTTCCAATCAGATTCCCGCCGACCCGGCCATGACCGCGTTGATCGAAAAAATCCGTCTGCCTTACGCCAGCCAATTGGCTGAAAAACTGGCAGTGACAGATGGCCTGCTGTACCGACGCGGCAACTTCAATGGCAGCTGGGACCAACTGGTGTGCGATGCGTTGATGGATGTGCAAGGCGCCGACATCGCGCTCAGTCCGGGCTTCAGATGGGGTACCACGCTGTTGCCGGGCGACACGATTACCCGCGAATTGATGATGGACCAACTGGCCATTACCTACCCGTACGCCACCTTGACCACCATGACAGGTGAGTCCATCAAGACGATTCTGGAAGATGTGGCCGACAACCTGTTCAACCCGGATCCCTATTACCAACAGGGTGGTGACATGGTGCGCGTCGGCGGTCTTTCCTACACCTGTGAGCCCGCTCAAAAGATGGGGCAGCGCATCACCCGGTTGACGGTCGCCGGCAAGCCATTGGAGGCCTCTAAAACCTACAAGGTGGCTGGATGGGCGCCGGTTGCCGAAGCAGCCCGCACGGCACCCGGCAACAAACCGATTTGGGACGTTGTTGAGACTTGGCTCAAGTCCCAGCCCGGTGGACACGTGAAAGCGCGCACCATCAACACGCCAACGCTGCTGGGTATGGCGGGCAACCCTGGATTGGCCCGCAACTGAAACTGATTGAGCGGCTGGCCATGTTTCACACCGAAGGAGTTCTCATGAAATGCTTCAGGTTATTTGCCATTGTGTGCGCGCTATTGGTCTCTGGCTTGGCCTGGAGCCAGGACAAGGTGGTCTATCACATCAGTGAAACAGAGTCGCAGGCGCTGGCTGGCCTGCGCAGTGTTCGCAACCACCTCGATACCGATCCGACCGCAAAAATCGTGGTCGTTGCCATTGGCGATGGCGTCGACTTTTTAATGGAAGGCGCGAAGGACAAAAACGGCAGCGATTTCGCAGGGCCAGTGTCTGCCCTGCTGGGACGAGGCGTGCGATTTGAGGTGTGCGAAATCACGCTGAAATTGCGCGATCTCAAGCGCGAACAGTTTATTTTGGACGCGGAATTCACTCCATCGGGGGTCGTGCGGCTGACCAAGCTGCAGTTGCAGGGTTATGCCTACATACGGCCCTAGCCGATCAGTCGCCTGAAAGGCTTGCATGTCGCTCCAGCTTTTAGAACGCGGTGTTGAGTCCATTGGGGAAGGATCTGCGTTGGCATTGACCGGCTTGCTGGTCGGTTCACTGTTTGGGTTTTTGGCGCAACGGTCCCGGTTTTGTCTGCGCTCCGCGGTGATTGAGTTCTCGCGTAACCATGGTGGCGGCAAGCTCACGGTTTGGCTGTTTGCATTTTCCACCGCCATATTGGCCACACAAATCTTGGCGCAATGGGGATGGTTTGATGCCAGCGTTTCGAGACAAATTTCGGCCCGCGGCAGCCTGTCCGGTGCCGCAGTGGGCGGCATGCTGTTTGGCGTAGGCATGATTCTGGCGCGGGGGTGTTCGAGCCGGCTTCTGGTGTTGGCCGCCCAAGGCAATCTGCGCGCGTTGATGTCGGGGTTGGTGTTCGCGGTGGCGGCCCAAGCGGCCTGGACCGGTATTTTGGCGCCCGTGCGCGAAGCCATTTCCGCGTGGTGGACGGTGGATGGCGGCACCTCCAGAGACATCCTTGCACGCAGTGGCATCGGACACGTTGGCGCCATCGGCTTCGGTCTGGTGTGGCTGATAGCCGCCGTCATCTGGGCGCGGCGCCAACGCGTGGCCCCATGGGCCTGGGCGGGTGCCATTGGTGTCGGGCTGACCATTGCGGGCGCATGGTGGGCCACTTACGCCATCAGCCTCGTGTCGTTTGACCCGCATCCCGTTCAATCACTGAGCTTTACCGGCCCCTCTGCCGACGTTCTGTCGCGCGTGCTGTTCACCACCGATAAACCGCTGACTTTTGATTTGGGACTGGTGCCTGGCGTTTTCCTGGGTGCGTTTCTCTCAGCCGCCTTGTTTGGTGAGTTGAAGCTCGAAGGCTTTCAAGGCGGCGCAGGCATGCGTCGCTACCTGATTGGCGCCATGTGCATGGGGTTTGGCGGCATGCTCGCGGGCGGCTGTGCAGTGGGGGCAGGGTTGTCCGGCACCTCGGTCTTCACACTCACCGCCTTCACGGCCTTGACAGGCATGTGGGTCGCGGCCGCGGTGACGGACCGCCTGCTGGACCAGCATCCGGGAATCAATGCATTGGAGACGCCATGACACAGAACATCACTAAAACCCTGCTCTTCATGGCCGCGCTGTTGATAGGCGGGTGGGCCCATGCAGGCGGGTCGCAACTCAAGGCCGTGCAAGTGGCAGATCGGGTTTGGTTTGTCCAAGGGCAAGCGGCGCTCGGTACCCCGGAGAACCGCAACTTCATCTCCAACGCGGGCTTTGTCGTAACCGATGACGGCGTGGTGGTGGTGGACGCCTTGGGCTCCCCCGCCTTGGCGGAGGAATTGTTGGCGCAGATCAAATTGGTGACGCCGCAACCGGTACGCTATGTGATCGCAACCCACTATCACGCAGACCACATTTATGGCCTGCAGGCTTTCAAAGCGGCGGGTGCCACCATATGGGCGCATGCAGAAGGGCGCGAATACCTGAACTCAGACAACGCCAAAAAACGTCTGGAGGCCAGTCGCACGGAACTGGCGCCATGGATCAACGCAGACACTCACTTGGTTGAAGCCGACCGGTGGCTGGACCAGCCGCAAACACATCTCAAAGTGGGCTCCTATGATTTTCAAATCAGTCATGCCGGGCCCGCCCACACGCCTGAAGACGTGGTCGTGTTTGTGCCGCAGCTTGGTGTGCTTTTTGCGGGAGACCTGTTCTTTCAGGGCCGAATCCCATTCGTCGGCCAGGCGGACAGTCGCTTGTGGATCGCGTCGATCACGCAACTGATGCAGTACCAGCCCAAAGTCGTCATCCCGGGGCACGGTCCGGCGTCCACCGACCCCATGACAGACATGGCCATGACCCGTGACTACCTGACGTACCTGCGCACCACCATGGGTGCAGCGGCCCGCAACCTGGAGCCCTTTGAAGAAGCCTATGCGAAGGCTGACTGGTCCCGATTTAGTGGCATGCCCTTGTTTCGCGCCGCCAATCGCATGAACGCCTACAACACCTACTTGCTTATGGAACAGCAGGGCGACCAATGAAACCACAAACCGGTGTCCGAGTAGGGTGGTCGCGCCGACAAGTATTGGCAGGCGCGACCGTCACACTGGCGTCGCCCCTCAAGGTTGCCATGGCTTCTTCCACCACGCTGGCGGCCCCGATTGACTGGTCTGCATTGCGTTTGCTGGACGAGCATGGCGACGGCCCGGCCAAGTGGACCGGATTGCCAGTCGTCGTGGTGTTCTGGGCCACTTGGTGTCCGTTCTGCAAACGCCACAATGCCCACGTTGAAAAGTTGTACCAGTACAGCCAGGGCAAACCGTTTAAGGTGCTGGGGGTTACCAGCGAGAACGATCAAGAAAAAATCAAAAACCATGTGCTGGCGAACCAGATGCATTTTCCAATTGCCATGGCACCGCCCGGCTTTCGGGCGCAGTTTACAAGTCGCAATGTCATTCCCTTGACCTGCCTGGTGGGTGCCGATGGTCGATTGATGCAGGCAATGGCTGGTGAGATGTCCCAAGACGACGTGATGTCGCTCGCCGTCACCTTGGGCGCTGCTAAACCTAGAATTGACGCTGTTTCACTTTTGACACGGGACTGGATATGGGCGAGTTAAGCAGCGAAGACCGAGTTTTTGAATCTGCAGCGCAGCTCTTTTCGCTGCTCTCTACGCCCTTGCGGCTCAAAATCATCAGCGCGGTGTGCGAGAAAGAGAAAAACGTTTCCGAACTCCTGGCCTTGATCGACACGACGCAGCCCAATATGTCGCAGCACCTTTCCGCGTTGTACCGAAAAGGCGTGCTGTCAAGGCGCAAGGAAGGGGCCCAGGTGTTCTATGGCCTGCAAAGCGAGCGAGTCGCCACCTTGTGCCGCGCGGTGTGCACGCAGGTCGCAATCGAGTTGGATGACAACATCCCGATTGATGCGGCCGACCGCTTGACAAAAACGAGCATGTCAGCAGACGTCGAGGCCCTCTGACAGCAGGCCCGCCACTGAGCAATCGCAGCGCTGTCCGATGACGCATGGCGCGCCCTGCAAACCCGTCACTCAACAGGAGCAAGCCATGATGACATTGCGGAAATTTCTTCAAACCGGTGTTTTGGCCGTTGGCGCCAGTCTCGCCACCGGTGCGATGGCGCAGACGGTTAACCCGCCAGCCGCGAAAGTGGTCTTTCAGGTCAGCGATGGCGACGCCGCCAAATGGAATCTGGCATTGAACAACGCGAAGAACGTGCAGCAGGAACTGGGCGCTTCCAAAGTGCAGATTGAAATCGTCGCCTACGGCCCCGGTATCGGCATGCTCAGAGACGACGCCACCACGGCGAACCGGGTTTCCGAGGCGGTGCAGTCCGGGGTTCAAGTCGTCGCCTGCGAAAACACGATGACCGCCTTGAAGCTGACCAAAGCAGATATGAACAAGGCCGTCGGCTATGTGCCCGCCGGCGTGGTGGAATTGATGAAGCGACAGTCCGAAGGTTGGGCCTACATTCGGCCCTGACGATGTGGCAACGTCAAGAGGCTGATCTTGTCATCCGCATGTTGTTGAAGTTGTTGATTTGTATGAATCCGAAAAAGCCGCATGTACTTCGACCTTCCACTTTTTCGGCGGGCGTGCAAAGCGGACGTTCGTTAGTCAGAGCCGAAGCGCTGCCGCGCGGGCAATACCGGTCATAGCTTTCAGGTCTGCGAATGGCTATTGACGACCAACTGCAGACATTCCTCGCCAGGCTGAAATCCAGCGTACCGAACGCCCCGTCGTACGTGGTCCCGCATTCCTCGGGTACTCCTCGCACGACTGGATATCATGGAATTTCTGCGGCAAACATCCCGTTTGGCCTCAGAAATAAGGAGTTCCCAGCATGGCCAAGACAACCGAATTCGTGATTGCAACGCCTGTACTGGCATCACTTGATATCAAGCGAAGTGTCGAATTCTTCTGTTCAAAACTCGGCTTCACCAAAATTCACGAAGAGCAGGGAACGTATGGAATCGTCTCTAGCGGCTCAGTCAGCATCCACTTTTGGCCATGCGCTGACCGGAAAATTGCCGAAGCAACAGGATGCAGGGTCGGCGTGCAAGGAATTGAACAGCTCTACGCTCAATGCATGAAAAACGGCATAGTCCACCCGAAGGCTCCTCTCAAGAAAGCTCCGTGGGGAAACCACGAATTTGCGATTCTTGACCCGGACGGAAACCTTGTCACTTTTTATGAGCCCGCTGACTCCTAACCCTCTTCTGCCCCAGTATCGGCGGGAGCCGACCAGGAGCTGTCGTTCAGCTGCGAGACTCGAAAAGCAGTAAGGGGCACAAAGGCCCCTCCGGCTTTGTTGGCTGCGAGCGTCGCTGAATGATTTCGCTCTCTTGACCAGCACCAGCGACCAACGCCCACTCGATCAAGCGCTGCGAATCTTTCAACAAGAGGCCAAATGTGGCTGATGAGCTTCCTCTCCCGCCCGGCGGCGCGGGAGAGGGTTAGGGAAGAGAGTGGGGGTTGCAGCGCAAAAATCGCTACACATCCAACAGTGATCTGCGCCGATTAAGGCACTGACCCGCCGTTCGGTCGGTGTATGTGAGGACCTGCTTTGGGCACTGCTTGTCGCCCATCAAACCCTCGGCCACGGGCACGTCAACCTCGCCTTGAGGTCAATCATGCGTGGCTGTTCGAAACCGCATGGGTTATTCCAAAGGCAACAGCGGCTGAGACTCGCGTTGAGAGAAGTAGGGGGAGTCGGCTCTCAAACATGAGATCGGGTGCATGCTCTTCGTGTGCCACGCGATGCCGAACACAGTCGGGTGATCGTCATTTGACAAAATTTTTTTTACGTAAATTTACCCCATGGCCCCCTTGTCGCTGAAGAGGGCAGCTATGTTTTGTATAGCATTTTTGGCCCATCTGCACGCTGGGTTGATACGCTAGACTGCGCCAAGCCAACCGTCCGCAGCCTCGGACTGTGGCAACTAACAACAGGGTGCATGCATGATTATTTGGGGCGCAATTTGGGGAGCCATTCTGGGCTACATGGTGGGAGGGGGACGCGACGAAGAAATTGGATTGGCGCTGGGCGCCCTTCTTGGCGCACTGGCGGGTTTGACTTTGCGTGGCGCGGTGCGTCATGAAATCAAAAAACAGCGTGCTGCGTTGTTGCCCATCAGCGTTGGCACGCCTGGAGTCGCAACACCTCAAGCCGCCGTTGAGCCGGTGATTGCGCGCCCCGTCGATGTGCCACCGGCAGCGCCCGAGCTGTCCATGGAGCAACTGGCCGACGAAGAATGGGAGACTGCCCACGGCCCCAAGCAACCCCGTGAGCCTGCCGCGCCCAACCCACTGCTTGTGCTGGCGAGGAACTGGCTGTTCGGCGGCAACACGATTGTGCGCATGGGCGTGCTGGTGTTGTTCGTCGGCTTGGCCTTTTTGGCCAAATACGCGGTTGACAACGCACTGCTGCCGCCCGAGTTGCGATTGGCCAGCATTGGTCTGGCGGGCATCGCCTTGTTTGTATTGGGCTTTCGCTTGCGGGCCAAGGGCGCGGACAAGCTCAGTTATGCCTTGACGATGCAGGGGGCGGGCGTGGCGGTGCTTTACCTCACCGTGTTTGCCGCGTTCCGGTTGTATGCATTCTTGCCCTCGGGTGCTGCGTTTGTGCTGCTGGGCGTGATTTGCGCGTTCTCCACGGCCATTGCGCTGATGCAAAACTCCGTGGTGATGGCCTTCATCGGCTTTGCCGGTGCGTTTGCGGCGCCGTTGTTGGTGTCCACCGGGCAGGGCAACCACGTGGGGTTGTTTGGCTACTACCTGTTGCTGAATGTGGCGATTGCCAGCGTGGCCTGGTTGCGCGCCTGGCGGCCTTTGAATTTGCTGGGCTTCTTTGCCACTTTTGGCGTGGCAACGGCCTGGGGTGTTTTGAAATACCAGCCTGAGCAATTCGCCAGCACCGAGCCGTTCTTGATCGGATTCTTCCTGATTTACGTGGTGGCCAGCCTCTTGTACGCCACCCGCCATTCACTGGAAGCCAAAAAAGCGGTGGATGCCACGCTGATTTTTGGCACTCCCCTGGTCGCCTTTGGTTTGCAGGCCGGACTGGTGCAACACATCGAATATGCCACTGCGTTTTCGGCATTGATCTTGGGTGGCTTCTATTTGGGCCTGGGCTGGTGGGCGCTGAAGCGGGCACAAAAGCCGGGCGATGCGGACGCAGAAGGCGCGCAACAGGTGGGGCGCTGGTTGGCTGAATGTTTTGTGGCGCTCGGTCTTGGCTTTGTCACGCTGGCCGTGCCGCTGGCACTGGATGCGCGCTGGACCTCGGCGGTGTGGGCTGCTGAAGGCGCCGCGGTGTATTGGATGGGTCAACGCCAGGGGCGTTGGCTGGCGCGGGCCACCGGCCTGGGGCTGCAAGCCTTTGCAGCGGTGTCGTACCTCAGTGCCCTGGAGGATCAGGAGGCAGCCGTCTGGCCGTTGGCCAACCCGTCGTTTATTGGTGCCGCATTGCTGGCAGCCTCAGCACTGGCGCTGGCCCATTGGTCGCGTAAAGCGAAGGCGTCATCCGCAGGGCTGGCAGGGGCGCCATTGGCGAGTCTCTTTGCCGGGCTGGAGCAAAAACTATCGCCGGCGTTGTTTTGGGTCGGGTTCTTGTGGTCGCAGTTTGCCTTGGGCCTAGAAATCGATCGCTTAGAACTCATGCCCGCCCTGCAGGCGAACCTGCACATGCTCGCCTGGCTGGGCAGTGCGTATGTGGCGCACCGTTTGGCCTTGCCGAAGCGCACACAGCCCTGGGCCGTTGCGGCTACGCCTGCCTGGTTTTCTTTGCCGGTCATGTTGTTGGTCGCAGTGGGTGGCATGACGCAGCAGAGCCATGTCTTTGAATCGGGGGGCTGGTTGGTGTGGCCGGTGGCCTTGGTGTTGCACGGTCTCATGCTGCGTGCGCTGGATGCGGGCGCCCCCCAGCGGTGGTGGTCGTGGGTCCACAGTGGTGGCGTGTGGCTGCTGGTCTTGTTGGTGGGCAATCTGCTGGTGTGGGCGGTGCAACAAGCAGCGCTGACGCATACCTCTTGGGCGGCGGTTATTTTGCTGGTGTCTGCCATTGGTGTGTTGTTGGCGCTGTCACGCCAGGCCTGGTTTGACACGTCCAGCAGCGCGCGGTCGCGCTGGCCGCTAGACCGGTTTGCCAGCGCCTACCTGTGGCGTGCGGCATTGCCGGTGGCGGTGGTCGTGACCTTGGGCTGCCTGGCTGTGGCGATGTACTCCAATGGCGACGCCCGTCCCTTGCCTTATGTCCCCTTGCTGAACCCCACTGATCTGAGTGTGGCGCTGGGGCTGGGTGCCTGTGCCCTGTGGCTGACACGGCTGCGCCAAAGCGGGCTGGCTCTGCCCGCTGTTGCCTTGCAAGGGCGCGCGAACACCCGCGTGGTGATGGCTCTGGTTGCCGTGGCGTTTGTGGCGGTCAATACGGTGTGGCTGCGGGTGGCGCACCAATTTGCGGCTGTGCCCTGGAATGCGCAAAGCCTGTATGACTCCTTTTTGGTTCAGGCCGGTTATTCGATTTTGTGGACGGTGCTGGCGTTGGGCCTGATGGTGCTGGCCCACAAGCGCCAGGCACGCCCGGTATGGATGGGTGGCGCCGGTTTGCTGGGCGTCACCGTCCTCAAATTGTTCCTGGTGGACTTGTCCAACCGGGGCGGGTCGGAGCGCATTGTGGTGTTCATTGCGGTGGGCGTGCTGATGTTGGTTGTGGGCTACTTTGCGCCCATGCCGCCAGCCGCGAAAAGTGACAAATCGGAAGGCCCGAAAGAGGTGTTGACATGAAGTGTTGGATTCGAAGTGCGCTGGTCGCGGCTGCTGTGGTCGTCGCGGCCCCCATGTGGGCTGCAAGCGCTCCCCTGCCCGCTGAATTTGCCTGGCGCGGCACCTTGACCGTGCCCGAGGGCGCCAGCCTGGCCCGTGTGGCCTTGCCGTCTGATGCCTTGGTCCACCTGCAAAGTAGTGATGCGAGTGATGTGCGCGTGTTCAATGCAGCCGGTGAGCCGGTCGCCTTTGCGGTGGATGCGCCGTTGGCCGCAGTGCCCCCGCCTTTGCCGACCCAAACGCGTGCCTACGTGGCGCACCCCTTGTTTGCTTCACCCAGTGGCCAGTCACCGGCCAAGGGGTCGGTGGCGGTGCATTTTGATGCCAGTGGCGAGCAGAGTTCGGTGTGGGTGCGCTTCAACGACACGGGCAAGGCGACGGAACCGGTCGATGGGGGCGCCACACCCTTGCAATCCGCACTCTTTGACACGCGGGCTGAAAAGCAAGCCATCACGGCGCTGACGCTGCGGGCCGATTTGCCAACCAACACCCTGGTGCATTTTGCGTTGGCCAGCAGTACCGACCTGAAGCAGTGGACGCCCGTGGCGGTGCGTGGCCCCGTGTTCCGGTTTGACGGCGCGGACGCACCCATCAACCAGGTGTTGGAGTTGTCAAACGCGTTGCCTCTGGAAGGCCGTTATCTGCGCCTGAGCTGGGAGGGGCAAGGCGGCGTCACTTTGCAGGAAATCACCGGCAGCGTGGCCCAGGCCACAGCGCCCCCGGCGCGTGTGCTTGCGACGCTGGCGCCCGGCGTGCAGGACGGCGACAGTGCGCTCAAATGGCCGGTGAACTTTGCCACGCCGCTGGCGGGTTTGCAGTTGCGCGCGCTGCGAGACAACGTGCTGGTGCCGGTTCGGGTATGGGGCCGCAACGATGCCGCCCAACCCTGGCGCTTGCTGGCGCAAACGGTGCTGTACCGCGTGGGCGCCAACGGGCAAGAAAGAAACAACCCCACCGTTGATCTGGGGGGCGTGTCAACCCGTTGGCTGCGGCTGGAGTCCACCAATGGCATGGCACTTTCAGTGGCTGATGTGCAGGCCACCGTTGAATTCTCTCCCGTGGGCGTGGTGTTTTTAGCCTCAGGCATGGGGCCGTTTGAGTTGGCGGTGGGTCGCCCCCAAACGCCCTTGGCCGCGATGGCGCCGTCTCTGCTCCGTTCCGTGGTCCCCGGCCGGATTGGCGATTTGCCGCAGGCTTTGCTTTCCAATGTGCGCGTGGGCCAAGAGGCGGGCGCAGGCTCAGTGCTGCAGCGCTTGCTGCCGGCTGGCACCGAACAGCGCAGTTGGGTGCTGTGGGCCATTTTGTTGGCCGGTGTGGCGGTACTGGGTGCCGTGGCTTACGCTTTGTTTCGGCAACTGTCAGTGGCGGCCAAGTAAGTTTCAATCCGTGATGGCGTGCCGGAAATCGCTGAATCCCAGCCGGTTTCGGTCATCAGTTTTACGGACTGGATGGTTGCCTATTGCTATGAAATTAATAGCTACTTGCGCAGGTATTTAGGGTGCTAAAGCCCGATTTGGCTTACAAGACCCAGCGTCTACCAGTCGGCATCCCTGTGCAGGTCAGCCGCAACAGCCTCCACAACAACCACCGCCTGCTTTGGCGACCGCTTGGGCGCGCTTGGCAATGGCCACGCGCCAGACTTGCGGGCCGGACTCCAGGTACTCCCAGCTAAACTGCCCGGGCGAACGAACTTCGAGTTGTGCGCTCAAGGGCAGAGGGTCATGGTCGTTGGTGAGTTCCAGTGTTTGGCCGGGTTGCATTTCGGCGAATCGGTCGAACACCATGGCGTGGCGCGCAGCGGTGGAAATCTCGCGCAAATCGATTTGGCTGACAAGAGGGGCTGGCATGGCAAAGTCTTTCAATGGACGTGACAACTGCACTGGATAAGTAAAAGATGCATTAATAATGCCTGTTTAATGTACTGCAATACCTGAGCCGCGAGCAGACAATCCTGCTTGCCCTTAATCTGGATCAAACATCTCTATGAACCGACAACTTTGGCTGCTGGCGATTTGCCAAGGCTTGTTCCTCACCAACAACGTCACCTTCATCGCCATCAACGGCCTGGTGGGCTTGAGCATGGCGCCTTTGGGCTGGATGGCCACCTTGCCGGTCATGGGCTACGTGGTGGGCAGCGCCTTGTCCACAGGGCTGGTGGCCAAAGCCCAGCACCGCCTGGGTCGCAAGCGCTCGTTTCAACTGGGTTTGCTCGTCGCCATGGGGGCCGCGCTGCTGTGTGCCTATGCGGCCTTGTCTCACAACTTCTGGCTGCTGTGCACCGCCACCTTGATTGCGGGTTACTACAACGCCAATGCCGGTTTGTACCGTTTTGCCGCAGCAGAACTGGCGGCGCCCAACTGGCGCGAAAAAGCCGTGTCCATGGTGATGGCGGGCGGCCTGATTGGCGCCGTGCTTGGCCCCAATCTGGCGCAATACACCCGCACGATCATGGAGGTGCCATTTGCCGGCGCTTACATTGCGCTGGCCCTCGTGGCCTTGATTTCCATGGCGGTGCTTAGCCAGATTGAGTTTCCCCCACAACCCCCCAAAAATGTGCTCGACGGCGGGCGCCCTTTGCGCGAGATCATGCGTCAGCCCGCCTTCATCGTGGCCGCAGCCACGGGCGCTTTGAGCTATGGCGTGATGAACCTGCTGATGGCCGCCACCCCGCTGGCCATGCAGCAGTGCGGTCTGCCGTTTTCAGATGCCGCGCTGGTGTTGGAGTGGCATGTCATTGGCATGTTTGCTCCGGGCTTCTTCACCGGCCACCTGATCAAACGGTTTGGTGCATTGCCCATCATGGGCGTGGGCGTGGTGCTGTTCGCGCTGTGTATTGCCGTGGCGCTCTCCGGTGTGGAGCTGCAACAATTTTTGGTGGCCTTGTTGTGTCTCGGTGTGGGCTGGAACTTCCTGTTCACGGGCAGCACCACCTTGTCGCTGTCAACCTATACGCCGGCTGAAAAAGACCGGGCCCAAGGGGCACTGAACTTCTTCGTGTTTGCGACCCTGGCCGTCAGTTCGTTTGCTTCCGGCATGCTGGTCACCACCCAGGGCTGGGCACTGCTGAACTGGGGTTCAATGCTCCCCGTGGTGCTTACCGCGTGGGCATTGATCTGGCTAAAAGTGCGCCGTCAAACCGAAGTAAGATGATTCACAGACGGGGCGCGATGTACGCCCCGCGTTCATCAACTGACAGGAGACAATCCCATGCAAAGACGACAACTCTTGGCCAGCGGCGTGGCCGCCGCTGCTCTGCCCCTCTGGGCCCACGCGCAATCGCTTGAAAAGACACAAGTGACCCTGGCCGTCGGCGGCAAAAACTTGCTGTACTACCTGCCATTGACCGTGGCTGAACAGCTGGGCTATTTCAAAGCTGAAGGCCTGGACGTCACCGTGGTGGACTTTGCCGGCGGCTCCAAGGCGCTGCAAGCGGTCATCGGCGGCAGCGCCGATGTGGTGTCGGGTGCGTTTGAGCACACCATCAACATGCAGTTCAAGGGACAGTTTCTGCGCGCGTTTGCGCTGCAGGGTCTGGCGCCACAAATTGTCTTGGGCGTCAACCCCAAGACCATGGCCAACTTCAAAACCATTGCCGACCTCAAAGGCAAGAAAATTGGCGTGACTGCACCAGGCAGTTCAACCAATGTCATGGTCAACTTTGTGCTGGCCAAGGCGGGTCTGAAACCGTCGGACGTCAGCATTGTGGGCGTGGGCGCGGGCAACGGCGCCGTGGCCGCCATGCGCTCAGGCCAGATTGATGCGATCAGCAACCTGGACCCGGTGATCACCCTGTTGCAGCGCTCAGGCGACCTCAAAATCGTCTCTGACACCCGCATCCTGGCGCAGTCCGAAAAGATTTTTGGCGGCCCCATGCCCGCCGGTTGCTTGTACGCGCCACAAACCTTTATCGACAAGAACCCCAACACCACCCAAGCCTTGGCCAATGCCATCGTGCGCGCCAACAAATGGATTCAGGCGGCGGGTGCAACCGAGATCATCAAAGCTGTGCCCGAGAGCTATTTGCTGGGGGATCGGGCGGTGTACATTGATGCCTTTCTGGCCACCAAAGGCGCACTTTCGCCCGACGGACTGATTCCTGAAAAAGGTGCCCAGACCGCCTTCAATGCCTTGGCCAGTGTGGACGACAAACTGGGCGCGGCCAAGCTGGATTTGATGGCGGTTTATACCAACGCTTTCGCTAAAAAAGCCAACATCAAGTACCCCAAAGGTTGACATGAGTGCGGCACTGGAACTGAAAGACGTTGCTTGCACCTTTCTTGACAAAAACAACCCGGGTCAGCGCTACACGGCGGTTCAAAACGTGGACCTGACCGTGGGCGCTGGCGAGTTTGTCAGCGTGGTCGGCCCCACCGGCTGTGGCAAGAGCACCCTGCTGAATGTGGCGGCGGGTTTGCTGGCGCCCAGCACGGGGTCGGTGCAGGTGTTTGGCCAACCTTTGGTGGGAATCAACGCCCGGGCTGGCTACATGTTCCAGGCGGAAAGCCTGATGCCTTGGCGCACCGCGTTGGCCAATGTGATGGCCGGCTTGTCCTTTCGCGGCATGCCTGAGGAGCAGGCCACCAGCGAGGCGCAGGACTGGCTGCGCCGGGTGGGCTTGGGTGGCTTTGGCGACCGCTACCCGCACCAGATGTCAGGCGGCATGCGCAAGCGGGTCAGTCTGGCCCAAACGCTGGTGTTGGACCCCGACATTATTTTGATGGACGAGCCTTTTTCGGCCTTGGACATCCAGACCCGCCAACTCATGGAAAACGAGTTGCTGGCGCTGTGGGCAGCCAAGAAAAAGGCGGTGCTCTTCATCACCCACGATCTGGACGAAGCCATTGCCATGAGCGACCGCGTGGTGGTGCTCAGTGCCGGCCCCGGTAGCCACCCCATGGGCGAGTTCGCCATTGACCTTCCCCGCCCGCGTGATGTGGCGGAGGTCAAGATGACGCCTCGTTTCATGGCGCTGCATTCGGCCATTTGGGACGTCCTGCGCGGCGAGGTGCTCAAGGGCTATCAACAACAACTTCAGGTGGCCTGACCCCTATGTGGAATTTGATCAAACCTCGCCGCAGCACGTTGTGGCTCTGGCAGTTGAGCCTGTTGGTCTTGCTCTTTGTCTTCTGGCATGTGATGACGGTGCCAGGCCTGATTCCGCCTTTCATGTTCGAGAACGACCGCCAGGCTGCTTTCTTTTTTGGCGAGCCGCTCAAGATGATGGTGCGAGTTTGGGACTGGTTTGTAGGCGATGCCGACATTTACCAGCACTTGGGCGTGACGCTGGCTGAGACCCTGATGGCCTTTGCCATCGGCTCGGGGCTGGGTCTGGCAGGCGGCCTTTGGCTGGCGCTGGCGCCCATGGCTTCGGCCATTTTGGAGCCCTACATCAAGGCCATGAACGCCATGCCGCGCATTATTTTGGCGCCCATTTTCTCAGTCTGGTTTGGGCTGGGCATGGGCTCCAAGGTGGCGCTGGGGGTGACGCTGGTGTTTTTCATTGTCTTTTTCAATGTCTATCAAGGCGTCAAGGAAGTCAGTCCGGTGGTGTTGGCCAATGCCCGCATGTTGGGTGCCAGCCAGCGCCAGTTGCTGCGCCATGTCTACCTGCCCAGCGCCACCAGCTGGGTGTTCAGCTCGCTGCACACCTCGGTTGGTTTGGCCTTTGTGGGGGCGGTGGTCGGTGAATACCTGGGGTCCAGCCAAGGCGTGGGTTATCTGATCTTGCAGGCTGAAGGCAGTTTTGACATCAATACTGTCATGGCGGGCATTCTGGTGCTGACGGCTTTTGCGCTCGCGCTGGACGCACTGGTGGGCCGCATTGAAAAGCACCTGATGAAGTGGCAGCCCCGCAACGGCGAGACTGAAAAACTCTGAGCCAACGCAGTGGCCTGGGCGCGGATTAAAACCGCGCGTCCAACCAGCGTTTGAGTGCCACAAAGACAGGGCCGGCGTGGGCCTCGTTGAAGATCTCGTGGTACAGCGACTCAAAGCATTGCGACGTCACCGTTGTTGGTGGCGCAGCGGCCGCAAACGCCCGGCTTCCAGCAGGGTTCACCAACCGGTCGTCGCCCGCGTAGAGCAGCAAGGTCGGTGTTTTCCATCGGGGAGCCTGCGCGACAACGCGGGGTCCCCCTTCGGCAATGAACAGGGCCAGCCGAGCCGAAATGCGGTCATGCACCAGTTTGTCCGCCTTGTAGGCCGCAACCACCGCGGGGTCGTGGGAAATGAAGCGGGGATTCAGGCCGTTGCCAATGCGCAGATCGGGTGCGATTTTGGGTAGCACGGCCAGCAAGGCCTTTTGCACCCTATTGAGGCCGGCATCCAGCGCGGGAGATGACAGCACCAGCCCACTCACCGGGCGAATTTTCTGGGCCACAAATTGCGCGGCTACCAGCCCGCCCATGCTGTGGCCGAACAAAATCAAGGGGGTCGACTCATGCATGTGGCCCCGTGTGTCGTCCACCAGGTCACTCAGGTCGTCAAGCAAGCGGGTGGCGCTGGTCAGGCCGCCTCGCGGCCCGCCTGAACTGCCATGGCCATACTGGTCGTAACCCCGGACCACAAAACCCCACTCGTTCAAGCCGCGTGCGAACGTGTCGTAGCGGCCAGCGTGTTCGCCCAGTCCATGCACGATCAGCACCGTTCCGCGGCTGGCGACTCTTGCCGGCAGCGGCCAGTCCTGCACCGCGATGTTTTCTCCGTCACGCGCCACAAAGGGTGAGAGCGTGCTTTCCGGCAGCGGATCGGAGAAAGGTGGCATGGTGAGTCGGTGTGAAACGCCGGTGCTGGGGTGGTTCAGGGCACTTGGGCGATCACCTGTGCCACGGCCGCCGTCAGTTTCTTGGCATAGGGCACATGCAGGAACTCGTTGGGTCCGTGGGCATTGCTCTTGGGGCCCAGCACGCCGCACACCATCATTTGTGCCTTGGGAAAGCCTTTGGACAGCATGTTCATCAAGGGAATCGTGCCGCCTTGGCCAATGTGGCCGCAAGAGGCGCCAAAGTAGGTGCTGGACGCGGCGTTGAGTGCGTTCTCAAACCAGGGCGCGGTAGCGGGCGCATTCCAGCCGGTGGCACTGGCCGCCCCTTCAAACGTCACCCGCGCTTGGTAAGGCGCGTTGTCTTCCAGCAGGGTTTTCAGTTGAGCCACGGCCGTGGCGGCTTCCACCAGCGGTGGCAAACGCAGGCTGAGCTTGAACGCGGTGTAGGGCCGCAGCACGTTGCCCGCATCCTGAAGGGTGGGAAACCCCTCGGCACCGGTGACACTGAGCGTGGGCTGCCAGGTGCGGTTGAGCAGTGCTTGCAGCGGGTCGGTGGTGGTGGGCAGGGCAAACTGGCTGGAGCCACCGCAGTCGTAGTGCGCCCAGGGAAAGCGCTTGTAAACCTCCTCGCCCAAAATCGCCGCCGTGGCGCGGGCCTGTGCCAGCCGCTCGGCGGGCACCTCGCAGTGAAACGACGCCGGCAGCAGGCGCCCGGTGGCGCTGTCTTCCAGGCGGTCCAGCACTTGGCGCATGATGCGAAAGCTCGACGGCACCAAGCCACTGGCATCCCCAGAATGCACGCCCTCGGTCAGGATTTCGACTTTCAAGACACCGCTGGCCATGCCACGCAGGCTGCTGGTCAGCCACAGTTGGTCGTAGTTGCCGGCGCCTGAGTCCAGGCAAATGACCAGACCCACGTCGCCCATGCGGGTCCGCAAGGCGTCCACATAGGGCAGCAAGTCGTAAGAGCCACTTTCTTCGCAAGTCTCAATCAAGCCAACGATGCGCGGGTGCGCGACCTTTTGCGCTTTGAGGGCCTGGATGGCGGCCAGGCTGGCGTACACCGCGTAGCCGTCATCTGCCCCACCCCGGCCATACAGCTTGCCGTCTTCATAACTCGGGGTCCAAGGGCCCAGGTCTTTGCGCCAGCCGTTGAATTCGGGTTGTTTGTCCAGATGCCCGTACATCAGCACGGTCTGGCTGGAGGGCGATTTGGCAGCGCCAGAAGCGTCGTCGCACCACCATAGGCGGGCACTTCGAAGAACAGCACCGGTGTGCGACCTTCCAGGCGAATCACCTCCAGCGTCAGGCCCTCTACCTTTTGGGACTGCACCCAGGTGGCGGCGTCCCACAGTGCGGTGTCAATGAAGCCATTGGCCGCCCAGTTGGGGTCAAACATGGGGGATTTGGCCGGGATCTGGATGTAGTCCTTCAGCCGGTGAACGATGTCGTCGTCCCAGGTTTGATTGATCTGGGCTTGCGCCTGGGCGGCGTTGAACAGGGAGGTCGGCACGGGTGCGTTCATGACAGTCTCTTGGTTGGGTTGTGTCCCACGGCGCGTTTTGGGGGCTGGTTGGACAGGCGGGGCGCGGACGTACCGGCCAGTTTGAACACCGACACGGCATCCGCCAGGCGGCTAGCCTGGTCGCGCAGGCTCTCGGCAGCGGCGGCGGATTGCTCCACCAGGGCCGCATTTTGCTGGGTCATCTGGTCAAGCTGCCCGATGGCGCCGTTGACGGCGTCAATGCCCTCGGACTGCTCGCGCGATGCCGCCGTGATCTCGCCAATGATGTCGCTCACCCGCTGCACTGATCCGACGATTTCGTCCATGGTTTGACCCGCTGTTTGAACCTGGCGTGAGCCTGATTCCACCTTCTCCACCGAGGCACCAATCAAGGTCTTGATCTCGCGGGCGGCCTCGGCGCTGCGCTGCGCCAGGCTTCGCACTTCGCTGGCCACCACGGCAAAGCCGCGCCCTTGCTCACCCGCCCGGGCGGCCTCGACCGCAGCATTCAGCGCGAGGATGTTGGTTTGAAAGGCAATGCTGTCAATGACACCCACAATGTCCGCGATCTTGCGCGAGCTTTGGTTGATGTCGTTCATGGTGCTCACCACCTCGCCCACGGCAGAGCCGCCCCGGGCGGCCACTGTGGCGGCGGTGTTGGCCAGTTGGTTGGCCTGACGGGCGGCATCGGCGGACTGCTTCACGGTGCTGGTGAGCTGGTCCATGCTGGAGGCGGTGCGCTGCAGGTTGCTGGCGGTTTGCTCGGTTCGCACGCTCAGGTCTTGATTGCCGCTGGCAATTTCAGAGCTGGCCGTGCCGACGTTTTCAACCGCCTCGCGCACCTGGCCCAAGATGCTCAGATAACGCTGGCGCATGCCCTCAACCTCGTTCACCAAGGTGCCAATCTCGTCCTGGCGCGGGGTGTGAAACGACTGGGTCAAGTCACCATTCGCAACGGCTGTGACCGCCACCGTCAACTCGTCCAAAGGGCGGCTCACGGTGCGCCGGACCAGCAAGAACAAACCTGCGCCCAGCAGCACCGCAGTGCCTACCAACAAGGCCCAGATGATGCGCATATTGGCCCAATACTGCGCCATGGATTCGCTCTCGGACACCTCGGCCACAAACCAGCCATTGCCCGAGCTTGCTTTGCGCATGACAGCCCAACTGTCGACGTTCTTGTCGTTCAAAAACGGCACGGCATGGCGCACATAGCCGTCTGCAGCACTGGAGATGTCAGTGAGAAAACCTTGCGCGTCCGGGTAGGTCTCCAGAACTTTCTTGCCGCGCGCTTGTGGGTGGACCCGAAACACGGCGGATTCAGGCCCCTTGGGGGCGCTCATGTAGTAGACGCCGCCTGTTTCAAAGAACTTGGCCTCGGCAATCTGTTTCTCCAGTGAGGCCACCTGCAAGGTGATGTCGGTGCCGACAAAGAAAATGCCCACAATCGCCCCGGAGGCGTCCTTGATGGGGTCGTAATGGGTCATGTAGGCCTTGCCAAACAACTGGGCCGGCCCGGTGTAGGTCTGTCCGGCCAGCATGCGTGCATAGGCCGGGTGCGCGCGGTCCAGCAAGGTGCCCATGGCGCGTTCGCCGTCCTGCTTTTTGAGCGAGGTGGTGATGCGCTTGAAGTCATCGCCTTCCCGGGCAAACACGGTGGCCACACCGCCCGTGTCTTTGGAATAACGGTCCACCGTGGTGAAGTCGTTGTTGATGACCAGTCCAAAACTCAGCAGCTCAGACGTGGTTTTGTTCCACATCGGCGTCGGGTCAAAGTCATGGCGAAAGTTGTTGTTGTACGACTGCAGCACGAGCTCGCGGTCGGTTTTGTCAGACGCCTCAGCGACGGTCACGATGCTTTGCAAGCGGTCTGCCACCGAGCGCACCATCAGCGCATGGGTGCTGCGGTGCTCAATCGCCCCAATGGCCACGCTGACACCCAGCAAGACCACGGTCAGCCCCACCAGAGACAGCAAGGCCAGCCGACCGGCGACAGAGTGGGTTCGAGAAGTTGATGGGCTCATGAGGGCGTCCAATTCGTAATTATGTGAAAGCGGGGTGGCTGTTTGGGTGCTTGGCCCCTACCGGGTTGGGGATGTTGATTTCCCGGTTTCAACGACGCCTCAGTCTAGCCGGAACGCCCTGGGCTTGCTGCCCCAAAGGGCATGCTATTTCCGGTGTGGTCGCCAGCCCAGGCCCTGCGTGGTGCCGCCGGCCACTGTGCCCCGTCGCGGCCGGTATTCGCAGCCCACCCAGCCGGTGTAGCCCAACTCGTCCAGCAGCGCGAACAGGTAGGGGTAGTTCACCTCGCCTTGGTCGGGTTCGTGCCGGTCGGGCACCCCCGCGACCTGAAGATGGGCCACCCGCCCGGTTGGCAGGTACTGGCGCAGTTTGCGGCTCAGGTCGCCCTCGACGATCTGGCAGTGGTACAGGTCCATTTGCACCTTGAGGTGGGGCACCCCCACCTCAAGAACGATCTCGTGGGCATGGTCTTGCCGGTTCAGGAAGTAGCGCGGCATGTCGCGCGGGTTGATGGGTTCAATCAACACCTCCACGCCTTGTTGGGCCGCGAGCCCTGCGGCCCAGCGCAAGTTGTTCACATAGGTGGCCCGCAGTTGCGCCGGATCGGCGTTGGCGGGCACCAGGCCTGCCATCACATGAATGTGCGGGCAGGCCAGCGCCTGGGCATAGTCCAGCGCCAATTGCACGCCGAACTGGAAGTCAGCCTCGCGCCCGGGCAGGCAGGCCAGGCCGCGCTCACCCGCGTCCCAGGCTTGCGCACAGGTCACCCGATCAGCGCCACCGGGCGGGGCGTTGAACAAGACCTGTTGCAGCGAATTCGCCTTCAGCGCCGCCGCAAGTTCATGGGCAGGGAAGGCATAGGGAAACAGGTACTCCACGGCCTCAAAGCCGTCATTCGCAGCGGCCTCAAACCGCGCCATGAAGGGCAGCTCCGGGTACAGCATGGACAAGTTGGCAGCAAAACGGGGCATGGGCGACTCACCGGGTTTGAAGGGAAAAACAGTGTCGCATAGCCCTTGCCTGGCGGGCTCAGGCCCCGCCCATCAGCCGCCAGCCCAGTCCGGCCAGCGCGCAAGCTGCGATCACAGGGATCACCCCCCATTTGAAGCGCAGCAAAGCCAGCGCGGCCAATGCCACCAAGGCCAGGGCGGCGAAGTCAATGGGCATGCCAAATAGGCCTCTAGCGCCCGGCTGGTGAGCGATATGCACTATAAAAAACAGAGCAAGACTGGCGATCACGCCAACCACCGCTGCGGTGATGGCCGTGAGCGGCGCGGTGAACTGGAGCTTGCCGTGGGTGGACTCCACCAGTGGCCCACCGGCCAGAATGAACAAAAACGACGGCAAGAACGTGAACCAGGTCACCACCGTCGCCGCCAGTGCCGCGCCCAGAAACAGGTTGTCTGGACCCAGCACCTGCTTGACCCAACCGCCCAGAAACCCCACGTAGGCCACCACCATGATCAACGGCCCCGGCGTGGTCTCCCCCAGCGCCAGGCCGTCCATCATCTGCGGCCCGGTGAGCCAGCCAAAGTGCTCAACGCCGCCTTGGTACACATAAGGCAGCACCGCGTAAGCGCCGCCAAAAGTCAGCAGCGCCGCCTTGGTGAAGAACAGGCCCATCTGCGCCAGCGTGCTCTGCGCGCCCTGCCAGCCCACCAGTGCTGCCATCGGCAGCAGCCACAGCAAGGCCCCCACCAGCACCACTTTGGCCAAACGGGCTTTGCGAAACTGGGCGTGCGCTGGCGTGGGCGTGTCGTCGTCAATCAGCGAGGCGACGCGCACCGCCGGTGCAACGCCCTTGGCGCCATGGCCGGCGCCGCCCGCAAACTGCGCCGGCGCCCAGCGCTGGCCCAGCCAGCCGGTGAGCGCCGCGCCCAGCACCACCCAGGGAAAGGGAATGTTCAGCAACGCCACTGCTATAAAACTCATAGTGGCTACCGCCCATAGAACGGGCGCAGTGGCCGGTTTCTTCAATGTTTTCGAGCCAATGCGGTGTACCGCTTGCAACACAATGGCCGCCACCGCCGGCTTGATGCCGTACAGCAAACCAGCCACCCACGGCACACTGCCAAACACCACGTAAATCCAGCTCAGCCCCATCAGGATGAACAGCGACGGCAGCACAAATAACGCACCCGCCACCACGCCGCCCCAGGTTCGGTGCATGAGCCAGCCAATGTAGGTGGCCAGTTGTTGCGCCTCGGGGCCGGGCAGCACCATGCAGTAGTTCAGGGCGTGCAGAAAGCGCCGTTCGGAAATCCAGCGCTTCTCTTCCACCAGCTCGCGGTGCATGATGGCAATTTGCCCGGCAGGGCCGCCAAAACTGATGAAGCCCAGCTTCAGCCAGAACTTGAGCGCCTCCCAAAAGGGCACGGCGGCCACCGCCTCGGTGGGCGTCAATGTGGGTGCCGGGACGGGTCCGGTGTTCAGGTTCGCGCTCATAGCGGTTTCCAGTTGTGTTTTTCGTCTTGCCCGGCCACGGCCTGGGCGCGCCACGCCTCGACGCCCCCCTGCAGAAAAACGGCGTTGACGCCCCGACTGCGCAGCGCCGCCATGACGGTCTGGCTCACCTCGTGGCCATGTACGCAGGCGACCACCACCTGGGTAGCGGGTGGCAGGGTGGCCGCCCAAGTCTCAACCTCAAAGGGGTCTCGGCGCAGAGCGCCGGGCAGGGTGTGCGGCGAGGCTAGATAAGCTTCGGTTTTGCGAACGTCAATGAGCAAAGGCGCGTCGGCTGACGACAGCCGTGCCGACAATTCGGCAGGCGAGCAGGAAAAAACAGGCGGTTTTGTGGTGTCCATGATGAGTCCATCGAAAGTGGCAGCTGTTGGACGGGACACCGTCTTGGGTTTCTTGCAAAACCGATGCCGGGGCGCTGAAACCCCGACCGATGCAATATAGCAAACTTTTGTGACAGAGGGGGCGAAGCTGGACTGCGCTCACCACGCTTGGTGGCGCTTGAACAGTGCGCGGGCTTCGTCCGCCGACAGGGGCTCACTGAGCAGATGACCCTGGATTTGCCCACACCCCTCTTGGCACAGAAAATCACACTGCTCCTGTGTTTCCACGCCTTCGGCAATGGTTTGAATGCCCAGGCTTTGCGCCAGCGTGATGACGGCCACCACAATGGCCCGGTCGTCGGCGTCCAGCGCAATGTCCCGAACAAAGGATTGGTCAATTTTCAGTCGGCTGACTTTGAAGCGCTTGAGGTACGCCAGCGATGAGTACCCGGTGCCGAAATCGTCAATAGCCAGGGAAACTCCCCGCGCCTGCAAATCGTCCATCACGCCAATGGCGGTCAGCGCGTTTTCCATGGCCACGCCCTCGGTCAATTCCAGCTCCAGCAAGTGGGCGGGCACCCTGGCTTCCCCAAGCAACTGGCTCACCAGCTCGGGAAACTGCGGGTGGCGGAACTGCACGGCCGAGAGGTTTACCGACATGGTGAGGGGCGGCAAGCCGTCGTCCATCCAGCGCCTGATCTGGGCAATGGCCTGGCGCAACACCCATTCCCCGATGTCAATGATTTGCCCGCTGCTTTCCGCAATCGGGATGAACTCCATGGGGGCGACCGGGCCGATCTCGGGGTGCTCCCAGCGCAGCAGTGCTTCGACGCCGACGATGGCGCCCGTGGCCAAAGACAGTTGCGGTTGGTATTTCAGACTGAATTGATCTCGACTGAGCGCGAAGCGCAGGGCGTTTTCCAGCAACAAGGTGCGGGCCGACAGGGCCTGCATCTCGGGCGTGAAAAACCGGAAGTTGTTGCGGCCTTCTTTTTTGGCGCGGTACATGGCCACATCGGCGCATTTGGACAGGGTGTCGAAATCTGTGCCGTCACCGGGGTACATCGCGATGCCAATGGAAGGCGTCACGATCAACTCGTTTTGTTCGAGCTGGCAGGGGCGCGCCAACAGGCTCAGCAGTTTTTCGGCCACGTGCGCGGCTGCGGTTGCGTTGTTGCCGGGCAGCAGGAGCAGGAACTCGTCTCCGCCCAGGCGCGACACGGTGTCTTCCTCTCGCACGGCCAGACTCAGGCGCTGCGCCAGTTCAATCAGCAGCAGGTCACCAATGCGGTGACCCAGTGTGTCGTTGATGTTTTTGAAGTGATCCAGGTCCAGCAGCAACACGGCCAATGGCGTCTGGCTGCGCTGGGCCATGCTCAGGGCGTGGGTGATGCGGTCATTGAGCAAAACGCGGTTGGGCAGCCCGGTCAGTGCATCGAAATGCGCCAGTTGCTGAATGCGGGCTTCCCGCGCTTTGTGTTCTGAAATGTCGCGAACAAAGGCGCAAATCCGTTCATCAGCGCCAAATTTAACGTAGTTGGCGACCACCTCCACCGGGAAGGTGCGGCCATCGCGGGTGATGTAGCTGGTTTCGTAGGTCAGCGATCCGACCCGGCGTACTTTGTCAAAGTGCGCGCGCCACTGGATCAAATCGCCGTTCACGGTGACGGCCGGCATGCTCATGTTGAGCAAGGCATGACGCTCATACCCCAATGAGCGGCAGGCGGCCTCATTCACGTCGACGATGCGCGCATCGGGCGTCACCCAAAACAGGGCCTCGGAGGCGGCCTCGACGCTAATGCGCGTCAGGCGCAAAGCATCTTCGGCGCGAACGCGGGCCGCATCCCGGTCAAAGTTGTTCAGCGCAAAGCTGATGTCGCCGGCCATTTCAATCAGCAGGCGGCAGGTTGCGTCGTCAAATGCGTGGACTTCATCGGCATAGACATTGAAGGCGCCCACGGCGTTGCCCAACCGAAACAAGGGCAGCGCCGCACAGGACGCCCAGCCGTATTGCATTCCGCTCTCTCGCCAAGGCGCCATGCGAGGGTCATTGGCATAGTCCTGGCACCAGACCGGCTCGCCGGTCTGCACCGCCAGGCCCACGGGGCCGCCGCTGCGGGGGCTGGTGGGGTCCAGTGAAATGGCGATGTTTCGCAAATACCCTTCGGACCCTTCGCCATACCCGGCGACCACGTCCACGCGCTGGTTGGGCGGGTCTGCCAGACCGATCCAGGCCATTTTCAGGCCGCCAAAGCGCACGCAATCCAGGCACACCTGTTTGAACAATTCGTCCTGGGTGGTGCACCGCACAATGGCCTGGTTGCACTGGCTCAAGGCAGCATAGAGTTGCGACATGCGGCGGATTTTTTCTTGCGCCGCCTTGCGTTCCGTGATGTCACGCGCCACGGCCAGTACGCCGGTTAAATGATGCTGCGGGTCAAACACCGGGGTGTTGGCCACGTCAAACAGAATGCGTTGCCCGGTTTCGGCGCTGGTGAGCCAGTGCTCTCTGGCCACAGGCTGCCCTGATTCGATGACCGCGAGGTCATGCTCGCGCAGGGCTTGCGCCACTGGGGGCGAAAACACACCGTCATCCATGCGCCCGATCAGATCGTTCGGGCTGAGTCCGGTGAGCCGGGCCATGGCAGGGTTGCAGGCAAGGTAGTTGCCCGCCCGATTTTTTTGCCAGATGAGGTCAGGAATGGCGTCAAACGTGGCCTTGAGCTGGGCTTGGGCCTGGTGCAACTGGGCGGTGCGCTCGGCCACCTGGGCCTCCAGCGTGTTGTTCAGCGTCTCAAGCTCGGTGTAGAGCCGCAGCGAGGTCTTTTCGAGCCGGTAGCGCATCAGCGCGTGTTCAATCGCGTGCGGCAACTGAACCAGGTAGTTGTCCCGCTTGACCAAGTAGTCACTTGCGCCCAACCGCAATACGGCCACGGCAGTGGCCTCGTCGCCGCGTCCGGTGATCACGATGACTGGCAGGTCAATTTGGCGTTGGTTGATCTCATGGACCAACTCCAGCGCATCCATGCCGGGCACTCGCAAGTCGCTCAAGATCAGGTCAATATGATGCGGCCCGGCCAGCAAGCGCAGCGCGTCGGCGCAGCTGCTCAGCACTTGAAGTTGCAGTTGAGGCGCGTGGCTGGCGAAGTGGTGCACCGTCAGTTCGGCGTCCATCACATTGGGCTCAATGTAGAGAATGTGTTGGGTCCGGGCGGCGTCGGCGCCTTCAATGCGGGCTCGTTTGCGCCGACCCGAGAGCAAGTTGCGCAGCAACGTGGGCAAACCGTTCAGGTAGTCCCCACTTTTGGCCATGTAGTCGGCGGCACCCGCCCGCAGGGCCTGGGCCACCGTTTCGTCATCCCCCATGCCGGTCACCATGACCACCGGCAGCGTCAGGCCCAGCGCGCGAATCTGCTCCAAAACGGCCAGCCCGTCCATGTCGGGCAGGCGGTTGTCCAGCAGCAGCGCGTCATAAGTGTGTGAGGTCAATTGGGACAAGCAAGTGGCGCCGCTTTCAACCACCTGAAGCAGGATGTCGGGTGCCGATTGCTCAAAAAAAACGCGCGTCAGGTCTGCATCAAGCGCGTTGTCCTCGGCGTACAAAAGACGAATGACGCCTGTCAAGGTGTGGCCTCTTGCAGGAGCGGTCCAGGCGCAGCGCCATCGTCCTGCATCCAGTCGATCTTGATGCGTTGGATAACGTCCGAAAACGCATCAAAACTAACCGGTTTCGTGACAAAGGCGTTGACACCGCTTGCCAGAGCGGCGAGGCGGTCTTGTTCCTGGCTGGACGTGGTCAGCGCAAGTATGGGAACCTTGTGCCAGCGGGCGCTGGCCCGTGCATGACGCAGCACCTCAATGCCGTCAACTTTGGGCAGGTGCAAGTCCAGCAGCACCAGCAGGGGAAAACGCCGATCCGCCGGGTCCTGGTGAGCGTCGACGTAGGCGATGGCTTCGTCGCCGTCACGGCAGGCATAGACCGGATTGGCAACGGCGTGTTCTTCAAAAGCCTGGAGGCAGAAGTCCAGATCCATGTCGTTGTCTTCCACCACCAGAATGGCGCGCAGAGGTGAATCGGGATTCATCACACACAAGGTGATCACGGTGGCTGCTCCTCAAGCATCTGGCAAGGAAAGCTCACATAAAAGGTGGCACCTTGCCCTGGCGATGATTCTGCGCGGACCTGGCCGCCCACTTTTTCAAGCACTTTTTTGACAATGGCCAAGCCGGCCCCGGTGCCCTCGAATTCATGGGAGCGAACCAGCCGGTTGAATAAACCAAATATCCGGTCGTGGTACTTCATGTCAAAGCCACAACCGTTGTCAGAGACGTTGATGTGACAAACCCCTGACGCCATGTAGGCGGCCAAGGTGACTCGGGGGGGCGTGGCGTTGCGGCTGAACTTGATGGCATTGTTGATCAGGTTGCTCAAGACCTGTTGCAAACCCCGTTCCCAGCAACGCAGGCGCAGTGCCGGCACCGTGTTGGTGACCTGCGTGCCGTACTCGTTCAGGGTAAATGCACGGTCATTCAGCAGGACTTTCACCATTGTGTCCAGTCCAAACTCGGACGGCGTGGGGGTGTCGGACTCAAGGCGAGAGTATTTCAGCAGGTCTTCGATCAGCGCGTCAAGGTTGCCAGCGGCCGTTTCAATTTGGGTCAGGCAAAACCGGGCGCGCTCGCTCATGCCGTCCTGGTGTTTTCGCAGCAGTTCCTGGGCGTAGCCAGTGATGCCTCGCAGGGGCGCCTTGAGGTCGTGGGAGACGGTGTAGGTGAACCCTTTGAGCTCTTCATTTTTGGCGCGCAACTGCGCCTCGATTTGGCGACGCTCTGTGATGTCTTCTTTCACCGCCACATAGTGTGAAATCAGGCCAAAGATATCGGTAATCGGCGAGATGGAGGCTTGCTCCCAAAAGATGTCGCCATTCTTCTTTTTATTGCGAAATTGCCCCCGCCACGTCTGGCCGGAGGTGATTGTTGTCCACAATAACTTGTATTCCTCAGGTGTTTTGTTGCCCGACTGAAGAAAGCGCGGGTTGCGGCCCATGACCTCGGGGGAGTCGTAGCCGGTGAGCGCCGTGAACTGGGGGTTGACGTACTCAATCTCTCCCTTGACGTTGGCAATCACGATGGAGACCGGGCTCTGTTCGACCGCGCGGGCCAGCTTGCGGTTGAGCGAGCGGTCGTGGTCGCGTTGCGCCAAGGTGTGGCGCAATTCCAGCAAGGTCATCACCTGGCGGGCCAGCACTTGCAAGGCGTGGCGCTGGGCCGGGTCCAACTCGCGCGGAATGCGGTCAATCACACACAGGGTTCCCAACGCCTGGCCGGAGGAGGTCACCAAAGGCATGCCGGCATAGAAACGGAGATGGGGCTCTCCGGCGACCACGGGGTTGTCGGCGAAACGGGGGTCTTTTTGCGCGTCGCACACTTGCAGCAACTCACCGGGTTGCAGAATCGTGTGTGCACAAAAGGCCATTTCACGCGGTGTTTCTGTGGCTTCCATCCCGGTCCGTGCCTTGAACCACTGGCGATTCTCGTCAATCAGCGAGACCAGCGCGATCGGGGTTTGACAAATTTGGGATGCCAGTTGCACCAAGTCGTCAAATGAAGACTCAGGGGGGGTGTCTAAAACCGCATAGGCGCGCAGCGCCTGAAGGCGTTGTGCTTCCTGCAACGGCAAGGCCGCTTTCATGGCGGCAACAGCAAACTGGGGATGGGCATAGAACCTCCGTTCTTCTATCTTTTCAGCATCAATGACGTGATGACTTCTGATGAGTCATTAACGTCTGCTGTTGCGATATTACTCCTTCAAATCGGCGCGCAGGCGGGTCGAACCCGCGCCCATCGCTCCCCTCTCGAATTCAGCGTGAGAGCTTGTAAACCGAGGTGCCTGCCAGCAAGTTGGGTGCAAAACGCACGGTCTGTCCGTCTTGCAGGCCAAAGCTGTCCAGCACCTTCAGGCCGTTGTTGCGCGCCAGCACGGCCAGGTCAGCGTGGGTACCGACGCGGATGTTGGGCGTGTCATACCACTGGTAGGGCAGGCGGCGGGTCACTGGCATGCGACCCCGCAATACGCTCAAGCGATTTGGCCAGTGGGCAAAGTTGGGGAAGGCCACCACGCCGATGCGCCCCACGCGCACGGTTTCGCGCAACATCACTTCGGCGTTGCGCAGGTGTTGCAGGGTGTCGAGTTGCAGCACCACGTCAAAGGTAGCGTCTTCAAACATCGCCAGCCCTTCGTCCAGGTTGAGCTGGATCACGTTGACACCGCGCTTGACGCAGGCCAGCACATTGGCGTCGTCAATCTCCACGCCGTAGCCGGTGCAGCCGCGTGTGGTTTGCAGGTACTGCAGCATGGCGCCGTCGCCGCAGCCCAGGTCGAGCACGCGCGAGCCTTGCGGCACGAGTTGGCCAATGGCGTGTTGGGTGGCTTGATCGGTCATACAGCCACCTCTTTGGCAACGCTATCAAAATAAGAGCTGATCACGCCCATGTAACGGGCGTCATCGAGCAAAAAGGCATCATGGCCGTGCGGCGCATCAATCTCGGCATAGCTCACGTCCCGGCGGTTGTCGAGCAAGGCCTTGACGATTTCGCGGCTGCGTTTGGGTGAGAAGCGCCAGTCGGTGGTGAAGCTCACCAGCAGAAACTTGCAGGTGGCACCCGCCAGCGCCTGGGTCAGGTCGCCCCCGTGGTGGCGGGCCGGGTCAAAGTAATCCAGCGCGCGGGTGATCAGCAAATAGGTATTGGCGTCAAAGTACTCGGCAAACTTGTCGCCCTGGTAGCGCAGGTAGCTCTCAATCTGAAACTCCACGTCCTGGGTGCTGTAGAGGTAGTCCTGCACATGGCTGCCCGCGGCTTGGGGCGCGTCCACATCGCGCTGGGCGGCCGTGCGCAACTGGCGGCCAAATTTGGCGTTCATCACGTCGTCGCTCAGGTAGGTGATGTGGCCAATCATGCGGGCAATGCGCAGGCCGCGTTTGGGCACGGTGTTGTGTTGGTAAAAGTGCCCGGCGTGAAAGTCCGGGTCGGTGACGATGGCCCGGCGCGCCACTTCGTTGAAGGCAATGTTCTCGGCCGTCAGGTTGGGCGCGCTGGCAATCACCACCGCGTGGCGAACGCGCTGGGGGTACTGCAGCGTCCAGCTCAGGGTTTGCATGCCGCCCAGCGAGCCACCCATGACGGCGGCCAGGGTTTGAATGCCCAGCGCGTCCAGCAAGCGGGCTTGGGAGTTGACCCAGTCTTCCACGGTGACCACCGGGAAATCGGCGCCGTACACGCGGCCGGTGTCGGGGTTGGTGTGCATGGGCCCGGTGGAGCCAAAACACGAGCCCAGGTTGTTCACGCCAATGACAAAAAAGCGGTTGGTGTCCAGCGACTTGCCTGGCCCAATCATGTTGTCCCACCAGCCCTCGGACTTGTCTTGCCCCTCGTACACGCCGGCCACATGGTGGGAGGCGTTCAGGGCGTGGCAGATGAGCACCGCGTTGGAGCGGTCGGCGTTCAAGGTGCCATAGGTTTCGTAACTCAACGAATAGTCACGAAGAGAGGCGCCGCTTTGCAAAGGCAAGGCGGTCGCAAAGTGCATGGACTGTGGCGTAGCGTTCATATATCTGGCGGCCGGCCCGGCCAAGAGGGCTGGGGCGGGTGGTCCGGTGAGGGCTCCAAAAGCAAAAAAACCTGGCGTCGCTAAAGGCGAGACCAGGTTGGTGCGGCGTCTTTAGCTGAACTTGTAAAGCGCCCGCAAGCTGTGGCAAATCGGCGCCGGGTCAGTATATCAACCCCAGCCCAGCAGCGCCACCAGCCCCAATACCAGAAAGATCAGCGCCGAAATCCGGTGCACCACGGGCAGGGGAATGAGCCGGGTCATGCGTTCGCCCAGCCAGACCACGGGCGCGTTGGCCAGCATCATGCCCAGCGTGGTGCCGGCCACCACCCAGACGTAGGCTTGGTACTGTGCGGCCAACATGACGGTGGCAATCTGGGTTTTGTCGCCCATCTCCGCCAGAAAAAACGCGATCACCGTGGTGCCCAGCACGCCAAAGCGTGGCGCGGCGGGTTGGTCGTCCTCGTCCAGTTGGTCCGGCACCAGCATCCACAGCGCCATGGCAATGAACGAGCCGCCCAACACCCAGCGCAGCAGGTCAGGCCCCATCCAGGTCGTCACCCACGACCCCACCGCCGCCGGCCAGCGCATGGTTGGCCACGGTGGCGATAAAAATGCCGGTCACGATGGGCCAAGGCTGACGAAAACGCAGGGCCAACACAAGGGCGAGCAACTGGGTTTTGTCGCCCATTTCGGCCAAAGCCACGATACCGGTAGAGACGAGAAAAGCTTCCATCCCCCGATCTTAGCCAAGGTCCCCCTGCGTTTTACGGGCCAACCGCAGGCGACGAATAGCGCGCCACCCCGATGCGCTACTTCTTGTGGCCAGGAAGCCGGCGTAAGGGCTTCACGCGATGTCGGGGCATCTCGTGCCGAGGCATGAGGACTGCGTCAGGCAAGGTAATGCCCTGTGCGCGTGCGCGCTCCTGCATCCAGTAGCGATGGGCGAACCAATAAGCCTCGCGCTCGTCTTGCGTTTTCAGCTCGCGCATCCGCATTTGGTAGGCGTTGCGCTCCGCCGGCGTCATCAGATGGCTGCCGTAAATGGGCTCTTGTCGTCGTTCTTGATCGCGTTGAAGCTGCTGTACCTGATTGCGGGTCTGTGCCACGGCACTGGTTGCGGCGAATGACACGGCAGTCAGCGCAAGCACTGTTGCGCTGACCCATTTGATGGTTGATTTTTTCATGTTGACTCCTGAACACGTTGAAAAGGGGCGAAACGATGAACTCAACCTCCCCACAAAGGGGCAAGTGACTCACCGCATTCCCCATTGTGGGAAATACGTCGCCACGTCAGGTTGAGTTATCGCAATTCGCCAGTGTTGGCACAGTGCGGGTGCAATCGTCCGTTGTGCCAAAGCGGTGCTATTGGCGCGATTTTTGCTTCTACTTGGTGCGTTTTTGGCAAAATCGAGAAAAACGCACCAATTCATTTCATTTCATCCAAAGAGGTTCTCATGGAAGCACTAAAACAGGGCGCTGATGCCTTGTTCATCCTTCTTGGCGCGGTCATGGTGCTCGCCATGCACGCCGGTTTTGCATTTCTGGAGCTGGGCACCGTGCGCAAAAAGAACCAGGTCAATGCGCTGGTCAAGATCTTGGTGGACTTCTCGGTGTCCACCGTGGTGTACTTTGCCGTCGGTTATGGCGTGGCCTACGGCACCCATTTCTTTGTCGGGGCTGAACAGTTGGCCGCCAAAAATGGCTACGAGCTGGTCAAGTTCTTCTTTCTGCTGACCTTTGCGGCGGCCATTCCGGCCATCATCTCGGGTGGCATCGCCGAGCGGGCCAAGTTTTGGCCGCAGTTGATTGCCACCGCCGTGATCGTGGGCTTCGTCTACCCCTTCTTTGAAGGCATTGTGTGGAACCAGCACTTTGGCGTGCAAGCCTGGATCAGCCAAGTGACGGGCGCCGAGTTTCATGACTTTGCCGGCAGTGTCGTGGTGCACGCCGTGGGCGGCTGGATTGCGCTGCCCGCCGTGGTCTTGCTGGGCGCGCGTGCCAACCGCTACCGCAAAGACGGTGGCATTTCAGCGCACCCGCCCTCCAGCATCCCGTTTCTGGCGCTGGGCGCGTGGATTCTGACCGTGGGCTGGTTTGGCTTCAATGTGATGAGTGCGCAAACGCTGGACAAGATCTCGGGTCTGGTGGCGGTGAACTCTTTGATGGCCATGGTGGGCGGCACGCTGGTAGCGCTTTTGGTGGGCAAAAACGACCCCGGCTTTGTACACAACGGCCCGCTGGCCGGCTTGGTGGCCGTGTGCGCCGGCTCTGACCTGATGCACCCGCTGGGCGCCTTGGTGGTGGGTGGCGTGGCCGGCGGCATCTTTGTGTACATGTTCACTTTGACGCAGAACAAATGGAAGATTGACGATGTGCTGGGCGTCTGGCCCCTGCACGGCCTGTGCGGCACCTGGGGCGGCATTGCCGCCGGCATTTTCGGCAGCAAGGCGATGGGCGGTTTGGGCGGCGTGACCATGGGCGCCCAACTCATGGGCACGGCCATGGGCGTGGTGTGGGCCGCCTTTGGGGGCTTGCTGGTGTATGGCGTGCTGAAAGCGACGCTGGGCCTGCGCCTGAGTCAGGAAGAGGAATACGACGGCGCCGACCTCTCCATTCACCGCATCAGCGCCACGCCCGAGCGCGAGGCCAACTGGTAAGCAGGCGGCAAGGACGAGCCGACAGGCGACTCCTATGCGGGCGGAAGAAGTCATTGAAGAGTTGAAAGTGGGTGACTCCTTCGTGCCCAACGCGGTCTTTCGGAGGTAACTTTCATATGCCCAGTGCGCGGGCGGTAGCGGACCTCAGTAAAAAACCAAAATGGTGCCGACGGCAATGGCTGAGCCCGATTAAAGTTACCCAATGAACATCTCGGCGAATAGTTGTCTTTGTCATTGAAGGTTTTCCCGATGCCAACTCATCCACTGGAAGTTATCCAACGCCAACTTGCCGCCTACAACGCCAAGGATATGGATGGTCTTTTGGCCACATACGCTGTCGATGCTGAGCAATACATGCTTCACGGCGAACGATTGGCGAAAGGGCATGAGGAAATGCGCCCTCGGTTTCTTGCAAGGTTTGCTGAACCAGACTTGAATGCCCGCCTGATGTCTCGGACTGTAATGGGCAACGTCGTCGTTGATTTTGAGTCAATAACCCGAAATTTCCCTGAGGGTGTCGGGACTATGGAGATGCTCTGCATCTATGAAGTTGCAAATGGCCTTATTCAAAAAGTTTCGTTTGTATCGGGTGAAAAACGGCTTGACCGCAGATTGCTCGGGTCTGCACGGAATGGGTGATGACGATGTCACTTGCTTGAAACCCGCGTCAAGTCAAAACTGCAGCCATGAAGCGCTATGTTTTATATAGCTACTCCCGCTTGATTTACCTGCGCTAGAGGCGGTTTTTGTATACAAAAACGCATCATCCGTTTGAATGGACGGTGTGGGGCGGCAATTGATCAAACCAGGCCTGCAGCGCCGCGCCATGCAAGGGGCGGCTGCCTAAATAGCCTTGCATCACGTCACAGCCCAGCGCGGTGATGGTGGCGCGCTCAGCCTCGGTCTCGACCCCTTCTGCCGTCACCATCAGGCCCATGCCGTGGCCCATTTCCACCATGGTTTTGAACAGGCGCTGAGTGCCGGGCAGCTGGTCAATCCGGTCGACAAAGCTGCGGTCAATCTTGAGCTCGCTCACGGGCAAGGTCTGCAGATAGGCCAGCGAGGAGTAGCCGGTGCCAAAGTCGTCAATGGACAACTGCACACCCAAAGCGCGCAGTCCCTGCAGCACGGCAATGCTGCTTTGGGGGTCTTCCATCAGCCCGCTTTCCACGATCTCCAGCCGCAAGCGCTCGGGGTTCACGCCGTGTTCGCGCATCAAGGCCTGAATGTCGGCGCAAAACTGCGGGTTGCGCAAGTCGTGCGTGCTGATGTTCACGGCCAGGCTGAGGTCCGGTTGCGTGGGTGCCCACGCCGCCAGTGTTTGCATGGCTTGTTGAAGCATCCAGCGGGTGACCAGGCCGATGTAGCCGGTTTGCTCGGCAAAGGGCACAAATTCAGCAGGCGACACAAAGCCGCGCTGCGGGTGCTGCCAACGCACCAAGGCTTCGGCCCCCACCGCCTGCCCTGATTGAAGCGAGAACTTGGGCTGCAGCCACATTTGAAGTTGGGAGTGGGTCACGGCCACCCGCAGGTCAGACAGCAGGCCCAAATGGCTCAATCGCGCGGCCTCTTGCGCCTCGCTGTACCAGGCCAGGCCCAGCACGGCCTGTTTGGCGGTATGCAGCGCAATTTCGGCATTGCGCATCAGGGCCGGCGCGTCCAGGGGCGCCTCGGCGGGCGAGTCGGCCAGGCCTACCGCCCAACTCAAATCCACGCTGTGGCCGCTGCAGACCACCGGTTCGGCCATGGCCTGAAGCACTTGCGCGTGCAAGCGCTCGGCTCCGGGACGGTCCGCAGCATAGAAGGACACCGCAAAGCGCCCGCCTGACAGGTGGGCCACCACGGGGCCACGGCCCTTGGGGGCTGGCGCCAGTGTGCCGTCGGCCTCTCCGGCCTCCACAACAGCACTCAGGCGCTGGGCGGCTTCCTTGATCAGCGTGTCGCCCGTGGCAAAACCCAGGGTTTCGTTGATGGTTTTCAGCCGCGCCAAGTCCAGCATCATGAGCACGTTGTTGCCAATGGCGCGCCGCGCGGCGGGTTCCAGCAAAAACGTGCGGTTGGGTAAATTGGTCAAGGGGTCGCGAAAGGCCAGGCGCTCAATCTCGCGCTCCCGCGTGGCGATGGCGCCGGTCATGGTGCTCAGGGCCTGAGCGACCCGGTTGACTTCGACGGCGCTGGTGAGCAGGTCGGGGTTGGCGTAGTCGCCAGCGGCAATACGAAGCGCGGCGGCTTCGAGTTGTGCCAGCGGGGTGACCACGCTGCGTGTCGTGCGCCAGGCCAGCCAGGCCGCCAGCGCCACGGCCAGCGCGGACAAACCGGCCACCCACAGGGCGAGTTGCTCCAGTTGGTGCTGGGTGGCCTCGGCTTGTTGTTCAATGCGTTCACGCTCGCGGTTCACCAAAGCGTTGGAGGCGGCCAGCATCTCGCTCAGCGCGGGGCGCACCTGATCGGTGAAGGCATGCATTGCCCCGGTGATGTTGTCGGCTTCAATTTCGTCCACAGTGGCCAGAAATGCGGTGAGGTAGGCCCCACGCGCAGCGCCCAGTCGCTGAAGGGTTTGCTCTTGCATCGAGTCGTCAAGTTGGTCGGCCAGCGAGGCCACGATGCCGTCCATGCGGCGGTTGCGGTCGTCAACGTCGGCGTATTCTTCGACCCGGTTCTTGCGCGGCGCATTCATCAGGCGCAGCAAGCCGTTGGAGGCGCCCTCGGTGTAAAGCGACAAGGCCTGCACCCGCAGCAGGCGCTGCATGTCTTCGGTGGCAAAGCGCTGGGTCTGCACCGTCATGGCGCGAATCTGGACGCCGGCCAGCGCCAACGCCCCCAACATCAAGGCCAGAAGCAGGCCAAAGCCCAGAGTCAATCGCCAGCCGAGCCGGCGCGGTTTTTGGGCAGGGAGCGAGTGGGGTGCAGTCGTCATGGTTGACCATTGTGCACGCCCCAGGGGCGCGCCAGGCTCAGCGCCAGCGCTTGGCGACGAGGTGGTCTGTCGTCCACTTGCCGCAGCCGTAAATCGCCAAGGCAGCCAGCAACACGCCCCAGGTGATGTGTTGCTGCAGCGCCGCCGGTGCGATCTCCGCAAGTGAAGCAACCGCCGCCACATTGACCACAGACAAGCCCAGCGCGGCAAATCGCCCGCCCAAGCCCAGCACCAAGAGTGCTGGCAGTGCCAGTTCGCCAGCCGTGCCCATCACGGCCGCAACCTCGGGGGAGAGAAAAGGCACGTTGTACTCTTCCTGAAAGAGAAACAGCGTCACGCTCCAGTCACGCAGCTTGGTCAGGCCGGACAGGAAAAACACCTGCGCCACGTACAAGCGCGCCAACAAGGCGGCCAGGGGTTGAAACCGGTCCAGCAGGCTGGCACCGAAGTCAAACAGGGTGACCACGCGGCCCGGTAACGATTCAGCGCGCCGCTGGGGGGAGGTAGAAGAAATGGAGTTCATGGGTCTTTTCAAATAGAAACTTATTGGGGGATGAGGGCAGCGCCCAGCAGCAGCTGGGTTTGTACCGCCAGGGGCAACCAGGCGTTGAAGTCAAGGTCAGGGGCGTGATCCAGCGCGTCGCCCAGAGAGAGGCCTTGTTGAAGTGCGGTGATCAAGCTCGCCTCACCCGTGAGCGTCTCGCGCAGGCGGGGGCGAAAAGCCTCTCGCCAGACCAGGGTGGACTCCCCGGTGCCGGCGCGAAAGCGTTCGCGAACGTCGTCAAAACTGGGCGTCTGCGACAGGTGCGCGCCCAAAATGCTGGCCACCGGCCACGCGCTTGAGAAAACGGCGCAGCCGGGGGCGAGTTGGAGGTGAAGTTCGAGCGGGTCGTGCGCCATCAGCAGGCCAAAACTGGCCGGGTCTGCGGCTTGGTCCGGCGCACCTGCGCAGACATGCAAAGCCCATTCCACGGTGGCAACGTCGGCCAAATAAGGCTCGCTCGTCAACTGTTCGCTGGCCCGAATGAATTCGGGCAACTCGGCGCCCCACTGCGCCAAATCACCTCGTTCGGGCGGGTGCGCATGCCAGAAACGCACGGGCCAAACCGGGCAAGTTCTCGTCACCCATCAGTTGCACCAGCACCGGGAACGTGGCCTGCACGGACCGTTCAGCCAGCATGTGGCCGTTGGCTTGATAAGCTTTTAGGCCTCTGGCGCCCGTACTGCCTGCGCAAGTAGCTATCAAATTAGTAGCACTTTTGCCCGGGGACGCAAAAAGAGTCTCCAACAAGGCCTGCTGCTGGGCGGCAAGTGATGTCACGCGGCCACCTCCAGCGTGCTCGTCAACACCGCGTGGGCGTGGGCCGCCTCGGCCAACAGTACGTCCAGGGCCGGAATGTCGGTGTCCCATTCGATCAAGGTGGGCACGGCTCCAAAACGAGCGATGGCATGCGCGTAGATTTGCCAAACCTCGTCGCACACCCGGCTGCCGTGGTCGTCAATGACGATCTCGCCCAGGGCTTCGTCGCCGGGCACGGGTTGCACCCGGCAATGGCCCGCGAGGTGAATCTCACCGACATCGGCCGGGGCAATGCCATCCAGCCAGCGCAGGCAACGCTGCACGGGGTCACCGGGTTCGCCGTTGATTTGGGCGTTCAGGGCGTTGACATAAATGTTGTTCACATCGATCAGCAATCCACACCCCGTGCGGCGCGCCAGCGCGCTTAGAAAATCGGGTTCTTGCAGGGCAGGCTCGTTCGGGTCAGGCTGCCAGTTCAGGTAGCTCGACAGGTTCTCCACCAAAAAGCGACGCTGCAGGCGGTCTTGCACCTGCTGCACGTTGGCGCTCAACACGTTCAAGGCCTCGGCACTGAAGGGAATCGGCAGCAAATCAGACGCATGCACGGTGGCGCCGTTGAAGCTGCCACGGGCAAAGCTGGCGTGGTCGCTCACGCGAACCGGGTCAATGTGTTTGACCAGGCGGGCCAATTGGTCCAGATGCCACGGGTCGAGCCCTGCGGCCGATCCCAAAGACAGTCCCACACCATGCAAGCTGACGGGGTAGTGGGCGCGTCCCTGCTCCAGCACGGACAAGGCGGCCCCACCGGGGCAAAGAAATTCTCGGAATGGACTTCTACAAAGCCCAGAGGCGGCTGCTGTTGCAGCAACTCGCCGTAATGAGGTTGCCGCCAGCCCACGCCCACCCACGAATGCTGAAGATTTGAGACGTCAGTTGGTGGGGCGGTCATGGGCGCAGGCGGCAAGGGTGGTCAATCGACGGGGCGATTAGCCTTTTTTCATCATCTTGGCTTCGTCCATGGACAGGCCGCCCATGTCTTTGCAAGTACCTTTGGCAACATATTTCCACTCGCCTTTGTCCATGTCCACTTTGGCTTGGCCGGCGCAGGAGTGAGCACCGGAGATGCTGGCGCAATCGTTTTGACCTGCTTTGGCAATGCCAAAACATTTGTCTTTGGATTGCGCGGCGGCTGGCATGGAAACCATGGCGAGAGACATCAGGGAAGCGGCTGCGGCGGCGATCATGGCACGTTGGTTCATTTGAAATACTCCTTGAAAATCAAAATATAAGAAAACCGGCCTGATTCAACTCATCTGCACTGCACGTTGACAGGCTGGTGATGGTTTAGTCCAAGCGTGACTTGCTTTCTTACAGGTCATTTCATATTTTTGCATCCTTGCCCGGAGATTCAGTTGCCGGACCGCTTCAAGCCCCCCATTACACTGCCCGCATCATGAGCACCAGCGACCCCCTCTACCTTCGAGCAACAGTTGCTTGAACATCGCCTCTACTTGATGCGCTTTGCCCGGCTGCAACTGAGAAACGACGCATGGGCAGAAGATGCCGTGTCAGAAACGGTGTTGGCGGCCTTGGCCAAACCGCAGAGTTTTGGCAATCGTTCGCAGTTGAAGACTTGGTTGATCGGCATTTTGAAGCACAAGGTGATTGATGCCCTGCGCCATCACAGCCGGGAAATCAGCGGCTTGGACCCTGGTGCGGATGAGGACGCCGATCCGCTGGACTATCTGGGCTTTCAAGACCAATGGTCACTTCGTCGAGCGTCCCGGCCGATTGGGGCAACCCGGAGCAAGAGCTTGTCCAGCCGCCAATTCTTTGAAGTGTTGGATGCTTGCACCACCAAGCTGCCCGCCGCCCAAGGGCGCTTGTTCCTTGCAATACGGGCGTCGCTCGAACTCCTCCAGTGAAGAAGAACTGTAAGGAACTCGGCACGGGCTCAACGACCAACTTCTACGTCCAACTCCACCGTGCGCGTTTGCGCCTGAGGGAATGCCTGGAACTTAAGCTGATCTGCCAAGCCACCGCCACACCATGATGCCTTTTCTCAAAACTGCAAAGAAATTACCGCCTTGGTCGTTACCAGGAAGACCGCGCCTTGGATTGGCGCGATCGTCTGGCGATACGCATGCACATGGCGATGTGCGCCGCTTGCCCCAAGTTGAACGCCGGGTCCGCCATGCGCAACGCCATGGCCCAGTGGCGCAACTATCGAAGGCGGAGAGGGACGTTTCGTCGACTGCGCCCAAAGTCCCAGGACGCATCATGAGCAAGGATTCAAATGGGATGGCACAGTGGGCGCCGAGGTTTGCAAAATTTTAAAAAAATGGTGTGTTTTTTGGAACCGCGCGTAGTGCAGTTGTCTTGCCGAAGATCGGCCGTGCGGGTTTGCAGTGTACCGTGAGTTTTCACGTATGCTTACAGTCTTCATTGGTTTGCTAATTTTTTGGGTTAATAGCGGTTTTGGACTCCATCGCGTTTTGAGTTGCTGAGAGTCTCCTTTCATGGGCAGACAATTTTACGTCGCAATCTGCCATATTCTTTCCGTGACGAACCTGCGAGCATTTGCCGCACACGGTACCATTACCAGCGCCAAGAGTCATGATGGAACATGACACCGGCCGCTCTAAAGGTTTCGGCTTTGTT
>CAWAFG010000009.1:0-54704 GCA_963781205.1 uncultured beta proteobacterium | reverse complement strand
AAAAACTGTTTCTTGCCACTTCAGCCGTGTTACTTCTCAAACAAGGTTTTGAATTTGTCATACGAGCCGATGCCAGGCTTCATCATCTTCGTCAGTGGCCCTTGCTCAGTGTGCTCAGGCGCGATCTTGAGGTAGCCACCCACGTGATGCGTCACCAGTTCCTTGACGTACTCCGGGCTTTGCACGGCAACGTCGTCAGCGCAGGCCGGAGCTGATCAATATTTTCTTCACGCCTTCCAGGGCCCGTCCGCGACGGTACATCTGGATCAGCGGACCGTGATCGGTCGTCAAGTTCTGGCGAAATACCGGGGTAGACGCAACTGGGCTTGCGGCAGGCGGATTCAATCTCAGGGCTGCGGCAACCGAGACGGTACATATTGGCCGTGGGGCCGCCCAAATCTAAAATCGTGCCGGTGAAGCCTTTCACCTTGTCGCGAATGTCCTCAATCTCCTTGATGACCGAGTCTTCAGAGCGGCTCTGAATAATGCGGCCCTCATGCTCGGTGATCGAGCAGAAGGTACAGCCGCCAAAACAGCCGCGCATGATGTTGACCGAGAAACGGATCATTTCCCAAGCGGGAATTTTGGTCGCGCCATCGTGGCTGCCGTTCTCATCCGCGTAGCTGGGGTGCGGTGCGCGGGCGTAAGGCAGGTCAAACACCAGTTCCATTTCCGCGGTGGTCAGCGGAATGGGCGGCGGCGTGATCCACACATCGCGTGAAGTCACCCCTTCACCATGGGCTTGCACCAGAGCCCGGGCATTGCCGGGATTGGTTTCCAGGTGCAGCACCCGGTTGGCGTGTGCGTAAAGCACCGGGTCAGCCTTGACCTGCTCGAAGCTGGGCAGGCGAATAACAGAGCGGTCACGCGGTGGCACTTTGAGTTTGCCAATCAGCGCGGGGTTGGGCACAAAACTCATGGCTTGCACCGTGACCTTGGGTTCGGTTTTTATGCCGTTTTGGCTTGTAGCCCCCGTGGAATCAGCGGGAGCCGCTACATTATTTGTAGCATCTTCCTTGGCGCAAGTACTGCCCTGCTGGGCTGCTTGCTCGCTGGTGGTCATGTAAGGGCTGACATGGGCCTCAACCCGACCGGGCTCATCTACGCTGGTGGAGTCAATCTCCAACCATCCTTTGCCCGTTTCGTCATCCGGGCGGCGCACAAAGGCCGTGCCCCGAACGTCGGTGATGTGTTGGACGGGCTCATTGGCGGCCAGTCGGTGCGCAATTTCGACAATGGCGCGTTCGGCATTGCCGTACAACAGCAAGTCGCACTTGGCGTCCACCACGATGGACCGACGTACTTTGTCGGACCAGTAGTCATAGTGCGCAATCCGGCGCAATGAGCCTTCAATGCCGCCCAAAATCACCGGCACGTCTTTGAAGGCCTCGCGGCAACGCTGGCTGTAAACAATGGCGGCGCGGTCGGGGCGCTTGCCGCCAATGTCGCCGGGGGTGTAGGCGTCGTCACTGCGAATCTTGCGGTCCGCCGTGTAGCGGTTGATCATGGAATCCATGTTGCCGGCCGTCACGCCCCAAAACAGATTGGGTTTGCCTAATGTTTTGAAGGCCTCGGCGCTGGTCCAGTCAGGCTGGGCGATGATGCCGACCCGAAAGCCCTGGGCTTCAAGCATGCGGCCGATAACGGCCATGCCAAAACTGGGGTGGTCCACATAGGCGTCGCCCGTGACCAAGACGATGTCGCAACTGTCCCAACCGAGCTTCTCCATCTCCGCCCGGGACATGGGCAGCATCGGGGCCGTACCAAAGCGGGCCGCCCAGTACTTTCGGTAACTGGAAAGCGGCTTGGCAGCGCGCGCGAAAAAGGAGACGTCGACGGGGGCGTTCATGGATCAACCGGTGGGAAAAAGGCCCCGAGTGTAAGGTTTTCCCTGTACCAACGCACCTTGCAAGGGTACTTAACCCTTGGTGCCTTGAACTCAGCGGCTTAAAAATCGCCCTTCTCTGGCGCTTTGCTCGCCCAACGTCAGCCAGTGCATCGCCGAGCGAACCTGCTCCGGCGCCACGGCAAGCTCGGCCTGCCCCCGCAAATGATCGCGGAGATTGGCGTAGTACAGCAGGTAGTTGCCTGCCAGTTCGGGTGCTGGGCGACTCACGCGCTGGCGGGTTTCCCCAACCAATTCGTGGCGAACGACCTGGCCGACTTTGGGGTCCAGCCCCCAGTCTTGCAGACTACCCAACTGCGGCCGACGCCCGGTTTTAAGTGCATCTTCCTGCGTGTCCAGCCCGTATTTGATGAACGAACCCTCTGTGCCATGCACCGTCCAGCGTGGGCCCAATTCCGGTACCAGGGCGCTGGCGTGGAGGATCACACGCAGGCCGGGGTGGCGGCCCTCGTAGCGCAACTGGGCGTGAAACCAGTCATTGGTTTTGGCACCTGTGCGCTGACAGGCCAGTTCGACTTGCAAGGCGTCCGGTTCACCGAGGAGTTGCAAGGCTTGATCCAGCAAATGCGCGCCCAAGTCAAACCACAGGCCGGAGCCCGGCAGGTCTTCTTCGCGCCAGCGGCTGGGCACGTCGGGCCGGTAGCGGTCAAAGTGCGACTCCAGATGCACCAGTCGCCCCAGTTGTCCACTGGCCAGAACCTGCTTCAAGGCAAGAAAATCTGCATCAAAACGCCGGTTTTGGAACACGGTGACAACCCGGTTTTGGGCTTTGGCGGTTGCCAGCAAATCCTCGGCCTCCGAGAGCGACACGGTAAAGGGCTTGTCCACCATCACGTGTTTGCCCGCCAGCAAGGCGGCTTTGGCCAGTGGATGATGGCTGGTGTTGCTGGTGGCAATCACCACGACATCGATGGAAGCGTCAGCAAATACGGCCTCAGGTGTTGGGAGCACCCGCACCAAAGGCCAGTCGGCGTGCACGGCGTCGGGCTTGCTGGAGCAAATGCAGGCCAATTCAAGGCCGGGTACGCCCGAGATCAGTGGCGCGTGAAAGATGCGACCAGCGCTGCCGTAGCCAATGAGCGCGACTCGGATGGGGGCGACGGGATCGACGCTTGATGGAGTGGATGAAGTCATGGCCTCGATCATCCATCAAGTTAAAACGTCCCAGTTACCAAGGGGTTACCCGAGGCGCGGGCGGGACAGCGCCGGGCTGATCGATGGCTATGATCAGCGCGTCTTGCGTATTGCCCCGGAGAACGATTCATGCTGAATTTCTTGCCCCCTTTGCTGGTGGGCCTTATCGCCAGTGTTTTGATGGCCATCAATGCCCTGTTCTGGGTGCCGATTTTGCTGCTGGTGTCTTTGGTCAAACTGATCATCCCGGTCAAAACCGTGCGCCTGCTGATTGACCCGGTGTTGTTGCGCATTGCCGAGAACTGGATTTCAGGCAACAGCGCCTGGATGGCTTTGACCCAGCGCACCCAGTGGGACGTGCAGGGCATTCAGGGACTGGACCCCCGCAGTTGGTACCTGGTGAACTGCAATCACCAGTCCTGGGTCGATATTTTGGTGCTGCAGCATCTATTGAACCGCCGCATCCCCTTGCTCAAGTTCTTTTTGAAGCAGCAACTCATCTGGGTGCCGGTGATGGGCTTGGCCTGGTGGGCGCTGGAATTCCCCTTTATGCGCCGCCACAGCGAGGAATTTCTCAAAAAACACCCGGAGATGCGCGGTAAAGACCAGGAAACCACCCGCAAAGCGTGTGAAAAATACGCACTTATTCCGACCAGTGTGATGAATTTTCTGGAAGGCACGCGTTTCACGGAGGCGAAACACCAGCGCCAAAACTCGCCCTACAAACACCTGCTCAAGCCCAAAGTGGGCGGCATTGCGCTGGCGCTAAACGCCATGGGCGACAAATTCCAGTCCATTTTGGATGTGACCATCGTCTACCCCGATGGCCGTCCGGATTTTTGGGACTTCACGTGCGGCAAGGTCAAACGCATTGTGGTGCGGGTGCGCGCCCTGCCCGTGCCGCAGCATTTGTTGACTGGCGACTACGCCAACGACCCCGTGGTTCGGGAGGCGTATCAAAAGTGGGTTCAGCAGTTGTGGCTGGACAAGGATGCGCAAATTGAGGCGCTGCTCAAAAAATGATTTGCCCCCGTGCTTGTCCTGCCTGCACTCACTCATTGGAGACACCTTATGACACCCTCCCCGCTTGCCACCTGGCATGAAGTCGCCCGAACCCGCAGCACCAGCGGGCTCAAAGCCTTGTTGGCTGACGACTGCGTGTTTCACTCCCCTGTGGTCCACACTGCCCAAGTCGGCAAGGCCGTGACTTACCAATACTTGTCTGCCGCGTTCAAGGTGTTTTTCAATGACTCGTTTCGCTATGTCAGAGAACTGTCGGGGCCAAACGATGCGATTCTGGAGTTTCAGGTGGAGATTGACGGCATCACCGTGAACGGTGTGGACATGATGACCTGGAACGACGCAGGCCAGATTACCGACTTCAAAGTGATGATTCGCCCCTTGAAAGCCGTCAATCTGATTCACCAGGCCATGGGGGCCATGCTTCAATCGGCAGCACCTCGCCCGCCCGAATAAGCCTTGCTGCTGCGTCGTTATGGCGCATCACAGGGGATGCGAAAAAATACAAGAAAAAGGCCTGTAGCGCAGGTAAATAAAGCGTAAGCAGCTATTGTTTGTGTAGCAAGCATCAACCCTCAGGTCAGCGCTTTGAACATCTTGGCCTGGAAAGCATCTTTGATGCACACCTGGCGCGGGCCGGGCACCACTTCAAACGACTCACCGGCGCTCACGGTGCCTGGTTCATCAACCGCCAGGTACCAGCCGCTGAAACCCGTTTTAGTCATCTCACGCACCGCCGCGCTGAACCCCATGGCGGCGTTGAACTTGTAGCAAGGCTCGCGGGGCATCGTCACGCGCAGACTGCAGTGGGCAAACTTGAAAACGTCGCCCACCCACACCTCGGATTCCAACAGGCCTTCCAGACTCAGGTTCTCACCCATGGAGCCAAACAACAAGGCGTCGTCAATTTCGGCGTGCCCGGTGCGCGCCCGGGCATCAGCCCAATAGGGGTAGTGTTCCGACGGGTAGGCGTAAACCGCCTTGTCGAGCCCGCCGTGGACGGACAAGTCGGCCTGTTCGTCCCCGACCAAGCCCAAGGGCTTGACCACCACAGGGCCACTCACACTATTTTTAAAAATTGCCGTCAACACCGCGCGCCCACCAATCTGGGCACGACGGGCTTTGGCCACCTGAACACCGAGCAATGTAGGCATAGTGAATCCTCCGGGTGGCTTATTTTGCGCCCAAGCCCATGGCACGGGTGATCACTTCTTTCATGATCTCGTTGGTGCCGCCGTAAATGCGTTGTACGCGCGCATCAGCATAGGCTCGGGTAATGGGGTATTCCCACATATAGCCATAGCCGCCAAAGAGCTGCACGCATTCGTCCATCACCTTGCACTGCAGGTCACTGCACCAGTACTTGGCCATGCTGGCTGTGGCGGTGTCCAGTGTGTCCGTCATCAGAAGTTCGGTGCATTTGTCCACAAACACCCGCGCCACCTGCACCTCGGTTTGCAGTTCCGCCAGCTTGAACCGGGTGTTTTGAAACGAGGCCACCGGCTGGCCAAAAACGTTGCGCTCTTTGACGTAGTCCACGGTCCAGACGATGGCCGCCTCAGCGGCGGCCACGGCGCCAATGGCAATTTGCAGGCGCTCCCACGGCAACTGCTCCATGAGGCAGATAAAACCCTTGTTCTCATGCGCTGGCCCGCCCAACAAGTTGGCCGCTGGCACGCTGACGTTGTCAAAGAACAGCTCGGAGGTGTCCTGCGCCTTCAGTCCCAGCTTCTTCAGCCGTTTGCCCACCGAGAATCCGGGCATGCCCCGCTCGACCAGCAGCAAGCTGGTGCCTTTGGCGCCGGCCCCGGGGTTGGTTTTTGCGACCACCACCACCAAATCGGCGTGCCAGCCGTTGGTGATGAAGGTTTTGCTGCCGTTCAGCAGGTAGCTGCCGTCAGCCTGTTGAATGGCGGTGGCCTTGATGCCTTGCAGATCTGACCCTGCGGCGGGCTCGCTCATGGCAATGGCCCCAATCATTTCGCCACTGGCCAGTTTGGGCAGGTAGCGCGACTTTTGATCGTCGGTGCCGTAATGAAGAAGGTAGGGCGCCACGATTTCACTGTGCAAGCTGAACCCAATGCCGGTGAACCCTGCGCGGTTCAACTCCTCCATCTGAATCACCGAATACAGCTTGTCGGCTTCCGCGCCGCCATAGGCTTCGGGCATGCTGGTGCACAGAAAGCCGTTCTCACCCGCCTTGGTCCAGACCGCGCGGTCGACGTAGCCCTGTTCCTCCCAATCGGCATGAAACGGGGCCACTTCTTTGTCCAGAAAGCGCCGAAAGCTGTCTCTGAAGGCCTCGTGGTCCGGCGTGAAAAGCGTTCTTTCAATCATGTTGTCTCCAAGTTGACTCGATTGCTGGTGTTTACGGGGATGATTTACGCCTCAATGCACTTTACTGCACCCCGCTGGGTTGCAGGCCCCGTATTTCCACCCAGGAGCCCCCATGACCGAAGCCTATGTGTTTGATGCCATCCGCACCCCTCGCGGCAAAGGCAAGAAAGACGGGAGCCTGTTTGAAGTGAAACCGGTCGACCTGCTGGCCGGCGTCTTGACCGAGTTGCAGCGGCGCAACGACCTGGACACCGCCTGCGTGGATGACGTGGTGATGGGTGTGGTGTCCCCCGTGGGTGACCAGGGCGCGGTGATTGCCAAGGTGGCCGCACTCAAGGCGGGTTGGGACTTCACTTGCGCGGGTGTTCAGATCAACCGGTTTTGCGCCTCAGGCCTGGAGGCCGTGAACATGGCGGCCCAAAAAGTGCGGTCGGGCTGGGAAGATTTGGTGGTGGCCGGCGGTGTGGAAAGCATGAGCCGGGTGCCCATTGGCTCAGACGGTGGCGCTTGGGCGTTGGACCCGCACACCAATTCCGCCACCGCCTTCGTGCCACAAGGCATTGGCGCTGACTTGATTGCCACATTGGCTGGCTTCGCCCGCCAAGACGTGGACGCCTTTGCGCTGGAGTCTCAAATGCGGGCCACCCACGCCCGCGCCAGCGGTTACTTTGACCATTCGGTGGTGCCTGTGAAAGACGCCATCGGTCAAATCATCCTGGCGCAAGACGAGTTCATCAAACCCAACAGCACGCTGGAGGGACTGGCATCGCTGAAGCCCTCGTTTGAGCAAATGGGCAGCATGGGTTTTGACCAGGTGGCGCTGACCCGCTACCCGCAGGTGGAGCGCATTCACCATGTGCACCACGCCGGCAACTCCTCCGGCTTGGTGGACGGGGCTGCGGCGGTGTTGATTGGCTCAGCGGCTGCCGCCAAAGCCCATGGCCTCACGCCGCGCGCCCGCATCGTCTCCGTCGCGCTGAGTGGAGCCGACCCCACCATCATGCTGACCGGGCCCATGCCCGCTGCCCGCAAAGCGCTGGCCAAAGCGGGGATGACGATCGACCAGATGGACTTGATTGAGGTGAATGAGGCCTTTGCCGCCGTGGTGATGCGCTTCATGAAGGAGATGGGCGTGCCCCATGACAAGGTCAACGTCAACGGCGGTGCCATTGCCATGGGCCACCCGCTGGGCGCTACCGGCGCCATGATTTTGGGCACCTTGATTGACGAGTTGCACCGGCGCCAGTTGCGCTACGGCATGGCCACGCTGTGTGTGGGCGGTGGCATGGGCATTGCCACCATTGTGGAAAGAGTCTGATTTATCAAGCCTTTTAGGCCTCTAGCGCCCGTCTGTCCTGCGCAAGCAGCTCCTATATCCATAGCAAATTCAATATGAAAACCATTCACTACACCCTGCTTGACGGCATGGCGACCGTCACCTTTGATGAGCCCAACTCGCCCGTCAACACCATGGGCCTGCAATGGCAGGACGACCTGGCCGAGTTGGTGGCACAGGTGCTGAAGGACAAGGACGCCATCCGTGGCCTGATCCTGACCTCGGCCAAAACCACCTTTTTTGCCGGCGCCGATTTGAAAGGGGTGATGCGCCTGCAAGCCTCGGACGCCGCTGCGGTGTTTGCCAGTGTTGAGCGTGTCAAATACCACTTTCGCACCTTGGAAACGCTGGGCAAGCCGGTGGTCAGTTGCTTGAATGGCACTGCGCTGGGTGGTGGTTGGGAGGTGGCCTTGGTGGGCCACCACCGCATTGCCATTGACGACTCGAAGATTCAGTTTGGCTTGCCTGAGGTCACCCTGGGCCTGCTGCCCGGTGCCAGTGGCGTGACCAAGATGACCCGCCACCTGGGTTTGATGGGCGCGCAGCCTTATCTCGTAGAGGGCAAATTGTTCACACCCCAAAAAGCGCTTGAACTGGGCCTGGTGCATGAGCTCATTCAACCCTCTAGCAACGCCGCCGCTGATATGCGCGAACGGGCGCTGGCCTGGATTGCCGCCCACCCGGCCGCCCAACACCCCTGGGAGGCCAAAGACTACAAAGTACCAGGAGGTACCCCCGCCAATCCTAAGGTGGCCGCCATGCTGGCCGTGGCGCCAGCAATGCTCAAGCAGCAAACACGTGGGCTCTACCCTGCCCCTGAGGCGATTTTGGCCTGCATGGTGGAGGGGCTGCAGGTGGATGTACCCACGGCGCTGCGCATTGAGAGCCGCTACCTAGCCCAGCTTATGACCGGGTCCAACGCTCGCGCCATGATCAACACTTTTTTCTTCAACCTCAACGCCGTCAACAGCGGTCAATCCCGCCCGGGGACAACACCGCGCTTCAAGCCGCAGAAGGTGGGCTTGCTGGGCGCCGGCATGATGGGGGCGGGCATTGCCTATGCGCAGGCCAGCCGTGGCATGGCCACCGTGCTCAAGGACATCACGCTGGAGAGGGCCGAGGCAGGCAAGGCCTACAGCGCCAAGCTCACCGAGTCGCGCGTGGCCAAGGGCCGCATGAGTGCCGACCAGCAGGCCCAACTGTTGTCGCTCATTCAGACCACCGAGCAAACCAGCGACCTCGCCGGTTGTGACTTGATCATTGAGACCGTGGTGGAGAACCGTGCACTGAAGGCCAAGGTGACTCGGGAAGCCGAACCGCTGTTGGCGCCCGATGGCTTCTTTGCGTCCAATACCTCAACGCTGCCGATTGGCGGCTTGGCCCAAGCCAGTGCGGCGCCCGGGAAATTCATTGGCATCCACTTTTTCAGCCCGGTGGACAAAATGAAACTGGTGGAAATCATTCGGGGGCCTCAAACCAGTGACGACACGGTGGCCAAGGCGTTTGATTACGTGCAGGCGCTGGGCAAGCTGCCCATTGTGGTCAACGATGGCCGGGGTTTCTTCACCAGCCGGGTGTTTGGCACCTTTGTGATGGAAGGCGTGGCCATGCTGAGCGAGGGCATTCCCGCCGCCGCCATCGAAAACGCCGGCATTCAATGCGGCATGCCGGTGGGGCCGCTGGCGGTGCTGGACGAAACCACATTGACCTTGAGCTTGCATGTGATGGACCAGGCCAGAGCCGACTGCGAGGCCGAAGGCCAGACCTATGTCGCATCCGCTGGCGAATTGCTGTTGGCCGACATGGTGCGTCAGCACCAACGCCCCGGCCGCTCGGGAGGAGCGGGTTTCTATGAATACCCGCAGGAAAAAGGCGCCAAAAAATTCCTGTGGCCGCCACTCAAAGCCTTGTTCGAAAAAGACGATTCAGCTTGGAACATCACCGATCTCAAAGACCGCCTTCTTTACCGGCAGGCCGTGGAAACGGCCCGCTGCCTGGCTGAGGGCGTGCTGGGCAGCGTGCATGAGGCCAATATCGGCTCTATCTTTGGCATCGGCTTTCCGGCGTGGACGGGCGGCGCACTGCAGTTTATTTACGGCATGGGCATCGACCACTTTGCCCATCGGTGCGATGAGCTGGCGCGTCAATTTGGCGAGGGTTTCGAGGTGAGCGATACCGTCAAAGATTGCTTAAAGCAGTCACAACCGTTCTATTGAGCAAGCCCTAAACTCGCAAGACAGCTCTTCAATCCTTTCAGGACGCCTCCATGCTTGCCAGCCTGCTTCGCCGAATCATCTTTTTTCAGTGCTTCATGGGCGGCTTGCTGGGCTGGTGGATCACCCGGGAATTTGAGATTTCTGCCGGCTGGGCGCTCGTGGGGGCGGTGATGCTACCGGTGGCAGCCATCAAGCTGATGGTGCTGTTTGCCGCCGTGCGCGCCTATGCGCCGGGGAGCAATTTGCTGCTGTGGTGGCGCGCCATCATTGGAGAAAACTGGTCCACGCTTCGCTTGGCCTTGCTGGAGATGCCGTGGACGTTTCGCGCACCGGTTGTGTTGGCGGCTACGGGGACTGCGCGGCGGGTTCCCGTGGTGCTGGTTCATGGCTATGTGTGCAACCACCGTATTTTTGACCGGCTGACCGTCAATCTGCGCCATGCGGGACACCCGGTTTTGGCGGTCGATCTGGAGCCCTTGTTTACCAGCATTGATGACTACGCGCCCCTATTGGAGCAAGCTGTGGAGCGCCTGCGCCAGGAGACGAGTGCCACGCAAGTGGCATTGATTGGCCACAGCATGGGCGGGTTGGCCATTCGCGCCTGGATGCGCGCCCATGGCACGGCCCGCGTGGCACGCGTCATCACCTTGGGAACGCCGCACGCAGGCACCCGTGCCGACCCCTACCCCTTCACCCCCAACAGTCTGCAAATGGTGTGGCGCAGCCCGTGGTTGCAAACGCTGGCCAACAGCGAGTCCCAGGCGACGCGTGACTTGGTAAAAATTGCGCTGAGCCCCCAGGACGCCATTGTTTTCCCCCAGTGTGAGCAAGTTTTGCAGGGTGTCCCGGTTGAGGTCTTTGAGGGGCTGGGGCACATTGAACTGTGTTTTAACGCCGCCGTGAGGGATTGGGTGCTCACCCAGTTGGCGATGCCTTTGCGCTGAAAAATGATGGGGCAGTGGCTGTTGCGCCTCGCTCATCAACAGAAAAAAACAGACCCGATTGCCGGTGACATGGCTGGGGACGCGGTACTTTGCTGCGGTAAGCTCAAGTGACATGAAACTTTCATGCAAACCGGAGAAGCCTCTTGAGTGAGATTGACACTGACCCCAGACAGCCATTGACGCAAGCTGCGCTCCATAGGCAAGCGATGGCAAGCCTCGCGGCTTGGCCCTGCTGGCCTGCGTCATGAACTCAAGCACGCCGACTGAAGTCGAGGCCGAGTTGTCTCGCCCCGAAAATTTGCGGGATCTTTTTTGGTCATTCACCCGGCTGGCACTGCAAGGCTTTGGCGGCGTGGTGGCCATTGTTCAACGCGAATTGGTTGAAGAAAAGAAATGGATGACGCGGGACCAGTTTCTGGAAGACTGGTCAGTGGCCCAGATACTGCCCGGCGCCAATGTGGTGAATTTGTCGCTGATGATTGGTGATCGCTACTTTGGCATGCGAGGTGCGTTGGCGGCGTTGGCAGGCATGTTGGCGTTTCCGACCTTGGTCGTCTTGCTCGTCGCCCTGGCCTTTGCGGGCGTGGCGGACTCGCCCAACGTTCAGGGGGCGCTGCGCGGATTGGGCGCGGTGGCTGCCGGCCTGATTGCGGCAACGGGGCTGAAACTGGCGGCGGCGCTGGGCAAGAACGTGATGGGCTCGCCAGTGTGCTGGTTCCTGGTCGTGGTCACGGTCGTGGCGATTGCCGTCTTTCGTGTGCCCCTGATTTGGGTCCTGCTGGTGGCCGGCGGGCCCGCCTGGGTGTGGGCTTATCGACAACTCCGTGAAAACGCTCTTGGCAAGGATGCCCAATGAACCTGTCACCCGCAGATTGGTTGGCGCTACTGACCCATTTCATGTCACTTTCGCTGTTGGCCATTGGTGGCGCGATCACCACGGCCCCAGAGATGCACCGTTATTTGGTGGATGAGCAACATTGGTTAACTGGCAGCCAGTTCAGTTCATCCATCGCCTTGGCGCAAACAGCGCCTGGGCCGAACGTGCTCTTTATCGCCCTGCTGGGCTGGAATGTAGGGGTGAATGCCGGCGGGGGCTTGAGTGCAGGCCCGACTGCTTGGGCCTTGGCGGCCTTGGGCATGTTGATCGCGATGGCCGGCATTTTGATTCCCAGCACTACCCTCACCTTTGCGGCGGCGCGCTGGGCGCACCGAAACAAGGAGTTGCGTGTGGTGCGCGCCTTCAAACAAGGTATGGCACCCATCGTGATTGCCTTATTGATCGCCACCGGGTTGATCCTGGCCTTGAGCCAAGGGCGAAGCCTGGTGCACTGGCCTTCGTGGCTGCTGACCGCTTTCAGCGCAGGGGTGGTGTGGCGAACCCGCTTGCACCTGCTTTGGTTGCTGGGGCTGGGCGGCTTATTGGGCTGGTTTGGCTGGATTTAGTGCGGATTCTCGAAGAATAGGTAACTGGTGGCGTAGTCACTGATCTCAAAGTAAACCTTCTTCTCACCGGGGTCGGCCACAAAGTTCAGATTTTCATCAAACACGCCGTAGCCAAACCGGTAGGGGCGCGGTTTGTTGTCGTCCGTGCCCATGGCCGTGCTGAGTTTGTCAATCTTGAGAAAGCGGCGAACCACTTTGTCACCCGCGTAAATCTCCAGCACGCCATTGGTGCCGGTCCAATTCTGGATATCGCGGCTGATCTTGTTTTGCTGCTCTTGAGTGCAGCTCACGCTCACCACCGCGGCGGTAAGGGCCGCCACAACCATCGTCCATCGCTTCATCAGCATCCTCGCTTCACAATTAAGAAACAGCCCGGCCACCGGAGTCGAATCAGCTGCGTTGACGCAGCGCCTCGTACAGGCAAACCCCACTGGCCACCGAGACATTCAGGCTTTCGACGGCTCCGCGCATGGGGATACTGATCAGTTCGTCGCAGGTTTTGGCCGTGAGTTGGCGAATACCGTCGCCCTCAGCACCCAACACCAAGGCCACAGGGCCTTTCAAATCGGTCTGATACAAGGTTTTTGGCGCCACATCGCTGGTGCCAATGATCCAGATATTGCGCTCTTTCAGCTCGTTCAGGGTCCGCGCCAGGTTGGTCACCATGAAGTAAGGCACGGTCTCTGCAGCACCACTGGCCACTTTGGCCACAGTCGCATTAATGCCCGCAGCATGGTCTTTGGGGGCGATGACGGCGTGAACGCCGGCACCGTCTGCCACCCGAAGGCAAGCCCCCAAGTTGTGGGGATCAGTGACGCCGTCCAGCACCAGAATCAGTGGCGCCACGCGTTCGGCCAGGGGTTTCTCGGCTTGGGCCGCCTCCAACTGCTCCAGCAGCTCGTCCAGTGACGTGACCTGGGCCAGTTCCTGCACTCGGGCAGCCACGCCTTGGTGACCGTGGCCTCCGCAGAGCTTGACCAGGCGGGTGCCGTCAGACTCAATCAAACGGGCACCGGCCTCATTGGCTTTGTCCAGAAACTGGCGCATGCGCGCATCGCGCCGGCTGGGGTCGAAATAAATTTCAATGACAGATTTGGGCGCGGTTTTCAGGCGCACACCCACGGCGTGAAAGCCGAATAGAACTTTGGATGAAGACATGCCTTAATTATCGCGGTTTGAAAAGCGCTATCAAATTTGAAGCACCCTGCGCAGGTCTAGCGGGCGTAACCAGGACTATTTATCTACAAATTAGTCAGCGTGTCTTGAACCCGGCCAGCCTCAATCGTGATGCAGCGCGAACATTGGGTGGCGATGGCCCGATCATGGGTGACGAGCACCAGCGTGGTGCCCAACTCTCGATTCAAATCAAACATCAATGTCATGATTTTCTCGCCGGTGGCGAAGTCAAGGCTGCCCGTGGGTTCATCAGCAAGCAACAACGCCGGTTTGACCACAAAGGCGCGGGCCAATGCCACGCGCTGCTGCTCCCCGCCACTGAGCACCTTCGGGTAATGACCCAGGCGCTCGGACAAACCCACCCGGGCGAGCATCTCGGTGGCGGCCGCGCGAGCGTCTCGCCGGCCGGCCAATTCCAGCGGAAGCATCACATTTTCAAGGGCGGTGAGATTGCCCATGAGTTGAAAGCTCTGAAACACAAACCCCACTTTTTCGGCCCGCAAAGCGGCGCGGGCGTCTTCATCCATGGCAAAAAGGTCTTGCCCCGCCAAACGCACCGTGCCGCGGCTGGGTGTATCTAACCCGGCAATAATGGACAACAAGGTGCTTTTGCCCGATCCCGACGCGCCCACAATGGCCACGGTTTCACGGGCTGCCAACACAAAATCAATATCGCGCAAAATGTCGAGAGTCCCGGTGGAATCCGTGACGGACTTGAAAACGTGCTCTACGGCAATAATTGAATCAGACATGAGGCTTTCTTTGTATCGACATCTTTTGAACCGACGCCACTTTATCGCGCTCCCGGTACTCGTTGCTGCGGCGGGGAATTGCGCGTTGGCAGTCGCCGCCAGCAGCGTGAGTCCTGGTCGAACGATTTTGGTCGTCGGCGACTCTCTTAGCGCCGAGTATGGCCTTAAGCGCGGTACAGGTTGGGTGGCATTGCTGGATGAGAAACTGAAGTCCGAGCGTCCCGGCGTCTCCGTGATCAACGCCAGTATCAGCGGCGACACGACGGCGGGCGGACGCGCCCGTCTGAGCAGTTTGCTGACCAAACATAGCCCCAGCTGCGTCATCATTGAGCTGGGCGGAAATGACGCCTTGCGCGGCCTGCCCCTTCAGTTGACGCAAGACAACCTCAGCGTCATGACCAAGGCGGCCCAAGCGGCAGGCGCCAAAGTGCTGCTGGTCGGCATGCAGGTGCCACCGAACTACGGCAGCGACTACGCCGCTCAATTCGCCAATTTGTTTGTTGAGGTTGGCAAAGCCAATCAGGCCGGCGTCGTGCCTTTCTTGCTGAAAGGCGTGGCTGACACCGCAGACAGCATGGCCATGTTTCAAGCCGATCGAATTCACCCCAAAGCAGAAGCTCATCCCACCATGCTGGCCAACGTGTGGCCCGAACTGAAGAAACTACTGAAATGAGCCTGACGCCTGTTCCCGCTGCAGAGTTGTTGCAACGACTTCATGAATTTGACACCATCATCGACGCCCGCAGCGAGGGTGAGTTTGATGAGGATCACTTGCCGGGGGCCGTTAACTGGCCCACGCTGGACAATGAGCAACGTCGTGATATCGGCACCCTCTACAAGCAGGTCAATGCCTTTGAGGCCAAAAAACGCGGTGCCGCACACGCGGCCCGCAACATTGCCCAGCACATTGATCGCGAGGTCATCGACAAACCCAAAGACTGGAAACCTTTGGCTTACTGCTGGCGTGGTGGCAAGCGCAGTGGTTCCCTGTCGCTGATATTGTCTGAGATCGGTTTTCGGGTGACGTTGGTTGAAGGTGGCTACAAAGCTTTTCGGGCGGCACTGGTTCAGGATATTCCCCGACTCGTCAGCGCGTTGAAATGGCGCGTGGTCTGTGGCACCACCGGTTCGGGTAAGACACGCCTTTTGAAAGCGCTGGCGCGACAGGGCGAACAAGTGCTTGATCTGGAGGACTTGGCCAACCATCGCAGCTCGGTATTGGGCGCCCTGCCCGGCGTGCCCCAGCCGACGCAAAAACGCTATGACACCTTGGTGTGGGATGCTTTGCGCCAATTTGACCCGGCTCGCCCCGTGTATGTAGAAAGTGAAAGTAAGAAAGTTGGGAACGTGGCCGTTCCTACCTCATTGATTGAGGCCATGCGCCAAAGTCCCTGCCTGAACTTGATGCTTCCTGATGCGGAGCGCGTCGCGCTGCTGATGGAAGACTATGATTTTTTTGTCCAGAACACCGAAGAGTTTTGCAGTCGCCTCCAGGTGCTGTCTGAATTTCGGGGGAAAGTCGTCGTTGACGGCTGGTTGACCGAGGTTCGGGCCGGTCACGTTGATGTGGTCGTTCAAGAGTTGCTGACGCAGCACTATGACCCGGTGTATTTGCAATCAATGCGCCGCAATTTCAAGCAGTTCGAGCAGGCGAAGATTATTTCGCCAACCGACCATTCAGAAGAAGCCATGAACGACCTCGCCATTCAAATGGCCGGTGAATCCTCAGCCTTTGCGGCCAAGGTTGAGGATGGTGCCGTGGCTCAGGGCTGAGCCGGTGTGTCGAGGCCGGCCTGATCCGGCTCGGCGCCGTCATTGTCCGTGGCGTTATCGTTGTCATCCTCAACAGGGTCGCCGACTTTTCGCTCTGCTTTTTGCTTGAGCTTTTCTTCTTTTTTCTTCTTCTTGGCCAGTTCTTTTTGACGCTTTTCGTATCCGTAATTTGGTGTTGCCAATGTGTGCTTTCAAGTTAATGACGCCCACTTTAACATTCCCCGCCAGTCCTTCAGCCTAACGCACGGGGATATTGGCAATTCAATTCTCAGCGGCCGATGTTTTCAGCCCGTCATCCAGCCAGCGCACGGATCCACGATAGGCGTGCCAGCTGGCGTGCCCCAAAAGTGGTCCCACCACAATCAGGCCCGCCCCCCAAGGCAACAAGGCCACAAAAACCAACGCACTCAGCAAAACACCCCACAAGACCATCACTCCCAAATTACCGAAAACGACTTGCAGGCTGGTAATGGCCGCCGAGATGGCATCGGTATCCCGATCCAGGATCATGGGAATCGACACCACGGCGACAGAGAAGACGATTCCGGCGAAGGCACCACCGACGACCAAGTAAACCAAGAGAAACTCCCAGTTTTCAGGGTTAAAAATCGCTTGCATGACACCGGTGGTGGACGGCATGCCGGTGTTGAAGAAAACGGCAAATACAACAAGTGAGGCCCGTCCCCAGAGCAGCTCAAGAACAATGAGTACAAGAACCAGCATGCTCATGCTTTTGATGTGGTCGTCCCAACAGGTCAGCGATGCACCCAATTCAGGGTTGATGTTGAGCTCGCGACGGCGACTGACCTCGTAGAGTCCCATGGCGAGGAACGGGCCAACGAGCAAGCAACCTGAGGCGATGGACATCGCGTATTCCGGCCGGCTTCGAAAGACCAGTCCTAACACCACAGCCATGGACCAAAAGCAGAGCCCATAAAAGAGGGCGATGCCCTTCTCTGCCAGTAAATCGCGGGCGCCTCGCTGCAACCAGCGAAAGGGATCACTCAGACGCAGGGAGATAATTTCTTTGAGAGGCGCCTCTGAGGGCGGTGGTACGTAGGGCGTCGGAGTGGATGCGTTCATCCCGCAAGCATAGCGAGGAACCGCCGCTGCGACCACTCAGGAAAACACCGACCTAGCTCAATGCTTTCGTCAACGCCTGCTCCAAATCAGCTTGCAGGTCTTTCACGGCCTCCAAGCCGATGGAAAAGCGAACCACAGTACCTTGACGAATGTAAGCTGGCCAATTGGCGCGCATGGCTTTGAGGTCATAGGGCACAACGAGGCTCACGGGCCCACCCCAGCTGTAGCCGACCTTGAAGAGTTGAAGCGAATCACAAAAGGCGTCCACTTGCGCCTGGCTGTAGCGTGCATCGATGACCACCGAGAACAGCCCCGCAGCGGTGCCGGCCTCTCCCCCGCACAGAGCGAGCCACTGTGCATGGCCTGGTGAAGACGCCAATGACGGATGCAACACCTGCGCGAATTCAGAACGGGTTTGCGCCCAAGCGGCCAGATGCCGGGTGCTCTCGTCATGAGCTCGGTAACGCAACGCCATACTTGGCAGCCCACGCAAGACGGCTTCTGCATCGTTGGCTCCCACGCCAATTCCCAAGCGCATATGGGTCAGTTTAAGCCTCATGTGCAGACCTGCATCGCGTGTGATCACGCTGCCCATCAACACATCACCGCCACCACTGGGGTACTTGGTGAGTGCGTGAACGGATACGTCGACACCTACTGGCGGGGTCGCTCCGGGCAACAGGTCAAAAGGCGCAAAGGCCAAACCCGCGCCCCAAGTGTTGTCCAGCGCTGTCAGCACCCTGCGCTCACGGCACAACTGGACCATGGCGGGTATGTCAGGAAACTCCAGTGTGACTGAACCCGCCGCCTCTAGCCAAACCAAGCGGGTTTTGGCAGAAATCTTGCCGGCGAGGTCTTCGGGGTCAAGCGGATCGTAGTACCGATGGCTGATACCCCAAGCCAATAACTCGCCTTCAGCCAGCGTCTTGTTCGGTCCGTAAGCGTTGTCAGGAATCAAGACCTCGTCGCCAGTTCGCAACAACGACAAGGCCACATTGGCAATGGCCGCCAACCCACTTGGCAGTAGCAGGCATTGCAACCCGCCCTCCAGCGTGCACAGACGCTCTTCCAGTGTGTACGTCGTGGGTGTGCCGTGGAGACCGTAGGTATAGGCTGATTTGTCTTTCCACTCAAAGTCGCGCATTGCGGCGACATTGGGAAAAATAACGGTTGACGCTTTGAACACGCCCGGCTGAGGCGACGAAAATCCCTCTGGTGGCTTGTAGGGGTGGTGTATCAGCGTGGTCGTAATGTCCGTCATGGCGTCAACCCAGCTTTAAACGCTCCACTTTTGTATCAATTGCTCCGGCCGCAGCGCGTCGTAGCCCTCAAACGGCTGATGAATCCATGGGTTTGTTGGCAAAAATTCGACCGAATAATCCGGTGTAAATGTCGACAGGGCCTTGGTCCAAATGACGGCACTGCGAAGTTCTGTGATCGGCGCATAGTTGCTCTTGAGCTGCCCAATCACCGCATTCAAGGTGTGGCCGGAGTCGGCGAGGTCGTCCACCAACAGCACTTTTCCTGCAATCTCGCCTTTGGGGGTGGTGATGTACCGGGCGATGTCCAGGTTGCCCTGAACGGTGCCCGCATCAGACCGGTAGGAGCTGGTCGACATGATGGCCAGCGGCTTGTCGAATACCCGCGACAAAATATCACCAGGGCGCAGGCCACCACGGGCCAGGCACAAAATGGTGTCGAATTCCCAACCGGACTGATGAACTTTAATCGCCAGTTTTTCGATCAGGTTATGGTACTCGTCATAGCTCACGTACAGGTGTTTGCCGTCTTCTGTTAGCATGAAATTGCTCCTGAATTAATAGCTGCCTACGCATGTAGCGCGGGCGCTATATGCAGTTTTCTCTTGCAAAATGACCACGGCCAACATCAATCTGCGTGGTAAGGGTGACGGACCATGATAGTGTGGTCGCGGTCAGGGCTGGTCGAGATGACGTGCACAGGAACGCCGGTGACTTCTTCGATACGTTGCAAATAAAGCTTTGCATTGACTGGCAGTTTTTCGTATTGAGTGACGCCAACCGTGCTGTCTGTCCAGCCAGCAATGGTTTCGTAAATCGGCTTGCAACGCTCAATGTCATCCGCGCCCATGGGCAAGATGTCGATGGATTCGCCGTCAAGCTCGTAACCAATGCACAACTTCAACTCGCTCAATCCGTCCAGCACGTCCAACTTGGTAATGCACAACCCTGTCAAGCCGTTAACCTGCGCCGAGCGCTTGAGTAAAGCCGCGTCAAACCAGCCGCAACGGCGGCTGCGTCCGGTTGTCACGCCTTTTTCAGCACCAATGGTGCTCATGTGATATCCAGGTGTACCCGGCACTTCCCAATCCAACTCGGTGGGAAATGGACCGCCGCCCACGCGGGTGCAATACGCTTTTGTGATGCCCAAGATGTAGTGCAGCAAGCCTGGGCCCACGCCGGCGCCAGCGGCCGCGTTACCGGCCACGCAGTTGCTGGAGGTCACAAAGGGATAGGTTCCGTGATCTACGTCCAGCAGCGTCCCTTGTGCGCCTTCAAACAGGAGGTTTTCTCCTTTGAGGTGTGCTTCGTTGAGCTCACGAGACACATCCGCCATCATTGGCTTCAGGAGTTCCGCCTGACGCATCGCCTCGTCATACACGGGCTGGAACAACACCTGTCCATTCGCCATGTAGGGCGCCAATCCAGGACCGAAATCGAAGGCTGCTGAGCCCAAGTAGGAGGTCAGAACGTGGTTATGGAGCGCCAGCAGTTCGCGCAATTTGGAGGCAAAACGTTCTGGGAACTTCAGGTCCTGAACGCGCAGCGCACGGCGTGCAATCTTGTCTTCGTAGGCGGGACCAATCCCACGGCCCGTCGTCCCGATTTTGGCATTGCCGCCCTTTTCACGTGCGGCTTCACGAGCCACATCCAAGGCCGCATGGAATGGCAGTATCAACGGACATGCCTCACTGATGCGCAGGCGCGAACGCAACTCAACGCCAACTTTTTCAAGCCCTTCAATTTCCTCAAAAAGCTTGGAGGCTGACAACACAACGCCATTGCCGATATAGCATTTGACGCCGGGGCGCATGATGCCGCTAGGGATCAAGTGCAACGCCGTTTTCACGCCATTGATTACCAAAGTGTGGCCTGCGTTGTGTCCTCCTTGAAAACGTACAACGCCTTGCGCACTTTCGGTCAACCAGTCAACCAGCTTGCCTTTGCCTTCATCACCCCATTGGGTCCCTACGACAACGACATTACGTCCTTTTGTTGCGATCATTTTTGTTCGTTCCATTAATCTGAAATAGTTTGTACGACCCACTGATGCGAAACCTGAACCAGCTCGCGATCACAATGGAACTCATCAACTTCGCTGTCATGCCCAGGCAGTGCGCAAACGACTGTCTCGCCGTTGGCTCTGAGCTTGGAGATCTCTGCTCGCAAATCTGAGCTGTCACTCCAAGGGGCGCGTATGGCAGCGTGCAAAGGGCGGCGCTCCAAGACCCCTACCAGCGCCTTGATATCCAGACTAAAGCCTGCGGCCGGACGGCTGCGCCCAAAAACCGCACCGACCTCGTCGTATCGACCTCCACGAGCCAGCGCGTCGCTGGCTCCAGGCGCGTAAATTGAAAACCGCGTCCCAGTGTAGTAAGCGTAGCCTCGCAAGTCAGCGAGATCAAAGCTAATTTGAGCGCCGTCCAGCTGGGAGGCTAGCCAAGACAAGCTGGACAACGCTTCCTGCACCGCAGGAAGCGCCGGGAGAGACTTTTTCGCCTCGGCCAGTACCTGCTTGTCTCCATAAAGTTGCAGCAAGGCCAGCAGGCCCTGGCGAGACTCAATGGGAAAACCACGCGTTAAAGCCGTGAGCTCGCTGCTGTCTTTGGCTGCAAGTGCGGCATGGACTTGGCCCAGTACCTCGGCGCCCACAGCGACACCGTTGAGCAAGGCCTTGACAATCCTGGCGTCCGCCATGTCAACATTCAGAGGCGGAGTTTTCGCCACCTTCAATGCATCCAGAGCGAGGAGCAAAATTTCCAAATCGGCTTCCAGCCCGGCGTGACCGTAGATCTCTGCACCGAACTGCAGGGGTTCGCGGGTTGCATGCGGTGCACCGGGTCGGGTGTGAAGGACAGGGCCGCAGTAGCACAGGCGAGTAACGCCCTGACGATTCAGTAAATGGGCGTCAATGCGAGCCACCTGAGGCGTGCTGTCAGCGCGCAGCCCCAGCATACGGCCCGAGAGTTGGTCCACCAGCTTGAATGTCTGCAAGTCCAATGCCTTACCGGCACCAGTCAATAAAGATTCAAGATGTTCCATTAACGGCGGCATGACCAGTTCATAGCCATAGCATCGCGCCATGTCCAGCAGGTCGCGCCGCAGTTCTTCGATGTGCCGCGCTTCGGACGGCAAGACATCGGCAATGTGATCCGGGAGGACCCAAGCAGACATGTTAATTTGAGGATGCTGTTAAAACGAAGATTTTACCGGGCTTGTGGCCCGTATTCCCCTAAGCTAGAAACCAAATGAGAATCAAGCCGAGCGTAATGCTGCATATCGCAACAAAACGAAGCTGTCCGTCATTCAATTGCAGCAGTTGCAGAAAGGTTCTTCGCCAGGTTGATGGCGATAAAAAAGGAAAAAGGCCCTCGATCACCAGAACGAGGGCTAATGCGAACCCGATAGATTCAATCGTCAAAATAAAATCGAGATCACTTACTTCTTGGCCGGTGCCGGGGCAGTATTGCCTCGCATCACGTTGAAGAATTCGGAAGAGGATGGATCAATCACTACCACGTCGCCCTTCTTGTTGAAGCTGGAACGGTAAGCATCCAGGCTTCGATAGAATTTGGCAAACTGTGGATCTCGTCCAAACGCTTCGGCATACACGCGCGAGGCCTCGGCATCACCCTCGCCTTTGATCTTTTGTGCATCTCTGTAGGCATTTGCGACGGTGACCTCTCGTTGACGGTCAGCATCCGCTCGAATCTTCTCACCCTCAGCCGCACCTGTTGAGCGAAGCTCATTGGCGACGCGCTTTCGCTCCGCTTCCATTCGACGGTAGACAGACTCGGTGATCGCATCAACATAGTCCACTCTGGTGATGCGAACGTCAACGACATCCACACCCCAGGGCTTGGCACCACGAACCTGCGCCAGAACTTCACGTTTGACGTCTGCCATCAAAGCTTCACGCTTGGAGGACAACAAGTCTTTGACAGTCCGCTTATTCACTTGCTCTTGGAACGAGTTCCGCACAACGCGATTCAATTGGCTTGCGCCAGCAGATTCGTTGGTGCCGACATTGCGGATGTACTCGGTTGGCTCCGAGATTCTCCATCGCACATACCAGTCAATCACCACACGTTGCTTCTCGAGCGTCAACATGGGCTCGTTGTCAGTGCTATTCAGCGTTAACAAGCGTTTGTCAATGTAGGAGACGTTCTGAAATGGCGGTGGCAACTTGAAGTTCAAGCCGGGCTCAAGAATAACCTCCTTGATTTGCCCTAAAGCATAGACGACGCCAAACTGTCTTTGATCCACCACGAAGAGCATGGAACTCGCTAACGCCAATGCAAACAGCAGCGATGAAAATATAAAACCTAGCCGATTCATTCTTGACTCCTAGCGGGTATCACGGTCACGCGAGCGTGCAGCAGCATCTCGGCTGCGGGTATCAACAACAGGCGCTGCCGGCGCCACTGATCCCGAAGAAGTCGAGCTTGTCGAAGTGCTCGCATCATTACTTGGGCCATTCATTTGCATGATCTTGTCCAGTGGAAGGTAAAGCAGATTGGAGCCCTGTTTTGAATCAACCATGACTTTCGTCACGTTGCTGTAAACCTGTTGCATGGCGTCCACATAAAGCCGATCACGTGTCACTTGTGGCGCTTTTTGGTACTCGGTCAACACCGAACTGAAGCGTTGAGCATCACCTTTGGCTTGTGCAACAACACGTTCCTTGTAAGCATCTGACTCTTCTTTGAGTCGTGAAGCAGAACCAATTGCGCGCGGCACCACATCGTTGGCATAAGCCTGTGCTTCATTCTTGGCACGCTCACGCTCTTGACCCGCCTTTAAAACATCATCAAACGCTGCCTGAACCTGTTCAGGTGGACGCACCCCACCTTGCTGCAGGTTAATACCGACAACCTCAATGCCGACCTTGTAGCGGTCCAAAATTGTTTGCATCAGATCACGCACTCGCGGCGCAATTTGATCGCGCTCCTCCGACAAGGCGCTGTCCATTTTCATCTTGCCGACGACCTCACGCACGGCAGTCTCCGCCGCTTGCACCACGGCTGATGTTGGATCCTTGCTCTCAAACAAGAACGCCCGTGCATCGTTGAGTCGGTACTGAACGGCAAACTTGATTTCGACGATGTTCTCATCAGCGGTCAGCATGGCCGACTCCCTCAAGCCTGTCGCCTTGATGATCGCATCACGACCGACGTCAACCGAGCGAATTTGAGTGACAAAAATCAATTCATGACGCTGAATGGGATAAGGCAAACGCCAATTGAAACCGGCACCTACCGATGAATGGTATTTGCCAAACTGGGTGATGACCGCTTGTTGGCCCTCTTGCACAATAAAAAATCCAGTGCCAAGCCATATCAAGGCCGCTACACCGGCAATTAAACCCACACCGAGCCCAGCATTTTTCATGTCTGGCTGAAATCCACCACCGGAACTGTTACCGCCCGACCCTCCTCGTCCAGCGCCGCCAAAGAGACCGCTCAACTTTCGGTTGAAGTCTTTCCACAACTCATCCAGATCAGGAGGACCTTGTGGGTTACCTCGCTTGTTGTCGCGCTCTTCGTTTGCGCGCGGTTTCGGAGGGGCCTCAGCTGGATCGGGTCGCGCTGGAGGTTTGGACTCTTCAGACGAAGGTGCGCCATCGTCACGCCCCCAGCGTGGATCGTTCAAGTTAAACATGCCTCTGATCCGCCCGGGCAAAAATGCCCCGCGAAAAGTAGGTAAATGAAGTTTCATTTCTTCTTCTCTTGTTAATCGTTGACAGATTGTGCCCAATCACCTGGCAGCCTCATGGCTCTCAGGGAATTAGGGGGTCTCATCGACCGCGGCTGACACCACACCTACAGCATTGGCTAATGCCTGTCGCAACAAAGGTAGGCCGTCACCACTTTTTGCACTTAAAAACACACGAGGAGTTTGCACGCCACCCAAGTCGAAATGGTCCGTTAGATGCAAGGGGCGTCGCTCCATTTCAAGGGCATCGAGCTTGTTGAACACCAATATCTGAGGAATATCAGCCGCGCCGATCTCACCAAGCACACGTTGCACCTCCGCAATTTGCTCTGCGAAATGCGGGCTGGCGGCATCGACCACGTGAATTAACAAGTCCGCGTCAACCGCTTCCTGAAGCGTAGCTTGGAACGCATCAATCAGGCCGTGCGGCAGATCGCGAATAAAACCGACCGTATCTGAAAGAGACACTGATCGACCAGCCTCACCCAGGTAAAGTTGTCTGGTGGTGGTATCAAGGGTCGCAAAAAGCTGATCGGCAGCGTAGGCTCGTGCCTTGACCAATGCATTGAACAATGTAGATTTACCCGCGTTGGTATATCCGACAAGAGAGATGTTGAAGGCGTCTCTGCGTTCGCGCTGGCGTCGCTGGGTTTGTCGCTGTTTTTTTACCTTGACAAGCCGCTCTTTGATTTTCTTGATGTTGTCGCCAATCATGCGACGATCAAGTTCAATCTGAGTTTCGCCCGGTCCGCCGCGCATACCAATACCGCCACTCTGGCGCTCTAGGTGCGACCAGCGCCTCACCAGTCGAGTGCTCAGGTATTGAAGCCGAGCAAGCTCAACTTGTAGCTTCCCTTCATGGCTACGGGCGCGTTGACCGAAAATCTCCAGAATCAATAACGTCCTGTCGTTGACTGGCAATTCCAGATGGCGCTCTAAATTTCGCTGCTGTGCGGGGCTCAAGCTTTGGTCAAACAGAACCTCGCTCGCGCCTAGTTGGTTGGCTAGCAACTTGATTTCATCAGCTTTCCCTGAGCCGATAAACAAGGCGGCGTCAGGCGCTTTGCGTTTGCAGGTGATTCGAGCAACTGGATTGAGACCGGCGGTTTGCGCGAGCAGACCCAGTTCTTCCAGCGCACCATCAAAATTGGGTAGCCCTAGATCAACCCCGACCAGGATGGTCGGGGCGGCTTGTTGTTCACGCGGCGGCAGGTTCGTCACCCTCACCGGTTGAAAAATTGACGGCTCGACCAGGGACGATCGTTGAAATGGCGTGCTTGTATACCATCTGAGTCACAGTATTACGCAACAAAACGACATACTGGTCGAATGACTCAATCTGACCTTGCAACTTGATGCCATTGACTAAATAAATAGAGACCGGAACATGCTCCCGACGCAAAGCGTTGAGGAATGGGTCTTGAAGCAATTGACCTTTGTTGCTCACGATATTCTCCGTGTTCAAAAATTAAGAAGCGTCCACGATAACACAGCAATCTGGTGTTTCTGGACGAATGACTACAAAGCGATTATTCAAGGTGAAATTCACCTGATACAACGAAGCGCCCTATTTGTCCGAGTAGGGATTGTTCGATGTTTTCATTTCGATACGCATAGGTGTTCCAACGAGATCAAATTCCTTGCGGAATCTTCCCTCAAGAAACCTTTTGTAGGCGTCAGTAACATGCTCAAGCGAGTTCCCATGAACAATGATGACTGGTGGATTCATGCCGCCCTGGTGGGCGTAACGCAGTTTGGGCCGAAACATCCCCGCCCGCTTGGGGCTTTGGAATTGCACGGCCTCGAGTAGCAACCGGGTGAGAACTGGCGTCGACATTTTGCAATTGGCAGCTTTATGCGCTTGAGCGATAGACGCCCATAAAGGCCCCAAGCCCTGTCTCTTCTGCGCGGAGATCAAATGCATCGTCGCAAACTTCAGAAAAGGCAAACGGGTCTCGATTGAGCGCTTGACCAACTCTCGTTGATACTCGTCCACTGCATCCCATTTATTGACGGCAAGTACCACGGCCCGACCATTCTCGAGAATGTATCCTGCGATATGCGCATCTTGATCGGTCACGCCTTGAGTGGCATCAATCAGCAGCAGCACAACGTTACTAGACTCAATAGCCTGCAGTGTCTTAACGACCGAGAATTTCTCAATAGCCTCAAAAACTTTGCCCTTGCGACGAAGTCCTGCGGTATCAATTAACTCAAATTTTTGCCCGTTGCGCTCAAAAGGAACTGAGATTGCATCCCTTGTCGTGCCTGGCATGTCAAATGCCACCAAACGCTCCTCACCCAGCCATGTGTTGATTAGCGTTGACTTACCGACATTAGGTCGACCAGCCACTGCCAACTTAATCACACTAGGGTCGGTCGACTCTTCTAGTTCAGTATCTTCCGGCAACTGAAGCGAATCAAGCGCAAGTTCAAGCAGCGTGTGTATGCCTTGGCCGTGGGCAGCGGAAATGGGATGAACATCACCCAATCCAAGCTCGAAAAACTCCACCAATTGGCCGCTAGCAACCAAACCTTCAGACTTGTTGGCGGTCAGGATACAGGGCTTGCCCAGTTTGCGAAGGTACTTTGCAATTTCGTGATCCTGTGCGGAAAGCCCGCTTCTTGCATCGACCACAAAAATCACTACGTCAGCTTCAGCAACCGCCTGCGTGGTTTGTTTGGCCATTTCCTTAAAAATTCCACTGGCAGCATCCGGCTCAAAACCGCCGGTATCAATGGCGATGAACTCTCGCTTACCAAGTTTGGCATTGCCGTAGTGACGATCTCGAGTCAATCCCGCGAAGTCCGCAACAATCGCATCCCTCGACTTGGTCAAACGATTAAATAACGTGGACTTACCAACATTGGGGCGACCTACAAGGGCCAAAACAGGTTTCATAATCAATACAGGGCCAAAAACTATTCAGGCCTAAAGCCAAAAACTCCGCCATTGCGGGTTACTACAACCAGTGTGCCAGACGCCACAACTGGAGCGGCAGCAAGCGGAGATCCATCCGTTGGCATACGGGTTAGCGGCGCACCGTCCTCCCGCGACAACCAATGAACCATTCCGCTGTCATCACCAACAACGATCGAGCGACCGAGAACCAACGGTGCAGAAAGGTGGCGGTATTTCAATCTCTCACTACCCCAAACTCTCTCGCCATTGGCGCGAGACCAAGCGATCAACTCGCCATTGCCCTCAACACCATAGACACGCTGCTCGTCGCCATCCAGTCCGACGGAGCCAGTAGCCGAGTTGGTCCAAAGCACGCGACCGCGAACAGCATCGATACAACCAACCGTTGCCTGGAATGCACGAGCACACACGACGTCGCCTACCCGACTAGCGCGGCCCACCAAGTCAACCAATCGCTCAATTTCATTGGTACCACGTGGTGTCGAAATGGATGCTTCCCAGATGATGGCCCCGGTTAATGGATTCAATGCTACCAACTTACCCGACAGACCCGCAATTAAAGTATTTCCAACGGCCAATAGCACGCCAGATTGACGCAAGACCAATGAGTCTCCCGCACGCTGCTGCGCCCACAGTTTTCGCCCGCTTTCTACATCAAACGCCACGACCGATCGATCCGCTGCCAGTAGAAAAACCCTCCCACCAGCAATCAAAGGCGCGGTGAAGCTCTGTGCCGTTAACGTTTGACGCCACAACTCCTTGCTTTCGTTGCGAACCACCAACTCATTTTCATTGGTAACAACGGCTACGACGCGACCATCGCTGCCGATGCCAGCGGAAAGAGGTGCCCCCACATTGGCGCTCCACAATATTCCGCCTGTCTGGGCGTTCAAAGACTTCAATGAACCGTTAGAACCCGCGACTAAAACAGAGTCACCGTTGGCACTGATACTTAACGGATACCCTACCGGGTCCATTTTTATCGACCAGGCCAATTTAACACCGAGCAAACCGGCGCTTGGCGCCAATACAGCGGGTTTAGGGCGATCCGGAGCACTAGCGCACCCTACTGCTAAGCCTAACACCGCGCAAAGAAGTACCGCGCGAAACGCAATTGATGGAGACATATTCATGAACAAACCGTTTTTCACTGTGATGAGTTGTCTGCGACTGGGTTGACCCCAAGAGAATTTAGCTTAACCTCAATCAGTCGCCGATATTCAGTGCGGTCATCAGTCATTTTGTAAGCGTCTTTGTACGCAACGATCGCCTCGGCCTTTTGGCCCTGTATCAAAAAGACGTCGCCCTTTCGGTCTTGGGCCAGACCTTGGAATCCATTGGGAAAATCAGAGTCCAACACCTTGATTGCCTCAGCGTAGGAACCTTCCTCTGCGAGCAATCCTGACAAGCGCAACTTGGCGATAGATTGATACCCGCTGTCCACTGGTTTTTCAATCACCCAACTCAGCGATTGTTTCGCTAAATCGATCTTGCCTGTATCGTAATAAAATTTTGAACCGAGAAGGCTCGCTTGCTGGGCATAAACAGTGGATCCAAATCCGTTTTGCAGATCGGCTAGGGCCCGCTCAACCTTGCTGCCATCACCCAACTTCACGCTTTTGTCTATTTCTTCAAATAAAGCAGAGGCCTGCGCCGCCTTTCCGCGCTGCCAATATTGATAAAAATTCCAACTAGCAAATCCGGACAGGACAGCAATCAGAACCCAAGTGATGGCATTGCCATATTGTTTCCAAAAGTGCTTGAGTTGGTCCAGTTGTTCTTGCTCTTCAAGGTCTAAAGGTGTCGCCATATTTTTCTCTGTTAAGCCCGCAATTGTAGGGTGGACGCCCAGTCGGCAATCCCATCGAGGGATTGGCTTACTTGAAGCGCGGCACCGTCTCTTAGCGATTTGATAGTCACTGTATTGGATTCAATTTCTTCTTCGCCAAACACCAATGCAAAACATGCACCACTCGAATCTGCTCGCTTAAACTGAGACTTCATGCTCGCCATCACTCCCTCCGAGCTTGCGTGCATTTGTATGCTTATGCCCAAATTTCGCAGTTCTTGTAGTGTCTTTAGCGCGAGAGGCAAACCCGAAACATGGGATACAACGGCATAGGCATCCAATGACGACTCGATGTCCGCGAGCCCTTCTTCTTTAAGTAGCTCCAATATGCGATCAACCCCAAGTGCCCAACCAACGGCAGCGGCCGCTTTTCCACCCAGATTCTCAATCAAATAATCGTAGCGACCGCCGGCACAAACCGTACCCTGGGATCCAAGACGGTCGGTTGTGAATTCAAAGACTGTCAGGTTGTAGTAGTCCAAACCACGGACCAAACGCGGATTGACCGTATAAGCCACTTGATTCGCATCAAGTATGCGTTTAAGCGCGTCGAAATGCGCCAACGATTGCTCTCCCAAGTAGTCGATCGGACGTGGGGCACCCTCAACGATCTTTTGCAAAGATGGGTTTTTACTATCCAAAATCCTCAATGGGTTGGTATGAAGCCGGCGACGCGAGTCTTCATCCAATTCTTCATGGCAGGCTTCAAAGTAGGCAATGAGCGCCTGGCGATGTTCTTGCCGTTCAGCAGGCTGCCCTAGGCTGTTCAACTCCAGCCTGACATCATTCAACCCAAGGTCACGCCAAAGTGCGACTGCGAGCAGTATCAACTCAGCGTCAATTTCTGGGCCAGAAAACCCCAGTGCCTCGGCGCCGATTTGATCAAATTGACGATAGCGACCCCTCTGGGGACGTTCGTGGCGAAACATGGGGCCGATGTAATAAAACCGCTTACCCCCGTCATACAACATCGAGTGCTCAATGACCGACCTAACGACCCCGGCTGTTCCTTCTGGCCTGAGTGTGAGGGAGTCACCATTCAGTCGGTCTTCAAACGAATACATTTCCTTCTCGACGACATCGGTTACCTGCCCTAAGCCTCTTACAAACAAAGGCGTTCGCTCGACAATGGGGGTACGAATATTCTTGTAGGCAAAACGCGCCATCAGCGTTCGGACTCGGGCCTCCAGCCACTCCACCGCTGCTGAATGAGGCGGCATGATGTCATTCATGCCTTTCACACCAGTTAGTTTTTCAACTTTGGCTGCCGGACTCTTTTCACTCATGTATGTACTCAAATCGGTCAAATGACCGCATCCTTGCTAAATCGGTTTTGAACGTATGTTTCAACTATTTGCTGAAACTCCTGCGCAATGGTTTCGCCACGAAGTGTGAGGACCTTTTCACCATCAATAAATACAGGGGCAGCCGGTGCTTCGCCTGTACCAGGGAGACTGATCCCAATATCGGCATGCTTGCTCTCACCCGGACCATTGACGATGCAGCCCATAACCGCAACCTTCATCTTTTCCACTCCGGGATACTTCTCACGCCAAACCGGCATCTGACCACGGAGAAAATCCTCAATTTGCTTTGTCAGTTCTTGAAACGTCGTGCTTGTGGTGCGACCACAACCAGGGCAAGCTGTAACGCTGGGGACAAATGACCGCAGCTCAAGTGCCTGCAAGATTTCACAGGCGATCACGACCTCTTGGGTACGCGACTCGCCAGGCTGGGGGGTTAAGGACACACGAATTGTGTCGCCAATGCCTTCCTGTAAAAGCACCGCAAGTGCCGCCGTAGAAGCGACGGCACCCTTGGTTCCCATGCCTGCCTCTGTAAGTCCAAGGTGCAGGGGGTAATTGCATCTTGCATTTAATTCCCGATAGACAGAAATCAGGTCTTGAACGCCACTGACTTTGCAAGAAAGAATAATCTGATGGGCTGCCATGCCCATTTCGACAGCCCGTTGGGCTGATTCGAGGGCTGAGGTGATCAATGCCTCATACATAACGGGTTTCGCTTGCCAGGGTACTGGACGGCGACTGTTTTGATCCATCAGATCGGCGAGCAAATCTTGATCTAAGCTACCCCAATTCACGCCAATGCGGACGGGTTTCTGCCAACGAATAGCCGCTTCAATCATTTGACCAAATTGCTTATCGCGCTTGTCACCCTTTCCGACATTACCTGGATTGATCCGGTATTTGGACAACGCTTCAGCACATGCGGGAAACTCACTTAGTAAACGATGACCGTTGTAGTGAAAGTCGCCAACAAGCGGTGTGTCTATGCCCATTCGATCCAATTGGTCCCTGATATAAGGCACAGCCTGTGCCGCCTCCGGCGTGTTCACGGTCAGCCGGACCATTTCAGAACCCGCCAGAGACAGTTCTTTGACCTGAATCGCGGTCCCAATCACGTCAACGGTATCCGTGTTCGTCATCGATTGAATACGAACTGGCGCATCGCCGCCAATCGTGACGATGCGCTGACCCCACATCACGCGAGCTTGCAGGGATGTACGGCGCTTGGGCGCCGCAATGGCGATGGGGGAATTTGCTTCCACTATTTCACCTCGAAACGAGCAATATTGTTTTTGGTCAACGGGGCCAGATCGAAGCTTTTGCCCCTCACTTCAACTGAAATTGCATCAGCCCGCCCAATTACTACAGACAGAGGGCTATCACCAGACGCACCGAGCACCTCGCCTTCTGCCATTGTTTTACGTACCTGAACCGTGCCATGGCCGTCAACAACTTCGACCCAGGCGGCACCAGTCGCCTTTAATACGACAGTTCCTGCGACCGCGCCAGTACCATTAACCGTTAGGGGCAAAGGACTTGCTTCAATTTTTGCTGGCGCTTCGGGAACCGGCATTTTGTCTGTAACGATGGCGTCGGGGCCTGGCTGCTGACCAGCAACTTCAGGCAACGCAACGTCAGGATTTGAAGTGTTCAACCCAATCTCCGTTGGTACCGACTCATTTGGCGCACTGGCAGCAGAGTTCGGCGTCCCAATAATGGAATTTAAGCTCGACTGGAGCGTATCCCTTGGCAGCATGAAAAGTAAAACAGCAGAAACTACAAGGACCAAAACAGCCAGGGAGCTTGGCTGACGAAGTTTAGCCAACCAAGCGAACCCTGCGCCTTCACCCGGCACACGAAACGGTGCGTTGATACCGGATTCATCCGTTTTCATATTCGGTGTTGCTAAGCTCGGAAACCGGGCAAGCACTGGCGCCGCATCAATATGAAGGGATCTACAAACACTGAAAGCCAATGCGCGGGCAAAGACAATGTCAGGTAACAAGTCCCAGCGACTTGCTTCAAGAGCATCTAGCTTGGCAGTCGATACTTTCAATATCGACGCCAATGCGGGCACGCTATAACCTGCCGCCTCCCTTGCTTGACGCAGCAATTCACCACCGGACTCTGACACCTGCCGTGTCGGCATCTCAGCATTCACCTCTGGCATATTGACTTCATTCATCAAATGCCCCACGGTGATACAGAATCGCCTCGGGTGAGGCAGAAAAACGTTTTTCAAGCTGTCCACTCAGTTGATTGAACGCTTCCAGATTGTTTAACTTGCGTTCAACCCGCATACCAAGCCAAAGAGACTCAGCATTTGCAAGTTGACTATTGTTCAGTCGGCGGATGTAAAACTGTGAGCGAACATAGTCTCCTCGTTTGAACAGTAAGGTGGTGAGGTTGTACGCAGTAATTGGATTACCAGCATCCAACTCATACGACTTCATCAGGCTGGCTTCAGCCTCCGTCAAATCTCCGGCACGGATTTGGCATAAGCCATGGGCCATATAGGTTTTTGCGCGGTCTCCATACTGGGGGTTCGCAAGTGCCCTTAGGAACATAGCGGACGATTCTGAGTACTTGGCTTGTTGGCACAACAACCAACCCAAGTTGTGAACCACACTGGCGTCACGGGGGCTAAGCGCCAATGCTTGCTTGAAGCTTTCCTCAGCAAATCGATAGTCGTTGAGGCGCATGTAAATCAGGCCTCTCATGTTGTAACCCGCTGAGTAGGTCGGATCTGCAGAAATCGACTGCTTCAATTCGTCAAGCGCGATATTCGTTTGACCTTGTTCAAAATAGCCAATCGCCAACTCGAGGCGAATTCGGGCTCTTTTGCGGGCATCAGTTTCATCAGATGCCGTCACAATTTCATCACGAGGGCGATCGGCACCGGCCTCTCCACGAGATGAAGCGCAGCCACCCATCAGCGTACCGATAACTCCCACGAACCCAATTAGGAGCAAATACCTCTTGCCACTCCAATGTCCAGATGGATTGATTGCCATTCGTCACTTCTCCAAATTGGTTTTTGCAATGGATGACACCGGCGTCAACATGATGGTCCGCTGCCGAGCGATTCTTGATTGCACACTGGTTCGATCTTTCACATCCCCGGCCAGTTGCCCGCACGCTGCATCGATATCGTCACCCCGAGTTTTACGCACCGTCGTGACAATGCCTGCGTCTGTCAATACTTTCGCGAATACAGCCACTTGCTCGGCAGGCGAACGAAGGAGCCCAGATGCAGGAAAAGGATTGAAGGGGATCAGATTGAACTTGCACCAAACGCCGCCGTTTGCGTGTTGGCGCACCAAATTTACCAGTTGATTGGCATGCTCAACTTGGTCGTTGACACCATCGAGCATGCAGTACTCAAAGGTGATGAAGTCCCGCGGCGCGTGTGCTAGGTATCGATTGCAAGCAGCTAGCAGTTCTTCGATCGGATATTTCCGGTTCAAAGGCACCAAATTGCTGCGCAGTTCATCATTTGGCGCGTGCAGTGAGACGGCAAGTGCCACAGGGCAATCCAGCGCCAAGCGATCCATCATCGGAACGACGCCAGAGGTTGATACTGTGACGCGGCGCCTAGATAAACCATATCCATGGTCATCGAGCATCACACGCAATGCTGGAACGAGTTCTGAATAATTCTGGAGTGGCTCGCCCATGCCCATCATCACCACATTTGAGATGACGCGATCAGTTTGCTTGAGATGGGCTCTAAGAAAATGCTCTGCAAACCAGAGCTGAGCAATGATTTCACCCGCTCGAAGGTTTCTGCTGAATCCTTGGTGTCCGGTTGAGCAAAAACGACAGCCTACTGCACACCCTGCCTGAGATGAGATACACAAAGTGCCTCGGTCCTTCTCCGGGATAAACACAGCCTCAACCGCGTCGCCGTGACCAACATCAAACAGCCATTTGATCGTACCGTCCGACGAAATGTGCTGGGAAAGTATTTCAAGCGGCTTGACTTGTGCTGAGGCGGAAAGTTTCTCGCGCAACGACCGAGCCAAGTCAGTCATGTCGTCAAACTTGGACGCACCTCTTTGATGAATCCAGCGAAACAACTGGGTGGCGCGAAAGCGCTTCTCACCCAGTCGCTCGCAATAAAGGGTCAAACCCTCGAGATCGTAATCGAGCAGGTTGACCGTCATTAGTTTTTATTGGCCGTAAACGTTCATGCCAGCAAAGAAGAACGCGATCTCGGCAGCGGCAGTTTCCGCGGCATCAGAACCGTGAACGGCGTTGGCATCGATGCTGTCAGCGAAGTCGGCGCGAATAGTGCCGGGAGCAGCCTTCTTCGGGTCGGTTGCACCCATCAGGTCACGATTTTTCAAGATGGCATTTTCACCTTCAAGGGCCTGGATCATGACGGGACCTGAGATCATGAACTCAACCAAATCTTTGAAGAAAGGACGCTCTTTGTGAACACCGTAAAACGCTTCGGCTTCGCCGCGCGAGAGGTGGGCCATGCGTGCTGCAATCACCTTCAAGCCAGCGGCTTCGAAGCGAGCGTAAATTTGGCCAATTACGTTTTTGGCAACAGCATCAGGTTTGATGATTGAGAGAGTGCGTTCGATAGTCATATTTTTTCCAAATCAACAATAAATATTTTCACCCGTCGGGCAAAGCCTTCGATTTTAACGCCAACTGGCGGCAAAAATTAAACAAGGCGAAATACCGGCGCAACTTGGCGCTTAGCCCCTTCCCCCGCCTCCACGGCGTGGCCCACCTTTTCCTCGTCCAGGTGGTTGGCTATTGCGCTGTTTGGTGAAGCTGTCAGCACCAATATAGCCAAACGCCGTTTTCATTGGGTCTGGCTGGTTCGACACGGCAGGCTGTCCGACCGGCTGGCTACGTCCGCCGCGCCCACGATCTGCGTAACTCATGGGTTTCTGGTTGGCGCTGACGTCGACATTGCTCCGTAGGCCGCTGCCTGAGCTGCGTGGCCCACTGCCCCTCACGCCTCTTCGTCGACTGGCTGGATCGCCGCGAGCCCCGCGAGTGGCTTGACCATCTATCGCTTGCGGTTTTATGACACCCGCCACCTTAACCAATCCTTGGATGTCTGTTTCATCTAGCTCCATCCAAGCACCGCGCTTAAGCCCTTTGGGCAGCACCATTGCGCCGTAGCGGATTCGAATCAATCGACTCACAGCGTGCCCGACCGCTTCAAACATGCGGCGAACTTCCCGGTTTCGGCCCTCCGAGATCGTGACGCGATACCAGCAATTGGCACCCTCTCCGCCGCCTTCTTCGATGGAGCCAAATTGCGCAAGGCCATCTTCTAGCTGAACTCCGCCCAACAGTTTTTGCTTTTCTTCTTTGTTCAGGGCGCCGAGTACACGCACGGCATATTCACGCTCCAAGCCAAATCGCGGGTGCATCAAATTGTTTGCCAACTCGCCGGAACTGGTAAACAGCAGTAACCCTTCGGTGTTCAAGTCAAGCCGCCCCACGGACTGCCACTTTCCTTGATACAGCTTCGGCAAGCGCCTGAAGACGGTTGGTCTATTTTGAGGGTCGTCGTGAGTGACGACCTCGCCAGCCGGCTTGTGGTATGCGATGACCCTCGCTGGTGGCGGATCGATGCGAAATCGAATGGGCTTGCCATTAACCTTGACATGATCCCCGAACTGGATTCGTTGCCCCACATGGGCTGGTTCATTATTGACGGTTATCCGACCTTCCAGGATCAGTTGCTCCATTTCGAGCCTGGAGCCCATACCAGCTTGCGCCAGCACTTTGTGGAGTTTGGGGGATTCAGCCTGCGGAAGTAAGACACGTTTGAGTGGCGCTACTTCAGTGGTTTCCTCGTCAGCGTCAAACTGTCCAGATATGACGTCAGCAAAACGATTGCCGTCAGCTAATGAGTTCGCTTCTGGCTGCGCGGGTTGCTTAATCTTGCTGACGTCCGAATTCAACTGCTGGCCAAATTCTTCGCTTGCTTCCATGGTGTTTTCACTCATGACTGTTTCCGTTCAATAATATTTTGTCTGGCCCCGCAGGGAATTGATCATTCACAACTGCAACTGCTTGCTCATCTGTAACCGCGACTCCAGCACACGCGAGGGGCGATTCAAGCCTCTCGCTAGGGTCGCGCATTGCTGAGTCCAGGTCGTCAATTGTTCCATTTCGCTGCAAAAAGTCTGCCTGCTGAGATGGGTACTCCAGCATAGGCAACTCATCCAGCGCTGCCAAACCCAGATCATCGAGAAACTGTTTGGTTGTAGCAAAAAGGGCGGGGCGACCCACCACATCCCTGTAGCCGATGGCCTCTACCCAACCGCGGTCTTCCAATTGTTTCAGCAGCAAGGAGTTGACGGTTACACCTCGAATCTCTTCAATATCACCCCGGGTTACCGGCTGTCGATAAGCGATGATCGCCAAAGTCTCCAACGTCGCTCGGGTATAACGCGGCGGCTTCTCGGGATACAAGCGGTCAAGATAACCCCTCATCTCTGACCTGCTTTGAAATCGCCAGCCGCTGGCAACACTCACCAATTCCACACCTCGCTCAGCCCACTCATTCTGAAGCTCAACAAGCAACAACTTTAATGAGTCAACACTCACACTGCCATCAAAAAGCGTCCTTAAATCTCGCAAATGCAAAGCCTGTGGGGCGCATATCAACGCAGTTTCAAGGACACGCTTTGCATCCATCGAGTTCATGGTTTTGTATTCCAATAATTACATTGCGCCGATGCGAATGCAAACAACACTAGAAGTAGGCGGTGTGGCGCAGAAGAGAGATTTGAGAATCTATGGCGCGGATAGCGTTAGATGCCGCGTGGCCATCATATTCAGCTTCATGGGACATTATAACTAAGTCCAATTTGTACAAGGGCTTGGCAGAAGTCTTCAGGTGGCGCTGATTCGAACTTCATAGCCTTCCCCGTGACAGGATGGGTGAACGCGAGTTGAAAGGCATGAAGTGCCTGACGCCGCATGCTCGCTTTTTTAGAACCTCCATACGTCTCATCTGCGAGCAATGGATACCCCAAATGCGCCATGTGAACCCTAATCTGATGCGTTCTCCCCGTGTGAAGCGTACAACGAACCAAGCTGAACTCGTCGCTACTATCCAGCAATTCAATGGATGTTTTGGCGTGCTTCCCCTGGCTTGTCTGCAAATCAACGACTGCCATTCTCAATCGATTTCTGGGATCCCGACCCACAGGCGCATCCACATCACGACAGTTGCTGCCTTTCCAACGATGATGGCAAAGCGCTAAATATTGGCGACTGACCTCCCGAGCTGCAATCAATTGAACCAAGCTATCCATGGTGGCACGAGTACGCGCAACGACCATCAAGCCGCTCGTGTCCTTATCCAACCGGTGCACGATGCCTGCTCGCGGCAGATCGACGGCTTTGTGATCGTGCGCCAAAAGTCCATTAAGAAGCGTGCCACTCCAGTTGCCGGGAGCTGGGTGTACAACCAACCCAGCAGGCTTGTTGATCACCAATAAATGATCATCTTGGTACACCACATCCAAAATCATAGACTCTGGCTTGAAGGCTTGGCTCTGGGGCGTTGGGCGCAATTCGACGCTGGCAAGGTCACCGGCTTTCACGCGTCCAGATGCCTTTCGGATGACTGCACCGTTAAGCATCACGCCAGACAAGTCAATGAGCTGCTGAAGATAGCTGCGCGAAAACTCCGGCAACAGTTCTGCCAGCGCGCGGTCAAGCCGTACGCCGTGAAACTCTGCGGAAATGCTCAGTTGACGAAGTTCAAGATCCGCCTCCACCTCGGTGGCGTCATCGTGGATTTCCGAGTCTGGGTCAATCGATATAATTCTGTCGCTATTGTTCACGAAAGTAGTCCTACATGCTTAGAGCCAAATTATCCGTCGTATGCACTTTGGCACTTACAGGCTCCGCCCTGTTGATGGCCGGATGCGCAGCCACTGTGGAAGACAAAACAGCAGGCTGGAGTCCGAACAAGATTTACGCAGAGGCGAAAGACGAGCTGAGCTCGGGCGCCTACGACAAAGCTGTTTTGTTGTTTGAAAAATTGGAAGGCCGGGCCGCAGGCACTCCACTGGCGCAGCAAGCCCAATTAGATAAGGCCTATGCCAATTTCAAGGCCGGGGACTCTGCACAAGCACTCGCCACACTGGATCGTTTTTTGAAGCTGCATCCTGCCAGCTCCGCTATTGACTATGCCCTTTATTTAAAGGGCATTATCAACTTCAATGACGATTTGGGAATGTTTTCAGCGATCACCCGACAGGATCTTTCTGAGCGCGACCAAAAAGCAGCCAAAGAGTCGTTTGCCGCGTTCAAAGAATTGGTCTCCCGCTTTCCTGATTCTCGCTATGCACCGGACGCCAGTCAACGGATGACACATATCGTCAACTCGTTGGCTCAATACGAAGTGCACGTTGCGAAATATTATTTCTCACGGGGTGCGTATGTTGCGGCTATCAATCGCGCGCAAATTGCATTGTCTGACTACCAAGGCGTTCCCGCGGTTGAGGAGGCCTTGTTCATCTTGACTCAGTCTTACGATGCGCTGGGTATGAATCAACTTAGGGATGATGCAAACCGCGTTTTACTGACCAATTATCCGAATTCGTCCTACGTGACTCGGGGATTCAAAGAAAAGTCTGATCCTTGGTGGAAGGTCTGGTAAGAGCATTGAAAATTGCACTGTTCCTCTCTTACATTCTCCATCCCAGTCTCGAACGATGATTAACGGCTACAAACTCAGTGCGTCAACCGGCATTCACAAGGGGGATCGGGACTATCAGCAGGATCAAGTGCTCCTCCTCAGCCACTCGCGGGTGAGCGGTTGCATTCTTGCAATTTTGGCTGATGGAATGGGGGGGCGAAGTGGTGGTCGAAAAGCATCCGATCAAGTCATGATGACCGCCCGGCAACTGTTTGAACGCTACGACCCCACGCGAGACGATTCAGAGGAAACTCTAATGCAGCTCGTACAAGAAGCCCACACTGTCATTAAACTCACGGCCATATCCTCTGAAGAAGAGCCTCATAGTACGGTGGCTGCATTTTTAATCAATGCGGGTGGGGACTGCCATTGGGCTCATGCTGGCGATTCCAGAATTTATCATTTTCGCGGTGATAAATTTGTAAAGAGAACCCTTGATCACTCCTATGTTCAGGCTTTGGTTGCCCGAGGGGAGTTGACAGAAGACCAAGCCAATTTCCACCCCCAGTCCAATATCTTGATGGGCTGTCTGGGGACGGACAGTGACCCACCCGTTGAGTTTCATCGTATTGATGAGGTCAAAGCGGGGGACACTTTGATGGCATGCAGTGACGGTGTCTGGCACTATTTCACGACCGCCGAAATAGGAGCAGTTTTGTCGACCCTGTCTGCAAGGGAGGCCAGCGAGTTTTTGATTGAAAAGGCCAGGGACCGCGCGCGTGGAACCGGTGACAACTTGTCATTGGTGATTGTCAAGGTAGAGCCGCTGGGCTAAAACCCTTGCGCTGACCACTCGGCCAGAGCAACTCTGGCTTGGGAATTCTCCGGGCGGGCGGGCGAGATCAGGTCAAGCGAGTGTCGACCAACCTGCGCTCCAATGCAAGAAACTCAGCCGATTGCATCTCATTCAACCGAGAAACTGTTCTCGGAAATTCATGCGCCAAGGGGCCTTCCGTATAAAGCTCTTCAGCAGGAACAGCGGCCGACAAAATCAGTTTGACGCGCCGGTCATAAAGCACATCAATCAACCATGTAAAACGACGGGCCTCTGAGGACATTCTCATGGGCATCAGGGGAACGTCACTCAACAAGACAGTGTGAAACTGACTGGCAATTTCCAAGTAGTCATTTTGTGACCTCGGGCCGCCACAAAGATCTTTGAAATCAAACCAAACCATGCCACCCGCTTTTCGACGAGCACGAATTTGGCGGGCCTCAATGTGCAAAAGCGGTTCCTCGTCATGTGTTTCCGCCAGTCGATCAAAGGCATTGCTCATCTCCGCGTCGGCCTCCGGGCCAAGCGGCACGTGATAAAGATTCAACTGTTGAAGCGTTTGGCATCGGTAATCAGTGCCGTTGTCGACATTGATCACCTCCAAATTTTTGTTGAGCAAAGCAATGGCAGGAAGGATGCGGTCCCGATGCATGCCATTTGGGTAAAGGTCGTCGGGTTTGAAGTTTGAGGTCGTTACCAACCCAACGCCGTTCTCAAAAAGTGCAGCCAGCAGACGATAAAGAATCATGGCATCCGTAATGTCTGCAACGTGAAACTCGTCAAAGCAAATTAAGCGGTACTTCTTGGCAATCCGTTTGGCCAGGACGTCGAGCGGGTTAGCGGTGCCCTGTAGGATGGTCAATTCACGATGCACCTCACGCATGAACTCGTGAAAATGCAAGCGGGTCTTGCGTTTGAGTGGAACGGCATTGAAGAAGCAGTCCATCAAAAAGCTTTTGCCCCGCCCTACCCCGCCAAACATGTAAACGCCGCGTGGAATATCTGGCCGGTTGAGCAGTTTTTTTAATGGACTTGAGCGCTTCTCTTTAAAGACGCTCCATTCCTTAGCACAACGTTCCAATGCCTCAATTGCACGCAATTGCGCAGGGTCACTGACGTAACCCTTCACCTTCAATTCGGCTTGGTATATCTCGGTAACGGTCATGAAATCAGATGTGGCAGGCGTTGCCTGCCACGTTGGAGTTAGAAGTTCAACGTCCGTTTGTCCACCGCGAGTGCAGCTTCTTTGGTCGCTTCACTTAATGAAGGATGAGCGTGGCAAATGCGGGCCAAGTCTTCGCTGCTGGCACGGAACTCCATGGCAACCACACACTCCGCAATCAACTCGCTGGCCATGGGGCCGACGATGTGAACGCCAAGAATTTCGTCAGTGGTCGCATCTGCCAGCATCTTGACCATACCGGTGGTGTCTCCCAGTGCACGGGCGCGACCGTTGGCCAGGAATGGGAAGGTTCCCGCCTTGTAGGCACGGCCGGCCGCTTTGAGTTGTTGCTCGGTCTGGCCCACCCATGCAATTTCCGGGCTGGTGTAGATAACCCAGGGAATGGTGTTGAAGTTGACATGACCATGCTGACCAGCGATGCGTTCTGCCACGGCGACGCCCTCCTCTTCCGCCTTGTGGGCCAGCATAGGCCCGCGAACGACGTCACCAACGGCCCATACACCGGCCAAATTGGTGCGGCACTCTTCGTCCACGACAATCGCGCCGCGTTCGTCCAGCTTCAGTCCAACGCTTTCGGTATTGAGACCAATCGTATTGGGAACGCGACCAATAGAAATAATCAACTTGTCGACATCCAAAGTCTGGGCCTCGCCTTTTGCATTGGTCCAGGCGACACTGACGCCCTTTTTGCCGGTCTTTATTTCCCCAACTTTCACACCCAGTTCGACTTTAAGGCCTTGCTTGACAAACGCTTTATGGGCTTCCTTGGCAATTTGCTCGTCCACGGCGCCCAAAAATGTGGGCAAGCCTTCCAGAATAGTGACCTCTGAGCCCAGTCGGCGCCAAACTGAACCCATCTCAAGTCCAATAACACCTGAACCAATCAGACCGAGCTTCTTGGGAACCGCGCCGATGCGCAATGCGCCGTCGTTGGACAGGATCATCTCCTCATCAAACGGCGTTCCGGGCAACGCCCGGGCATTGGAGCCTGTTGCAACAATGACCTGTTTGCCGATCAATGTCTCTTTAGATGTTCCTGTGACGCTGAGTTCGTAGCCACCATCAACGGCCTTCACAAAAGAGCCACGGCCATGGAAAAAACTCACCTTATTCTTCTTCAGAAGATAGAGAATGCCGTCATTGTTCTGCTTGACCACGGTGTCCTTGCGAGCCACCATTTTTGCCACATCCATGCTCACACCCTTGACCGCGATGCCATGATCTGCGAAGTGGTGGTTGGCGTGGTCAAAGTGCTCTGAGGACTGCAACAGAGCCTTGCTGGGAATGCAACCCACGTTGGTGCAGGTGCCGCCAGGTGCCGGGCCACCTTTTGCATTCTTCCACTCGTCGATGCACGCCACACTCATACCCAGTTGTGCTGCGCGAATCGCTGCAATGTAGCCACCAGGACCGCCACCAATAACGATCACATCAAATTGTTTGCTCATGAAAACTCCAGATTTACAGTTGGAAAAAAACCCACCGTCCAAGCGGACCGCCGGTCCGCCCTTGCGGGTGGGTTTGCCAGATGGCCGCTTAGATGTTGAACAGCAGACGGGCCGGATCCTCCAGCGCCTCTTTCATTGCGACCAAACCAAGAACGGCTTCACGACCATCAATGATGCGGTGGTCATAGCTCATGGCCAAATAATTGATGGGGCGAACAACGACCTGTCCGTTTTCAACGACGGCGCGATCCTTGGTCGCATGCACACCCAAAATTGCAGACTGCGGTGGGTTGATGATTGGTGTCGACAGCATCGAGCCGAAGGTTCCACCATTGCTGATCGAGAAAGTGCCGCCCGTCATGTCTTCCATGGTCATCTTGCCCTCACGCGCCTTGGCGCCAAACTCGGCAATTTTCTTTTCAATATCGGCAAAGCTCATCTGATCCGCATTGCGCAGGATCGGCACCACCAATCCGCGTGGCGAACCGACGGCAATACCAATGTCAAAGTAGCCGTGGTAGACGATGTCGTTGCCGTCGACTGACGCATTCAAGACGGGGAATTTCTTCAGGGCATGAACAGCTGCCTTGACGAAGAAGCTCATGAAGCCGATCTTCACACCGTGTTCTTTTTCGAATTTCTCCTGAAAACGCTTGCGCATGTCCATGACTGGTGCCATGTTGACCTCGTTGAAAGTGGTCAAAATTGCGTTGGTGGACTGCGATTGCAACAAGCGCTCGGCCACTCGGGCACGCAAGCGGGTCATCGGCACACGCTGTTCAGGACGGTCACCCAAAGCCATTGCTGGCATGGCGACTTGAGGCAATAATGCCGCCGGAGCCTTTGCTGGTGCTGCGGGAGCTGCTGCAACTTTAGGAGCAGCAACGGATGCCAAAACATCACCCTTGGTGACGCGGCCGTCTTTGCCTGTGCCTGCAACGGAGCCTGGCGCCAACTGGTTGTCAGCCATCAGCTTGGCAGCTGCTGGCATCGGCACGCCGGCCATGCTGTTGGATGCGGCTGGAGCGACGGCCACACTGGCAGTCGCGGCGGCGGGAGCCGCCTGGGCTGGTGCAGCCGTTGTTGCGGCTACTTTGCCATCGGTGTCAATGCGGGCAATCAATTGCTCAGCCGTCACGGTGCTGCCGTCACCCATCAGCAGTTCCGACAATACACCGGCTGCAGGGGCTGGGACTTCCAGCACCACTTTGTCGGTTTCTATTTCGATCAGGATTTCGTCCATCTCAACGGTGTCGCCAACCTTCTTCTTCCATTGCAGCATAGTGGCTTCGGCCACCGATTCTGAGAGTTGGGGAACTTTGACTTCTACGATTGACATATCAATTCTTTCACTAGGTATTTTGGGGTGTCAGGCACTGGCTACGAGGGTCGGTGCCTGACAGTGGAGGTAGCGCAATGCCCGCTTATTTGGTCAGTACAAAGCCCTTGAGCTTGGCAAATGCAGCCTCAGTCAGCATTTTTTGCTGCTCTTGGTGCAAGTGCGAATAACCAACTGCTGGAGAGGCAGAGGCGGCACGACCGGCGTACCCCAACTTTTGCCCTTCAAACATATTCTCGTGAATGTAATGTTGCACAAAGAACCAAGCACCCTGATTTTGGGGCTCATCCTGGCACCACACCAAATCAGTCACATTCGGGTATTTTTTGAGCTCTGTGGCAAAAGCTTTGTGAGGGAAAGGATACAACTGCTCCACACGCAAGATCACAACATCGTCTGCGCCCTTCTCCTCACGCTTCTTGACCAAGTCATAGTAGACCTTGCCGGAGCAAGCAACCACACGCTTCACCTTGTCGGCGTTCAGTTCCTTCTGCTCAGGAATGACGGTCTGGAAACAGCCTTTTGTGAACTCGGAGATCGGCGACGCCGCATCCTTGTTTCTCAGCAGTGACTTGGGCGTCAAGATGATCAGTGGCTTGCGCAGATTGCGAACCATCTGGCGACGCAAGATATGGAAGATCTGGCTAGCCGTTGTCGGTTGAACCACCTGCATATTGGTGTCTGCACTCAACTGCATGAAACGCTCAAGACGTGCCGAGCTGTGCTCTGGGCCTTGACCTTCGTAGCCATGAGGCAGCATCAAGGTGATGCCATTGACACGGCCCCACTTCACTTCTCCCGATGCGATGAACTGGTCAATCACGACCTGTGCACCGTTGACGAAGTCACCAAACTGGGCTTCCCAGATCACCAACGTATTGGGATCGTTTGATGCGTAGCCATACTCAAAGGCCAGAACAGCCTCTTCCGACAGGATGGAGTCAATGACGACAAACGGTGCCTGGCCTTCGGCCACGTTTTGCAGTGGAATGTAAGTTCCCTCGTCCACCTTCTCACGATTCTGGTCATGGATGACCGAATGGCGGTGGGTGAAGGTGCCGCGTCCGCAGTCCTCACCACTCAGGCGCACTGGATAGCCACTGGCCACCAACGAGGCAAACGCCATGTGCTCACCCATGCCCCAATCGACTGCGATTTCGCCGCGACCCATGGCCGCGCGATCTGCGTACACTTTTTTCACCAGCTGATGCGGGGTGATCGTATCGGGGAACGTTGTGAGCTTCTCAGCCAAGCGCTTCCACTCGGCCATCGGGATGGCGGTATCGCCAGCGTCGGTCCACTTCTTGTTCAAGTAAGGCAGCCAGTCGACCGCATACTTGCTCTTGAAGTTGGTGAGCACGGGGTCAAAGGTGTTCTTGCCAGCGTCAAGTGCAGCGCGAGTGGCCTTCACCATGTCGTCGCCCAAGGTGTCACCGAACCCTTGAGTCGCCAATTTGTCAGCGTACAACTTGCGCGTGCCGGGATGTTGCGCGATCTTTTTGTACATCAGCGGCTGAGTCAGTGCTGGTGTATCTTGCTCGTTGTGGCCGAGTTTACGGAAGCAGATGATGTCGACAACGACATCCTTGCGGAACTCCATACGGTATTCCAGCGCCAATTTGGTGGCCAGAACGACTGCCTCGGGATCATCACCATTGACGTGCAACACAGGCGCTTCAATCATCTTGACCACATCGGAGCAATACAGCGTGGATCGGCTGTCGCGAGGGTCACTGGTGGTGAATCCAATCTGGTTGTTGATCACGATGTGGACAGTGCCACCCGTGGTGTAACCACGGGTCTCAGCCAATGCCAAGGTCTCCATGACGACGCCTTGACCCGCGAAAGCGGCATCACCGTGCACCAGAACTGGCAGCACCTGCTTGCCCATGGGGTCGCCACGGCGATCCATACGAGCGCGCACCGAGCCCTCAACCACGGGGTTCACAATCTCAAGGTGTGACGGGTTAAACGCCAAAGTCAGGTGTACTGGGCCGCCAGGGGTCGAGACATCCGAGCTGAAGCCTTGGTGGTATTTAACGTCACCGCTTGGCAAATCTTCTGGTGCCGTGTGATCGAACTCGGCAAAAAGGTCCGCGGGCATTTTGCCCAGCGAGTTCACCAGAACGTTAAGACGTCCCCGGTGGGCCATACCAATCACAATTTCCTGCAGTCCAACCGTACCACCCGATTGAATCAACTCATCCATCGAGGCGATGAAACTTTCACCGCCTTCCAGGGAAAAGCGCTTCTGGCCTACGTATTTGGTGTGTAGAAAACGCTCCAAACCTTCTGCGGCCGTCAATCGGTCCAGGATGTGAAGTTTCTTTTCGGCGGTAAAGTTTGGCTTGCTGCGAATACTTTCCAGTTTTTGCTGCCACCAGCGCTTTTGGCTCTGGTCGGTCATGTACATGTACTCTGCGCCGATGGTGCCGCAGTAGGTCTCATGCAGCGCATTCATCAGCTCGCGCAAGGTCATGGTTTCGCGACCGAAGAAGGTGTTGCTCGTGTTAAACACGGCTTCTTGGTCTGCGTCGTTGAAGCCGTAGAAGGACAACTGCAATTCAGGGATGTTGGCCCGCTCAATGCGCTTCAATGGGTCCAAGTCGGCCCAACGAGCGCCAATATTGCGGTATGCGGCGATGAGCTGCTGCACAGACACGCGTTTGCGGCCCATTTCAGTGTCAGCACCTGCCACCATGACCACAGTCGCGGTTCCCTGCTTGGCACGTTCGGCGAAAGCATTGATGACGGGTTGGTGAGCGACGTCTCGTGTGCTGCTGCCGTCAACGGCGGGCACGTGCTGCAAGGCGTCGAAATAATCTCGCCAAGAGTCGGGCACGCTACCGGGGTTAACCAAGTAGTTTTCGTACATCTCTTCGACGTACGGGGCGTTGCCGCCGAACAAATAGGTATTGGCCTGATAGGCTTGATGAACCGACGATGTCGGGTTTCCCGCTTGGGGCGTTGTCTCACTCATTTTCCGCTGACCTCCGTTTCCCTGAAGGAAACATAAGCTGGTTAAAGCTGGTTGTTGATTAACCTCCCGCGGCACGGCTTGACCGTTTAGCGGATGCGACTGTGGCGGTGGAAGGGCCTAGTAACGACCTTTATTGTGCCATTAATCGACTCACCCCCCTCAAAAGCCACGTTGTCGCATACTCGACGCTCACTCAATTTGCGATCAAGTCCTTGATTTGCTGCAGGGCAGCCGGGTCGTCCATCGTCGTCAAATCGCCGGGATCGCGACCTTCACAAACGGCCTGCACGGCTCTGCGCAACAATTTGCCGCTTCGGGTTTTGGGCAGGGTTGAAACGAAGCGAACCCGCGCCGGGCGGGCAACCGCACCGAGGTCTTTGTCCACCATTTTCATAATCTCACCCTCTAGCTTGAGGCTGGCCGCTTCGTCGACGAGCAGACTGGCGTCCTTTACCACCGCAAAAGCCATGGCGACCTGCCCTTTGAGTTGATCAGCAACGCCAACCACAGCCACTTCGGCAATATTGGGGTGCGCTGAGATACTTTCCTCAATTTCCCGAGTGCCAAGTCGATGACCGGCCACGTTGATCACGTCGTCAGTACGGCCCAGGATGAAAAAATAACCATCGGCATCACGAATGCCCCAGTCAAAGGTGCTGTAAACCATGCGGCCGGGCACGCTAGACCAGTAGGTGTTCACGAATCGCTCGTCGTCACCCCAAATGGTTTGCAGGCAACCTGGAGGTAATGGACCCTCGATGGCCACCACCCCTTTTTGATTGGGACCCGTCAACTCTTCGCCCGTTTGGTCGTCCAGAAGTTTGACGTCGTACCCGTACACCGCCTTGCCAGGTGATCCAAACTTCGACTCTGCTTTCTCAACGCCATTGCACAAGGACAGAATGGGCCAACCGGTTTCGGTCTGCCAATAGTTGTCAATGATGGGTTTGCCCAGGCCTTGACTGATCCACTGCGCTGTGGGCTCATCCAGCGGCTCCCCCGCCAGGAACAAGGCCCGCAAACTGGACAGGTCGTATTTAGTTAACAAGGCAGGGTCCTGCTTCTTCAGTACTCGCACTGCGGTGGGCGCGCTGAACATGACGGTGACCTTGTACTTTTCCACCAAGCTCCACCAGATACCGCCGTCCGGCCGGGTGGGCAGTCCCTCGTACATGATGGTCGCCATGCCGGCAATGAGGGGGCCATAGATGATGTAGCTGTGCCCTACCACCCAACCAATGTCGCTGGTCGAAAAGTAGGTTTCGCCCGCATTGCCACCGTAAATATGCTTCATGCTTGCCGCCAGGGCCACTGCATAACCACCGGTATCCCGCTGCACGCCCTTGGGTTTGCCGGTGGTGCCGGAGGTGTAGAGCGTGTAACTCGGGTGGGTGGCATCCACCCACTCGCATTCCACCACTGTGTTCATGTGTTTTTCGCGAAGGTCGCCCCAAAGGTGGTCGCGGCCGGCCACCAACTCCATGGCGACCAGGTGGCGATCCACCAGCAATACAGCGTCTGGCTTGTGGCTGGACAGGCGAATGGCCTCGTCCAGCAGAGGCTTGTAGGCGACGGCCTTGCCGCCGCGTGATCCCGCATCTGCGCTGACCACGACCTTGGGTGACGCATCTTCAATGCGTGATGCGAGAGAGCCAGAGGCAAACCCGCCAAACACGACCGAGTGAATGGCCCCAATTCGAGTACAGGCCAACATGGCAAAGGCTGCCTCAGCAATCATGGGCATGTAGATCAAGACCCGATCACCCTTGTCCACGCCCAGCGATTTGAGCGCCGCGGCCATGCGTTGGACCTCGGCGTGCAACTCGCGAAAAGAATAAACGCGTTCTTCGTTGGTCTCGGTAGAGACAAAAATCAAAGCGGCTTGGTCCGCCCGGTCCTTCAGGTGACGGTCAACCGCGTTGTGACAGAGATTGGTGGTACCGCCCACAAACCATTTGGCAAAGGGCGGGTTGCTGTAATCGCAGATCTGTTGGGGTGGTGTTTGCCAGTCCACCAACTCGGCTTGCTTGGCCCAAAAGGCATCACGGTTGATGAGTGAGTCACGGTGAAAGTCTGCGTAGCTTGTCATTTTTGTCTCCAGTCAAGTCGATTAACTTAATTCATAATTATGAACAAGCAACTTGCAGCAAGCTGACTTCAAAGAGTCGGCTTACCCGGGTCAACAGGAGACGACCCACCGAGCCGTCAACCCTCTGCGTTTACTTGATCAACGGCAGCACCGATTTGAAGTCTTCATGCTCCGCAGTGCGCAGCCACTCAAAGGCCACCATCTCCGTTGTCACCAATTCCGCGCCAGCGCCTGCCAGGCGGTCAAAAGCGGCATCGCGGTTGCGCTCCGTGCGGGAACTGCAGGCGTCCGTGACCACCCAAACGTCAAACTCGTCTTCCAGCAAATCGAGTGCCGTTTGCAACAAGCACACATGGGCTTCGCAACCGGCAATGACGATCATCCCGCGCTCATCGCCACCCGAAGCAGGTTTCTGCAAGTGTTTGGGCAAACTCCGCGCGTTGCCGCCCACGGGTTTCGCCGGCGGGCGCAGCCACTCACCCAGGCCCTCTTCGACACCACTGAAGTGCATTTTGCTCAGGGTGTTTTGGCACAGCGCCTTCAATTCAGCGGCGTTGGCACCGAGTTTGGACGGGTTTTGCTCTGTTCCCCAGATAGGAACCGCCATTAATTTGGCCATTTGAGCCAAACGAACCGCATTGGCCAGCACCAACGGTCCTTCAAAAATAGCGGGCATCAAGCGTTCCTGGTAATCCACGAGAACGAGTTGGGATTCGGCAGCATCAAGCAACATGTCAAACTTTCTATAGAGATTGGGCTCATTCAAGCCATGCCCCTGATTAGAACTCAGGCTAAGGTGGCAGCAGTCGAATCAGTCGCCCACGCGCTTGATCCGTCAATAGATACAGCAGCCCATCCGGCCCCTGGCGCACATCGCGGATTCGCTCGCCACCATCCGCCAATAAAGGGTATTCGTTCACCACTTTGCCGGAGAAGGGCCGGGCCAACTCAATGCGGTTGAGATAGCCAAACTTGAGTGAGCCAACAAACAGGTTGCCCACCCAAGCTTGCCCATAACGCTCACCGGTCAAAAAGGCCATGCCTGAAGGGGCGATGGACGGCACCCAATAGTGCAAGGGCGCCGTCATGCCGGCTTTGGCGGTCAGCCCCTCACCTATTTGACCGCCCCCATAGTTTTCACCAAAGGTCACGACCGGCCAACCGTAGTTCTGGCCGGCTTTCGGCAAGTTGATCTCATCCCCACCTTGCGGGCCATGCTCATGAATCCATAGCGTGCCATCAGGGGCCAACGCGGCGCCTTGCGGATTTCGGTGACCATAACTCCATATCTCGGGCAACGCTCCTGGCCGCCCCACGAATGGGTTATCAAGTGGCACCGACCCATCTTTATGGATACGCACCACTTTGCCCAAGTGGTTGTCCAACTTTTGGGCGTCCTCTTTGCGGTGATAGCGCTCACCCAAGGTCAAAAACAAGCGGCCATCGGCTCGACCTTCAGTTCTGCTTTCGACGATCCTGCAGCCAAAGTGCGCACTGCTACGCACCTTGGGTATCTGCCTGAAGATGACTTTTACGCCTTCCAAGCGGCTTAAATCATCGGACAAGCGTGCCCGGGCCAGCGCCGTGCCGTTGCCGCCCGCTCCGGCTTCGCTGAAACAAAAAAACAGGGTTTGGTTGCGTGCAAAGTCGGCATCCAACACCACATCCAGCAAGCCGCCCTGCCCTTCGGCCACCACAGAAGGGAGCCCTTTGACAGGTTCCCCGACAGCGCCAGTGGGCTCAATAACCCTCAAAAACCCCGGGCGTTCTGTCACCAGAAATCGACCCTCTGGCAAAAAAGCCACGGCCCAAGGGTGCTGAAGACCCGACGCCACCACTTCTGGCCGCACAGTTTGCGCGCTAGTGATTGCGCCAGACACTATCAAATAGATAGCTGCTACCGCTTTTAAGACGGGCGCCAGAGGCTGTTTTTTCATATCAATCAGATTATTCAGTCGCGACTTTAACGACCACCCGGCCGCGCACCTTGCCGTCCATCAAGTCATGGGCTTTGGCAATCGCGCTCTCAAGCGGTACCTCTTCGATCATGGATTCCAGCAACGCCAGGTCCAGATCGCGTGCCAACCGGTCCCAAGCCCGTTGGCGCTTGCTCAACGGGGCCATCACCGAATCAATGCCTGCCAAGGTGACGCCACGCAAGATGAATGGCATCACTGTGGTGGGCAGGTCCATGCCTTGCGCCAACCCACAAGCCGCGACGACGCCACCATATCGTGTTTGAGCCAGCGCGTTGGCCAAAGTGTGCGACCCCACGCAGTCAATCACCGCTGCCCAACGCTCTTTTTGAAACGGCTTTCCTGGGTTTGACAAAAGAGACCGGTCAATGATGCCCGTCGCTCCCAGCGACTTGAGATACGGTTCCTCAGCCGACTTGCCCGTTGCGGCAATCACCTTGTAGCCCAACTTTCCCAACAACGCGATGGCGACGCTGCCGACACCCCCGGTGGCACCTGTGACCAGCACTTCTCCTGCCTCAGGGGTGACACCATGGTCTTCCAGCGCCAACACGCACAGCATCGCGGTGTAGCCAGCGGTGCCGATGGCCATGGCTTGACGAGGCGTCAAGGCCGGTGGCAATTTGACCAACCAGTCGCCCTTGAGGCGAGCTTTTTCCGCCAAACAGCCCCAATGCGTTTCCCCCACGCCCCAACCGGTGTGAATAAATGCGTCGCCTTCGCGCCAAGCCGCGTGGGTGGACGACAGCACCGTGCCTGCGCCATCAATGCCCGCCACCATGGGCCAATTCCGGACCACCGGACCTTTGTTGGTGATCGCCAAACCGTCCTTGAAGTTCAACGTGGAATAACTCACGGCGACCGTGACCTCTGCATCTGGCAGTTGTGACTCATCAACTTGCGTGAGCTCAGCGGAAAAACCGTTGGCATTGTTCAGGAGTAAGGCTTTAAACATGGTGGTCCTTTGGTTTTAAATAAATCAATAACTTAGATAACTAAGTTAATGTGAATTCGAGCTTGACAGCATTTTTGAACTGCAAGTATGCTAGCGCCCATGCGAATTTCTGTCACTTTGGCGGCGCTTTTGATTTCGATCAGCGCCCACGCCGCCCCCAACATCCCGGCTGACGACAACATGGGGCGGTTCATGAATGAAAAAGGCATGCTCGCCCGCATGGATCAAGTTCGCCAGAACATGACTGACAAAGCATCCAACCTTGTTGCCACGTCATTGGGATTTTTGGGCGTGCCCTACAAGCGTGGCGGCAACTCCGCCGAGACCGGATTTGACTGCAGCGGATTCGTCAGAGCCGTGTACGAACAAACCATTGGTCTCGTCTTGCCCCGCCGTGCTGAGCAGCAGGCTGCAGCCACAGAATCAATTGCCCGTGATGAATTGCAGCCCGGCGACTTGGTGTTCTTCAACACTTTGCGGCGTGCTTTCAGCCATGTAGGCATCTATGTCGGCGATGGAAAATTCATTCACTCGCCCAAGCCCGGCGCCGAAGTTCGCGTTGAAAGCATGGGAATCAGCTATTGGTCGCGCCGCTTTGACGGCGCCCGCCGCGTGCTGCACGACTCCAGCGAAGCCTTGTTGATCAAGGCGCAAATCCTCGACGGCAGCCAAAGAGCCAGCCGCACCGCTGACATAACGCCTTAAACGCCTGTTCTCCGCTTGCTTCACGAAAGCCGGTTGACTCAGCGCATTGGCGTCAGATAAATCGTTTTAAACGCAAAAAAGGCCCCGAGGGGCCTTTTTCAATGTTGGAGAGGCTGCTTTAGCCCTTTTTAGCGTAGGCGCTGCACCAGCCCTTGCCTGCCACTTGTTTACCGGCAAACAAGGGGCATCCGCCTGCTGCGTCGGCGGGTTTACCTTGGTAAAGCGCGCAGTTGGAGCACATTTGACCGGCTGCGTACTTGGGGTATTTCTTGGTGTCTGTTTTTGTGCCGTCTGTTTTGTAACCCAACGCCACCGCTGTTGGATCTTCATCTTTCAACATCGTTTGCGCTTTCGCCAATCCAGACGCTGCGATCACGCTGGCTCCAAGGACGGATTGAATAACAAAAGTTCTGCGGTTTGTGGTCATAGTCGGTATCCATTGAATCAGCGTCAAAATAGACGTAGCGCACTGTAGCGCTCTGCTCAATCCGTAGCGTGACACTCAACTATTGCCTGAATGTCACCCCGACGCACTTTGATTTCAGTAAATCGACACAAGATGCTATGGTGAACAAACAGAAGCAGCAACATCGCCCGCAGAGCCATTGGGGATTAAAATCGAGGGTTGGCCCACGCGGGGTACTGATCGCCACAAGCCTTCCTTAAGTCATGGAACCAATGAACCTACCGCTCTTCCCGTCTGCATGAAAGACCACTACGCCGCCCTGGGCCTGAGCAGCGATGCAACGCCCACTGACATTAAAAAAGCATTCCGCCAAAAAGCGGCCTTGCATCACCCCGACCGGAACGCCGACGCCGGCGCACCCGCGCGCTTTCGCGCCGTGCAAGAAGCCTATGAAGTGCTGTCGGACGATGCCAGTCGACAGGCTTACGACGACAACCGCAGGCGAAACCTGCTCGACAGTCCCATTGACACCGCTCGTGAGATCTGGCAACGCTACTTCAATCAATTACTGTGAAAGCAACTCCCATGCGAATCTCTTCTTTTTTCCGCAACCTGCGCTCTGCCTACGAAGCCGAGATTGATGACCTGACCTCGGACTCAGAAGGGCATGACGTGCTTCGCAAACGCCTGACCGCCAAGCGCAAAGAAATCACGTTTCTTCGCCAAATGATTCAGATCAGCCCTGAAATGGTGGCTGTCGTGTTTCATCAGGGTTTTCAGTTCAAGTTGCCGGCCGTCATGGACCACCTGGTCGCGCAAGATCCTGAAAATCTGCCCGAGTGGGACAGCTTGGCCGGCGCCATCGAGATGCGCCCCTGGACGCAAGAGCTGGTGCGTGAGATTCTGAAGGAACCCATGGGCGAGTGGTTCATGACCGTGGCCGCGGGCGTGGAATACCTCTACGGCAAGGCCGACGCCAAACCGGCCCCTGCGGCACGCGACGAGGAAGACCACGACAATTCTGATGAAGCCCGCGATCACGACAGCGACAGCGACGGTGAGTATCTGGACGGTGATGACGAAGAAGAAAAAGAGGCCCGCGCCCGTGAAGACGCTGGCGCCGACTGGATGGTTGAGCAAGGCTTTGACCGCAAAGACCGATAAACCCACTGAACACTCTGATGAACCACCTTGCCCTGATTGAGAAAACCCAAAGCCTGATTGCCTTAGGCGACATTGTGGGTGCCGAAGCCGCTTTGGTTGAACTGGCTGACGCGGAGGGTGACAGCGCCCTGATGGTCGTGCTGGAGCAACTGCCCGCCAAAGACATCCTCGCCGTGATTCGTGAGTACGACAACTCCAAGGAGTCCATCATCAACCTGATGGTCACGCCCCTGCAGTTCGCACGCGCCGTCGTCATCGAAAAGCAATACAAAGACCTGACCCACACCCATCTGCGGGGCATGATGAACTCCATCATCTTCAGGGACGACGCTGACCCCGTGGAGTTCATGGACGCGATTGGCAACCTGGAAGGTGGTGCCGAGGCTTTGGCGGACTACTTCACTGAAAAGTGGAGCCGCATAGAGGCTTTTGCCCGAAGTGGCACCTTTGACACGGTCGAGGACGATGGCGAGATGCTGTCTGAAACCGCCCTCTTCGCCAACGCCTATGCCAAACCGCGCATTGAGCAGGACGAGGTGGCGGACCAAGACTGGATGGAACTGGCGTGGATTCTTCGCTACCAGTGCACGGACCTGTTCATCGAGATGCTGCTGGTCTTGCGCGCCAAAGCCCGCGCCTTTGAAAATGGCTCAGGCGATGAATTCGAAGCCATGGAGGAGGACGACGGCAAGGTCGAAACCGGCGACACCGACCGCGGCAAGGCCACACCGGCCGCCCGTGAATCCGACGAAGAATCCGCGATTTGATTGTTGACTCCACAGCAAGCACCCATGACCCAGCCCGTGTCCACCGCCCCCG
>CAWAFG010000008.1:0-11202 GCA_963781205.1 uncultured beta proteobacterium | reverse complement strand
GGCGGCTTCACCGCTGGTTTCGGCGTAGTCGCCGTCCAGTCGATAGAGGCCGGCGCCGGCGTGGGTGTCAAAAACAGTGAGTGCGGTGTCCTTTTGCAGCAAGTGCTCAAGGATGGCAACCAACACAGAGTGTTTGAGGACGTCGGCATGGTTGCCGGCATGAAAGGCGTGTCGATAACTGAACATGCCGAATTTTAACCGGCAGCCAACGAATTTTGTATAATCTTGGGCTTCGTAGCGATTTTGTAGCTCCGCGACGAGGGCTCTCTTCTGGCTTTGCAGTTAGATGTTGAGTAAACCTACCTAAGAGATTCCCATCAGAGGAACGCCGACCGTAGAAAAGAGCCGCAAGGAAGCCAACCCCTTAGGTTGGGCAAACCCTCTTTTATTGAGAAACTCATGACAAAAACTTTCAGCGCAAAACCCGCTGAGGTCGTGCACGAGTGGTTTGTGATTGACGCGACCGATAAGGTCCTCGGACGAGTAGCCAGCGAAGTTGCTCTCCGTTTGCGCGGCAAACACAAGGCCATTTACACGCCTCACGTTGACACTGGTGACTTCATCATTGTCGTAAACACAGATCGCCTGCGCGTGACCGGTGCCAAGCCGATCGACAAGGTGTACTACAGCCACTCCGGCTACCCAGGTGGCATTTCTGCCATCAACTTCCGTGACATGCAAGCCAAATTCCCCGGCCGCGCTTTGGAAAAAGCCGTCAAGGGTATGTTGCCTAAAGGCCCATTGGGCTACGCCATGATCAAGAAGCTCAAGGTCTACGGTGGTGCAGAGCATCCCCATACCGCCCAGCAGCCCAAAGTATTGGAAATTGCCGGCATTTCTGCCGATGCCATTAAGAGGGAGTCTGCCAAATGATCGGTGATTGGAACAATGGTACCGGCCGTCGCAAATCCAGCGTCGCTCGCGTTTTCCTGAAAAAAGGCTCTGGCCAGATCGTCGTGAACGGCAAAGACATCGAAAAGTTTTTCGGTCGTCAAACCTCCATCATGATTTGCAAGCAGCCCTTGTTGTTGACTAACCACGCTGAAACGTTTGACATCATGATCAACGTCGCTGGCGGCGGTGAGTCCGGTCAAGCGGGTGCAGTGCGCCACGGTATCACCCGTGCTTTGATCGACTACGATGCAACGCTCAAGTCTGAGCTGAGCAAAGCAGGCTTCGTGACACGCGATGCCCGTGAAGTTGAGCGTAAGAAAGTCGGCTTCCACGGCGCTCGTCGTCGTAAGCAGTTCAGCAAGCGTTAAGTTTCACAACTTCGCTCGCTCAACGCGACAAAACAGCCGCCAGAATGCAGATTCTGGCGGCTGTTTGCATTCATGACGTTAGACTCCCCCCTCCATGCGACTTCGACTCCTTATTAGACGACTGACCGTCAGTGCCCCTCGCGTGTCAGTGCGCAGTGCGATGCCTTGGCCATTTCGCTGGATTGTGCTGGCGATTGTGTTCGGTTTTTGCGCGGCCATTGCGTTGTGGGCGTTTGAGTTTGGCAAGGACATTGCCGGGCTGGATCACAACGCCAAAGCTGAATTGCAGAAGGCGAGGGCGGAACTGTTGGAGTTGCGCCAGGAAATGGCGCAGTTGCAGCTCACGCGTGATCAGGCGCAATCCGTGGCAAACACGGCAGACACGCTGTTATTGGCTGAAAAAGCATCGTTTGAGAAGTTGGCCACTTTGAACAAGCAGTTGGAGGCGACCAACCGCAGTCTGCGCGACGACTTGGGCTTTTTCGAGCAGTTGATTCCCGCCGTGGGTGGTGGTAGTCTGGCCATCCGCAGTTTGCAGGCAGAGCGCCTGAATGACGCCGAGCTGAAGTGGCAGGTGCTGCTGGTTCAGGCGGTGCGCAACCCGCCAGAGTTTGATGGTCAGCTGGTCTTGAGCTTCACGGGGCTCCAAAATGGCAAGCCTTGGACGGCGACCCTGCCGGCCGGTAGCCGTGCCATCAAGTTCAAGCAGTACGGTCGTATCGAGGGCGTGCTGGAGCTTGCCCGCTCAAGTGGTGGTCAAAAGTGTGACGGCCAAGGTCATGGTGGGTTCCGTGGTCAAGGTGGTTCAATCGGTCAAGCTTTGACCGTATTCGTGAAAACTATTAGAGAGGATGTCGACGTGTTCAACAAGCAAAAGCAACCTGCCATCAAATGCCTGATTGGTGAAACCTGCCGCATTGATGGCAATCTCGCTTTTTCGGATGGCTTACGAGTCGACGGCACTGTGGTGGGCAATGTGAGTGCTGGCAAGGACTTGTCCAGCATGTTGGTGATTTCTGAGACGGCCTCTGTGACCGGCGAAATTCATGCCGACCATGTGATTGTGAATGGCACGGTGCATGGCCCGGTGCATGCAAGGGTGATGCTGGAGTTGCAACCCAAGGCCCGAATTCACGGCGATGTGCATTACACCGTGCTGGAGATGCACCGCGGCGCACTGGTTTCCGGGCAGTTGCGTCCTATTGTTGACGCCAGCGAGGCCAGCGCCAAGAGCGAAAAAGGCGAAGTGAGTGGTGACGCTGAAGAAGAAAAGCCCACACTCAAGTTAGCGGCAAATAACCACTGACAGAGTTCTTGACTGAATTGCTGTAGTATTCAATCGATTCAATTTTTCGGAGTATTCCATGAGCGCCGTTGCAGAAAATTTGCCCCCAGAAATGCCAAGCCCCATTCTCTTTACCGACAGTGCGGCTGCCAAAGTAGCCGACCTGATTGCTGAAGAAGGCAACCCTGATTTGAAGCTGCGCGTCTTTGTGCAGGGCGGAGGATGCTCCGGGTTTCAGTATGGTTTCACGTTTGACGAAATCACCAACGAAGACGACACAACCATGACCAAGCATGGTGTGTCATTGCTGATCGACGCCATGAGCTACCAGTACCTGGTCGGCGCGGAGATTGACTACAAAGAGGACCTGCAAGGTGCCCAGTTTGTGATCAAAAACCCGAATGCCCAATCGACTTGCGGTTGCGGTTCGAGCTTTACAACCTGAGTGTTGTTGTCGTTTACCCAGTTACGCTGGGTAAATTGCACCAGAGATGCGGGCGCCACGGGCGCCCGTTACTGTTTTAAGGCTGGTGGTTTGGCGCAGCGCGGTTTTGCTGGCGAGCCAGGCAAAGGCGGTGGCCTCCACTTGCTGAGGCGGCAGGCCATGAGACTCTGACGAGTCAACCTCCACGTCGGGCAGCAGGGATTGAATGCGGCGCATCAGATGGCCGTTGAACGCGCCGCCGCCACAAACAATCAGTTGCCGCGCGCTGTCGCCGTACTGGCGGACGCTGGTGGCGCAGGTTGTAGCGGTCAATTCAGTGAGGGTGGCCTGAACGTCAACGGGGGCGACGGCTGAAAAACCGTCCAGCCGCCAGTTCAGCCAAGTCGGGTTGAACAGATCACGCCCGGTGCTTTTGGGGGCGGGCTGGGCAAAATAGGGCTCTTCAAGCAGGCGGTTCAAAAGACCCTCATGAACGCGTCCGGCGGCGGCCCAGGCGCCGTCCGCGTCATAGGCTTGACCCAGGTGTTGTTGGCACCAGGCGTCCATCAGCGCATTACCGGGACCGCAGTCGAAGCCTTGCACGTCGTCGCCCATGTTGGGGCCAATGACCGTCAAGTTGGAGATGCCCCCAATATTGAGTGCGGCAACAGTTTCACCCGCGCGACCAAACACGGATTGGTGAAATGCAGGAACCAGCGGTGCCCCTTGACCGCCAGCGGCAATGTCGCGGCTGCGAAAGTCAGCCACGACGTCAATGCCGGTCAATTCAGCGAGCAAGGCGGGGTTGTTGAGTTGCAGTGTGTAGCCCGTGCCGTCATAGGCTTGCGGCTGGTGCCGCACGGTTTGACCATGGGCGCCAATGGCCGCCACTTGCGCGGCGTTAAGCCCGGTCTTGTGAAGCAGCTGTGCCACGATGTGGGCATAAACCCGCACCAAGGCATTGGCCGCCAGCGCCGCACGATGAATCTCGTTGACGCCAGGCGTATTGAGCGCCAGCAATTCTTCTGCTAGTGCTTGCGACAAAGGGGCGTTGACGTGGGCAACGACTTTCAGTCGATCTCTGGAGAGATCGACCAAGACGCCGTCCACACCGTCCAGCGAGGTGCCGGACATCAGGCCAATAAACAGCTCGGACACGCCGATGTTGCCAGTGAGCGCGGTGGACTTACTGGATTCCGGCCGGCAGCAGGGAGAAGGCGGCCGCCAGTGCAACCCGGTTTTCAGCAGCCAAACGGTTAAAGGCGGGTTTGGCGCTGGCTGACAGAGGGATGGAGTCGCTCTGGCGCGCCAAGATCAGGGGGTCTTTTTGGACGCCGTTGTCGCGGAATTCAAAGTGCAGGTGAGGTCCGGTGGCCCACCCTGTCGAGCCAACAGCGCCAATGTTCTGGCCTTGTGCCACGCTTTGGCCTTTGCGAACGTTGATTTTGCTCATGTGCGCGTAAACCGTGGTTTTTTGCCGGCCATGGTTGATGAACACCACATTGCCGTAGCCATTTTGCTGACCCGCGAACTCAACCACGCCATCACCCACGCTGCGAATTGGGGTACCTGTGCTTCCTGCGTAGTCCACACCCAGATGGGCTTTCCAGGTTTTCAAGATCGGGTGGAAACGCATCTTGAAGCCACTCGTCATGCGGCTGAATTCAAGTGGGGAGGCCAGAAACGCGCGTGTCATGCTCTGACCGTCCAGCGTGTAGTAAGCGCCTTTGCCAGCCGCGAGAGTTTGGCCGGTGGAGGAGGTTGCCGTGCGGGCCGGATCCTGGAACCACATGGCTTGGTAGGTTTTGCCGTTGTTCATGAACTCGGTGCTCAGCACCCGGCCGGTGCGCAGCGGCTCGCCGTCGCCTTCAAGCGTTTCGTAAACGATGGAGAAGCGGTCGCCTTTGCGAAGTTCGCGGTGGAAGTCAATGTCGCCAGAAAAAATCTCGGCGACCTGAATGGCCACGGCATCCGGAATGTTGGCGTTGTCAGTGGCCGCAAACAAGGAGGATTCGATGGTGCCGCTGGCCAGCTTGCTGGACACGGACAGAGGTGCGATTTCAATGCGGGACTGAAAACCAGCCGGAGTCTTCTCAAGCACGAGGCGGTTGAAATTGCCGCTTTCGTCGGAGGTCCAGCGTGCACTTAGTTTGAGCAGGGCATTGTCTTCGTCGGCTTCGGCGGTGACGTTGCGCCCACCGCGGCCCAGCAGAGCCTCACGGGCGGTGTTGTCCGAGCGGATAAAGGCGGCGGCTGCCGCGTCGGCTACGCCAAGGCGTTTCAGCAAGGTGTCGGCCGTGTCGGTGGAACGGGTCAATTCGGAGCGGAACAGCGTCAGGGGTTGAATGGCCAACACATCAGGGGGCGTGTAGGCGACACCGGGTTCCACCGGGTAAGCAATCTGTTGGACCGGGATGTCTGCTGCGTCAGGACCAAGCGAGGCCACGGCAAAAGCACCACCGCCACCCAAGAGCATGAGGGTGGCGATGAAGGCGGTGATTCGTTTGGGGTGTTGCTGGAGGGAATGACCGACAAAATCTGTCACAACTTTGCCAGCGGGGATGAGTCCGTTTTTCAAGGTCAGTCTTTCGGTTCAAGGTGCGTGTGCGTGAAGCACAGCCAAAAAAAGGGGGCGTCTGGCCTTGGTCACTTAAAATCGAAGGCTAGAGCAGTCGCACATTATAACTTTTCACCCTATTGCCGCATCAAGTAAAACCCTTATGAATCAAGCGCCAACGCCCCCATTTCCTGTAACAAATCGTGTGCAAGAGGCACTTGCGGTCACGCTTCGGGGCTGCGACGAGCTGATTCCACAAGACGACTGGGTCAAAAAACTGGCCCGCTCCGAGGCCACCGGCGTGCCGCTGCGCATCAAACTGGGCCTGGACCCGACGGCGCCTGACATTCACATTGGCCACACCGTGGTGCTCAACAAAATGCGCCAGTTGCAGGATTTGGGCCACACCGTCATCTTTTTGATTGGCGATTTCACCAGCCTGATTGGTGATCCGTCTGGCCGCAATAGCACCCGCCCACCGCTGACGGCTGAGCAAATCAAGGTGAATGCCGAGACCTACTACCGCCAGGCCAGTATGGTGCTGGACCCGGCCAAAACCGAGATTCGCTACAACAGCGAATGGTCGGATGCGCTGGGCGCACGCGGCATGATTGAGCTGGCGTCGCGCTACACCGTGGCACGCATGATGGAGCGCAATGATTTCCATGACCGGTTCAAGTCCGGAACGCCCATTAGCGTGCATGAGTTTTTGTACCCCTTGATGCAGGGCTACGACAGCGTGGCGCTCAAGAGCGACCTGGAATTGGGTGGCACGGACCAAAAATTCAACCTGTTGATGGGCCGCCATTTGCAGGCTGAATACGGGCAAGAGCCTCAGTGCATCTTGACCATGCCTTTGCTGGAAGGTTTGGACGGCGTCGAGAAGATGTCCAAGAGCAAGAACAATTACATCGGTATCTCCGAAGACCCCAACACCATGTTTGCCAAGGTGCTGAGCATCTCAGACGTGTTGATGTGGAAGTGGTTCACCTTGTTGAGCTTCAAGAGCGAGGCCGAGATTGCCGCGCTCAAAGCGGAAGTGGACGGCGGGCGCAACCCCAAAGACGCCAAAGTCGCTTTGGCCAAAGAAATCACGGCGCGTTTTCACAGTGCTGCCGCCGCCGATGTGGCCGAGCAAGACTTCATCAACCGCAGCAAAGGCGGCGTGCCTGATGAAATTCCAGAAGTCACCCTGCCTTTGGGCGAGGGTGGTGCCGCGTTGGGCATTGGGGCACTGTTGAAGATGACGGGCTTGGCAGCCTCCAGCGGCGAGGGCAACCGCCTGATTGATGGCGGCGGTGTGCGCGTGGACTCCAACGTGGTCAGCGACAAAGGCTTGAAGCTGGGCGCAGGAACCTATGTGGTTCAGGTCGGCAAGCGCAAGTTCGCACGGGTCACACTGGGCTGATGGTGACGTTCATTCCGGCCCGGTTCCTGACGCCACAGCGCTTGCTGTGGACCTCGGTGGTGGTGGCGATTCTGACCATCACGCTCAAGACATTGGCTTGGGTCATTACCGACTCGGTCGGTTTGTTGTCGGATGCGATGGAGTCGCTGGTCAACCTGGCCAGTGCCATTTTTGCCTTGGCCATGGTGACCATTGCCCAGCGCCCGGCGGACGACGACCATCCTTATGGGCACCACAAGGCCGAGTATTTTTCAAGCGGGTTCGAAGGCATTTTGATCATTGCCGCCGCCATGGGCATCATCTGGGCCGGCGGGCACCGCCTGTTTGACCCGCAACCGATTCAGGAAGTGGGCTGGGGCTTGGCCTTGTCGGTGGTGAGCTCGGTGCTCAACGGGGGCTTGGCCTGGGTGATGTTTGGCGCCGCCAAAACCCACCGCTCGATTGCGCTGGAGGCCGATGCCAAGCATTTGGTGACCGACGTCTGGACCTCGGTGGGCGTCGTCATTGGTGTCGCGGCGGTGGCGATGACCGGCTGGCTGTGGCTGGATGCGGTGGTGGCGATTGGCGTGGCGCTGAACATTCTCAAGGAGGGGGTTCACCTGATCTGGCGCTCCTCGCAAGGCTTGATGGACGAGGCCGTGGAGCCCGAAGTCATGAGCCAGATTCAAGCCACTCTGGACGAGTTTGACCACCACACCATTCGCTTTGACCATGTGACCACCCGCCGCTCCGGCCAGCGCCGGTTTGTGGACATGCACATGCACATGCCCGCCAGCTGGACGCTGGGCCGGGCCGCCGCCGTGCGGGCCAGCGTGGAGCAGGCGCTCATGAGCGCCGTGCCGGGTTTGCGCGCCACCATCCAGTTGCTGCCCACCGACGTGGAAGCGCACTTTGATGACGTCAAGGATTTGATTTGATCGCCGTTTTACAGCGCGTGAGCGAAGCCAGGGTGACCGTGGCGGGCGACACTGTGGGTGAAATTGGCGCCGGCTTGCTGGTGCTGGTGTGCGCCGAGCAGGGTGACACGGAGCTGGAGTGCGACAAGATGCTGAATAAGCTCTTGAAGCTGCGCATCTTCAATGACGACGCTGGCAAGATGAACCACAGCGTGCAAAACCTGGACGGGCGCGGCACGGTGGGTGACTTGTTGCTGGTGAGCCAGTTCACGCTGGCAGCCGATGTCAGCGCGGGCAACCGCCCCGGCTTTACCGCGGCCGCCAGACCGGACGAGGGGCGCCTCTTGTTCAACTACCTGGTGGCGCAGGCCCGGTTGGTGCATCCGGTGGTGCAAACCGGCCAATATCAGACTGAAATGCGGGTGCATCTGGTGAACGATGGCCCGGTCACCATTCCGCTGCGCATTGCGCCAGCGGCTGGTTTGCTATTGAATAAGTAGCGGCCTGCGCTTGCTGGACAAGCGCTAGAGCCTCATTTTATCAATAAGGGTTGTCAAACCCCAGGCGCGCCATGATGTCGGTCTCGCGCATCTCCATCACTTCAGCGTCTTCTTCCAGATCATGGTCCCAGCCTTGGGCGTGCAGCGTGCCATGCACGATCAGGTGGGCGTAGTGGGCTTCCAACGTTTTGCCTTGCTCCTTGGCTTCTTGCGCGACCACGGGGGCGCACAGCACCAGGTCGGCGGTGACCACGGGTTCCATCGTGTAGTCAAAGGTCAGCACGTTGGTGGCGTAGTCTTTTTGCCGGTAGTCGCGGTTCAGCGTCTGGCCTTCTTCGGCGCCCACAATGCGCACCGTGATCTCGGCGGTGGACTCCAGCGCGTGGCGAATCCAGCGGGTGACTTTGTGGCGGGGCAGGGCCGCGCGGTGCAGTGGGGCGTCCTCAAATTTGGCGAATTGCAGGGACAGGGTGAGTTCGTTCAGCATGGTTTTATACGTCAAATAGGTCTTTAGCGCCCGCGCCGTATGCGCAGGCTGCTATCTTTTTAGTAGTTTTTGGTGTCAGGGCGTTTTCTTGGCCGCACGGGTGCGAGCGGCTTCGCTGGGGCGCAGCGGGCTGTCGTCGTCGCGGGTCTGGTTGCTGGAGGCGCCGGGTGCGTCGTAGGCGTCCACAATGCGGGCCACCAGCGGGTGGCGCACCACATCGGCGCTGGTCAGGCGGCAAATGGCGATGCCTTCCACGCGCTTGAGCACGCGTTCGGCGTCAATCAAGCCGCTGAACTGGGTTTTGGGCAGGTCAATCTGGCTCACGTCACCGGTGACCACGGCTTTGGAGCCAAACCCAATGCGGGTCAAAAACATCTTCATCTGTTCGGGCGTCGTGTTTTGCGCCTCGTCCAGAATCACAAACGCGTTGTTCAGGGTGCGCCCGCGCATGAAGGCCAGCGGCGCGATCTCGATGGTCTGGCGGTCAAACGCTTTTTGCACCTGGTCAAACCCCATCAAGTCGTACAGGGCGTCGTACAGCGGGCGCAGGTAGGGGTCAATCTTCTGGTTCAAGTCACCCGGCAGAAAGCCCAGGCGCTCGCCCGCTTCGACGGCCGGGCGGGTCAGGATGATGCGTTGCACGGCGCTGCGCTGCAACGCGTCCACCGCCATGGCCACCGCCAGATAGGTCTTGCCCGTGCCGGCCGGGCCAATGCCAAAGGTGATGTCATGGCCGGCAATGCGGTCCATGTAGTTGGCTTGATTGCGGGTGCGGGGTTTGAGGTCGGCGCGGCGGGTTTTCAGGCCTGGGCTGTCGGCGTCATGGCCGTCGCCAGCCAGCATGAGTTGCACCGTGGCGGGGTCAATGGGGCGGCCCGCCATCTCGTACAGCGCCTGCAGCATTTCCATGCCGCGCTTGATGGCCGCCTTGGTGCCTTCCACCTTGAATTGCTCGTGGCGGTGAGCGATTTTGACCTCCAGCGCGGTCTCAATGGTGCGCAGGTGCTCGTCCATGGGGCCGCACAAATGGCCCAGGCGGGTGTTGTTCAGCGGGGAAAACAGGTGTCTGACGATCAAGTTGATAATTCCTGAAAAGGGTTCCCAATGATAGGTAAGAAATGATCGGCAAACTAACAGGCACGTTGTGCGACAAAAATCCACCCCAAGTGATGGTCGATTGCCATGGCGTGGGCTACGAGGTGCATGTGCCCATGAGCACGTTTTACAACCTGCCCGAACTGGGCGCCCAGGTGAGTTTGTTGACCCACTTTGTGGTGCGTGAAGACGCGCAAATTTTGTATGGGTTTGAAAACGCGCAGGAGCGCGAGGCGTTTCGCCAGCTGATCAAGATCACCGGCGTGGGCCCGCGCACCGCGCTGTCGGTGCTCTCAGGCATGAGTGTGGCGGATCTTTCGCAGGCGGTGACGATGCAAGAGGGCGGTCGCCTGATCAAGGTGCCGGGCATCGGCAAGAAAACGGCAGAGCGTTTGCTGCTGGAGCTGAAAGGCAAACTGGGGCCAGACATTGGCCTGTCCAGCACCCTGGCCAACGACGCGCAGGGCGACATTTTGCAAGCCTTGCTGGCGCTGGGCTACAGCGACAAGGAAGCCGTGTTGGCACTGAAAGCCTTGCCCAAAGACGTGGGCGTGAGCGACGGCATCAAGCAGGCGCTGCGGGCGCTCTCGAAAGCGTAGCAAGCAGGCAAGTCTCACTGCGCGCTGCGCACCGCCCGTCCGTTGGCTGGTTGCACGGGGCGGGCATTGTTGGGGAACAGCTGGGAAAACAGCTTGATCTGTTCCCGCGCCACTGCGGTGGGTTGCTTCAACACCATCCACAACACGCCCTCGGTACAGGGTGGCGTGGTGAGGGAGCCCATGAACTGGTAGTAGCGCTGGTCTTTGGGCAGCAATTCGTTCAGGTTCACCAAATCGACCGGCATGCGCACGCTGTCGTCTTTGTCCAGCGGCATATAGGTCCAGACCTTGTTGATCAAGGTGTTGAGTTCGCCCGGGTCAAGCAGCACCGCGACCACCGCCAGTTGGCCAGCCGTGCTTTGGTGCACCAAGTGCGCCACCATGGCCGAGCCGCGTGAGTTCACGCGCTCCTCGGAGGGGTGGTGAAAGTGAAACTGCAGCAGCTTGAACTCCGTTCCACGCACCGTCAGCCAGTTGTCGCCCTGCACATTGACCTGGATCGTGTGCCCGTTGTTGACCACCGTGCCGTTGCTGGGCTGGTAGTGAAACTGCAGGGGTTCAGCCGGCCCTTTGAGCGTCATGGCCTCGTCAATGTTGATGGGCGACTGGCGGTCGCCGGTGGCACAGGTGCCAAAGTCGGGATTGATTTTGGACCACGCCTGCGGGCCGGTTTCTCCGGCATAGCTCCA
>CAWAFG010000007.1:0-58476 GCA_963781205.1 uncultured beta proteobacterium | reverse complement strand
CGTGAAGCGGACAGATTCTCAGAGGACGTTTGCAGGTTCGTCACGGTGGAACTAAAACGGTTTTGCACCGCACCCAGATCAGCACGCGCCGAGTTCACCTCTTTCAGAGCCGAGTCAATCGTCCCGATCGCTTTTTGCGCGCCATCGAAGGTGGAGATATCGACATCACTAACTTTGACATTCGTCGTCGCAGCCGCAGTCAAAGAACCCAGACCATCACCAGCAGTCGAGCCTGTCACTGCGAGCGCATTGCCCGCAACCACGGAAGTCAAACTGATTTTGCTGGTTGTGGAGTCGAAACTTGCAATGACGCCGGACTCACCTGACTTGTCGTTGATGGCGGCAACAATGGCAGCACCCGTCTTAGCCACGCTACCTTGGGCAGTCACGTTGGCTATTGCAATGGTGTTAATCGTCAGTCCAGATGTCGCCACGTCTGTCACGGCGGCGGTGCCAGGTGCTCGTCGCCGCAAAGTTCGTGCTACCCAGTGCGTCTGTCTTCATGCTGCTGACACCGCTCACAGAAATCACCTGACCGGCTTCAGCGCCCACCTGGAAGCTCTTGTTGGTGAAGGTGCCGTCCAGCACTTTGGTGCCATTGAAGCTGGTTTGGGTCGCTACGCGCTGAATCTCTGACTGCAGCTGCTTGACCTCTTTTTGCAGCGCGTCGCGGTCCTCTTGGCTGTTGGTCGCGTTGGACGACTGCACGGCGAGTTCCCGAATACGCTGCAAATTGTTACTGACCTCGCCCAACGCACCCTCCGTGGTTTGCGCCAGGGAAATACCGTCATTGGCATTGCGAACCGCCTGATCCATGCCCTTCACCTGGGAGGTCATCCGTGAGGCAATGGCCAAGCCAGCGGCGTCGTCCTTGGCACTGTTGATACGCAGGCCGCTGGAGAGGCGCTGCATGGAAGTGCTCAACGACGACGCGCTCGTATTTAGATTGCGCTGTGCCGTTAAGGAACTAACGTTTGTGTTGATAACTGACATGAGAGGCTCCTAAGTTAAAGCTGAATTAATCCGGCATTGCTGCCAATCCCAACGTCAGCCTAAAAGGCTGACCGCCATGACCGGAACACCTCAATGGCACTTGCCGGACGACGAGCCCTGCAAGGAACCCGTTGAATTCTTTTTCGGACGATTCAGGTCGAAACTTAAATGAATATCAAAAATATTCCGCTTTTCAGTCCTCACCAACAACAATTACTTCAGCAGCAAGAGTCCCCCTGATGGCCGCTAATTGGAGCTGAAACTCCAAAGGAAAAAGCGGCGTTGGACAATGTCCAACGCCGCTTTGAATCTTCATCACGCGCCTTACGGCGCGCGAGACGTAACCCCAAATCTGACCAGCGCTTAACGCAGCAGGGCCAGCACGCCCGATGGCAACTGGTTGGCCTGCGCCACCATGGCGGTACCGGCTTGCTGCAACACTTGCGCACGTGACAGGTTGGCGGTTTCTGTGGCAAAGTCAGCGTCCTGAATCCGGCTGCGTGATGCAGACAAATTTTCCGACGTCGTTTGCAGGTTCGTCACGGTGGAGCTAAACCGGTTTTGCACCGCACCCAGATCGGCGCGCGCCGAGTTCACCTCTTTCAGAGCCTTGTCGACAGTGCCAATCGCCTGTTGAGCGCCATTAAAGGTGGAGATATCAACATCACTGACTTTGACCGCAGTACCCAACGCCCCCCCAGCGAAAGCGCTCGTACCACTTGTTCCAACCGCGGATAGTGTGACGGCTGTGTCGGCCTTAACGGAGGTCAGAACAACCTTGTTAGCATTTGTACCGGTCGTACTGAACGAAGCAATCACCCCAGACTCACCCGACTTGTCGTTAATGGCAGCAACAATATCAGCGCCGGTCTTGGCAGCGTTACCTGTTGTGGCCGTCACGTCTGCGATCGCAATGGTGTTGATCGTCAGGCCAGAGGTTGAGTCCCCGGCTGCGCCCGTCAAGACTGCGGCACCGACCACGGGTGCGCCAAACTGGGTGCTGCCCAGATCAGCGGTCTTCATGCTGCTTACGCCACTCACAGAAATCACCTGTCCAGCTTCAGCGCCCACCTGGAAGCTCTTGTTGGTGAAGCGTGCCGTCCAGCAGCTTGGTGCCGTTGAAGGTGAGTTTGGGTCGCTACGCGGTCAATCTCTGACTGCAGCGCCTGCACCTCAGCTTCCAGCGCGTCGCGGTCAGATCGCGGTGTTGGTGGCATTGGACGACTGCACGGCCAGCTCACGCATACGCTGCAAGTTGTTGCTGATCTCGGTCAACTCACCCTCAGCGGTTTGCGCCAGCGAGATACCGTCGTTGGCATTGCGGGCCGCTTGGTTCCTGCCGCGAATCTGGGAGGTCATGCGCTCGCTAATCGCCAGGCCAGCGGCATCGTCCTTGGCGCTGTTGATGCGCAAGCCGCTCGAGAGACGCTGCATGGAGGTGGACAACGAAGCCTGCGCTCATGCCCAGATTGCGCTGGGCGGTCAACGAACTGATGTTTGTGTTGATAACTGACATTTGAAGCTCCTTTAAAGCTGAATAAATCCGGCATTGCTGCCAATCCCAACGTCAGCCTGAAGCTGACCGCCATGACCGGAACACCTCTGTGATGCTTGCCGGACGACGAGCCCTGCATGGAACCCGTTGCTATCTGTTTCGACCAAACCTCAGTAAAACTTAAATCAATCTCACAAAAAAAAGAGGGTGCCAACGAATTGGCACCCTCTGTTGACGAAGTAGTCTGATGCTTACTTCAGCAACGACAACACACTTTGCGGCAACTGGTTGGCCTGCGCCACCATGGCGGTACCGGCTTGCTGCAACACCTGGGCCCGCGACAAATTGGCTGTCTCCGAGGCAAAGTCCGCATCCTGAATTCGGCTGCGTGAAGCCGACAAATTTTCAGAGGTCGTTTGCAGGTTGGTCACGGTCGATGTAAAACCGGTTTTGAATCGCACCCAGATCGGCGCGCGCCGAGTTCACCTCTGTTCAGCGCCTTGTCGACATGTGCCGATCGCCTTGTTGAGCGCCATCAAAGGTGGAGATATCAACATCACTGACGTTGACCGCAGTACGCCAACGCCTGTCCCGCCAGCGTAAAGCGCTCGGTACCACATCCGATTCCAGCCTCGCGGACTAGTGTGACGCTGTGTTCGGCCTCGCTACACGGAGGTCAGAACAGACCTTGTTGGCATTTGTACGCAGCGTCGTACTGAACGGCAATCACCCCAGACTCACCTGACTTGTCGTTGATGGCAGCAACAATGGCCAGCGCCGGTCTTGGCAGCGTTACCTGTGGCGGCCAGCTCACGTCCGCGATCGCAATGCCGCGTTGATCGTCAGGCCAGAGGTTGAGTCCGCAGCTCATGCCATGTGCACAGACGCTGGCGCCGACGCACGTGGTGCGCCAAACTGTGCGTGCTGCCCAGCATCAGCGGTCTTCATGCTGCTCACGCCGCTCACAGAAATCACATCTGACCGGCGTCAGCGCCCACCTGGAAGCTCTGGTTGGTGAAGGTGCCGTCCAGCACTTTGGTGCCATTGAAGCTGGTCTGGGTGGCCACACGCTGAATTTCAGACTTCAACTGGCCACCTCTTTTTGCAACGCCTCCCGGTCATCGACGCTGTTGGTCGCGTTGGCCGACTGCACGGCCAGTTCACGCATACGCTGCAAGTTGCTGCTGATCTCGCCCAAAGCGCCCTCAGCCGTTTGCGCCAGAGAGATACCGTCATTGGCATTGCGAGCCGCCTGATTCATGCCGCGAATCTGCGTCGTCATGCGCTCGCTAATGGCCAAACCAGCGGCGTCGTCTTTGGCGCTGTTGATGCGCAAGCCGCTTGAGAGGCGCTGCATGGAGGTGGACAACGAGGACTGGCTCATGCTCAGGTTGCGCTGTGCGTTTAAAGAACTGATGTTCGTGTTGATCATTGAGGCCATTTGAAACTCCTTGAAAGCTGAATTAATCCGGCATTGCTGCCAATCCCAACGCCAGCCCAAAAGACTGACCGCCATGACCGGTGCACCAGGATTGGCACTTGCCGGACGTCGAGCTCTACTTGAGGTGAAGCTCTCCGAATCATTTTTGAGATGAGACGGCCTCAAATTTACGAAAATTTCAGCTTTTCTAAAGCCCGATAAGCGACCTTGTTTCCGGTCATTTCTGTGCGACGCACTTTTTTGTAGGAATTTGCCTTACAAGCATTAGTTGAAACACTGACAAGTCAAACAGGCAGACGCCGATTCAAGTTTCTGCTCCCCGTTCAGAATCGACTCCATCGCAGCCCAAAAGGGTCGCATCCAACAGGAGCCGAACATGACCGACGAACAACTTGCCCAAGAAATCCGGGACGCCAACTTGACTTACCTGATGCTGGCGCAGAACGTGATTCGCAAGGACAAGTCGGAAGCCCTGTTTCGCCTCGGCATCTCGGAAGAGTCGGCTGACCTGATTGCCACACTGTCGCCTGCCCAGATTTTGAAGATTGCGTCCAGCACCATGTTGCTGTGCCGCTTCCGGGTGGACGATGAAATGGTGTGGAGCTTGCTGACCAACCACTCGGCCAGCAAAGTAGACAACGACGCCACCACCAAGTTGCACGCCAGCATCTTGATGGCCGGTCGTTTTTCTGAAGCCATGTAAGGAGCATCACCATGGCCACCAAAAGCGTATTGAATGATTCCAAGCAAGTTGAGCGGGCCGTTGCCCTGATCAACCTGGGCGCCCGCCTGCAGGTGCTGGAGAGCGAAACCAACCTTTCTTATGAGCGCTTGCTGCGCCTCTATAAAGAAGTGGCGGGCCGCTCGCCCTCCAAAGGGCAACTGCCTTTCTCCACCGACTGGTTTTTGACTTGGCAGCCCAATATTCATGCTTCGTTGTTTTTGAACACCTATGAGTACCTGACCAAGGTCAGCGCGCTGGAAGACATTGACGCCATCATGAAGGCGTACAAGCTGTACACCGAGCAGATCACGGCCTGCGGCGTTGAGCCTCTGCTCTCGCTCACCCGGGCCTGGCGCTTGGTTAAATTTGTGGACAACAACATGCTGTCCATGACCAAATGCTGCAAGTGCGGCGGTCATTTTGTGAGTGAGGCGTACGAAAACTCACGCCACTTTGAGTGCGGTTTGTGCACCCCACCGGCCCGCGCTGGCAAGGGCAGTGGCGCAGGCGGCATCATGCTGCACTAAAATTCGGAGTCTTCAAACCCCCTAGATAGGGCCCGATTGGGGCCCTTTTCTCGTTTTGCGATGCTCAATGACTCCCTAGAATGAGTCGAGAGGAGTGCCTGACGCTATGTCTGCGCTCTAGCCAATTACTATGATTTAACAAAAACATGCTCGTTATCATTGGTTACGTGGTCTCGATGGGCTGCATTTTTGGTGTTTACATCTTTCACGGTGGCAACATCCAGGTCATTTTGACGGCGCTGCCGTTTGAGTTGATCACCATTTTTGGCGGTGCCTTGGGCGCGTTTGCGGTCAACAACCAGCCCAAAGTGCTAAAGGCCACCATGGCGCTCATTCCGCAAGCGCTGAAGGGGTCAAAGTACACCAAGGCCCGCTACCTTGAATTGTTGGCGCTGCTCTACGACATCTTGCAAAAGGCTCGCAAAGAAGGCCTGATGGCCATCGAGAAAGACGTGGAAGACCCGCACGGGTCAGAGATTTTCAACAAATACCCGACGGTGGGCACCGACCACCACGTGGTCGAGTTCACGACGGATTACCTGCGGATGATGGTGTCCGGCAATTTGAACGCCCACGAGATCGAGTCCTTGATGGACACCGAGATCGACACGCACCATGCCGAGGCGCATGCGCCTATTGCGGCGATTGCCCGTTTGGCAGGCGCGCTACCAGCGTTCGGCATTGTGGCTGCGGTGTTGGGCGTGGTGAACACCATGGGCTCAGTGGGTCAACCCCCTGCGGTATTGGGCGGCATGATTGCGTCAGCGCTGGTGGGCACATTTTTGGGCATTTTGCTGGCTTACGGTGTGGTGGAGCCACTTGGGCGGTTTGCTGGAGCAAAAAACGGAAGATGCAGGCAAAGAGTTGCAGTGCATCAAAACCACGTTGTTGGCCAGCATGCAGGGTTACAACCCGTCAACTGCCATTGAATTCGGCCGCAAAGTATTGTTCTCCACAGAGCGGCCCACGTTTGCCGAGCTTGAAGGCCATGTTCGCGGCAAGAAATAACCACCTGGACTAGCTGATATGGCGGGCGATCCGAAAAAACTCCAACCGATCATCGTCAAGAAGGTCAAAAAAGGCGGCCACGCCGTGCATGGCGGTGCCTGGAAGATTGCCTACGCCGACTTCGTGACGGCGATGATGGCGTTCTTTTTGCTGATGTGGTTGCTGGGTTCGACCTCTGAGGGAGATAAAAAGGGTTTGTCTGACTATTTTGCGGCCCCTCTCAAAGTCTCAATGATGGGTGGCAGCGGTGCTGGCGCCAGTGACAGCATCTTGCCGGGCGGGGGTGCGGACTTGACGCTCAAGAGCGGCCAATCCAAGCGCGGCGACGGGTCTGACCCGATTCAAAAAAAATCTGCGACGGAAGCACTCAGGGAAGAGGTCGCCAAGCGGGATGCTCAGGCATTGGCAGCTCTTGGCGCGAAAATCGCTTCACTGATTTCAAACAACGCCAAATTGGCGGAATTCAGCTCGCAAATTCGGCTGGACTACACGGCGGACGGGCTTCAAATTCAAATTGTGGATGACCAAAAACGCCCCATGTTTGACAGCGGCAGCGCTTCGGTGAAGCCTTACATGCGAGACATATTGCGAGAAATTGGCGCGGCACTGAACGGGGTAGAAAACAAAATCAGCCTGGATGGCCACACCGACCGCTCCCCTTACTCCAATGCCCAGCGCGGCTACAGTAACTGGGAGTTGTCGTCTGACCGCGCCAACGCGTCGCGCAGGGAATTGGTGTCAGCGGGCATGCCCGACGATAAATTGGCGCGCGTTGTGGGTCTGGCCTCCAGCCGGTTACTGGACAACGACAACCCATTAAGCCCAACGAACCGTAGAATCAGCATTACAGTGATGACGCGTGAAGCCGAAGAGCGACTCATGGGGACGGGTCGCACGAAGGCAGCACCAACGGAAGAGGCCAGCAGCACGGCAACGCAGCCTGAAGCCAGCCAAGAAGGCATTGCAAAACAATGATTTTTAACTCGTGGGTTATCTCAACCTATTCGACATACGCCATTGAAAGGGTGTTCCATGGCAAATGACATTAGATTTTTGGTCGTTGACGACTTCTCCACCATGCGCCGCATCGTGCGTAACCTGCTGAAGGAAAGCGGTTACACCGAGGCGGACGAGGCGGAGGATGGCGTTGTGGCATTGCACAAGTTGCGGAGCAGCACTTTTCACTTTGTGGTGAGTGACATCAACATGCCCAACATGAATGGGTTTCAGTTGCTGGCCGAAATCAAGAAGGACGAAAAGCTGAAGCACCTGCCGGTGCTGATGGTGACGGCGGAGGCACGCAAAGAAGACATCGTGATGGCGGCGCAACAAGGCGCGGCCGGCTACATCGTCAAGCCGTTTACCAAAGCGACGCTTGAAGACAAAGTCAACTTGATTCTCACCAAAGTCGGTCTGAAGTAATCACCATGGACACTAACGAAACTTCGCCTGCCACGCGACAGGCCAGCCCATCGGAAATTCATCAATCTCTTGGCGTGCTGACACGGCAACTCCACGATTCATTGCATGGATTAGGTTTGACTGACCGGCTGAAAGGGTTAGCCGGTGAGCTGCCCGACGCCAAGAGTCGGCTTTCATACATCGCCCGATTGACCGGGGACGCCGCAGACAAGGTGCTGAACCGAGTCGATTTGGCGAAGGCGCAGCAAGACCACATCGCGGCGGAAACTCGCCGCATTGGCGCCTTGATTGTCAAAGACCCCGTGGCGGCGGTGGCCAAAGGGCATGTCATGAACTTCATCACCGATGTGGAAGCATCGACCAAAGAAGTGGACGTGCATCTGACCGAAATCATGATGGCCCAGGACTTTCACGACCTCACGGGTCAGGTCATTGCCAAGGTGGTGAACCTGGCCGCCGACATTGAAGAGCAGTTGATTCAGTTGCTTCTTCAAACTGCGCCCGTTGAGGCGGTGGTCAAGCCAGCCGCTCCAGCACCCGTACCGGAATACAAGCCTTCGTTGAACGGCCCCGCCGTAGACGCAGAAACCAACCCGGATGTGGTGAAGGGTCAGTCTGAAGTTGACGATTTGCTGGCGAGCTTGGGCTTCTGACACCACCCTCAAAGTAAGCGGTGAAAACCCCGCTTATCCCGCTTTAGTTTGCAAACTGCTTTATGACAATGGGGAGAACCTAACAGTCTCCCCATCATGGAATCAAGCAGTCAAGATCGCAACTTACCAGCCTCCGACAGGAAGCTGAAGAAGGCGCGCGACGATGGCCAGGTGGCACGCTCGCGGGACTTGGGCCATTTGGCGATTCTGGGAACCGGCGCGGTGACCATGATGGGCCTGGCCCCTTTCATGTTTGAAAAGTTGCGCTACCTTTTGGGTCACCAGCTCACCTTTGATGCCACCTTTCTCACCCAACCTGACAGCGCGTTGTCGCGCTTGCAGGAGATGGTCTCAGCAGGACTGGCTGGTTGTGCCATTTTTGGCGTGATCATCATGGCGGTGGCGATGTTGAGCTCTGTCGCCACCGGCGGCTGGGTCATGAGCATCAAGCCCATCACACCGGACTTCAGTCGCGTCAACCCACTGAGTGGACTGGGCCGCATGTTCACCAAGGACAAGCTGACCGAAGTTGCCAAAATGTCCTTCATCGCGGCCACCATCATCGCGCTGGCGACGGCCTACTTGAACTCTGGCCTGCAATCTCTGGCCGCACTTGTGCTGCAACCCTCCAACTCCGCGATTGCCTTTCTGACCGACTGGCTCACCGCAGGCTTGGGATTGCTGCTGCTGGTCATCTTGGTTGTGGCCATGGTTGACGTGCCGCTGCAGGGGTTTCTTCACAAGTCCAAGATGAAGATGTCTCACCAAGAGGTCAAACAGGAACACAAAGAGTCTGACGGCAACCCGCAAATGAAGGGAAAAATGCGCCAGCGGCAACGCGATATTGCCCAAGGCAATAGCGTCGGCGCCGTGCCCAAAGCCGATTTTGTCTTGATGAACCCCACCCACTTTGCGGTAGCCATCAAGTACGACGAAAAAACCATGCGCGCCCCTCAGGTGATTTCCAAAGGGGCAGATCTGCTGGCCTTCAAGATTCGCGACATTGCCAAGAACAACTCCGTTCCCGTGCTGCAGTCGCCCATGCTGGCCCGGGCGCTCTACGCCAATGCAGAAATCGACCAGGACATTCCGACCAGTCTTTACACCGCCGTCGCGCAAGTTCTGGCCTATGTCTATCGCCTGAGGTCCGCCATGCGAGGTGACGGCCCCATGCCGGGCGAGCCACCACTGCCCTTCGTTCCGCCTGAGTTGGATCCGCAGTCCAAGGTTGTCGCCAATAAAACCGGACCCACACCATGAACAGCCAATTGAAGTTGCTTCAAAAATGGTTTGGCGCCAACGCCGCCGTGATTCAGGGTGCGGCTGCGCCCTTGCTGGTGGTGGCTATTCTGGCCATGATGGTGCTGCCCATGCCCACCTGGCTGCTGGACACCTTTTTCACCATCAATATTGCAGTGGCCTTGATGGTGATGATGGTGGCGGCCTACATGATTCGGCCGCTGGACTTTGCGGCGTTTCCGTCCGTTTTGCTGCTCACCACCTTGATGCGTTTGTCGCTGAACGTCGCCTCAACACGGGTGGTGTTGATGGAAGGCCACACCGGCCCCGGTGCGGCAGGCGCCGTGATTGAGGCGTTTGGTCACTTTTTGATTGGCGGCAACTTCGCCGTTGGTTTTATTGTTTTCGCGATTCTGGTGGTCATCAACTTTGTGGTGGTGACCAAGGGCGCGGAGCGAATTGCCGAAGTCTCAGCCCGGTTTGCGTTGGATGCCATGCCCGGCAAGCAAATGGCCGTGGATGCCGACTTGAATGCGGGACTGATTGACGAGAAGGAAGCCAAACGTCGTCGCGCCGAAGTGTCCGAAGAGGCTGACTTCTTTGGTTCCATGGACGGCGCCTCCAAATTCGTGCGCGGCGATGCGGTGGCCGGCATTTTGATTTTGCTGATCAACATCGTTGGCGGCTTCATGATTGGCATGGCCCAACACGGCCTGAGCGCATCACAAGCCGCTGACACCTACATTTTGCTGGCAGTTGGCGACGCCTTGGTCGCGCAAATTCCGGGCTTGCTGATTTCGGTAGCGGCCGCCATGGTGGTGTCCCGCGTTGGCAAAGACCATGACTTGGGTCGCCAGATCATCGACCAAATGTTTGTGTCGCCCCGCGTGCTGGGCATCACGGCCGGCATCATGGGCGTCATGGGCATCATTCCCGGCATGCCCAACATCGTGTTTCTCAGCATCTCTGCCGTGCTGGGTTATGGCGCCTGGGTGCTGGCCCACAAACCACCACCCCCGGACCCGGCCACCTTGGCACCGCCGGCACCGGTCTCTGACGGTGAAGCCAGCTGGGACGACCTGCAACCCGTTGACCAATTGGGACTGGAGCTGGGCTACCGCCTGATTGCGCTGGTGGACAAGACCCGCCAAGGCGACCTGTTGAACCGGATCAAGGGCGTTCGCCGCAAATTTGCCCAAGAGGTGGGATTCCTCCCCCCGGCCGTGCACGTGCGTGACAACCTGGAACTCAAGCCCAGTGGCTACCGCATCACCCTGCGAGGCGTGATTGTGGGCGAAGGCGAGGCGTTTCCAGGAAATTTTCTGGCCATCAACCCGGGCGGCATCACGACGCCGTTGATTGGAACGGCCACCACTGACCCTGCATTTGGTTTACCAGCACACTGGATCGACGATCGGCAGAAGGAAGCCGCGCAAATGGCGGGTTTTACCGTGGTTGATTCTGAGACTGTGATGGCCACCCATTTGTCACACTTGATGCAAGTTCAGGCCTCCAAGTTATTGAGCCGAACCGAAACCCAGCAACTTGTTGAACACGTCAGCAAACTGGCCCCGAAACTGATCGAAGAAGTGGTTCCCAAAATGGTCCCCATCGCTGTTTTCCAGAAAGTCCTGCAGTTACTGCTGGATGAGTCTGTGCACATTCGCGATATTCGGACCATCATCGAATCCTTGGCCGAGCACGCCAGCACCGTGACGGACCCTGCAGAGCTGGCGCGTCGCGTTCGCATTGCACTGTCCCCCGCCATCGTGCAGCAAATTTATGGCCCGACACGCGAACTCAATGTCATTGCCATTGACCCTGCACTGGAGCGACTGCTGGTGCAAGCCCTCGGCAATGCCAGCGGCCCGGCGCTCGATCCTGGCGTGGCTGAAATATTGACCCGCACGGCGGCTGAAGTCGCCCTCAAACAAGAAGAGATTGGCATCCCTGCCTGTCTTTTGGTTCCCGATCAAATCAGGAGCGCGATTGCGCGACTGGTGCGCCGCGTTGCGCCCCGTCTTCAGGTGCTCGGACACAGCGAGATTCCTGAAACGCACACCATTCGCATCGGCCCGATCCTCAAAGGTGCATCATCATGAACATTCAACGATTTACAGCCCCTACCTCCCGCGAAGCGCTGGCCAAAGCCCGCCTGGCTTTTGGCGACGGCACGTTGATTTTGTCTAACCGAACCACCGCATCAGGCGTTGAAGTCGTCGCCACGGGTGAAGACACCCTGGCAGCACTGGACAAATCAGAGTTGGCCAACCGGGAAAAGAACCCTTCCCAACAAAGACGAGCGCCGGCCAGCCAAGTTGACTCGCGTACAACCGTGGAGGAGGATGTTGCCCAACTCTCCATGAGCACCTTGTCGTTTCAGGACTATGTGCGCGAAAGAATGTTGCGTCGCCGGGCTGAAGCCTTGGCAGGCCCCAGCGAGCCGGTTGCCCGCTCAGAGGCTGCGCCCTCACGGCTGTCGAGCCTTGAGACCCGCCACAGCCCGGTGCCCATGGAGTTTCGGCCTGCCGCGAAGCCAGCTCCACAACGCGCTCAGCATGCCAGCCCGTGCCGCCAGCCCACAACCGTCCTTCGCCGCACCGGCCATGCCCCAAGGCATTGTGGACGAGCTCCAAGCCATGAAGGCCTTGATTGAGGACCGCTTCAATACCTTGACTTGGCTCGGCCAAGCCCGCCAAAACCCGATTCACTCGAATCTGATGCTCAAAATGATTCGGGCAGGGTATTCCCCCACGCTGTCACGCACCATTCTTGAGCGCATGCCCGAGGACATTGGCGCCGCTGAATCCATGCGCTGGGTGATGGACATACTTGAGCGCAATCTCAAGACCGACGCAGATGCCAGCCCCATTCACGAAGAGGGTGGCATTTTCGCCCTTGTGGGCGCAACGGGCGTGGGAAAGACCACCACAGCGGCCAAACTGGCCGGGCTTTGCGCGCGAATTCACGGCCCCAGCAGCGTCGGTCTCATCACACTGGACACCTACCGCGTAGGCGCCCACGAGCAGCTTCGCACTTATGGCCGTATGCTGGGTGTCGTGGCTCATTTGGCGCACGACCGTGCCGCCTTGCAGGACCTGCTGGGCCTGCTTTCCAACAAAAAAATGATTCTGGTGGACACCACCGGCCTGGCACCCAGCGATCCGCGCAAGCGCGACATGCTGGAGGTGCTGGATTTGCCCAAGGTGAACCGTCTACTGGTGCTCAACGCTGGTGGCCACGGCGACACGCTGGATGACGTGGTGTCATCTTTCAAATCAAGCGGGATTCAGCAGGCTATTCTGTCCAAGATTGACGAGGCAGCCAAAGTCGGCCCCGCACTGGACGCCATCATCCGCCACCAACTTGCTGTTGCGCGGTGTCACCATGGGTCAAAAGGTGCCAGAAGACTGGGAGTCTGCGGATGCGGCCAAGCTGATTCGACTGTCCATGCGGGCACCGACCAAATCAGCGTTTGACCCCAAACCAGCCGATCTGGGTTTTTTCTTCACCCAGCCCGCAGCCGCGCAGACAGGGCGGTTTGATGCTTGATACCTGCGTCAATCAGGGCGCTGGACTACAGCAAATTGGGCTGCAAATGGCACCTCGCGTCATTGCCATGGCCAGCCACGGAGATCAGCAAGGCGAACTCCCCTTGCTGTGGAGTCTGTGCTCCACGCTGGTCGACATGGGGTATTCGGTGGTTGTCCTGGATGCACACACCGCAGAGTCAGACGGCAACCCGGGTTTGGCACAGTTGCTGGACGGTACAAACTGGCGCAATGATCACCTCGGCGAACCCAATGCCTGGTCCGTCCTCCCTGCCGCACAGGGCTTGCGCAAGATGACGCATCCTGTGCCCGAGGCTGGCCGCCCATTGGCGCCATTGGGCGGCCTTTTGGGAAACTACGGCGTCATCGTGTTGTACGCGCAGACCGAAATACTCGTCGACCTTTTGCCGGGAAGTGGCATTGAACCCCTGCTCACCGTGTCTCCTCTTAAAATGTCGTCCATCACGGCCTACCAATCCCTTAAACAGATGTTGCAAAACGCCGGCCTGAAGCCTACAGTGGCTCATATTGCGGTTCGCGACAATGCGGCGCGCGAGTTGGCAACACATTCAACCATTCATAAGCTACAGGAATGCTCCATGGCTTTTTTGGGTTACCGCGTCGATGCGCTCACCATCAGGGTCGGTGATGCTGAGGAGCGTATTGCCGATGATGTGCATCGTCTGACTTTGCGCCTGCTGGAAAATGCCATGCCGCTGCAGCGCTACCAAACTGAAGGACGCCTCTGATGTACACCGCCAAAGGCCACCTGGACCGCAATGCGATGATCAAGCAGTATCAACCGCTGGTCAGGCGTCTGGCACACCACATGATGGCCAAACTGCCCGCCAATGTTCAGGTCGACGACCTGATTCAAGTCGGTTTGCTCGGTCTGTCTGAAGCGCTGACCCGGTATGAAGCGGAGCAAGGGGTTCAGTTTGAAACATTCGCAACCCAGAGAATTCGCGGCGCCATGCTGGACGAATTGCGCGGCAATGACTGGATGTCTCGTGGCTCCCGCAAAAGCCAGAAAGAGATTGAACAGGCCATGCGCCGCCTTGAGCACACCCTTGGGCGGACCCCGATTGAAAGCGAAATCGCGGCAGAGCTCAACATGACGCTCAGTGATTACCAAACGTTACTGGGCAAGGTCCGGGGGACTCAGTTGGTCTATATCGAAGACATGGCACGCGGCCAGGACGATGACGACAGCTTTCTGGACCGCCATGTCGCGGACGAAGATGCAGATCCACTGAGTATGCTGAGAGACCAGCGAATTCGCCAGGCCTTGGTGCAAGCGATCAAGAATTTGCCCGAGCGCGAGCAATTCATCATGAGCATGTACTACGAGCAGGACATGAACCTCAAGGAAATTGCAGCTGTGCTGGAGGTGACCGAATCCAGAGTGTGCCAGTTGCACAGTCAATCTATCGCGCGCTTGCGCGCCAAAATGCGAACGCATTGAGTCACACCCAATAGAAAAGCCCGTTCAATAACGGGCTTTTCTATTGGGCGCACCGCAGCCTTAGGTGGCCACGTAATTGAAGGTCCCGGAGGGTTTTCCTGGCGTGCCGTAGGGACCAATGGCCTTGGCATAGGTTGCGGTTTGGGTGGCTGGCACCAGCGTATGCAATGACCGCTCGACTACCACGCTTTGACGAATCAAACTTTCCCGTCGGATGACCAAGTGGGCCGCAATTCGCTTTAAACGTAATTGAAGTGCCGGTGTTCTTAACGCGACCCCACCCAGTCGGGGTAAGGATTGGGAGAAATTGACAGCCGCCTGGCGCAAAGCGGTGCTTGCTAGCGAGAGCGCTTGAGGCTCCCCCTGAACCAAGGCGTCAGAAACATCTTGAATGAGTTGCTCTATGGACGCCAGAGTCTTCTCAATGTCAGCAGGAATCACCATGTTGTGCTCCCCACTGATCCATCAAGGATCAGTTTGAGGTTCGCTTCAGAATTTCCTGTGCGGAAGAGATCAGCTTGTCCGCGATGGCTTCGGGGTTCACTTTGTAAGTGCCCTGGGCAATGGCCGCCCGAACGGACTTGACTTTTTCCATGTCCACATCCGCCGCTTCGCTGCGTTTGGATGCTTCCAACGTGCGTGCCATGGGTGACACGGTGACGGCAACGCCCGCTGACGGCGCTTGCGTGCTGGCTGCCGCCGCGGCTGTGCTCGCGCCTTGCCCCCCTTTGGCGGGTGCATTCGCAGTTGTCGAATTGACGTGGGCGGAAATATCTGAAGGTTGACCTATTTTCATCGTGCTCTCCAAAACTACAGTACGTGTAGCCTCGTAGGATCACTATCGACGTAATTTCAGTCGACTTTAGCGTTATTTTCAACTCACGCGGGGAATTCATATATCTAACCGCACAGTTCTGCTGTCCACGACCACACCAGACAACACTCGGCCATTGTCCAGTTTGACCCGGGCCGACTGCCCGACCACACCTGCACTCATGGCCTGACCAGCGGACGTGATCTGAAAACCAGCCCCTTGTGCAACCACCCTCACCTGTGATCCCGACTGGAACACCTGGGCAGCGCGGGTCATGCCCGCCCGAATGGCCTGCCCGGCCGGAAGCGTTCTGGCGGCCACTTGCCCCACCCATTGAGACGGGTTGGCCATGACGGGCGTGCGCTCCTCGGCCCAGTCGACCTCAGCTTCAATCGCATCGTCCTCTGTCAAAACGGTTCCGGGTAGCACATGGCTTTTGAGCACCCATGCAGAACCAAAGGCGCGAATGGTGATGGGCAAAAAGACGTTCCACTTGGACGCCCCCTCGATACAGCGCAACCCCAGGCGGGTTTTTCCCCACAACTGCGTCCCCACAGGAATGTAGGGCTCAACCCTGGTGCAAGGGGCCAATTGAAGTCGCCGGTCCAGCTCACCCAATACCACCTCCATTCGCAAGGGGACAGCCTCTGTCGGGCGAATGCTCGATACGGCCTCATCCAACCAGCGCTGGGTCGCATTCAAAAAGTCGGGGGTGCTTTCCTGGGCCTGGGCCTGCGGCGTAAAGGACAAGACCACGCTCAACCCGGCGACGGCTGCCCACCGGCCTCCTCGGCATGAAATTGATCGTTGATTGAACATGGCACTCCTCCAGATTGATGCATTGAATATAGGGAGACCTCAAAACCGGAAATCTTTCAAATGCACGCCAATTACCCGCTTATTTGAAGTTTAGAAATCCGCAGTGCTTTTCATAATCACTTCACGGCAGGCGATCAAGCAACAGCAAAGCCGCCCGGATATTGAAAGTTGAGGTGATTTATGTTGAACAATTTGACAAGTGGTCTGGATTTCCAATCCAAGGCGCTGCTGCTGCGCGCTGAGCGCCAGCGGGTCATTGCCGGCAATATCGCCAACGCCGATACCCCCGGTTTTTCCGCCCGCGACCTGAATTTCAAAGACGCCATGGCTGCGGCCACAGGCGGTGGCGGACTTCAAGCCAGTACATCAGGTGGTGCAGCAGGCAGCACCACGCATCCCAAACACATTCCACTGACCGGGGCCGCCGGTAGCGGATTGGGCGGGAATTCCCAGCTCGGCTATGTGGTTCAAACCCAACCCAGTCTGGACGGCAACAGCGTCGACCTGGATCAGGAGCGCGCCAATTTTGTTGACAACGCCGTGCGTTACGAAGCCACGTTGCGCTTTATCAATGGCCAGTCCAAAACCATTCTGAGCGCCATTCAAGGCCAGTAACCCTGGTCCCAAGGAGAGTCCCCATGTCCATGTTTTCAATCTTCAGCGTTTCCGGCAGCGCCATCAGCGCCCAGTCGCAACGCCTCAACGTCGTCGCCAGCAATATGGCCAATGCCGACGCCGTGGCGGGCCCGGACGGCAAAGGCTACAAAGGTCGGCAAGTGGTCTTTGAGACCGTTCCCATGGGCTCCGACGCATCCAACGGCGTCAAAGTGAGCGCCATCAGTGAGAGTGATGCACCGCTTCGCAAGGTCCATAACCCCAGCCACCCCTCGGCGGACGCGGATGGCTACGTGACGCACTCGAACGTGAACCCGGTCGAAGAAATGGTGAACATGATTTCGGCCTCTCGCTCCTACCAAAACAACGTTGAGGTCATGAACACCGCCAAGACCTTGCTCCTAAAAACATTGCAGATGGGCCAATAAGCGCCAACAGGACTCACCATGACCACCATTTCGGCCCTCAGTACCAGCCAGGCTACCAGCACGACTGCGTCCACCAGCACCGCTGCAAGCGACGCCAACGCGTCTCAGGATCGTTTCCTGAAGTTGCTGGTCGCCCAGCTCAATAACCAAGACCCCATGAACCCCATGGACAACGCGCAAATGACCAGTCAGATGGCGCAAATCAACACCGTCACAGGCATTCAGCAAGTCAACGAAACCCTGAAAAGCATGGCCACACAGTTTTCATCGCTCCAGGTCATGCAAGGCACGTCCATGGTGGGTCGGGATGTACTGATCCAAGGCAACACGCTTTCGCCCAGTCGACGGGGTCGCAAGTGGCGCGATTGACCTGGCAGGCAAGGCGGATTCGGTCAAGATGGACATCCTGTCCCCAGGTGGTCAGACTCTGGAGTCCTTCAATCTTGGCACCCTTGACGCGGGTCGCCAATCCTTCGATTGGGACGCGTCCAACTACACAGGCAGCGGCAATCCGACCTTTCAGGTCACCGCCACGCTGGGTGGACAGCCTATTGCCACGACCTCACTGGCGCGCGACAAGGTGCTGTCCGTGGGCAGCGATAACGGCGTCATGAACATTCAACTGGCAGGACGCAGCTCGGTGTCCTACGACAGTATCAAAGCCATTCTCTAACTTCACACTCTCACCCAAAGGACATCACCATGTCATTCCAAACAGGTCTATCCGGCTTGAACGCCGCCAGTCGCAATCTTGATGTGATCGGCAACAACATCGCCAACGCCAACACCGTGGGTATGAAGTCGTCGCGCGCTGAGTTCAGCGAATTGGTCGCGTCATCCATTGGCGTTGCTGGCAATGGCAACATGGGCGCCGGACTCGGCGTTAGTGTGGCAACAGTCGCCCAGCAGTTCACCCAAGGCAGCTCTGAACCTCACGGGCAACAACCTGGACGTGGCCATCAATGGCTCCGGATTTTTCCAGCTGTCGCAGGCTGATGGATCTGCCGCCTACACCCGGGACGGCCAGTTCAAGCTGGACAAGTCGGGTTACCTGGTGACCAATACCGGCGCCAACGTGATGGGCTACCCGACAGACACAGCCGGCGTCACCACCAGCTCGACCCCCCAAAAAATGTCGGTGCCAAGTGGCGCACCGATTTCAGCCAAGGCCACTGGCGCGATCACCGCAGAGTTCAACCTGGACGCTCGCGCCTCATTGGCCGCCAGCGTGACCCCGCCCACGCCACTGACCACCTATGGCACCTCCTTGACCGCCTACGACTCCCAAGGCGTTGAGGTTCCGGTCAGCTTGTACTTCCAGAAGGTAGCCGCGTCGGCACCGATCGCCACAGGAACCACCGATGCATGGGATGTTTTTGACAGTGCAACCGCCACCACGCCGATCTTCCAAATGCAGTTTGATGCGACGGGCAAGCTGGCCTCACCGACCGCGGCACAAAGCATTACGCTGACCTCGACCAATGCAGCCATTGCCCCATTTACCGCGTCGCTCGACTTGTCCAAGGCAACCCAATACGGCACGTCGTTTGCCGTCTCCAACCTGACACAAGACGGCTACACCGCAGGTAGCCTTACCGGCCTGACGATCGGATCCGACGGCATCATCACAACGACGTACTCAAACGGCCAGACGCAGGCTCAGGGGCAGCTATCCCTGGTCAATTTCAGAAATGCTCAAGGTCTCAGCGACACTGGCAGCGGCAATTGGATCCAAACCTATGCATCCGGCGATCCCATTCAAGGCTCTCCTGGCAACGGAAGTTTTGGCTTGCTCACGGCGGGCGCCCTGGAAGAGTCCAACGTTGACCTGACTGCTGAACTGGTCAACATGATGACCGCGCAACGTGCCTACCAGGCCAATGCACAGACTATCAAGACGCAAGACCAGGCCATGCAAACGCTGGTCAACCTGCGCTAAGCACCGGCGCTTTGCCACTTTGATCTAAGAAGGAGTCACCATGGACCACCTGATTTACACCGCAATGACCGGCGCCAATGCGGCCGCGCAGCGTCAGGCGGTTCTCTCCAACAACCTGGCCAACGCTTCAACCAACGGTTTTCGGGCCGAGTTATCCACCTTTCGCGCCGTCCCGGTACTGGGCGACGGCGCGACGACACGAGTGATGGCGGTCGAAGCCACCGCCGGCTACCTCGACCGCTCAGGACCCGCCCAAAACACCGGTCGCAACCTCGACGTCATGACGGCCGACAACTCGTGGTTCGCCGTTCGTGGCTTGGACGGCACCGAGGCCTACACCCGAAGTGGCGCCTTTGAAATATCCGCAGAGGGCTTGCTGGTAACCCCCAATGGTTTGCCTGTTTTTTCAGACGGCAGCGCCCCCATATCGATTCCAGCAGGCGCGGATGTGGCGATTGGCACCGATGGCAACGTCAGCGCCAAGGTTGGCAATGCCGCCCCCACCAGCGTGGGGCGCTTGAAACTGGTCACCGCAACCGCCGAAGAAGCGCTGAAGCGCGGCGACGACAGCTTGTTTCACCCCGTATCAGGAAACCCCTTGCCCAATGACGTCAACGCGCGACTGCACGTCGGGCGCACTGGAAGGGTCCAACGTCAACACCATCGAGGCCATGGTCGGCATGATTCAAACCGCCCGCCAGTTTGAGACCCAGATGCGTTTGCTTTCATCCGCCGAATCCAACGACCGCTCTGCCGCGCAACTGCTCGGCATGCAAGGCTAAGCCCTGCCACTCGGCAGCCCTGACCCGACAAAGACTCACAAGGACCCATCATGATCAACTCTCTCTGGATCTCAAAAACAGGCATGGAAGCCCAGCAAATGCAGCTGGACGTGATCTCCAACAACTTGGCCAACTCGTCAACCACTGGATTCAAACGGGCGAATGCCGTGTTTGAAGACCTGATGTACCAAAACCTTCGCCAAGTTGGCTCTAACAGCACCGAGCAGTCCCAGCTGCCCACCGGGCTCCAGGTCGGCCTGGGCGTTCGCACAGTGGCCACCAGCCGCTCGTTCTCACAAGGCAGCCTGCAGCAAACCAGCAACAACCTGGATGTGGCCATTCAGGGCAACGGTTTCTTCCAAGTCACCATGCCTGACGGCACCACCAATTACACCCGTGACGGCTCGTTCCAGGTGAATTCACAAGGTCAACTGGTCACCGCGACCGGACTGCCCATTGCCAACGGCATCACGGTGCCGGCCAACGCCACCAGTGTCGCCATCGCAGGCGATGGCACCGTCACCGCACAAGTGCCGGGCGCGACAGCCCCCCAAGGCATTGGCACCATTGCCCTGGCCAGCTTTATCAACCCGGCCGGTCTGGACCCCAAGGGTCAAAACCTGTTTGCGGAAAGCCCTGCCTCGGGTCAGCCCAATGCCGGCACACCGGGCGCTGATGGCCTGGGTTCGCTGATGCAAGGGCTACGTGGAAACCTCCAACGTCAACGTCGTGCAGGAATTGGTGACCATGATTCAAACTCAGCGCGCTTACGAGATGAATTCCAAGGCCATCCAGACCTCGGACCAGATGCTGCAAAAACTCGCGCAACTGTGAGTGCCATCATGATCACTGCATTGACCCGCCTGATTCCAACCCAAGGAGGTCGGTTACAGCGTGTTCTGTTGACACTGGCCGTGGTGCTGGGCACCTCCGCCTGCAGCTCGCTTTCACAAAAGGTGGAGGTCGATTTCGCCGAAACGGTGGTGCCTCGCCCCATACCGGCAGCCCCCGTCGTGAACACCGCCGCCACTGGCAGCCTGTTTCACAAGGCCAGTTACCGCCCCGGCCTGGAAGACTACCGGGCCCGAATGGTGGGCGATACCATCACCATTCAGATTGTGGAAAAAGTGACCGCCAGTCAAGTGTCATCGTCTACCGCCAACCGGACCACATCCATGGAGGCAGGCGTGTCCGCGTTTCCTTTGATTGCACCGATCGATATTGGCAATTTGAATGCAGGCGCCACATCAACCAATGACTTCTCTGGCAAAGGCGGCACGGCGAGCGCCAACACCTTTACGGGCTCCATCACAGCCACGGTGGTTGATGTCTTGCCCAATGGGCATTTGATTGTGAAGGGTGAGAAACAGATTGGCGTGAACCAAAATGTTGATGTGCTGCGCTTCTCGGGCACGATCGATCCGCGGGTCGTGCAGCCCGGCAGCATCGTCAACTCCACGCAGGTGGCCAACGCCCGAATTGAGTCCAAAGGACGCGGTGCCCAAGCCGAAGCGCAAACAGTTGGCTGGTTAATGCGGTTCTTTTTCAGCTTTTTACCCTTCTAAAGCTTATGAGAATAGTGCCGAGGGGTAAGCAAACATGTCTAAATTCAACACGTCACACACCAAACTCCGCTGCGCGCTGCAGCTCGGTGCGTGGCTCATCGCCAGCCTGCTGGTCACCACCGGGGCACAAGCGGCTCGCATCAAGGAAGTGGCCTCCATTGAGGGAGTCCGAAGCAATCAGCTGACCGGCTTCGGTTTGGTCATTGGCCTGGACGGCACCGGCGACCAGACCACGCAGATGCCTTACACCTCGCAAGGCCTGACCAATTACCTTCAACAACTGGGCATCACCCTGCCCGACGCTGCAGCGTCCAAGCTGCAACTCAAAAATGTGGCCGCTGTGTTGGTCACCGCAGAACTTCCCGCCTTTGCCCGACCAGGCCAGACGATTGACGTCAGCGTCTCGTCCATGGGCAACTCCAAGTCCCTCAAAGGCGGCACCCTGATCACCACGCCCATGAAAGGCGTCGATGGTGAAATCTACGCACTGGCTCAGGGCAACCTGCTGGTCGGTGGCGCAGGCGCCTCGGCGGGTGGCAGCAAGGTGCAAATCAACCACCTCAGCGCTGGCCGAATTCCGGGTGGAGCGCAAGTAGAGCGAATCGTTCCCACACCGCTGCTGGAAGGCAGCAGCATCACACTGGGTCTTGAGGCGTCCGACTTTCAAACCGCGCGCCACGTGGCCGAAGCCATCAATAAACGCTTTGGGGCGAACTCCGCCCGCGCCCTGGATGGCCGCACGATTGACGTGAGCGCGCCCACCGACCCGAATGCCCGCGTCGCTTTTATTGCGGAAATGGAAGAGCTGCAACTCGCCTCGTCACGCCCGTCTGCCAAAGTCGTTATCAACTCCCGCACAGGGTCAATCGTCCTGAATCAGGCAGTCACCCTGGGTGAGGTCGCCATCGCCCACGGCAACCTGTCTATCAGCATCACCTCCACACCGGTCATCAGCCAGCCCAATGCGCTGTCCACAGGCGGGCAAACCGTGGTGGCAGAGAAAAGCAATATTGAAATCCGCCAGGAACCCGGCATGCTGATCCAGCTGCCCGCTGCGACGCAACTGGCTGATGTGGTGCGTGCCCTGAATTCACTGGGCGCGACACCCCAAGACCTCTTGTCCATTCTGCAAGCCATCAAGGCCGCTGGCGCCTTGAATGCGGAGCTGGAGGTGATCTGATGACTTTTGGTCAACTTTCCTCGACCTCCAACGCGCTGGCCGTTGACGCCCGCTCGCTGAACAGCTTGAAGCTGCAGGCGGGGAACAGCACGCCTGAGGCCATCAAGGAAACCGCCAAACAGTTTGAGTCGCTGTTCATGCGGGAGCTACTCAAAAGCATGCGCGAAGCCACCATGAAGTCGGGCATGACCGACAACGCTGGCAGCGACATGGGTACCGACCTGCTGGACCAGCAATTTGCCGTCCAGATGTCCGGCCAAGCCGGCGGCCTGTCGGATTTGATTGCCCAGCAACTCTCCCGGCAAATGGGCGGAGCAACGCTGGACCCTAGCGCCCTGGTTGGCGGCGGTACATCGCGCCCCATTAGCGCCCGCAGCCAGGCCACGTCAGCCGCGGCTTATGCGGCCAATGCCAATGCCGAGCCCATTCGCACCACACCCACTCAAAGCAGTTTTGTCCAACAACATGCGGACGCTGCGGCCCGCGTGGAGCAAAGCAGCGGCCTGCCGTCCGGCTTCATGCTGGGACAAGCTGGCCACGAAACCGGCTGGGGCCGACACGAAATCAAAAACGCCAACGGCACGCCGTCGTTCAACCTGTTTGGCATCAAGGCCACCGGCGGCTGGAACGGCAAAGTGGCCGAAATCACCACCACCGAATATGTGAATGGTGTCGCTCAAAAAACCGTGGCCAAGTTCCGCGCCTATGACTCCTACGAGGATTCATTCAAGGACTACGCCCGCCTGATCACGCAATCGCCCCGCTACGCCCAGGCGAGTCAGCAAACCGACTCGGCCCACGCCTATGCCTCTGGCCTGCAAAAAGCCGGTTATGCCACCGACCCCGAGTACGCGGCCAAACTGAGCCGCGCCATTAATTCAACGCTGCGCATTCAGCAGCAAAACGCCCAAGCGTCACAAGGTAACGCATGAGCAGCCTCCTGAATGTCGGCACCCGTGCGCTGCAGGCCAATCAAGTGGCGCTGCAAACCGCGGGCAACAACATTGCCAACGTCAACACGCCGGGCTATTCGCGCCAGTCAGTGGTACTGAAAGCGGTTGAAGGCCAGTTCTCAGGCGCCGGCTACATTGGCAACGGGGTGGCGGTTCAGACCATCCAGCGCAACTACAGTGCGTTTCTGAGCACCCAGGCGACCCAAGCCAGCGCCACCCAGTCCGCCGACGTCTCTCGTGCCGACAAACTGAGTCAACTGGAGAACATTTTTGGCGACAGGGACGTCAGGACTGGGCTCGGCCATCAACGACATGCTGAACTCGTTTTCTGATGTCGCCAGTGCCCCGACCGACCTCACTGCACGCACCGTGGCGCTGACCCGGGTGGACGAGACCGCTTCTCGCATGCGCTCCAGCGCCCAGCAACTTGACGATTTGCAGCAAAGTGTGTCGCTGGAACTCGCCAACAAGGTCACCTCGATCAACAAACTTGCGCAAAACATTGCGGATGTCAATGACAAGATCGCACGCGCCCAAGGCAGCGGTCAACCCGCCAACGATTTGCTGGACCAGCGCGACCAACTGATCCGCGACTTGAACCAATACGTTCAAACCACCTCAGTGGCCGCCAGCGACGGCTCCGTGAATCTCTTTATCGGTGGCAGCCAACCCCTCGTGATGGGTGCCAGCGCATCTAAAGTGTCACTGGTTCCAGACGACTTTGGCGACCCGCTGAAAAGCAAACTCGCCATCAGCCGCGGCGGACTGTCCGTGTCACTGGACGAAAACATGCTGGGCGGCGGCGAGGTATCTGGCCTGCTGCGCTTTCAGAACACCGACATGGCCGAGGCGCGCAACCTCTTGGGTCGCATGACCCTGGCCGTGACCACCAGCATGAACGCGCAACACAGCCTGGGCCTGGATCTGGATGGCAACCCCGGTGGCAACTTGTTCAGTCCCATCACCTTTGGCGCCGCCAACGTGCTGACACCTCAGGCGCCAGCCGCCTTGAACGCAGGCAACGCTGCGCTGAGTCTTTCGGTGAGTGACGTCAGCCAACTGGCTGCCTCGGACTACGAAATTACGTTCACCGGCGCCACGACCGGCACCGTCACCCGCCGCTCCGATGGCCAAATCACGACGTTCCCGCAGACACCCTCCACCGCGCCTGCGCTGGCAGTCGTGGACGGACTGAGCCTTTCCATCCCATCTGGAACGCCCGCCGCGGGCGACCGCTTTTTGATTCGCCCGTTCAGCACCTCGGCCAGCAACATTTCCAGCGAGTTTTCATCACCTCGCGGACTCGCCATGGCCAGCCCGGTTGCGGTGAATGCCGGGGTCAACACCGGCACGCTCTCCGTGGCGCAACTCACCGCCAAATCCGCCACGGCGTTAAGCGCGATCACCCTGACCTTTGACGGTGCCGGCAACTACACCCGTTCAGACACCGGTGCGACCACTTACCCATTCACCAGTGGCACCGCCATTGACGTCGGAACAACAACGACGGGCTGGTCGATGACGCTGACCGGCGTGCCCCAGGCGGGTGACACCTACACCGTACAAGCTCAACCGACGACCTACCGCAATCTCAACGCGGGCAACGCCAGTGCCATGATGGCGCTGCGCGACGTCGCCATGTTCGACGGCGCCGCGCTCAGCGACGGTTACGCCGGCTTGATCGCCCAGGTCGGAGTGCGGGTACAAAGCGCCAATTTTGCGGCTGAGTTTTCCAGCACCATGGCCTCCAATCTGGAGAGTGCCCGCACCGGGGTGTCGGGCGTCAATCTGGACGAGGAAGCGGCCAAGTTGCTGCAGTTTCAGCAGGCTTACCAAGCCTCGGCCAAGATGATCCAGATCGCACAGGGCATTTTTGACACCTTGATTCAAAGCCTGGGCCGCTAAGCCCAGACCAGGCAGGAGGACGCACCATGTCAGTTAATTCATTTTCCAGGGTCGGCTCGGCCAACACTTACGACAACGCCCAGCGCACCCTCATGGCGCGCCAAAGCAAGCTGTCCAATCTGCAAGAGAATCTCACTTCAGGAAAACGCGTGGTCAAGGCCAGCGACGACCCCACCAGTGCCGCCCAGGCCGAGCGGGCCCTCAACCGCATTAGCCGCATTGCCACGGATCAACGGGCGCTGGAATCACAGAAAACATCCATCGTCCAAGCCGAAAGCGCGTTGGGCGACGTGACCGACGCGTTGCAACGCTTTCGCGAACTGGTGGTGAGCGCCGGCAACGGCGGCTTTAGCGAGAGTGACCGCAAAACCGTGGCGCTGGAATTGTCGGGCCTGCGGGACCAGGTGCTGGCGCTGTCCAACCGGACCGATTCCAACGGCCAACCGCTGTTCGGCTCCCTGGGCAGTGCCGCCAAGCCTTTTGTCGGGCCTAACGCAGGCACGCCGGATTACACCTTCAACGGGCTGCCCGGGCAAACACCAGGCAGCGAAGTAGGCATTCCCTTTGCGCTGGACGGCGACAGTGCCTTCATGCTGCAAGGCGCACGCGATGGCGCCTACAACGTCACTGTGACGCCAGGAACCTCGCCGCTTCGCTCTGAAGGCATCACTAGTCACCAACCCTGCACTGATCAACAGCAACACCTACACCATCAGCAATATTGTGGTCACGCCCGACCCCAGCCCTGCCACCACCAGCAGCGCCACCTATGACCTGGCCGTGCCACCGGCGGCCGCCACCAGCGTGTCCGTCAGCGGCTACGCCACCGGGGCCATGCCGGTGACCGGCATTCCAGGCTTGAGCCTGACCATCACGGGCACACCCACCGTGGGGGAAACCATCACCGTCAAACCCAGTCCCAGCATTTTCAGCGTGATGGACGATGCGATTCGCGATATCGGGGGAGCCACCTCCAACGGTGCCGCCAGCCAGGCCGTGAGCCAAGCTTTGAAAAACCTGGACATTGGCATGAACCGTGTCTCGGCCGTTCGCGGCCAGGCCGGCGAACTACTCAACCGGGCCGACCGTCTCAGCGACAACCAGGACAAGCGCTCCATCCAGATGGAGGCTGACCGCTCCCGCGCCGAAGACCTGGACATGGTGAAAGGCATTTCCGACTTTCAGAACCAGTCCTCTGGCTACCAAGCGGCCCTGCAGTCTTACGCGCAGATTCAAAAGCTGTCGCTCTTCAACTACATCAGCTAAGCCATGAGCACCGCTGCGCTGGGCCAAGTGGCTCTGGGTTACCAACTGATCTGGAACGCCCTGCGCCAGGTCGCCGGGGTTCAACTGTTCATGGCCGCCGAGGAAGGCAAGCGCGTCGATACACCGCAGTTGCTTCAGGCCATCTCAAACGCATGGGCAGACCAGGCACCCCAATTGCTGCTTTCGCCCGCCTCCCCCGAGTTGCTGGGTGAAGTGCTGGTCCATGCCCAGCCAACGGGCCCCTGGATCGAGGTGCAAGACACGCACCTGCACGACGCCAGTTTGATCGAGCGCCTGTTTCAGGCCCATCAACGGGGCGTGCAGTTGGTGTGGCGGGGTGAGCCGGGCACCTGGCCCAGCACCGCGCTGGCGGCGTGCTTTGCACGCCCCATGGTGACCCTGACCCCAGAAGAAGCCTTGACCGGTTTGCGCGCCTCGCTGCGCCGGCACAACGGTGAAGCCAGTGGCTCAGCCCGCCACCTGGACAGCCCGGTGGTGCCTGGCTATTTGTACGAATCCGTGGCGAGCCGGGCGCTGGTGGAACATTGTCTGGACGAACAAGACGCCTGGGGCGTGGTCGGCTGGCCGGTGGAGGACGTCTTGCACAGTTACCGCCACCAGCAGATGCAACCTGGCCAACGCGCCATTGCGGCCATGGTGCAAGCCATCAACGCTGACGATTCCGTCGAGCGCATAGAGCAACTACTGAGCGAGGAACCCACGCTGGCCTACCGCTTTCTGCGCTACGCCAACTCAGCGGCGGTGGGTCTGCGCACCGAGATCGAATCTTTGCGCCACGGACTGATGGTGCTGGGCCTGAGCAAACTGCGGTCCTGGCTGCTCACCCAGTTGCCGCGAGGCACCAGCGACCTGAACTTGCAGCCCCCACGCACGGCGCTGGTCATGCGGGCCAGCCTGATGGAGCAATTGATGGACGCCGGCGAGAGCGAGAACCTGCGCCGTGAGGTCTACCTTTGCGGATTGATGTCGCAAATCGATCTGGTGCTGGGCGAGCCACTGGCACAGGCGCTAGGGCGTCTGCCCCTGTCCAGCCGTATCAGCTCGGCTATCCTGGACCAAAAAGGGCCATACCTGCCCTATCTGGAGGTCGCCACCGCGCTGGAGTCACCTTCCGGCGCCGAGACCCGCACCTTGTGTGCGCGCCACCAAATGGATTTGGAAGGCGTCAACCTGGCCTTGTTGCGCACCCTGGGTCATGCCCGGTTACGCCCCGCCAAAGGCTTGCTGCTGGTCTAAGAACTGCCTGCCAGTGCGCTCGCATCAAGCCTGCGCGCGAATGCGGGAGAACGCCTGTCAGAACTGCGCGTCCTGCGTGGTGGGGGCGTTGATGCGCATCAGCGACGGAGCGGCCTGATTACCCAAACGCCCGAGCCTGCGCCAACACACCCAGCCGTGCGGTGATGGCAAAGAATTCAGCCACGGTTTCATCAATGATTTCTTTGGCCGTTTTGACCGAATCAATAAGGCCCACGGTTTGCCCTGCCAGTGCAGGCGCGGCTTCCATGTCGCCGCCAAAGTAAACGCCCAAAATGCCTTGCAACGCATCGGCAGGCATCACACCTTCTTCATAGATGCGTTGGGTGCGTGCCGATTTGAGAGAGCGGATGCAAGGCGATGCCTTTTTATTGAGCACCAACGTGCCCGTTTCTTTGGCTTGCACAATGGCGTTTTTGTAGTTGTCATGCACGGGGCTCTCGGTGCAGCTCACAAAACGCGTGCCCATTTGCACGGCCTCGGCGCCCAACGCAAACGCGGCCGCCATGCCGCGGCCATCGCAGATACCACCTGCGGCAATCAGCGGCACACCAGTGCGCGCGCGAATGGCTTGCAGCAATACCAAGGTGGACACCTCTTCGGGGTTTTTAAAGCCACCACCCTCGGCGCCCTCCACCACCAAGCCATCGATACCCGCGTCCACACATTTCATGGCAGCGTCAACCGTGGGTACGGCGTGGTAGACCACGATGCCTGCGTCTTGCAAGGGCTTGATGAACTTGGCCGGGCTACCGGCCGAGGTGGTGACAAACTTCACGCCAGAGTTGCACACAAACGTGAGCATGGCGTCGTCTTTCAAAAACCGGATGGGCAGATTCACGCCAAAGGGCAAACCCAGTGCCTTCATTTTGGTGATTTCGGCCTGGCAGTTGGCCGTCTCGCCCGAGGAGGTTTCGATGATGCCCAGGCCCCCTGCGCGCGACACGGCCGAAGCCAATGGCGTGCGGGCAATCCACCCCATAGGGGCTTGAAGAATGGGGTAGGTGGCCCCGGTGTGGGCAAGTACGCGGTTCATGTGAATCCTGTCGTTGAGAGGTGGCCAATTATTGCGAGCGCACAAGCGCGCCATGTGTCGCCCGGGTTACGCCCCAACGCTGTCGTTGGCGATTTCCACATGCGTTGAAGACGAAGTGGTCAGCTTGGAAAGCCTTGGCAGACTGCGGTCATTGAAGATGTGTAGCGGGAAGCGTCTGCGTCGCGCGTATTGAAAGTCTCTGGCTCTCTGGGTCGCCAGCACAGCATGGGCGCCCAGTGAACTCAAAACGGAGTCGCAAGCGTCGGAACGAGAGCACTGAAGTTGCCGCGAGCGTTTTCCAAGCCGGGGCTGGAGCCCGGTCAACCGGAGCCGTCTCTCGCCTGTCGTACATTCTCTTTCTTCACTCACCAAGGACCCCCGTGCACCCACTTGCCCAACCACTGTGCGCCACGCTTGCCAGCGTCGCCCTCGCGCTGTTGTCACTGGCCGATGCCCATGCCGTCACCCCGGCTGAAAAGCCTTACGTGGGCGGCTACACCCAGGGCTCGGTGGATACGCGCTCGCAGCTGATGCTGTTGGACGACAACACGTTTTGTTTTAGCTTCATGGGCGGCTCGCTCGACATGCTGGCCGGCGGGCACTGGAAGACCGAGGGCGACGGTGTGCGCCTACAGGAAGTGCGGCAAAACGGCTCCGTCTTCCCCGCCTTTGGCCGGACACTGGCAGAGCAGAAGGAGAGCGTGACTTTTGATTTTCATGGCCATTCGCTTTCTGGCGCAACGTCAGCGGTGTTTGCCACCTCTGACGACGAGACGCTGCCCACCTCGATGCGCCCGCTGTTCACGGCCGACCATAACGGCTGGTCTTCCAGCTACAAGCTGCCGCCCTTGCCGGCGGCGCAGGTGCGCTACTTCTACATGGGCGACGCGGAAGGTGACGACATGCGCCAGCCCAAGCGGCTGCGTGTGGTGCAGTACCAGCGTGGCGAGGCAACCACGCTGCGCGTGGGCTACAACCGGGCGCTTGGCAACCCGCCGTTGAACCTGGCTGCCACGCTGAAAGACGACGTGTTGCATGTGGACGGCCGCCGATTTGGCACGAAAAAGGAATTGCCGGAAAACGCTCTGGAAAGAATACGCGCGGCCTGCATACGGCCGGCGCTGATGCCCGACGCCAAACGCCCGGGTGAAGCGGGCAGCGAAGAAGAGACTGCAACGGCCAGAGACAGGGTGGCCCCGAAGAACGCGTCGCTGGTGCCAGTGAAAACTTTTTATCTGCCGCTGACGGCGATGCAAGGCGCGCCGTACTTTCCTGACACAGACAAATAGGCCCACTTGAAACACGTTCACGTGGAAACTTCCCGCGCCAGCGTAAAAACAGTCCCGCCATCAACCCAGTCGCCACGTACGGCGAGCCGCGTGGCGGGAATGCGCAGAGCCGAAGGCGATGGTGGGCTTCTTGGTCGTTGACGCCCCGCGCGCTCGCCTCAAGCCTGCGCGCGAATGCGGGAGAACACTTGCCAGAACTGCGCGTCCTGCGTGGTGGTGAAGTTGATGCGCATCAGCGTGCCGGGTTGGCGGGTCGCGTGGAACAAGGCGCCGGGCGCCAACAGATAGCCCTCGTCCAGCATGCGCTGGGCCAACCAGTCAGTGTCCACCCCCGTGTCCACCCAGCCAAACAAGCCCGTCGGCGGGGCTGCAAACTGACAACCTGCCGCCAGCGCCAGCTTGACGCTGCGGGCTCGCGCCAGATGGAGCCGGGTGCGAATGCGCTCGGCGTGGCGGCGCAACTGCCCTTGGTCAATACACCAGGCCAGCGCCTTTTCCAACAACGCCGGTGTGGTCAGCGTTGCCAACAACTTGGTGTCCAAAAGCCGCTCAAACAAATCTGGGGGAGCAGCCAAATAGCCCACCCGCCAACCGGGCGCCAGGATTTTGGCAAACCCACTGACGTAAATCGTGCGTTGCAGGCCGTCCAGCGCGCACAAACGGGTGGCGTGGTCTGGGGCCAAATGGCTGTAGGTGTCGTCCTCAACGATATGAAAATTTTGCGCATGAGCCAGTTGCAGCACCCGGTGCGCGCTGCCCGGCGTCAGGCAGTAGCCGGTGGGGTTGTGCAACACACTCACGCTCACAAACAGCTTGGGGCTGTGCAACTCGCAGTAGCGGGCCATCACGTCCAAGTCTGGCCCGTCCGGGCCGCGCGGCACCGGCAGGATGCGCATGCCCAAGGCCGCCAGACGCGCAAACTCGATCGCCCAGCCAGGTTCTTCCACCATCACATAGTCCCCGGCGCGCAACAGGGTGCGGCTCACAATGTCCAGCGCATGGGTGGCACCGACCGTGGTGATGATTTGGGCGGCGCTGGCGGGCACATTCAAAGAGGCCAACTTTTGCGCCAAGGACTGGCGCAAACCCATGTCACCCGCCGGCTCGCCGTATTGCAGGGAGAGCGCCTGCAAGGATTTTGCGTTGGTGACCTTGCGCACGGCTGTGGCCATGAAGGTGGTCTCCAGCCAGTCTGACGGGAACACGCCCATGCCGGGTTGCGGTTTGCCGCTGTGGTGGTTGAACATGCCACGAATCAAGGCCGTAGCATTCACCGGCGCATGTTGAGCCAAAAAGCCGCCAGTTTCAGGAAAAACCCCGCGTGAATTTGCTCCTGATTCAATAGCTGCCTCCGCTTTACTGGCTTGCTGAAAAGCCTGTTTTCTTACATAAAAACCGCGATTCTTCTGCGCTTCCACCAGCCCCTGGGCCAGCAACTGGTCGTAGGCCGCCACCACGGTCGAGGGGCTGACTTCTTGCTGAAGCGCGCATTGGCGCACCGACGGCAAACGGGCCCCCGGCACCAGCAAACCGGTGCGAATGCGATCAGCCACCCGCTCGGCCAGTTGCTGGGTCAAGGATTGCGACGCGGTTTTCATCAGCATGACGGGGCCTGTGCTTCTTCAGTGTGTTGAATTGACGAGCAATACAGATTGGAAAATTGTCCGTCAAACTGTATTGCTAGTGTGCTGCTTTGAACTATAAAGTCAGTGGCATGAACCTGCAAGCCCCACCATGAACCCGGTTGAACTCAGCGCCCTGCTGGTGCTGGCCACGGCCGCCAGCTTCACGCCCGGCCCCAACACCACTTTGTCCACCGCGCTGGCCGCCAATCTGGGCTTCAAAAAGTCTTTGCGCTTTGTGCTGTCGGTGCCGGTCGGCTGGGGGCTGCTGCTCAGCGCCTGCGCAGGCGGCGTGGGCGCCGTTGTGGTGGCCGCGCCCTGGCTGAAGCTGGGCATTCAGATGCTGGGGGTGGGCTACCTGCTGTGGCTGGCGCTCAAATTGGCCCGCTCCAGCCAACTGGCCCAGGCCGATGCCTCGCAACTCAAGGTCACGTTTTGGCAGGGGGTGATGCTGCAGTTTCTCAATATCAAGGCCTGGATGCTGGCGCTCACCATCGTGGCCGGCTGGCTGGCCGGCCGCCCGGATGCGGCCAGCCGCTTCACCCTGGTCTTGCCGTTGATGATGGCCTTTGGTCTGGTCAGCAACCTGGCTTATGCGCTAGTGGGTTCCTTGCTGCGCGACTGGCTGAACGGCCCCAACGACACGGCACAGCGTCTGCGCTGGTTCAACCGCACCATGGCCGCCGTGCTGACGGTGACGGCGGGCTGGATGGCCACCTTTTAACCCCCACGGAGCAGACACCCCATGAAAACCATTGGCCTGATTGGCGGCATGAGCTGGGAAAGCACCGTGCCCTACTACCGCGAGATCAACGAGGCGGTCAAACACGCCTTGGGCGGCCTGCATTCGGCCAAGATCATTCTGTACAGCGTGGATTTCCATGAGATTGAGCGCCTGCAGCACGCGGGCGACTGGGCCGCTGCCGGTGCCCTGCTGGCCAGCGTCGCCCAATCACTGGAGCGCGCCGGCGCCGAAGCGTTGGTGCTGTGTACCAACACCATGCACAAAGTCGCCCCGGCCATTGAGGCTGCCGTGCAGATTCCCTTGCTGCACATTGCCGACCCCACGGCGCAGGCCATTCGCCAAGCCGGGCACACCACAGTGGGTTTGCTGGGCACCCGCTTCACCATGGAGCAGGACTTTTACCGCCAGCGTCTGGAACAAGACCACGGCTTGACCGTGTTGACACCCAGCGCCGAAGACCGCGCGCTGGTGCACCAGATCATTTACGACGAACTCTGCCTGGGCCAAGTCAAGCCGGCTTCGCGCGCCACCTATCTGCGGGTCATCGACACCCTGCGCGACCAAGGCGCGCAAGCCATCATCCTGGGCTGCACCGAAATCGGTCTGCTGATTGAGTCGCAGCATTGCACCCTGCCCCTGTTTGACACCACCCGCCTGCATGCCCAAAGCGCCGCCGCTTGGGCATTGAACCCACCACCGACCGAGAACACGCCATGAGCCACAGCCCCGAAGACACCCGCAAAGGCCTCTGGCTGGGCCTGCTGGGCGTCGCCATTTTTGCCGTCACCCTGCCCATGACCCGACTGGCAACGGGCACGACGGACGCGCCCCAACTCTCCCCCTGGTTTGTCACCTTTGGCCGGGCGACGCTGGCCGGGGCCCTGTCCATTGCGTTTCTGCTGCTCACGCGTTCGCGCTGGCCTGCCGGCCATGAGCGCTTGCCGCTGGCCATGGCGACGCTGGGCAATGCGCTTGGGTTTCCGTTGTTTCTGGGCTTTGCACTGCGCCAAGTCACCTCCGGCCACGCGGCTGTGGTGCTGGCTTTGCTGCCGCTGGCCACGGCGGCGATGGCGGCGTGGGTGATGCACCAGCGGGCCAAGCTGGGCTTTTGGGTCAGCGCCGGTGTGGGTGCCTTGTTGGTCGCCGGGTTTTCGATCTTTCGCGCCCAGCAAATCCACGGTAGTGGCAGCCTGGGCCTGGAGTGGGCCGACCTGTTGCTGGTGGGCGCCGTGCTGTGCGCCTCGTTGGGCTATGTCTATGGCGCCAAGGTCACGCCCTCGCTCGGTGCTGAGCGCGTGATTTGCTGGGTGTGCGTGTTTGGGCTGCCCATCACCCTGCCCGGCGCCCTGCTCACCTGGCCGGATCAACCGGTGAACACCTCGGCCTGGCTCGCGCTGGGCTATGTGGGCGTGTTTTCCATGTGGGCCGGCTTCTTTGCCTGGTTTCGCGGACTGGCCCTGGGCGGCGCCATGAAGGTCAGCCAGGTGCAACTGATGCAGCCGTTTTTCAGCATTCTGGCCGCTGTGCCGCTGCTGGGCGAGTCGCTGAGCATGGTCACCGTGGGCTTTGCCCTCGCCGTGGGCACCACGGTGTTTGTGGGCAAACGCTACGCCACCTCCCCTGCGGCCCCCGCCCGGCCTCACACCGTTGCCCCCCACTCACCTCAACCCGCGACCAAGGGCGCGTCATGACGCCCGACCTGTCTTTTGGCCGCCAGCCTGTTCGCCCTGGTGAGCTCCATCACACCGGGGCCCAACAACACCATGATTTTGGCCTCGGGCGTCAACTTTGGATTGCGCCGCTCATTGCGCCACCTGGCCGGCATCAGTCTGGGGTTTGGCTTCATGCTGGCCATGGTGGGGCTGGGTTTGCATCAGGTGCTGGAAACCTATCCCGCCGTGCTGTCCACCCTGCGCTGGGTGGGCGCCACCTATCTGGTTTGGCTGGCTTACAAGCTGGCCACCGCCGCCCCACCCCATCCTGACGCGGCATCAACCACCCAGCCCATGGGTTTTTGGGCGGCAGCGGCGTTCCAGTGGGTCAACCCCAAAGCCTGGGTCATGGCCATGACGGCCATGAGCACCTACCTGCCCGGCAACGCTGTGGCACTGCAGGTGTTGCTGTTGGCCGGTTTGTTTGTGCTGATCAACGCGCCCTGCGTCACCTGCTGGGCGGCCTTTGGCAGCAGCATGCGCCGGCTTTTGCAAGACCCCTTTCGCCTGCGGGTCTTCAATATCAGCATGGCAGCGGCGCTGATCGCCTCGCTTTACCCGTTGCTGAAACCCTGAGCCGGGCCGGGCACAATCTGCACACTGTTTTCAAACTCGAACTACTCAATATCCCTTCGGAGACTCGTTATGACGAAATGGACCCTGGCCGCACGTGCCGCCAAAATGAACCCCTCGGTGATCCGCGAAATTCTCAAGGTCACCGAGAAGCCCGGCATCGTCAGTTTTGCCGGCGGCCTGCCTTCGCCCAAGACATTCCCCGTGTCCGAGTTTGCCGCCGCCTGTGCCCAAGTGCTGCAAGACGACCCCAATGGCGCGCTGCAGTACGCCGCCAGCGAAGGGTTTGGACCTTTGCGTGAGATGGTCGCCGCCATGCTGCCCTGGAACGTGGACCCGGCCCAGGTGCTGATCACCACCGGCTCGCAACAAGGCCTGGACCTGGTCGCCAAGGTGCTGGTCGACACCGGCAGCAAGATTTTGGTGGAGTCCCCCACTTACTTGGGTGCCGTCATGGCCTTCACCCCGATGGAGCCTGACGTGGTGAGCGTCGACAACGACGACGATGGCATCAACCTGGCTGACCTGAGCAGCAAGGCCGAAGGCGCACGCTTTTTGTATGTGCTGCCCAACTTCCAGAACCCCACCGGGCGCACCATGTCCGAGGCCCGCCGCGCCGCCTTGAGCGAAGCCGCCGCCCGCCTGAACCTGCCGTTGATTGAAGACAACCCCTATGGCGACTTGTGGTTTGACACCCCGCCGCCCGCCCCGTTGACCGCGCGCAACCCTGAGGGCTGCATTTACCTGGGCTCCTTCTCCAAAGTGCTGGCCCCGGGCCTGCGTCTGGGCTTTTTGGTGGCGCCCAAGGCCATCTACCCCAAGCTCCTGCAAGCCAAACAAGCGGCCGATTTGCACACACCTGGCTTTCAACCAGCGCCTGATTGTTGAAGTGATGAAGGGAGGCTTTCTGGACCGCCATGTACCCACCATTCGCGCCCTGTACAAGTCGCAGCGCGACGCCATGCTGGACGCACTTGCCCGCGATTTCCCGGCCGGCGACCCCGATACATCCCTGACCTGGAACACCCCGGCCGGCGGCATGTTCTTGTGGGCACGTCTGCCAGAGGGCATGAACGCGGTGGACTTGCTGCCGTTTGCCGTGGAGCAGAACGTGGCCTTTGTGCCCGGCGCCCCGTTTTACGCCGACCACGGCGACCCACGCACCCTGCGCTTCTCGTTCGTGACGCCTAGCGTGGACGAAATCCACCAAGGCGTGGCCTCACTGGCCGTGGCGCTGAAGAACTACCGCGCCAGCCTGGCCAAACCGAGCTAAGCCGATGGCCACCATTTGGGGGCGCCTGAGCTCCATCAATGTGCGCAAAGTCGTTTGGGCCGCCCAAGAGGTGGGCCTGGACTTTGAGCGCATAGACGCAGGGGGCGCCTTCGGGGGTCTGGACACGCCGCAGTTTCTCGCGCTGAACCCCAACCAGTCGATTCCGGTCTTGCAAGACGGCGCGGTGACCCTGTGGGAGTCCAACACCATCGTTCGTTATTTGTGCGCCACCTATGCCCCGGGGCGCCTCTACCCTGAGCCTCTGCCCGAACGCTTTGATGCCGAGCGTTGGATGGACTGGCAGCAAACTGCGCTCAACCCGGCTGGTCGGCACGGCTTTCTTCAACAAATTCGCACCCCACAGGCGCAGCGCCAACCCGTGCTGATCGAGCAGTCCCGCACAGCGACCGAAGCCTTGCTGGCGATACTGAACAGCCACTTGAGCCAGCAGGCCTATGTGGGCGGCGCCCAATTTGGCATGGCCGATATCGCGGTTGCCTGCGAAGTCCACCGTTGGTGGGGCCTGCCCCAACCGCGCCAGCCCCACCCCCACATCGAACGCTGGTACCAGCGCCTGCTTGAGCGCCCGGCCAGCCAAAACATTCTCAGCATCGTGCTGAGCTAAGCGCTTTTTGCTTCGTGAAAGAAACCGCGATGACGCAACGCCCCTTCAAACAAGTGGATGTCTTCACCGACACGCCCTACCGGGGCAACCCGCTGGCGGTGGTGCTGGACGGCAGCGGCCTTTCCACCGAGGCCATGCAGCACTTCACGAACTGGACCAACCTGTCTGAGGCCACCTTTTTGCTGCCGCCCACGCCGGAAGGCGCTGCGGCAGGGGCCGACTATCGGGTGCGCATTTTCTGCCCCGGTCGGGAGTTGCCTTTTGCCGGCCACCCCACCCTGGGCAGTTGCCACGCCTGGTTGGAGGCCGGCGGTCAGCCCAAGAGTGAAGGCTTGATCGTGCAAGAGTGTGGCGCCGGCCTGATTCGGTTGAAGCGCGATCTGGTCGCTGGCCAGCAACAACTGGCGTTTGCCGCGCCAGCGCTCAAGCGCAGCGGCCCGCTGGACGAGGCTGACGTGGCCCTCATCGCCCGTGGCTTAGGGCTAGCGCGCAGCGACATCCTGCACCACGCCTGGTGCGACAACGGCCCGGGTTGGCGGGCTGTCATGCTCTCAACGGCCGCCCAAGTGCTGGCGCTCAAACCCGACGTTGCAGTGCTCGCAGGCTTGGACATTGGTGTCGTGGGCCCGCACCCCGCGGACCACGACTGCGCCTTTGAAGTGCGCGCTTTTTTCCCCGGCAACAACGGCCTGGTGGAAGACCCGGTCACCGGCAGCCTGAACGCGGCCCTGGCCCAGTGGTTGATGGGCGCCGGGCTTGCCCCCAGCACCTACCTCGCCGCCCAAGGCACGGCCTTGGCCCGCGCTGGCCGCGTGCAAATCACCCGCGACGGCGCCGACATTTGGGTTGGCGGGGCCAGCGTCACCTGCGTGGATGGACGGGTCACGCTGTAAGCGGCACACTCGGGGCTGTCTTTTTTCTCGTCTGAACCCACCATGAAGCAACGCTCTTACAAACAAGTGGATGTATTCACCGCCGTGCCCTACCTGGGCAACCCGCTGGCGGTGGTGCTGGACGGCTCGGACTTGAGCGACGCCGAGATGCAGCACTTTGCGCACTGGACCAACCTGTCCGAAACCACGTTTCTGACGCCCCCCAGCCCAGAGGCTGCCGCCCGGGGCGCGGACTACCAGGTTCGCATCTTCACGCCCAACATGGAACTGCCCTTTGCTGGCCACCCTACCTTGGGCAGTTGCCACGCCTGGCTGCAGGCAGGTGGCACGCCTCAACACAGCGACACCATCGTGCAGGAATGCCGGGTTGGGCTGGTCAAAATTCGCCGCGACGGCACGCGCCTGGCTTTTGCCGCACCGCCGCTCACCCGCAGCGACCCCGCCCCCGCCTTGCTGGCGCGTGTGGCCGCCGCGCTGGGCCTCAAAACCCAACAGATTCTGGCAGCCCAAGTGCTGGACAACGGCCCGGTATTTTTGGGTCTGCTGCTGGATTCGCCCCAGACTGTGCTGGAACTGACCCCCAACCACCTTTCCCTCAAGAATTTGGGGCAAAAAGTGGGTGTAGCGGGCATAGAACAAGCGCAAGCAGCTAGCAATTTAATAGCACGCTCCAACCGCGAAGCCCGCGCCTTTGGTCCGCGCAGTGAGGCGTTAGAGGCATCGATGGAGGTGCGCGCCTTTGCCGCCGCCATGGGCGTGAACGAAGACCCTGTGACCGGCAGCCTGAACGCCGCCCTGGCCCAGTGGCTGATTGCCGACGGGCACGCGCCCAGCACCTACCTGGCCTCGCAAGGCAGCTGCCTGGGGCGAGACGGCCAAGTCCATATTGAGCAGGATGCCCAAGGTCAAATTTGGGTGGGCGGCAACTCGGTGACTTGTGTTGAAGGCCAAGTCAAGCTTTGACACCGATTGGACCTCCGCTATGGGCGGCCTCAAATAGCTTCTAAATTTATAGCTGGCGTCGCAGCGGGGACAAGGGCTGGAGCTTGATTTCACCTACAGTCTGATCATGGGAAATCTTTATTTAGTACGCCACGGTCAAGCCTCGCTGGGTGCAGCCGATTACGACCAACTCAGCCCGCTGGGCGTGCGTCAAAGCCAGCAACTGGGTCAGTATTTCAAACAAAAAGGTCTGCAATTTGAGGCCGTATTGACCGGCACCTTGCGCCGCCACGCCCAAACCCATGAAGGCATCTTGGCCGGCATGGCGGAATCGGCCGACCCCGCCACCCCGCTCGCCAAGGCGCTCACCTGGCCCGGACTCAACGAATATGACAGTGACGCGATCATGGCCTCGGTTCCACGCACCGAGCCGCTCCCCCACCCCAGCACGCCCGAGGGTTACCGCCAGCACTTTCGCCTGTTGCGAGACGGACTGAAACTGTGGATGCAGGGTGAGACGAGCCCGCGCGGCATGCCCAGCTGGGTTGACTTTCAAAACGGCGTGACCAGCGCGCTGGACCATGTGCGTGCCAATTACCAGGGCAATGTGTTGCTGGTCTCCAGCGGCGGCCCGATTTCCACCGCCATCAGCCACGTGCTGGAGGCGCCGGTGGCGACCACCATCGACCTCAATATGCGCATTCGCAACAGCGCGGTGAGTGAATTTCTTTTCACCCGCTCACGCCACTCCCTGCTCACCTTCAATGCCCTGCCCCATCTGGACCACCCGGATCAGGCCGATTGGGTCACCTACGCTTGACAACCTCGGGCTAGAGACCGCTCGCAGCCCGACCCCTCTCGTCCCCGTCAAGGTGAGTCCGCCAATCGCGCTTCGGCGTGATAATTCCACTTTCCTCACTGTGGGACGCCCCTTTGCGATTGCAATACAAATTTGTCACGTTGGCCTTGGTGCCCCTGCTGGCATCGCTGATCTTGATCGCCTGGGCACTGCTGTCCGAGCAAAGCAGCCTTGCAGAGCGCCGACGCCTGCAACTTCGCACCGCCATCATGGCGATCAAGCAAGAGGAGTTGCGGCACTACGTTGCCCTGGCCATGAGCACCGTCAGCCCGCTGTACAACCAGGGGCGTGACGACGACGAGATCAAGAAGCAGGTGATGCAGCAACTGGCCCACCTGGACTACGGGCCCGACGGCTACTTCTACCTTTATGACATGACGGGCACCAACCTCATGCACCCGCGCCAACCCGAACTGGTCGGCAAAAACCTCGTCGAGATGCGCGACGCCCACGGTGAACCCACCATTCGCATGCTGCTCGAACGCGCCCGCACGGGCGGCGGTTTTGTGGTTTATCACTGGCTGCGCCCGTCCACCCAAGTGGAGGCGCCCAAGCTGGGCTATGTGACAGTGCTGGAACGCTGGGGCTGGATGATTGGTACCGGCATGTACCTGGATGACATTGATACGGCCATGGTCCAGCTCGACCTTGAGCTGGAGCGCAACGTGCATGCGACGCTGCTTTGGATTGCGGGCGCCGGCGGACTGGGCGTGGCGCTGATCTTTGCCGCCACGATGGTGTTCCGATTCACCGAACGCCGCGTCAGCGATGCCAAGCTGAAGCTGCTCGCCCGCCAGGTGGTGAGCTCGCAAGAAGAAGAGCGCGCTTACCTGTCCAGAGAGTTGCATGACGGAACGGGTCAGACGCTGGTGGTGATCAAACTGCTGATCGAGTCCGCACTGGACCGCATGGAAGGCAGCAATGAGGCCGTGCGCTCTCCCCTGACACGGGCGCTGGAGCGACTGAAAGAAGCCCTGCTGGAAGTCCGCGGCATGTCACACCGCTTGCGCCCCGTGATGCTGGACACCCTGGGCTTGCCCGCCGCCTTGCAAAGCCTGGGCGAGGAAACTTGTCGTCCCGCCAACATCACGTTCACCATGGAAACGCAGGGTACGCTGCCCGATTTGCCGGACGATGTGAAAACCATGTTGTTTCGAATCACGCAGGAGGCGATGGCCAACACCCTCAAGCACGCGGCCAGCCGCCATATTGATCTGCGCCTGTCTTTCAGCGCGCAAGCCCTGCTTCTCAACATCGAAGACGATGGCTGCGGATTCAACGTGGAGTCCATCCGCGAGCACCCTCGCCGGGGCATCGGCCTGCGCAATATGCGCGAACGCATTGAAACCATTGGCGGCGAACTCACGGTGTACTCCAAGCCGGGTCGCACCTGCATCACCGCCGTCCTGCCGACCGCGGCGATCAAGAATTTCAACCCACCTGCCTCACCGAGAACCTCGCCATGATTCGACTCCTGCTGGTGGACGACCACCCCCTCGTTCGCGATGGTCTGAAATCAAGACTGGCCAGCGAGTCCGACATGACCGTCGTCGGCGAGGCTGGCAATGCCGCCGAGGCACTGGCCGCGCTGGACAGCTGCGCCCCCACGCTGGCCCTCATGGACATTGGCATGAAAGACATCAACGGCATCGAGCTGGCAGCCATGCTGCTGGAACGGGCGCCCCAATTGGCCGTGTTGATGCTCAGCATGTATGACAGCGTTGAATACGCCCAGCGCGCGCTTCAGGCTGGCGCGCGCGGCTATGTGCTCAAAGACGCCCCTGCGTCAGAGATTCTCACCGCGCTGCGGACCGTGGCAAATGGCGGCACTTATCTCGGCGTTGACATGGCGCAACGTCTTTTCAAGGCGCCCGCGCCGCGCAGCAGTTTGTCGGTTCGCGAGCAAGACATCCTCGCCTTTTTGGCCGACGGCCAGTCCAGCAAGCAAATTGCGCGCACCCTGGACCTGAGCGTGCGCACGGTGGAAGCACACCGGCAAAACATTCGCCGAAAGCTCGACCTGGAAACGCAGGCCGATCTCATCAAATATGCCGTCGAGCACGCCAGCCGCCGCAGTGGTTCCACGCCACCCAATCGCTGAATTCAGGGTTTTCCAGTACGTAAGGCCACCAGTGCCCACTACGTATTGAAACGCTGGCGGGCGGGCGCGCCACAGCGCAAACTCCGTCTCTGCAGACCAACTAACGCCCTGCAGGGCACGGAGACAACGATGAAAAGCATTTACGCAAAACTCACTCTGAGCGCAGTCGCGCTCGCCGCCTCTGCCACCTTCGCACTGGCCGCCGAACCCATCAAAATTGGGGTTGCCGGTCCGTTCACGGGCGGCTCGTCCTCGATGGGCGTCAGCATGCGGGACGGCGTGCGCATGGCCACCGATGAGATCAACAAGGCCGGCGGGGTGTTGGGTCGCCAGATTCAGCTGATTGAGCGGGACGATGAAGCCAAGAATGAGCGCGGCGTGCAGATTGCGCAGGAGCTGATCAACAAGGAAAAAGTCGCCGCCACCGTGGGCTACATCAACACCGGCGTGGCACTGGCCTCACAGCGTTTTTACCAGGAAGCCAAGATTCCCGTCATGAACAACGTGGCCACGGGTTCCGCCGTGACACACCAGTTCGACGACCAACCCGAGAACTACATCTTCCGCAATGCCGCGCATGACAGCATCCAGGCACCGATGATTGTGGAAGAGGCGGTGACCCGCCGCGGGTTCAAGAAAGTCGCCATCCTGGCGGACTCGACCAACTACGGCCAACTCGGTCGTTCGGATCTGGAAAAGGCATTGGAGATCAAAGGCATCAAGGCCGTGGCCATTGAGAAGTTCAACATCAAGGATGTGGACATGACCCCCCAGCTCCTCAAGGCCAAAGAGGCAGGCGCCGAAGTGGTACTGACCTACGCCATCGGACCTGAGCTGGCGCAAATCGCCAACGGCATGACCAAGCTGGGCTGGAAAGTGCCCATGGTGGGCAGCTGGACCTTGTCGATGGCCAACTTCATTGACAACGCCGGCCCTGGCGGCGAAGGCGCCCGCATGCCGCAAACCTTTATCCAGGAACCCACCACGCCCAAGCGCCAGTCCTTCATCGTCAATTACTTGAAGACTTTCAACCCCAAAAACAGCCGCATCGACTCCCCTGTATCAGCCGCACAAGGCTATGACTCGGTCTACCTGCTGGCGGCCGCCATCAAACAGGCGGCCTCCACAGACGGCCCCAAAATCAAGGCCGCACTGGAAGACCTGAAAACGCCAGTGGACGGCGTTGTGACCACCTACAACAAGCCCTTCACCGCCAAGGACCACGAAGCGATCACCGCCAACATTCCTGTGTTTGGTGAGGTCAAAGGCCAACGCGTGGTCTATGCCTACCCGGATGACCAGAAAAAAGCGTCTGAGGTTCGCGTGAAAGATGTCAACGCCAAGGGCGCGTTGGCCATCAAGAAGTAAGAGAAAGGCCGCACAGGCTTTTGAGCACGCTGCCGGCATTGATGCCGGCAGCGGTTTTTCGCGCGCGTCGCGACAGACTGAATCCCAGGAATCCGCCATGCAAATATTTACCCAACTCGTGTTCAGCGGGATCGCACTCGGCATGATTTATGCCGTCATTGCGTTCGGCTACCAACTGACTTTTGCGACCTCAGATACGCTGAACTTCGGCCAGGGAGACGCCTTGATGCTGGGCGCCCTGGTCGGCCTGACTTTGGTTGGGTTGGGCGTGAACTACTGGGTCATGATTCCGCTCGTTTGCCTCTTTGGTGCACTCCAGGGCGCCTTCGTTGAACGCATTGGCGTGCGCCCGGCCATCAAGATGAAGTCGGAGTTTGGCTGGATCATGTCAACCATCGCGCTGGGCATCATCTTCAAAAACGTGGCGGAGAACGTCTGGGGTCGCGACGACCTGAAATTTCCCAGCCCCCTGCCCGAGTCGCCGTTGCATTTTCTTGGCGCCAATGTGCTGCCGATGGAAATTTTGGTGGTTTTTGGCGCTTTGGCCATGATGCTGGCGGTCGAGGTGTTCAACCGGCGCTCCATCTACGGCAAGGCGGTGGTGGCGACCTTCAATGACCGCGATGCGGCCAAGTTGATGGGCATCAACACCGCACTGGTCATCACCTTCTCCTACTCCCTGTCGTCCATGACCGCCGCCTTTGCGGGCGTGCTGATTGCGCCACTCACACTGACTGGCTCCACCATGGGCGCCGTGCTGGGCCTGAAAGCTTTTGCCGTGGCCATCATTGGCGGACTCACCAGCGGCATGGGCATCGTGGTGGGTGGCTTGATCCTTGGCATTGCCGAAACCACCACAGGCTTTTATTTGTCCACGGGCTACAAAGATGTACCCGGCCTCCTCTTGCTGCTGGTGGTACTTGCCGTGAAGCCGGCAGGTCTCTTCGGCAAATCTGCCATCAAGAAAGTCTGAGCATGAAGCCCAAACACACACTCCTGGCCGTCGCGGGCATTGCCGCGCTCATGCTGTTCCCGGTTGCGTTTCACAACCCGTACTACATCCACCTGTTAGAGACCATCATGATCTACGCGATCGTGCTGTTTGGGCTTGATATTGTGGTTGGCTACACCGGGCAAGTCTCGCTGGGACACGCCGGCCTGTTTGGAATCGGCGCCTACACCGCAGGTGTTCTGGTCTTCAAACTGGGGGCCAGTTTGTGGGTCACTCTGCCGGCCTCTATCGCCGTCACGGCCGCCTTTGGCGCCTTGTTGGCATTGCCGGCGCTGCGGGTGACCGGCCCTTATCTGGCCATGGTCACGCTGGCCTTTGGCACCATCATCCAGATTCTGATCAACGAGATGAGCTTCCTGACCGAAGGCCCGCTGGGCATCACACTGACGAAACCCGTCCTCTTTGGCGTGAAGCTGGGCGAGCGCGAGTTCTTCTGGGTCGTCGCCGTCATGCTGATCCTGTCTTTGATCTTTGTGCACCGCGTTCTGCGCTCGCACCTGGGGCGGGCTTTCGAAGCACTGCGCGGCAGCCCCGTGGCGTCCGACTGCATGGGCGTTTCGGTCTACCGCTACAAGGTCTACGCCTTTGTCATCAGTGCCGGCTTGGCTGGTCTTGCTGGCTCGCTGTACGCCTATTCAGAGCAGTACATTTCGCCCAACACTTATAACTTCGAGCTCACGGTCATGTTCCTGCTGGCCGTGATCATGGGCGGTCGCAAAACACGCTCAGGCGCCATGCTGGGGGCCGCCATTGTGGTGCTGCTGCCCAAGCTCCTGGACGATATTGAGATGTTCCGCTGGTTCGCCGTGTTGCTGGCGGTTGTTGTGCTGGTGGGCGCCATCGTCGCGTTGAAACGAGGCAAAGCCAGCGCCAAGACGGCCGCGATTCCCGTGGTGGGCACCATTGCGCTGGCGGCCCTGTCCTTCCAGTTGCAAACCATGACTGACTGGCGGCTCTCGATATTTGGCCTGATTACCCTTTTCGTTGTTTACTACCTGCAGGACGGCATCGTCGGATTCCTGCGCCTTGCCCTCAATATTCGCTCGCACCCCACTGACGACGCCGAAAGTGAAGACTCTGCGGCATTGCCAGCAACCCATGGTGCGTTGACAGTCGCCAAGGGCGGCAACGAAGAATTGTTGCGTGCCAGCGGCATCTTGATGCAGTTTGGTGGACTCAAGGCACTCAACAACGTGGACTTGGTCGTCAAACGCGGCACGATTCACGGTTTGATCGGCCCCAATGGCTCCGGCAAGAGCACGATGATGAACGTTCTGACGGGTATTTATGTGCCCACCGCCGGCAACGTCATGTTCGCCGATGCGTCACTCGTCGGCCGCACCTCCTCTGACATTGCCTTGTCGGGCGTGGCCCGAACCTTCCAGAACGTGCAGTTGTTTGGCGAAATGACCACCCTGCAAAACGTGATGGTTGGCCTGCACCACACCTTTGGCAGCAACCTGGTGGACGTTGCCCTGCATTTGCCAAAGTACAAGCGTGAGAACCGCTTGGCCACCGCGCGCGGAATGGCGCTTCTTGAGTTTGTGGGACTGGCCTCACTGGCGCATGAAGAGGCGCGCAACCTGCCCTACGGCAAGCAGCGGCTGCTGGAAATTGCCCGGGCATTGGCGCTTGACCCGCAGTTGTTGCTGCTGGACGAGCCCGCAGCCGGGCTCACCGCGCCCGACATCAAAGAGCTGGTGACCATCATTCGCAAGATCCGCGAGCATGGCGTGACCGTCATTCTGATTGAACACCACATGGACGTGGTCATGAGCATGTGCGACACCGTCTCGGTGCTCGACTTTGGCCAAAAGATTGCCGAAGGCTTGCCGGCCCAAGTGCAGGCAGACCCCAAAGTCATCGAAGCCTACCTGGGTGGCGAAGCGGCAGCGCCCGCCCACTGAGCGAACCCGAAGGATCAACCCATGTTAAATATTGAAAATCTCTCTGCCGGTTACGGCAAAGTGCAAGTGCTGCACGGCATCTCCATGTCGGTTCCCCGTGGCAAAGTGGTCACACTGATTGGCTCCAACGGCGCGGGAAAAACCACCACCATGCGGGCGATCAGCGGCATGATTGCGCCCACAGGTGGCACGATCAGTCTCAACGAAAAGCGAATTGATGGCCTGGAGTCGTATCACATTGCAAAATTGGGCCTGGCTCACTCGCCCGAGGGCCGCCGGGTTTTCGCAACAATGACCGTGACCGACAACCTGACGTTGGGCGCCTTCCCTCGTTTGACCGGTAGCCGCCCCAGAGGTGATGTTCCCGCAGACCTTGAACGGGCGCTGGAGTTGTTTCCCCGGTTGAAAGAGCGCAGAACCCAGTTGGCGGGCACGCTGTCGGGCGGCGAGCAACAAATGCTGGCCATGGCGCGGGCGGTGATGCTCAACCCCGATGTCATTTTGCTGGACGAGCCGTCCATGGGGCTGGCCCCCATCCTGGTCGAAGAGGTGTTTCGCATCATTGCGCGCCTGAAATCAGAAGGGGTGACGATGTTGCTCGTCGAGCAGTTTGCTGCGGCCGCGCTGGCCGTGGCTGATTACGGCTACGTGCTGGAAAACGGCGTGATCTCGGTTCACGGGCCTGCCGCGCAATTGCGGGACGACCCGGCTGTGAGGGCCGCTTACCTGGGTGGCGGGCACTGAGGTTTCTTTGCCTGGGTGGCAATCGTTGCCACCTGACCAAAAAAAAGCACCCTAGGGTGCTTTTTTTCTCAATGCCTGGCCACCAGGGCCAAGGGATTGATTACTTCGATGTTGCCTTAGAAGCAGCTTTCACAGCTTGCTCAGTGGCAGCAGTGAAGTTGCTTTCAGCAGTCGTCATGGCTTGCTTGACGGCCTTCTGGGCTGTTTCCATGGCGTTTTGGCTGGTGCTCAAAGCGTTCTTGAATGCGGCCACAGCGGCTTCGGAGCCAGCAGGTGCGTTTTTAGTCAGGTTTTCCACCGCTTTGGTGAAAGTGGACTGGGCTTCAGCAACTTTGGACTCAAAGGCTTTGCTCAGATCGGAACCTGTGTCGGTACCGATGGCTTGCACGTGACGGCCGTAAGCGACAGTCTTCTCAGCCAAAGGCTGAACCAGGCTGGCTTGCAGGTCCATGAATTCTTTAGGATCTTTAGCGGCTAGCACAGCTTGTGCGTGGGCAAAAGAATCACCCAACAGGGCTTTGGAGGCAGCCATGTTCAGCTCAACCATCTTCTCAAAACCTTCGTAGGCTTTGGTGGACAGACCCTGGAAAGCTTCCAGGTTAGCTTGTTGGGTAGCGGCGAATTGTTCAGGTTTGAAGTTCATCATGATGAGTTCCTTAAGTGTGACAGTTTCTGCGGCGCAACCCCTTCCGGGCATTTATGTTGCAGTGCAGCATAGAACGAATTATAGGGAAAACCCAAAACGATGCAAGCTTTTTGTTGCACTGCAACAAATTATTGCAATTAGCCCTATTCAGGCCCGGCGCCGCGCGGGGCTTAGCGCAGCAGAATCAGACCGGTTCCCACCACCGTCAACGCCGACCCCACCCAGGCCCCGACCGCTGGCGCGCGCCCCAGGCGCCACCACAAGAGCGGCAGCACCAGCACGGGCGACACCGACGACAGAATGGCGACCATGCCCACATCACCTTTTTGCAGGGCAGTGAGAATCATCGTCATGCCCACGCCCATGGCGATGAAGCCGTTGACGGCCGTTTGCGCGGCAATACGCGGCGTCAAGGGGTTGTGCGCCTTGGAGGCCTGAAAGCCCGCCCACAACAAACAGAAGTGCGCAAAGCAGGCCACCGTGACCCGCAGGGCCGAGGCGCTCACCGGGTCCACTGCGGGGCCCATCATGGGTTTCGCAATCAAGGAGCCCAGCGCCTGACACAGGGCCGCCACCAGCCCCAGCACCACACCCGTGCCCACACTCCCCTGATCCGACTCCCAGGCATGCTGCTCTTCCTTGCGCCGGCCCAGCACAATGGCGGCCATGACGCCAATCACCGTCAAAGCAGCGCCCCACGCGGCTTGGAGGCTCATGTGTTCATTCAACAGCCAGATGCCGAGCAAGGCGCTGAACACCGCATGCGTGGCAAACAGCACCCCGGCCCGGCGGGGGCCGAGCCGGTTCATGGCGGCAAACAAGGCGGTGTCGCCCACAAAGATGCCAATCAAGCCACTGATGGCCATCACGCCCCAAATCTCGGTGTCTAACGAGCGCCAGCCCCCGCTCAGCAAGGAGACCGACCACAGCATGACCGCCACCATCAACATGCGCCAGCGGGAAAACGCAAACGCCCCCAGGTGACGCGCCGGGGTGACCGACAAAATACTGCCCACAGCCCAACAGGCGGCCGCGCCCAGGGCCAGTAAATCAAAAGGTGCCAACATGTGAAAGCCGCGACTTAGCGCTGCGAAAAATCGGGCGCAGCCACCAGCGTGCTCAAAGGCAGCTGATGCACTTGGGCCAGCAGGCGGGCCAGGCCCAACCCAGCGGCATCGACCAGCACCTGCCCCTTGTCTGCTGTGGCCGCAGCAGCATTGCCCACGGCGCCAGCCGGGTTGTAGTCCTGGGTTTGCCAGCCCAGCTTGGCGCTTTTGCCATTGCCCAAAATATCAAACTGCGCCGCCCGGTCTTGCGAGGTCGAGTGAAAGTTCCGGGCTTTGGCCATGTCCACATGGGCGGGGTCCAGCGCCAGCATCATGGAAGTTTCCACATCGCCGGCGTGAATGCCAAAGCGATGCTCCTCGGCACTGAACAACTCATTCACATTGCCGCCCTGTGCATCCACCAGAGGCAGGTTGAACCAGCTCACGCTGTACACCAGCATGTCCAACCGCGCCCGCAGATCACGCGCCACGATGTCCATCAAGCTGACCTGCCCGCCATGGGCGTTGAACAGCACCAGTTTCTTCACACCGGCCGCAGCCACACACTCGCCAATCTCGGTCCACAGGCGAACCAGCGTGTCGGACTTGAGGGTGAGCGTGCCCGGAAAGCGCGCATGCTCCGGACTGAAGCCCACAGCTTGGGTGGGCAAAAACAGCACGTCCAGTTCTGGCGCCAAGTGCGGCAGCGCTGCGCTCACCACACCATCGACCAGCACCGTGTCCACACTCACAGGCAGGTGAGGCCCATGCTGCTCGGTGGCGGCCACAGGCAGCACCGCCACGGTGTGGGCAGCGGCGCCGCTGGACAAGCGGTCGGCAAACTCAAGGGTACTGAGGTCGGCCCAGAATCGGGAAGAAGGAGTCATGGCGGGATTCTGGTGAATGAAAGAAGTGGACTTGAGCTTATGCTTTTTTCAAAAACTCGGCCTTCAGCATGTAACTGCCGCCGTCCATCTTGCAATCGACCTCGTGGTCGCCCGACACGAGGCGAATGCTTTTGACCTTGGTGCCTTTTTTCAGCACGGTGGACGAGCCTTTGACCTTCAGGTCTTTGATAAGGATGACGGCGTCGCCGTCGGCCAGCGGGTTGCCGTTGGCGTCTTTGATGACGGCGCTGGCCTCGGTGTCGTCAGCGGCGGCTTGGGCCGGCCACTCGTAGGCGCAATCGGGGCAGATGTAGTTGTCGCCGTCTAGATAAGTGTTTTCAAGCGTGCACTGGGGGCAGGAAGGTAGGTTTTGCATGGCGCTATTTTCGGTCATGGCAGGGTGGCTTCGGCCCGCTGCGCGGCGCCGTGGCGTTCCTGGCGCTGGGCCAACCCCTTGCCGCCACCGGTTGCGGGCGCTTCGCGGCGCGGAAGCAGTCCTTGCAAGGCTTTGGGGTTGGCACGGGCGCCGCTGGCCACATAGTCAGCCAACAAGGTGTGTTGCGCCGTTTCCAGCGACAAGCCGCGCTGACTGCACAGGTAGTCGGCCAATGCGTCGACCAGCATCTCGGGCGACAAACCACTGGTTTTGGCCGTGGTGAGCCACAGCCAGTCGGCAAAGTCCAGGAAGCCATGGAATGGCGAGGGCGCATCCAACAGCACCGCCAGCGTCTGGGTAAAGCGCCCGGAGTTCGCCACCAAGTCCCAATAACGGGCAAAGCGGGTGAAGCGCTGCATCGTCTGCGCGTCCACCGCGTTGGTTTGCAGCACGGTGTAGGGCGGATCGGTCTCATAGACCATGCCATATTCAATGGTGTGGCGGGCAATGGGCGTGCCGCGCAGGCGCTTGAGAATGCCGAGTTGAATCTCATGGGGTTTGAGCGCGTGCAACTGATTGAACCCTTCGGCAAAGCTCTCCAGCGTTTCGCCGGGCAGGCCAAAAATCAAGTCGGTGTGCAAGTGGGCGTTGCTCTCATTCACCAGCCAACCCAGATTGGTCACAGTCTTGGCGTTGTCCTGCTTGCGGGAAATGCGCTTTTGCACGTCCAAGTTAAAACTCTGAATGCCCACCTCAAACTGCAGCACGCCGGGCGGAAACTGCGCAATCATGGCCTTGAGCCGGTCCGGCAGGTGGTCCGGAATCACCTCAAAGTGCACGAACAAATCGTCAGTAAGTCGGTCCAAAAAGAACTGAAGGATGCGCACCGATGCATCGATCTTCAGATTAAAGGTGCGGTCCACAAACTTGAAGTTGCGCGCGCCGCGAGCGTACAGGCCCTGCATCTGCGCCAAAAAGGCATCCAGATCAAAGGCCGTGGCGGTTTTATCCAGCGAACTCAGACAAAACTCACACTTGAAGGGGCAGCCGCGCGACGCCTCGACATACAAGAGGCGGTGCGCCAGGTCGGCCTCGGTGTATTCGTCATAGGGCAAAACGATTTGCTCCAGCGGCGCCTGCTCGCCGGCCATCACCTTCATCAAGGGCTTGGGGCCGTGCAACAAGGCGCGGCACAGCTTGGGAAAGCTGGTGTCACCCCAGCCGGTAATCACATGGTCCGCCAGGCGCACGATGGCTTGCTCGTCCACCTCGTGGCTCACCTCCGGACCGCCCAGCACCACCTTGATGTCAGGGCGCTGCGCTTTCAGCAAGCGCAGCAGCGCCTCGGTCTGCGTCACGTTCCAGATGTACACACCAAAGCCAATCACCTGCGTGCGGCCGGCCTGCGCCGGGCCCAGCGTGGCCAGCAACTCGTCCAGCACCTCTTGCGGTTGGCGGGCAATGGTGAACTCGCGCAACACCGTGAGCGGCTTCAAATCCCCCATATTGGCCAGCAGGTAACGCAGGCCAAGCGAGGCGTGGATGTACTTGGCGTTGAGCGTACACAGAACAACAGAAGGCACGCCAGCGGCGGCAGATAGAGCGAGGGACATGGCTGCATTATCGAATGCACCGCCCGAAATGGGACTTGTGCTCTCGGGTTGCCGCGTTGAATCCTGTCAATCTCTGGGCCATGCGAAGGGCTGATCAACGGTTCAGGTCGTTGACATTCACGGCATAGCGAATTGAAGGCGAACTTGAAACTGCACCAGGCTGCCTTGGCCAACCTACCTCGAAGCCAATTCGGGGGGCCGCTTTATGCCCCTTGCAGTCGGCCAAGCTCTCGAGAGAGTGAACTTCGAGACCTTGACGTTGCAGTCCAGACCTGGCGGTCAGGTGAATTGGTCAGGATTAGGCCCAATCGAGGATCAACCTGAATCTAGTGGCCCACCACGGCATGGGTTGGCCTGGCGCTCGAGTGGATACCATCTCGGCGATCCAACCGCCCGGCCAGCGTTGTCAGCCCCAGTGCGCCGAGCACAACCAGCGCACCTACCCAAGGTGTCGCCATCAGACCAAATTGAGTAACGATCAGCCCACCGCCCCAGGCGCCACCTGCAATCCCGACATTGAACGCGGCGATATTCAAGCCTGAGGCAACATCCACCGCCTTGGGGGCATCCAGCTCAGCACGCTGCACCACATACACCTGCAAGCCAGGTACGTTGCCGAAGGCGACAGCACCCCATGCCAAGACCGTTGCCAGCGCAAGCCAAGTATTGGAGGCAGTGAAAGTCAGCGCAAACAACACCAGAGCGAGCAGCGCAAAGACAATTTGAAGCGCCCCAATCGGACCTTTTTTGTCCGCCAGTTTGCCGCCCCAGATGTTGCCAAACGCCACCGACACGCCATACACCAGCATGACCAGGCTGACACTGCCCGCAGAGAAGCCGGATACTTCTTGCAAAATCGGCGCGAGGTAGGTGAAGGCGATGAACGAGCCACCATAGCCCAGGGCTGTCATGGCGTATACCAGCAGCAGGCGCGGCTTTTTCAGCACCGCGAACTGCGCCATCAGCGAGGCCGGCGTGCTTTGTGCCAGGTTGTTCGGCACCAAAATCCAGCTGCCGACAAACGCGATCGCGCCCAACATGGAGACGGCCAGAAAGGTGGCTTGCCAGCCAAAGGTCTGGCCGATGAACGTGCCGAGCGGCACCCCGGTGACCAGCGCAACAGTCAGTCCGGTGAACATCAAGGCAATGGCACTGCCCGCCTTTTCCTTGGGCACCAGGCTGGTGGCGATGGTGGAGCCTATGGAAAAGAACACGCCGTGTGCCAGTCCGGTGAGAACCCGCGCCGCCATGAGGGCCTCATAGCCCGGCGCCATCCACGCCACCAGATTACCAACGGTGAACAAGGCCATCAAGCCCAACAACAGTTGTTTGCGTGGCATCCGTCCCGTCAACGCCGTCAAGCACCGGCGCGCCTACGGCGACGCCCAGGGCATAGAGACTGACCAGCAAGCCGGCCGAAGGAACAGAGACATTCAGGCTGGCCGCGATGGTTGGAATCAGTCCAACAATCACGAACTCAGTCGTTCCGATAGCGAAGGCGCTGAGTGTCAGCGCCCATAGTGCGAGAGGCATGATTTTTTCCAGAGTGAGTAAACGATGTCCCGGAGTTTGGGCGGATTGCCACCAAAGAAAAATCGCTTCAGCTACATTACACCTTTGATCTGGAGTCAATAATGTTGAGTGTAGATGCGCTGATTAGCCTTGTATCCATCATTGATTCAGGCTCGTTTTCTGCTGCTGCTGATCGGCTTGGGCAGACTCCATCGGGGGTCAGTCGAACCATTTCGCGGCTGGAAGCGCAGCTCGGCATGACGCTGATTAAGCGAACAACCCGGCGACTGAACCTGACAGAAGAAGGAGAGTGGTTGCTGGCACGCGCCAGGAAAATCATCTCTGACTTGCAAGACACGGAAGATCAACTGGCTGCCCGTCTGTCCCAACCCTCAGGCTTGGTTCGCCTCAATGCGGCCACGCCCGTTCTGGACCACTTGATAGCCCCGTTGATGGCGGACTTTCTGGATGCCTACCCACTGGTACGGCTCGAATTGATCAGCGGAGAAACCGTGGTTGATCTGATCGATGAGCGGGCCGATCTGGCCATTCGCATCGGCCCCTTGGCCGACTCCACCCTGAATGCCAGACAGCTGGGTTCCAGCCGCCTTCGCGTTCTGGCATCCCCTGCATATCTGGCCACACACGGTACGCCAACCCATGTCGAAGCGCTGAAGCGGCATCGGCTGCTTGGCTTCACTGCACCCAATTCGCTCAACATCTGGCCGTTGCCCCAAGAAGGTGGTGGTGGCCTGCCTGTGCACCCGGTGATTGCGGCCTCAAGCGGCGAAACCCTGCGGCACTTGGCCTTGACGGGGGGCGGCGTGGTTTGCCTCGCCGATTTTCTGACCCGGCAGGATGTATCGAATGGCCACCTAGTCCCCATACTGGAATCAGAAACGCTTCCCTGGTCGCAGCCGGTGTGGGCGGTGTTCTATAAACAGGAAGCGTTGGCCTCTCGTGTTTCCGCCCTGGTCCGTTTTCTGTCCGAGCGGCTCACTGGGCAGCTATAGCGCGTTGTCGCAGACACGGGCTGGAGCAAAAATTACCGCATTCGGTGATTGCTCTGCTGAATTTCACCATCCGCGAAGTTGCGGGCCATTGTCCATTTGTGCTGCATAAGTGGTGTCCTGCTAGCGGTCATCCTTGATCGACAGATGAAGATTGCAAAGCGACCATGTGACTTGCAATCAAGGCTGTGGATCAGACTGCCCCAGTACGGGGATTGCCATGATGCTGAAGATTTGAGCGACCACTTAGCGGACCTTGGGCGAAAGACCGTATCGGGTCGCGAAGAGCCGGGCGCCTTGGCGGATAAGAGTCGCTCGGCACCTCTTGAAGCCCATCGCTGCTGAGTGACGGCGGCTGGTCTTGGATTCAACCGGTCGATGCAACAAGTTGGCAAAAAGGTTGGCGAATTGGGTGGAACAACCTTTGATCAGTCCGTTTGAATCAATTGCTTGCAAGCCAAACCAACTTGGCAAAATAGCGCCATGCACAGCCCGCACCAACCGTTTGAGACCTTGATGCTGACCGACGGCCTCATCATGCCGATGACGGCAACGGCCAGCACCCCATGAGCCGCGGCCCGGTTCGCAACGCCACGGGCGAATCGTTCTTTGCGTGGGAAGGCGAGGTGCTGGTGGTGAACATTCTGGGCAAGCCCAGTGCGAGCAAGGACGCGATTGGCAAACCCAAGGGCACGCAGCTCAAGGTCAGCGTCACGGCCACGCCCAAGTCGGGCAAAGCCACCGACCACATGGTGCGGTTTCTGGCGCCGCTGTTTGGCGTGCCGGTATCCGCCATCGAGGTGGTGTTTGGGCGCGAAAATGTCAACAAACAGTTGCGCATTACCGCGCCCAAACAACTGCCCTCGGTGTTTTTGCAAGAAACACCGCCCGCCGACGACTAACTTAGTAACGTCGGCTTTGGAACTTCCCTCTTCGCCGTCTCTCTGACACTGCAATGACGCTCAAGCACCTTTCCTCTCGCCTGCTGACTGCTACGTTATTCATAGCTACTCTCGCACTATCCACCGGCGCTAGCGCCCAAAAACCGCCTCAAGCCGTGGTCACCACCGAGCAGGTGCGTGCCGAGCTGATGGCCCACGCGCCCGACGGCGCCGACCCCGGCAAAACGGTGTGGGTGGGGCTGCAGCTGACCCACCAGCCCGAATGGCACACCTATTGGAAGAACCCGGGCGACTCCGGCCTGCCCACGCAGCTGACTTGGACTCTGCCGCCCGGCGTGACGGCAAGCGAAATTGCCTGGCCCACGCCCGAGAAAATTCGCATCGGCACCTTGGCCAACTACGGCTTTGAGGGCCAAGTGCTGTTGCCGGTGCAGCTCACCATCGGCCCCGAGTTCAAGCCTTCGCTGCTGCAAAGCGACTTGGCGGTCAAGCTCAACGCGACTTGGCTGGTGTGCCGCAAAGAGTGCATTCCGCAGGACGGCGAGTTCTCGATCCGCATTCCGGTGCGCAGCTCTACCGCCATCAATGGCGGTGCGTTTTCTGCCGCCGAGCAAGCGCTGCCACGCCCGCTTCAGGGCCAAAGCAGCGTCACGGTGGACGGCCAGCAACTCAAGGTATCGGTCACCGGCCTGCCCGCCACGCTGCACGGGCAAACGCTGGGCTTCTTCCCTGAAACCCCCGAAGTGATTGAAACCGCCGCCCCCTGGACGCAAGCCTGGAAAGACGGCGTATGGACGGCCAGCGTGCCGCTCTCCGCCCACCGCACCCAAAGCCCCGCCGTGATGCCGCTGGTGCTGACGACCGAGACCACGCCCCACCAAGGCTTTGTGACCGAGGCCGCCGTGTCCGGCAACTGGCCGGCGGTGGCCACGGCCGCCGGCGTCTCACCTGCTTTGGCGGCGGCCTTGCAGGCCAACGCCTTGGTGACGCAAACCCCATCCGCCCTGCCTTTGAGCCTGTGGGCGGCGTTACTGGGCGCCTTGATCGGCGGCCTGATTTTGAACCTGATGCCCTGCGTGTTTCCGGTGCTGGCCATCAAGGTGATGAGTTTCACCCGCCACGCCAATGACCAGCGCGGCCACCGCATCAGCGGCCTGGCTTATTCGGCGGGCGTGGTGCTGTCTTTTGTGGCACTGGGCGCGCTCTTGCTGGGCTTGCGCAGCGCGGGCGAACAGCTGGGCTGGGGCTTTCAGCTGCAGTCACCCTTGGTGGTGGCGGGCATGGCGGCCTTGTTCACGGTCATTGGCCTGAATCTGGCCGGCTTGTTTGAGTTTGGCAATTTTCTGCCCAGCCGCCTGGCCACGCTGGAGTCCAAAAACCCGGCGGTGAACGCGTTTCTGTCCGGCATGCTGGCGGTGGCCATTGCCTCGCCGTGCACGGCGCCGTTCATGGGCGCCTCGCTCGGCTTGGCGCTGGGCTTGCCGGCCAGCCAGGCTTTGCTGATCTTTGGCACCATTGGCGTGGGCATGGCTTTGCCTTATCTGGCAGCCAGCCTGATTCCGGCCGTGGCGCGCGCCCTGCCGCGACCCGGCGCGTGGATGGACACCTTCCGCCGGGCCATGGCTTTCCCCATGTTTGCCACCGTGGTCTGGCTGGTGTGGGTGCTGGGCCAGCAAAGCGGCATCAACGGGGCGGGCGCCCTGCTGGCGCTGTTGGTGGCACTGGCGCTGGTCATCTGGTCGCTCACCTTGACTGGGCGCACGCGGCTGATCGTTGCTACTATTTCAATAGCTATTGCCGCTCTATTGACGGGCGCTATTGGCTCAAATGTCACTCAAATTTCCAGCCCCGGCAGCGTCGCCCAAACCAGCGAGCGCTGGCAGGCGTGGGCGCCTGGCAAGGTGGAGCAGGTGCTGGCCACCGGCTCGCCCGTGTTTGTGGATTTCACCGCCGCCTGGTGCGTGACCTGCCAGTACAACAAGCGCACCACGCTGGCGGATGCCGCCGTCGTGGCCGACCTGGACGCCAAAGGCGTGACCCTGCTGCGCGCCGACTGGACGCGCCGCGACCCGGCCATCACCGCCGCGCTGGGCCAACTGGGCCGCAATGGCGTGCCGGTGTACGTGCTGTACAGCGCGAAGAATCCGCCGGTGGTGCTGTCTGAAATTTTGTCGGTGGACGAGGTCCGTGCGGCCTTGGCCACGCTGTAACCCCTTGATTTGGCTGGAGGCCCATGAACGACATTGACACCATGCGCGACATTTTGAGCACCTGCCGCACCATCGCGGTGGTGGGGCTGAGCCCCAAACCGCACCGTGCCAGCTTTGATGTGACCCGCTACATGCAGAGCAAGGGCTGGCGCATCATCCCCATCAACCCCAACGCCACCGAAATCCTGGGGGAGCCCGCCTACCCCACACTCACTGAGGCCGCCCGCCACGTCTCGATTGACCTGGTCAACGTCTTTCGCAACAGTGAAGACGTGCCCCCAGTGGTGACTGAGGCCATTGCCATTGGCGCCAAAGCCATCTGGCTGCAGCTCGGCATTGAACACGCCCAGGCCGCCCAGGAAGCGCAATCGGCAGGGCTGAAATTGATCCAAAACAAGTGCCTGATGGTTGAACAGGCCCGCCTTGGCATCGTCCCGGGCGCTTGCGCGACAATCGCCCCATGAACGATCAAGTCACTACCAGCGCCTTTGCGCCCCTACAAAACGACACCTTTCTGCGCGCTTGCCTGCGCCAGTCCACCGAGCACACCCCTGTTTGGCTGATGCGCCAGGCCGGTCGCTATTTGCCTGAATACCGCGACACGCGGGCCAAGGCCGGCAGTTTCATGGACCTGGCCACCAACCCCGACTTCGCCACCGAGGTGACGCTGCAGCCGCTGGACCGCTACCCGCTGGATGCGGCCATTTTGTTCAGCGACATCCTGACCGTGCCCGACGCCATGGGCCTGGGCCTGACCTTCACCCAGGGCGAAGGCCCCAAGTTCTCCAAGAATGTGCGCAACGAAGAGGCTGTGGCCGAATTGGCCGTGCCCGACATGGAAAAGCTGCGCTACGTGTTTGACGCCGTGACGTCCATCCGCAAAGCGCTGAACGGGCGCGTGCCGCTGATCGGTTTTTCCGGCAGCCCCTGGACGCTGGCCTGCTACATGGTGGAAGGCGCCGGCTCCGACGACTACCGCCACGTCAAGACCATGCTGTACAAGCGCCCGGACTTGATGCACAAGATTTTGCAAATCAACGCCGACTCGGTCGCCCAGTACCTCAACGCCCAGATTGAAGCCGGCGCCCAGGCAGTCATGATTTTTGACAGCTGGGGCGGCGTGCTGGCCGACGGCGCGTTCCAGGAATTCAGCCTGGCCTACACCGTGCGCGTGCTGGCCCAGCTCAAGCGCGAGCACAACGGCGTGCGTATTCCCAGCCTCGTTTTCACCAAAGGTGGCGGCCTGTGGCTGCAGGAAATGGGCGAGTTGGGCTGCGATGTGCTCGGCGTGGACTGGACGGTCAACCTCGCCAAGGCCCGCGCCTTGGTGGGTGACAAAAAAGCCTTGCAAGGCAATCTGGACCCCAATGTGCTGTTTGCCGACCCCGAGCAGATCGAGACCGAAGTGGTCAAGGTGCTCAACAGCTTTGGCCAGCCCTTCCAAGGCGAGGGCACGGGCCCCACGCACATTTTCAACCTCGGCCATGGCATCAGCCAGCACACCCCGCCCGACC
>CAWAFG010000006.1:0-316628 GCA_963781205.1 uncultured beta proteobacterium | reverse complement strand
TATTGAGTGGCTAGATATGGCGCCATCAGACTTGAAGGTCTGGAAAATTCTGAAAGTGATGGCCACTGAGACTCTTGCTAGAGCAGACCTGCCCAACCAGCAACAACGAGAAATTGAAGTATTGGATGTAGCCAATCTCTGTCAACCGGAGCGGAGTTGGGAGTACATCGAGGCCAAGCAATGGTTCAACCGCGCCAATCCCAGCAAATATTTGGAAGGTCGAACGGCTGATCTTGAAGCCCACTTTCTGAGAAATGGCCACACCCATGGGCTCAAACTGCAAAAACGAGAATCAGCTGGGGGCCACAGAGCACCTTGGTACTTTGAAGTATGTGAGCTTGCTGAACCGGTCACCGTTGATTCAATTGAGAAAACCATTGCGCCCGCAAGTCATGACCGAAATGACACAACGACGAAATTCGGCATCACTTATGAAGTGACAAAACCAGGTGATATAGAACTCAGTTGGTTTGGCCGTTTGGTGCTGGGAGACGGCGCCTTTAAGACGAAGTCAGCTCGTGGCTTGCTGTGGGCCACATGGATGATGTTTTCTGCCATGGCATTGGTTGCTTTCATCTATATTTTTTTGACCATGGGTGCGTTGAAAAGACCAATCCAAACGAATGATGTCATTGTGTTGGTGGGGCTAGTGGCGTTGGGTTGGCTTTTTTGGCGAATGATTCTGCGACCAATGATCTGGCTGTTGGACGACCGCCTCATTTTGGCGAGCGACTCTTTGATGAAGCTGAAAGAAGATTCCGCGCAGCTCGATATGAGGAAAGACGAGCACCATCGCTACATTCGCCTTGTCCGCTACAGCGCCAGTTGCCCAATCTGTGCAGGAAACATCGAGCTGAGATATGGTCAAGGCCAGAACCATCGGCGCATATTTGCCTGCTGCTCAGAAGTGCCCGCCGAGCATGTCTTTACTTTTGACCGGGTAACCCTGACCGGGAATCGGTACCTATCGTGAAAAATGCAGCCTTTGCGGGCGCGGGCGATTTGGACAGTGGTTACAAACAAAGAGTTGATTGAAAGGACCTGGAATGAGCACTTCGCCTAAAGCCGTTCGCTTCGATGAAGACACCCTGTGGGTCAGCCTGTCCGACGGACGCACCATTGCCGCGCCTTTGGCCTGGTTCCCCCGCCTGCTGGAAGCCGCCCCTGAGCAGCGCGCCATGGTGGAGCTGAGCAAGGGTGGCCTGCATTGGGATGCCTTGAATGAAGACATCTCAGTCGCCGGCCTGCTGGCCGGGCAGCCAGACTTGTCACACCGTGGCACCCGTCAAGCAGCATAGGAAGCCAGTTTTACCTGGTACCCACTTGAAGTCGCTCCGCTTTTCGTAGCTGCCTGCGCATGCCCCACAAGGGATAGAGCCATATTTCCTTGTGAACTTTCGCAAAAATACCCAATAAGGGTATGATCAAACCCAATATGGGTATTTCAATCTCTCCCCCCGCATCAACGTCATTGGCGGATGCGCTGTTCCCCAAAGTACGCCAGCGCGTGCTGGCGGTGCTGTTTGGCGCGCCAGACCGCAGTTTTTACGCCAATGAGGTCATCGCCTTGGCCCAATCTGGCTCGGGCGCGGTGCAGCGGGAGTTGGCCGGTCTGTCCGAGGCGGGTTTGCTGACGGTGACCCGGCAGGGCAACCAGAAGCATTACCAGGCCAATGCCAGCGCGCCGGTGTTTGCCGAGTTGCGCGGCTTGGTGCTCAAGACCGTTGGGCTGGCTGACGCCTTGCGCGCCGGCCTTGCACCGCTGGCCGGGCAGATTGACCTGGCCTTTGTCTACGGCTCCGTTGCGCGGCAGCAAGACACGGCCCAGAGCGATGTGGACCTGATGGTCGTCAGCCCCAGCCTGGGCTATGGCGAGCTGTTTGGTGCATTGGAAAGTGCCACTGTGGCGCTGGGCCGAAAGGTCAACCCCACGCTGTACGCGCCTGCCGAATGGGACAAGCGCATTGCCCAAGACAGCGCTTTCATCACCCGCGTCCTGCAACAGCCCAAAATTTGGCTCATCGGCAACGAGGAACAACTCCATGCACCCCGCGCTTGACAACCTGTGCGGCCCCGGCAAGTCACTCAAACCAGAGGCGCCAGACGCGAATGAACTGGCAGGCCTGCTGCGCACCGGCACGGCCCGCTTGCACGATGCGCGCAACACCACGCTGGCATTAGAGAGCCGTTTCGACCTGGCCTACAACGCGGCGCATGCCTTGTGCTTGGCGGCTCTGCGGCGCATGGGCTACCGCGCTGCCAACCGCTACATCGTGTTTCAGGTCTTGCCGCACACGCTGGGCCTGGGCCCCGAGGTGTGGCGTGTGCTGGACAAATGCCACAACACCCGCAACCTGGGCGAGTACGAAGGCCTGCTGGATGTCGATGAGCGCTTGGTCAACGATCTGATTGAGGCAACGGCAGCGGTTGCCAAGGCGGTACAGCCTTAGCGAGCGTTGGCGGAATGGCGACCCCGCAATCGCTTGGTGAAGCCGTGCGCCATTGGACTCTTCCATTGCGCTGGTCCGGTTGTTTCTGAGCCGAGTTGGCAAGGCTCAAGGAAATACGCATGCCAAGCCAGAGCAACTATTCACTTTAATTTTGATAGCACCTCACGCTTATTCCAATTGGGCTAGAGGCTGATTTGGCACATAAATCAATTCCGCCAGTAAACTTGCACTCATGCGCCCCTCTGAAGCTCTAGCCCTGCACCGCACGCAAATCCGCGAGATTGCGCTGCGTCACCGCGTGAGCGGGGTGCGGGTGTTTGGCTCGGCGCTGCACGGCGACGACACCGCCGACAGCGACCTGGACTTGCTGGTTGACCCCACCGCACAGACCACGCTCATGGACATTGGCGCCATTCGGTTTGAGCTTAAGCAGCTCTTGGGCATGAACGTGGATGTGCTCACCCCCAACGGTCTGCCCGCAAGTTTTCGCGAACAAGTGTTGCGCGAGGCCGTGTCCGTCTAAGCGTGTCCCAGTCTGCCGGCCTGACTAGATACGGGCGCAGCATCTTGCCTTTGGCTTCGCGCCCCATCGCACGATACGATTCACGGGCATTGCAGACGAGAATTTGCTACGTTTTCTGAAGCATCTTGCGCTTACGTAGCAAGCGACTCAGCCCGATTTAACTCACCACCAGAGGGAACCATGACCCTGCTCAGCAAAACATTCACCAGCGGGCGCATTCGCCGGGCGGACTACAACGCCGAGTCTCAGCAGCTGGACTTGCATTGGGACAACAAGAGCACGCTGGCTTACAAGCAGGTGCCGCAAGAGGTGTTTCGCCGCCTGTGCAGCGCGCCCAACCCGACGACCTACTGGGAAGACCGCATTGCCGAGGAATACCCCAAAGGCCGCCCCATGACTTCCGCCGCCGTGCCCGCAGGCACCAAAACCCTCAACGACTTGTTTGGACCGGACGCCTAAACCAACCTGACCGACCGTTCTGGGGCAATGTGGGTGCTGGCAACAATAGCCGTGACGGACTTAAATTTGCTACGCTTTTTGTAGCTGCTTGCGCAGATACTTCGGGGGCTAGACGCCTGTTTGGCATATAGATTGCCACCGGCTGCCATGTTCCCCTCTAAAATTCACCCATGCATCCCGCCATCGCCCAACATCGCTCAGGCATATACGCCATCTGTCAGCGCTTCCACATCAGTCGGTTGGAGGTGTTTGGCTCCGCTGCGCGGGCGGACGACTTCAACCCAGCGAGTAGCGATGCTGACTTCTTGGTGGAGTTCGAGCCGGGCGTACAGCCAGGTTTGGATACGTTCTTTGGCGCCAAGGCTGCGCTTGAAGCCTTGCTAGGGCGCGGCGTAGATTTGGTGGAGCCCGACGCAGTGCGCAACCCTTACGTGCTGGCCGACATCAACCGCAGCCGCGAGCCAGTCTATGCAGCGTGACCCACGCGCTTTTTTGTGGGATGTTCGCGAGTCAGCCCTTGCGATTCAATCGTTCACCACCGGCATGGATTTGGATGCCTACGCCGCCAACGCCATGGCGCAGGCCGCGGTAGAACGCAAGTTTGAAATCATTGGCGAAGCGTTGAATCAGCTCGCCAAACTGGACGCGCATCTGGCCGCTCGTATCCCTGATCTGGCAAAAATAGTGGCTTTTCGCAATCAGTTGATTCATGGCTATGCCACCGTCAAGGTGAGCACGGTGTGGAACATTGCCGAGACCGCCCTTCCCACGCTAATCAACGCCGTTCAGACCTTGATGGGCGAGATTCAATAGATTTGCTTCACTATTGATAGCTGCCTGCGCATACCTGTCAAGCGCTAGAGGCCAATTTCTCATATAAACCGATATCCCACCCATTTTGGGTTTAATCCAACCCAATTTGGGTTTTCTCGCGTCGCCAGCCGACTCGAACGACGGACGAAGCCATGGCGGCTGGCTTGCCAATATTCACCACTGCGGCAAACTGCAGACTGGCGCTGCCCCTCTGGCTTGTAAGATCACGCCTTTTTTCAGCCTGGATACGGAAACCGCATGCCCACCACCAAAAACAAACCCTTCGTGATCGGTGTCGCAGGCGGCAGTGGCAGCGGCAAGTCCACGGTGACGCGCGAGGTGCTGGCGTCTGTGGGGCCGGAGATGGTGGCGGTGGTGATGCAAGACGACTACTACCTCGACCAGACGCACCTCTCGCCCGAGGAGCGCCGCCTGACCAATTACGACCACCCCAAGGCGTTTGACTGGCCGCTGATGGTGCAGCATGTGCGCACGCTGCGCAGCGGCCAGCCCATTGAAATGCCGGTGTACGACTTTGCGGCGGACAACCGCTCCAGCCAGACCATCACGGTGAAGCCTGCGCCGGTGATCGTGATTGAGGGCTTGTTTGCGCTGTTTGACGCGGATTTGCGCAAGATGATGTCGCTGAAGATTTTTGTGGACACGGCGCCAGACGTGCGCTTTATTCGCCGCCTGCAACGCGACATGGCCGAGCGCGGGCGCAGCGCCGACAGCGTGATTCAGCAGTACCTTGAAACCGTGCGCCCCATGCACAAGCAGTTCATTGAGCCCACCCGGCGCAACGCCGATGTGATCTTGCCGCACGGCGCCAACGGCCCGGCGGTGGACATCATCACCACCAAGGTGAGCAGCCTGATTCGCGACTTGAAACCAGCCTGACGCCACGACCAATTTGCTACGCTTTTAGTAGCTGCTTGCGCAGGCTGGACTAGCGCCAGAGGCCAATTTCGCTTAAAAAACAAGCATTCACCCAGCGTGGGCCCACGGGAAAGATGCCGGGGCCTGCGCTGCTGTACTGCTACATTGCCGGCATTGCTTCAACCCAACTCTTGCGCCTTGCCTGACGCGCCACCCGCACCATGAACATCCAGTTGTATGCCTTCGACACGCCCAATGGCCGCAAGATCAGCGTGGCCCTTGAAGAGATGGGTTTGCCTTACGACGTGCAGGTGGTCGACATTGGCAAAGGCGAGCAGAACGCGCCGGAGTTTCTGAAGATCAGCCCCAACAACAAGATCCCGGCCATCGTTGACCCGCAGGGGCCAGACGGCGAGCCGATCAGCGTTTTCGAGTCTGGCGCCATCCTGATTTATCTGGCCGAGAAGTCGGGCAAATTTCTGCCACGCGATGCGCGCAAGCGAATTGCCACCCTGGAGTGGTTGATGTTCCAGATGGGCGGCTTCGGCCCGATACCTGGGCAGGTCCACCATTTTGTGGCGCTGGAGAACGAGGTGGACCGCCGCTACGGGCTGGAGCGCTACATGGCCGAGACCCGGCGCCTGTATGGGGTGATGGACCGACGGCTTCAGGGCCGGGATTTTTTCGCCGACGAGTTGTCGATTGCCGATTTTGCGATTCTGGGCTGGGCCTGGCGCCACCAACGGCACCAGATCGACCTGGCTGATTTTCCGCAGATGCATCGCTGGTACCTGGCGATGATGGCGCGCCCGGCAGTGGCGCGTGGGTTTGCGGTGCCGCTGCGCCGCCCTGCCGCCAACTGAAGCCGCGGCGCCTGCAACCTCCCCGGCTGGCTGGCGTTCGGGCGACAGGCTCAAATCATGTTGCGCAGGGCGCGGGCAGCGGTGCGGGTCATGCCGCAGCGCTCGCCCGCTTGACTGGGGGCCATGCGCGAATAGGCGCCATCAAAGCACTCCATGATGAGTCAACCCTTTTTCAAAACCGCCGATCCAGTCCCGTTTGTCCAGTGGAGGTGAGGGCTTGGCGCGCATGTTGTCTTTGTGATGAGTCACGGTTGCGTAATCACAAGGGGAAACCCGTTTTATGATCGCTGAAAGTTGATCAAACAAATTGCTCAAATACAGTTTTTACTTTTGATCGCCAAAGCTTAAATTTGCCTTGGCGGTGTTGGAAGTGATCAATGAGCGATCAATTTGACGATACCCTCTGATTCGACATTGTTTTTTCAGACCTTAAAACTAGGAGACATTCCCATGCAAAAACGCTTCGCACTGAAACTGATCGCGGCATCCATCGTTCTGGCCGGTGCCAGCCAAGCATTTGCCCAAGACGCGATCAAGATCGCCAACATCGTCGAGCTCTCTGGTGGCGGTGCCACAGCCGGTACCAACTTCAAGAACGGTGTAGAACTGGCTGTCAAAGAAATCAATGCCGCTGGTGGCGTTTTGGGCAAAAAAATTCAGTCCGCCACTTATGACACCCAGACCAACCCAGGCGTGGCCAAGGGTCTGACGCAAAAGGCCGCAGATGACGAGGTGTTTGCGATCTTTGGCCCGGTGTTCTCCGGCTCCATCATGGTCAGCATGGCCGAGAGCCAGCGCGCCGAGATCCCTAACTTCACCGGCGGCGAGGCAGCTTCCGTCACGGCGCAAGGCAACCCTTACGTTTTCCGCACCAGCTTCGGCCAGTCAACCAGCTTCCCCAAAGTCGCGCGCTACATCCAGTCCAAGGCCAAGACTTTGGCGGTGATCTACGTGAACAACGACTTCGGCAAAGGGGGACGTGACGCGATCACCAAGCTGCTTGAAAGCGGCCCGACCAAGATCGTTGCAGACATTTCGACCGACGCCGGTCAGGTCGACTTCTCGGCCGCCGTACTCAAGGCCAAACAAAGCAACGCCGACGCAGTGTTCGTCTACACCAATGAAGAAGAGTCAGCACGCGCCTTGCGCGAACTGCGCAAGCAGGGCTGGACCAAGCCGATCATCGGCGAGACCACACTGACCGGCCAGAAGGTGATCGAGTTGGCCGGTGAGGCTGCCAACGGCGCGCTGGCGCATGTGGGACTGACCGTGGACGCGCCCCAGTTCAAGGCCTTTAGCGCCAAGTACCAGCAGGAATACAAGTCGGTGTCTGACCACAACGGCATCAAGGGCTACACCGGCATGTACATCCTGAAAGCAGCGATCGAGAAAGCCGGCAAGCTGGACCGCAAGGCGGTTGCCGCGGTTCTGCGTGGCGGCAGCTTCAGCGTGAAGCAGCACCCCGGCATCTTGCTGGACGTCAGCTTCGACGACAAGGGCGACATGGACCGCGAGAGCTTCATGGTTGAAGTCAAAGGTGGCCGCCAGGTCGTGACTGACACCTTGCCAGCATTGGGCAAGAAGTAATCAACCACCGGGTCCCGGCCCGCAATGGGCCGGGCGTTATTTGACGCGTGCGCGTCGGCCCGTTTGATGGGCACGACCCAATGCAGGGACTTTCATGACCGACTTTTTGCAACTGTTCTTCAGTGGCTTGGCCACGGGCGCGATCTACGCCTTGGCAGCCCTGGGCTTCACACTGCTATGGCAGGCCAGTGGCACGATCAATTTCGCGCAGGGCGAGTTCGTCATGCTGCCGTCATTCATCATGATCGCCTTCGTGTCGGCCGGCCTGCCACTGCTGGCGGCGTTTCTGGCCGCCTGTCTGGTCGCGGTTTTCCTGCTTGGGTGGGTGTTCAAGCGAGGCGTGGTTGACCCACTGTTCAAGTACGGCATGATGCCAATCGTTGTGGCCACCATCGGTTTGTCGATCGCCATGCGCAACGGCATCCGGGCCGGGTACAGCGCCGAAGCGCACCCGTTTCCGTCACTGTTTCCCTATGAATTGTTCAATATTGCCGGCGTCACGGTGACCCTGTCAGATATTGGCACGCTGGCACTGGCATTGGTTCTGGTGCTGGCAACCCAGGCCTTCCTGGCCAAGACCGTGACCGGGCGCGCCATGCAGGCGGTGGCCCAGAACACCGAGAGCGCCTCGGTGCTGGGCATCAATGTGCCCCGCATGATTTTTTACACCTTTGCCATCAACGCCGTGCTGGCAGTGTCTGCCGCCTTGCTGGTGGCGCCCACCTATCTTGCCAAGTTTGACATGGGCGAATCGCTGGGGACCAAGGCCTTCTTCGCCGCCATCATCGGCGGCTTCAACAACTCGCGCGGCGCCTTGCTGGGTGGACTGATCGTCGGTGTCAGCGAGAACCTGGCAGCGGCCTACATCTCGCCGTCCTACAAAGACGCGGTGGCGCTGGTCATCTTCATGGTTGTGATTCTGTTCAAGCCGCAGGGCTTGCTTGGCCGCAAGGAAGAGAGAAAAGTATGAAGAAGTCGACCATCGCCCTGGGCGTGGGACTGCTGGTGCTGCTTGTTGCGCCGCAGTTCCTGAAGAACTACGGAATCTATCTGCTCACCTACTGGTTGGTGTTTGTCATTGCCACGATGGGGCTGAACCTGACCGTGGGGTATGCCGGTCAAAAATCACTCGGTCATGCCGCGTTCTTCGGCATCGGTGCCTACACACTGGCAATTTTGACGAAGGCCGGCATCAGCTTTTGGTTGGGACTGCCCGCCGCTGCGCTGATCTGCTTCTTCGTCGGCATCATCCTGGGTTTCCCGGCGCTGCGCGTGCAGACGATTTACCTGGCGTTTGCAACACTGGGCTTCAATACCGCGGTCTGGTTGGTGATGCGCAACGAAGAGTGGCTCACTGGCGGCACGTTCGGCATCAACAACATTCCCCGGCCCAGCGTGGCGGGCCTGAGCCTCAACGGCAATCTGGCCTATTACTACTTCACGCTGGTCATGGCGATTGTGCTGGCAGCCCTGTTATGGGGTTTGTTGCGCAGTCCCTGGGGCAATGCATTCACGGCGCTGCGTGACAACCCGATCCGGGCCGAGAGCCTGGGCGTGGACACCCGGGCCTATACCCTGCTCAGCTTTGCCATTGGTGCAGCGTATGCCGGTATTGCCGGCGCTTTGTTCGCCAGTCTGGTGCAGTTCATCGAACCCGGTCCGTTCGCGGTGGGCTCGTCAATCATGATGTACCTGATGGTTGTGGTCGGTGGCCCGGGGTATTTCTTTGGCCCGGTGGTGGGCGCGGCGGTCGGCGTTTTGTTGCCGGAATGGCTGCGATTTGCCCAGGCCTGGTACCTGTTTGTTTTCGGCGCCTCGGTCGTGCTGCTGATGATCTGGCTGCCGGACGGTTTGCTCAGTATTCCGGACCGGTTGCGTGCACGCAAGCAATCTCGTGAGGCCTCAGCGGCACGTGCGCTGGCAGCGCAAACAGCGGCAGCGAAGACGGGAGCAGCGGTATGACGCATTCACACCAACACAACCGGCCTGCGGGCCAACCGCTACTCAAGGTCAGCGGGTTAAAGAAGGCCTACGGTGCGATCCAGGCCGTGGGCGGCGTCAGCTTTGAGGTGCAGCCGGGTGAAATTTTCGGCGTGATCGGGCCCAACGGTTCGGGCAAGACCACGCTGTTCAACAGCATGCTGGGGCAGATCACACCGGATGCCGGCAAGATCGAACTCAATGGCGAAGATGTCACCTCACTGGGGCCGCTGGAGCTGAACCGGCGCGGCGTTGGCCGCACCTTTCAGACGCTGCAGGTTTTCGGCAAGATGAGCGTTCGCGACAACCTGATCGTCGCAGCGCAAGAGCACAAGGGGTCGATGTTCGGGCGGATGTTCGCGCCGACCGATTCCGGCCTGGGCGACAAGGCAGATGCGCTGATCGACCAGTTCCGAATCCGCCATGTGGCGCACCAGAAAGCCGGCGAGCTGAGCTACGGCCAGCAAAAGCTGGTCGACATCGCCATGGCTTTCATGAGCGCGCCAGCGCTTGTGCTGCTCGACGAGCCTTGTGCCGGCGTCAACCCAAGCCTGGTTGGCGGTATTTCCAAGTTGCTCAAGGAGCTCAACCGCAACCCTGCGCTGGGCAGCAAGAGTTCTTTCGTCGTGATCGAGCACAACATGGACTTCGTGATGGACTTGTGCCATCGCATCATGGTGATGGTCGAAGGGCAGGTGATGGCGATCGGAACGCCAGCCGAGATCCGTGCCAACAAACAGGTGCTCGACGCCTATTTGGGAGATTGACATGTCTGACGAGATCAGTTGCATCGAATTTGACGACGTCGTGGCGGGTTACAAGGATTTCATGATCCTGAACAACCTGTCCTTCAAGGTGCGCAAGGGCAGCATCACACTGCTGCTGGGCCCCAACGGTGCGGGCAAGTCGACCGTGCTCAAGACCCTTTTCGGTTTGCTCAAGCCGCGCCAGGGCCGCATCCTGCTGGATGGACAGAGCATTGTTGGCGTCAGTCAGAAAGACTTGCTGGGCAAGGGCATCGCCTTTGTGCCGCAAGGCCGCAATCTGTTTGGCCAGCTGACCGTGTTCCAGAACCTGGAGCTGGGCGGAATTACGTTGGGCATGAAAACAACCCACGAACGAATTCCCGAGGTGCTCGATTTTTTTCCGCGCGTGAAGGAACGCCTGCACAGCCAGGCCTCTGCCCTGTCGGGCGGCGAGCAGAAGCAGCTCGAGATCGGTCGCGCCTTGTTGCTGCGGCCCAAGGTACTGCTGATTGACGAGCCCTCGATTGGCCTGTCGCCACTGCTGGTGCAGGACGTCTTCAAGCTGCTGCGCAAGCTGGCGTCCCAGGGAACGACGATTCTGATGGTGGAACAGAATGTCAAGAGCGCACTGAAGATTTCCGATGACGCGATCGCACTCGAGTCCGGCCGACTGGTGCTGCACAAGCCGGCATCTGAGCTGCTGGCCGATCCAAACATCGAGCGCCTGTTCCTGGGCGGTGCGGTGGCGACCGAGGCGCCAGACGACGCGGTGGTCTGACATCGGCGGATTTTCAATGGCGGTAGAAATGGCACAGAACCCACACAGCGCCATCGAGCGCGCGGCCTTTGACGACGGTCCAAATCCTCTCGGTCTGGACGGTATCAAGGTCATCGTCAATGCGCAGCACAGCAGAGACGCAGTGCTGACCGAGAAACCTGTCATCACTGCGCTCGCTTTGCGGGTGCGCGAGGTGGCGGCGGCCCATCAGCGGGCGCTTTTGCGCGGGGCCTAGGCGTGCAGCCGCGAGTCGAGGCGATGGAGCTCAATACGGCACCTTTGGCGGCGCCCATTGAAGCGGCCTTTGTCTTTGGGCGCGGTGGCCCAGCCGCAAGACACCGTGCAGAGCGGCGTTGACCCGTTGATCGTCAGCGCCAACCTGGGTGCGCCGACGTGTTGGGCGCCCGGGAGGCGGTAGCGACACGGCTGGGCCGCCAGATCAACCCCGCGTTGTAGGCACCGGGCGATCTGGCCAGGCGCCTGAAGAATGACAATGTGTTGCTGGCGTGGCGTGGGGATGCCCCTGGTGGGCTGTTTTTGGGCTTGAACCCTGAACAAGCGCCAGACCGGACGGGTGCCAGGGTCAAACCTTGCTATATTTTTAGAAGCGGCTTGCGCATAGCCAATAAGGGCTACAGCCCTATTGGGTATTAACCTTTCCAATTGAAACGATTTAGGGTGCCAGCCCACAGACCAACGCGGCCAAAGGACTTAGGATGGGGTTTTAGGAGCTAAAAAATGACCCTTCAAGCCACCATCAATGACCACGTCACCTACACCCCCGGAGACGGTGCACCGATCGAGATTCCACCTGGCCCGGTGGAGGTGGACCTGAGCGCCGACAGCGCGACACTCAGTTGGACGGAAGAGAACGGCACCCCCGGTTTGGCGGCGATTCCGCTGATTCAGTACAACGACTATCTGGAGAGCCAGCAGATCACGCTGAACGAATAGCGCAGTGGCCCTGCGCCGCCACACGGCGCATGGCTTTCACCTGCCCCCCCCTTGCTCTGGTTTTGACCCGCACAGACACCTTGAGCACGGGGTTCCCCCCCTCCCCCAGTCAAACCTTGCATGACCCGCCCGCCGGTCAAGGCGAAACTTTATAAAAAATACTTACCCCCGTCACCTGTGGGCGGACCTGTGGATAAGCATGTTCACAAGCCGCTCAGGCCGCATGCTTGTTGGCTTTGCGGGGCGTGCTTAAATATTAAGCAGCACCCTATCCACCGAATTCAGCAGCTTGCCAGTGTGGTAAGGCGGTCATCTGGCGGCGCAGGCGTGGGGCATCGCCATGAAAATACGGGCGTATACAGCGCCAATTTGCTTCTGTTTTGATAGCTGCCTGCGCTTATTCCACGTGCGCTAGAGACCCATTTGGCTTACAATATCGAATCCACCCGGCGCAGGAACGGCTTAACCCAAGCGGGGAATGTTTGGGGTGGCACTACCGCGCCAGCCCCGGCCGCAGCACCTTCTCCACCGGGTTGTGGCGCAGCCTGAAGGCGTCTGGCATGCCGGAGCCGAGCAAGGGGCGCAGGTACATGCGAAAGGCGTCGGTCACGTCGGTGCCGCTGCTGGAGATGAATTCGTCTTCCATGACGCGGGTTTTGCCGGCCACGGCCTCCAGGGGCAGCAGTTCGTAGTCCACCGAGTAAAAGCCGGTGCGCTTGATGGCGACCGAGCCGCTGGTGGAGCCCCACAGGGCGAATTGCACGGCTTTTTCGCCCACCTCGCGGGCTTCGCGCTGGTCCACGTCTGACACGCAGCCAATGAAGGAGCGCTGCAGGTAGCCAAAGGTGTCGCCGCGCACGCGCTTGATGTTGAGTTTGGACTTGATCTCTTGGCACAGCAAATCGGCCAGGGCGCCGTTGCCTGAGAGTTGCACGTTGCCGTGGTCGTCGTGCTCCAGGTCTTTGGCCAGCAAGGCGGCCATGGGGGTGCCAGAGGCGTCGTGAATGCCTTCAGACACGGCGATGACGCAGCGGCCATAACGCTCGTAGGTGGCTTTCACGTCCACCAAAAACTGCTCCAGCACAAAGGTGCGCTCGGGCAGGTAGATGAGGTGGGGGCCGTCGTCGGGAAACTTTTTGCCCAAAGCAGAGGCGGCGGTTAAAAACCCGGCGTGGCGGCCCATGACCACGCCCACGTAGACGCCGGGCAAGGCGGCGTTGTCCAGATTGGCGCCGGCAAAGGCCTGCGCCACAAAGCGGGCGGCCGAGGGAAAACCGGGCGTGTGGTCGTTGCCCACCAGGTCGTTGTCAATGGTTTTGGGAATGTGGATGCAGCGCAGCGGGTAGCCGGCTTTGGCGGCTTCCTGGCTGACGATGCGCACGGTGTCAGACGAGTCGTTGCCGCCAATGTAGAAAAAGTGCTCAATCTCATGCGCCTGCAGCACTTTGAAGATTTCCTGGCAGTAAGGCAGGTCAGGCTTGTCGCGGGTGGAGCCCAGGGCGGAAGACGGGGTGCTGGCCACCATTTCCAGGTTGTGGTGGGTTTCCTGGGTGAGGTCGACAAAGTCTTCGTTGACGATGCCGCGCACGCCGTGGCGGGCGCCGTAAATGCGCTCAATGTTGCCAAAGCGCCGGGCCTCCAGCGCCACGCCCACCAGGGACTGGTTGATGACGGCGGTGGGGCCGCCGCCTTGGGCAACAAGAATCTTTCCGGATGGCATGCGTGTCTCCTTGTGAAAAAGGTCATGGGAAGCGCTGACGCCCCATTTTGCACGGCGCGTCAGGGGCCTCTCTTAGAATGGCGCCCCTTTCCCAAATTTGACAACGCCCCTCATGAATATCACCGTCAACGACGACCTGCTTGCCTATATCGACCCGCTGACCGCCGACGAACACGCCGCGCTGGAGCGCAGCATTTTGGCCGAGGGCTGCCGCGACGCGCTGGTGCTGTGGGGCGAGGTGCTGGTGGACGGGCACAACCGCTACGGCATTTGCCAAAAGCACGGCATTGCCTTCAACACGGTGCAAAACACCAAGTTCAAGACGCTGGACGATGTGCACCTGTGGATGATTGACCAGCACCTGGGCCGGCGCAGCGTGTCGGACTTTCAGCGCGGGGTGCTGGCCCTGCGCAAAAAAGACATTCTGAACATTCGCGCGCAAACCCCCAAAGAGCCGCCGCGTGCCGCCGTGGGCGACGAGCCTGTGGCCGAGCTGCAGCCCTGGGAAGACGGCCTGGAGCCGATGGTGACGCGCGAGGCCATGGCCAAAGCGGCGCGGGTGAGCAGCGCCACCATTCAGCAGATTGAGAAGATTCAAAAGTCAGCCACGCCCGAGCTGGTGGACGCGGTGAAGGCCGGCACCATTTCCATCAACGCCGCCGCCACCGTGGCCAGCCTGCCCGCTGAAGAGCAGGTTGCCGCTGCCGCTGGCGGCAAGAAAGAGCTGCAACAAGCCGCCCGCCAGGTGCGCAACGCCCAAGCCGTGGCCCGCACCACCGCCGAGTCCACCGAGGGCACGATTGCCCGCTTGCGCCAGCAGGTGGAAGAGTTGAAGACCGAGAACGCGGCGCTGAAGGCGAAGCTGGAAGAGTTGGGCGCCTAACTTGGCCTTGGGGGTTGGCGGCTAGCGCCGCTGAATCAAGTCCCACAGGTTGCCATAGAGGTCCGCAAACACGGCGACGATGCCATAGGGCTCGTCGCGCGGTGTCTCTTGAAACTTCACCCCCTGCGCCGTATAGGCGGCGTGGTCACGCCAAAAGTCATCGGTGTAGAGGATGAACATCACCCGCCCGCCGGCCTGGTTGCCCACAAACCGCTCCTGCACCTCGCCTTTGGCCTGCGCCAGCAGCAAACCCGCCCCCACCGAGCCCGGCGGCGAAATGACCACCCAACGCTTGTTTTGCGCGGGCATGGCGGTGTCTTCCACCAGCGTAAAGCCCAGCTTGCCCACGTAAAAGGCCAACGCCTCGTCATAGTCGCTGACGACCAAGGTGACCAGACCGAGTTGTTGTTGCATGGGTGCTTTCTGTCAAACGCCAGTGGCTGAAATCAAGGTTGCGCGGCGTGAAAGCGCAAACAAGGGGCTGAAGAGCGGGCCCTCATCTTCGCTCAGCCTGGGCAGAAGCGGCGGCGAACACCGCCACCGGCTCAAGCCACCGTGGCGAGTTCTTGCGCGTGCATGGTCCCTGTCTCGACAAAACGCGCGTGCCAGGAGAGCGCTTCGCGCAACAGGTGCGGGGTGTGTTTGCTGGGTGCGTCGCGCAGGGCGCGCTCAAAGTAGTCGCGCAGTGCGGGGCGAAAGTCGGGGTGGGCGCACTTTTCAATCACCAGGCGTGCACGCTGGGTGGGCGACAGGCCGCGCAAGTCAGCCAGGCCTTGTTCCGTGACGATGATTTCGACATCGTGCTCGGTGTGGTCCACATGAGAGGCCATGGGCACGATGCAAGAGATGGCGCCGTCCTTGGCGGTTGAGGGCGTCATGAAGAACGACAGGTAGGCGTTGCGCGCAAAGTCGCCTGAGCCGCCAATGCCGTTCATGATGCCGGTGCCCATGATGTGGGTGGAATTGACGTTGCCATAGATGTCGGCCTCGATCATGGCGTTCATGGCAATGACGCCCAGACGACGAATGACCTCAGGGTGGTTGCTGACCTCTTGCGGGCGCAGCACGATGCGCTCGCGGTAAAAGGCGATGTTCTCATTGAAGTCCGCCAGCGCCTTGGGGCTGAACGACAAGGCCGTGGCAGACGCCATGGTCAACTTGCCGGAGCGCAACATGTCCAGCATGCCGTCTTGCAGCACTTCGGTGTAGGCCGTGAGGTTTTCCAAGGGGCCTTCGTTCAAGCCCATCAGGACCGCATTGGCAATATTGCCCACGCCGGACTGAAGGGGCAGCAGGTCTTTGGGCAAACGCCCCAACTGCACTTCGTTTTGCAAAAAGTCCGTGATGTGCCCAGCGATGCGCTTGGAGGTCTCGTCTGGCGCGGCAAAGGCGGAGTTGCGGTCGTGCTGGTTGGTCTCCACCACGGCCACCACTTTGCTCAAGTCGCATTGCAGGTAAGCGTCGCCAATGCGGTCCCCCGGGTTGACCAAGGGAATGGGCCGGCGCAGGGGTGGCAGGCGCGTGCCGTAGTAAATGTCGTGCATGCCTTCCAGGCCCAGGCTTTGATCGGCGTTGACCTCCAGAATGATCATGTCCGCCAGGTCCAGCCAGGTTTTGTTGTTGCCCACCGATGAGGAAGGAATCAGGCGCCCGTCCGGCAAGATGCCCGCCACTTCCACCACGGCCACCTTCAAGGGCCCTAAAAAGCCGAACCACGCCAACTGGGCCACATGCGAGAGGTGAATGTCGGTGTATTGCATTTGGCCCGCGTTGATCTGCTTGCGCACGGTCGGGTCAGACTGGTAGGGCAAACGCATGGAGATGCCATCCACCTTGGCCAGTTCGCCGTCCAGCTCGGGCGCGGTGGAGGCGCCGGTCCAGAGTCCAATTTGAAAGGCCTCGCCCGCCGCGTGCAGCCGTGCCACGCGCTGTGCCAGCGCATGGGGCACGGCCTTGGGGTAACCCGCCCCGGTGAATCCACTCATGCCCACATTGGCGCCAGCGGGAATCAGCTCAGCGGCGGCCTCGGCTGACATGACTCGGGATTTCAGAACAGGGTTCAACACGCGGTCAACAGTAGACATGGCAGATCAACTTCAAGGTAAAAACAAAGGGATGGGCGGACATGTTGGAGACAAGATACGCCCTTGAACCGGGCAAATCTTAGCAGGCGAAGCCGTTCAAATCAGGGTTAACCCTTAGTCTTTTTCCGCTGTGTCGTCCCGCTGCAATGAAGACGTGCTCTGTCATGCGGGGGATGCCAATGGTCAAACTGCTATTCTTCTTGGCGAGCGGCGCAGGGGGCAGCGTGAGCGCCATGTGGCCGACACCTTTTTAGAAAATTTGACTCAACCTAATCCATGAAAAATCCATTCGACCTATCGGGAAAAGTTGCCATCGTGACGGGCGCCAACACGGGCATTGGGCAGGGCATTGCACTCGCGCTGGCACAGGCCGGTGCTGACATTGCCGCCGTGGGCCGCTCGCCCGCCCATGACACCGTGGCGCGCATTCGTGAGTTGGGCAGAAAGGCGGAAATCATTACCGCCGACCTCTCCACCAATGAACCGATTCAAAGGGTGGTGGATGAAACGCTGGAGAAACTGGGGGGCTTGCACATTTTGGTCAACAACGCCGGCATCATCCGACGGGCGGACGCGCTGGACTTCACCGAAGCCGATTGGGATGTGGTCATGGACACCAACCTGAAGTCGGTCTTTTTTCTGTGCCAAGCGGCAGCCCGGCACATGGTGGGCCAAGGGGCGGGGAAGATCATCAACATCGCCTCAATGCTGTCATTTCAAGGCGGCATTCGCGTGCCGAGCTACACCGCCTCCAAGGCTGGCATTGCCGGTTTGACCAAATTGCTGGCCAACGAATGGGCCGCCAAAGGCATTTGTGTGAACGCCATTGCGCCGGGCTACATTGCCACCAACAACACGACCGCCCTGCAAGCGGATGAGACCCGCAACCGCCAAATCATGGAGCGCATTCCTGCCGGCCGTTGGGGCGAGCCAGAGGATTTGGGCGGCGCGGCCGTCTTCCTGGCCTCGTCGGCGTCCAACTATGTGCAAGGGCACATCATGGCGGTGGATGGCGGCTGGCTGGCCCGCTAAACCGAGCGTCAGCAGGCGCAGATCGACCCTCTTCCGAAAGCTTGCTGGCGGGGCTTAAGCCAGGTGGCTCACATCCGTCCAGTTGCGGTTTTCACGAATCAGGTCGATCAGCTGCTGGTATCGGCTGCCTTCCTTGAACGTTTGATAGGGTGGGACAGGCTCGCCCTGTATGTCCTTGACGAACTCCCGGATCAGGTAGCGCCAGTTTTGCTCGGTCTCCCCTTCGGCTTCGGGCACGTTGTTGGCAATGTCCTGGGGCAGTTCAAGCGGGGTCCACTGCTTGTCATCCCCATAAAAGTACAAAGGCCCACTGCCATAGTGCCCTTTGATGTAGATCGCCCCCTTGCTGCCATAGATGACGATGTGATCGTCATGGAAGCGGGGCTGTAAGCCCCCGTGTTTGAACAACACCGACACCGGCTTTGTGGCCAGCTTGCTCTCAAGCTGTGCCAACACCGTGTACGACCACTCCACGTTTGAGTCGCCCCACTTGAGCAAGGGGTCTTCCAGGTCTTTGGGAATAAACCCCCGCCGCTCATTGAAGTTGTGAATGCCGCTCACGATGGGTGCCCGACCCAAGTCGTCACGCACTTCGCCCATGATGGACAGAATTTTTTCACCCACGATGGAGGTCACGATCGACAACACGTGGGTGAAGTTGTTGTTCAAGCGCCCGCCGCCGTCTTCTTTGCGGTGCGACCAGCCAAAAGGAATACTTCGCTCCAGATTGAAGTGCGACATGCTTTCAACCTCCAAAGGCTCCCCAATCAGCCCCTGCTCGACCAGGCGTTTGGCATGAATCACTTCCGGGGCATAGCGGAAACTGGCGGCAAATGCCGTCTTCACGGGCTTGGCTTGGGCCAGCTCATACAGCATTTTTGCGGTGTCGCCACGTTCAGTCAGCGGTTTGTCACTGAACACATGGCAGCCCTGCTCGATGGCTTGCTGAATCGCCTCGGTGTGCGCACCGCCGGGCGTGGCAATGGACACAATGTCCGGGCGGCAGTCGATCAGCGCCTGCTTCCAATCCGTGCCCGCATAGGGAATGTTCAGGTCTTTGGCGACCTGGCGCACCACACTGTCCGTTCGGCCCACGATGCCGACCACCTCAGCCCCCACATACCTGAACGCCTGCGCGTGCCCTTGGCCCGCAAACCCGGTTCCATAGACCAAGACCCTGGGGTGCTTGCTCATCTTGTCTCTCCCTGTTGTTTAAATTAGATTTGGCGAAGGCGATTCTCGCCGCCGGCGGCACAGCATACTCAAACCCAAAGCATCTTTGATTTCACACCGACTTGAGAATGAGGAACCCGCCATGAACATCGCCATTCGCGACGCCACACCGTCTGACGCCGCCGCCATCCATGCCTTGATCGTGGAGTTGGCCATCTATGAAAAAGCCGAACATGAGGTCATTGCCAGCGTCGCCGATATTGAAAACAGCCTGTTTGGCGAGGGCACCCCTGCCCGAGGCTTGATCTGCGAACGTGACGGCCAAATCATCGGCTACGCCATCTATTTTTTGAGCTACTCCACCTGGCTCGGGCGCAAAGGGATGTATTTGGAAGACCTGTACATCTCACTCGCCCATCGCGGCGAAGGCGCGGGCAAGCGCCTGCTGCGCCATTTGGCGCGCATCGCCAGCGACAGCGGTTGTGGTCGCCTGGAGTGGAGCGTGCTCGATTGGAACGAGCCCGCCATTCGCTTCTACGAGTCGATTGGGGCCCGCGCGCAAAGCGAATGGGTGCGCTACCGCCTGGCGGGCGACACGCTCGATCAATTTGCCAAAGGCGACTGATGGCACGGCACCAGCCGCGAAAACCGTTGTCTCAGAGAGATTGAAGCGCCTGCGCGTGGTGTTTCAGATGATCGGCCATGAAGGTGGCAATGAAGTAGTAGCCATGGTCATACCCAGCGTGCTGGCGCAGCGTCAAAGGCTGGCCGACCTGCGCACAGGCGGCTTCCAATAATTCGGGATGCAATTGCGTGGGCAAAAACTTGTCGGCCAAGCCCTGGTCGATCAGGATGCCGGCGGGGAATGGCGCCTTCGTCTGGGCGGCCATGAGGGCGGTGGCATCGTGGGCGGCCCAGGTGGTGTGGTCCGCACCGAGATAGCCGGTAAAGGCTTTTTCGCCCCAAGGGCATTGGCTGGGTGCACAAATGGGCGCAAAGGCCGACACCGACTTGAACAGCGCCGGGTGTTTGAGCGCCAGGGTGAGCGCACCGTGCCCGCCCATGGAGTGCCCAAACACGCCCAACCGAGCCAAATCCACCGGCAAGGTTTGGCCCAAGAGCGGCAACAACTCGGCGGTGAGGTAGCTTTCCATGCGGTAGTGCTTGGACCAAGGCGCTTGTGTGGCGTCCAGATAAAAGCCGGCCCCCACCCCAAAGTCCCAACTCTCGGCCTCGCCGGCCACGCCCGCGCCGCGCGGGCTGGTGTCAGGCGCAATCAGCGCCAGCCCCAGCTCGGCCGCCAGACGCTGCGCACCGGCTTTGACCATGAAGGTCTCGTCGGTGCAGGTGAGCCCGGCCAGAAACATCACGGCGGGCACCGGCCCCTGGGCGGCCTGCGCAGGCAGAAAGACCGAGAAGCGCATGGGCAAGCCAATCTCACGGGAGGCGTGCTGGTAAAAGCGCTGCACGCCGCCAAAGCAGGCGTGCTCGCTGAGCAGCTCAAGGCCGGGGGTCTGGTTGGGGGTGTTGGAGGTCATGGGCGGGCTTCAATTCACGATTTCCTACTATCAATTCAATAGCGGCTTGCGCAGGTTTTACCTGCGCAAACGGCCTATTTGGCTCACAAAACCGGCTAGAACAAGACCACGCCGCGAATCGACTCGCCGCTCTTCATCAAGTCAAAGCCTTTGTTAATGTCTTCCAGCGGCATGGTGTGGGTGATGAGGTCGTCAATGTTGATCTTGCCGTCCATGTACCAGTCCACAATTTTGGGCACATCGGTGCGGCCGCGTGCGCCGCCAAAGGCCGAGCCTTCCCACTTGCGCCCGGTGACGAGCTGGAACGGGCGGGTGCTGATCTCGGCGCCGGCTTCCGCCACGCCAATGATGATGCTGCGACCCCAGCCCTTGTGCGTGCATTCCAGCGCCTGGCGCATGACCTGGGTGTTGCCAATGCATTCAAAGCTGTAGTCGGCGCCGCCGTCGGTGAGCTGAACAATGCTGTCCACCACGTTCTCGACCTCTTTGGGGTTGATGAAGTGGGTCATGCCAAATTTGCGCGCCATCTCTTGGCGGGCGGGGTTGATGTCCACGCCAATGATCTTGTCGGCGCCCACCATCTTGGCGCCCTGAATCACGTTCAGGCCAATACCGCCCAAACCGAACACCACCACGTTGGCGCCGGCTTCGACCTTGGCGGTGAAGATGACGGCACCAATGCCGGTGGTGACGCCGCAGCCGATGTAGCACACCTTGTCAAACGGCGCGTCCTTGCGGATTTTGGCCAGCGAGATCTCGGGCGCCACGGTGTAGTTGCTGAAGGTGCTGGTGCCCATGTAGTGAAAGATGGGGTCGCCATTCAGGCTGAAGCGGCTGGTGGCGTCGGGCATCAAGCCCTTGCCTTGCGTGCCGCGAATGAGTTGGCAGAGGTTGGTTTTGCGGGAGAGGCAAAACTTGCAGGTGCGGCACTCGGGGGTGTAAAGCGGAATGACGTGGTCGCCTTTTTTGAGCGTGGTCACGCCCGGGCCCACGTCCACCACAATGCCGGCGCCTTCATGGCCCAAGATGGCGGGGAAGATACCTTCGGGGTCAGCACCCGACAAGGTGTAGTAATCGGTGTGGCAAATGCCGCTGGCTTTGATCTCAACCAGCACCTCGCCAAACTTGGGGCCTTGCAGGTCCACGGTTTCAATGGTCAGGGGTTGGCCTGCTTTCCAGGCGACGGCTGCTTTGGTTTGCATGGGGAAGTCTCTTTGCTCGTTTAAAAATGGGGGGATGGCCGCCGGGCAGCGTCCACCTTGGTGTCAAAAGTCAGAACAGGCCAACTCTACTGGCAATCCCAATGCCCGCGCACCGCTGTGGGTTGATGCACGGGCACGCCGTGGGCCAACAACCATTGGGTCACCGCCACCGGGTCGTCCAGCGTGCGCACCGCCATGAAGGCCGCGTCGGCCTCGGGGTGGCGCCGGCGCAAGAAGTTGAGCCACTGTTTCAAGCGCCCGGCCTGCTGGCGCCGCTCCAGGCTGCCGCAAACGATGTGCCAAAAATCGGCAATCAGGGGTTGCAGCATCTCCCAGGTGACTTCGGCGCTGGCCGCCTCATCGCTTGCGGCAGCGGGCGGCTGGGTGGCGGCCAGAATGCCGCGCGCCAGGCCGGGGTCGACGACGATGCCACGGCCCAGCATGAGGCTGTGGCAGCCCGACACCTCGCGGCAGCGCAGCGCGTCTTGCACGGTCCAGATGTCGCCATTGGCCACCAGGGGCAGGCGCACCAGGGCGCGAATGTCGGCAATGCGTTCCCAGTAGGCGGGCGGGCGGTAGGCGTCGGCCTTGGTGCGGGCGTGCACCACCAATTCGTTGGCGCCACCGGCTTCAATGGCCTGCGCGCATTCCTCAGCGCGGGTGTCGTCGTTAAAACCCAGGCGCATCTTGGCCGACACCGGCAGATGCGCCGGCACCGCGCGGCGCACGGCTGAGACGATGCGAAACAGCAACTCCGGGTCGTCCAGCAAGGCCGCACCGCCACCATGGCGATTCACCACTTTGGCGGGGCAGCCAAAGTTCAAATCAATGCCGTCCGGCCCCAAGGCGGCCAGGCAGGCGGCGTTTTCGGCCAGGCAAACCGGGTCAGACCCCAGCAATTGCCCGCGCACCGGCACGCCCGACGCCGTGCGCCCGCCTTGCAACAACTCGGGAATGACGCGCACAAAGGCCCGGTCTGGCAGCAAGGTGTTGGTGACCCGAATGAACTCGGACACGCAGCGGTCCACCCCGCCCACACGGGTCAGGATGTCACGCAGCACAAAGTCCAGCAGCCCCTCCATCGGGGCGAGAAGAATGGTCATAAAAGGGGTTCCGGGAGGCAGCAGTCCGTCATCGATACAGGATTGACCTGGATCAACCCTGCGCGCCACCAAAGGCATAAGCTGACTACTTAATCAGCAAAAAAGGAAATCAATGTCTCACTATCACGCAGTTGTCTGGCTGGATCACGCTGAAGCGCATGTGATGCACTTCACGGCAGAAGATGTGGAGAAGTCGGTGGTTCACCCCGCCAAGAAGCACGTCAATCTGCACGCCAAGAGTGGCGTCATCGGATCAGGCCACCGAGCGGAAGACCAGCATTATTATCACGCGATCGTCGAAGCCCTGAAGGGCGCGAAGGAGATTCTGGTGGTGGGCCCGGCGCAAGCCAAGCTGAGTTTGATCAAGCACATTCATGCCCATGATCACGCCATGATGGAGCAAATTGTGGGGGTGGAAACCGTGGACCACCCCAGCGACGCCCAAGTGGTGGCCTACGCCCGCAAGTACTTTGTGGCCAAGGACCGCATGCTCGCCTGATCCCGGCACGCAACCGGGCGGGGGCCGCAACGCCGGTCAGGCCCGGGTGTTTTGGGCCAGCAGGTCGGCCATGGTGGCACTGGCTTCTTCCAGGCGCATCGCCAGAATGCTGGCCACATTGCGGTAAATCATGTGGGCGCTTTCGACGTGGGCGTCCACTGTTTCGCGGTCAAAGCGCATGGCCACGGCGTCGCGGCTGGCGCGAACGTTGGCGGTGCGCACATGCTTGCCCACCAGCGCCATCTCACCAAAGCAGTCGCCCACGCCCATGCGGGCCAACTCAATGAACTTGCCGCTTCTGATTTTTCCGACCACCATTTGGCCGGAGATGACGACGTAAAACGACTCGCCAATGTCGCCCTCTTTGAAAATATCTTCCCCGGCCGGAATTTCCACCTGCTCGCAAATGGCCAGCGTGCGCATGAGCAGGTCCAGCGGCATCTCCCGAAACAGGGGCACCTTCTCTCGAATCTTGAGCACGGTGGCGTTGTTCATCTTTTTGTCGACGGGGCGAACAATCACTTCAGCGCGAACGTTTTCGGCCTGAAACTGGGCAATGGCGGGGTCAACTTTCATGGTGGCCTCTATTAAACAGCAACTGCAGAGGCCAACCCTATACTTTGCGGTGAAGCAACGTCTCTCATCACCACCTGGAGGAACCCCATGGCTATCAATGTAAGCATCGACCTTGGCTACGAATTGGAAGTCAAGGCCAAGGCAAAAGAGGTCTTTGACCTGTTATCTGACGTACCCACCTCTGCCAGCTACTTTCCCAAGGTGGATGAGTTAGTGGACTTGGGCGACGGGGTGTACCGCTGGGAGATGGAAAAAATTGGCATCGCCCAGATCAACCTGCAGACCATTTACGCCTCCAAATACGTTTCCAACCGCGCCAAAGGCACCATCATCTGGACGCCCGTGAAGGGCGAAGGCAATGCGCTGGTGTCTGGCAGCTGGAAGATTGAGGACAAGAAGACCTCCACCAACATCGTCCTGCAGATCAAGGGCGACCTGTCCATTCCCCTGCCCGGCCTCATGAAAATGGTGGTGGCGCCGGTGGTGGAGGCGGAGTTTGAAAAAATGGTGGAGCAATACCTCACCAATCTGACCCAACAATTTGGTGGCGAGGTTTAAGCGTCAAACACGGTTCCTGCTATTTATTCAATAGCAACCAGTCAAGGTACAGCCAGCGCAGACGGCCCCAAAAGCGGAAAAACTGGGGCTCAAGCAACAGCTTTGGGCTTGAAGCGCTGCACGGCCATCACCCCCAGCAGCACGACGCCACCGGCCAGAATGCCGAAGACGCCGTCCAACGTCATGGCCAACACCGGTTGCACGGTGGCACCCAATTGCTGACTCCAGGACTGCAGCGCATGGTGAACCACTGGCAAGCCGTGCGTGAGAATGCCGCCGCCCACCAAAAACATGGCGACGGTACCGGCCACCGACAAGGCTTTCATCAGGTACGGCGCCGATCGCAATACCCCGCGCCCAAAGCTGCGTTGCCCCCGGGCAAAGGTTGACTCGCCCGGTAGCTGACTGAGGTACAGACCACCGTCGTCCAATTTCACAATGCAGGCGACCAGGCCATAGACGCCCAGCGTCATCAGCACAGCAATGCCGCTGAGCACAATCACCTGCGTGGCCATGGGACTGGTTTGCACGGTGCCCAGGGTGATGGCGATGATTTCTGCCGACAAAATGAAGTCGGTCCGAATGGCACCTTTGACTTTTTCCTTCTCCATGGCGACCACGTCCACCGCGCTGTCAGCCAAGGCCTGCACCAGGGCGGTGTGGTGCGCTTCGTCTTCAGCGGCGCTGTGCAAAAACTTGTGGGCCAGTTTCTCAAAGCCTTCATAGCAAAGAAACGCGCCGCCCACCATCAGCAAAGGCGTGACCAGCCAGGGTGCAAAGGCACTGATGACCAGCGCGGCTGGCACCAGAATGGCTTTATTGAGCAGCGAGCCCTTGCACACGGCCCACACCACGGGCAATTCGCGGTCGGCTTTGACGCCGGAGACCTGCTGTGCGTTCAGTGCCAAGTCGTCCCCCAGCACGCCGGCCGTCTTCTTGGTGGCGACTTTGGCGAGCACCGCCACGTCGTCCAGAATGGTGGCAATGTCGTCAATGAGTGCAAGCAGGCTGCTGGCCATGGTGTAAATCTTTCCTGGGTGGAGGCGTGTGGCGCGAAGGTGGCATTGTCGCTTCCATGCGTCGTGCCGGTTCATAATGCCGCCTTTCCCGGGTTGATCCAGCCCCTTTTACTTAACAGAGATCCGCACCATGCACCGTGTCGCCATCAGCAGTACTGGCCTGTTCGTTCCTCCACACACCATCAGTAACGAGGAGCTGGTCAAAGCCTTCAATTGCTTCTCTGATTTGGAGAACGAGAAAAATGCCGACGCCATTGCCGCCGGCACACGCACCGCCGTGCCGCACTCCAGCGTGGAATTCATCGAGAAAGCATCCGGCATCAAGCGGCGCTATGTGATGGACAAAGACGGCGTGCTGGACCCCACCCGCATGCACCCCAAGTTGCAAGCCCGACCTGACAACGAGTTGTCTTTGATGGCCGAGATTGGCGTGGCAGCCGCACGCGACGCACTGGCCCGCGCCGGCAAACAGCCGTCGGACATTGATGGCGTGATCTGCGCAGCGGCCAATATGCAGCGGGCTTACCCGGCCATGGCGGTGGAGATTCAAACCGCTTTGGGTATTCAGGGGTTTGGTTTTGACATGAACGTGGCCTGCTCGTCGGCCACGTTTGCGATCGAGATGGCGGTCAACGCGGTAAAAACTGGCTCAGCCCGCGCCGTTTTGGTGGTGGACCCGGAGATCACCTCCCCTCACCTGGCGTGGAAAGACCGCGACTGTCACTTTATTTTTGGTGACGTGTGCACCGCCATCCTGATCGAGCGGCTGGACAACGCGCCCGCTGGCGCCTTTGAGGTGCTGGGAACCCGCCTGTTGACGACGTTTTCCAACAATATTCGCAACAATGCGGGCTTTATGTCGCGCAGCGAAGACCGCGACCCGCAGGACCGCGATCAACTCTTTTACCAAGAGGGGCGCAAAGTATTCAAGGAAGTGTGCCCGATGGCTGCCGAGCACATCACGGCGCATTTGGCCGCGCATGACCTCGTGCCGGGCGGCGTGCGCCGTTTCTGGCTGCACCAGGCGAATTTGGGCATGAACCAGCTGATTGCCCGCAAATTGCTGGGCCGGGACAGCACCCCGGACGACGCCCCCGTCATCCTGGACGAGTTTGCCAACACCGCGTCAGCGGGCTCCATCATTGCGTTTCACCGCCACCATGAGGACATCAAGGCGGGGGAGATTGGCGTGATTTGCTCGTTTGGCGCGGGTTACTCCATCGGCAGTGCGGTGGTTCGCCGCACTTAGCCAACCTTTGGAGCGCGATCAGTTCAGGTCGCGCTTCATCCGGATTTCTTCGACCCGGAGGTCGCCCATGGGCACGGTCTTGATGGTGGTCATCTCGCGCTTGAAACCAGCCATGTCGTGAAAACGCAGGGCGCGCTCGTTGCCCAGCGGCACCCAGATGGTGACTTTGGTGCAGCCCTCTTCCATCAAACCGTCGCGGGCAGCGTCCCACAAGGCCAAGCCAACGCCCTGACCCCAGTGCGAAGGCAATGCATAAATCGCCCAGATCTCTCCCGTGGTCGCGGGTGTCTTGGCGTCGCGTGAGCGATCAAAGCCAACAAAACCGACCACAGCGCCGTCATCAGTGGCCACAAACACCTGGGGATCACTGAACTCAATGGCTTCGCGCCAGTAGGCCTGGCTTTTTTCAACGCTGATGACAGGCGCTTTTTCACCGGGAAACAGTGCTTTGAACGCCGCTTGACTGGAGCTGGCGTGGATTTCGGCAATGACCTTGGCATCGCGCATCGTGGCGACCCGAACCTCAATATTGGACATAAAAAAAGCCTGGCTTGAACCAGGCAAATAATAAAAACAGAGGCGAATTGTCGCCGCATTCCCTGATGACTGCCAAAAACCGGGGCGTACGCCCCATCCTGAACAAGGCCACCCCCGGGAAAACGCCAATACCGGTAGTAATTCGCTGTTACCCACCGCCCTGCTCGCGGTCGCAAACTCAAGGCATTCAACCCCCAAAGGAGACTGCGATGACCAAGAAAGTTCTGATGCTGTGCGGCGAATATGGTGAAGACTACGAAACCATGGTGCCGTTTCAAACCCTGCTGGCCGTGGGCTACACCGTGCATGCCGTGTGCCCGGACAAAAAAGCAGGCGACTACGTGATGACTGCGATCCATGACTTTGAAGGTGCACAAACCTACAGCGAAAAGCCTGGACACCGTTTCGTCCTGAATGCCAATTTTGCGGACGTGAACACCGCTAACTACGACGCGCTGCTGATTCCTGGCGGGCGCGGCCCGGAGTACATTCGCCTGAACGCCCGCGTGTTGGCGATTACCAAAGAGTTTGCGGATGCAGGCAAACCCATTGCAGCCGTCTGCCATGGCGCACAGGTGTTGACCGCCGTGCCTGGCATCATCAAGGGCAAGCGCATCAGCGCCTACCCAGCTTGCCGCCCTGAAGTCGAGTTGGCAGGCGCCATCTTTGCCGAGATTGCCATTGACGCGGCCGTCACCGACGGCCAATTTGTCACTGCACCGGCCTGGCCTGCTCACCCAGCGTGGTTGGCACAGTTCATCGCTTTGCTGGGCACCAAAATCACCCACTAGCGCGCGGGCAGCCTCCGGCTTATGCTTGGGGGCCGCTCGCCAGACACGCCCCGGAGAGGACTATGTGCCAAATTTTTGTTCGCGCCAACCCCCAGAGTTATGAGGCCACCACCCGCAGCATTCGCCTGCACGGGGTGGTGACCAGTGTTCGACTGGAAAACCTGTTTTGGGACACGCTGGAAGAAATTGGCGCCCGGGACCACATGAGCGTGCCGCAATTGCTGTCCAAGCTCTACGACGAACTGCTGGAGCACCGGGGCGACATTCCCAACTTCACCAGTTTTTTGCGTGTGTGTGGCCTGCGCTACATGGCCTTGCAAGTTGAGAAACGCATTCCCAACGACATGAGCGTGCCGATTGGCTCGCTCAACGCCCACGCCGTTCTGCACGGCCTGCGCCCCACACTGGTGGAAGTCAACGCGCGGTAAAAACGGGGCGGCCGCTGAGCAGCTTGCCCCTGTTTTGCTATCTTTTATATAGCTACCTGCGCATATCTGCATTGCGCTACAGACCTATTTCACTACCAAACTCCTAAAACAGGCAAGCACGCCTGTCGAGCTTTACAGCGGCGGTCAGCGTAGTAGCATCACCGCTTGATTCACTTTTTCGAGACACGGTGGCTCAAGCACCGGTGTCATTGCCGCTTCCCATGATTGCGTTTGTTTTCCGCACACTGGCTTTGGTCGCCCTGACCGCCAGCCCGCTTCTGTCTCATGCCGCGCCCAAAGCGTTTGAGGACACCATGGCGCAGCGCACCCAGGCCTGCACCGCCTGCCACGGCGATCAGGGGCGCGCCGGGCCCGACGGTTACTACCCTCGCTTGGCGGGCAAACCGGCCGGTTACCTCTACAAACAGTTGCTTAATTTCCGGGAAGGGCGACGCCACTACGCGCCCATGAACGCCTTGCTGGCGCCACTCAGCGACAGCTACCTGATGGAGATCGCCCAGCACTTCGCACAGCTAGAGGTGCCCTACCCCGCGCCCCCACCAGCCACCGCTCCCGCGCCGGTGATGGAGCGAGGGAAGCAACTGGTCTTGCGCGGCGACGCTTCCCAAAAAATTCCGGCTTGCGTGCAATGCCACGGGGCCAAGCTCACCGGCGCCGCCCCCGGCCTGCCAGGCTTGCTGGGCCTGCCGCGCGACTACCTGATTGCCCAACTCGGTGGCTGGCAAACCGGCCAACGCCGCGCCCACGCTCCCGACTGCATGGGCGACATTGCCAAAAAACTCAGCGGCACTGACGTGGCCGCCATCACCCACTGGCTCTCTGCCCAGCCCGTTGCCGCTGACAGCAAACCCCAGGCGGCCTTGGCGCCAGATGCCCGCCGCGCCCAATGTGGCAGCCCCCCGCCCGTTCAAGCTGCCGAGACCCTGCAGACCCCTGACGCCGACGCAACCATGGTGTCCAAGGGCGCGTACTTGGCCCGCGTGGGCAACTGCCAGGGCTGCCATACCGCCAAGGGCGGTGGCGCCTTGGCAGGCGGACGCGCCATTGAAACGCCGTTTGGAGCGGTTTACTCCAGCAACCTCACCCCCGACACCGCCACTGGCTTGGGGCGCTGGACGCCCAACGACTTCTGGCTGGCCATGCACGAAGGACGCTCCAAAGACGGCCGACTGCTGAATCCCGCCTTCCCCTACACCAGCTTCAGCGCCATCACCCGCGCCGATTCCGACGCCTTGTTGGCCTATTTCCAATCACTGCCCCCCGTGCAACAAGCCAATCGCCCGCACGAACTGCGTTGGCCGTTTGGCACCCAGTTGGCCCTGCGGGCCTGGCGCACGGTGTACTTCGACCCGGTGACCCACCCAGTGAACGCCAAACAATCCGCCGAATGGAACCGGGGCGCTTATTTGGTGCAAGGCTTGGGCCACTGCGCCGCCTGTCATTCGCCCCGCACGGCGCTGGGTGGGTTGAGCGATAGATCCCTGCTGACCGGAGGCACCCTTCCCGGAGGCGATTGGTATGCGCCCTCGTTGCAGCCCTCTGCTACCGGGGGAATGACCCCACAGGCGCAGGCAAACCTGATGACATTGCTGCAAACCGGCGTGTCGCCAGGCCGCGTCGCCAGCGGCCCCATGGCCGAGGTGGTCATGGGCAGCACGCAATACCTCTCCACCGCTGACTTGAAAGCCGTCGTGAGTTACCTGGCGACCCTGCCCGCCGATCCGGCTGCACCAAGAACGCCAGCAAGCACAGCACCGCAGACCAGAAATTTCCTGGCGGGCGGCCAGTTGTACGAAAAGCACTGCGCCCAATGCCACGGCGCACAAGGCGAAGGCGTCAGCGGGGCTTACCCGGCGCTCGCTGGCACGGTCGCCGTCAGCCGGGACAACACGGCCAATTTGATTCAAGCCGTGCTGCACGGTGGTTTTTCGCCAGCGACCCAAGGCAACCCTCGGCCTTTTGGCATGCCGCCTTACCAATTGCTGTTCAGTGACCGGGACGTCGCCTCGGTGCTGACCTTTGTACGGCAAAGCTGGGGCAACGCGGGTTCATCGATCAGCGAGCTGGAGGTTTACCAGGCCCGTGAACGTTTCGCCCGTTGACAGCGCGGCAACAGTCGCTGCACACTGCCCCTTCAGGCCATGGTTGCCCAATTTTTTTACCTTTTCCCAATGGAGATTTCATGAAGTTCAAACCGACACCCCTCTTTTTACTGATTGCCGCCTCGCTAGGGGGTTGTGCCGTGGGACCGATGTCAGGCCCCCAGCCTGACAAAACCTACCAAATCACAGTGCTTCACACCAACGATCACCATGGGCGTTTCTGGAAAAACAGTGATGGCGAATACGGCATGGCCGCCCGCAAAACTGTGATTGATGGCATTCGTGCTGACGTGGCAGCCAAAGGCGGCTACTCCCTCTTGCTGGACGGCGGTGATGTGAACACAGGTGTGCCCGAGTCGGACTTGCAAGACGCAGTGCCAGACTTCAAGGGCATGAACCTGATGGGTTACGACGCCATGGCCGTGGGCAATCACGAGTTCGACAAGCCCCTGTCAGTGCTGAAAATGCAGCGCGATCTGGCCAAATTTCCCATGCTGTCGGCCAATATTTATGAGGGTGGCGAGCGTAAATTTGCGCCCTACAAAATCTTCAACCTGGGTGGTGTGCGGGTCGGCGTCATGGGCCTGACGACCGAGGACACCTTCAAAATGGTGCACCCTGACAACGTGAAGCGCATCGAGTTTCGCAGCGTCATTGCGGAAGCGACCCAAGTGGTGCCCGAGCTGCGCGCCAAAGCCGATGTCGTGATCGCGGCCACCCACATGGGCCATTACGAAGACGGCAAACATGGCACCCAAGCACCGGGCGACGTTGCAATGGCGCGCGCTGTGAAGGGCATTGACCTCGTGGTCGGTGGCCACAGCCAGAATGCCGCCTGTATGAAAGCCGAGAACGTGCTCGACCGTGAGTATGTGCCGGGCACAGAGTGCAAACCTGATCGCCAAAATGGCACCTGGATCGTGCAGGCCCACGAATGGGGCAAGTACGTGGGACGGGCCGACTTTGAGTACCGCAATGGTGAGTTCAAGCTGGTCAAGTACGCCTTGATTCCAGTCAATCTGAAGAAAACGGTCAAAACGGCGGATGGCAAGAGCAGCAAGGTCAACTACGCCCAGGAGTTTGCAGAGAACAAGGACATGCTGGCTCTGTTGACACCGCACCAGGAGTTTGGACAACAAAAACTGGGCATTCAAATTGGGGCCACCGATGCCCGTCTGGAAGGTGACCGCACCGTCGTGCGCGCCAAACCGGCCGCCATGGGCGTGCTCATCGGCATGGCCATGATGGACAAGACCAAGGCAGATTTCTCGGTCCTCAACTCGGGCGGCGTGCGCGACTCGATTCCGGCGGGCCCCATCACCTACAAAGACGTGCTGAAGGTGCAACCGTTCAGCAACACGGTCGCCACTGTAGATTTGACGGGCGTGGAAGTCATGGCCTACCTGAACGCAGCCGCCAAAATGAGCGTGGGCTCTGGCGCCTTTCCGCAGTTTGCTGGCGTCAATCTGGTGATTGCAGGCGACAAAGTCAGCAGCGCCACCATCCAGGGTGCGGCCATTGATCCGGCCAAGACATACCGCATGGCGATCAACAACTTCCAGGCGTCGGGCGGCGATGGCTACCCCAAAATGACCGAGCACCCCACCTACGTCAACACCGGCTTTGTTGACGCCGATGTACTGCGCGCCTACATTGCGGCCAAGAGCCCCCTGAAGGCCGTTGACTTCGAACCCGGCGACGCTGTCGTACGGAGATAATCAAGCTGCCCGGCCCAATTGGAGTGGCCGGGCATTTAACACTGGAGAAAATCATGGCCAAAGGTCAACAGAGCAACAAAATGGTGAAAAAGCCCAAGAAGGACACCGCACCGCCCAAGGCAGTCTCGCCTGACGCCGTTCGTCCCACCGTGACGACCGTGGTTCCCGTTCGCGGCAAACTCAAAAACGCGCCTACTTCCCGCTAACCTATTGGCGGGCCGTTTTGGCGGGTAACACGTCAAACGTATTGAATTGAGTCGAGGCGTGTCAATTTGCCCATGAAAACTTTGTCCAAACCGCGCAAGCCAAGCCTTGCGCGGCCTCTTCGCTTGTCCAGCAGCCGGGCCATCATTCACAAGCAACGCGGACTGGCGGCACGCTTCTCGCAGCGGCAAATGATTGTCGATTTGCGCAACTACCAGCGTGAATTGGAGATACAGAACAAGGCACTTCGCTACAGCCAGACCGCCGCAGAAGGTGCGTCTGAGCGATTTTTGACCCTTTTTTCGAATGTGCCGCTGTCCTTGATGGTGGTCGATGAAAACAGCTTGGTGCTTGAAAGCAATGCCATGGCATTGCAATTTTTCCGCCCATTGGAGAGCGACCCCCCGCTAAATTTCTTGTTTCCGTTGGTGGATGAAGCGCACGTCGACGAAGTAACCAACGCGTTTCGCGCCGCCAAAGAGTCTGGCACCAGTGAAATCACCGAAGTGGTTTTCTCATGCGGTTCGGGCGGCTCGTTCACTGGCGACTTGCATATCGCCCGGTTGGACAACCCTTTTGACGAATTGGCGCACTTTATCTGCGCCGTCATCGATCAGGGACCCCTATTGACCGAACGCCGCGCCCTGCAAACCAGTGCGGCGGCGCTGCAACGCGGAAACCAGGAGCTTCAGCTCAGCCAAAACCGTTTGGCCTCCGTCATCAATTCCTCGCTGGATGCCATTCTGTGCGTCGACAGTGAGCACCGCATCACCATCTTCAACCCGGCCGCCGCTGCGCTGTTTGACTGCCCACCTGAAGACGCACTGGGAAGCCCCCTGGACCGGTTTCTGCCGCAATTGCTGGATCACCTCCCATTGCCCAATGGGGAAACCCATGCCCAGTTGGGGGAGATGACGGGGTGCTGCACCCAGGGCAACAGCGTGGCGATTGACGTCAGTGTCTCATTTGAGCGGCATCTTGACGGCGAAACCACCACGATTTTCGCCCGTGATTTAACGGCCAAGAAGAAGATGGAAGCGCATCGCACCGCGCTGGAGAGTCAGCTTCGAGAGTCTCAAAAAATGCAGGCCGTTGGCACCATGGCCGGCGGCATCGCCCATGATTTCAACAACATTATTGGTGCGATTTTGGGCAATGTGGAGCTTGCCAAGCAAGATGCAGGAGCGGATTCTCCGGCGCTGGTCAGCTTGAAGGAAATCGACAAAGCGGGGCGACGAGCTCGGGACTTGGTGCGCCAAATCCTGACCTTCAGCCGCAACGAGTCTCCCAAGCGCATCCCGACGGATTTGGCTGATGTGGTGCACGAAACGGTGCGACTGCTGAAGGTGGCCCTGCCCCCCTGCGTGGATTTGCGGGTCAAGATTGACCCATCGACACCGCCAGTTCTCGCCGATGCCACACAGATTGAGCAAGCCCTGATCAACCTGTGTACGAACGCCATTCATGCCATGACTGACTTTAAAGGCACGATCACGGTCGAATTGGGACACAGTCTGTTCACCGAAAGGCCTGGCATCGTGGAGCGACGGTCTGGCGCGCGGGGCCGCCATGTTCGCTTGGCCGTTCACGACACGGGAAGCGGCATCGCCCCAGAAACCCTGCGCCGTGTGTTTGAGCCGTTCTTCACCACCAAACCCGTGGGGCAAGGCACCGGCCTTGGGTTGGCCGTTGTGCATGGCATCATGCGGACCCACCACGGCACCGTCGATGTCCGAAGTTCGCCCGAGTCGGGCAGTGTCTTCACCCTCTACTTTCCTGTGTCGGACATGCCGGTGGCCCCCGTGGCTCCGCCGCCGCCCAAGAGAGAAATGATCAAAGGCCAGGGAAAACACGTGATGTACGTGGACGACGATGAAGCGTTGGTCTTCCTGGTGGAGCGAGTCCTCAAACGACGCGGATTCAGAGTCAGCACATTCACCGATCCTCGCCTCGCCTGCGAAACGCTGCGCAAGCGACCGATGGACTTTGACCTCTTGGTGACCGACTACAACATGCCCGGCTACAGCGGTGTCGACCTGCTGAGAGAGGCCAGGCTGATTCGTCCCGACTTGCCAGTCGCCCTGGCGTCCGGCTACATCACCCCGGAAATCGAGAAAAGCGCACTGAAAGAAGGTGCCCGCGCATTGGTCCACAAACCCAACGATGTGGACGAACTCTGCGAGACGGTACAGCGCCTGCTTCAAGCCAGTTATGCCCCCGTGTGACGTCGCGGTTCTTTATGCCGACGACAGCTTGCTGGTGCTGGAAAAGCCCGCCGGTCTGCTCTCTGTGCCTGGTCGAGGCGAGGACAAGCAAGACTGCCTAAGCGCACGCGTGCTGCAGATTTTCCCGGATGCGTTGGTGGTTCACCGCTTGGACATGGCCACCTCGGGCTTGATGTTGATGGCCCGGGGGCCGTTGGCACAGCGCCGCCTCAATGACGCATTTGCGAATCGCGCCGTGTCCAAACGCTACACAGCCGTGGTCGACGGACGCCTCACGACCTCATCACCCGAGACCTGGAACCTGATTGATTTACCGATTGCGGTGGACTGGCCCAACCGACCACTGCGTGTGATTGACCCGGTTATTGGCAAGCCCAGCCAAACGCGCTGGCGATTGCTATCCCATGACCCGGACTCCAACACCTCCCGCGTCGAACTGGAACCGGTGACCGGGCGCTCCCATCAACTCCGCGTCCATCTTCTCGCACTCGGGCACGCCATTCTGGGTGATGCGCTCTATGCAGGCACGCACGCACGCGGCCTGTCCAACCGGCTGTTGTTACATGCCAGTTTTCTTGACTTTCATCACCCAATGAGTGAACAAGCCATGCAATTCACCAGTCAACCCGGTTTTTGACCAAAGTCACACAACGGCGTCCGGTACCATGCCGAGCATGAATTCCGATCTCTTTATCTTGACGGGCGCCTCTCGCGGCATGGGGCTGGCAATGGCGGAACAATTGATTTCGCACCAGCACACCTTGCTGTGCATTTCCCGTCATACCAATCCGGCACTGGCAGCAAAGGCCGAGAGCGAAAAATGCCAGCTTGAGCAACAAACGCTGGACCTCCAAAACCCTATAGTGGCCGCCCATGACCTTGCACAGTGGTTGAAGCAAGCCTCGCCGCAGGCCTTCACGAGCGCTACGCTGATCAACAACGCGGGCGTCATCCCTGCCATTGCACCACTGAGCGCATCAGACCCGGCTGAACTCTCCAACGCGCTGCGGGTCGGGCTGGAAGCGCCCATGCTTTTGACCTCGGCATTTTTGAAAGCCACAAAAGACTGGGGCGTGCCACGACGAGTACTCAATATTTCATCTGGCTTGGGCCGGCGTGCCATGGCATCCCAATCGGCCTATTGCGCGGCAAAGGCCGGCATGGACCATTTCACCCGCTGCCTGGCGCTGGATGAGGCCCTGCAAGACAACGGGGCCCGGGTGTGTTCGCTGGCGCCCGGCGTGATTGATACCGATATGCAGGTGCAATTGCGCAGCGCCAGTTCAAACGACTTCCCGGACCAGGAAAACTTCAGCCAACTTAAAAGTGGCGGACTACTCACATCGCCGTCTGATGCGGCCGCCCGGGTCTTGGCCTATTTGTTCAAATCAGATTTTGGGGCTACGCCTGTGGCAGATGTCAGAGGTTGAGCAGATCGTTGTCAGGCAAACGTTGGGACGCAGGTCTAAGATGCCTGCGGATCCATTCATTGTTTAAAACACTCAGAGGAGCTCAGTCATGTCACGTGAAGTAGTTATCGTCAGCGGCGTTCGTACGGCCATTGGAACCTATGGCGGCAGCCTGAAGGACATTCCCCCCACCGAATTGGCGGCCCAGGTTGTACGCGAATCACTGGCCCGCGCTCAGGTAGACGGCAAAGATGTTGGGCACGTCGTGTTTGGCCACGTCGTCAACACCGAACCCAAAGACATGTACCTGTCCCGCGTTGCCGCGGTCAACGGCGGCTGTGGCGAGGGCACACCGGCCTTTAACGTCAATCGCCTGTGCGGATCGGGTTTGCAAGCCATTGTGTCCGCCAGCCAGAGCATTTTGCTGGGCGACGCAGATATCGCCATTGGTGGCGGTGCTGAGAACATGAGCCGAGGCCCTTACGCCAGCCTGAGCGCACGTTGGGGCGCCCGCATGGGTGACACCAAGATGGTTGACATGGTGGTTGGCGCACTGCACGACCCCTTCCACACCATCCACATGGGCGTCACGGCCGAGAACATTGCGGCCAAATGGGGCATCTCCCGCGAGGAACAGGACGCCATTGCAGTGGAGAGCCACAACCGCGCCCAACGCGCTACCGAAGCGGGCTACTTCAAATCCCAAATCATGCCGGTCATGCTAAAGAGCAAAAAAGGGGACGTCGCGTTTGAGACCGACGAACATTTCCGCTCAAATTGTGTCGCGGCAGACATGGCCAAACTCAGACCCGTTTTCCTCAAGGAAAACGGCACGGTCACCGCTGGCAATGCTTCAGGCATCAACGATGCGGCAGCGGCCGTGGTCTTGATGGAAGCCGGTACGGCCAAAGCGCGCGGCTTGAAACCCCTGGCCCGATTGGTTGCTTACGCACATGCCGGCGTGGACCCTAAGTACATGGGTATTGGCCCCGTTCCTGCGACGAAACTGGCCCTTCAAAAGGCGGGCCTCTCCATCAACGACCTGGATGTGATTGAAGCGAACGAAGCATTTGCCGCCCAAGCCTGCGCCGTCAGTCGCGACCTCGACTTGGACCCCGCCAAGGTCAACCCCAATGGCTCAGGCATTTCCTTGGGCCACCCGATTGGTGCCACAGGGGCCTTGCTCACGGTCAAGGCTTTGTATGAATTGGAGCGCATTGGCGGCCGCTACGCACTGGTCACCATGTGCATTGGTGGCGGTCAAGGTATTGCCGCTATTTTTGAGCGCACGACCTAAGAAAAACCCATGGCGTGGCGTTGAAGGACCAAGAAATGAAGAAGCAATGGAGCCTTGGCGCCAAGCTCGCTCTGGTGGGCATGCCTTTCTTGCTTCTCGCCCTTCTGTCGACAGTCGTCACGCTATGGGTGTCCTGGCAACTTGACGGCGGCGCCGCCGCCGTGAACGAGGCCGGACGCATGCGAATGCAGTCCTACCGCATGGCTTTGTCCATCGCAAAAGAAGACCCGACCCCGCTGCCCGGGCAGATTCAGGAGTTCGAAAAAAGCCTGGAAATTCTGCGCAAAGGCGATCCGGAACGACCCCTGTTTGTGCCTTGGGACCCCACGGTAAGTCAGCGCTTTTCAAACGTGGAGTCTGGCTGGCTCAGCTTCCAATCACGCTGGCTGTCCAACACACCCGCCACTGACGGCGACCTGCGCTCAGACACGCTGGCGCTGGCGACCAGCGTCAATGCGTTTGTGTCCAGCATTGAGGCGCACATGTCGCGCTGGACAACCATCCTGCATCTTCTTCAATTGACGATGCTTGCCATGGCCATTCTGTCGGCCGTGGTGTTGCTTTACACCGGCTTTTTGTTTGTCGTGGAACCAGTGGCTCAACTCAAGCAGGCGATTGAGAAAATCCAGCATGGCGATTTTGACGCTCGGGTCGAAAAATCAACCAGTGATGAATTTGGCACCCTGGCGGATGGTTTCAACGGCATGGCAGAACACCTTCAGCAAATGTACCGGCACCTTGAAAGCAAGGTTTCAGAGAAAACGGCGGAAATCGAGGAGAAGCGGGAGCGACTGGCGAGCCTCTATGGTGTTACCGCGCTGGTTGCCAAAGCAACGACGCTGGACGAATTGGCACAGGGGTTTGCCAAAAGCATTGCCGGGATCGCCCACTGCGACGGTGTCGCGGTGCGGTGGTCCGACCAAGCCAACCAGCGCTATTTGATGGTCGCCGCGCATGGCCTGCCTGCGGACATGATTGATGCGGAGTTGTGCATCGACAAAGGGGACTGCCATTGCGGTGATGTGGCGCCCGACGTCGGGTTTCGCGTCATTCCGATCCAGGTGGAACTACGCTCCAACTTGCAGCACTGCACCAAGGCAGGTTTCGAGACCGTGGTCAACATCCCTATTCGCCTGCATGACCGACAAATGGGCGAGGTGGATCTTTTCTTCAATGCCCGGGTCACGCCCACAGAGGCGCAGCGTTCGCTGTTGGAGGCGCTCACCAGCCATTTGGCCAGCGGCATGGAGAACCTGCGCCTGAATTCACTTGAAAAAGAAGCCGCGGTATCACAAGAGCGCCATTTGCTGGCCCGTGAACTGCATGACTCCATTGCGCAATCGCTGGCGTTCCTGAAAATCCAGGTGCAGTTAATGCGTGACGCCGTCAAAACCAGCAACCCGGACGACATCAAACAAGTTCTCGAAGAAATCGACATGGGTGTCAAAGAAAGTTACAACGACGTTCGCGAGTTGCTGTTGCACTTTCGCACCCGGACCAATACAGAGGACATTGAGCCCGCGCTGGCCACCACCCTGCGCAAGTTTGAACACCAAAGCGGGGTCGCCGCAACGTTGTCCATGCAGGGGCAAGGCATGCCGTTGTCTCCTGATGTTCAAATTCAGGTGCTGCACATCGTGCAAGAGGCTCTGTCCAACGTTCGCAAACATGCGCGAGCGTCCCAGGTGTGGCTCGACGTCAAACAGCAACCTGAGTGGCGGTTTGAGGTTCGTGACAATGGCACCGGCTTTCAGCCTGACAATGACGAACTTGATGAAACCCATGTTGGCCTTCGCATCATGTCCGAGCGGGCACAGCGCATCGGTGCACAGCTTGACTTGGTGTCCACACCGGGTCATGGCAGCTCCGTCCTGCTGACGCTACCGCCCCCGGCCTCGCTCTCACCCGGCGCGGCAGAGAAAGCCCCCGAAAAAGAATTACACCCCGCTTGAATCCTCCCATGCTTGCTGCCCGCCCTGCCCCCATTCGCATCTTGGTCGTCGACGACCACACCTTGTTCCGTCGTGGCTTGATGGCGCTGTTGGCGCGCGATCCGGCAATGGTGGTGGTGGGTGATGCCGCCGATGCGGGCCAGGCTCTGCGCAAAGCGGTCGAATTGCAGCCCGACCTGATTCTGCTGGACAACCATTTGCCCGGCGTAAATGGCGTGGACGCCCTGCCCGACTTGCGGGAAGCTGCGCCCAAGGCACGTATTTTGATGCTGACCGTGAGCGAGGACGAGCAAGACCTGTCTGCAGCACTGCGCGCTGGAGCTGCAGGTTACCTTCTGAAAACCATCGATGGCGATGCGTTAACGCAGGCAATCCAGAACACCATGCGCGGCGACAGTGTGGTCGCCCCCGAAATGACCAGCAAGTTGGTTTCAGCCTACAGAGACCTGAGCAACCATGAGGCCCCGTTGGCTGTGTCTGCACCTCAGGCGGAGGAAGAGCCCCAAACGCGTTCTCTCATCCCTGTCACCCCGAGAACGTGAGATTCTGCGCGGCATTGCCACCGGCGCCAGCAACAAGGAAATTGCCCGCGAATGCAACATTGCAGAAACCACCGTGAAGATTCACGTGCAGCACATTTTGCGCAAACTTGACGTCAGCTCAAGGGTTCACGCGGCGGTTATCGCAACAGAGATTGGCCTGCTTTGATGCAAGTCAAACAACAACTCTAAACATCCCCCAGTAGTTCCACAGAACTAGCTACTCGCGCCCGTAGTAGTTCTTTTTAGTCAGGCGTCCGCTCCCTCAGGAGGATGTCGCAAAAACTCTGCCAGACCTAAAGTGAGGTCATGCAAAAAAGGAGTTTTTGACATGACAAAAAAAGGACAGGCACTTTCCGTGCTGATTGTCAGTACCCTGGCGTTCACGGTGTGCTTTATGGTCTGGATGATGTTCGCCGTGATCGGCATTCCGATCAAGAAGGCGCTGGACCTCAACGCGACCCAATTCGGCCTCTTGATGGCCATGCCGGTGTTAAGCGGTTCTTTGGTCCGCGTGCCACTGGGCATCTGGACTGACCGCTACGGTGGTCGCATTGTGATGACCGCCCTGCTGGCCACCACCGTGCCGGCCATTTGGTTGATGACCTATGCCACCGCCTACTGGCATTTCCTGAGCATTGGTCTGGTGCTGGGCTTGGCGGGTGGCTCGTTCTCGGTGGGTACCCCTTACGTCGCGCGCTGGTTTCCCAAGAACCAACAGGGCTTCGCCATGGGCATCTTCGGCGCCGGCAACGCGGGCGCTGCGGTTAACAAGTTCCTGGCGCCGGCCATTCTGGTGGCTTTTGGCTGGACCATGGTGCCCAAGGTCTATGCCGCCATCATGCTGGGAACCGTTGTGTTGTTCTGGATGATGAGCCACAGTGACCCGGCCCACCTGGTTTCCAGCAATGTGAAATTCACCGACCAACTCAAATCACTGAAAGACCCCCGCGTGCTCAAGTACTGCCAGTACTACAGCATTGTGTTCGGCGGCTATGTGGCACTGTCCCTCTGGATGGTTCAGTACTACGTGGGCGAGTACGGTCTTGACATCAGAACCGCCGCCTTGCTGGCAGCCTGCTTCTCACTTCCCGGCGGCGTATTGCGCGCCGTGGGCGGCTGGATGTCCGACAAATGGGGCGCGCACAGCGTGACCTGGTGGGTGATGTGGGTGAGCTGGATTTGCCTGTTCTTGCTCAGCTATCCACAGACTGATTTCACGATCATGACCACCACCGGCCCCACGACCTTCCATCTTGGGCTCAACGTGTACATGTTCACCATTTTGATGTTCATCCTGGGCATTGCCTTCGCGTTTGGCAAAGCCAGTGTCTTCAAGTACGTGAGCAACGACTACCCCGGCAACATTGGAACGATCAGCGGCATCGTTGGTTTGGCTGGGGGCATGGGTGGCTTCATCTTGCCCATCATGTTTGGCGCCTTGATGGACCTGACCGGTATTCGCTCCAGCGCCTTCATGTTGATGTACGGCGTGGTCTGGGTCTCTTTGATCTGGATGTACTGGACAGAGGTTCGCCGCAGCGAGGTCATGGGCAGCCAACGCCACCGAATTCAGTCTGCAGAAATAAGACCTCTTTTACAGAAAGCAAATCATGACCATGAAAACGCAGTCCGGCGCTGATATTGCCGATTGGCGCCCCGAGGACGAGCAGTTCTGGGAAAGCACCGGCAAACGCATTGCCTACCGCAACCTGTGGATCTCCATTCCGGCCCTGTTGTGCGGCTTTGCCGTCTGGGGCATGTGGGGCATCATCACGGTGCAGATGCTCAACCTGGGCTACCCGTTCACTCAAGCCGAGTTGTTCACCCTGACGGCCATCGCCGGTCTCGCCGGCGCGACGATGCGCATACCCGCCTCCTTCCTGATTCGCTTGTCGGGCGGACGCAACACCATCTTTCTCACCACCGCCATGCTGCTCGCGCCTGCGTTGGGCACCGGCATCGTGTTGCAACACCCAGAATGGCCCCTGTGGTCGTTCCAGTTGATGGCCTTGTGGTCAGGCGTGGGCGGTGGCAACTTCGCATCTTCCATGTCCAACATCAGCTCCTTTTTCCCCAAGCGACTGCAGGGTACGGGACTGGGCCTGAACGCCGGCTTGGGTAACTTTGGGGTCACAACGATGCAAGTCGTCATTCCACTGGTGATGACGGTGAGCATCTTCGGCAATTTCGGTGGCGAGCCCATGACGTTGCAAAAGGAAAGCGGCTGGATCTTTGGCGCTATTCCTGCAGGCACCGCCACATGGATTCAGAACGCCGGGTTTGCCTGGGTGCTGTCACTGGTGCCACTGTCCATTCTGTGCTGGTTCGGCATGAACAACCTCAAGACCATCTCCCCTGACACGGGTGGCCCGATTGCGGCGTTCATGAAGATCATCTGGTTGTACACCTTGTCTTTCATCCCTGCGGGCGTCGGCCTGTACCTCTACCTGCCAGCACCCAGCGGCCTGGGCTTGCTGAACATGTGGGTGGCCATGCCGCTGATCATCGTGAGCACACTCATGCTGATGAAGGTCACCGCCTTTGGCGCCATGAAGGAAAACGTGGCCAAACAGTTTGCGATCTTCGGCAACAAACACACCTGGTCGCTGACCATTCTGTACATCGTCACTTTCGGCTCCTTCATCGGCTTCTCGATGGCGCTGCCGCTGTCAATGAAGGTCATTTTCGGCATCAGCCACGTGGTGGACGCCAATGGCGTGATGCAACACACACTGGTCAACCCCAATGGCCCGCCCGTGCTGGCCTACGCATGGATTGGTCCCTTCGTAGGCGCGGCCATCCGCCCCGTGGGCGGCTGGATTTCTGACAAGCTGGGGGGCTCCATCGTGACCCAGTGGGTGTGCGGCGTGATGGTGGCAGCCGGGGTGGCTGTGGGCTACGTGATGCAGCAGGCCTACCACTCGGCCACACCAGAAAACTACTTCTTCACGTTCCTCGCGCTGTTCGTCGTGTTGTTTGCCGCCAGCGGCATTGGCAATGGCTCCACCTTCCGCACCATCGGCGTCATCTTCGACCGCCAGCAGGCAGGCCCCGTGTTGGGTTGGACATCTGCAGTAGCCGCCTACGGCGCCTTCATTGCACCGGTGGTCATCGGCCAGCAGATCAAGCTTGGCACGCCCCAAATGGCCATGTATGGCTTCGCGGTGTTCTACGCGTTGTGCCTGATTCTGAACTGGTGGTTTTACCTGCGCGCAGGCGCTGAAATCAAAAACCCTTGATTAAGTTCACTATGTTTTTCATAGCTGCTGGCGCATATAAAACATGGGCTAGCAGCCAATTTGCCAATATTTCCTACAGAGGTATCGCATGAGCCACTTTCTAGATCGACTAAGTTACTTCTCTCAACCCAAAGAAGCCTTTTCAGGCGAGCACGGTGTCACCACCGGTGAGGACCGCACCTGGGAAGACGCCTACCGCGACCGCTGGGCCCACGACAAAATTGTGCGCTCCACCCACGGCGTGAACTGCACGGGCTCATGCTCGTGGAAGATTTACGTCAAGGGCGGCATCGTGACCTGGGAAACCCAGCAAACCGACTACCCCCGCACCCGCTGGGACATGCCCAACCACGAACCCCGGGGTTGCGCACGGGGCGCCAGCTACAGCTGGTACCTGTACAGCGCCAACCGCGTGAAATACCCATTGGTTCGCGGTCGTTTGCTCAAAATGTGGCGCGAAGCCCGCACTGGATCCGACCCGGTGGACGCCTGGGCCTCCATTGCCCAGTCAGATGCCAAGCGCAAGGAATACCAAAGCGTGCGTGGTTTGGGCGGATTCGTTCGCTCCAGCTGGGACGAAGTCAATGAAATGATCGCAGCGGCCAACGTTTACACGATCAAAAAGCACGGCCCGGACCGCATCATTGGCTTCTCACCCATTCCCGCCATGTCCATGGTCAGCTACGCCGCAGGCAGCCGCTACCTGAGCCTGATTGGCGGCGTGAGCATGAGCTTTTACGACTGGTACTGCGACCTGCCTCCCAGCAGCCCGCAGGTCTGGGGCGAGCAAACCGACGTGCCCGAGTCGGCCGACTGGTACAACTCCACCTTCATCATGGCCTGGGGCTCCAACGTGCCGCAGACCCGCACGCCAGACGCGCACTTCTTCACCGAAGTTCGTTACAAAGGTGCCAAAACAGTGGCCGTGACACCCGACTACTCTGAAGTCGCCAAGCTGTCAGACATCTGGATGAGTCCCAAACAGGGCACCGATGCGGCTGTGGCCATGGCCATGGGTCACGTCATCCTGAAGGAGTTTTACTTCCCCGATGGCGACAAGAAGCGCAGCGAGTACTTTGACAACTACGTGCGCCGGTACACCGACATGCCCATGTTGGTGATGCTCAAGGAAAAGGAGCTGCCCAACGGCCAGACCGTGATGGTGCCAGACCGCTATGTTCGCGCCTCTGACTTCAACGGCAAACTGGGCGCCGCCAACAACCCTGAGTGGAAAACGGTGGCGCTGGACGAGTCCGGCAAAGTCGTTTTGCCCAATGGCGCCATTGGCTTCCGCTGGGGCCCAGACGGCCGCGCGGACGAAGGCCAGTGGAACCTGGAAGCCAAAGAAGCGCGTCACGGCGGCGATGTGAAGCTCAAACTCACTGTGATGGAAGGCGAAAACGCCAGCACAGAAACAGCCAAGGTCGGCTTCCCCTACTTTGGCGGCATTGTCAGCGAGCATTTCCCCAACAACGCCACCGGCGACGCCAGCAATGACGTTTTGGTACGCACCGTGCCCGTTCAACGCATCAAACTGGGCAAAGAGGGTGATCAGCGCGACGCGCTGGTGGCCACCGTGTTTGACTTGCAGGTGGCCAACTACGGCGTCGCACGGGGTTTGCCCGGCGAAATGGCCGCCAAAGACTTCAACGATGACACACCGTACACACCCGCTTGGCAGGAACGCATCACCGGCACACCACGTGAGCAGTTGATTACCGTGGCGCGCCAGTTTGCCGACAACGCCGACAAGACCCATGGCAAGTCCATGGTCATCATTGGCGCGGCCATGAACCACTGGTACCACAGTGACATGAACTACCGCGGCGTCATCAACATGTTGATGATGTGCGGCTGTATTGGCCAAAGTGGTGGCGGCTGGGCGCACTATGTGGGCCAGGAAAAGCTTCGCCCCCAAACCGGCTGGCTGCCTTTGGCCTTTGGGCTGGACTGGGTGCGTCCGCCCCGGCAGATGAATTCCACCAGTTTCTTCTACGCGCACACCGACCAGTGGCGCTATGAAAAACTGGGCATGGAAGAAGTGCTTTCACCCCTGGCCGACAAGAAGCTGTACGGCGGCACCATGATTGACTACAACGTGCGCGCCGAGCGCATGGGCTGGTTACCTTCAGCGCCCCAGTTGAAGACCAATCCCTTGCAGGTGATTCGCGATGCCGCGGCCGCCAACATGGAACCCAAAGACTACGTCGTCAAAAGCCTGAAAGACGGCTCCATCACGATGAGTTGTGAGGACCCGGACCACCCAGACAACTGGCCGCGCAACATGTTTGTCTGGCGCTCCAACATTCTGGGCTCAAGCGGCAAGGGCCATGAGTACTTCCTCAAGCACCTGCTGGGCACCAGCCATGGCGTTCAAGGCAAGGACTTGGGCAAAGACGAAGCCAAACCCACCGAAGTGGTGTGGCACGACAAGGCGCCAGAGGGCAAGCTGGATCTGGTGGTCACGCTGGACTTCCGCATGAGCACCACTTGCCTGTACTCCGACATCGTGCTGCCCACCGCCACCTGGTATGAGAAAAACGACCTCAACACCAGCGACATGCACCCCTTCATTCACCCGCTGTCTACCGCGGTGGATCCCGCCTGGCAGTCGCGCAGTGACTGGGACATCTACAAAGGTTTCGCCAAGAAATTCAGCGAAGTGTGCGTGGGCCACCTCGGCGTAGAAAAAGAAATGGTGTTGTCCCCGCTGATGCACGACTCCCCCGCGGAATTGGCGCAGCCCTTTGGTGTGCAGGATTGGAAGCGGGGCGAGATCGATCTGATCCCCGGTAAAACCGCACCCAACATGATCGTGGTGGAACGCGACTACCCCAACACCTACAAACGTTTCACAGCGCTTGGCCCCCTGTTGAACAAAATGGGCAACGGTGGCAAGGGCATCAACTGGAATACCCAGATCGAGGTCAAACAACTCGGCGAACTCAATGGTCTGGTCAAAGACGAAGGCGTGTCTTGCGGCATGCCCAGCATCGACACCGACATTGATGCCTGCGAAGTGATTCTGCAGCTCGCGCCAGAAACCAACGGTCACGTGGCAGTCAAGGCCTGGGAGGCACTGAGCAAACAAACCGGTCTGAACCATGCTCACTTGGCGATCCACCGCGAAGACGAAAAAATTCGTTTCCGCGACATCCAAGCGCAGCCTCGCAAGATCATCAGCTCGCCGACCTGGAGCGGAATTGAGTCCGAGACCGTGTCTTACAACGCCGGCTACACCAACGTGCATGAAATGATCCCATGGCGCACCCTGACCGGGCGTCAGCAGTTCTACATGGATCACCCGTGGATGACCGCTTTTGGTGAGGGCTTTACCAGCTACCGTCCACCCGTTGACCTGAAGACCACCGCCGGCATTCAGGGCATCAGGCCCAACGGCAACAAGGAAATCGCGCTCAACTTCATCACGCCGCACCAGAAGTGGGGCATTCACTCCACCTACAGCGACAACCTGCACATGCTCACGCTGGGTCGTGGCGGGCCCATCATCTGGCTGAGTGAAGATGATGCGAAATCTGCCGGCATTGTGGACAACGACTGGGTGGAACTGTTCAACCTGAACGGCGCCATTGCAGCCCGTGCCGTGGTCAGCCAGCGTATCAACAACGGCATGACGCTGATGTACCACGCCCAGGAAAAAACCATCAACACGCCCGGTTCTGAAATCACGGGTATCAGGGGTGGCATTCACAACTCGGTGACCCGCATTGTGCTGAAACCCACTCACATGATTGGCGGCTACGCCCAGTTCAGCTACGGATTTAACTACTACGGAACCATTGGCACCAACCGCGATGAATTCGTAGTGGTTCGCAAGATGAACAAGGTGGATTGGCTGGAAGCGGAAGCCAATTCGAACCACAGCGCCACGGCATCCCACGCGTAAGGAGAAAACACATGAAAATTCGCGCACAAATTGGCATGGTCCTGAATCTGGACAAATGCATCGGATGCCACACCTGCTCCGTGACCTGCAAAAACGTCTGGACCAGCCGACCCGGCATGGAATACGCCTGGTTCAACAATGTTGAAACCAAGCCCGGCATTGGCTACCCCAAAGAGTGGGAAAACCAGGACAAGTGGAACGGCGGCTGGATTCGCAAGGCGAACGGCACCATTGAGCCCCGCCAGGGCGCCAAGTGGAAACTGCTCATGCGCATCTTCGCCAACCCGAACATGCCGGAGATCGACGACTACTACGAGCCGTTCACTTTCGACTACGACCATTTGCAGTCGGCACCAGAAATGAAGGCCACACCAACCGCCCGTGCCCGCAGCCTGATCACCGGCAAGCGCATGGAGAAGATTGAGTGGGGCCCCAACTGGGAAGAAATCCTGGGCGGAGAGTTTTCCAAGCGCAGCAAGGACAAGAACTTCGACGATATCCAGAAGGACATCTACGGCCAGTTCGAAAACACCTTCATGATGTACTTGCCCCGCTTGTGCGAGCACTGCTTGAACCCGGCCTGCGTGGCAAGCTGCCCCTCTGGCTCGATTTACAAACGTGAGGAAGACGGCATTGTGCTGATCGACCAGGACAAATGCCGCGGCTGGCGCATGTGCGTGAGCGGATGCCCCTACAAAAAGATTTACTACAACTGGAAATCGGGCAAGGCCGAGAAGTGCATTTTCTGCTACCCCCGCATTGAAGCTGGCCAGCCCACCGTGTGCTCAGAGACCTGCGTGGGTCGCATTCGCTACCTCGGCGTCTTGCTGTATGACGCAGACCGCATCCAGGAGGCCGCCAGCGTGGAGCATGACCGCGACCTGTACCAGGCCCAGCTGGATATTTTCCTGGACCCCAATGACCCCAAGGTCATCGAGCAGGCGCGCATTGACGGCATTCCCGACAAGTGGATGGAAGCTGCTCGCAAGAGCCCTGTATACAAAATGGCGGTGGAGTGGAAGGTGGCACTGCCCCTGCACCCCGAGTACCGCACGCTGCCCATGGTCTGGTATGTGCCACCCCTGTCGCCCATCAGCGCCGCCGCCAATGCCGGTCATATCGGCACCAATGGCGAAATTCCTGACGTGAAGCAACTTCGCATTCCTGTGAAGTACCTGGCCAACCTGTTGACGGCGGGTGACACCCAGCCGGTGGAACGCGCCCTGGAACGCATGCTGGCCATGCGCGCCTACCAACGTGAAAAGCACGTGGACGGCCGCATCAACACGGCGGCTCTGGATCAGGTCCAAATGACCCAGGCCGAGGTCGAGGAGATGTACCACGTGATGGCCATTGCGAACTATGAAGACCGCTTTGTGATTCCAAGCACCCACCGCGAATACGCAGAAAACACCTTCGACGTGCGCGGCGGCTGTGGCTTCTCTTTTGGCAACGGTTGCTCCGACGGCGCCAGCGAGACCAGCCTGTTTGGCAGCTCCAAGCGCCGCACCATTCCAATCAAGGCGGGGGTATAAATCATGGCACTGCCCAATGCATCCATCAGTCTTCGGGTCTTGGCGCGTTTGCTCGCCTACCCGGACGCTGAACTGAGAGCCCAACCTGTCTGACATGCGTGCCGCGCTTCACACCGACAAGGTTCTGAAGTCCGCCCGTCTGAGCGAACTCGACGCGCTCATCAACACCCTGCAACAGGGTGACTCGCTCGACAACGAGGCCAAGTTTGTGGAAATTTTCGACCGCGGTCGCTCCACTTCCTTGCACCTGTTTGAGCATGTCCACGGGGACTCGCGCGAGCGCGGCCCCGCCATGATTGACCTGGCGCAGACCTACGAAAAAGCGGGCCTGTTCCTGGCCGAAGGCGAAATGCCGGACTACCTGCCGGTGGTACTGGAGTTTGTGTCCACCCAACCCCCGAAAGAGGCCCGGGCCTTTTTGGGCGAGATGGCTCACATCTTCAATGCCATCTTCAGTGCCTTGCAACAGCGGGAGAGCCGCTACGCCAGTGTTTTGGGCGCGCTGCTGGAGATCGCGGGAGAAACCGCCCACCCTGTCAAGGTGACCCCTGACGAGCCTTTGGACAAGGCGTGGGAAGAGCCTGTTGTGTTTGACGGTTGCTCCACCAAAGGGCAAGCCAAACCCGGCGAGGCTCAACCGATTCACTTTGTCAAAAATGACGCGGCGCGCGCCAGCGCAAAAGCCGCCGCATACCCTGGAGCATCACAATGAACGCCTTTGACAACTTCCTGTTTGGCTTGTACCCCTACATCGCCCTCACCGTGTTCTTTCTGGGCAGCCTGATTCGCTTTGATCGGGACCAATACACCTGGAAAAGCGACTCCTCGCAGCTGCTCAAAGCGGGACAGTTGCGTGTGGGAAGCAACCTGTTTCACGTTGGCGTTCTGTTCTTGTTCTTCGGACACTTTTTCGGCATGTTGACGCCGCACTTTCTGTACGAGCACTTCATTGACGCGGGCTCCAAGCAGTTGATGGCCATGATTTCGGGCGGCATTGCCGGCCTGCTCGCCTTCGTTGGCATCACGATGCTCTTGCACCGTCGCCTGACCGAGCCTCGCATTCGCGTCAATTCCAAAACCAGCGACATTGTTCTTTTGGTCCTCTTGTGGTTGCAGTTGGCACTCGGACTGGCCACTATTCCGCTGTCAGCCCAGCATCTGGACGGCAGCATGATGATGAGGCTGGCCGAGTGGGGTCAGCGCATCGTGACCTTCCGCGGTGGTGCCGTTGAACTTCTGGTTGGCGCGGGCTGGATTTTCAAGATGCACATGTTCCTGGGCATGAGCATTTTCCTGATCTTCCCGTTCACCCGCCTCGTTCACGTCTGGAGTGGTTTTGGTGCCGTGGCGTACCTGGTTCGCCCCTACCAAGTGGTTCGCGCCCGTCGCTTGAACGTCCCAGCTGGTCACAACCAACCCCGTCGTCCTGACGCGGGTGTCTAAGGAATTGAACATGAACACCGAAATTGCCTCTGAAATCAAACCCGTTGATGCGACAGTGAATGGCGTTCAACTCAATGTCAACGGCGAAGACCTCTCAGCCGATGACCTGCGCCAACGCGCCTGCTCCGAGTTGCTTCGCCAGGCCGCCATGGAAAAAGGGCTCTTGCCTATGACCGACGAGCCGTCCGTGGACGGCGTGATGAACGAGGAGGCCAGCAGCGCCATTGAACGCCTGCTGGAGCAGGAGGTCTTGGTGCCAGAGCCTTCCGAAGAGGCCTGCCGCCGCTATCACGCGGCAAATCAGGGCGTGTACAGCACCGGCGAGAGAATCAATGTTCGTCACATACTGTTTGCGGTCACACAGGGCGTGGATGTCACGGCGCTGCGTAACCGGGCAGAAACGTCGCTGCTGGACGTGCGGTGCCACGACGGCAAGAACACAGAGGACAAGTTTGCCAAAACAGCAAGCACACTGTCCAACTGCCCCAGCGGCGCCGAAGGCGGCAATTTGGGTTGGCTGACCACCCAGGACTGTGCGCCTGAATTTGCCAAAGAACTCTTTGGCCACGCCGAAGTGGGCGTTCTGCCCCGGCTGGTTCACAGCCGCTTCGGCTTGCACATTGTGGAGGTCTTGGCGCGTGAACCGGGTATGGAGCAATCCTTTGACGCCGTGCGCGGTGCCGTCACCATGGCACTGCGCCAGAAGTCTTACGTGACGGCGCTTCGTCAGTACTTGCGACTGCTGGCGGGTACGGCCGTGCTGGAGGGCGTTGACATCGAGGCCTGCGACTCCCCGCTGGTTCAGTAACGCCACCATTGGAACTTGCTCATGCCTGATGAATTGCTTGGCCGGTTACAACGTTTTCACCACGACACGTTTCCGGGTGTTCAGGAGCAGTTCCAAAACCTGGTGAAAGACGGGCAGCACCCCACCATTCTGTTCATTGGCTGCTCCGACTCACGACTGGTGCCTTACCTGCTGACGGGAACGGGCCCAGGCGAGTTGTTTATTGTCAGAAACGTGGGGGCCTTCGTTCCGCCCTACGACGGATCCGCCGGTTATCACGGCACATCGGCCGCGATCGAGTTCGCGGTGTTGAATCTCAAGGTGTCACGTATCGTGGTGTGTGGGCACAGCCACTGCGGGGCCATTCGCGCCCTGTATGACGATGTCACCCCACAGGCCATCAACCTCAAAGCGTGGCTTGAGCTGGGTCGGGAAGCCGCTCTGCCAGTCCAGGTCACAACGGAGGCCCTGCGCCGCACAGAACAACGTGCAGTTGTACTGCAGTTGGAGCGCTTGATGGGATACCCCATGGTGCGTGAACAGGTCGAAGCCAAAAAAATGGCCCTGCATGGCTGGCACTATGTGATTGAAGACGGGGAGGTTCACGTTTTTGATGTCTCCAGCGGTCAGTTCGTGCCCGCCTCAAATGCAAACCACAGCGGCGATGGCCCTTACAAAGAGCATTTTGAAGCCCCCGTTTTCAATGAAATTGACGACGCCTACGGGCCCCAGTAACCCATGGACAAAGCCGCGTCAGCTGAACCAATGGCCTGGGTCGAGACTGTGGACGCAAACGGGGACGTCAAGCTGGCGGAATTCGCCCAGGAGTTGATTCACGCCCGTCAAACGGTGTTGCCCAAACGTTTGATGGAACCCGGGCCGAACAGCCCGCAATTGCAACAAATACTTCTGGCCGCATCCGCCGCTCCGGACCACGGAAAACTTCTACCTTGGCGCTTCATCTTGATTCCTGCGTCGGCCCGGCATCGACTGGCCAAGGTGTTTCAAGACGCGCTGAAGAGTCGCGATCCGCTGGCGACGGAGGCACAACTTGAACAAGCGGCAGAGAAGGCCCACCGTGCCCCAACCCTCATTCTGGCAGTCGCACAAACAGCCTCAGGAGATACGGGCATCGACAGTTTCGAGCGAATGGTCTCCATCGGCTGTGCCCTTCAAAACATGCTGCTGGTGGCCACCGCCATGGGTTTTGGCTCCGCCTTGACCAGCGGAAAGGCACTGCGATCTGAGCCACTCCGCACGCTTTTTTCGTTGCAAAACGGGGAGGTAGCCGTGTGTTTTTTGAGCATCGGATCCGCATCAAAAAGCACACCCGCCCGAATCAGGCCCGAGGTCAATGACTATCTATCGACACTTGCAGATGGATGACGCTGGTCTTTTGGCGCCTAAACATCCGTCAAAGCCGTTTACTCGAAGGTAACGGTTTCGCCTTGGCGATTGAAGGGAATGAAAGACGCCAAGGAGCCCATCTTGATTTGCTCCACCATTTGCTGCATGGGCTTTTCGGCAGATTCGCTGCTGGGAGGTTTTCCGCCGCTGCCAGACATGGCGGCTGCAAAAACAATCGACCATTCTTTGCCAAACGATCTGGACTCCAGCTCCAGCGCCGCGAACGACGCTAATTCCTGTGGCAATTTGTCGACGTACATCAATGGCACCAGCTCGCCGCCATGCCCTTTGAGGTAGCTCTCCTTTTGCTCGGGCGTGCAGTCTTTGGGCAAATCAGCACCGGCAAAAACAAACAGCAGGCGCTGGGGTTGACTTTGCTGGCCAGCGGCCTGCAGCAGATCGTCGAAACTTGAAATATTCATGACGGAAGCCTTGGTGACATAAGAGAAATATGCCCATCAGGCATGCAGGAATTTTTACATTTTATAGTCGCTCCAAGCTTGCGACAGGTCAACGATCAGCGTCGGTACCACTCCTATGATTTCGGCCAAATCAAGGAACCAAGTCATGTCGCAAAAAAGCCCGGAAAGAATCAAATCCAACACCACGCTCGCTCCGCAACCCATCAGCGAAGAAGTTCTGATTGAAAAGTACAGCAAGGGCGCGGAAAAGTCCATTCTTGATGTCAACCTGCGCGTCGCGCATGCCTTGGCACAAGCGGAGTCGCCAGACCATCAAAAGCAGTGGGAAGCCAAGTTTTTGCATGCACTGAAAAACGGTTTTCTGCCTGCTGGCCGCATTCAATCGGCTGCGGGAACCGACTTGGCAGCCACATTGATCAACTGCTTTGTGCAACCCGTGGGAGACTCCATTGCCCATACTGAAGATGGACACCCAGGCATTTACACGGCGTTGACGGAAGCGGCTGAGACCATGCGCCGTGGCGGCGGTGTGGGCTACGACTTCTCTCGCATTCGCCCCCGGGGCGCCTGGGTGGGCAGCACCCAGAGCAGCGCCTCTGGCCCTGTCAGCTACATGAGAGTGTTTGACCGGTCTTGCGAAACCGTCGAGTCCGCTGGTGCGCGCCGCGGCGCTCAAATGGGCGTCCTGCGATGTGACCACCCTGACATTGAAGAGTTCATTCACGCCAAAGATGCTGGTGACTTGAAGAACTTCAATATTTCTGTGGGAGTCACCGATGCCTTCATGGACGCGGTTCAGAAAAACGGCGAGTTCACCCTGACCCATCGCGCCCAACCTGGCTCAGACCAAAAGGCCAAGGGCGCATACCAACTCTCAGATACCGGCGTCTGGGTGTATCGAAAATTGCAGGCGCGGGAGTTGTGGGACCAGATCATGCGCTCCACCTATGACCATGCCGAACCCGGTGTGCTGTTTTTGGACCAAATTAACCGCGACAACAACTTGTCGTACTGCGAAACCATTGCCAGCACCAACCCATGTGCAGAGCAACCGCTACCGCCTTATGGTTGCTGCTGCCTTGGCTCCATTGACCTGACACGCTTTATCGACCACCCGTTTGAAACAGGAGCGCGCTTCGACAAGGCCGCCTTTGCCGAGGTCGCGCGCGTCGCGACGCGAATGCTGGACAACGTGCTGGATGTGACTGTCTGGCCCCTAGCTCAGCAACAGGAAGAAGCCCGAAGCAAGCGGCGCGTCGGCCTGGGATTCACGGGGTTGGGCGATGCATTGGTCATGCTCAACTTGCGCTACGACACGCCAGCCGCCCGCGACATGGCCAAAGAAATCTCCGAGTTAATGCGTGACACCGCCTATGAGGCCTCCGTTGAGCTGGCCCAAGAGCGCGGGGCGTTTCCTTTGTTCAACGCTGACCTGTACCTTAGCGCACAAACATTTGCGTCCCGACTGCCGGCGAAATTGAAAGCCCGCATCAAGGCCCACGGTCTTCGCAACTCCCACCTGTTGTCTATCGCTCCCACAGGCACCATCAGCCTGGCGTTTGCCGACAATGCCAGCAACGGCATTGAACCGGCGTTCAGCTGGACTTACACCCGCAAAAAACGCATGGTGGATGGCAGCTTTAAAGAATACGCGGTGGAAGATCACGCCTGGCGTCTCTACCGTCACCTTTACGGCGAGGCCGCACCACTCACACCCGCGTTTGTCACCGCGCTTGAAATGAGCGCCCAGGCCCATGAGGCCATGGTGGCAGCGGTGGCGCCGTTCATTGACACCGCCATTTCCAAAACGGTGAACGTTCCGGCGGACTACCCGTATGCCGATTTTCAACACCTGTACATGGAAGCCTGGCAGTCAGGTTTGAAAGGTCTGGCCACCTACCGTCCAAATTCGGTGCTGGGCTCTGTCCTGAGCCTGACGCCCAGCACGACAACGACAGCTCCGGCGTTGCAGATTGACGGCGCCAACCAACGTCTGGCGCTGGACCGCCTGCCGTCTCCGGTGCTGTCCTCCTTGCGCTGGCCCAGCCGACCTGAATTGCCTGCGGGCAACCCGGCATGGACCTTCATGGTCCATCACCCCTTTGGCAACTTCGCACTCTTCGTGGGTGAATTGGCGCCTGAAGAAGGTGGCGCCCCCAAACCGTTCGAGGTCTGGGTCAACGGCACTGATCAACCGCGCGGTTTGGGCGCACTGGCCAAAACCCTGTCCATGGACCTTCGCGCCAACGACCCAGCCTGGTTGCAGTTGAAATTGGACGCCCTGGCGACCGTGGCCGAAGAGCACTCGTTTGAAATGCCATTCCCTCCTCATGGTGAAAAACGCTTGTTCCCTGGCGTCGTGGCGGCCACCGCCGCGGTGATACGGTGGCGCTGCGATCAACTTCGGGCCCTGGGAAAAGAGTCCAAACTACCGACGCCCGTTATGGATGCCATGTTCAGCCAAGGCGAGCCGCAAACAGGGCCTTCTGGCACGCTGGCGTGGTCCGTGGACGTAGACAACCCCGCCACCGGCGAGTGTTTCACCGTCACCCTCAAAGAGGTCAACCTTCAAGACCATGACGGCGTGGTCGTGACACGGCCGTGCGCCATTGGATTTTCGGGCAACTACCCCCGTGCCATGGACGGCTTGGCGCGCTTGCTGTCTTTGGACATGCGGGTCATTGATCCCGCCTGGATTGGCATGAAGCTGCGCAAGCTGCTCAACTACGCCGAGCCACTGGGGCATTTCATGGCCTTTGTGCCGGGTCTGCCCCACGCCGAGCGGCGCCAGCAAACCTGGCCCTCAACCGTGGCTTACATTGCGCGTCTGATCATTCACCGCTACGCCATGCTGGGCGTACTGAACGAGCAAGGCTTTCCTTTGAGAGACATGGGGGTGCTGGACACGCCCAAAGACCAACCTGTTGCAACCACCATGGCTGGCAAAGCCTGCCCTGAGTGTGGCAACCCCACCGTCATTCACAAAGACGGTTGCGACTTCTGCACCGCCTGTGGCTATGTGGGGCAATGCGGCTAGCGCCACAAAAAGAAACAGGGCCAAAGGCCCTGTTGATTAACGCGGTGCGGTGCTTACTTGCGCACAACCAAAACGGGCAGTTCCGTGTGCGACAAAACCGCTTGGGTCACGCTGCCCAGCACCAGTTTTTCCAGACCGCTTCGGCCATGCGATCCAATGACGATCAAGTCCGCCTGCGAGGACTCTGCTTTTTGGACAATGCCGCGCCAGGCATTGTTCGACTCCACCACGGCCGTCTCAACCTCAAGGCCTGCCGCAGTAAAAACCGCCTTGGCCGCCTTGATGGCCGCATTGGCTTCCGCACTGGCTGCGCTGAGGTACTCCGCCTGGCCATAGGCAAAGTCGGTGCCCACGCCAGTGAAGGGATAAGGGTCAATCACAAAAATGGCCGATACGCGGCTGCCAAAGGCTTTGGCCAAGCTGATGGCTTTATCAACCGCCAACTGTGAAGTGGCAGAGCCGTCAATGGGAACGAGGATGTGTTTGAACATGGTTTTTCTCCTTGGGTGTCAATGGGCTCAGTGTCGGCCTGAACTTTGCATCATTCCTTGACCAGAATCAAGCAAATGGAAGTCCCGCTGAAAAGGGAGCCCTTGCACTGGGTCGACAATTGCGTTTCAAGAGGTCCACCCTGGGTTTGATGCGCGGTTTCAGCTAAATCTATCGATCCATCAAGCCGCCTGAAGGCCAGGCACCGCATCCAACAGGAGCGCCCGCCGTCAGACCTCCCTCATCCAATCAACGAAAATCAGTTTTGAAAAAAGATTCAACCCTGGGGCATCGACCCTACGAAGACGTTCAGGCCTTGTTGACCGGGACCTTGTTTGTGGCCGTCGGTGTGCTCCTATTCGGGCATTCTGGCTTGCTGACGGGCGGTACGGCCGGCATTGCGTTTTTGATTCATTACGCGACGGGCTGGAATTTTGGTGTTGTCTTTTTTGTCATCAACCTGCCGTTTTACGGACTGGCCTGGAAACGCATGGGCGCTGCGTTCACTTTCAAAACGTTTGCGGCCGTTGGACTGTTGTCTGTGTTTGTCAACCTGCTGCCCACGCTCATCAGTTTTCAGGCGCTTTCCGCACCACTGGCTGCGGTGCTCGGTGGCTTGCTGATGGGCAGCGGCATGTTGATGCTGTTTCGCCACCGGGCAAGCTTGGGCGGCTTTAATGTGCTGGTCTTGTATTTGCAGGAACGCTTTGGATGGCGCGCGGGGCGGGTTCAGATGGGGTTTGACTGCCTCATTGTGCTGTGCTCCTTTGCCGTGGTGAGTTGGCAGCAAGTGGGGCTGTCCATTCTGGGCGCCATCGTGATGAACCAGACGCTGGCCACCAACCACCGAACCGGCCGCTACGTGACGCTCTGACACGGCGGCACAGCCTGTCGCCTGCGCAACCCCTGCCCCTTCACCCAGGCGGTAGCATGTCTGAGTCCCTTTTATGGAGCTCCCCATGCCAACTTTGACCGCTTTGACCAACCACCAGATTCGTCTGGCCTCCCGCCCAGTGGGGTTGCCCACTCCCGCCAATTGGCAATTCACCGACGAGCCGGTCCAACAGCCGGGTGAAGGCGGTGTGCTGCTGAAAACCTTGGCACTGTCGCTGGATCCGGCCATGCGCGGTTGGATGAATGAGGGAAAAAGCTACATCCCACCCGTTGGCATTGGCGAGGTCATGCGCGCTGGCGGCGTTGGCGTCGTCGTTGCCTCCAACAACGCTGCCTTTTTGGTGGGCGACTACGTCAGCGCAGGTTTTGGCGTGCAGGAGTACCTGACGCTGGCGCCCGCGGACTTCAAGCGCAGCGGCCTGGTCAAGATTGACTTGCGCATGGGCACCTTGACCCAGTGGCTCAATGTGCTGGGCATGCCCGGCATGACGGGCTATTTTGGTTTGATGGATGTGGGCCAGCCCAAGGCCGGTGAAACCGTGGTGGTGTCCGGTGCGGCCGGCGCCGTGGGCCAAACCGTGGGGCAAATGGCCAAGCTCAAAGGCTGCCGCGTGGTCGGCATTGCGGGCGGCACCGCCAAATGCGACTGGGTGGTCAAAGAACTCGGTTTCGATGCCTGCATCGACTACAAAGCGGGGCCCAACGCCGTGCGCGATGGCCTCAAGACGCACTGCTCTGCAGGAGTTGACGTCTACTTTGACAACGTGGGGGGCGAAATACTCGATGCCGTGTTGGCGCGCATCAACCGCAGCGCCCGCATCATCATTTGCGGCGCCATCAGCCAATACAACAACACCACGGCGGTGCAAGGCCCCAAAAACTACCTGAGCTTGCTGGTGAACCGCGCGCGCATGGAAGGCATCGTGGTCTTTGACTACGCCGACCGCTACCACCTGGCTGTGGCTGAAATGGCCGGCTACCTGAAAGACGGCCGCATGAAGAGCAAGGAAGACGTTGTGAAAGGCCTGAACAACTTTCCTGACGCCTTGAACAAGCTATTTTCCGGAGAGAATTTTGGCAAACTGGTGCTGGAGCTTGCATCCACCCAGCCTGCTGATCTGCTACTGAAGCAATAGCAGTCTGCGCACAAAGCACAAGGGCCCAGCCCCCTATTTCCTTCATCACGAAGGACGTGGGGGCGGGCCCTTGGCTTTAAGCCTGCAGCTTAGGCGGCAGAGGGCAACAAAAAGTCTTTGCTGATGTGCATCGCCAAATCGTTGACGCGGTCCAGGAACTGGGTCAGGTAGGCGTCCAGCCCGGTCGCCAGGATCTCATCAATGCGTCCGTATTTCAACTCGGCGCACAGCTTGCCTGCCAGGCGATGGGTTTCACTGGATTGGTCATTGGTCAGCACGTTGAGGTTGTTGACCACCTCATTCAAACTGGCGTGCAATGAGCGCGGCATGTCAGCCCGCAGAATCAGCAACTCGGCCACGCGCTCTGGTTTGATCACATCGCGGTAAACCTTGCGATAGACCTCAAAGCCCGAGACACTGCGCAAGATCGAACTCCAGTGGTAGAAGTCATGCTCCTGATTTTTAGGGCTGGCTGCGCCATAAAAATCACTTTGAATGGCGTGAAACTTCACGTCCACCAGACGGGCGGTGTTGTCGGCCCGCTCCAGGAACGTGCCCAAACGGGTGAAGTGAAACGCCTCATCCATGAGCATGGTGCCCACGGTCACACCACGTGACAGGTGCGAACGGTACTTGACCCACTCAAAAAACTGGCCCGGGTCGTCTTCCAATTCACCGGCTTTGAGCTTCTTGTTGACTTCAAGCCAGGTTTGATTGAGCGTCTCCCAGACCTCGGTGGTCAGAGAGCCGCGCACCGCGCGGGCGTTCTCTCGGGCCGCCCGCAGGCAGGAGACGATGCTCGACGGATTGGTCTCATCCTTGACCATGAACTCCATCACTGCCGAAGCGGTGACTTCACCGTGCTTCTCGGTAAAGGTGGACAGTAGCTCGCTGATGGACAACAAGCCCTGCCAGCCCAACAGCGCGACAGAGGCCGACTGAGGCAAGAGCGAGGTTTCGTAGTTCACATCGAGCATGCGAGCGGTATTTTCTGCGCGCTCGGTGTAGCGGGACATCCAGAACAGGTGGTCGGCTGTACGTGACAACATGATGTGGCTCCTTTCGCTTAAGTAGATGTTTGGAGTTTGGGTTTGGGCTTTGGCTTGGGCCTGAGCAGGCGGCGTTGTTGACGCCCCCTCCTCCAGAACCCAGGTATCTTTGGTGCCGCCGCCTTGCGACGAATTCACCACCAGCGAGCCCTCTTTCAGCGCCACGCGCGTCAAGCCACCCGCCACCATCTGAACTTTTTTGCCGCTGAGAACGAACGGCCGCAAGTCAATGTGGCGTGGCGCAATGCCGCTTTCCACAAAGGTCGGGCAGCTGGACAAGCTCAAGGTGGGTTGCGAAATGTAGCCACTGGGGTTGGCCATCAACACTTTGCGGAACTCTTCGATCTCGGCGTTGGTCGATGCGGGCCCCACCAGCATGCCGTAGCCACCGGCACCGTGCACCTCTTTGACAACCAGGTCTTTCAGGTTGGCCAGGGTGTAGGCCAAGTCATCCTTGTTGCGGCACATGTAGGTCGGCACGTTGTTCAGAATGGGCTTCTCACCCAAATAGAACTCAATCATCTTGGGCACGTAGGGGTAGATGGACTTGTCGTCCGCCACGCCGGTTCCGACCGCGTTGCAGATGGTCACGTTGCCCGCCCGGTAGGCGTCCATGAGGCCAGGGCAGCCCAAAGTGGAGTTGGCACGGAACACCTTGGGGTCCAAAAAGTCATCGTCCAAGCGGCGGTTGATCACGTCGACCCGAACCGGGCCGCGCGTGGTGCGCATGTAGACAAAGTTGTCCTTCACAAACAAGTCCTGCCCTTCCACCAGCTCCACACCCATTTGCTGCGCCAAGAACGCATGCTCGAAATAGGCGCTGTTGTGCATACCGGGTGTCAAGACCACCACGGTCGGCTCCGCTGTGGTGGGCGGGCTGCTGGCGCGCAAAGTCTCCAGCAGCAAGTCAGGGTAATGAGCCACAGGGGCCACACGATGTGAGTTGAACAGGCCCGGGAACAGGCGCATGGTCATCTTGCGGTTTTCCAGCATGTAGCTGACGCCGCTTGGCACGCGCAGGTTGTCCTCCAGCACGTAGTATTCGCCCTCGCCCTTGGCATTGGGTGCCCGCACCATGTCAATGCCGGAAATCTGGGAGTAAATGTTGTTGACCACGTCAACGCCCATCATTTCCGGGCGGAACTGGACGTTGTTCTCCAACTGGTCGCGTGGCACCACGCCAGCCTTGATGATCTCCTGGTCGTGGTAAACGTCGTGAATAAAGCGGTTCAGGGCGGTGACGCGCTGCACCAAGCCTTTTTCCATCATCTTCCACTCGTTGGAAGGAATGATGCGGGGGATCAAGTCAAAGGGAATCAAACGTTCGTTACCGGAGCCATCTTCGTCCTTGTCGCCGTACACCGCAAAAGTGATACCGACCCGGCGGAAGATCAACTCGGCCTCTTGACGCCGCTTGGCCATCATGTCGCCAGGTTGTCGGGCCAGCCATTCGTCATAAATCTTGTAGTGGTCCCGAATCTGCGCGCCTTGAGTGAAAAACTCGTAGGGCAACTGGGTGTACATCTCATCAAATTTTTGCATAAACGTTTTTCCTCCTATATTTAGGGTAGCAAGGTTTGCGCCAACTCGCATCAGTAATATCCCTAGTGGGCCTTGTACTGCCAGTACCGCGCCTCAAGATCGCGCTGGCAATTCACTCTATCAGGTTGAATCGACCGCCAATGGGCTGCACCACAATGGGGCGAATCCACCACTTGAATGCCCCTATCCTCATAACGCACCATGACCGGGCGCGCTGGGTGGCCGTAGCGATTTCGGTAACCTGATTGCACCAAAGCGATGCGCGGTGACACGGCATCCAGAAACTCAGGCGTGCTCGATGTCTGGCTGCCATGGTGCGGCACCAGCAGCACATCCACCTTCAAATTCACGCGCTTCTCGACCAATGTCAGCTCTTGCGCTTTTTCAATATCGCCCACCAACAAGGCGGCATGTTGCCCATTGGAGATTCGCAGCGTGCAACTTAAAGCATTGGATTTGGGTTGACCTTCGTAATCAGACGCCGACGGATGAAGCACCTCAAAATCCACGCCATCCCAGCGCCACTGCTGGCCAGCCAGACAGCGCGTGGCCCGGCGCAACTGTTGCAACTCATGCGTGTCTTCAATAGAGCTCAGCAGCGCGGCTTTCGGGTGTGCCAGCAGCAGGGCCGCTGCGCCCCCAACGTGATCACTGTCCCGGTGACTGAGCACCAAGGTATCCACACGGGCGCCCAAAGCACTGAGCAAAGGCACCAGCACCCGCTGACCCGCGTCGTTGTCCAGGCCATAGCGCGGGCCAGCGTCATAAACCAGCACATGGTTGGCCGTTTTCACAATCACCGCATTGCCCTGCCCCACATCCGCCGCCCACAACTCAAACTCCCCCGGCGGGGGCAATGGGGCCTGCCACAACAGCACGGGCAAAACAAGCGGCAGGCCCATCAGACGCAAGCGCCACGGCAGACGCACCACCAGCAGCACCCCGCCCAAAACCCCGGCGGCACCGGCCCAAAGTGGTGCATGGGCCACGGTCACAGTGGAAAAAGGCAGTGCGGCAAGCTGCGCCAAGTACCAGTTCATGCCTTCAATCGCTACGCTGGCGAGCCACCACAGGGGCGGAATAAACACCCCCGCCATGGCCAGCGGCGTGATCACCAAGGTGACCCAGGGAATGGCCAGGGCATTCGCAGCCAGGCCGACCACGGACACCTGCCCAAACAGAAGCAGCGTCAAGGGTGTCAAAGCCAGCGTGATGACCCACTGCTCACGAAACATATGCGAAATTCGGCCTCTCGCGCCCGTATCTGCTGCGGGAGCCGCTCCTGAATTGCTAGCAAACAAGACCCCAACGGCGACAAAACTCAACCAGAACCCGGCCTGCCACAAGGCCCAGGGGTCGATCACCAACACCGCCGCACAGGCCAGCAACCACACCTGCGGCCAGGGCCAGCGAATGCCCAGCAACGTGGTGGCACTCACCACCCAAAGCATCAGAACGGTGCGTTGCGCCGGCACCCCCCACCCGCTGAACACGGCATACGCGGTGGCCAACAAGAGCCCACCCAACAGCGCCGCATTCGGGGCTGGCCACCGAAGGCAAAGCGCGCCCGAGCGACGCCACAAAGCGCCAATCAAACCCATGGCCACCCAGGCAAACATCGTGATGTGGAGCCCGGAAATCGCCATGAGGTGAGACACCCCCGTCGCCCTGAACACATCCCAGTCACGGTGCTCAATGGCGTTTTGGTCGCCCACCACCAAGGCGGCGACCAGCCCCGCTTGCGAACGGTCGGCCATACGGTCAAAGATCAACGCCCGCACCCACTGGCGCAGTCGCTCCACGGGGTACCACAGGGTTTGGCGCAAGCGCTGCGGCGCGGGGTCGTTGGCGCCGGTTCGGATGTAGCCCGTGGCCTGAACGCCCTGCTCCCACAGCCACAGTTCGTAGTCAAACCCAAAGGGGTTGCGGGCACCATGCGGCGCCTTGAGGCGGACCGTCAAGCGCCATGCCTCACCCGGCATCACCGGCGAAGCCAGCATTGGCGCTGCGGGCTCCCGGGGCACGCCAAATTGACCGGTGTACCACCCCAGATCAATGCGTGGCGGCAGCTGCACCGGCGCGCCATCCAGGGTGGCCGAGTTCACGTCAAAGCGAAACCGGTGGCCGTTCTCCGTGGTTTGGGGCAGGCTGGCCACCACCCCAAGCACCTGGATATCGCGCCCCTCCAAAGCAGGGTTTAACGCCCGCTGCGCAAACACCACCGAGCGCAAACCGGTTGCGCCGAACCCCAGCGCGGAAAACACCAAGAGCAGCACAACGGTTCGCTTGAGAAACGCTATTGAAACAGTAGCTAGCCACGCCCAGCCAATAAGCGCAAGAAGCACAAAACATGCGTAACTCAACGCCGCAGACAGTACCGCCTGCTGCAGTTGCAAGGCGGTGCCCGCGATCAGCCCCAACAAGGCGGGCCATGTCAATCCAGCCAGAACAAGGCGGTGGATTGGGGGCAGCAGCATGGTGCCATGCTACCTTGAGCGGCCGGCGTTTTGAGGCCTTCGCATTTGCCACTCGCCCACGATCTGCGCATCCGACAGTGCACGGTTGCCCGGCCTGCGGTAAATCTACGTAAATCTGCCTTGCACGCCCGCCCAAACCGGGCGTCTGCGGTTCCAATACGGCACATTCGCCAAGAAGGACCCGCCACCATGACGTCACACCTTGCTCACCCCGCCCCGCGCTTGCCCCGGCGACAGGCCTTGCAATGGCTGGCCGCCTTGGCCAGCCCCAGTCTGGGCAGCGTGGCCGTGGCCCAGCCCCTTGCCGACACACCCCTTCATGCCAATGCACAAGCGTGGCGCGCCATGTCGCGCTTGGGTTATGGCCCCAGCCCCGTTGAAATTCGCAGCGTTGCCGCAGCGCCCAATGTGCCCACGTGGGCGCTGCAACAGATTGACCTCGCCTTGCGGGCCAGCCAAGAGCCACCGCGAATCCCGGCCGGCCAAGCTGACTTCAATCAACCCTTGCCAGGCATTTTCGAGGGCACACGACGGGAGCGCGAGGCGCGCGCCAAGGCCAGGGTCGACCCGGCCACGCTGACGGACGACCGCGACGAGGTCAATTTCAACCGCACCATGGCACGTCAGGCGGCGGCGTGGCGTTTGAGCAGTTGCAGCGATGCCGGGGTGGAAAACCCCTTGCTGGCGCGCATGACCGAGTTCTGGTTCAACCATTTGAACGTTTACACCGGCAAAGGCTCGGTTCGACCCTTTGTGGGCCACTACCTGGTGAATGTGGCCCGCGCGCACGCCTTGGGCAAATTTGAAGACTTGCTGCTGGCCAGCGCCCGCCACCCGGCCATGCTGCACTACCTGGACCAGGTCCAAAGTGTGGCCGACGGCACCATGGGGCCACGGGGCAACAAGCGTGGCCTGAACGAGAACTACGCGCGCGAACTCATGGAACTCCACACCCTGGGTGTCAATGGCGGCTACGCCCAGACCGATGTGCGCGAGTTGGCCCGTGTTTTGTCCGGGTGGACCATCGACCCCGGCAGCGCCTCCGGCTTTCGCTTCGCCACCCGCCAACACGACAGCGGCCGAAAAACCGTGCTGGGTCACGCCTATCCTTCTGGCTTTACCCGCTCAGGCGAGGCGGAAGGCGAAGAAGCCATTCGCATGCTGGCCCGCCAGCCGCAAACGGCAGCACGCATCAGCTTGCGTCTGGCGCAGTTTTTTGTCGCGGACCAACCGCCGCCCGCGTTGGTCAACGCCTTGACACGCCGGTTTCTGGCCACGCAAGGCGATATCTACCAAGTCATGCACACCCTGCTGTCTTCGCCCGAGTTTTGGCGCGCGGAAAACCGCTTGTTCAAAACCCCGATGGACTTTGCCTGCTCCGCGCTGGCGGCCACACAAGAAGCCTCCGACCCGCGCAAGCTGCTGCTGAGCACCCGGTTTCTGGCAGATGCCGGGCAACCCGTGCACGGCTGGCAAACGCCCGACGGCTACGCCGTGGACGCCGCCACTTGGCTCGCGCCAGAAGCCCTTACCCGCCGGGCCGACTTTGCCATGGCATTGGCGCGCGACACCGGTGACTTGGGCTTTCTCACCCCGTTCATGAGCGCGACCACCCGGGCAGCGATTGAACAAGAGCGCCCTGCGCTGCGGGGCGGCCTGCTGCTGGCCAGCCCCGACTTCATGTACAAATAGGCTGGGAGAACTGACGTGACCACTCAACTTTTTAACCCATCCAACGGCGGCCGTCGCCACGCGCTCAAAGCCCTGCTCGGGGCCACATCGCTGTGGGCGGCGCCGGCCTCTTGGGCTCAAAGTGACCCGGCCCATGACGGCCGGCTCGTGATTGTGTTGCTGCGCGGGGCCTACGACGGCCTCTCGGCGCTGGTGCCTTACGCCGACCCGAACTACTACGCCTTGCGACCCAACATTGCCATCGCCCCACCAGACGGCAGCGACCAAACCACGCTGAAGCTGGACGCAACCTTTGGCTTGCACCCTGCCCTATCAACGCTGCTGCCCTTGTGGCAACAAGGTGTGCTGAGCGTGGTGCCCGCCTCGGGTTCGGACACGGCGACGCGCTCTCACTTTGACGCGCAGCGCTACCTGGAGCAAGGCACCAACGGCAAGGCCAACGACGGCGCCGGTTGGCTGAACACTTTGGCCGGACTGCAAGGCACCCCCTCGGACAAGGGCGCTCACCTCGTGGGTGTGGGCGAAGCCAACCCCTTGATTTTGGCGGGGGCGCAACCCAGCAAACTGGTGCCCAAGGGGCAGGCCGCCACGCGTGAGGGTGTGCTCGGGAACGAGCGCACCCGAGACGCGGTGATGGCGCTTTATGCCGGCAATGACGCCTTGTCGACCGCCTTTCGGGCTGGCGCCCAAAGCCGCATGGACACGGCCAAAACATTGAGCACGGAGATGAATGACCTGGCCATGAGCGGCGCAGAGATGGCCGCCGCCAACAACGGCGCGGGCTCGGCGCAAGGCCTGTTGCTGGACGCACGCCACCTGGGCACGCTGATGCGTCAAAACCGGGCACTCAAGCTGGGGTTTTTGTCCGCCGGGGGCTGGGACACCCATGCCAACCAGGGCGCAGTCACCGGCGGCCTGGCCCGCAACCTGGAGGGCCTGGCCAGCGCCCTGGTGCAATTGCGCCGTGACTTCTCGGGCCCCAAAGATGTGATTGTGGTGATGAGCGAGTTTGGTCGAACCACCGCAGAAAACGGCACCCGCGGCACCGATCATGGCCATGGCAACGCCATGTGGCTGCTGGGCAACGCCGTCAACGGCGGGCGCTGGCATGGCGGCTGGCGCGGCCTGGCGACCCATCAATTGAACGAAGGGCGAGACCTGCCGGTCTTGAACGATTACCGGGGTGTTTTGGCCCAAGTGCTGCGCGCCACGCACGGTTTGTCAGACGCTCAACTGGCGCAGTTATTTCCCGGCTTTGCGTGGGACGCGTCGCTGAACCCGCTGATGCGCGCCTGACAGTGGCGGTCTAGGTGAGCGCTTGCACCTGTGCCATGTCGGGTCGGGCCAGCCACGCCTGAAACTCATCCACCAATTGCCGGCTGGCAGCGGTGGCCCCGCTCCAGGCCTTCACCCGGCCAGCCAGGTCCGGGCCATAGTGGGTGAAATCGGTGCGGTCGGGCAGCTTGCCATTCGGCAAGGTTTTGACCCAATCCGGATGCGGCGAGAGCACCACCATATTGTCCAGAAAGTGGGTGGACTTGTGGCGCCAGCGCAAATGCTTGTCCAGCCAGCCAGGGACAACGGTGGACTGAAAGTGGGGGTAAATTACCAAGCCGTTTGAGGCTGCAGCCCTTTCACCACCTGCGCAAGCTGCTCCATTTTCAATAGCACTTTGACGCCCCGGGTAGTTCAGGTGCAGGTGGTAGTCCGTCAAGCCACCGTCCCAGTACGCGCCGGGCGGGGCGCCCGGAATGTGGTGCACCGCCTGCAGCACAAACGGGATAGAGCAACTGGCTTGCAAGGCCGGCTGAAAATTGGCCTCAGTCAGTTTGAGCGCCCGGGTGCGGTAATCCTGAGTCGCAAAGGGCAGAGCCCCCTCACCGGTTGAAAACACCACCCGTTCCAACCACGCGCCCATCGCTTTGCGGTGAACGGTATTCGTCACAAAGGCGCCCAAATAACCCAGCGGCGTGCGCCATGGCGCCTCCCGGTTCAGCACATGGCGCCCCCGCGAGGTGATGATGTGCAAACGATACCGGGGGTGGTGCAGCACCTCGTCCACCCGTCCGCCATAAAAAGCCTTCAGGTTTTCCCCAAACAGCGCACTCACCCGCTCGGCGGGCGGTCGCTTTTCACCGGGTTGGAGTTCGTAGTGCTGGCGAATGTAGTCGTACTCCAGCCGCGCAAACGCCTGCACCGGGTCATTCAGGCAGGCGGTGGCCATGCGCCAAGCGCCAATGGAGGCGCCCACCAAATCCACGGTCTGGGTGGATTGCGTGAGCCAATCCCCAAATATGAACTGGTCCAGCCGCCCCAAAATCAACCCTTTGGGCCCACCGGCAGCGCCCGGCACGGTGGCCACATCGCCGGCCTGCAGTCCATGGGCCTCTATGTGGCGCCGTGCCGCGGGCCCGGCGTGAATACACAATGCTCGCACGCTGCGTCCTCAGATCAGATCGCGGCCAGGCAACTGCGCTGACCAGTCAATCGGGTCTTGCTGCAACACCATGTCAATGTCCAGTCGCAAAACGTCACCCACGGCACCGGGGAACGACACTGCTTGTTCACGCTCAGACAAATCGGCCTCTTTGGCACGCGCGCGCCAGGCGGCCAGGTGAATCACACCGGCCAGCGGCTCGTACACATCGTTGTCAAACGGGGCGTATTGGTGCTCCAGCGCATCCACCATGGGCTGGGGAAACTGCCACTTGCTGGCAAACCCGGCGCCCACTTGCGCATAGCAAAATCCAAACGCACGGCGCTCGGCCCGGGCACGTCGCAAGTCCAGCGCTGGCACCGCCTGGTCGAGTTCGGCGCATTGCTCGGGCATGCCCATGTGAATGGCCAACTCTCCGAAAGCGTGAATCAGGCCGCAGGTGAACGCGGCTTGTTGATTGAGCCGCACCAAACCAGCCAGCGAACGGGCCAAGCGAGCCACATTCAGGCTGTAGGTCCAAAACTGCGTCAGGTTGATACCGGGCACGGCCTTGATTGACGCCCCGGAGGCTGCCGCCACGGCCATCGTTCGGACATGGCTCAGCTCCAAAAGCGCCAGCGACTCCGACACGCTGTTGATCCGCCCCGACATCTGGAAGAAGCCCGAGTTCGCCAGTTGCAGCAAACGGGTCGTCAGGGCCGGGTCCGTGCTGATGAGCTGGGTGATCTTCTTCAGATCAGGCTCACTCAGCGCCAACTCATTGAGCAAAAGTGCCACCACCTTGGGAATGCTGGGCAGCACAAAGGGTGTGGCCAGCAGGGCTTTTAATTCCATCAAGGCTGTTCTCCTTTCACCGCTTCGCACACGCCATCACGCCCCACCACTCAATGGCCCTTGAGCTTGGCAAACGCCGACGCCATGGCGCTGGCTTGCGGGGCGTTGGCAGGTGCACCACCCGGGCGGCCCCGTTGCTGATTGTGAGCGCCTTGAAAGCGGTTGTCACCCGGACTGTCGCGCCGGCTGGGCGCGGCGCCCAGTTTCATGGTCAAGCCAATGCGCTTGCGGGCCACATCCACCTCGACCACTTGCACCTTGACAATGTCGCCGGTCTTGACGACTTCACGCGCGTCGGTCACAAACTTGTGGCTCAACTGGCTCACATGCACCAAGCCGTCTTGGTGCACGCCCAGGTCAATGAACGCGCCAAAGGCGGCCACGTTGCTCACCGTGCCCTCCAGCACCATGCCCTCTTTCAGGTCTTTGATGTCCTCAACGCCGTCGTTGAAACGTGCCACCTTGAAATCGGGGCGCGGGTCGCGGCCCGGCTTCTCCAGCTCACCCAGGATGTCCTTGACGGTGATCACGCCAAATTTCTCATTAGAGAACAGTTCAGGCTTGAGCACCTTGAGCATGTCGGCGCGCCCCATCAGTTCCGCCACCGGCTTGGCGGTGTGGCTCATGATCTTCTCCACCACGGCGTAGGTCTCAGGGTGCACACCCGTCATGTCCAGCGGGTTGTCGCCACCGCGAATGCGCAGGAAACCCGCGCTTTGCTCAAAGGTCTTGGCCCCCAGGCCGGTGACCTGCATCAACTGCTGGCGGTTGTTAAAAGCACCATTGGCTTCGCGCCAACGCACCACGGCCTTGGCGACGCTGCCACTCAAGCCGGACACACGAGACAGCAATGGCACGCTGGCAGTGTTCAGGTCAACACCGACCGAGTTCACACAGTCTTCGACCACGGCTTCCAGCGTTTTGGCCAGCTCGCTTTGGTTCACATCGTGCTGGTATTGGCCCACGCCAATCGACTTGGGATCAATCTTGACCAACTCGGCCAAGGGGTCTTGCAGGCGGCGGGCAATGCTGGCCGCGCCGCGCAAGCTGACATCCACGTCCGGCATTTCCTGCGACGCAAATTCGCTGGCCGAGTACACCGACGCACCGGCTTCGCTCACCACCACTTTTTCAATCACCCGGTCAGAGGCTTTGGCCAGCAGCTTGATCAAGTCAGCGGCCAATTTGTCCGTCTCGCGGCTGGCGGTGCCGTTGCCAATGGCGATCAGGTTCACGCCATGCTTCTCGCACAGCTTGCCCAGCGTGTGCAACGAGCCTTCCCAGTCTTTGCGTGGCTCATGCGGGAAGACGGTGGAGGTGTCCACCAGCTTGCCCGTCGAGTCCACCACCGCCACTTTGACGCCCGTGCGAATGCCGGGGTCCAACCCCAACACCACGCGAGGTCCGGCCGGGGCGGCCAGCAAGAGGTCACGCAAGTTGTCGGCAAACACCTTGATCGCCACTTTTTCGGCGTCTTCTCGCAAGCGGGTGAACAGGTCGCGCTCGGTGGACAGGCTCAGCTTCACGCGCCATGTCCAGGCCACGCATTTGCGGATCAAATCATCTGCTGCGCGCCCTTTATGGCTCCAACCCAGACGCAGGGCGATGCGCCCTTCGGCCAATGAGACCACGGGCGTTGCTCTTGTTTTAATAGCTGCCTGCGCAGATGCAGCGGGCGCAGAACCGGGATTTGGCTCAGGAAGAACCAACTTGGCATCGAGTATTTCCAGCCCCCGACCGCGAAAGACGGCCAGCGCCCGGTGAGACGGCACCCGGCCAATGGGTTCGTCGTAGTCAAAGTAGTCCCGAAACTTGGCCACATCGGCGTTGTTCTCGTCCTTGCCGTCCATCAGCTTGCTTTGAAACAAGCCCTCGGTCCACAACCACTCGCGCAAATCCTGCACCAGGCTGGGCGTCTCCGCCCAGCGCTCGCTGAGCAGGTCACGCACACCGTCCAACACGGCTTGCACGGTCGAGAAATCAGGTTGCTTGTCTTCGCCCTCGACCACCGGTCGCATGGGAATCACATAGGCCAGCGCCTCATCGGCGGGCACCAAATCAGGGTTGGCAAACAAGGCGTCGGCCAGCGGCTCCAGGCCAGCCTCACGCGCCAACTGGCCTTTGGTGCGGCGCTTGAGTTTGAACGGCAGGTACAGGTCCTCAAGCTCCTGCTTGGTCGCAGCGCTCACCAGTGCAGCCATGAGCGAGGGCGTCATCTTGCCCTGTTCATCAATGGCTTTGATCACGGTTTGAAGGCGATCTGCCAGTTCACGCAAATAGCTGAGACGGGCCTCCAACTCACGCAGCTGAATATCGTCCAGCCCGTTGGTCACCTCTTTGCGGTAACGCGCGATAAACGGCACGGTGGCGCCCCCGTCAAGGAGCTCAACAGCCGTCTGAACTTGTTGCGGTTGAACCCGGAGTTCTTGCGCGATCTGCGCGATGATTTTCTGCATAGCTTTGAGAGAAAGTCAGCTTGGCGCTGACTGGAGTCTGAAAGGGACAAGTTTGCCACAGGCCCGCGCGCTGACACGCTGCCAAAACCTGCCAGACGCTTGCGCAGGCTGTACGCCACAGGCCGCAGCAAGCCCCGCAGCCGTCACATCCATCCAGAAAACGGACCCAACCGTCATGTAGGAAAACCCCTACATCAGGATTAGCCAAACCCCGACAACAGTTTTCAAATCAGCAAATTACATTGAATTAACTGCATTTTTTGCAACAAATGTCACATTTTGATTCATTAATTTAACCAGGGAGTCTTGCCATGTTTGAGCCTGTCACCGCCGCCGTGTCCGCCGTATTTCACCCCCAGCCTATTGAAACTCGCCCCAGCGACACCTCCAGTGACATGGCGCCCAACATGGCCCAGGAGATTCTCCCCTTCACCGTTCGAGTGGTTCGCAACGCACATGACCTCAGCAAAGCTGTCGACATTCGCCATCATGCCTACGCACGCCATCTCCCTGACTTTGCAGAGTCCTTGAAAAGCCCAGAAGCTGCAGACACCGAAGACGGCGTCATTGTCCTGCTGGCCGAATCCAAACTGGACGGCTCGCCTCTGGGCACCATGCGGATTCAAACCAACGAATACGCACCGCTCTGCCTGGAGCAATCCATTGCTCTGCCAGAGGCTTTGCGAGTTCAGCGCTTGGCCGAAGCGACTCGCTTAGGTGTCAGCAACGATCGAGGTGGGCGACTCGTCACAACCACTTTGTTCAAAGCGCTATATCAATACTGCTTGCAAGAAGGCATCGATTGGATAATTGCCACAGGCCGTGCTCCTGTCGACCGAACGTACGATCGCCTCCTGTTTAAGGATGTATTCCAGGCCGCTGGCTACACCCCTATTCATCATGTTGGCGGCATTCCACATCGCATCATGAAATTCGAGGTCGCCACAGCGAAAGATCGTTGGGTGGATTGCGATCATCCCTTGCTGGGATTTATGTGCCACACTAATCATCCTGACATCAACCTCGATCTCGCCGAACCCTGGTCCTCTCGAGCAAGCGTGCTAGCACAGACACAGACTCGCAGCAACGCGCCAATACGCACCAATTAAGAACCACCCACCCGCCTCAGAGACAATTTTCGTACTCTTCACCGACATCGCACCGTCTTTTGCCTGCATCAATTGACCGCGTTAAAAAAGCAAATTTTTCGTTTTAAGAACTGAAAAATGGGGGTGATCCAGCTTGCTCCCCTCACTCAATATATTGAAGCTTCTTAGGCCCTCAGTGGCAACAAGAACGCTACACTCCCCCGAATAAGGGGTGAATACTCAAGATTGACATTCATTGCTCGCAAGGCTTGAGGTCGCATTCTTTGTCTCGCCCCGCAACAAAGCGCGCATAGGTGATTGGATTTGACGCGTTAAACGGGCTCCCTAAAAAATGAACGATAGGCAGATCAGTTCCAACAAAAAATCTAGGGCAAAAAACGGTTTTGGTGATGTCTTGGACATGGGCCTGTACACTTTTTCAACGCTCGTTGTACCGCTGGCAATTGGTATTCTCTGCCTCGTGGCACTACTCTACTGGCCATCCCAGCTCAACATAACGAAGCCAGCTGCGCTCCAGATCAGGTCAATTTCGCAGAACGCTGAAATTTCACAGCCAGGCCAAGCCTTAACAGCATTGGTTACTCAACCGCCATCTTTGTTGTTTGACACCAATCTGTCTGTGGAGCCCTTTTGGATTTCACTTTCGATTGATCCAAAAATCATAAAAAAAGACAAACTCATTGAGTTTCCATCGCGACATGCCCTGGCGATTGAATGTTGGGGAGGGGAGGCGCTTCAATCACTTGGGATAGGCAGTCGGAATCAAACCAGCGGTGCAATTTCAGCTGTGAAATCTGGCTTTGCACTGACGCTCGACTCTGCGCTAATTGGCAACTCAATCCTTTGCAAAGTTGCTTCCGCAGGTCCCGCCAGAGTGACCGCGCTTCTGTGGAATTCAGAAGAATTTCGAGTGTCTGAAAAACAGTTTCAGCGTAAGTCTGGCTTATTGGACGGCGGCGTTTTAATCTTGGCGGCCTTCGTTCTGATAACAGCGTTCATCAATCGCAAGAGCTTGTATGTTCTATTTGCAGCCTGGCTCATTGTTAATTTGCGTATGGGCGCACTGTCGGCAGGATGGGATACCCAGTGGCTCGGATCGGTGATTCCAGTGAACTTACTACTGGGCTCCCGCGCGTTAACCCTCGCGCTTTATTACATCTTGACCCTCACACTCTTCACCGCTTTATTCCGGGATGACTTGAATAAAGTTGGGTATCGACCAATCCTATTTATTACCCGCCTTTCATGCTTGCCGATCCTAGCGCTCTCGCTCATATTGCCATACGGATATTTTTTACCTGTCATGTGGGCAACTTCCGGCGTTGGAATTGCACTGCTAGTTTTCCTTTTGGCCAGAATTTTGACCCTGACCAAGTCTCGAGTAGCTCTTTTTTACAGCGCGTCCATTGCGGTCAGTCTGCTGGCCAGCCTATATGAGGTTCTAGCCGCATCGGCCGGACTGCAGGCAATGATTGGGGCATTCAATAGCGTAACCGCAGCCCTGTCCGCGAGTTTACTGACGGCGTTGGCGATATCGGAGCAGATGCGCTTAGAGCATGTCGAACGATTGGCCGCTCAAGACGAACTGACGCACACCTATGACGCGATGCCCATTGGTTTGTTCACACTCGATTTGAACGGGCGCTTTCTCAGCGCGAATCCTGCCTTGGTGCAGATGCTGGGGCCTCAGGTGTTGGCAGATGGCGACGACACTTGGGCGCGCCATTTCAGCTCCAAGGATTGGGGGCAGCTCCACCAAATGGTCAGCGCCCGGGAACAGGACGAAATGGAGATCAACGGCCGGAAAATTCCTGGTTTTCTCGACACAAAGCGATTTCTTGTCAAAGCCACTCTAGCCAGAGGCAAGATTGAAGGATCGCTTCAGGACGTCACAGAAAAGTCCCGGGCGACAGAGCATTTGTTTTTCCTGGCCAATCACGACTCACTGACCCGCGCTTACAACCGTCGCGGCATTGAAACCATATTGACCAGTGCCATTGGTGAGCTGCGAAGTGGCAAAAAGACATTGGTTGCGGTTGCGTACCTCGACCTTGATCGGTTCAAACTCATCAATGATCTATTCGGACACGATGCCGGCGATGAAGTGCTACGTCAGGTTTGTGACCGGGTCAGCCCGCTGTTGGATGATGGTGTAAGTGTCGGCCGAGTGGGCGGCGACGAGTTTGTGATCGTCTTCCCTGGCGTCCCCATTGCAGAGGCCACGGCCATTTGCAAAAACATTGTGGAAACCATTGGCACCCTGCCCTACCGTGTGGGCGATAAAGCTTTTTATGTGCGGGGCTCAATCGGCTTGGTTGAAGTCAGTGCCGAAATGAAATTCAATGACGTCATGTCCAGCACGGACCGGGCCTGTCGTGAAGCCAAGGCCACCAATGGCGGGGCGCTGATCGTGTACGAACGCCATTCAGCAGCCTTTTTGAAGCATGAGGCCGAGCTAAAGCTGATCGCCCTCTTGTCAAGCCCGAGCGCGACTGAAGGATTGCACCTTGAGATGCAACCCATCATGTCACTCAGCGCGCCCCATCAGTCTCTGAATTTTGAAGTGTTGCTGCGGATGCGCGACCCCTTGGGGCATGCGGTTCGCACCGATCTATTGATCCAGGCGGCCGAGAACTGCGGACGCATGAGCATGATTGACCGCTGGGTGCTCACCACCACGATCCAATGGCTGGAGACGCACTTTTCCCAAATGAAGCACACCCGCTTTGTGTGCGTTAACTTGAGCGGGGCCTCGCTGAACGATGAAGCTTTTCTGCATGATGTTTATGCATTGTTTGAAAGCAAGCCTGATCTGGTTCGCTACCTGTGCATAGAAATCACTGAAAGTGTTGCGCTCCATGATCTGGCCAACACCCGACGATTTGTCGACCGAATTCGCGGATACGGCGCCAAAGTTGCGCTGGACGATTTTGGAGCGGGCTATACGTCGTTCTCGTACCTGAAAGAATTTGCGGCCGACCTGCTGAAAATTGATGGCAGCTTCATCGTCAACATGAACCAGCACCCCGCCAATATCGCCATTGTTGAGGCCATCGTGAGTTTGGCCAAAAACCTGGGCATGAAGGTGGTGGCTGAATGGGCTGAAGATCTTGCCACCTTGAAAACATTAAGCGACATCGGCGTGGACTATGTTCAGGGCTTTATCGTGGCGCGCCCCCAGCACCCCGATCAACTTAGACAAGCCCGTTCATCTGCCAGTTTTGTCAACGATGCCAAGGTCAGTGAGTTTTTGACCCATTTGGACAAGCTCAACACCCGGGGTCTTGCGAGCGAGCCTTTCGCAGCAGCAACAGACACGCGACTTCACTAAGAGCGCATCCAGGCACCCGCCCGCGCTTCCTTTGCGGCAGCGGGCGTGCCAACTGACTACTTTTCAACAGCTTGCATGGCTCAAGCAACGACCAACCCACCAAAATTCTGAGACAACGCAAGTCAATCTGGCATGCATCCTGCTTAGCCTTCATTGATGAAAATCAATTGAATTAAGTTATGAGGATAATGCATGACTTTGCAGCGTAAACCCTGATGCATGACCCATTTTGGTGCTGCTACAGTTCTTTACCTGAAAGAGCATGCATTGTTGGACGGCTTTTTTGACACCCTTTTTTCACTGGAGTAATGCGAATGAACTTGAAACAACTCAAAACCACTGCAGCCATCGTGGCAACCCTCGGCACCTTGATGGCGGCTCCTGCCCATGCAGGCAAAACCCTGGATGCCATCAAGGCGCGGGGCCAAGTGGTTTGTGGCGTGAACACCGGCTTGGCTGGTTTCAGTGCCGCAGACTCCTCCGGCAAATGGAGCGGCCTTGATGTTGACGTCTGCCGCGCAGTGGCAGCAGCCACCTTGGGCGATGCAGAAAAAGTCAAGTACGTTCCCTTGAGCGCACAAGCCCGCTTCACTGCCTTGCAGTCCGGCGAAATTGACGTTCTGTCACGCAACACCACCTTTTCATTGACTCGCGATGCGTCGCTGGGTTTGCACCAAACTGTGGTCACTTACTATGACGGCCAAGGCTTCATGGTCCCCACAAAGACCAAAATGAAGAGCGCCAAGCAGCTCAAAGGCCAAACCGTTTGCGTGCAATCAGGCACCACGACTGAGAAAAACCTGAACGACTACGCCAAAGCCAACAATCTGAACATCAAAACTGTGGTGTTTGAGAAAGTGGAAGCCGCTACTGGCGCTTACTTTGCCGGACGTTGCATCGCCTACACCACTGACGCATCTGGATTGGCGTCAGTACGCAACAAGGAAGCCCGCGACCCTGCTGAGCACATGATCCTGCCCGAGCTGATTTCCAAAGAGCCTCTGGGCCCAATGGTGCGTCGTGGTGATGACGAGTGGTTTGCCATCGTCAAGTGGGTCATCTACGGTTTGGTTGAAGCCGAAGAATATGGCATCACTGCCGCCAAAGTGGACTCCCTGAAAACCAGCCAAGACCCAGTGGTTCAGCGTATTCTGGGTACCACCGAAGACACCGGCAAGCTGCTGGGCCTGGACAAAGAGTGGATGGCACGCGCCATCAAGGCCACCGGCAACTACGGTGAGATCTTTGAGCGCAACGTGGGCCCCAAGTCTGCTCTCGGACTGCCACGTGGCGTGAACAACCAGTGGAACAACGGTGGCCTGATGTACGCCATGCCTATCCGCTAAGCTGGAGTTGATCAAGTGAAGGCCGCCTGACAGGCTATGACCTGCAGGCGGCTTTTCTTTCATTTATTGACAACGTTTTTCATCACATGACTACCTCAACTGCCCCTAAAAAGAACAAATGGTCGTGGCGAAGTCAGGCCTTTCGAGGACTGGTTTATCAACTCCTGGCCGTCGTCGTCATTGGCCTCGCGGTCTGGTTTTTGGCCCACAACACCTTGATCAACATGAAGGTGCGCGGCATTCAAAGCGGCTTCGACTTTCTGACACAAACAGCGGGGTTCGGCATTGGCGAGAGCCTGTACGAGTTTGACTCCAGCGAAAACTATTGGGCTGCCTTTCTCGTGGGCATCTCCAACACATTGCGCGTCGCCATCGTCGGCATCATTTTGACGACGCTGATTGGCACCGCCATTGGCGTGGGACGGTTTTCCCGCAACGCACTGGTCCGCGGCCTTTGCGTCTTGTACGTTGAAGTGTTCCGCAACGTGCCGATCCTGCTGCAACTTCTGATGTGGTACCTGTTGCTGACCGAAGTGCTGCCTGCTTCGTATGAAGCCTGGAAAGTGGGCCCCTTCTTTCTGAGCAAGGGCGGCTTCAAGTTTCCGATTCCGGTCTGGACCATGGGACAGGCCTGGGCTGCGGCTGGTTTGGTCGCTGGTGGCTGTGTCGCCTGGTTTTACCGCAAGTGGGCGATTCGCCGCTTTGAAGAAACCGGCAAGATCAAGAGCCTGTTCTGGGTGCCGGCCATCATTGCCATTGCAGGCAGCTTTGTCGGCTGGATGCTCGGTGGTGCACCGACCGCTCTGAACTACCCCATTCGGGGCGATTTCGCCATCGAAAACGGTGGCTCGCTGACGCCTGAATACCTTGCCGTGCTCTTGGGTCTGACGATTTACACCGCAGCTTATGTGGCCGAAGTCGTGCGTGCCGGTATTCAGTCCGTGTCAGCCGGCCAGGGGGAAGCAGCCGCTGCCTTGGGCCTCAGTCGCTCACACACCATGCGACTGGTGATGTTGCCGCAAGCGCTGCGCGTGATCATTCCACCCATGACCAATCAGTTCCTGAACCTCACCAAGAACTCATCCCTGGCGGTGGCCATTGGCTACCCGGACGTGGTGTCCATTGCCAACACAGCGCTGAACCAGACAGGTCGCGCGGTGGAATGCATCTCTATCGTGATGCTGGTGTATCTCAGCACCTCACTCATTACCTCCTTGCTGATGGGTTGGTACAACACCCGCTCGGCCATCAAAGAACGCTGAGCAAGAGGCATTGACTATGAATTCACAAACTTTTACCCCCATTGCACCGCGCACAGCGCCGGTGCGCACCGACGGCCTGATGTTCTGGCTGCGCGCGAACCTGTTCAATGGCTGGAAAACATCGCTGGCCACGATTTTCGTGGGCGGATTTCTGCTCTGGTATGTGCCGCAATTCTTGAACTGGGCGATCTTCAGCGCTCGTTGGGCCCCCATCGCCGAAGCCTGCCGGGCAGATGGCGCGGGTGCCTGCTGGGGCGTGATCACCGAAAAATACCGCTTGATCCTCTTCGGTCGCTACCCGTTTGAGGAGCAGTGGCGCCCCTTGCTGGCCACCGTGCTGATGCTGAGCTTGGTGGTGGTCAGTTGCATTCGCTACTTCTGGAAACCCGCGCTGGCCATTCTTTGGGTCGTCGTGCTCGCCGCGTTCTTCACGCTGATGTATGGAGACACCTTGGGGCTGTCCTTGGTCGAAACGGATCGCTGGGGTGGCTTGCCTTTGACATTGTTGCTCGCAACCTTGTCCATGGTGGCGGCGTTCCCGATCGCGCTGGTGGTGGCCCTGGGGCGTCGCTCCAATCTGCCTGCCATTCGCAGCTTTTGCACCATCTATGTCGAGCTGATTCGCGGTGTGCCATTGATCTCGGTCTTGTTCATGGCGTCCTTCATGTTCCCCTTGTTCATGCCTGTTGGTTTTTCGATTGACGTGCTGATCCGGGTGTTGGTGGGCATCACCTTGTTTGCCGCAGCCTACATGGCCGAGGTGATTCGAGGCGGACTGCAAGCCATACCCAAAGGCCAGATTGAAGCCGCCGCCACGCTGGGCCTGTCTTACTGGCAGACACAGCGCAAGATCGTGCTGCCACAAGCGCTGGCCATGGTGGTGCCCGGCATCATGAACAACTTCATTGCGATTTTCATGGACACATCCCTGGTCACGATCGTCAGCTTGTACGAACTGACTGGTGCGCTGGGTCTGGCCCTGAACTCCGACTCTGACTGGCGCCCGTTCAAGATTGAAGGCTACTTCTTCATCGCCCTGATCTACTTCTTCTTCTGTTTCTCCATGTCGCTGTACAGCCGCTGGATCGAAAAGCAAGCCAATCGCGGCAAACAACGCTGATCGTTACATCAACCTATAAGAACTCATCATGTCTGAACCCATCATTACCTTTGACAAAGTCAACAAGTGGTACGGCAACAACTTTCATGTGTTGCGCGATATTGACCTCACCGTGGCCAAGGGCGAGCGCATCGTCATCTGCGGACCGTCCGGCTCGGGCAAGTCCACGCTGATTCGATGCATCAACCGGCTCGAAGAGCACCAGGAAGGCCGTCTCATCGTTGATGGCGTCGAGCTGTCTGACGACGTGAAAGCCATCGACCAAGTCCGCAAAGAAGTCGGCATGGTGTTCCAGCAGTTCAACCTGTTTCCTCACCTCACCGTGCTGGAAAACCTGACGCTGTCGCCCATGTGGGTGGGCAACATGCCCAAGCGGGAAGCCGAAGAAAAAGCCATGCAGCAATTGGAGCGCGTGCGCATCGCCGAGCAGGCCAGCAAATACCCCTTGCAGCTCTCCGGTGGCCAGCAACAACGGGTGGCGATTGCCCGCGCCTTGTGCCTGAAGCCGAAGATCATGCTGTTTGATGAGCCGACTTCGGCGCTTGACCCAGAGATGATCAAAGAGGTGCTGGACGTGATGGTGGAGATGGCTGACCAAGGCATCACCATGATTTGCGTCACGCACGAGATGGGCTTTGCCAAAGCCGTGGCTGACCGGGTGATCTTCATGGATCAGGGCCAGATCGTGGAACAAAACACGCCGCACGAGTTCTTCAACAACCCGCAAAACGAACGCAGCAAAGACTTTTTGTCCAAAATTTTGGGACACTAAGCCAGAACGGTGCTCCCCTCCGCCCTCCAAGGGGACGACGGGGACATCGTGGGGTGATAAAAAGGCTGTCTCGACAGCCTTTTTTTCTGGCCTGAGTGAACTTATCGCCGCCTATCGGATCAACCTGTCCTATGCGTATTTTTGTGCTCGCCCTGATGATGATCCTGCTGCCTTTGCGCGGCTGGATGGGCGATGCCATGGCAGTTGAGATGGCAACTGACCAACTTCACGCTACACAAACGATAGCTATCTCCGCAGGTGCAGCGGGGGCTAGCGCCACTTTTTCTACCAAAACTGAGTCCACCCACTCCGCGGCGCACGATTGCCATGACGCCCCAGCTCAGGCAGCCGCTGACACGGCAGGTGGGCAACACGGGTCCGACAACGCCCCATCAACGGACTGCGGCAGTTGCAGTGCTTGCCAGTCTTGCCACGCGGTCGGCTTGGTTGCCATGGGTCACCCTACCCTGAGCAGCGCGGCACCGACCGTGAAAGCCACGGCGGGGCACCCGCTCTTGAAGGGCGTGACGCCCAACCCCGGCCTCAAACCACCCATTTCCTGAACCACAAGCCCGAGATCCGTCTGCATGGCCCGTAACGGCAAGGCGATGGACCTCACCGGGACGCCCTTGGCGTCATCGTTTTGTAGTTTCAGGAGACAGGTTTGAAAAAAATACCCCGACTGGTCGGCACGTTGGTGCTCGTCCCCTTTGTCGTTCTCGCGCCAGCGCTGGCCGACCCGGCATTGCCCCCATTTCCCTACGCCTCGGCCTTTGATACTGGCCTGCCCGCCATGGGTGACGCCACCCAACCCGCACGCTGGCAGCAAGCCAATGCCGACGTCGCTCGCAATGCCCGCGGTCACATGGACATTCTTCGGTGGGAAGCCACGCAGCCTGGCACGAGCGCCATGAACGAGGCTGCGCCCACACCCGGCAACGCGCTCAGCCTCAACCAGGCTTTGAGCATGGCGCTACAAAGTCAGCCTGATTTGATCGGCAGCACCCGCATGAGCGCCCTCGCACAAGCGAACGCGGCACAGCGCGTACGCCAGTTTGCGCTGGAGGTTCAGCGCGCGTGGGTTGACGCCGTCACGGCACGGCAAGCCTTGGGGTTGTTGCGTCAGGTCAATGAGGCTGCGGTTCGCGGACTGGCGCTTGGCCAGCGTATGGTTCAGGCCGGCAACTGGAGTCAGGTGCCTTTGCTTCAGCAGCAAAGCATGGCCTCGGCAACCGCCCTGCAACTGGCGCAAGCCCAGCAACAGGCCTTTACCAGCAAAGAGCGACTGATTCGCCTTTTGGGTGTGATCGACCCGGCGAGCATACAAGTCCCAGACAACTTGCCGCCGCTGCCCAAAACCGCGTTGACGATCAACGATCTGGAGGCGCAAGCCATGCGCAATCGTCCGGCCCTGGCATTGGCCAATCTGGACGCCCAGCGCGTCACCACCGGCGTGCCCGCTCAAGACCCACAGCGGTGGAAAGACGCAGCCCGCCAGTCCATCGAGGGCGTGATCGAGACGACAAGCGCTAACTCCCCCGTATTCAGTCCCCTGCCGGTTTCAGCCCCCTTGCTGGACACGACCCGCCTGGTCCTCAGTCACGACCTGGCGGAGGTCGCACAAGCGCAAGCCCATGCCCGTGAACTGGAGGTCAACACCCGCAGCCTGGCCCGCGAGGCCTACTTTCGCTACCGCACGGCGCTTGATGTCGCTCAACACCAAATGAACGAAGGTGTTCGCATTGCCACGGCGCAACAGGAGGAAACCCAAACCCGCTACAACGGCATGATCCAGGGCACCTGGGACTTGCTGGCCAGCGCGCGCGCACGCATTCAAAGCATTCACGCGGCCGTTCAAGCCCAGCGCGATTTCTGGATGGCCCACATGGATCTGCAGGCCGTACTCGCCGGCGCGGATGTCAACTTCTCCACCCCCAGCGCAACCGGCGGTGCCGATGCCTCTACCAGCCAAGGACACTGACCATGAACCGTCGCAATTTTTTCAGCGGCGCGGCCATGACCGCCGTCGCCGCCACCTCCGTCAGCCGCGTGGCCATGGCCGCATTGCCCGAGCCAGTCATGCAAACATCGCCCGACACCATGGCGCCGCTGGTGCCCAACACCGGTCGGCCCTACAACCCCGTCGTCACCTTGAACGGGTGGACGCTGCCTTGGCGCATGAACCAGGGCGTGAAGGAATTCCACCTGGTCGCCGAGCCCGTGGTGCGTGAAATGGCCCCCGGCATGACCGCCCACTTGTGGGGCTACAACGGCCAAAGCCCCGGCCCGACCATCGAGGTCGTGGAAGGGGACCGCGTGCGTGTCTTTGTCACCAACAAACTGCCCGAACACACCAGCGTGCATTGGCACGGCCAGCGCCTGCCCAACGGCATGGACGGCGTGACCGGACTCACCCAACCCGGCATCCAGCCCGGGAAAACCTTTGTGTATGAGTTTGTAGCGCGCCGGCCCGGCACCTTCATGTACCACCCCCACGCGGATGAGATGACGCAAATGGCCATGGGCATGATGGGCTTCTGGGTCACTCACCCCAAAACTCGCCACCCCATGATTGACGAGGTGCAGCGTGACTTTTGTTTCCTGCTCAACGCCTACGACATTGACCCCGGCAGCTACACGCCCAAAATCATGACCATGACGGATTTCAACTTGTGGTCTTGGAACAGTCGCATTTTTCCGGGCATCGACTCACTCAACGTGCGCCTGAACGACAAGGTGCGAATTCGCGTGGGCAACCTCACCATGACCAACCACCCGATTCATCTGCACGGCCACGAGTTCACCGTCACCGGTACCGATGGCGGCCCCACCCCGCCGGGCAGCCGCTGGCCGGAGGTCACCACCGACGTCGCCGTGGGTCAGATGCGCCAGATCGATTTTGTCGCCAACGAAGAAGGGGACTGGGCGTTTCACTGCCACAAGAGCCACCACACGATGAATGCCATGGGCCATGACGTGCCCACCATGATTGGCGTCGAACACCGCGGGACTGGCCACCAGCCTGACCAAACTGGTGCCTGACTACATGGTGATGGGGGAGCGTGGCATGGCCGACATGGCGGAGATGGAAATGCCGATTCCCGACAACACGGTGCCCATGATGACGGGCCAAGGCCCGTTTGGCGGCGTAGAGATGGGCGGCATGTTCTCCGTGCTCAAGGTGCGCAAAGACCAGCCCCACGGCGACTACAAAAACCCCGGCTGGTACAAGCACCCGCCCGGCGAGGTGGCGTACGAGTGGACGGGGTCGCTTGGCGAACCCGCCCGTTTCAAAGCCGAAGGTGGTTCATCCATGGCGCGCCAGAACAAGGCCGCCACGCCGGTGGAAGTCCAGGTTCGCAAGCCCAAAGGCATGGCGGGTCACTAAGTCCCAGACCACCGTTTCATCCCTTCATTTTTGACTATTTAAGGATTCACATGATCATCAAAACTCTCATTGCCGCCCTGTCATCCGCTTTGATGGCGTCTGCTGCGCTCGCCAGCGGCACCCACGCCGGTGGCCACCATGGCGAAGCCGCCAGCGCCATCGGGCAGCCAGGAAAAGCGTCGCAGGTGACACGCACGGTGACCGTGGACATGAACGACAACATGCGCTTCACGCCGTCCCAAATTTCCGCCAAAAAGGGCGAGACCATCAAATTCATCGTCAAGAACTCGGGACAAATCAAGCACGAGATGGTCTTTGGCACCGAGCAGGAATTGAAAGAGCACTACGAGGTCATGAAGAAGTTCCCCGACATGGAGCACGAAGACGCCAACCAAATCAATGTGCTGCCCGGCCAAACGGGCGAGTTGATCTGGAAATTCACGCAGTCCGGCCCGGTCAACTTTGCTTGCCTGCATGTGGGTCACTATGAGGCCGGCATGGTCGGCATCGTGAACGTCGCGGGCAAACCGGCCCCCAAAAAGTAACCATCTGACAAACGCGACCGTCCAAAGGAAGACTCATGAAAACAACTGCATTCCATACCCTCGTCCTCAGCGCCGCTCTGGCGCTCTCAGCCAACGCGCAAGCGCAGGACAAACCCGCGCCCATGCCAGGCGCGGCGGCCACGATGGCGGCTGACATGACAGAAGGCGAAATACGCAAAGTCGACAAAGGCAGCAAGAAGATCACGATCAAACACGGCGACATCAAGAACCTGGACATGCCCGGCATGACCATGGTCTTTCGCGTGCAGGACGACGCCATGCTGGACCAAGTGAAAGCGGGCGACAAGGTCAAATTTGTCGTCGAACGCTCCAACGGCGCGTTCGTGGTGACCCAGCTGCAGGCCACCCCATAAACGACACGGCACCAGGGGCCAAAGCCCCGACCGGCCACGCCCCTTTTCCACTATCAATTCAATAGCTGCCTGCGCAGACTCCACCAGCGCAAAACGCCAATTTCTTATACAAAACTCGGAGCATCACCATGCAAAGACGAACTCTCCTTCAATCCGCCACCGTTCTGCTCACCCTGGGCGTGGCTGCCCGAGGCATGGCTCAATCACCCGCCAAGCCGCGGGTTGAAGTCTGGAAATCCCCTACCTGTGGCTGCTGCAAAGACTGGGTGAAACACATGGAGTCCAACGGCTTTAGCGTCACCACCCACGAGGTGGGCGAGGCAGAGAAAACAGCCATGCGCAACAAGCTGGGACTCGCCAACAAATTCGGCTCCTGCCACACCGCGCTGGTGGGCGGCTACGTGGTCGAAGGGCATGTGCCCGCCGCCATGGTTCAGCGCCTGCTGAAGGAGCGCCCAAACGCCGTGGGTATTGCGGTCCCCGGCATGCCCATCGGCTCGCCTGGCATGGATGGCCCGGAGTACGGTGGCCAAAAGGATGCCTATTCAGTTCTTTTGGTTCAACGCAATGGGGCGTCAATCATTTACAAAAGCTACAACGTTTAAGGTCAGAAGCCCGCCGGAGAGGGACCGGGTATCGCGCGGTGACACCGATAATGCGGACGCATGTCAAAGACCATCCGCTACACCTTGCTCTCCATCCGGGAGATGATCACCTCCGCCGGCCCCTTTGTACTGCTGACATTGGGACTGCTGGCCCTGGCCTACTGGTGGCTGGACCCGACGCCCCCCAAACATGTCACGCTGGCTACCGGCCCTGCGCAAAGCGCCTACGACGAGTTCGGCAAACGCTACGCACAGTCCTTGGCCGCTTACGGCATTGAGGTGAAGTTGCTGCCCAGCGAGGGATCGGCCCAAAACCTGGAATGGCTCGCCACCGGCAAGGTCGATCTTGGCTTTGTTCAGGATGGCACCAGCACGTTGCCCGACACCGCCGAGGACGCGCTGGTGTCCTTGGGCAGCCTGTTCGTCGAACCCGTTTGGCTGTTTTACCGCGAGGCGGCGGCGCCCAAGGCCAAAAACGGAACCGATCGCCCCCTGGAGACGCTGCCGCAATTGAAGGGATTGCGGGTGAACGTCGGCACCGTGGGCAGCGGCGTGCCGGCGTTGATGGAAAAACTCTTCGACGCCAACCGCATGGACACCAAGCGCCTGAAGCTGTCTTACCTTGAGCAAACCCCGGCCACGGTCGGCTTTTTAAATGGCCAGTTGGATGCGCTGGTTTTTGTCTCCGCCCCGGAATCCCCCATGGTGCGCATGCTGCTTCAGTCGCCCGGCGTGAAGCTGATGAATTTTGCGCAAAGCGAGGCTTATTCCCGCCGCCTGCCATTCTTGCGGCCCGTCACCCTGCCCCGAGGGGTGGTGAACTTGGCCAGCAATGTGCCTGCCCATGACGTTCGACTGATTGCCCCCACCACCACCCTGATGGCCCGAGAGGCGGTGCACCCGGCAGTACTCCAGTTGTTTTCACAAGCCTCACTGGCGTTTCACGGGCCCGCCGGATGGTTCAACCGGGCGCGGGAGTTTCCCAATGTTGGCGCCACAGAGTTTCCCTTGTCGGATGAAGCCGAGCGCACGCTGCGCAGCGGTGTCCCGTTGATGCAGCGCTACCTGCCCTTCTCCTACGCCAACCTGATGGAGCGCATGTGGCTGGCGCTGGGCATTATTGTGGCGGTGCTGCTCCCCTTGAGCCGCATCGTGCCGCCGCTCTACGAGTTCAGAATTCGTTCCCGCGTGTTCCGCTGGTACGGGCAATTGCGCGACATCGAGGAACGCGCCTCGGACGGAGATGCCACCTTGTCAGACCTGCTTGACGAGCTCAATCAACTGGAAAGCCGGGCCGGGAAAATCACCGTTCCCTTGTCCTACACCGACGAGCTGTACGCCCTGCGCAACCACATTGAACTCGTCCGCAAAAAGCTGACACGGCAACAACCCCACGCACTCAACCCGACTGCCCCATGAAAAAAGCCCTGCCCCTGCAACGCAGGAACAGGGCTTTGCAAGACGCTAACTAAAGCTTACTTCAGTGCCTTGAAACGCATGCGCTTGGGCTTGGCGCCCTCTTCGCCCAGACGCTTCTTCTTGTCGGCTTCGTACTCTTGGTAGTTGCCGTCAAAGAAGGTCCACTGGCTGTCGCCTTCGCAGGCCAGAATGTGGGTGGCAATGCGGTCCAGGAACCAACGATCGTGGCTAATGACCATGAGTGAGCCCGCGAATTCCAGCAAAGCGTCTTCCAACGCGCGCAAGGTTTCCACGTCCAAGTCATTGGACGGCTCGTCAAGCATCAGCACGTTGCCGCCAGCAATCAGTGTTTTGGCCAAATGCAGGCGACCACGTTCACCACCGGACAAGGTGCCCACACGTTTTTGCTGATCCGCACCGTTGAAGTTGAAACGGCCACAGTAAGCACGGCTGGCCATCTGGAACTTGCCGACATTCAGCATGTCCAGCCCGCCAGAGACATCTTCCCAAACTGTTTTTTCGTTGGCCAGGTCATCGCGATTCTGGTCGACAAAAGCCATCCGGACGGTTTGGCCAATCTTGACTTCACCAGAATCGGGCTGCTCGCGTCCGGCAATCATCTTGAACAACGTCGATTTACCGGCGCCGTTGGGGCCGATGATGCCGACGATGGCGCCTGGTGGCACCTTGAAGCTCAGGTTGTCGATCAACACGCGGTCGCCAAAGGACTTGGTGACGTTCGTGAACTCAATGACTTCCTGGCCCAGGCGGTCGGCCACGGGGATGAAAATCTCGTTGGTTTCGTTGCGTTTTTGGTACTCAAAATCGCTCAACTCTTCAAAGCGGGCCAGACGGGCCTTGCTCTTGGCCTGGCGGGCCTTGGGGTTCTGGCGTGACCACTCCAACTCTTTCTTCAGGGCTTTGGCGCGGGACTCTTCGCCCTTTTGCTCCATCACCAGGCGTTCTTGCTTCTGTTGCAACCAGTCGCTGTAATTGCCCTTGTAAGGCATGCCGTTGCCACGGTCCAGCTCCAGAATCCACTCAGCGGCGTTGTCCAGGAAGTAGCGATCGTGGGTGATGGCCACCACGGTGCCGGGGTAGCGCTGCAAAAATTGCTCCAGCCAATCCACAGATTCAGCGTCCAAGTGGTTGGTCGGCTCGTCAAGCAACAACATGTCAGGCTTGGAGAGCAACAAGCGGCACAGCGCCACACGACGCTTCTCACCACCGGACAAGAGGCCCACCTTGGCATCCCACGGGGGCAGGCGCAGGGCGTCAGCGGCAATCTCGAGCTGATGCTCTGAATCGGTGCCAGCGCTGCCAATGATGGCTTCCATCTTGGCCTGCTCTTCAGCCAGCGCGTCAAAGTCGGCGTCTTCTTCACCGTAGGCGGCGTAGATTTCTTCCAGGCGGGCTTTGGCAGTAAACACTTGACCCATGCCGGCCTCAACGCTTTCGCGCACCGTTTGGTCAGGATCAAGTTGCGGCTCTTGCGGCAGGTAGCCGATGTTCAGGCCAGCCATGGGCACGGCTTCGCCTTCAAACTCTTTGTCGACACCCGCCATGATCTTGAGCAGGGTGGACTTGCCAGAGCCATTGGTGCCCAGCACGCCGATCTTGGCGCCAGGGAAGAAACTAAGGGAAATGTCTTTGAGAATGAACTTTTTCGGCGGAACAATCTTGCCGAGGCGGTTCATGGAAAATACGTATTGAGCCATGTGTCCTGCGCGTTAGTCTGTGGGTGAAAACCATCCATTATCGACGCATACCACATTCGACCTCGACCCTGGGCCGGCCAAACCATGAATCAATGGGGATTTTTCCCCTCCTTGCCGTCATTGCGGAGCGCTGCTTGGGCCACGGCATCCAGCGCTTTGTCCACGAGATGCCCTTCTGAAACCACCCGAATCGCACCTTGCATACGCAGGCGCTCCATGGTGCGCCGCGACATGGAGTGCGCAGAGCCACCCCGCGCCACAAACATGAAGAGCGTGCGGTGCGGGCTGGCCCAGGTCAACTGGGCTCGCAGCCACTGGCCCTCGACAATCAACTCCACCCACACCCCGATGTTCAAGTCCCGGGCGGAGAAAACGCGGTGCGCGGTCAGATCGTCTGCTTGATCAATGTCGCCATTCAGATAACCGGACTCCAGTGCTTCGCTCGTCGCCACCCACGGACTGCCCGTGCTTGCATCGGGCAAGGACTCCAGGTCACGCGGCGCAGGAATATCTGTCACATCGCCTGTCGCCAAGGATCCACCCATGCGGGGCCCTTCAAACGCTTTTTCATGCTCCGTGATCAAGGCGTCAAAAACCAACGGCAGTCGTTCGGCGGGAAAGTCAATGAGCTGCAAGCCTTGCCGAAGCTTGACCAGCATCCCAGGCACCATGCTGACCAAGCGCGGCCGATTGTGCCGGGTCTGCTCCGTCTGAACGCTCCACAAAAGCTCTTCAACCAGTTCGACGTAGCCACCCGGGTCTGAGCGCCCGTCTTTGCAAGCGAGTTCGTCCTGAGCCACCACCTGAGCCCAGGGCCCGCGCAAAAAGGCGGACAGCCAGTCAGGTGCCACTTTGTCCTGCATTCGCGCTTTGAATTCCTCGGCCCAGCGCTGAGCCAACAGGTTTCGCTGCTCGGCATGCAGGAGCGCACGCGCTGCATCCTCCAGTTGCTGGCGTTGGGCGGCCTCCTCATGCGCCCAACCGGCTTCCAGGGCTTGCAGCACTGCCGAAAAATCGTCCACACCGCCTGCGCTGGCACCCAGGCGAGCCACGGCATCCGAGACCGCGCCGACAAACAAGGCAAATCCCTCTTCAGTTTCGGCACCAAAGGCCAAGCTTTGGTCCATGACTCGATCCAGGAACAGCCGCGCAGGGTGTTGGCGCTCGCTGAAAAAGCGAGGATCACTTTGCGCCAAGGTCAGCAGCTGCGGCTCCAATGACCGTATCAACTGACTCACCGCAGGCAAGAGCCGCGCATCTTGTGACAGCCGCTCAACCATCATGCCGACCACCTCTTGGGTCAGCTGACGCCCGAGTTGTTTGCCCTGCGGTCCATCACTCACCGACGCCAGACCACCCTTGGCAGTCTTGCGCAACCGCGGCCTTTTCGGCTCGTCGCCAAGGGCTGAGGCGCGCTCGGTCAGTCGGCGCATCATCGGTTCAATCAACTTCAAATCTTCCAGGGCCACAAACGATGCCGGCATGGTGTGCAAAAAACCGGGCGGGGGGGCATCGTCAAGCTCCCCCGACAACAACCGCCGCAGCTTGTCCATTGTCAACACGCGGCGAACCAAGGAGTTGCCGTCGTCAGTGGCGTAACCTTCTCCGGCACGACTCAAACGTCCGGCCAAGGTGGCGGCTGTGGCCGCCGGTTCAACACCTTGAGCCCGCAACCAGGCAGTGATTTCTTTGTACAGCTGACGCAAACCCACACCAAGCAAGCCCGCTGCGGGCAATGTCAGCGCCGCCCGCGACGACTCATCCGGGGCGTGCTTCTCCAGGGTCTCCTGCAAGGCCCGCACAAATGACTGGGGTTTCATGGGGTTGAGTGAACCCTGAACGGTCGTCCAACCCAGCAAACTGCTGACCAGCGCATTGAGTGCGGGCAAAACATCGTCCACGCTGCGGGCCACTTCCTGCTGGGCCAAGGCAAACTGAATATTGACGTCAATCTGGCTGGAGTCCAGCAACTGCAGGTCTTCAAAACGCACTGCGGCATGATCCTGCGTCTCCTGCGTCACCGGTTGGTAGACGCTGCGACGCACACGCGACACAAAGGTTTTTGTGACCGCTGGCGCCTGACTCATCAAAAACTCAACCGCGGCTGGCGCGGCCGACCCGCGGCTCGCGACTGCGCCAGACGCCAACAGCCCATCCAGCACGCCTTGCATCAGCGCGTCAGAGCGCTGCACCACCATTTCAAGGCAGGCTGGCAATGAAGCCGCTTGACCCGACTGAACGTCCGCAACGCCCATGCTGCGAAGTAGAAATTTTTTCATGAATGCCCTTGCTTCGGTACCGACCATCCCTTGCCCGATTTTCGACGGGCGGCAAGTACCTGCTCAGTTGCGGGAAACAACTTGCATCCAATCGCAGATTTCCGTAATCAGGTCGCTGCGATTTAAGTGTGAATTTGCCTATCTTATGACGGACATGCGATAATTGCGGCAGTTGTGGCGCTTCAGTTGCCCACAATGTCAGCAACTTGCTGGGAACCATGCCTTTCGCACACGTTCCGTCTATGTATCCCATCTGCCTTTGACTGACTCGGTGTTTCAAACACGGAGCAGGCCGATGCCCTAGCGCCCGGATGGGCGCCACACTAAATGAACTTTGAAGAATTAAATTTGGCCCCGGCCATTGTTAAAGCCGTGCTCGAGCAGGGTTACGAGACGCCAACCGCCATTCAGGCGCAGGCGATTCCCGTGATCCTTGAAGGTCACGACCTGCTGGGCGGCGCCCAGACCGGCACCGGCAAGACGGCCGCCTTTGTGCTGCCCATGCTGCACAAGCTCAGCCAGGGCCAGACCAGCAAAAACAAATTCGGCGGCCTCGGCATCCGAGCTTTGGTATTGACCCCAACACGCGAATTGGCCGCTCAGGTCGAAGAGTCGGTGCAAACCTACGGCAAATACCTGGAAATGTCGTCCACCGTCATTTTTGGTGGCGTTGGCATGAACCCCCAGATCAGCCGCGTCAAAAAAGGCGTGGACGTTTTGGTGGCCACACCCGGTCGTTTGCTGGATCTGTTGCAACAAGGCGTGCTGGATCTGGGCCAAGTTGAAATCCTGGTGCTCGACGAAGCCGACCGCATGTTGGACATGGGCTTTATCCATGACGTGAAAAAAGTGCTGGCTGTTGTGCCCAAGAACAAGCAAAGCCTGCTGTTCTCGGCCACTTTCAGCGACGAAATTCGCGATCTGGCGGCGACCTTGCTCAAGAACCCGCAAAGCGTTCAAGTGACACCGCGCAACACCACGGTGCAGCGTATTACGCAGCTGATTCACCCCGTGGGTCGCGGCAAAAAGAAAGCCATCCTGGCGCACATCATCCAGGAGCACAACTGGAGCCAGGTGCTGGTGTTCACCCGCACCAAGTTCGGCGCCAACAACGTCGCTGAATTCCTGACCAAGAACGGCATTCAGGCGATGGCGCTGCACGGCAACAAGAGCCAGGCAGCCCGCACTCAGGCCCTGGCCGGCTTCAAGAGCGGCGACATCCGCGCCCTGGTTGCCACTGACATTGCCGCTCGCGGCATTGACATTGATGACCTGCCCCATGTCGTGAACTACGAAATCCCCAATGTGTGCGAAGACTATGTGCACCGCATTGGCCGCACCGGCCGCGCCGGTGCTGACGGCACCGCGGTGAACCTGGTTTGCCTGGACGAAGAAGGCTTCATGCAAGCCATCGAGCGCTTCACCAAGCAAGACATTCCCGTGCAAATCATTGAAGGCTTCATGCCCGAGCCCGGTGAAAAAGCCGAGCCCATCGCCATGGGTCGCCAGACCATTTGGGGTGGCGCTGGCAAACCACCAAGCCGCGACGTGATGCAAGCTGCTGCTCGCTCCGCCCGCACAGAAATGTTGCAGCGCGTGCGTGACAGCAAGGGCCCACAAGGCGAACGCGCTGCCAATGCAGGCGGCGGCGGTGGCCGTGGCGGCAACGGTGGTGGTGGTGGCGGTGGTCGTGGTGGCAATGCCGGCGGTCAACGCAGTCATGCGCCTCGCAGCCACGCCCCTGCTGGTGAATTTGCACCTCGCAACCCGACCCAGCGCCCAGCGCAAGGTCGTGGTGGCAATGGTGGCGGCTACGGCGGCGACAACCAGTCCCAACGCGCCCCTCAAGGTCAGCCTGATCCCATGCGGACCAGCGTCGACATGATGGCTGAACGCGGCGCCCGTCGCGGCGGTGGCGGTGGTTTTGGCGGTGGTAACCGCAATGGCGGAGGTGGTGGTTATGGTGGTGGCAACGGTGGTCGCTCCGGTGGCGGCGCGGGTGGCTTTGGTGGCGGGGGCAACGGGTCTCGTGGGCCAGGCGGTTCTCGCGGGTCTTTTAACCGATAAGCACTACACGGCGGTTCACGCTGTGGGGCGCCGACCTTTGGCGCTCACCCACCCCAAGCTCACCAGCCATGGGGTGGATTTTTCAAACCTGACTTCACTGCCCGGGATAGAACATGTCGACGACGTGTTCATCACGCTCGGGACCACGATCAAAGTGGCGGGAAGCGAAGCCGCATTTCGCGCCATTGACTTTGACGCCGTCTTGGCGGTCGCCCGTGCGGCCCGTCAAGCGGGTGCCCGCAAACTGGGTGTCGTTAGCGCCATGGGCGCCAATCCAAATTCCTCAGTTTTTTACAACCGGGTCAAAGGCGAGATGGAGTTTGCACTTCGAGCGCTCGATTTCCCCCTTCTGGTGATTGCCCGTCCCTCTCTTCTGACGGGAGACCGCGCCGCATTGAACCAAGCCTCTCGACCCGGTGAGCAGTTCGGCAGCTGGGCCACACGCCTATTCAAACCCCTGATTCCACTCAATTACCAAGCCATTTCCGCCCAAGACGTGGGGCAGGCACTGTTGAGTGCGGTCAAGACCAGCCCAGACGGCACTCACGTGTTGCTCTCTGGCGATCTTCGCCAAGGTCACAAGGCCACCTAGCCCGCAAGGTGGATTCACATGCGCCACAATCATGCGCATGAGATTTCTACACACCATGCTTCGCGTTGGCAACCTTCAACGCTCTATTGACTTCTACACCGAGGTACTCGGCATGAAGTTGCTGCGGACCTCTGAAAACACCGAATACAAGTACACACTTGCATTTGTGGGCTACGCCAGCAACCCCGAGCAAGCCGAACTGGAGCTCACCTACAACTGGGGCGTCGAGTCCTACGATCTGGGCTCGGCTTACGGGCATATCGCGCTGGGCGTACCCGACGCCTATGCCGCCTGCGACAAGATCAAGGCCGCCGGTGGCAACGTCACCCGCGAAGCAGGGCCTGTCAAAGGCGGCACCACCGTCATCGCCTTTGTGACGGACCCTGACGGCTACAAAATTGAATTGATTCAACGCACCGAGGATGGCGCTGGTGGCGGCCTGAACGCTTGATCTGACATAAAAAAACCGGGGCAATGCCCCGGTTTTGCTATTGATTAAGTAGCTGCCTGCGCTTATCAGATAAGCGCAGAAGCCCTATTTCTTCAATGAACGCGTTGCGGCAGCCAGCTCGGTGACCAACGCCCAATCGCCCTTGGCCATGGCGTCTGCAGGCACCAGCCAAGAGCCCCCCACACACACCACATTGGGCAAGGCCAGTAATTCCGGCGCGTTTTGAAGTGTCACACCGCCTGTGGGGCAAAACTTGACGTCAAAGAACGGACCGCTCCAGGCCTTCAGCATGGCAGGGCCGCCAGCTTGCATGGCAGGAAAGAACTTGAGTTCGGTGAATCCGTCTTCTTGCGCCATCATGATCTCGCTGCCCGTTGCCACGCCAGGCAACAAAGCCAGGCCGGCATCCCGGCAGGCTTGGCCCACGGCCGAGGTGTAACCCGGGCTGACGGCAAACTGGGCACCCGCCATCGCAGCCGCTTGGGCATCCGCTTTGCTGCGAACCGTGCCGGCGCCGACCACGGCCTCAGGCACTTCGCGGGCAATGGCTTCAATACATGCCAGCGCTTGAGGGGTGCGAAGTGTCACCTCCAGCATGCGCACGCCACCGGCCAACAAGGCCCGAGCCATGGGCACCGCATGGGCGATGTCATTCAGCACAATCACTGGAATCACGGGCGCGTCCTGCATCACTTGCAGGGCAGTCAATCGGGTCATATCGTCTCTTTCTAGGGTTAATCAAAGCCAGCTACAAGCGCCCTGCTCGGCAGTCAGCGCACTGCGGCGCATACCAGCAAACAACTCGCGGCCCATGCCGACGCTGTTGTCCTCGCACAAGTCAGCGGGCATCACCGCCAGAGGGCGGGCACTCCATTCTGCATCAGAGACGCGCACCGCCAAGGTGCCTGCATTGGCATCCAGACGGATGATGTCACCATCACGGACACGCGCTAACGGGCCACCGGCGGCGGCCTCAGGTGACAGGTGAATGGCAGCAGGCACTTTGCCCGATGCGCCGCTCATGCGGCCATCAGTGACCAGCGCCACTTTGAAGCCCTTGCCCTGCAAGACCGCCAACGGGGGCGTCAACTTGTGCAACTCGGGCATGCCGTTGGCCTGCGGCCCTTGCCACCGAACCACACAAATGACATCCTGATTGAGTTCATTGGCGTTGAATGCGTGGTGCAGCGCTTCCTGCGAATCAAACACGCGGCAAGGGGCTTCCACCACATGGCGGTCATCAGGCACAGCGGACACCTTGATCACACCGCGACCCAGATTGCCCTGCAACAACTTAAGTCCTCCCGTCGCGCTGAACGGCGCACTGGCAGGACGAACCACGGAGTCATCTTTGCTGACGCCCGGATCAGTCCACTGCAGCAAGCCGTTGGGTGCGGCTGCAGGAATGCCGGTGAACTCGCGCAAGCCACCCGCGCGCACGGCCAAGACATCGGCGTGCATGAAACCCGCATCCAGCAGCTCGCGAATCACATAGCCAGGACCGCCCGCCGCCTGAAACTGGTTCACGTCGGCACTGCCGTTGGGGTAAACACGGCTGAGGAGCGGCACCACGTCAGACAACTCAGAGAAGTCGTCCCAGTCAATCACAATGCCAGCGGCCCGAGCCACGGCCACCCAATGAATCAGGTGGTTGGTTGAGCCGCCGGTGGCCAACAAAGCGACCATGGCGTTCACGATGCAGCGCTCGTCCACCACATGGCCAATCGGCGCGAAGCGCTTGGCCTTGGTGATGTCAAGCACGGTGCGCACGGCTTCGCGGGTCAACTCTTCCCGCACCGTCGCGCCGGGGTTGATAAACGCCGTGCCCGGCACATGCAAGCCCATGGCTTCCAGCAGCATTTGATTGCTGTTGGCAGTGCCGTAAAAGGTGCAGGTGCCAGAGCTATGGTACGCGGCAGATTCAGCCTCCAGCAGCTCCGCCCGCCCTACCAGGCCTTGGGCGGCTTTCTCGCGCACTTTGGACTTTTCGTTGTTGGACAGTCCCGAGGTCATGGGGCCAGCCGGAATGAACACCGTGGGCAGGTGCCCAAAATGCAGCGCACCAATCAAAAGCCCGGGAACAATCTTGTCGCACACACCGAGCATCAGCGCGGCGTCAAACACGTCATGGCTCAGCGACACGGCCGTGGCCATGGCGATCACATCACGCGAGAACAGACTGAGCTCCATGCCGGGCGTGCCCTGTGTGACGCCATCGCACATGGCTGGCACGCCGCCGGCCACCTGCGCGGTGGCACCATGCTTGCGCGCTTCATTTTTGATGATGTCAGGGTATTGCTGCAAAGGCGCATGGGCCGACAAAACGTCATTGAAAGCCGTCACGATGCCAATATTGGGGGCACGCTCAGCAACCACCTTCAGCTTGTCATTGACAGGCAGCGCCGCAAAAGCGTGCGCCACATTGGCACACCCCAATCGCTGCGCGCCAGGCGGACGATTCGCCGTTTTGGCCAAGCGCTCCAGATAAGCGGTTCGTGTGGGGCGGCTGCGCTCCCGAATTCGCGCTGTGACTGTTTCTACAGTGGTGTGGAGTTTCATGATAAGTTGGTAACTAAATTACAAACTACATGGTACTCCTGAAGCAGGAATATTGCGCAAAAACGGAGTAACGAGTTGGTTACCAAAATAAAAAAGCCCGAACACGTCGGGCTTTTTTCCAGGTGCGCGGCCAAGCCGCGTGGACCTTATTTGATGCTGACTTCAACCCGGCGGGCTTGCGCGTTGTCACCGTCGGCCAGCGTTTCTGCGGGCTTCATCAACTCGATCTTGTCTGCGGCCACGCCCAAACCTTGTAACAAATCACGCACGGCAAACGCACGTTGCTTGGCCAGTTCTGCGTTTTGTGCCGCATCACCCGTGGCGTCATGAAAGCCGCTCACCACCACAGACTGGCCCGCTGCCACTGCAGCAATCACATCAGCCACTCGCATCAGATGCGCCGGGCGCCAAGTCTGCGCTGCCAGAAGCAAAGTAGAACTTGACCACGCCATCTTCCACCATCACCCGGGCGCCATCTGTGGCTTCCAATGCAGTGACAGCCATAGGCACTTCAGCAGGCGCTGTCTTGTGGCCTTTTTTGCCCAGACCAAAACCAACAGCCAAGGCGACGGCCAACACCACGACCGCACCCAAAATACCAAATACAACCCCTTGGTTGTCATCACTCTGAGAAGACATTGTTCGTACTCCAATTGAAGAAGCGTCGATTGTACGAGCGCCTTTTATACTGGACCCATGACCTCCATCGCCGACCTCCGAAAAAGCTACGAACGCGCCGAACTCAACGAGGACGCGTCCGACCCCGATCCCATGCGTCAATTTGAGAAATGGCTCAAAGAGGCAATCTCCTCCGAGGTACCGGAGCCTAACGCGATGACCTTGGCCACGGTGGCCAGCGACTTGCGTCCCAGCACCCGGGTCGTGTTGATCAAGGGATACGACGAACGCGGTATCACCTGGTTCACCAACTATGACAGCCGCAAAGGGCTGGAGTTGGCAGGCAACCCGTTTGCAGCCCTCCAGTTCCACTGGGTTGAACTGGAGCGCGTGGTCCGCATTGAAGGGCGCGTGGAGAAGGTGAGCGAGCAGGAAAGTGACGAATACTTTCACAGCCGCCCGCTGGATTCCCGCATTGGCGCGTGGGCCTCACCTCAAAGCCAGGTGATTTCAGGCCGTGGTGTGCTGGTCGCCAATGCGGCCAAATACGGTGCGCAGTTCCTGCTGCAACCACCGCGCCCGCCTCACTGGGGCGGCTACCGATTGAAGCCGGACAACTGGCAATTCTGGCAAGGGCGAAAAAGCCGGTTGCACGACCGTCTGCGTTACACACTCACACAAGATGATGATTGGTTGCGAGAGCGCCTGGCGCCTTAAGCGGTAACCGTCAGAGCGCGACCCGCCGCCTGTTTGACGGCCAACGTCAAGCGCTGAGCAGACGCGGGCTCACGCTCCCAGTGGTGCCAATACAAGGCCACATCCACAGTGGCACCAGGCAGTACTTCCGCCAAAGGCAGAGGGCCGGCGCGGTCCATCAGGTAAACATCGGGCACCATGCCCCAACCCAGCCCGTGCTCCAGCGCGCTCTCAAAGGCGTCAACGGCCGGAACAAAGTGGCGCGGGTAATTGGGTGACGTCAGCTTGAAGTGCTTGCCGAGGAACGTGTCCTGTAACGCATCCTTGCGGTTAAAAATAACGGCCGGCGTGGCCAACAAACGGTGCACTGACAGCGCACCGCCTTTGGTGTGACAGCTTTGAACCACGCGAGGCGATGCCACGCAGCGGTAACGCATGACACCCAGCGGCTCAGCCAAACAACCTCGCATCGGCTCGCGGCAAGGTGCTGACGCAACCCATCACATCGCCGTTCTTCAAGGCGCCATGGGTGTGGTCTTGATCGTCAATCATCACGTCAAGCAAGAGATGATGGCGCAGCAACGAACTGGCCAGCCCGGGCAAAAACCAACTGGCCAATGAGTCCGCATTCACCGCCACACTCAAGGTTTGCCATAGTGTTTTTTGACCCGGCCTGCCGCCCCCGCTCAAGCCGCCCAGCAAATCAGCCTCCATCAAGCGAAGCTGTTTGATATGAGCCAGCAACACCTGACCGGACGGCGTGGCGCGCACGGTTTTACCACGCACCAACAAGCGCTGGCCCAACGCAGACTCCAGTCCTTTGATCCGCAGAGACACCGCCGCGAGGGTGAGATTCAAGTGCCTGTGCGGCGGGTCCAAATCCGCCGTATTCCAGTACGGCGGCGAGAGCATCCAGTTGTCGAGCGTCCAGCATGTAGCACTCACTTTGTTTAAAATTTTTTATGCGTTCGTTAGTTTAATTTACATTCATTCAACTCAACAGACACTTCGGGGCACACTTCGCTTCATCAGATTTTCTCTTTCTCCTGTTTCTATTGAGTTCACATGCCAAGTTTTGCCCCTACCCTTGCCTTCGCACCGGCCTTCAACGCCGGTTTGCTGCTTAGTCTGTCCCTGATCATGGCGCTGGGACCACAAAACGCCCATCGTCATGCGCATGGGGTTACGCGGGCAACACGTGTGGCTGACAGTCGCCGTTTGCATCGTGTCCGACGTGCTGTTGATTGGGCTGGGCGTTCTGGGCATTGCCTATGTCGGCGGAATGTCTGAAAGCGTTCGCATCGGCATGGTGCTGGCTGGAATCATTTTCTTGTTTTACTACGGCGCGCAAGCTTTTGTGCGTTGCCGCAGCGGAATTTCAGGCGCCCTGCCTGACCCGCTTGCAAGACCAGCCCACTGGTGGCATGAGCCGCCGCCAGGCCACCGCCTCCGCGCTCGCCTTTGGTTGGCTGAACCCGCACGCCTGGTTGGACACGGCTGTGCTGATTGGCACCGCCTCCATGGCTTGGGGAACACCCGGCAACGCCGTCTTTGGTTTGGGCGCGGCAGCCGGCTCAGCCATCTGGTTTATCGGCTTGGGCCTGTCCCTGTTCTGGCTGGGCCAGCGGTTGCGCTCGCCCAAGGTCTGGCGCGTGCTCGACGGGCTGGTAGCCTTGATGATGTGGGGCACAGCGCTAACGCTGGGCTTGGGTTTGCTCTGAATGTAAATTGGGGCAACACACGCCAACTTAAAACGCGGCATAGACCGCTCATCGAATCGGGGAGTTCGGGGCGCACCAACTGGCTGTCAGGGCAAGCAGTGAGATGGACCCACCATAAAGGAAGGGAGATTGATCGAAACCGATGCGTGGTAACCAAAGTGGTTCCATGCGATTGAGGGTTGCTTCAAGGTGCGATACTGAATTCATGCGACTGAAAACATATCGATTCCCCTAAGAGCAATCTATGAAATTTGCATTTCCACTGAACGCGAAAGTACGCTTCACACAAGAGCGCTTGTCCATTTTGACACCGCGTGACCGGCAAGGTTTGGCGGGACGCATCGGGGTGATTCAAACCGATGGCAATTTCGTTCGCCAACCCACAGTTTATTTTCCGGCAGATGACGTTAACCAGGAACTTCGTTTGTTTCGGGTCGAGCCCCGCCATATTGAACTGGTTGAAAGCCCACCCAGCCCCCAGGCGGCGCCTCAGGATGCGGGCGAAACTGCCACCGACCTCAGCCATGACACGACTGAAGTAACAGCGTCGACACCCGATGATGGCGACGACAAGCTTTCACAAAGCGACATGGACAAACTCTTTGATTAGGTGCGGTGCGGCTGAATGAACCAGTCTCGCCCAGGGTTTTCGGCGCTGGGCACCTTGCACCGCGAAACCGCCACGCGCATTTGAATTGCCCGAAAACGTGCATTCAAGGCTGGCAGCAAAGCCACGCGGAAGGCGGCGATCTGTCAACAATCGCGCGTCGTGCTGGGCTGGTTTGCCAAGCAAACCGGAGGCACACACCGGACCTATCCGGCCACAGACACCTGCGCCAGACCCGCGTCCACAATCAAATTCTGACCGGTGATGCCATCACTGTCGTCGGCGGCCAGAAAGAGCGTTGAGCGCGCCACATGGGCGCTGTCCAGGCGGAACTTGAGGCATTGCAGGTCGATGAACTTCTGATCCTCTTCCGGGTTGCGCCACAGCGCGGTTTGGCGCTCCGTCACGATGGCGCCAGGCACCAGCGCGTTGACACGAATGCCGTCCACCCCCAACTCACGCGCCAGCGTCCGGGTCATGCCCGATATGGCGGCCTTGCTGGCGGTGTAGCCAATCAGGTTCGGGCGACCGCGCATCCACGAGATGCTGCCCATATTGATGACCGAGCCCCCAACCTTGGCTTCGCGCAACTGCCGGGCCACGGTTTGCGTGGCAAAGACTTGATGACGCAGGTTCAAATTCAGGCAATTGTCCCAGTACTCGGGCGTCAACTCGTCAAGAGAGTGACGGTCATCCCGCCCGGCATTGTTCACCAGCACGCGAATCGGGCCCCAGGCAGTCGCCACCCGGGTCAAATAGGCCTGCAGGGCGGGGATGTCCCGCACATCACAGGCTTCGTACAGAGTTTGCGTGTGCCCGGCCTGGGCCAACTCATCCATCAACGCCTTGCCACCATCGGGTTTGGTGCCGCAAAACGCGACGCGGCTGCCTTGCTCGGCGAAAGCCCGAACCAGCTCGGCACCGATGCCAGACGAGCCACCGGAGATGAAAACAACGCGGTCGCGCAGTGAAGGGTAAAGGGTGTAACTCATGGTCAGTCCAGATTGTGTCAATTACCAGCCAGCGGGCAGCACTTCGCTCATGGCCACTGCACGCCCTTCGGCAATGCTCAGGTGAGCGGCCACGCCCGTGGCCACGCTGCGAAGCCCGTCTTCCAGTGAGACTTCAGGTGGCAGTCCGTTGCGCAACGCGTGAGCAAATTTTTCATGCTCAATGAATGACGCTCCAAAATGCTGGCCCGGGTACTTGATGTTGGTGTCCCACACCCGGCGCACTGACACGCCTTTGCCGCTGCCGGAAGGCTCACCCCACACTTTGCGCGTGCCCCAGTCTTCCCGGCGACCGTAGCGCAGCGTCAATGAGGGCAACAGGGACTCCAATTTACCTTCGTTTCCCACCACGCTAATGTGCTCGTTGTCGACTGAGTTTTCAGCAAACATGCACAAATCCAGCATCGCGCGGGCGCCGCTGGGGTACTCCACGATGACAAAGGCACTGTCCAGAATGTCCGGCGTGCGTCCGTCGTACCGCTCGTCCAAATGATTGACGCGTTGGCCGCCTGAGGCGAACACGCGCACCGGGTGCTCACCCAGAACAAAGTCCATCAAATTGAAGTAATGGCAGCACTTCTCCACCAACGTGCCGCCGGTGTTTTCGGTGAACCGGTTCCAGTCATCGACCTTGGGGTAGAACGGCTCGCGGTGTTCGCGAATGCTGACCTGATGAATCTGACCCACCGCGCCGGCATGGGCCATGCGCACCATCTCGGCAACGGGCGGCATGTAGCGGTACTCCTGCGCTACCCACACCAGTGCCTTGCGGCCTTTGGCCAACTCAACCAACTCATGGCAGTCTTGCACCCGGGTGCACAAAGGCTTCTCGGCCAGGATGTGCAAATCTGTTGCCAGCGCTGCCCGCAAAATTTCAACGTGGGTGAAATTGGGCGTGGCAATGACCACCGCGTCACACAAGCCACTGCCCAACAAATCAGCGTAATTTTCAAACACCGCGGGGGCCGTTTCCAGCAAGGCCATGGCCTGCTCGCGGCTTTTGGCGTTGGTGTCGGCAATGGCCGTCACCGCTGTGCCCGCCATGGCGCGGATGTTCTCAATGTGTTCGCGGCCCATGCTGCCGCAACCAATAATGCCGTAGCGAATTTTTTTCATGATGAATGAATTTGAAAAACCAGAGAAACGGAAAAAACGTCAGCCCTTCAGGCCGCCTTGCGTCAAACCACCCACCACGCGTTCCTGAAACACGGCAATCAGTACCGCAATAGGAACAATGGCAACGATCAATGCGGCGGAGATGATGGGCCAGGGAAAGGTGAACTCCCCCTGGTAAAGCGAGATGCCAACAGGCAGGGTGCGCATGCTGGCCGACGAGTTCAGGGACAAGGCCAGCAAGAACTCATCCCAGGCATTAACAAAGGCCAGAATGCCGGCGGTGAACACACCGGGTGCCGCCAGCGGCACCACAATGCGCCACAACGCGCCCATGCGGGTGCAGCCATCAATCATGGCGGCGTTCTCCAGGTCTTTGGGAATGCTCTGGAAAAAGCTCACCAGCACCAGCGTGCACACAGGCAAGTTCAACACCACATACGGCAAGATCAGTGCGGTATAGGTGTTCAGCAAGTCCATGGCCCTGAAGGTCTCAAAAATGGGCACCAACAAAGTCACCAGCGGAAACATGCTGGACGCGATGATGGTCGTCAAAATGAGTTGCCGGTACTTCAAGTTCAAGCGGGCAATGGCATAAGCCGCGCACGCCGACACCAGCAAAGACAAGGCGGTGGCGCCCAGCGCAACGATCAAACTGTTGCTGAGGTAGCGCAGCAGGGGTTGGTCGGTGAAGGCCTGCACATAGTTTTGCAGTGTGACGTTTTGCGGCCACCAGGTGATGGGCTTTTGAACCAGTTCGGTTTCGCTTTTGAGCGAGGTGAACAAAATCCAGACTGCGGGAAAGAAGCCGTTGATGACCACCAGTCCGGCGGCAATCACGCGCAATTGCATGGATGACCAGCTCCAGTTCATGCGTTTCTCCCGACACGGTGCAAGTAGAAGGAAGTCACCACAATTGACAGCAGGAACATGCCCACTGCCAAGGTGGAGCCGTAACCCACGTCCAAGTATTCAATCGTGGTTTTGTGAATCAGCATGGCCAGCGTTTCAGTCGTGTTGCCCGGGCCACCCCGGGTCATGGTGTAGGGAATGTCAAAGGTCTGCAAGGCGGTGATGGTTCGGAAAATCAGCGCGACGATGATGCTGGGCATCAACATGGGAATCGTGATTTGCCAGAACTGCTGCCACTTGTTGGCGCCATCCACTTCTGCTGCTTCGTAAAGCGACTTTGGAATCATTTGCAGCCCAGCCAGCAGGATCAGCGCCATAAAGGACGAAGTCTTCCAGATGATGGTGAGGCAAATGGCGGTGAACGCCCAATTGGGTCGCAGCAGCCACATGGTGGGTTCGGTCTGCAGACCCAGGCGACGCACTACATCATTGACCACGCCATATTCCGTGTGGAAAAACCAGGCGAATATCAAACCGGCAAAGCTCAAAGGCAAAGCCCAGGGAAGCAGCAGCGAAAGGCGCACCGGCCACTTGCGGCGAAAAGGCAAGTTGGCCAGCAGGGCCAGCCCCAAACCCATCACCAAAGCACCGGGCACGGTGATCAAGGTGATCAACAGCGTGTTTTTGGTAGCGTTCCAAAAATCCGCGTCCTTGATCACGTCCGAGTAGTTCTGCAGACCCACATAAATGGCGCCACCGCCTCCACCGGACAGGCGCAAGTCAAAAAAACTGTTGTAAATCAGCTTGCCGATCGGGTAGACAACAATCAGCCCGATCAGGATAAAAGCCGGTGCCAACAGCAGCCAGGCCAGTGCCTTCTCGGATGGATCGCGTAATTTGCTCAACATGGGTCTGCAGTCCTGGTTCGCTTAGCGCATCACGCGGTTCAATTTGCCTTCAATCTCGGCCACACCTTCTGCCGGAGTTTTGACCCGGGCCAAGATGGCACTGGTGGTGGTGCGCACCACGTCAGACACCTCGCCATAGCGAGCGCTGATGGGGCGGGCACGACCAGCTACCACCACTTTGGCGGCATCTTTGAACCACGGCACGGATTTGGTCACGTCTGCGTCGGTGTAGACACTTTCCACGGTGGGCAGCAATGAGCCTTCAACCGCGAGGAACTTGCTCGACGCTGGGGAAGCCAGGAACTGCACCAGCTTGGCGGCATCGGCCTTGCTCTTGCTGAAGGCGCTCACGGCCCACTGCCAGCCGCCGACGCAGGTTGCACTCTTGCCGCCCGCCATGGCGGGCAATGGCATCACGCCCACTTTGCCTTTGACCTGGCTGTCAGCGTCGTCTTTGAAACGGTCCCAGGCAAAGCCCCAGTTGATGGCAAAAGCCACCTGACCGGCCTTGAACTCATTCACGGTGGCAGGTGTGGTCACCTCGGCGATGTTTTTCTTCATCACGCCCTGGTCCACCAGCTTGAGCCACATGTCCATGCCTTTGACGGCGGCCTCTTTGTCCAGCGTGAGTTTGCCGTTGGCGTCATTGAATGACTTGCCGGCGCTCCAGTAAGGCAGCAGGAAGGTACACACTGCGCCTTCAATGGGCGCGCCTTGAATGCTCAGACCTTGCAGGTTTGGGTTGCCCTCGCCCTTTTGAATCGTCTGGGCGGCCGCGCTCAACTCATCCCATGTCTTGGGCTCAGCCAGCTTGTACTTTTCCAGCAAGTCTTTGCGGTAGTACATGAACATGGCGTCGGCAAATGCAGGCATGGCAGCGACTTTGCCGTTCACCACATTGGCGGTTGAATAAACGGGCAAATAAGGCTTCAACGCAGCCGTGCCGCCCACATAGCTGTCCAGCGGCTCGATCCAGCCGGCGTTGGAGTACTGGCTGGGGTTGACGATATCGATCAGAAAGATATCAATGGCCGAGTCTTTGGCATTGAGTACGGTGCTGAGGTATTGGCGCTGCAATTCTGACGTCGCCCCGCCGGTTTCAATGTCAACCTTGATGCCGGGGTTGGCGACCTGGAACTGGTCAAACAACTTGCGCATCAAATCCGGGCGCTGGTTTTGGCCGCCCGAGAACACACGCAAAGTAGTTTGCTGGGCCGAAGCCATGCCAGCAACCAGGCTGGCGCCCAGTGCCAGCGTGACGAGATGGGAACGTTTCATTGCAGTCTCCTTGGAATAAATATCAGACAACTAAACACAAGAAATTCATGGCTTTTAGGCCTCCAGCGCTTATAAAACCGGCGGGAGAAGCTCTCTTTTTAATAGCAAACCTGCTTCAATCAAGCGGCCAGCGCCAAACCAGAGTCGGCATCAAACAGGTGCATATGGCTCAGGCTCAAATACACCGTCAATGGGGCGCCCGGGTGTAACTCAAAACTGGCCGGGCAGCGGGCAACCAACTCACAGTTACCGACGATCAAGGTCACCAGGGTTTCAGCGCCCAACGGTTCTGTGAGCGCCACTTTGGCCGGCACTGACACGCGGCCCTCGCCAGCGTCCAGGGCAATGTTTTCGGGTCGAATTCCAAAGCGCAGGTTTTTGGCTGCGGCGCCAGCATGGGCCAAAGCCGCTGGCAAGGCAAAGCGGCAATCGCCCAGGACCACCTGGCCCTCTGCCAGTGTGCAAGGCACCAGGTTCATGGCCGGTGAGCCGGTGAAGCCGGCCACGAACAAGGCGGCAGGCGTGTTGTAAATATTCTTGGGCGTGTCGTACTGCATCTTGTGACCCGCGCTCAAGACCACAATGCGGTCGGCCAGCGTCATGGCCTCAACCTGGTCGTGCGTGACATAGATGATGGTGGCGCCCAAGCGCTGGTGCAAACGCTTGATCTCGGTGCGCATCTCGGTGCGCAACTGGGCATCCAGATTGCTCAGCGGCTCGTCAAACAAAAAAACCTTGGGTTGGCGCACGATGGCGCGGCCAATGGCCACCCGCTGGCGCTGCCCGCCGGACAACGCGGCGGGCTTGCGGTCCAGCATGTGATCAATGCGCAACAAGCGGGCCGCGTCCATCACCCGGCGGTCAATCTCGTCGGCTGGCGTTCCCCGCAGCCGCAGGCCAAAGGCCATGTTGTCGTACAGACTCTTGTGCGGGTACAGCGCGTAGTCCTGAAACACCATGGCGATGTCGCGGTTGCGGGGTGGCTCGTCATTCACGCGCTTGCCGTCAATGACCACATCGCCGCCACTAATATCTTCCAGGCCCGCAATCATGCGCAACAAGGTGGACTTGCCGCAGCCCGAGGGGCCCACGAACACGACGAACTCGCCGTGCTCAATGTGCAAATCCATGCCGTGAATGATGACGTTCTTGCCGTCGTAGGTCTTTCGAACCTGTTGGAGTTCTACGCTTGCCATCTCAATACCCTTGACTTTGAATTTGAATGTCCTGCGCCCGAATGGCCGACAGAACAGCGGCGTTTTGACGCATCAGCAAGCCCAGATCAGAGCCGCAAGCAATGTAGTCAAACCCGGCCTTGCGGTAAAGCGCCACCGCCTCCGGTGTGCCGCCCACCGTGCCCACGGGCTTGCCTACCCGGTGACAACGTTTCACGCCATCGGCCATCAGCGCGACCACCTCGGGGTGCAACAAATCACCGATATGACCCATGGCGCCGCTCAAGTCGCCGGGTCCCATGAAGATGGAATCGACGCCTGGCACGCTGGCGATCTCTTCAATGCAGGCCATGGCCTCGGGCGTTTCAATTTGCACAATGACGCTCACTGCGTCGTTGGCCACCTTGAAATAGTCCTTGATCGTGCCAAAACGGGTGGCGCGGCTCATGCCGGCCATGCCGCGCGAGCCCTCGGGGGTGTACTTGCAGGCAGACACCGCCCGGCGGGCTTCGTCGGCCGACTGCACAAAGGGGAACATCACCGTTTGCACACCAGCATCCAGCACGCGCTTGACCATGACCGTGTCGTTCCAAGGGACACGGGTAATGGGCACCATGGGGGTGCCGGCCACTGCCTGCAACAGATGAATGATTTCCATCATGTCAAGCGGTGTGTGCTCCATGTCCAGCAGGCCCCAGTCGTAGCCAGCGCAGCCCATGGCCTCGGCCACCACCGGGCTGGCCGACATGATCCAGGAACCGACCGGGTAACCAGCGGGCAAATCTTGGCGCGCCAACAGGGTTTTAAAAGGGTTGTTCATCAGAAGATCACCGGTTCAGGAGTGGGCGAATTGCCCTGCAAGAAATCGAAGTCGCAGCCTTCATGGGCCTGGGTCACATGCTGCTGGTACAGGCGGGTGAAACCGCGCTGCGGCAAGCTGGACGTGGGTTTCCAGGCCGCACGGCGCTCGGCCAGCTCAGCGTCGGACACTTCCAGATGCAGGCGGCGCTGCGCCACATCCAGATCAATCATGTCGCCCGTGCGCACCAGCGCCAGCGGGCCACCGACCGCACTTTCGGGCGAAATATGCAGCACACAAGTGCCGTAGTGCGTGCCACTCATGCGGGCATCGCTCAGGCGCAGCATGTCGCGCACACCTTGTTTGAGCAGCTTGGCAGGAATGGGCAGGTTGCCCCACTCCGGCATGCCGGGCGCGCCGACCGGACCGGCATTGCGCAACACCAGCACGGTGTTTTCATCGCAATCCAGATCCAAGTCAGCCATGGCCTTGAGCATCTCAGGTTGGTTGTCAAACACCAAGGCCGGGCCCCGGTGCTTCAGCAGTTTTTCGGTGGCAGCGCTGGGCTTAATGACTGCACCATTTGGTGCCAAGTTACCTTTCAACACCGCCAAAGCGCCGGCATGACTCACCGGACGGTCCAGCGGACGAATCACCTCGGGGTCCAGCACCTCGGCTTTCGAGAGGTTTTGCGCCACCGTAGTGCCGGCCACCGTGAGTTCGCTGGTGGACAGGAACGGTTCAATTACCTTCATCAACGCAGGTAAGCCACCGGCGTAATAGAAGTCCTCCATCAAGCGGTCGCCACTGGGAAACAGGTTGGCCAACACGGGCACAGTCTGCGCCATGACATCCAGATCGTCCAAACTCAGTTCAATGCCCAAGCGCCCGGCCATGGCAATGACGTGCACCGCCGCGTTGGTTGAGCCGCCCAGCGCCATCTGCACGGCCAAGGCATTTTGAAACGAGCCACGCGTCACCACGCGGGACGGCTTCAAGTCTTGCCACACCATCTCCACAATGCGTTCCCCACAGCTGGTGGCCATGCGGGTGTGGGCCGAGTCCATGGCGGGAATGCTGCTCGCACCTGGCAAGGTCAAACCCAGCGCTTCCACCATGCTGGTCATGGTGGAGGCCGTGCCCATGGTGTTGCAGGTGCCAGGGGCGCGCGTCATGCGGCTCTCCAGGTGCTGCAGTTCGGCCGCGTCAATCTTGCCGGCCTGGTAGTCGTCCCAAAAAATACGGGTGTGGGTGCCTGCGCCAATGCTGCGCGAGACGCCGTCTTTCACGTAGCGGTCATTGAGCATGGGCCCGGCAGGAACAAACAGCGTGGGAATGTCCATGCTGAACGCACCCATGAGGGTGCCCGGCGTCGTCTTGTCGCAACCCGCCAGAATCACCACGCCATCACAAGGCAGGCTGCGCAACAGCTCTTCCACCTCCATGGCCAGAAAGTTGCGATACAGCATGGTGGTGGGCTTGACCATGACCTCACCCAAACTCATGGCTGGCAACTCCACCGGGTAGCCACCGGCCGCCAAAATGCCTTTTTTGACCGACTCGACCCGCTGGGGAAAGTGCGCATGGCAGGGCGACAAGTCGCTCCATGTGTTGATGATCGCAATCATTGGGCGATTCATCACATCTTCCCGGCGAGCGCCCTGCTGTTGCATGCGCTGGCGGTGTGCAAAGCCGCGCATGCCCGTGTCGGCAAACCAGCGGCGGCTGCGCAGGTCAGCCAGTGTTTTTCGATCGTTCAAGATAGTGCTACACCTAGAGTTGATTCAGATTAATAACAACGACATCATGTTAGCGCTAACATTAACCATAATCTGATTAAAAATCATCATGGAAAACCCTGCCCCCCCCTCAACTCCTGTCACCTCTGTTGGCCGCCGTGGCCATGGCAAGGCCACGTTGGCTGATGTGGCTCGGCGCGCAGGCGTGACCACCATGACGGTGTCGCGCATGTTGCGCGAACCGCACCGGGTGTCGGATGAAACCGGGGAACGGATTCGCCAGGCGCTGGCCGACACGGGCTACTCGCCCAACAAGCAGGCCGGTGTTTTGGCCAGTGGGCGCTCGGCCATCGTGGCCGCCATCATTCCCAACGTGGCCAACTCCATCTTTGCCGAAACGGTGCAAGGCCTGTCCGACGTACTGCAACCGGCCGGCCTAGAGTTGCTGCTGGCCTCCACCAACTACAGCCTGGAGCGCGAGGAAGAACAATTGCGTGCCGTGATGGGCTGGGCCCCTGCCGCACTGGTGGTCACCGGACTGCGCCACACGGCCGGTGCCATGGTGCTGTTGCAACAGGCGCAGGCCAACGGCACGCCCGTCATCGAAATTTGGGAAAAAGACCCGGCGGAGGTCGAGTTCATCCAGATTGGTTTCAACCACCGCCACGCGGGTCAAGTCATGGCGCAGCATCTCCTGGACTGCGGTCTCACCGACCTGGTCTATGTGGACAGTGGCGTTGAAGAAGACTTTCGCGCCCATGAACGTGGCGAGGGTTTTCGCCAAACGGCGGAACGGGGCGGCGCCACCGTTCGCATCATCAAGGCCGACCATGGCGAGCCCATGGCCGCTGGCCGAAAAGCGTTATTGGGACTGGACCCGAGTCGATTGCCCCACGGCATGGCCTTTGCCAATGACCACCTCGCGGCAGGGGCGTGGCTGCAAGCCCAGGAAGCCGGTATTGGCGTGCCGCAGGATTTGGCCTTGCTGGGTTTTGGTGATTTTCCGATCGCTGGCCAGCTGGGCGGCGGCATCAGCACGCTGGCGGCACCGCGCTACGCCATTGGTCAAAACGCTGGCTTGAAAATTTTGAGTGATCTGGATTTGAAGCCGCCCAGCAACGGGGTGTCCACCTCACTCCAGCCGACGCTGATTGTTCGCAACACAACACGCCTGCCGGTGCAAGGCGGGGCCCAACGGTCGCCTGTTAAAACCAGCTAATCAACGCCATCACCAGGGAAATCGTCACCACGCCAATGACCGTCGAGACGGCCAGGCTGGCGGTGATCAGGTCTTGGGCGACCTCGTACTTCTGGGAAAACATGAACACATTAGCGCCAATCGGCAGGGCGGCGGCCACAATCATCACGCTCAGAGGCAGTCCGTGCATGCCTGCGGCCCAGCCCACCGCCGCCATGATGGCCGGGAACACCAGGTTCTTGATCAGGCTCAGGCCCAAGGCCGCCTTGAGCTGCTCCCCGACCCGTCCATTGGTAATGGTGACGCCCACCAACACCAACGCCAGCGGGCCAAAGGCATTGCCCAGCAACTGCAGCGGCTTGTCCACCACGTCGGGCACCACCAGGCCGGTCTGCGCAAACAACAGCCCCACAATGATGGGCAGCGGCACCGGGTGAATGATGCCGTTGCGCATCGCCGTCAAAATGGTGCGCCCCATGGGCCGCCCGGCGGCCGCGCCACTCGCCGCATCTTCGCGGGCCACAGACAACTCCAGCACCACCGTGGCCATGGTCAACAGCACCAGCGCGTGCACGGAGATCAGGGTGAACAAGGTGATCAAGCCAGCCTCCCCGTAGGCCAGGCCAATCAACGGGGTGCCAATCACCAACGTATTGCTGAAAGTCGCCCCCAGCCCCAGCACCGCAGCGTGGCGGTTGGCGCCTTTCCAGAAAAACATGGCAAAAAACAGAATCGCGGCCGCCACAAAGTACATGGCCACCGGTTTGAAGTTGAGGTCTTGCACATGCACCGTGCTCATGGTTCGAAACAGCAAGGCAGGCGTCAACACCATGAACACCAGATTTGAGAGGTCTTTTGTGGCCTCAACCCTTATCCAACCAGCGCGACCAGCTATAAAACCGATAGCAATCAACAACATCACGGGTAGGAGTGCGGAGAGGACAGGGTTGTTCACGGGCGTTCGATCAAAAGGGGAAAAACAGTTTTGCAGGTATTTTCACCGGCATTTTCCAGTCAGCACCGCACTCTCCCGCCGCCCAAGAGACAGGATGCCGCAATTGATGCGAATTAAGTTCGGGGACAGGCCGTGCAACTGACGAATCGCATGAAAAACACAAGCGAGGTCCCTAGAATGCAAGATCACCACGCGGTGTTGCCTCTGTCCCACACGCCTGCGCAAAAGCATCTCAAAAGTTGCGCCGCGACACCTCGGACAGACAAGCACGACCGGCCTCGGCCCACCATGCAGTCAGGAAGGACTCAAGTTGCCAAACCGCCCCATCGCCCCCAGGCGCGCCAAAAAAGTGGCCATGAGCAGCCCTGATCAAGTCAGTGCGTTGAGTCCTTGTGTGGCGGGCATTGGGGCATCGGCCGGCGGTTTTGACGCCATTCGCCAATTCTTTGAGGCGCTGCCCGCCAACACGGGCGTGGCCTACGTGGTGGTGCAACACCTGGACCCGACACATGTCAGCCTGGCGGCCGAACTGTTCGCCAAGCACACCGAGATGCCAGTCCGGGAAGCCAGCGACGGTGTTCTGCTTCAGGCCAACCACGTGTACACCTCCCCATCCGACAAAGAAGTGGCCATTGTGCAAGGACACCTGCGACTCACGCCACGCAGCGAGCGCGGCACCTTGCACCTGCCCATTGATCATTTCTTTGCCTCCCTGGGCGAAGACTGTGGCACCCGGGGGATCGGCATCGTGCTGTCCGGCATGGGCACCGATGGTGCCCTGGGCTTAAAAAGCATTGCCGCCCACGGTGGCATTGTGCTGGTGCAAGACCCCGCGACCGCGGAATACGACGGCATGCCCCGCAGTGCGATTGCTGCCGGCATTGCCAACTACGTCTTGCCCGTCAACAAAATGCCGCAAGTGATTGCGGACTATGTGAGTCATCCCTATGCCAAGGGCAATGCCGACACCGACGCCTCGTCACACCTGGTCGACCCGCACGCTCTTCCAAAACTGATCCAGATCGTGAACAGGCAGCGCGGGTATGACTTCTCCGGCTACAAACGTGCCACCTTGATGCGCCGCATCGAACGCCGCATGGGATTGCGCGGCACAACCAGCCTGACGGACTACGTCAAACTGCTAGAAAAAGAAACCGACGAAGTCAATGCCTTGTTTCGCGACTTGCTCATCGGCGTCACCGAGTTTTTCAGGGACCCGCCCGCGTGGAAGGCACTGGAGTCAGAGGTCATCGCCCCTTTGGTGGCCAGCAAGCGCAGTGGCGACGCGATCCGCATCTGGGTCCCGGGTTGCTCCACCGGCGAAGAGGCCTACACCATGGGCATTGTGGTGCTGGAACACTTGCGCCGAGCGCGCAAGAATTGCCCGGTTCAGGTCTTTGCGACCGACACCAACAACGATGCACTTGAAGTGGGCCGCTGTGGCCGCTACCCCCTCGGCATTGCGGCTCAGATGAGTGCCCCCCGCTTGAAACGCTATTTCACCAGCACCCCCAACCAGCAGGCTTACACCGTCTCCGACGAATTACGTGCCTGCATCGTTTTTGGCGCGCAAAACCTGTTTTCCGACCCGCCATTTGGACGTGTGGACCTCATCAGTTGCCGCAATGTGCTGATTTACCTCGAATCCGACATTCAGAAGCGGGTGCTCAACATCTTTCACTTTGCGCTCAGCAAAGACAGTTACCTCTTCCTGGGCAGCGCCGAGTCCAACGGCAACCGCGATGAGCTATTTCTGCCCTTGTCAAAAAAGTGGCGCATTTTCAAACGCATCGGAAAAACGCCCACTGACGTTTTGAACCTGCCCACCCGACCCGGCGACGTCCGCACCGCAATTCTTCCCATGCCCACTCGCAGTCCTCCGCCCCTGAGTCAAGTGGCAACCGTGGCCCAAAAACTGATTCTGGACCGGTTCGCTCCCGCGTCGATTTTGGTCGATGCCCGCCATGAGGCCTTGTACTACTGTGGGCCTACCGACGACTTTTTGATGCGTCCGCGTGGCGCCCCCGTGCAAGACTTGCTGCTCATGGTTCGGGACGGCTTGCGCTCGCGCCTGCGCGCCGCTCTTCAGGAGGCGGCCGCCACCAAGGTCACCGTGGTGGCAACGGGTGCGCGAATGAAGCACTCCAAAGGGTTTATTCCGGTTGAAATCACCGTCACGCCCCATGCCGCAGGCGAGACCGGCAGCTTGTATCTGGTGGTATTTCGCCATGACCAGCAAGTCGCGCTGCCGCCCGCGGGCGACACAGCCGAAGGCGCGCTGGTTCGTCACCTGGAAGAGGAACTGCAAGCCACCCGGGACGATTTGCAAAACAGCATGGAGCTTTTTGAAACCTCGGCCGAAGACCTCAAAGTCTCCAACGAAGAGGTCATCACCACCAACGAGGAGCTGCGCTCTCTCAATGAAGAACTGGAAAGCTCCAAAGAAGAGTTGCAGTCTCTGAACGAGGAACTGACGACCGTCAACCAGCAACTCGAAGCCAAGGTACGGGAGCTTGAGATCTCCAACGCCGACCTCAACAGCCTGCTCAACAGCAGTGACATTCCCACGCTTTGCATCGACCTTTCGTTTCGCATCAAGTGGTTCACGCCAGCGGCCAAGACCTTGTTCCAGTTTCGCCCCAGCGACATTGGCCGCCCACTGAGTGATTTCTCACTGGCCAAAGCGGGTGATGCACTCATGGAGGCGGCCAGGGCTGTGATGTCCACCAAAACGCCACAACAGCGGGAATACGAGTTGCACACAACGCCGCCCTCACCCGAGGGCGAGCGTCGTTTTTTGCGCCGGGTCACACCGTACCGCGACGAGCAAAACCTGGTCACCGGCGTCATCGCCACCTTCACAGACGTCACCGACAGTGTCCGTGCCGCCAAGGCGGCCCAGACTGCGCGCCAAGACCTCACCGATTCCCGCGCGCAAACGGACCGGCTTCGCACCCTGTCTTCCGCACTGGCAGTAGCGGAAACGCGCGAACGCCGCTCGCTGGCGCAGGATTTGCACGACGATCTGGGCCAGATGCTGGCCTTGATCAAACTCAAAATCACGTCGATGGAAAAGTTGCCCGTGCCGGACTTCATGAAAGGTGCCATGGACGACTGCGCCAAAGCCGTGGACCAGGCCAACCGCAAGGTGCGCGTGATGGCCTTCCAGCTCAGCCCGCCGATGCTGGACGAGCTGGGCCTGCCGGCCGCCATGGAGTGGATGGCCGACGAAATGCACAAGATGTACAAACTCGACGTGGTCGCCGAGGACGATGGCGCGCCCAAACCACTCGACCCGGATGTCAGCACCACCCTGTTTCGCGCCATTCGGGAACTGTTGATCAACACCGCCAAACACGCCCATGTGGCCCACGCCGTGGTGCGCACCGAGTTGACGCCAGACCAGCAACTGCTGGTCACAGTCAGCGATGCCGGCGCAGGGTTTGACCCCAATCAGCCACTGCCCGCCAGCGGTCAAGGCGGATTTGGCTTGCTGAGCGTGCGTGAGCGCATACAAATGATGGGTGGCGAGGTCACGATTCGCAGCAACCCGGGGGATGGCACCACGGTGTTCATCAAAGTGCCGATGCTGGCCGCCCCCGCATCAGACCTCAAGAGCTAGGAGCCATCACCATGCCTATTCGCGTCTTGCTGGTTGATGATCACACCATGTTTCGGGAAGCGCTGTGTCTGATGCTGGCCCGAGAGCCGGAGGTCGAAGTGGTGGGTGAACTGGGCGAAGGGGCACGGGTCGTCGAGGCGGTTGCCAAGTTGTTGCCGGATGTCCTGGTGATCGACATCAGCATGCCCGATGTGAATGGAATACAGGCCACACGCCTGGTGCGCGCCCAATTCCCCCAAGTCCAGGTGGTGGCGTTGTCCGCCTTTAATTACAAAAAATTTGTCATGGAAATGATGGAAGCGGGCGCCACCGCTTACGTGGTGAAGTCGGCCGCAGGTGAACAATTGCTGCAAGCAATCAAGAGTGCGGCCAAAGGCCAAGTATTTCTTTGCCCCGAAGCCGCCGCCACACTGATCGAGGCCAGCCAGCGTGGCAGCCAGAGCTCAGCTGGCGCGCGAGACAACAAACGCCTGGGCCGCCGCGAAACAGAGGTGCTTCGCCTGCTTACCGACGGGCTCACGTCACCCCAGATTGCGGAGAAACTGCACATTGCCACCAGCACGGTGGATGTGCACCGGCGCAACATCATGTTCAAGCTCGAGTTGCACAATGTGGCCGAACTCACCAAATACGCGATCCGAACCGGACTTACCAACGTATAGAAGCACTGGACAAGTTACCCACTTTTGAGTACTGAATCTATGCAAATCAGGTATTCTTACTTCGTATGATCCTTGTTACGCTAACCTCCTTGACGCCAAACGACTGCCTTACAGAAGGCTGGTTGACAAACTCGTTGAAAGATTTGGGAGCCATAGGTGGAGGACTTGAAGACAGAGGAGCACTGGATATTTCGCGCTCTTCGCGGCAAAACCCGGCGGGATTCGTGGCAACGAGAAAATGCTATGGGCCTGTTTGACACCCTGCGCCATGCGCTGAACGGCAAAAATGGGCGCTCCGAACTGCCCCGAGGTGGTTCGCCCGCTAAAAACTCCCTTAAGGCCAGCCGAAAACTGCTGGCCTCCACGCTTAACGAGTTAAATATTGGCCTGGAAATCTGGGATGCCAACGACCGGCTCGTGCTTTACAACAAGAGCGTTAACCAAACAGTGGCGGACTTTCACACGCCAAGCCACATTGGCCAGTCCTATGAAGCCTTGATGCGGGCCAACTTGCGGCGCAACCTGATTCCTGCCGCGCTGGGTTGCGAAGACCAATGGCTGGCCCAGCATCTCGCACAGCGCCACAGCGCGGTGGCACCCGAGCTTCAAGAGTGGGCCGGTGACATCTGGATCAACGTGCAGCACACGCGCGCGCCAGATGGGTATTTGATCTCTGCTCGGATCAATGTGACCGACATGGTTCGCCGGGGGAAAACGCTGGAGGCCACCAACCAGATTCTGACCAAGCAGACCTCCACCGATGGGTTGACTGGCTTGTCCAACCGGCGCAGTTTTGATCAGGCGCTTGACGTTGAGTGGCAGCGCGCGAGTCGCAGCCAAACGCCGCTTAGCCTGTTGATGGTCGACATTGACCACTTCAAGAATTTCAATGACCACTACGGTCATTTGGCCGGCGATGAGTGCCTGCGCCGGGTCGCCAACGCCTTGGCAGACTGTGTGCGCCGCGCAGGTGAGATGGCCGTGCGCTACGGTGGCGAAGAATTTGTGCTGCTGCTACCCGGCGCCGACACCGCCCATGCGTGTGAAACCGCCCAAAACTGCCTGGACCGCCTGAACCGTGAGGCCATGCCGCATGCGGCCTCGCCGACGGCCAAACATGTCACCGTCAGCATTGGCGTCGCCACGGTGGTACCAGATGCCAGCACGAATGCCACCTTGCTGGTCAACTCGGCTGACGCGGCCATGTACCGAGCTAAAACCGGCGGCCGGGCCCGCTATGAACTGGCCACCCAGGACGACTGGGAAATTGACCAGGACACCCCCCGCAGCCGCCCCGCGCCCTTGAGCTGAAGGTGAGCTGAAGGCGGCGCCCGCTGCCAACGATCAGTGCGCCTGGTCCCAGTTGAGCCCCACACCGACCTCGGCCAACAAGGGCACTTTGAGATGGGCCACCCCGGCCATCAAACGCGGTATTTCGTGTTTAACCCACTCGACTTCAGCCTCAGGCACCTCAAACACCAATTCGTCATGCACCTGCATGATCATGCGGGTGCCCCGCTTTTCCTCGTCCAACACCTGTTGCACCTTGACCATGCTGAGCTTGATCAAATCCGCCGCCGTCCCCTGCATGGGAGCGTTAATGGCGGCCCGCTCGGCCCCGGCGCGGCGCGGGCCATTGGGTGAGTTGATCTCGGGCAGGTAGAGGCGGCGTCCAAACACGGTTTCCACATAACCTTGGGCCTTGGCGATCTGGCGGGTGTGGTCCATGTAATTTTTGACGCCGGGGTAGCGCTCAAAGTAACGCTGGATGTAGTTTTTGGCCGCCGTGTTGTCAATGCTCAAGGCGCGTGCCAAGCCATAGGCGCTCATGCCATAAATCAGGCCAAAGTTGATGACCTTGGCGTAGCGCCGCTGCTCGGTGGTGACCTCACCCGTGCCAATGCCAAAAATCTCGGCCGCCGTGGCGCGGTGCACGTCCATGCCGTCGTGAAACGCCAGCACCAGCGCCGCATCGCCACTGATGTGGGCCATGATGCGCAGCTCAATCTGGCTGTAATCGGCGCTGGCAATCACACACCCCGCTGGCGCCACAAAGGCTTCGCGCACGCGCCGCCCCTCAGGCGTGCGAATCGGGATGTTCTGCAAATTGGGGTCGTTGCTGGACAAACGCCCGGTCACCGCTACCGCCTGCGCATAGTGGGTGTGGACGCGACCCGTGCGCGGGTGGGCGAGCTGGGCGAGCTTGTCGGTGTAGGTGCCCTTCAGCTTGGCCAAGCCCCGGTGCTCCAGAATTTTGGCGGGCAGTGGAAAGTCTTCGGCCAATTTTTCCAGCACTTCTTCATCAGTGCTGGGGGCGCCGGTGGCGGTTTTCTTGACGATGGGCAGGCCGAGCTTGGTGAAGAAAATCTCACCAATCTGCTTGGGGCTGCTCAGGTTAAAGGGTTGCCCCGCCAGCGCGTGCGCCTCGGTCTCCAGCTGCAAAATGCGGGCGCCCAGTTCGTGGCTTTGCGCTGCCAGCGTGGGCGCATCAATCAGAACCCCGTTGCGCTCGATGCGGTACAGCGCTTCACTGCTGGCAATCTCCAGCTCGTAAATAAAGCGCAATTTGTCGTCCGCCTCCAGTTGCGGCCACAACACCAGATGCACATCCAGCGTCTGGTCCGAGTCCTCGCACGAGTACTCGGCGGCTTTGGCAATGTCCACCTGATCAAAGCAGATCTGGTTCACGCCTTTGCCGCACAAGTCCTCGAAGCTGATGCCGCTACGCCCCAGGTGGCGTTCTGCCAAGCTGGACAGCCCGTGGGGTTTGTGCACTTCCAGCACATAGCTCTGCAGCATGGTGTCGTGGGCGTAGCCGTGCACCTCAATGCCGTGGTTGGCAAAGACGTGGCGGTCGTACTTGATGTTTTGCCCGAGTTTCTTTTTGGCAGCGTTTTCCAGCCAGGGCTTGAGTTTGGCCAGCACCTCGTCACGTGGCAACTGCTCAGGCGCGTCCGGGTAGCGGTGCGCCACCGGAATGTAGGCAGCCTCACCCGGCTTCACGCTGAAGCTGATACCCACAATTTCGGCCCGCATGTCGTCCAGCGAGGTGGTTTCGGTGTCCACGGCCACCAAGTCAGCGGCCTCCACTTTCGCCAGCCATTGGTCAAACGACGCCCAGGTCAACACCGTGTCATAGACCACGCTGCTAACCTGGCTGGTGGGCACCGCGCTTGCGTCAGCGGGTTCGTCAAACAAGTCAGGTTCACGCGCCGCGCTTTTGGAAGCGCCCCCAGCCGGGGCCGATTTGGCAGGCGCATTGCCTGGCGCCGCACCGCCCAATGCCCGGGCCAAGCCTTTGAAGCCAAATTTTTCATAAAAAATAGCCAAAGCCTCCGTATTCATGGCGCCGGTAGCTATTGAATCCATAGCAGGCAATTCAGGCATCCAACCCGTCAAATCACAGTCAACCTTCATGCTGACCAACTGGCGCGCCATGGGCAGCCAGTCCAGCGAGTTGCGCAGGTTCTCGCCCACCACGCCCTTGATCTCATGGGCATGTGCCACCACTTCGTCCAACGAGCCGTATTGCTGCAACCATTTGGCGGCGGTTTTCGGCCCCACCTTGGGCACGCCGGGCACGTTGTCCACGGCGTCGCCCACCAAGGCCTGGTAGTCGACCATCAGGCGCGCGGGCACACCAAACTCGGCTTCCACACCCGCTTCGTCGCGGCGGCGGCCATTCATGGTGTCAATGATGGTGATGTGCGAGTTGACCAACTGCGCCAAGTCCTTGTCGCCGCTGCTCACAATCACCTCAATGCCCTGCTTGGCGGCCGTCACGGCCAGGGTGGCAATGACGTCGTCGGCCTCCACACCGGGCACGTCCAGCACCTTCCAGCCCATCAGGCGAACCACCTCGTGAATCGGCTCAATCTGGGCCCGCAAGTCGTCGGGCATGGGGGAGCGGTGTGCCTTGTACTCGGGGTACAAATCATCACGAAAGGTCGGGCCTTTGGCATCAAACACGCAGGCCGCAAAGTCAGCCGGCACATCTTTGCGCAGGCTTTGCAGCATATTGATCATGCCCCGAATGGCGCCCGTGGGCGGGCTGCTGGGGTCACCCGGCACCGCGCGCAGGTCTGGCATGGCGTGAAAAGCGCGGTACAGGTAGCTGGAGCCGTCCACCAACAGCAGGGTTTTGGGCTTGTTTTGAGAGTCGTTCATGCCAGCATTTTGCCTGCGAGCAAGGGGGCGGGGGTGGTTCTACAATTGCGCCATGCGCCTAGCCCTCATCCTCCCCCTCCTCCTCTCCTCTGTCACCCTCAGCTGGGCCCAGACCCCCGCGCCAGAGGCGGCGCCCAAAGCCGCGATTGAAAAGCGCACTGAACGCATCCGCATTGAGGACGCTGGCAGCCGCATTGACGAACTGCGAGTGGGTGGAGAGACCAAAACCATCACCGTTCAACCCAAAGGCAGCATGCCTTCTTATGACGTGCAGCCCCAAAGTGGTGAGCGCACTTGGAAAATCGTGGGTTTTTGAGCGATGGCGGTTTACACAGAAGTCACTGAAAAAGAAGCCGGCGCCCTGTTAAATCAACTCAAGCTGGGGGAACTCACCCACATGAAGGGTTGCGCCGGCGGCATTGAAAACACCAATTACTTTGTGTCCACCGAGCTGGACGGCCAAACGCACGACTTCGTGCTCACCCTGTTTGAGCGCCTGAGTTTCGAGCAACTGCCGTTTTACCTGCGCTTGATGAAGCACCTGGCGTCACACGGTATTCCCGTGCCAGATCCCACCGCCAACGCCAAAGGCGAACTGGTGCTGGAGTTGAAAGGCAAACCCGCCTCGGTGGTGAGCAAGCTCACCGGTGGCAGTGAATTGAGCCCCACTGCCGCCCATTGCGCAGCCGTCGGCGCCACGCTGGCCAAAATGCATTTGGCAGGACGAGATTTCGAGCTGTCGCAGCCCAATCTGCGCGGATTGAGCTGGTGGAACGAAACGGTACCGGTCGTCTTGCCCCATTTGACGGACGAGCAACGCCAGCTGATCCAAAGCGAGTTGGCCTATCAAAACCATGTGGCCCAGTCGTCCGCCTACAAAGCACTGCCACGCGGGCCCATTCACGCCGATCTGTTTCGGGACAACGTGATGTTTGACACGGTGGACGGCAAGCCTCATTTGACTGGTTTCTTTGACTTTTATTTCGCCGGCGTTGATGCCTGGCTGTTCGACATTGCCGTGACCCTGAACGACTGGTGCATTGACCTGGCCACAGGCACCCATGACCCCGAGCGGGCGCAAAATTTCATGGCGGCCTACGGCACCGTGCGCCCCCTGACGGCCGCTGAACGGGAACTGTTGCCCGCCATGTTGCGCGCCGGCGCCCTGCGTTTCTGGATTTCCCGTTTGTGGGATTACCACTTGCCCCGAGAAGCCAGCATGCTCAAAGCCCACGACCCCAGCCACTTTGAGCGAGTGCTGCGCGGCCGCGTCAGCCCAATACTGTCCGCGAGCGCTATTGCGACGCCAGCATGAAGCTCAAGATTGTTCCGGCCCGCACAGGCGCCACTTGGGTCAAGCTTGGCATTCAGACCTTTTTCAAGCAGCCACTGGCCTTGGCGGGTCTGTTTTTCATGTTCATGGCCGTCATGACGCTGGCCAGCCTGGTTCCCTGGATCGGCTTTATGCTGGCCATGACCTTTCTGCCAGCGGCCACACTGGGCCTGATGGCCGCCACGCGGGAAGCCACCCAAGGTCGCTTCCCCATGCCGGCCATTTTGGTGGCCGCGTTTCGTGCTGGAAAAAGCCAGGCGCGCGCCATGCTGACCTTGGGCGGGCTTTATTCGCTGGGCTTTTTGATCGCCATTGGTGCGTCCTGGCTGGTCGATGATGGCGACTTTGCCCGCGTCTACCTGGGGGGCAGCATGCCTGAGCGTGAGGTGCTGCTGGAGGGCAACTTTCAATCGGCCATGTGGGTGTTCATTGGCCTGCACTTGCCGCTGTCCCTCTTGTTCTGGCATGCGCCAGCGCTGGTGCACTGGCATGGGCTGACGCCTGCCAAAAGTTTGTTCTTCAGCATCGTGGCGTGCCTGCGCAACTTCTGGGCGTTTGCCGTTTTCGGCATCACCTGGATCGGCGTTCTGGTGGTGCTTGTGCTGCTTGTCACCCTTGTCGCCACCTTGCTGGGCAGCCCGGCGCTGGCCGGCGAGCTGATGTTGCCCGCCCTTATGGTGATGGTGTCCATGTTTTTCACCTCGCTGTACTTCAGTTTTCGCGACAGCTTCGAGCTGCCTGACGACATCATCGAAATCGAATCCTAGCCGAGGTACCCCCTTACCGAGGAGGCGCTCTCTGCCTTCCGGTTAGCGGGGTGTCATACCCCCGTCACAGCAGATTTATAGACTGCCCAGAGCCAAAGTCGGCTTCTGTCTATTTCTCTTTGCTGCGCCATGACTCACCCCTTTGATCTTCCCGTCTGCTTGACCCGCCACGCGGGCTTGGCCACCCGGCTTTACCGTGTTTTGGCCACCACTTCCGCACAGTGGCTCAAGCCCCTGCCTCATACCCCTGCGCTGGATCACGACGAGCCCCAGAACGCTCGCCGATGCTCCAGCCTGTTGCTTCGGACCACGCAATCCGCAGCCTCGCGACTGTCTTTTTAATTTCACCGCGATTCAGACGCCTATCCCCAGGCGGAGCAACACCAGTTGCCCGCGTCGCTCAGCGCGACATCAAAAAAGGGTGCCGAGGCACCCTTTTTACGATTCAGGCGGTTACCCGCCCCACCCTCACCCCAGCTTGACGCTGCTGCGATCCGCCGTCAAATAACCCACCGCCGCGCCAAAGCGGTCTTTGTAGTTGGCACGCACCAAGGGGTCCAGCGTGGCTTGCACTTTGTCATGCAGGCCTTTTTCCCAGTCACCTGCGTGCTGGAAGTTGCTCATGATGTAAGTCCAGCCGTTGATGTCGTCCACAGACTGCAAGCCGGTGGATTCCGCGCCCGCCGGGCACGACATGATGCGCGACAACTGCTTGGTGTCCACGTTATAGGCCCACAAGAAGTTGTTCACATGGCGTGCGCTGTCTTCGCCAATGAACAGGGTGCGCATTTTTTCCGAGAACTTGATGTTGTCGGGGTTGGCAATCTTGTCGGCGTGCGAAATATTGCCCAGCGCGTCGGGTGTCGCCAAATCTTCACCAATCAAAGCGGCCGGCGCGGCCATGTCCACCGGCACCCACTCGCTGTCGATCGCCATACCGGCGCGATCTTTTTGGGCGCCTTTGAGGTTGAGCGCATACACCGCACCCGACTGGGGGCCTTGCACTTTGATGTCGCCCGAGCCATTCAGCATGGAGTCTTTGATGTAGCTCATGGCCGAGTAAGCGATCTTGTCTTTGGCGTTGACCGTGGTGCCTTCCATTTTGCTAAAGCCCAGGCTGGCGCCCACGAGTGCGGCATAGCGATGGGTCTCCAGGAATGCCGCCGCTTTTTCCATGCCGGGCTTGAGCTTGACCCAATTGGTCTTGCCGGCAAACGGAATTTGCGTGTAGCTGGCGTCTTTGGGATCCGAGGTTTTCACATCCATGATGTCCGACGGCTTGAGCGAATCGGCCAGCTTTTCGATGTCTTTGCTGGTGGCATGGCCCAGCTTGATCCAAGACAGTGTGGCGCTGCCCGGGCCAACGCCAGAGGTCTGGTGCCACTTGGCCACGTACAAGGTACCGGCAGACAACTGCGCGGCTTTGTCGGCCACAAACATGAACAGCCCACCGTTGGTGAAGTCGTCACCCATCAACACCGTGCGTTGATCGGGCATAACTTCAACCAGCTCGTGCGAAATTCGACCCATGCAGAAATGCTTGGCAATCGAGCCCGTGCCGTCCGGATTCACCGTCACCTCGGGCAAGTGGCCGTAGTGGTAGGGGTTGGCCACGGTCTCGTCACCAAACAGGTTTTTGCTGAAAGCTTTGAAACGCTTGTCACCGGTGTTGAAGGCGTCAGGCTCATACTCTTCGCTGGACAGGTGCGTGTTCCATGGCGACAGGCTGGCACCGCAAGTGATCCACAAGCCGTTCACAGAGGAGGTGTCCACATTGTGATAACTCACCAAGCTCAGTTTGCCGGTGGACTGATCTTGGTCCAGCGTGAGCACGGCAATGGGCGAAGGCAAGGTGCCGTAGGCCTCAGCATTGCTTTGGTCACGGGTGGTGTATTCAAACTGGACCACCGCAAACACCGGTTTGCCTTTGACACCCGACACCTTGGCATGGGGCACCTCCAACAGCGAGGTGCCGTCCGGGCAATCCGAGAAAAACTGGCGCTCTTTGCCAGCCACGGAGCGATCCATGATGGGCTTGTTCAAAATATCAAAGTAGCCGCCACTCAAAATCGAGCCGCCTTTGCCGTCAGACACCTGATCGCCCGTGATGAAGAAGGGCTGGTAGGCCAGGTTGTAGCTCTGCTTGCTGCCGTCGCGCAGCATGACATTCAAGCTCGACCCCACGGTCGTGGCCGCCATGGCCGCAGGGTTGGCCAACGTGGGGGCGGCCATCGAGGTGAACGCAGTGGACAGGTAGTTGCCTGCCCCCATGGCGGCGCCTTTGCCACCGGTTGCCGCACAGGCGGTCAGCAGCGAGGTGGCCGACATGACGCCCAAAGGCAGCATGGGGGCGCTGGCGAGAAACTTCAGCGCCTGGCGGCGGGACGGTTGGGACAAATTGGGCATGAGAACTCTCAAATGGGATGGAAATAAGCAATTCACCGCCAAGGCAGCGACTGCGGGCTGGAACAAACCAGCGCCCATCGTAAGAAAGTGGCGTGACAGTTTTGTGACTGCCTCCGCGCCCGCCAATCAGCCCTTCGTCATTCCGCCTGCCGTGGTGGGCGCCCCTGCGCCGCTTCAATCTCTTGCACCACCTGCATGGTTTGCAGCACCCGGTCGGGCGTCAGGCTGATGCTGTCAATGCCCAACTCCACCAGATAGCGGGCCACTTCAATGTGGTCACTGGGCGCTTGGCCGCAAATGCCGGAGTGGCGTTTGTTGCGTTGGGCGCCTTCAATGGCCATTTTGAAGATCTTGCGCATGCCGGGGTCTTGCTCGTCAAACGAGTCGGCCACGATGGCGCTGTCCCGGTCCACACCCAAGGTGAGCTGCGTCAGGTCGTTCGACCCAATCGAGAAGCCGTCAAACAGCTCGGAGAACTCGTCAATCAGCAGCACGTTGTTGGGAATTTCGCACATGACGTAGACCTCCAGCCCGTTTTCGCCGCGCTTGAGGCCATGGCTTTCCATCGCAGCCAACACCTTGCGGGCCTCGTCCAGGCGGCGGCAAAACGGCACCATGAGTTTCAGGTTGGTCAGCCCCATGGTCTCGCGCACCCGCAACATGGCCGCACATTCCAGCGCAAAGCCTTCTGCGTAGGCCGGGTGGATATAGCGCGCTGCGCCCCTGAAACCAATCATGGGGTTTTCCTCATGCGGCTCAAAGTCGCGCCCGCCCAAAAGCGCGGCGTATTCGTTGCTCTTGAAATCTGACAGGCGAACAATCACCGGGCGGGGATAGAAAGCCGCCGCAATCGTGCCCACACCTTCGGCCAGTTTCTCCACAAAGTAGCTGGCGCCGTCAGCATAGCCCACCGACAGGGCTTGCACCTTGGCCCGCTCCGCCGCATCGGTGATGCGCTCGGGGTGCAGCACTGCCATGGGGTGCACCTTGATGTGCTCATTGATGATGAACTCCATGCGCGCCAAGCCCACACCATCACACGGCATCTGGCTGACCTGAAACGCCAGTTCCGGGTTGCCCAAATTCACCATGATGTGGGTGTTTGGGCGCTTCAAACCCGTCAAGTCAGTCACCAGTTTGTGGAACTTGACCGCGCCTTCGTAAACCCGGCCCACTGCACCTTCTGCGCAAGACACGGTCACCAACTCACCGTCTTTCAACATCTCGCTGGCGTGTTCAGCGCCCACCACGGCGGGAATGCCCAACTCGCGCGCCACGATGGCCGCATGGCAGGTGCGCCCGCCCCGGTTGGTCACGATGGCGGCAGCGGTTTTCATCACCGGCTCCCAGTCCGGCGTGGTGGTGTCAGCCACCAGCACCTCGCCCGGTTTGAAGGCGGCCAGCTGAGTCGCACTGTTCACCACCCGAATTTGGCCGCTGGCAATCTTGGCGCCCACGGCGCGTCCGGTGGCGCGCACGGCGGCGCTGCCGTCCAACACATACTCCTCCAGCATCAGCGCATTGCGCTGGGAAATGGCGGTCTCAGGGCGGGCCTGCACGATGAAAATCTCGCCGTCCGGTCCGTTCTTGGCCCACTCAATGTCCATGGCCCGGCGCTCGCCCGCCAACTTGCTGTAGTGGTCTTCAATCTTGATGGCGGCGTCGGCCAGCACCAACACATCGGCATCGCTCAGGCAGAAGCGTTTGCGGTCCGCCTTGGGTGTGGGGCGGTTGATGACCGGCTCGCGGGTGCGGCCTGGGGCGTAAACCATTTGCACCTGCTTGTCGCCCAAGGACTTGCTCAGCACGCTGCGAAAACCTTTTTTGAAGGTGGGTTTGTGCACGTAAAACTCGTCCGGGTCCACGGTGCCTTGCACCACGTTTTCACCCAGCCCCCAGGCGCCGGTGATGAACACCACGTCCGGGTGGCCCGACTCGGTATCGATGGTGAATACCACGCCGCTGGAGGCCTGGTCGCTGCGCACCATTTGCATCACCGTCACTGACAAAAATACTTTGAAATGGTCAAAGCCGTTGTCAATGCGGTAGGAGATCGCCCGGTCGGTGAACAACGAAGCCTGACAGCGTTTGACCGCGTCAATCAGCATCTCTTCGCCCTGAATATTGAGGTAGGTGTCGTGCTGGCCGGCAAAGCTGGCGGTGGGCAAGTCTTCAGCGGTGGCCGAGCTGCGCACCGCCACACTCAAGTCGTCACCACTGGCCGCTTTTAGCTTGCGCCAGGCTTCGCGCAATTGCTGTTCCACAGCCTTGGGCATGGGCGCGCCGTAGACAATTTCCCGCGCACGGGCGCCCACTTTGGCAAGCGTCGTCACATCGGTTTTGTCCAACTTGTCCAGCAGTTGGTGCAGCTCAGGCCAAGCATTGGCCGCGTCGAGGGCGTCTTTGTTGGCAGGTGCCGTGACAGCAAAACCGTCGGGCACGCGAACGCCCAAAGGGGTGAGTTGCTGGAACATCTCGCCCAGTGAGGCGTTCTTGCCCCCCACAAGCGGCAAATCAGTCAGCGAGAGTTCACGGAACCAGCGGATGTAATCGGTCTCAGGCATATCAGTCTCCTCCTTGGGTTTAGCCTTTCATCTTGCGACTGACCGGGCGCCGCCGTTTTGACACACATCAATATTGCACTGAAGGCGTCACACCGAACCTGCTGCCCGCTTGGATTCAGTACCTCAACAATTGAGTGCCAAAACAGGCTGTAGCGCGTGATCCATCTGCGCAAAATGCTCTTATATTCATAGCAAATAACGTCAAAAGCGCGAGCGTCACATCATTGACACCTTGGCCCTGAACAATGGCGCGATTCCCTTTGTTCATGGAGACTCTTGATGGATCGACGACATTTTTTGAATCACAGCGTTTTGTTGGGCGGTGCCAGCGTGGTCGCCCCCACCCACCTGCTGGCGCAAACCGCGCCAGCCGTCATCACCCGCGATGCCATGCGCCCCCAAATGGCCCATGGCATTCAGAGCGGCGACCCCACCGCCAACAGCGCCATCATCTGGACCCGAAGCGACCGCCCCGCCCGCCTGTGGCTCGACTGGGCCACCACCCCCAGCTTTGCCAACGCCACCCGGGTGCGTGGCCCGCACATGCTGGAAGACAGCGACTTCACTGGCCGCATCGACTTGACCGGCTTGCCTGCCGGGCAGGACATTTTTTACCGCGTGGTGCTGCAAGACCTGCACAACGAGCGGGTGCTGTCAGAGGCTCTGCCCGGCCACTTGCGCCTGCCGGGCGGCTCAGGTCACCAACCGGCTCGCGATGTGCGTTTTACCTGGAGCGGCGACACCGCTGGCCAGGGCTGGGGCATCAATGAAGCCTGGGGCGGCATGAAGATTTACGAGCAAATGCGCCTGGTCAACCCCGACTTCTTTTTGCACAGCGGCGACACCATTTACGCCGACGGCCCCATCACCGCCGAAGTCAAACTGGCCGACGGCACGGTGTGGAACAACCTGGTCACCGAAGAGGTGAGCAAAGTGGCTGAGACGCTGAACGAATACCGGGGCCGCTACCGCTACAACCTGATGGACGCCAACGTGCGCCGCATGGCCGCTGACGTGCCCCAAATCTGGCAATGGGACGATCATGAGGTGTGTCAACAACTGGTCCGACTCCAAGGACCTGAGCGCCGACGCCCGCTACACCGAGAAAAACGTGCCCTTGCTGGTGGCACGCGCCACCAAGGCCTTTCACGAGTACGCCCCCCTGCGCCGCACGGCCGACGTGGAGAGCGAACGCGTCTACCGCCATTTGCCCCAAGGCCCACTGCTGGACTTGTTTGTGGTGGACATGCGCAGCTACCGCGGCCCCAACACCGACAACCTGCAAACCACTGAGTCGGCCACCACAGACTTCATGGGCCGCCCGCAACTCGCCTGGCTGTTGAAAGGCTTGAAACAGTCAAAATCCGTATGGAAAGTGATTGCGGCAGACATGCCCATTGGCCTGCATGTGGGCGACGGCAAAGACGCCCAGGGCAAGGACCGCTGGGAAGCCATTGCCAACGGCGAAGACGGCGCCCCCAAGGGACGCGAACTGGAGATGGCCCACCTGCTGCGCGAGATCAAACGGGCGGGCATCAAAAACGTGGTGTGGCTCACCGCCGACGTGCACTACACCGCCGCCCACTACTTTGACCCGGCCAAAGCCCAGTTCACTGACTTTGCACCGTTCTGGGAATTTGTCTCTGGCCCGCTCAACGCCGGTGGCTTTGGTCCCAACAAAACCGACGCCACCTTTGGCATGCAGGTCATGTACCAAAAGGCGCCCACCGAAGTGAACGCCCCGCCCACCAGCGGCATGCAGTTTTTTGGCCAGGTGGACATTGACGCGAAAACCCGCGCCATGACGGTCACGCTGAAAGACATTGCTGGCGCCTCGCTCTACGCCAAGACGCTGGCGCCGCAACGCAGCTGAAAAAGAAAAGGCGGTCGCTGATGGCGACCGCCTGGTAGTGCGCAAGCCACCTTCGGGTGGCTTCTTGCTTTTAGCGCTTGGACGGACGCCCGGTTTTGATGGCAGGCACCATTTTCAAAGCCGCCACATAGCCGGCGTCGGCCATGGATGCCAGCGCCTTGATACCGGCACGAATCAACTCGCTCTTCTTCACGGCGTTGCCCAGCTTGCCTGCGCGGTGCTTGAGGCTGGCCAAAATGTCGTACTCGGGCTTGGGAATGGTGAAGCTGTCGCGCACCATCTTGGCCTTCTTGGCTTTGACGGCCTTCGCCACCGGCGGCTTTGCGGCCACCTTGGCGGCCGGCTTGGCAACTTTCTTGGCCAGCGTTTTAGGAGCAGCCTTGGCTGGCGCTTTTGGCGTGGGCTTGGCCGCTGATTTGGGCGCCACTTTGGGAGCCGACTTCACGGCGGGCTTAACTGCAGCTTTGGCTACGACTTTGACGGGTGCTTTGACGGGCGACTTGGCCGCAACCCGCTTCGTCGGCTTGACGGCCTTGGCCACCGCTTGCGTGGGCGCCTCAACGGGCGCAACGACCACCGTTTTGGCGGCTGGTTTGGCTACAGGCTTCACCGCTGTTTTAACGGCTGTTTTGACGGCTGATTTAGCAGTCGGCTTGCTGGCTGGTTTGGCGACGGCTTGGGTTGGCACTTTGGCCTTGGCGACAGCCTTTGGCTTGCTCGCCACTGGGGCCGGTGCGGGCTGCTCGGCGGCAGGCTTCGCAGCGGCAGGGGCTTTTCTGGCCGCGCGTTTGGCGGGTGCTTTGGCAACGGGAGCGGGAGCGGCCTCCACGGCGACTGCTGCCACCGGTGTGCTGACGGGCGCGGTGTCAACCGTGGTGGTCGATTCGGTTTGGGCTTGCGCGGTCACATCAGGGGTGGATTCGGTGACAGCGATTTCTGCGGTGTTCATAAGTGATTTTTTGAATTTAAACGAGGTAAACAGTTTATACCGTTTACTGAAAAATCACATCCGTCGAAAATAGGACCGATCTGCCGCAGGGAAATTCTGTGAAATTTGGGCTCTAGCGCACGCGATTCCTTGACTTTTCGCTATCAATTTAAAAGCATTTTTCTCAAAAAAAAGGCACCCCAGTGAGGTGCCATTTTTGCGATTCCCGGTCAGGGAACCGGCGTCAGCTTGGCCACACTCAGCGCCAGCCACTTCACGCCATGGCGGGGGAAGTTGATTTGTGCCCGGGCGTCATCGCCCGTGCCTTCCAGATTTTGCACCGTGCCTTCGCCAAACTTGGCGTGAAACACCTTCATGCCGGCACGGATGCCGTGCGACGGCGACGCCTTTTGAACAGGCACAGGCGCGGGGGCCGAGTATTTGTCAAAATTTGTGCCAAATGAGCCTCTAGCGCTTGTGTAGCCTGCGGAACCCGCTCCTGAAACAGGAGCATATCCTGCACCAAACCCGGGGTTCTTCGGCGTGATCCACTTCAGCGCCGACTCGGGCAATTCTTCAAAGAAGCGGCTTTTCAGGTTGTAGCGCGTCTGGCCATGCAACATGCGAGTCTGGGAGTGGCTGAGGTACAGGCGCTTGCGAGCGCGGGTGATGGCGACATACATCAGGCGCCGCTCTTCCTCCAACCCCTCCCGGTCACTCATGGAGTTTTCGTGCGGGAACAAGCCCTCCTCCATGCCGGTGATGAACACGCAGTCAAACTCCAGCCCCTTGCTGGAATGCACAGTCATGAGCTGAATGGCGTCCTGCCCGGCTTGGGCCTGGTTGTCACCCGCCTCCAGGGCAGCGTGTGACAAAAAGGCGGCCAGCGGCGACAGCGTCTCGCCAGTCTCGGCGTCGGGCGCGGCCTCTTCCACAAAAGGCTGGCTGAAATCCAACCCTTGCGAGGCCGGGGATTGGGTCAAGGCCTGCCCTTCATCGTCCATGGGCACCAGCGAGGCGTCTCGGCCAAAGTTCTCCAGCGACACAAAGCTCTGTGCGGCATTCACCAGCTCTTCCAAGTTTTCTACCCGGTCGGCACCCTCGCGATCGGCGCGGTAGTGGGTGAGCAGGCCGCTGTGCTCCAGCATCATGACCACCATCTCGCTCAGTTTCTTGTCCTGTGTCTGCTCGCGCAGCACGTCGATGCCCGCCAGAAAAGGCGCCAATTTTGGTGCCCGCCTTGCCACCGAGGCCGCTGACGGCGTCACTCAAGGCGCAGCCATTGGCCCGCGCCACGTCTTGCAACTGCTCCAGGCTGCGCAGGCCAATGCCGCGTGGCGGAAAGTTCACGGCGCGCAGAAAACTGGTGTCATCGCGCGGGTTTTCCAACAGGCGCAGGTAGGCCAGTGCGTTCTTGATCTCAGCCCGCTCGAAGAAGCGCAGGCCGCCATACACCTTGTAGGGCACGCCGTGGTTAAACAAGGCGGTCTCGATCACCCGGCTTTGGGCATTGCTGCGGTACAGCACGGCGATTTCCTTGCGCTCGACGTCATCGCGAATCAGCTGGCGCATCTCGTCCACCATCCACTGCGCCTCGGCAAAGTCACTGCTGGCCTCAAACACCCGCACCGGTTCGCCCGGGCCTTGGCTGGTGCGCAGGTTTTTGCCCAGACGTTTGTTGTTGTGACTGATCAACTCGTTGGCGGAGTCCAGAATGTTGCTGCCGCTGCGGTAGTTTTCTTCCAGCTTGATCTGGTGTTTGACTTTGAACTCGCGCACAAAGTCCGTCATATTGCCCACGCGGGCGCCGCGAAAAGCGTAAATGCTTTGGTCGTCGTCGCCCACGGCCAGCACACAGCCACTGGGGTTAAAGCTGGCGGCATCGTCCACTGAGCCATGGGCGCCGGTGCCGGCCAGCATCTTGATCCAGGCGTATTGCAGCTTGTTGGTGTCCTGAAACTCGTCAATCAGGATGTGGCGAAAGCGCCGCTGGTAGTGCTCGCGAATCGGGTCGTTGTCGCGCAGCACCTCAAAGCTGCGCAGCATCAACTCGCCAAAATCGACCACGCCTTCGCGCTGGCACTGCTCTTCATAGAGCTGGTAAATCTCTACCTTTTTGCGAGTTTCATCGTCACGCACATCGACCATGTTGGCGCGCTGCCCATCTTCCTTACAGCTGCCAATGAACCACTGCATTTGCTTGGGTGGAAAGCGCTCTTCGTCAAATTTGAACTGTTTGTACAGACGCTTGATGGCGGACAACTGGTCTTGCGTGTCCAGAATCTGGAAACTCTGCGGCAGGTTGGCCAGCTTGAAGTGGGCCCGCAAAAAACGGTTGCACAAACCATGAAAAGTGCCAATCCACATGCCATGCACGTTGACCGGCAACATGCTGGACAAGCGCGTCATCATTTCCTTGGCGGCCTTGTTGGTAAAGGTCACCGCCAGAATACCGCCGGGCGACACCTGACCGGTTTGCAGCAGCCAGGCGATGCGGGTGGTGAGCACACGGGTCTTGCCCGACCCGGCTCCCGCCAGTATCAAAGCGTGCTCGGCGGGCAAGGCCACGGCGGCGCGCTGCTCGGGATTGAGGTTATTCAAGAGGGGGGAGTTCTGGTCGCCCGGGGAGGTGTTGGCTGCAAACATGCCCCCATTGTAGAAAGCAGGCGCCGGACAAACTCGATAGAATCAATCACCGGGCCCAAGCATTTGTGGCCCGGTTTTTTGTTGGCGCCGTCCACATGGCGGCGCTGAACAAGGTCCGGGTCCACTCCAAGCGCTCTTCTATCAACCGCTAGACGCAGGACCTTACGCCATGGAAATCTTCGATTACGACAATATTCTTTTGCTGCCCCGCAAATGCCGCGTGGACAGCCGCTCGGAATGTGATGCCAGCGTAACGCTGGGTGAACGCCAATTCCGCCTGCCCGTGGTGCCGGCCAATATGAAAACCGTGGTCAGCGAAGAAATTTGTATCTGGCTGGCCGAGAACGGCTACTTCTACGTCATGCACCGCTTTGATCTGGACAACGTGAAGTTTGTGCAAGACATGAAGGCGCGTGGCCTGTTTGCGTCCATCTCACTCGGCGTTAAAAAGCCCGACTACGAGACCGTGGCCAAGTTGTTGACACTGGGCTTGGTGCCTGAGTACATCACCATCGACATCGCCCATGGCCACGCTGACAGCGTGCGCGACATGATTGTTCACCTGAAGGAAAAGATGCCAACGGCCTTCATCATTGCCGGCAATGTGGCCACGCCCGAAGCCGTCATCGATCTGGAAAACTGGGGCGCCGACGCCACCAAGGTTGGCATTGGCCCCGGCAAGGTCTGTATCACCAAGCTTAAAACCGGCTTTGGCACGGGCGGCTGGCAACTGAGCGCCGTCAAATGGTGCGCCCGGGTGGCTACCAAGCCCATCATTGCGGATGGCGGTATTCGCGAACACGGCGACATCGCCAAATCCATCCGGTTTGGCGCCACCATGGTCATGGTGGGCTCGATGCTGGCCGGCCATGAGGAAAGCCCGGGCAAGACCGTGGAGGTGGACGGCCAGTTGTACAAGGAATACTACGGCTCGGCCAGCGACTTCAACAAAGGCGAATACAAGCACGTGGAAGGCAAACGCATTTTGGAACCCGTCAAAGGCAAGCTGGCCGACACGCTGATCGAGATGGAGCAGGACATTCAAAGCTCGATCAGCTACTCAGGTGGCAAAAAGCTCATGGACATTCGCAAGGTGAATTACGTCACGCTGGGTGGTGACAATGCCGGCGAGCATCTGCTGATGTAAACCCTTCGGGCGCTGCGAGCGCCCGTTTCTAGGTCAGGTAAGGAAAAAACATGAACATCGCGGTATTGGGCATTGGTGCCATGGGCTTCCCCATGGCGCTGCGCCTTATTGAGGCCGGTCACACGGTCCACGTCTGGAATCGGACCGCCTACAAGGCCGAACGCCTGCGCCCTTTGGGTGCCATGGTGCACGCTACTGGAGCTGATGCGGTGCGATCGGTAGACACCGTGATTTGCCTGCTCGAAAACGGACCCGTGGTTGGGGAAGTGCTGTTTAACCAAGGCGTGGCGCGCGCGCTAAAACCTGGTGCGCTGGTCATGGACATGTCGTCCATCCAACCCGCTGAGGCACGCGACCATGCGGCGCAACTCAGTGAAATGGGCGCACTGCACTTGGACGCGCCGGTATCAGGCGGCACCCATGGTGCCAAGGACGGCACCCTGGCCATCATGGTGGGCGGTCAAGCCGCGGTATTCAACGACATCAAACCCGTGCTGGACGTTTTCGGCCGGGCCACCCATGTGGGTCCGCACGGTTCGGGCCAACTGGCCAAATTGGCGAACCAGATGATTGTGGGCATCACCATCGGCGCAGTGGCGGAAGCGCTTCTGCTGTGCGAAAAAGGGGGCGCCAGCATGGCCAAAGTCAGGGAGGCCATTACCGGCGGATTCGCCGACAGCCGGATTCTGCAGGTTCACGGCCAACGAATGATCGACCGTGACTTCACTCCGCATGGCCGAATGTCGATTCAACTCAAAGACCTTCGCAACGCGCTGTCCACCGCTGACGCCATTGGTTTGAGCGCCCCGATCACCCAACTTTTCGAGAAGCTCTACGCCGACGGCATCGAGCACGGACTCGCAGATTTGGACCACGCCGGACTTTTTGTTGAGTTGGCGAGCCGAAATGGCATGAACTGATCCGCTAGCCTGCTATAATTTTTGTCTGCACTAATTAACGGGTGCAGTAAAAATGGGATGTTAGCTCAGTTGGTAGAGCAGCGGACTTTTAATCCGTTTGTCGTGGGTTCGACCCCCGCACATCCCACCAATAAGGCCCTTCGAGGCATAAAAAGCCTGCTACGGAAACGATAGTGGGCTTTTTTACGGCTGGTGCTGGTGGCAGTTTGAGCGCCGATGCTGCACACAAGCGGCGGCAGACTCGCGCCGCTGTGGCGAAATAGAGCCAGGCTGCTTAACGCGATGTTGACTGTTGCACACTTCAACCGACTTGGCCTACCCCGGCGCGCGTGACCTCAACCTCCCGACCCGCCTGTTGCAGAACCGCATACAGGGAGATGTGGCAGGGTCGCAGCCGATCGAGGCTACCCCGCATGCCGATCTGGGTAGCGGGATAGAACCAACTCGATTCATTTAGAAGCCACAAAATTTACTATTTAAGACTTATTTTTTGCGATAAAAATGTCGTGCTCAATACTCCAACTTAATGAGTTTCTACGTGCCCAATCAACCAAGTAATCCAAATCCGGATAATCAGAAAACTCAGGAACTTCAGGCCTGAAGCAACGAATGTCATCAATCAAAACTATGACTTTTTCGAAATTCTCCATATTTTTTTCGATATGTAGAAGCTCGTCTCGAACTGGACAATCAGTTGTACCCTGAAAGGTGATGCCACCAGAGTAGTGACCATCCAACCAGAAATTCACAGCGCCGTTTAATGTCGGTAGGAGTTGGGGGAAAACCTCTTCCGAAACGCCACGAATAGCATTGACCTTCGGATCGTTTTCAAACCTTGTGGCTGCCTTCTCATGCAAGGTCTTGTCCGGTTCAATGGTGTGAACGTGTTTGGAATGTTTGGCGAGTAACGCAGCGGTGTCGCCCATGAACGTTCCCGTCTCAACCCAAGTCACATTCGAGCGACTATGACGCACCAAGACCGCTCGCTTGATATCCGACGGGCTGGGTGCGGCGAAATGACGCTCCTTCCATTCGCGATATTCATTTTTCCTCCCCTTTTTAGACCGATGCTTGATACGAATTGCTTGCAGTATGTTCATATTTACTATTGAAAATTGGACAACTGTCGTCCCATGTATTTGATTGGCGGCTTCAGCAGCATACTTCACAGCGCAGGACGCCTACCCGAAGGGATTTCAGAACTTCTTATGGTGACCAATTGGAATTTGGTGATTCTATGCGTCTGGTGATATCGCGAACGAATTCTCACGTTGCTCCCTTTTTAATCCGTTTGTCGTGGGTTCACCCCCCGCTCATCCCACCATGATTCGATTAGAAGGCCTTGTTGCTTATAGCGACAAGGCCTTTTTTCTTGATCGAATCAGGACAACACTAGTCACGGGGATGGATGCTACCCGGCCACAGAAATAGCCCACCAGTAACAATCCGTTACTGACATAATTTCCGGCTCATCGTTTGACGCACATCCCATGTCAATGCAGCCACCGGATTTACCGAAAAAAAGCGACGCCTTGCACCAGAGGTGGAAAACCTTTGTCGCATCGCCAGGGTTTGAGCAGTTCGTGGAGTTTGCGGTTTGCATCTCCAGTTTCTCGGAGTTTCTCAAAGGAAAGGGATTGTCCGGACTACACCAGACAGCCCACCAGTTGGAGCAACGGGTATTGGCCCTGTTCGACGACGCAAGCCGTGCGCCCATACCCCACGTCACCATCGAAGCCTTGAACTCCGGCCTGGAAGCGTTGATCAGTCGCGTCACCCTGTTCATTGGCACCAGCCAACGACTGGTGAACCCCCTGACAACGACATCGACAGCCGAGGGGTCCGACGAATGGCGGCCAATGCCCCGCATCTGGTTCATCGGCGACAGAACACCTACCTCGATGACGCTGACCTCCCAACTGGAAGACCTGGGAGTTAACACCGAAAACCACGCACTGAACACGCTTCCCCCGAATTCAGTGGGGCCTCAAATTCTTGTCTTGAATGTAGACGCCATGGCACTGGATCAAGCCTGCCAAAACATCAAGTCATTGCGCAGCCATTTCGCTGCCGGGACGTTGATCGTCTACAACCTGCAGGCTGATTTCACCAGCATCAAAGCAGCGCTTCGCGCCGGAACAGACCATTGCTTCGGAATAGCCACACACCCCTCGGAAATTCTGGCCAAACTGATTGATCTCTGCAGTGAAGAGGAAGACGCGCCATTCCGCGTATTGGTGGTTGAGGACTCCATCACCGCCAGCATGGCCATCCAACGCACCCTGAAGCAAAGCGGAATTGAATCCCGAGCGGTTGCCGATCCCGGCGAAATTTTGAATGGTTTGCGCAGCTACCAGCCAGATCTGGTGCTGATGGACATGTTCATGCCCAAGTGCACCGGGGTAGAGGCCACGCGGGTGATTCGCCAACATCCCGAGTTTCTTTCCACCCCCATCATTTACCTGTCTGGCGAAGGCGACATGGGTCTGCAAGTGGATGCGCTGCGATTGGGCGGCGAGTATTTTCTGACCAAGCCTTTCAACCCTGTATTTCTCAACGCCGTTGTCAAAAGCAAGATTGAGCGCTATCGCGCCTTGCGCCGCTCAATGCAACATGACGGACTGACGGGCCTGCTCAATCATCGCGCCATCAAAGATCGGCTGGCCAGTGCGATTCACCTGGCCGCACGCACCAATGGCTTGCTGAGTGTTGCCATGATTGACATTGACCACTTCAAGCACGTCAACGACAAGTATGGGCACCCGATTGGGGACCAAGTAATCCGCGGGTTGGCGTGGCTACTCAAGCAACGTTTGAGGAAAAGCGACCTGGTCGGGCGTTATGGCGGCGAAGAGTTTCTCGTCGTCCTGCCTGACTCCAATGCCTTTCAGGCCCAGGAAATTCTGGAACGGATTCGCGAGGACTTTGCGACCATCAAACACGCCCTGTCAGACCAATGGTTTGAAGCCTCGTTCTCGACAGGTGTTTCCGCTTACCCCGCGATCACCTGTCCGGAGTCGCTCATCAAAGACGCAGACGCGGCACTCTATGAGGCCAAACAATTGGGGCGCAACAGAATTGTGGCGCGGGGCTAACAGCCAGCGTCACGCTTTGATCTGGGTGGCCAACACCTTGTCGATCCGCTTGCCATCCAAGTCAACGACTTCAAACATCCACCCAGCCCCTTCAATATGCTCACCCACCGTGGGCAGGTGGCCGCAAACCGACATCAGCAAGCCAGCAACCGTGTTGTAACGGCCACCATCCTCTTCCGGCAGATTGTCAATGTCCAGCCGGACCTTGAGCTCGCCCACAGGCATCAAGCCGTCAATCAACCAGCTTCCGTCTTCACGCAGAGTGGCCCACGCGTCCAGTTTTTCATGCGGCTGCAATTCCCCCGTGATGGCCTCAAACAAGTCCCGTGGTGTCACCAGACCTTGCACCACACCCCATTCATCCACGACCAGGACCAAACGCCCGACCTTGGCGCGGAATTGCTCTAAAAGCTCCATGCCACTCAGCGTTTCCGGCACAAAGGTCGCAGGAACAATGTGTTGACCAATCGGCTCGAAAGAATCGACCCCCAATTGCAGCAATCGCGCCACACTGATCACCCCAACCACGTCGTCCAGAGAGCCACGGCAGACCGGGTACCAGGAATGGGTGCCTTGAATGCTCCCCACCCCTTCCTGGCTCAAACAGTGCCGCACGGTGTCGCCCGCATCCAGCCATTCCACATCCCCACGCGGCACCATCAAAGAGGTCAGCGTTCGATCATCCAGATGAAACACGTTTTGAACCATCTGGTGTTCATGCTGCTCAATGACGCCCGCATCGACGCCCTCCTCCAAGCTGGCGGTGACATCTTCTTCGGTCACCAGACGGGCGGCGGTGGTGTCGATCCGCAGCAGTTTGAGCACCGCAGCGGTCGTGCCAGACAACAACTTCACAAACGGCCCGGCAGCCGCTGCCAGCCACAACATGGGTCGGGAGACATAGCGGGACACGGTTTCCGGGTGCAGTTGCCCGATCCGCTTGGGCACCAGTTCGCCAAAGATGATCGTGGTGAAGGTAATCAAGGTCACCACAATGGCCGTGGCTGACACGTCTGCCACACTATCCGCCAAGCCCAACCCTGCCAACCAACCCGATACCGCCGGGCTGAAGGCAGATTCACCCACAATTCCGTTCAATACCCCAATCGACGTGATACCGACCTGAACGGTAGAGAGAAACTGATTCGGGTCAGACAGCAGCTTCAAGGCCGCTTGTGAGCCTTTGTCACCCGCTTCAGCCATGGCCGCCAAGCGCGCTTTTCGACTCGCTGCCAAGGCGAGTTCGGACATTGCAAATACCCCATTGAGCAGGGTGAGAAAAACAATCAGCAGGAATTCCATTAGGCGCAAGCGAAAATAAACACCATGGCACTTTACTTGATTGGCGACGTGCAAGGCTGTAACTCAGCCTTGCAACGATTGCTTGATGAAATTTCGTTCTCACCCAGCCGGGACAAATTGTTCTTTTTGGGTGATTTGGTCAACCGGGGACCCGACTCTGCGGGCGTGTTGCGTCGTCTCATGGCGTACGGCGATGCGGCAGCGTGCGTGCTGGGTAACCATGACCTGCACCTGCTGGCCTTGGCTCACGGCGTGCGTAAGCCCCACCGCAAAGACACCCTGAACGACATCCTGAATGCACCCGACCGTGCGGCGATGCTGGACTGGCTTCGCGGCCAAAAAATGGCGCTGCTTGAACCGATCAACGGCCACGACGTGCTCATGGTTCACGCCGGCGTTCTCCCCACATGGAGTGCTCAAACCACAATGGCGCTGGCCTCAGAGGTTGAAAGTGTGCTGCGCAGCCCCAGTTTGAATGAGTTTCTTCAAGTGATGTACGGCGACGAACCTGCGCAATGGGACGAGGCCTTAAAGGGGACGAATCGACTGCGTGTGATTGTGAATGCCCTCACACGCCTGCGTTTCTGCGACGCGCAAGGCCGCATGGAATTCAAAGCCAAAGAAGGCTTAGACGCGGCTCCGGAGGGCTATATGCCCTGGTTTGATGCGCCAGGACGGCAGACCGAAGCCATCACCGTGGCGTTTGGCCACTGGTCCACCCTGGGGTGGCTGAACCGCCCGACCGTGCTGGCGATGGACACCGGGTGTGTGTGGGGCGGTTGTCTGAGCGCCATGCGACTGGGCGGCTCGGGCAAAGGCTCAGGCCTTGCACAGGAACTTATTCAAGTCCAGTGCAAGCAAGCCCAAGTGCCGGGTTAGGCCGCGGAAGTTACCTCGGGTGCCGCCTTGAACAGCGCTGCCACACGGCGCTTGGATTTGATGTTGGCTGAGACACTGCGCGGCGCATTGGATTTGGCCGATGCTTCCCAAGATGGCGTCCCTTCTTCAGCAGCCTTGGTGGGCTCGTACGGCTTGTCGAAAAATGGATCACGCGAGGCTGATGCAGGGCGATTGAAGTCACGTCGAGGCGCACGATCAGCCCGGGCATGTGGCCCCTCGTTGGACACGTCACGCATGCCACCCGATCGGGAACCCGCGTAACGCGAGTCATCTGGCGCACCTTCGGCATACATGCGGCGGCCATCATTGATGCGCCCCTGTTTGCGAATGTCAGGCTGGTCTTCTTCAAATTCGACCGCTTCCAACTCAATCTTGGTCTTGATCAGTTTCTCAATGTCTGCCACGAGTCGGGCATCGCTCTTGGAAACGAAATTAACAGCCAAGCCTGAGGCTCCGGCGCGGCCCGTGCGGCCAATGCGGTGCACGTAGTCTTCCGCATTGAAGGGGATGTCAAAGTTGAAAACAGCAGGCACATCCTTGATGTCGAGCCCACGGGCAGCCACATCGGTACACACCAACAAATCGACCTCGCCGCTTTTGAACGCCTCAAGGGCTTTCAAGCGCTCGTCTTGGCTCTTGTCACCGTGAAGTGCAGCGGTCTTCAGACCCTCGCGCTCCAATGATCGCGCCAAGCGGGCACAACCCAGCTTGCTGTTCACAAACACAAAGGCTTGCTTCAAGCCGCGTTGCTTCAAAATTTGGTGCAAGGCGTGACGCTTGTCGTCGTCGCCCACGCTGTAAAAATGCTGCTCAACCGTCGAGGCTGTGGCATTGGAGCGCGCGACTTCAATCGTGACGGGGTCTTGCAGATAGCTGCTGGCCAAGCGTTTGATCTCGCTGGAGAACGTGGCAGAAAACAACAGCGTGGTGCGTTGCTTGGGCAGATACGACAAGATGCGCTGCAAGTCAGGCAGGAAGCCAATGTCCAGCATGCGGTCAGCTTCGTCCAGCACCACGTACTCAACCTGGTTCAGCACGGCGTTCTTGGCTTCAATGTGATCCAGCAAACGCCCCGGCGTGGCCACCAGAATTTCCACCCCTTTTTTGAGTTCAAGGGTCTGTGGCTTCATGTCCATGCCGCCAAAGACGACGGTGCTGCGCAACTGGGTGTGCTGAGCGTAAGACTTGATCGCTTGCGCCACCTGATCTGCCAACTCCCGGGTTGGCAACAACACCAGAGCACGCACTGGGTGGCGCGCTGGAGAGGTGGAACTGTTTTCATGCTTGAGCATGCGCTGCAGCAGGGGCAGCGAGAAGGCAGCGGTCTTGCCGGTGCCAGTTTGGGCGGCGCCCATCACGTCACGGCCTTCCAGCACAACAGGGATTGCCTGGGCCTGGATCGGGGTCATGGAAACGTAGCCCATATCGGCTACTGCACGGGCCAAAGGTGCGGCGAGTTGCAATTGCGCAAACGCCATGGGCGGGGTTTCAGAGGTCAAATCAGGGGTTAAATCGGTCATTCATAGCCAAAGTCAAATGCTATCAATTCGATAGCTGAGTACACCCCAAGGGCTGGGGCAAACCCTTATTATCCCTCATATATCACAATTGAGGGGCGGAAAACGTGTCGCAGCGCTTGACGCTGCCATTTTTAAGACCATTGTTAAACCAGCGTTGGCGCTGCGCGCTGGTGCCGTGGGTGAAGCTTTCCGGGACGACCGAGCCGCCTCGTGCGCCCTGCAAGGCATCGTCACCAATGCGTGCCGCAGCGTTCATCGCCTCTTCCACGTCACCGGCCTCCAGCAACTGACGCGCCTCTTGGGCGTGGTTGGCCCAAACGCCAGCAAAGCAATCAGCTTGCAGCTCCAAACGGACACTCATGGCGTTGTATTCGGTTTCACTGACCCGACCGCGCATCTGGTCCATTTTGGTGGTGATGCCGAGCAGGTTCTGCACGTGATGCCCCACCTCGTGCGCAATGACATAGGCCTGCGCAAAGTCGCCCGGCGCACCCAGTTGGTTTTTCAAGGTCTCATAAAAACCCAGGTCTATATAGACCTTTTGGTCAGCCGGGCAATAAAACGGGCCCATGGCCGCTTGGCCCTGACCGCAAGCGGTGGACGTCGCACCGCGAAACAGCACCAGTTTGGGTTGTCGGTAGGTGGCCCCCCCTTGGGTGAACACATTGCCCCACACGTCTTCGGTATCACCCAGTACCGTGGATACAAACTGGGCCATGCGATCGTCAGCGGGCGGGCGTTGCGCGGGCGCTTGTTGGGTCGTGGGTGCGGAGCCGCCGCTCAGAACGTTGAGCACCGTCATGGGACTCACACCCAGGAAATAAGACACCACCAAGGCAATGGCAATGGAGCCAATGCCGATGCTGCGCCCACCGCGGGACCCGCCCGAGGAAGCGCTGCTGCGCCGGTCTTCCACATTGTCTGACTGGCGATTGCCTTCCCATTTCATGAGCGGACTCCTAAGTACAAGGGGTGAAAGACAACAGGAAAATGGGCTTGGCGCTTCAGGCGCGTGGCAAGGTCACGCCGACCTGGCCCTGGTATTTGCCACCGCGGTCTTTGTAGCTGACTTCGCAGACATCGTCCTTGTCGCTCTCAAAAAAGAGCACCTGGGCGCAACCCTCGCCGGCGTAAATGCGGGCTGGCAGCGGCGTGGTGTTTGAGAACTCCAGCGTCACATAGCCCTCCCATTCGGGCTCAAAAGGCGTGACGTTGACGATGATGCCGCAGCGTGCATACGTGCTTTTGCCGAAGCAAATGGTCAGCACATTGCGCGGAATACGGAAGTACTCCATGGTGCGCGCCAACGCAAAGCTGTTGGGTGGAATGATGCAGCTGTCGCCGTGAAAGTCGACAAAGCTCTTTTCATCGAAGTTCTTGGGGTCGACCACCGTGCTGTGAATGTTGGTGAACACCTTGAACTCAGGCGCGCAGCGAATGTCATAGCCGTAGCTGCTGGTGCCATAACTGATGATTTTTTTGCCTTCGCGTTCGCGAATCTGGCCGGGCTCGAAGGGCTCGATCATGCCGGTGGTCTCGGCCATGTGACGAATCCATTTGTCGCTTTTGATACTCATAGGTATTGAACTCCTGCTTTGCTTGGATTGTAAGCGCCCCACCCCGGATCAGAATGCTACATTTTTAATAGCTACTCCCGCTTTATTGACGGGCGCAATCGGCCTATTTCGCTTGTGAAATAACAGTCTGCTCGATGAGCCGGTCATCGCCCAGCACAATCATCGCAAACAACAACTCATCCAGGCTGCCGGCCTGAGCGGTTCGCCGCGCCAACAGGGGTGTGGCCTTCGGATTGAGCAGCACAAAATCCGCCTCACAGCCAACTTGCAGGTTGCCAATAGCGGCGGCGCCAGAGCACCCGTCCAACCCCAAGGCCTTGGCAGCGCCCAAGGTGTGTTGCCACCACAAGTGCTGGGGTGACAGCGACAAACCTGGCTTGGTATGCCCCTCGCGCCCGACGTAATAAGCCGACAACATCGTGTGAAACGGACTGAAGCTGGTGCCCCCGCCCACGTCGCTGGCCAATCCGTAGGAAAAACCCAAGCGGTCTGCGCCTGCGTAGTCAAAAAAACCACTGCCCAAAAACAGGTTGCTGGTCGGGCTGACGGCCGCTGCGGCCCCCGTGTCACGCATCAACGCACGGTCGTCGTCATCAAAATGAATGCAGTGGGCGTAGATGGCCCGCTCGCGCATCAGACCGAAGTCGTCGTAGGTGGCGAGGTAGCTTCTTGACGCGGGAAACAACTCACGCGCCCATGCAATTTCATGCTTGTTTTCGGCCACATGGCTTTGAATCCAGACATCGGGGTAGCGCGCGGCCAACTCGCCCGCCCCACGCAACTGGGCGTCCGTGCTGGTGGGCGCAAAACGCGGCGTGATGGCGTAACCCAGTCGGTCCTTGCCGTGCCACTGCCGAATCAAGGACTCGGTGTCGATCAGGCTCTGCTCGGTGGCCTCTCGCCCGCTCCCAGGCGCGGCAGAATTCAGCAGCTCAGCCGGGGCGTGGCGGTCCATCAGGCACAAACCGGTGATCAATCGCATCTGACGCGCCTGCGCTGCCTCAAAGAGCGCCTGCACGGAAGTCACGTGCGAGGTGGCAAACGTCAGCGCCGTGGTCACGCCGTTGCGCAACAGCTCTGCTATGAAAAACTGAGCAGCTTCCGCACTGTAATCATGCGATTCAAAGCGTTTTTCTTCTGGAAATGTGTAGTTTTCCAACCAGGGCAACAAGCCTTCGGCCGGCGAGCCGATGACGTTGGTTTGGGGGTAATGGATGTGCATGTCCACAAACCCAGGCGCAATGATCCGATCGGGCCAATGGGTCACCGCAACTTCGGGCCATTGGTCTTTCAAGGCCTGGTAGGCGCCAACGGCCTGAACCACCTCGCGCCCACTGGCATCGGGCCCCACCACCAGCAGGCCGTCGGCCTCGTAAATGGCGGCGGCGTGGGGAGGAAGATCGGGGTCAAATCGCAGAATCGCGGCACGGTAAGCTTTCATGCGGCAGAGCTTAACCGTTGCGCCAGCCAGCCGTATATGAGTGCCCCCATACCGGCTATAGCGGGGTGAGATGCGCCCAACGCGCCCTTACTTAAACGTCTCAAAAGTCGCGTTCAAGCGGTCAATGAATTGGCGCTTCACGCTGGCGTCCACAAAGCTGGCTTCAAAACTGTTGTGTGCCAATTGGTAGGCTTGCTGAGCACCCAAGCCCAGCGCCGCAAAAGTTTGCGTGAAGTTCTCATTGATGTAGCCGCCAAAGTAAGACGGATCGTCTGAATTGATGGTGGCGACAATGCCCGCCTCCAGCATTTGGCCAATGTTGTGCTGAGACAGCGTGGGGAACACGCGCAATTTCAGATTGGACAATGGGCACACCGTCAAAGGGATGCGGTCTTTGGCCAACCGCGCCATCAGCGCGGGGTCTTTCATGGCTTGCACGCCATGGTCAATGCGCTCCACTTTGAGCACATCCAACGCGCTCCAGATGTAGGCAGGTGGTCCCTCTTCGCCGGCATGAGCCACCGCGCGGAGGCCCAGCTCCCGGCAGCGCGCGAATACTTTGGCGAATTTTTCGGGCGGATGGCCCATTTCACTGGACGCCAGACCCACACCGACAAGTTTGTGCAACAGCGGCTGCGCTTGCTCCAGACACTCAAAGGCTTCTTCTTCGCTCAAGTGGCGCAAGAAACACAAGATGAGCGAGGCGCTGATACCCAACTCGGCTTTGGCATCCACACAGGCGCGGTGCAATCCGTTGATCACCGTGTCTGAACTCAGGCCGTGGCCAGTATGCGTTTGGGTGTCAAAGAAAATTTCGGTGTGCAGCACGTTGTCGGCGGCTGCGCGCGCCAGGTAGGCGCGGGTCATGTCGTAAAAGTCTTGCTCGGTCTTGAGGACGAGGGTTCCCTCGTGGTAGATGTCCAGAAAGTCTTGCAAGTTGTCGAACACATACGCTTGGCGCAGGGTTTCCACATCGGGATAGGCCATGCTCAAACCATTGCGCTTGGCCAGCGCAAACATCAACTCAGGCTCCAACGAGCCTTCGATGTGCATGTGCAGTTCGGCTTTGGGCATCAGGCGCAGCAACTCAGGCAGGCGCTCGGGAGAAACAATCTTGGGGGTCATCACAATCCAGTCAAAAAATCATTGGCCAATGGTCACTTCACCATAGCGATGAAGCGTCGGCGTGTAAAGAAAATCCCGGCGCCAACCAGTGGCAACACGGCAATGGCCCACCATTGGGCCTGGTACAGGGAATACAACCAGTAGCGCAGCTGGTGACCACCGTCGGTAAACGCGGTAATCAAGCCCAGCCCCTCTACGTTGAACGCGGGCGCTTGGTGGGCCAGTTCGGTATAGGCGGGGGCCATGCTGGAGGCCACCCAGAGAAAGGTGATGATCACCGGAATGCCGGCCAGCACGGCGCGGAACACATTGCCGCGCATCATCAGAACCGACAGTGACATGACCGAAATCACGTTGGGTAAATCCCCCAGCGGCAACACCCGGTTGCCCGGCAGCACCAGCGCAATGCCAACAGACAGGGCCATCAGCAGCAAGCCTGTGACCACCACGGATTTGTGGTGCATGAGAAATCCGGTGTCCATGGCGACCACCAAATTCTTGCGACGGGGAAAGTGCCGCTCAACCTGCTCACGCAGGGCGGTGGTGATGGGAATCATGGCCTCGCCAATCAAACCGGCACTTTTGGGCAACAAAAACATCACCGCGGCAATGTGCACGCTCAACTCCAGCGCCTCTTTCAAGCCGTAGTCGGCCGCCAGCGCCAGTGCCAGGCCCATCAACACACCAATCACCATGGGTTCACTGAGCATGTCCAGCGCGGTCAATTGCTCTTCCGCGTCCGACTCGGCCTGCTTTTTGCGCGCCGGGTTGTAGCTGATGGATTTGACGCCAGGAATACGGTCAATCAACCAGTCCACGCACGCAATGTAGGGAACCAGCGCATTGACCGAGATGGGCGACGCGGAAATGCCTTTGAGCCCGGTTTCCCGCTCCACGTCGGGGGCGGTCCACTCCGTCATTTTGAAGCAGTAGATGGCCAGCACCAACGTGGCCGACAGGCCCAACCACAGGCTGCCAGACGTGCTCATGACCAAAGCGCCCATGAACGCGAAATGCCAGTAGTTCCAGATGTCGATGTAAATGGTGCGTGTCCAGCCCACGGCCAGCAGCACGAGATTGGTGAGCAGCACCAAGGGAATGGAAATGGCGGCCAACGGGGAGGCCCAAGTGATGGCGGCCAAGGGCGGCCAACCCACGTCCAGCACCGGAAAGCTCAAGCCTCTGGCCAAAGACAACTGGCGAACCGCCGGGCTGATGTTGGCCACAAAGAAATCAAAGGCAATAAAAACGCCCGCAAACCCGGCTGCCAGCGCCACCGTGCTGAACAAGGCACGCTGCAAAGGCACACGCACCGCAAGCGCGATCAACAAAATGATGATCGGCAACATCACGTAGGCTTTGAAGCTGAAAAATACCGTTAGCAGATGTTGAAAAGAGTCCATGGCATGGGATGAGCGAAGGAGCCGCGTTGACGGGGTGTCTGAAAAACAAAGGCCGCCCGAAGGCGGCCCTTGATGAGGCGCTAGAGCGACTTATTTGGCACCAGGCACTTTGCCTTCCACGCCCTTGACGTAGAAGTTCAAGCCACCAAGAAACTTGTCGTCAGCGACGGTGTCTTTCTCGATTTGGACTTTGCCGGTGTTGTCCATGATCGGACCTTTCCAGATCGAGAAGCTGCCGTCTTTCAGGCCGGCTTTGACTTCGTCGACTTTGGCTTTGGTCTCGGCAGGCACGTCTTCAGCGATGGACACGATGTCAATCGCGCCTTCTTTCACGCCCCACCAAGAGGCTTCGCCGCCTTTCCAGGTGCCGTCAAGCGCTTCTTTGGTGGCCTTGATGTAGTAAGGACCCCAGTTGATCACGGCCGATGCCAAGTGGGCTTTGGGGCCGTAGGCGGTCATGTCGGAATCCCAACCGAAGGCGCGCTTGCCCTTGGCTTCTGCGGCTTTCAGCACGGCAGGCGAGTCGGTGTTCTGGAACAGAACGTCAGCGCCGCCATTCATCAGCGAGGTGGCCGCTTCGGTTTCTTTCGGTGGGTCAAACCAGCCGTTCACCCACACCACTTTGGTCTTGACCTTGGGGTTGCTGCTTTGCGCGCCCAAGGTGAAGCTGTTGATGTTGCGAATCACTTCAGGAATTGGGATCGAAGCCACCACACCCAGCGTGTTGGTCTTGGTCATCTTGCCGGCAATCACACCCGCCATGTACGCGCCTTCGTAGGTGCGGCTGTCGTAGGTGCGCATGTTGTCGGCTTGTTTGTAGCCGGTGGCGTGCTCAAACTTCACGTCCTTGATGTCGGCGGCAATCTTGAGCATGGGCTCCATGTAGCCAAACGTGGTGCCGAAAATCAGCTTGTTGCCCTGGCCGGCCATGTCGCGAATCACGCGCTCGGCATCAGCCGACTCGGGCACGTTTTCAACGAAAGAGGTGACGACCTTGTCGCCAAACTCGGCTTCAAGGGCTTTGCGGCCGTTGTCATGGGCAAACGTCCAGCCGCCGTCACCCACAGGGCCGACGTAGGCAAATGCGATTTTCAGGGGCTCAACCTTGGGGGCTGGTGCCTCAACCACTGGGGCGGGGGCCGGTGCGGGCGCAGGTGCCGGCTCTTCCTTTTTGCCGCACCCAACCAGCGCAGCGGAGGCCACGGCGGTGAGTGCTGCGATTTTCAGCAGCGAACGTTTTTGCAGATCGGTCATCTCAATTCCTTCTTTGGAGGTTTTGCGACAGGTTAAGAAAAGTTCAATTATGAACCGGGGTAAAACGGTTTTCCAATGGACGCAGGCATGTTGATGCGAATCCATTGCGGGTTGCGGGAAATCAGGGCCAGCACCACGATGGTGGCCACATAGGGCAACATCGTCAGAAACTGGCTCGGCACATTCACGCCGATGCCCTGCAGGTGAAACTGCAACATGGTGACGCCACCAAACAGATAAGCACCAAGCAACACCCGTGCCGGGCGCCAGGTCGCAAACGTCGTGAGCGCCAGGGCGATCCAGCCTTTGCCAGCCACCATGCCCTCCACCCACAGCGGCGTGTAGATGATCGACAAGTAGGCTCCCGCCAAACCACACAGCGCACCACCCACCACCACCGCCAGCAAGCGAATGCGGCGCACCGGGTAACCCAGCGCGTGCGCGGACTCAGGGCTCTCGCCCACGCTGCGCATGATCAAGCCGCTGCGCGTGCGGTACATGAACCAGATCAGCGCCAAAGCCAGAAAACACGGTCAGGTACACCAACGGGTGATGGCGGAACAACGCCGGGCCCACAAGTGGAATGTCTGACAGAAATGGAATGGCGAAACGCGGGCGCGGTGGCATGGTGGCCTGCACAAAGCTGGTGCCCACAAAAGCGGAGAACCCAGCACCAAACAGGGTCAGCGCCAGCCCGGTGGCGTACTGGTTGGTATTGAGCCAAATCACCAGCAAACCAAAAATAGCGGCCAACACGGCCCCGGCGCCCATGCCGGCGGCAAAACCAAGCCAGTCGTTGCCGGTATGAACCACGGTGGCAAAACCGGCAATGGCGGCGCACAGCATCATGCCCTCCGCGCCCAAATTCACAATGCCCACTTTTTCATTGATCAGCAGGCCCAGCGAGGCCAGCGCCAGCACCGTGCCGGCGTTAAGCGTGGCCGCCAATAGAAGTGCGTACGAGTCCATCACTTGCGCCCTTTGAAAGTAAGCCGGTAATTTACCAACGTGTCACATGCCAGCAGGCTGAACAGCAGCAAGCCCTGAAAGACGCCCGTGAGCGACTTCGTGAGTCCCAAACGGGACTGCGCCATCTCGCCACCAATGTAGAACATGCTCATCAAAATGGCCGAGAACACCATGCCCACCGGGTGCAGGCGCCCCACATAGGCCACGATGATGGCGGCAAAACCGTAGCCCGCTGGCACATAGGGGGTCAGCTGGCCAATGGGCCCGGCCACCTCCAGCGCGCCAGCCAGACCGGCTGCGCCGCCGGAAATCAACAAGGCCGTCCACAGGGCGCGGCGTGAAGAAAAACCCGCATAACGCGCAGCTGCCGGTGCCAACCCGCCCACCTGCAAGGAAAAGCCCGCGCGGGTGCGAAACAAAAACACCCACAACCCCGCCACCCCAGCCAGGGCAAACAGCACGCCAATACTCACACGCGAGCCGTCAAACAACCGTGGAATCCGGGTAGCCGCTTCAAAGGTTTTGCTTTGGGGGAAGTTAAATCCTTGCGGGTCCATCCAAGGCCCGCCCACCATGTAGCTCAGCACCTGCACGGCCACGTAAACCAGCATCAGACTCACCAAAATCTCGTTGGCGTTGAAGCGGTCTCGCAGCAAAGCCGTGAGGCCGGCCCACAACATGCCGCCCAGGACACCCGCGGCAATGATCGGCACCACAATCCAGGCGCCGGTGGTCTTGTCGGCCATCAGCGCCACGCCAGCGGCAAAAATCGCGCCCATGATGTACTGGCCTTCAGCACCAATGTTCCAGACGTTGGAGCGAAAACAAACCGCCAGCCCCAAGGCAATGATCAACAAGGGCGTGGCCTTGACCAGCAACTCACCAATGGCATAGGCGTTTTTGATGGGCAGCCAGAAAAACATCTCCAGTCCCTTGACCGGGTCTTTGCCCAGTGCCGTGAACATGAGGGTGCCAATCACGACGGTGATCAACAGCGCCAGCACGGGCGAGCCATAGCTCCACAGGCTGGACGGCTGGGGGCGCGCTTCAAGCTTGAGCATGGGCGGCCTCCGATTCAGTGCGCAGCAGGTGGTCCTGTACGTCTTTGTGCCACAGGCCGCTCATCCATTCTCCAATTTGTTCCACCGTGGCATCTGCCACCGGCACCGAGGGGGACAGCCGCCCATGCGCGATCACATGCAGGCGGTCACTCACTTCAAACAACTCATCCAGCTCTTCACTGACCACCAACACGGCACAACCCGCGTCACGCAGCGCCAGAATTTCACCGCGAATTTGTGCCGCCGCGCCCACATCCACACCCCAAGTCGGCTGGGAGACGATGAACAACTTGGGCTGGGCGTCAATTTCGCGCCCCACAATAAATTTCTGCAAATTGCCACCCGACAGCGAACGGGCCGCTGCGCGCGGGCCGTTGGCCTTGACGTTGAAGCGTTTGATGATGTCAGCCGCATGGGATTGCAACTGAGCCACCCGAATCCAGCCGCCCGCAAATCGGGGGAATGAAATCGAGTCATCGCGCGTCAGCAACATGTTGTGGGCGAGGCTCAGCGTGGGCACGGCGCCCCGGCCCAAGCGCTCCTCGGGCACAAAGTGCAAGCCCAGCCGGCGCCGGTGGGCGGGGTGCAAGTGCGCCACGTCGCGGCCGTCGATCTGGATGGAGTTGGCGGGTGAACGCACGTCTTCGCCCGACAAGGCATACAGCAATTCACGCTGGCCATTGCCTGAGACACCGGCAATGCCCACCACCTCGCCAGCTTGCACATTCATGCTGATATCAATCAAATCCACGCCAAACTGGTCGTCACGAGCCAGGCTGAGGTTTTGCACCTCCAGCACGGTGGCGCCGGTGTTCGGTGCACGGCGGGTCAGCAGCGGCGGCTCGGCGCCAATCATCAGCTTGGACAGGGAGGCATTGGATTCTTCTGCGGGGTTGCAAATGCCGGTGACCTTGCCGCCACGCAGCACCGTGCAGGCATTGCACAACTCGCGAATCTCATGCAGCTTGTGGCTGATGTACAAAATGCTGCAGCCCTCGCTGGCCAGCTTTTTCAGCACCACAAACAGCTTGTCCACCGCCTGCGGCGTCAGCACTGAGGTGGGCTCGTCAAGAATCAACAACTGCGGGTTGGTCAGCAAGGCGCGAATGATCTCCACGCGTTGCATCTCACCCACGCTCAAGGTGTGCACGGGCCGCGCGGGGTCAATGTCCAGCCCATACTCCGCCGCCTTGGCGGTGATGCTGCGGGTCACTTCATCGAGCGTCAGGGTTTTGCTCAAACCCAGCCACACGTTCTCCGCCACGGTGATGGTGTCAAACAGGCTGAAGTGCTGAAACACCATGCTGATGCCCAGCGCCCTCGCCTCTTGCGGGTTGCGTACATGGGCCACTTTGCCGTTGAACTGCACCGTGCCTGAATCGGGCTTGACCGAGCCGTAGATGATTTTCATCAACGTCGACTTGCCCGCGCCGTTTTCACCCAGCACCGCATGGGTTTCGCCGGGCATCACGGTCAGCGACACATCGCTGTTGGCGACAACACCCGGGTAGCTCTTGGTGATGTTGGCCAATTGAAGGCGGGGAGTGGTCATGCTTGAGCGGGTCTCTCTTTGTTCTTAAGTGTTGTGGCCACGGTCTTGACCCGCTCACGCAACCACTTGGCAGCGGCGGCGGTGTGGGTGCGTTCGTGCCAAAGCTGGTAGTACATCATGCGGGGAAACTCAATGGGGCACGGCAGTATGGTCAACGGCAGGTGGTCCACATAGCGATCGCAGTATTGGCGCCCGGTGGTGAGCACAAGCAAGGTAGATGCCACCATGGCGGGAATCAGGCCGAAATGCGGGCAGCGCGCGGTGATGTTGCGTTGCAGACCCAGTGAGTCCAAGTGGTCATCGATCACGCCTTTGGCGCCCGGATGGGTGGGGGTGGGCGCAATGTGGTCCGCGGCCAACCAGGCGCTGGCGTCCCAGCCCCGGCGCACCGCGGGGTGGTTGGTGGCCACCAGGGACACCGCTTCGTCGCCAAACAGTCGGCCCAGGTGCAAGTCGTCCGGTGGCGTGGCCCAGTTGCCAACCACCACATCCACCTCCCCTTGCGCCAGCTGCGCCCGGTAATCAGACGCGGCCGACAGCGGCAAGATTTCAATATGGCACAGCGGGGCTTGGGACTTGATTTGCGCCACCAGTTGCGGCAAAAAGAGGGGGTCCAGATAGTCACTGGCGCCCACGCGGAACGTGTGTTGCGCCGTGGCGGGCTCAAACCCGCGGGCGTCTGAGAACAGCATTTCAGCCGCGCGCAGAATGCTGGCGGCGGGCTCGACCATGCGCAGGGCGGCATCGGTGGGCACCATGCCGGCGCCTGAGCGCACCAAAAGAGGGTCGCCCGCAAAGTCCCGCAGTCGCTTGAGCGACGCGCTCACCGCCGGCTGGTGCATGCCCAGTCGGATGGCGGCTTTGGAAACGCTGCGTTCTGTTAACACTGTGTGCAAGACCCTGATCAAATGAAGATCAATCTTGTCGAATAGGACGTGGTCTCTCATACCTGTGTTTGCATTGGTGTCATATGCTCGTACTTATAAGCACAGTGGCTGTCTCGTTTTACCCTTGTTCGAACCCTTTGAGCTTAACCAACTGCCCATGAATACCCAAGCCATCCGATTTGTACGCCGCGGCGAAATTATGGAGGTGGGCAATGTACCACCCACCCGCACCCTTTTAGAACTCCTGCGCGACGACCTGAACTGCACCGGCACCAAAGAAGGCTGTAACGAAGGCGACTGCGGCGCCTGCACCGTGGTGCTGGGCGAGGCCCAGGGCGATCACATCCACTACAGCGCAGTCAACAGCTGCATTCGCATGGCGCACTCGGTCAACGGGCTGGCCCTGTGGACCGCTGAAGACCTGGCCGCCCAAGACGGCACCTTGCACCCCGCCCAGCAGGCCCTGGTGGACTGCCACGGCAGCCAATGCGGCTTTTGCACCCCCGGTTTTGTGATGAGCCTGTTTGGCATGTACCAAAACCATGTAGCCCAGGGCACCCCCATCACCCGCGAACTGGCGCAGGAAGAGCTCTCTGGCAACTTGTGCCGCTGCACCGGCTACCGCCCGATTCTGGACGCCGCCCAGCGCATGGCCAGCCTGCCCCAACCCGCTGACGATGCTGCCAAAACGCTACAAAAACTAGAGCAGCTTGCGCAGGCAGAACAAGCGCCAGAGGCTGATTTGGCTTATAAATCACCGAAAACGCTCGCCGACTTGCTCAGCGCCCGAACCAGCTACCCCAGCGCCCAAATTGTGGCCGGCTGCACGGACGTGGGCCTGTGGGTCAACAAGCTGCACCGCCACTTTGAGCAGGTGCTGGACGTGAGCGCTGTGGCCGAATTGCGACAGATTGAAGATCAAGACCACACCCTGACCCTTGGCGCCGCCGTCAAATTGACGGACGCCTTTGCCGCGCTGGTGGCAGACCGCCCCCAACTCCACACCTTTGCCACCCGCTTTGCAGGCCTGCCAGTGCGCAACTCGGGCACGCTGGGCGGCAATATTGCCAACGGCTCCCCCATTGGCGACTCCATGCCGCTGTTGATTGCGCTGGGCGCCAGCGTCGTGCTGGCCAGCGAGCGCGGCCAGCGTGACATGCCGTTGGAGCAGCTTTACACCGGCTACCGCCAAAACGTGATGGCGGCCGACGAGGTACTGGCGTTCATCAAGGTGCCCAAAGCCCGTCCGAATGAGTTGGTCCGCATCTACAAAATCTCCAAACGCTTTGACGACGACATCTCCGCCATCTGTCTGGCGCTGAACCTGCACATCAACGATGGCCAAGTCATCAGTGCCTCGATTGGCGTCGGTGGCGTGGCCGCCACGCCGGTGCGAGCCGTCCAAACCGAGGCCGCGCTCACGGGCCAAGCCTGGAACCCAGCCACGGTAGCGCAGGCCACGGCCACGCTGCGCGCCGAATTCAGCCCGATTTCCGACATGCGGGCCTCTGCCGCCTACCGGGTGCAGGTGCTGGGCAACTTGCTGCAGCGCTTTTGGCTGGAAAGCCAAGGGGCCACGGACATCAATCTGGAATCGTTCACCCTGGAAGGAGCCCAAGCATGAGCGGCAAACCCAGCACGGTGAACGTCGCCGGCCCGGCCAGCGGCGCCAGCCACATCCATGAGAGTGCGGCCGCCCAAGTGGCGGGTGGCGCCCATTACGTGGACGACATTCCCGAGGTGCGCGGCACGCTTTACGCCGCGCCGATTTTGTCCACCCAGGCGCACGGCCAGCTGCGCGGGGTTGATGCCAGCGCTGCCTTGGCCCTGCCCGGCGTGCGCGGCATGGTGTTGACGCAAGACATTCCCGGCGACCCCATGCTGGCCGCCTTTGCCGGTGATGAGCCCGTGTTTGCCATCGACACGGTGCAGCACATTGGCCAGGTCATTGGCGTGATCGTGGCCGACACGGTGATGCAGGCGCGCCACGCTGCCCGCCTGGTGAAGCTGGACATTGCCCCCCTGCCCGCCATCCTGACCATTCAAGACGCGCTGGCGGCACAAAGCTATGTGCTGCCGCCCGTTTTCGTCACACGCGGTGACGCCGCGCTGGCTTTGTCCCAGGCGCCGCACACCCTGAGCGGCACGCTGGAGGTGGGCGGACAAGAGCACTTTTACCTCGAAGGCCAGGTGGCCTACGTGCTGCCGCAAGAGCAAAACCAGTGGCTCATCTACTCCAGCACCCAGCATCCCGGCGAGTTGCAGCACTGGGTGGCCCACGCCCTGGGCTTGGACAACCACGCGGTGCGGGTGGAATGCCGGCGCATGGGCGGCGGCTTTGGCGGCAAAGAAACCCAGGCCGGGCACTTGGCCGTGTGGGCCGCCGTGGCAGCGGCCAAGTTCAAGCGCGCCGTCAAGCTGCGCCTGGACCGGGACGACGACTTCATGATCACCGGCAAGCGCCACCCGTTTGCCTACGAGTACACGGTGGGTTTTGACGACACCGGCCGCCTGCAAGGCTTGAAACTGATGATGGCCGCCAACTGCGGCTTCAGCGCCGACCTGTCTGGCCCCGTGGCCGACCGCGCCATTTTTCACGCCGACAACGGCTACTTTCTGGAAGACGTGGCCATTGCGTCCTATCGCTGCAAGCTCAACACCCAGAGCCACACGGCGTTTCGCGGCTTTGGTGGCCCCCAAGGCATGATCGTGACCGAGACCATTCTGAGCGACATTGCCCGCCACCTGAAGCTCGACCCGCTGGATGTGCGCCTGCGCAATTTGTACAGCGAAGAGATGACGGCCGGCAACGCCACCACGCCCGCCCAAGCCCGCAACACCACCCATTACCAAATGCAGGTGGAAGACAACATACTGCAGCCACTGCTATCAAAAATAGAGCTGACTGCGCAGTACCGACGCCGGCAAGAGGCCATTTTGGCTTGGAACGCCGCCCACCCGGTGATCAAGCGGGGCTTGGCGCTGACGCCGGTCAAGTTCGGCATTTCCTTCACCGCCACGCTGTTCAACCAAGCCGGCGCGCTGGTGCATGTGTACCTGGACGGCAGCGTGCAGGTGAACCACGGTGGCACAGAAATGGGTCAGGGCCTGAACACCAAAGTGGCGCAAATCGTCGCCGATGAGTTGGGTGTGCCCTTTCACCGCGTGCTGGCCACGGCCAGCGACACCAGCAAGATTCCCAACGCCTCGGCCACCGCCGCATCAGCCGGCACCGACCTGAACGGCCGCGCCGCCCAGTTTGCCGCACGCCATGTGCGCGACAACCTGGCCCAATTTGTCAGCGGCCTGGACGGCTGCGGCGCAGGGGCCGTGCAATTTGAAGGCGGGTGGATTCGCTCACCCACAAGCGAGCGCCGTTTTGACGACGTGGTGCAAATGGCCTACGCCAACCGCATCCAACTCTGGAGCGACGGCTTCTACCGCACGCCCAAGATTCACTACGACAAGACCACGCTGACCGGGCGCCCGTTTTACTACTTTGCCTATGGCGCCGCCTGCACCGAGGTGGCCATCGACACCCTCACCGGCGAGAGCCGGGTGCTGAAAGTGGACATCCTGCATGACGTGGGCCGCAGCATCAACCCGGCGCTGGACGTTGGCCAGATTGAAGGCGGTTTTGTGCAGGGCATGGGCTGGCTCACCACCGAGCAACTGGTTTGGAACGACAAAGGGAACTTGAGCACCCACGCGCCCAGCACCTACAAGATTCCAGCCACCGGCGACATTCCAGCGCACTTCAAAGTGGATTTGTGGCCTGAACCGAACCGCGAAGACAACGTGTTTGGCAGCAAAGCCGTGGGCGAGCCGCCCTTTATGCTGGCGATCAGCGTGTTTGAAGCCTTGCGTGACGCGGTGGCCCAAGCGCGCTCGGACGGCCAACCGGTGAAGCTCAAAGCACCCGCAACCGCTGAAAACGTGCTGACCGCCTTGAACCAGTGAAGCAGGCCGGCGCTGCGGTGGCCTCACCTCAGCGCCGGCAGTTCATCAAGACTTGGCCAACAAAGCCTCTAACTCGGCAATGGGCAGGGGCTTGCTGAACAGGTAGCCTTGGTAATTCTCGCAACCCATCTCGGCCAGCCGGGTGCGTTGCGCCTCAACTTCCACGCCTTCGGCGATGACCGCCAAGCCCATTGAGCCGGCCAGTGCAATCACCATCTTGGCAATGGCGGCGTCATTGGCGTCCACCAAAATATCGCGCACAAAGCTCTGGTCAATCTTGAGCTGGTCCAGCGGAAGGCGTTTGAGGTACGAGAGTGACGAAAAACCGGTCCCAAAATCATCCAGTGAAAAACGCACGCCCATGTCTCGCAGCGCCGTCATTTTGACGATCGTGTCCTCCACATTGCTCACCAGCAGGCTTTCTGTCAGCTCCAGCTTGAGTTGATGCGGATTGACGCCGGTGCGCGCCAACACACTCCTCACCTGCTCGACAAAGTCATCTTGGCGCATCTCACGCGCGCTCACATTCACAGCGATCGTCAAATGCGCGGTCTCCTCCCGGCTGGGCCCAACTGACCAGTTGCAAACACGCGGTCTCTAGCACCCAGGCGCCCAGCGGCAAAATCAAGCCGGTTTCCTCGGCCAGGCCAATGAACTCCAGCGGCGACACCATGCCCCGTTTCGGGTGGCGCCAACGCACCAGTGCCTCCACGCCGCAAATTCGCTGACCACAGACCTGTGTCTGGTAATACAACACAAAGGACTGCTCGTCCAAGGCCTGGCGCAGGTCAGCCTCCAGGGCGGCACGCGCCGCCACCACCACCTGCATTTGGGGGTCAAAGAAGCGCAGCGTGTTGCCCCCCACGGCCTTGGCCTGGTACATGGCCAAGTCAGCACGCGTCAACGGGCCGTCCCGGCTCATTTCCGCGTCAAGTCCAAACAGGGTCACCCCCACGCTGGCACTGCCGTGGCGCGGCCCGTCAGACAAGACGTACGGCTGCCCCAGAAGCGACAAAATCTTTTCCCCAACCAACCTGGCTTGGGTGCCGGCCTCCATGGCGTTTTCGCTCAAATCTTCCAGCAACACCACGAACTCGTCGCCGCCCAACCTCGCAATGGTGTCGCCCGAGCGCACGCAAGACGCCAACCGCTTGGCGACTTCCTGAAGCACTCGATCGCCCTCAGCGTGACCACACACGTCATTGACATCTTTGAAATGGTCCAAATCCACAAACAACAGCGCCCCACTGCGCCGGTGCCGGACACTGGCCGTCACGGCCTGTTGCATCCGGTCCATCAACAAACGCCGGTTGGCGACCCCGGTTAAGGAGTCATAAAACGCCAGGGCCTGCACCTTTTCTTCAGCGTATTTGCGCTCCGTGATGTCGCGGGAAATCACCACAAAATGAGGGGCAGCCCGATCTGCCCGCACCTGCTTCGCCACCGACAACTCAAACCAACGCGGCCCCTGGGGCAGCAGCAACTCAATTTGACGACCGTGCGACCAGCCGGTCTCATTGGCCTCGGCCAAAGCAGCCATGACCACAGCGGCACCCTCAGGCGCCATCACCTCGTTGACGGTTTTCCCCACCAAATCGGACTTGGGTGCCACCAACAACTCGCTGCGCGGCGCATGCACAGCCATATAGCGACCGTCCAGGTCAACTTCAAACAGCAAGTCCGGTATTGCGTCCAGCGTGGCCTGAAGCCTGTTTTTGGTGGTCTCCAACTGGGTAATTTTGTCTTCCAGTTTGCGGGCCAAAACAGCGTCATGGAGGACTTCAAAAGCGGGGGTGTCCATCGCAAACTTTGACGTTGACGGAGATTGGCGCGTCTTGCACTCTTGCATCGCTTGCGTAATTTCGCCCAACAGCACGTCGGGCTCCAAAGGCTTGATCAAATAGCGCATGGCCCCCATGTCCAGCGCCAGCGTGACGTCCTCGGGGTGGGTGTAGGTGGCGGAATAAAAAAGAAACGGAATGTCTTTCAAGGTGGCATCCAGCATCCAGGCCCGGCACAAGGCAAATCCGTCCATTTTCGGCATCAGCACGTCTGAGACGATCACATCGGGTGGGTCTTTTCGCGCGGCCTCCAATGCAGCCTGCCCATTGCCGGCCATCGTGACTCGGTAGCCACTTCCTTGCAGAATGGCCCGCAGCAGGTAGCGCCCTTCTTCGACATCGTCAACGACGACGGCATGTGTCATACAGCGGCACCCCTTTTGGTCGTACCCATCTCGTGGGCGGCCTCGGCCTGCAGACAAAAGGTATCCGGGTCAATGGGTTTTTCAATGTAGTCGTCGCAACCCGCCGTCAGCACTCGGGCCCGGTCACCATTCAGTGCAAACGATGTCACCGCAATGATGGGCGTTGCATCCAGCGTCGAATCAGTGCGCATCTTGCGCGCCACCGCATAGCCGTCCATGCCCGGTAATTGAATGTCGAGCAGCACCAAATCAGGCACCTCGGCCTGGGCCATCGCAATACCTTGAGGTCCATCAGGCGCCTCGGTCACACGGTGGCCCCTGGCTTCCAGCAAAAAGCGGAGCAAATAACGGTTTTGCTCGTTGTCGTCAATAACCAACACATTCATGCTTATTCCTTTGCCTGAAGCGTAAATTGAAAGCAACTTCCCTGACCGGGAACGCTGCTTGCTTCAATGCGCCCCCCCATGGCTTCCACCAATTGTTTTGATACTGCCAAACCCAGCCCCGTGCCATCGTGCAAGCCAGGGTTCCCATTGTCAATCTGGCCAAAGGGCCTGAACAGCTTGTCCATGTCCGCCGGTTTGATGCCCAAACCCGAATCGGTCACGGAAATAAGCCATTCATGCGGTTTTCGCACACAGGTCAGCGCAATTTTGCCCTGAGTCGTGAATTTGAGGGCATTGGAGAGCAAGTTGTTTAACACCTGCTCGACTCGCCGCGCATCGCCCGTGAGCAGGATTGGGCGATTGCCCACGTCCAGCGCAAAGGCCAGCCCCCGCCGCTCAACTTGGGGGGCAAACATCGCCCCCAGCTTTTGCAGCACCGCATGAAGGTCAAAGTCGAGATGCGCCAAATTCATCTCACCCGCTTCAATTTTGGAGATGTCCAACACGTCGTTAATCAGCGCCAGCAAATGCCGGCCCGAGCTGCGCACCATGCCCAGTTGTTTCTCCTGCTCTGCGTTCAGCGGCCCTGGCAACTTTTGCAACAGCACCCCGGTGAACCCAATGATCGAGTTGAGCGGCGTGCGCAACTCGTGCGACATGGTGGCCAAAAACGCAGACTTCATTTGATCGGCCCCTTCCGCCCGCGCCTTGGCGGCAGCCAACTCCGTGGTGCGCTCCGCCACGCGCTGCTCCAGTTCTGCCACATGGCGCTCAATTTGCCCATGAAGCTGGGCATTTTGCAGGCCGGCCGAGGCCTGCTCCGCCAGCGTTTCCAGAAAGGTGGACTGGCTTTCAAAATCCCGCGGCTTGATGGCGGCCAGGCCCAACACGCCGATGATCGTGGCTCCCCGGCGCAATGGCAAGGCGGCAAAGGCATGAACGCCCGCCTGTTTGCACTCGGCCCATATACAACGGTCATCGGTATGAATGTCACGTGAATACAAGGGACTGGCTTGGGCCACGGCCACCCCGCCAAGGCACTCTCCCAGTCGCTGCATTGCCACCGTGGCGTCATCCATGACGCCCACTTGAGAGGCCACTCCCCAGCAAGCGCAGCTCGCCGTCCTCAAGAAGGAACAACATGCTCAGGTCAGGGGCGACCGCCAGCAAGCTTTGGTCCAGCACGGCCTGGGTGACTTGCGTCAACTCCAAGCTGGCACTGACTTGTTTGGCCAGTGCGTTGAGCGCCGTCAACTCGCTGGCGCTGCGCTCCAGCGCCTCGCGGGAGCGAATTCTTTCGGTGATGTCGCGCAAACTGGCCTGAACAATGGGAACGCCATTGGCTTCGGCCCGGGTGATCAAAATTTCGGCCACAAAGTCCGTGCCGTCCCGGCGCCGGTGAACCCATTCAAAGGCATGTGAGCCCTTTTCAAGTGCCAAATTCACAATTTCTTGCGCCTTTTCGCCCGACAAGCGCCCGTCAGGCTGACGTTCTGGCGACAGGTCTGCCACGGACATGGACACGAATTCGTCACGGTCACGGCAGCCAAACAACTCAAAGGCGGCCGGGTTGCCGCCCACGAAATGGCCGTCCATGGAGGTCAGCGTGATGGCGTCGCGGGAGTTCTCAAACAGCGTCTTGTACGCGGCATCACTCTTGCGGGCCTCACGCCTCGGCCCGTTTTCGCTGCGTAATGTCCAAAATGGCGGCAATAAACCCGACGACTTGTCCGTCAGGGTTGCGCTCCGGCGCATAGCTGACCTGAAGCACCCGTGTGCCAAGCACCCTGTCTGGCAACTCCAGATCGTCGTGACCGGACTCGCCGGCCAGGACGGCGTCCATGTGCGGTTTGATCCGTGCAAACGCCATGTCACCCAACACCTGCGGCATGGTTTGGCCCACCATCTGTGGCGGCGTCAATCCAAACAAAGCGGCGTAACTCTGGTTCACGAACCGGTAGCGCAAGTCTTGGTCGCATTGGGCAATCAACACCGGGGCATGGTTGGCCACGGTTTGCAGCTGCTTCGTCACCTCAGCCAGCGCCTGTTCGCTTGCAAAATGATCGAGCGCCAAACTGATGTCGGCGGCCATATCGACCAGCAAGCGCTGCGAGCTCTCATGAAATGCATTCACCGGCCCCGCATTGAGCGAGAGCACGCCAATGGGCACCCCTTGCCGGTGCAAGGGCAGCACCGCCATGGAACCCCACTGAATGCCCAACTTGGCGCGGATTGAACGCCACAGCGTCAGACGCCTGTCGTTGTGCACGTCCTGGCACCAAACCGGCTGATTGTCGCGAATGGCGGACCCCGTTAACCCTTGCCCTTTGGGGTCATTGGCGTCGACTGAAATTTCAATGCCGTGAAGGTAAGCCTCGGCTTGCTCGCCAAACCAGCCCACCGGACGCACCCGTGATGTTGTGGCGTCAACCAATCCGATCCAAGCCATCTGCATGCCACCCAACTCCACGGCAATGCGGCAGATTTGAGGAAACAACTCCTCAGCGGAAGCGCAGCGCGCAATGGCCTCGTTGCAGCGGGTCAAGGCGGCGTAAAGCCGCGTCTGCCGCGTCACCTCGCGTTTGAGCCGCAAATTCCAGAGGTAAAACGCCAGTGCGCCCACGGCCACCAGCAACGCCAACAAGCTGGCCCACCGCAGCACATCGCGCAAATTCAAACCGCCCTGCAGGGGTGCACCCACCCACTGACGGCGAATAGCGGCCGTCTCGTCTTGCGTGATGCTGCCCAGCCCCGTGTCAATCAACGCCCGCAAGCCTTGAATATGAGGGTTCGTCGCCAAACTCAGCTTGACTGGCGCCTCGCCCAAAGGACCTGCGTAGCGCAGGCCGGTGAAACCGCCGTCCTCGAGCGCTCGCAAAGCCGAGGTCGTCTCGGCCACCAAAAAATCAGCCTGACCATTCAACACCGCTTGCATCCCCTCTTTCAAATCAGGCACCGGTTGCAACTGAATTCGCGGGTAGGCCGACAACAGGGGTTGAGCCAGGCCATTGCCGATCACCACGACGCGGCGATCAAACAAGTCCCGCATTTCTCCCAGGAAGATGCCGCCTTTGGGAATAAAAACCCCCAATGAGGACACCAGGTAGGGCTCGCTCAGCAACCGGACAGGAGCGCCCGGCGCGCCGGCGTTCACGGACAACACCACGTCCAGCTCACCCGCCCCCAGGCGCGCCATCAGCGCGTCGGTGCTGTCGCCTGCAACCAGCGTGGTTTTGAGCCCGGTGTGTTTGACCAGTTTGGCCAGCACATCGGCGGCGAGCCCCCGGTGCACGCCATTGGCGTCAATGAAATCAAAAGGAGGACGATCTTTGAGCACCCCGACCCGCAACTCAGGCAGTGCGGCAATTTGGGCCATCGCCTCTTTGTCCAGCCCCGCCACAGGCAGTCTGACGTCGTCAAGCGACACGGAGATCCAGCGGTTGAAGATGTCCTGCGTCTGGGTTTCAGGAATGGCGGCCAGCGCTTTCTCCAGCAAGGGCACCAATTCGGGCCAATCCTTGCGAACGCCGTAGGCCTGACCGTTGGTCATGTCAAAGCCGGCGTTCACTTTCAGGTTGCTAATGCCATTGCGACTGGCCAAGTGGGTGTTGATGCCCAGCACGCCAATATAGGCCTCGGCCCGCCCGTCAGACACCGCCTGCAAGCCTTCCAGCGGGCTGGCAACGCCCATGACTTCCATGCCCGGATAAAGCTCTATCGCCGCCTCGGACGAGGAATAGCTCTTGACCAGCGCCACACGGCGACCGTTGAGCTGGTCAAGACTTCGCAGTCGGGAGGTTTCTGTGCGCGTCATGACCACCGTGGGCGTCATGAGGTAATTGCGCGTGAAGTTCAGGTAGGCGTCACGGTCAGGCCGATGCGCCGCCGTGGTGATGAGGTCAACCTTGCGCTCGCGTGCGCCCTCCAGAATTTGCGGCCAGGTCAGGCCGGGCACCATCTCCAGCTTGACACCCAGTTTTTGGCCAACCAGCGTCGTGAGCTCTGAGGCAACCCCAATGGGGCGCCCATCAATGTCTAAAAAGGAATAAGGGGCGTAGCCGGGGTCCACCCCCATGCGAATCACAGGATGGGCTTTGAGCCAAGCGCGTTCGCTGGGGGTGAGGTTCAGGGTTGACTGCGCGAGTCCCTGGGCCACTGGCAGCGCGAAAAGCACGCCTGCCAGTGCAAAACGAAGCGCTCGAAAAAACAGGCTTTCAACGTTGATCACCCGGCGACCCCTCGACGTTCAGTGCAGCAAGACACGACCCCTTGTCGAGCTCGCCCTGAGGTTGAGAGCTTAGCGGTAAAACGCCTCAACTTTGCCTTTAAGTTTGATCAGCAAAGGCTGGCCTTTGCGATCCACCGTCTTGCCAGCGGGCACTTTGACCCAGCCTTCGCTGATGCAATATTCAGCCACGTCAGAACGCTCCTTGTCATTAAAACGGATGCCCACGTCCTGCTCGAACACAGCGGCCACATGGTGGGGGCTGCGGGGGTCGATGGACAAGTGGTCAGGCAAGGGAGGCAGTTGGGGGGTATCGGTCATGTAAATTTTCTAAAAAACGGTTGCAAACAGGTCGATTTTCCCTGATTTACGCAAGCGTCTTGTTGCACCCACCGCCCCTTCTTGATTCAGGCCCTGAAGCGGGACGAAATGGCTGCGCTGTCCGGCCTCAAATGCCAGCCAAGGTACGCAGACCGCCCGGATCGACCAAGCTCAAGGTGCGCCCCGAGCCGCTGATCAGGCTGCGCTCACGCAACTGACGCAACACGCGGGACAAGGTCTCGGGGGCAATGCCCAATTGCGCGGCGATGGACCGCTTGCGCTGCTGCAACTGAACCTCCATGGCACCCAGCGAACTGGCCTGCGCGTGGCTTAACAGCCACTCCGCACAACGGGCCTCGGCGTCCTTTGCCAGACGGCTGGCCGCAAATTCCGTTTGCCGGCGGTGTGCCAACGCGACGTCGTGCAGCACCGCTTGGGCCGCTGCTGGCAAATTGGCAATGGCCGAGCGAAATTCCGCAACCGGCACGTGGCGCAACATCACCTCGGTTTCCGCCACGGCATCCACCACATGCGGCAAATTCAGCACGGCCGAAGTGGACTCCAGCCAACACGGCCCTTCGGCCACCCCGAGTTGATGCGCCAGCACGTCACCGTCCATCAGGCCCAACGCAACCCGACCTGACTCGATGTAGCACACCCAAGTCGATGGGCTTCCTCGCTGCAGCAAGACATCACCCACGGCGGCGACCTGACATTCAGCGGATGGGGCAAGGAGTTGGACTGGAAGCATGGGTGGACTTTGCCGCGCCACACTCCAATCTACTTTGAGCGACATCAAACAACCGGCGGAAACTGCAATAAGACGGGGATGAGCCGGCATTCTGGCGTCGGGCGGCCCGTCTCAACACCGTGGCGCGGCGGTGAAGCGGTGAATGCGCCGGATTGATGCGATCATTACTGGCGAACCCTGCCACCCGCCTGCCAACCTTTGCCTATGTCCACGCTCCTCATTAAAAACGCCCGCTGCATTGCCACTTTTGACCACGCCGACCCGACCCAGGCGCGGGAGTTGGCAGATGCCTCTCTCTTTATTCGCGGTAATCTGATTGAAGCAATGGGGCCGGGTACCGATTTGCCACAAACGGCGGACGAGGTGATTGACGCCCGCCATCACTTGGTGACGCCCGGGTTGGTCAACACCCACCATCACATGTACCAAAGCCTGACGCGGGCCATACCCGCCGTGCAAAACGCCGAGCTTTTTGGTTGGCTGCAAGGGCTTTACCCGCTTTGGGCCGGGTTGACGCCCGAGATGGTGCACGTGTCCACGCAAACCGCCATGGCTGAACTGCTGCTCAGCGGCTGCACCACCAGCAGCGACCACCTCTACATCTACCCCAACGGCGTGCGGCTGGACGACAGCATCGAAGCAGCCCGGGAGATTGGGATGCGCTTTGTGGCCACGCGGGGCAGCATGAGCGTGGGCCGCTCCCAAGGTGGCTTGCCGCCTGATGAGGTGGTGGAGCGTGAAGACTTCATTTTGAAAGACAGCCAGCGCCTGATTGAAACCTGGCATGACACGGCGCACGGCGCCATGGTGAACGTGGCGGTGGCGCCCTGCTCGCCGTTTTCGGTGAGCCGGGACTTGATGCGTGAATCGGCTGTGCTGGCCCGCAGTCTGGGTGCGCGCCTTCACACCCATTTGGCGGAAAACGACCACGACTTGGCCTATTCCCGCGAGAAATTTGCTTGCACTCCCACGCAATACGCCCAAGACTTGGGCTGGCTGGGGCCGGATGTCTGGCACGCCCACTGCGTGAAGCTCGATGAGGAAGGCATCAGCCTGTTTGCGGCCACTCGCACCGGTGTGGCCCATTGCCCCTGCAGCAATATGCGACTGGCCTCGGGCATTGCCCCCATTCGTCAGATGCTGAACGCGGGCATTCCCGTGGGCTTGGGCGTGGACGGCAGTGCCAGCAACGATGCGGCCCACATGGTCAATGAAGCCCGCCAGGCCCTGTTGCTGGCCCGTGTGGGGCGAGCCATGCAAGCGCCTGAGGTCAGACTCACCGACAGCGGTGAGCGCCGGACGTTCTTTGGCTGCGACCTGGGGCCGGCCGAGATGACCGCCAGAGACGCCTTGAGCCTGGCCACGCGGGGTGGCGCGCAAGTGCTGGGGCGACCCGACATTGGCCACTTGGCACCAGGCATGTGCGCCGACCTCGCCCTGTTCGACCTGAACACCCTGGCCTTTGCCGGTGGCGCCGTGCATGACCCCGTGGGGGCCTTGCTGCTGTGTGCCAGCCCGCAGGCGGCTTACACCGTGGTCAACGGGCGGGTCATCGTTCGCGAGGGGCAGTTAACGACTTTGGAACTGCCGCCACTGATTGAGAAGCACAACCGCCTGGCCAGACAACTCGCTCTCAATTAACGACCAACCTACTATCAATTTCATAGCTGCCTGCGCAGTCTGCACTAGCGCAAAGAGCACTTTTCACCTAAATTTTATGGGGCTGCGCTGCATGACCCTGCGCCCGGAGTAACTGGGTGGCCGCCTGCGGGGTTTGTGGGCGCCCAAACAAATAGCCCTGCGCCACATCACAGCGCGCGGCCGAGAGAAGCTGGCGCTGTGCGTCAGTCTCAACCCCTTCCGCCACCACGCGCAAGTTCAGCCCATGGGCCAGCGCAATCGTGGCCTGAACAATGGCGACATCGTTTTTGTCCGTGGTGATGCTGCGCACAAAGGAGCGATCAATCTTGATCTCATCAATCGGGAAATGTTTGATGTAGGCCAGCGACGAGTAGCCGGTGCCGAAGTCGTCCAGCACCAGCCCCACGCCCATGGCACGAATGGCATGCAGCAAACCGATGACCGACTCCGCGTCACTCATGGCGGCCGATTCAGTGATCTCCAGACGCAAGAGCGCCGGCGGAATGGCGGTTTCCTGCAAGGCGAGCCGCACGACCTGAACAATATCGAGGTTCAAGCATTGGCGTGCCGACACGTTCACCGACAGCGGCACGGGCGGCAACCCCGCCGCCCGCCAGCGGGCAATCTGCCGACAGGCCTCCAAAACGGCCCAGGCGCCCAGATCAATGATCAAGCCAGAGTCTTCGGCCACATGGAATGAATTCATCTGGCATGACCAATATGTCGGGCGCCCGCTGCCAGCGCATCAACGCCTCCATGCCCACCAAATCGCCACTGGTAAAACAAATCTGTGGCTGGTAATACAGCACGAACTGCTCGTCACGCAGGCCATGGCGCAGGTCCACGTCCAAGCCCAGGCGGGCATGCATTCGTGTGTTGAGATCTTCAGACCAAAAGTGAAAACTGGCCTGCGCTTGGGCTTTGGCGCGGTACATGGCGGCCTCCGCCCGAGACAGCAAGTCGTCCACGTTGTCCCCGTCTTGTGGAACCATGGCCACGCCCACGCTCACCGCGCAAGACAAACTCAGGTGACCCATGTCGTCGTTGAATTCCAGCTCTTGAGACAAAGCGTCAATGATTTTGGCAGCCGCAGCGGCGGCGTCCCGCTGATCGCGCAGCACCTCAAGCACCACCACAAACTCATCCCCACCCCAACGGGCCACGGTATCGGTGTCCCGACAAATGTCGAGCAAGCGCTGTGCCACCACTCGCAACACCTGGTCCCCCACCCGGTGGCCCAAACTGTCATTCACCCGTTTGAACCGGTTCAGGTCAAGAAACAGAACCGCGGCGCCATTCCCGCTGCGCTGGGCCCGGGCCAACGCCAGCCCCAGTCGTTGTTGTAGCAACAAGCGGTTGGGCAAGGTAGTGAGTGCGTCGTGGGTGGCGGCATAGTCCAAGGCCCGAGCCGCAGACAACACAGCAGTCACGTCGGAGAGCACCAGAACCAGGCCGTCCAGCTGCCCTTCCGGGTTGAGCAAGGGGTTAACGATGGCCCGGTAGGCGTGGCCCGCGCCCTGAACGCCGCCTGCCAGGCTTAACGGGGCCATCAGTTCCACCCGGCGCTCGGATTGTCGGCACTCGTCCATGGCGGCGTTCAATCGCGCCTGACTTTCTGACGTCAAGGGCAACGCGTCCCATAAGGCACGGCCCCGAAGCGGCCCCAGGCCCGAGCGCATTTCTGCGGTGGGGTTGGCATAGCGAATGCCCAGGTCAGAACTGTCCAGGGTAATGACAGCGTCGCCAATGGCACTCAAAGTGGCCAACGCATGCTGGCGTTGTTGTTGCACTTGGCGACGTACCTGCCGAAACTGTTCAGCCCACCAACACACGAGCGCCACCGCCATCGCCAAGGTGGCCGCGGCCGGGGCGAACCAGAACTTGACCCAGTGCAGCGCCAAGCCACTCAGCACCAAAGGGGTCAACAACAAGCCGACCCGTCATCCACGCACGCTGCCCCTCCCGCTGGGGCCACCACGCGAGGCTGCTCATTAGCGCCAGTGCGACGAGCACCATTGCCCACGCGGTTCCGCGCTGCAACAACGCGTTTTGCTGCAGCGCCGCATAGACCTGGGCGTGAAGCTGCACAGCAGGCAATGAGGACTGCGTTGTCAGCAACGGTGTGACCAACTCGGCCCCCAAACCGGCCGCGGTTACACCGATGAACACCGCCCGTCCACGCAAGGGGGTCAAGAGTTCGGGTGAACGCATCACCTGCGCAAAAGACAATGTTGGACTGAGTTGCAGCCGGGGCAGCAGAACCTCTTGATCGCGCACCCAGATCCCAAGATCTGCGCGGGGAGGCAAGCTGGAGCGAAGCCCTGGCACCTTGGATCCGGAGAAAGAGGGATCAACGACTTGACGCATGGCCAATGCAAAGGCGGGCGTTTGAGCTTGCCCGTCACCAGCGAGCAGGTAGAGGCGGCGCACCTGTCCGTCCAGATCAAATTCAACGTCCACATGCCCAAGCGAGGGTGGCTTGCCACCTGCTTGGTGAAGGGCTGAGGGGCCCAACAGCCCCTGCCCGGGCGTTTGCCCCGGCGCCACTGGCAACACAACTTTTGGATTTCGGGCCAAAGCTGCCACCAAGGACGAGTCGCTCCCCGGATTAGCCAGATCGGGTTCAGAAAACAAAATGTCCAACCCAATCGCTGCTGCGCCGACTTGATCTAACTTGTCGATCAACGCCACATAGCGATCCCGAGGCCAAGGCCAGCGCCCCAGTTCAGCGAGGCTGGCGTCATCAATGGCAATGACAACGGGGCCGTGACTCGTCATGGGTTGCGCAGGCGCCAGCAGGTCATAGGCCAACAGGTTCAGCCGCTGTACCAACGACGGCGGCCACATCACCAGAAACCCCAGCGTGATCACGCCGGCCAGCCACCCCGCCGACCGCCGCACCCCAGCCCTGATACCGGCCTTGATGGCCGTCATGCGGGACGGAGTACCGGACCTCAGGGCTCGCACGGCCGCTAGCCTAGGAATGGAATCAAGAGCAGCAGCATGGGCCAGCGCGATGCTTCTGGCTGCGCAACCTCAAACGTTTGGACATCACCCCAGAGCCCGGTGAAGCCGTCAGCGCCGATGGTCCGCACCCTGACACGGTAAACCCCGGGCGCCAGACTTTCAAGCGAGTGCTGGGGCTGATTGACCTTGACATCGACCGCTGGATCAAGAAAATCGGCCACCTTTGCCACCTGTAAATGGTAGGTTTCACCTGCCTCCTGACCCGCCCAACGAAGCACCAACCGTCCATCAACAGATTGGGGGACCTCAACACCAGGCCCCGGCAGCACTCGCCGAAATGACTGCAGGTCACCCCATGGACCCTGCCCTTTTCCGGGTTGAATCGCAGCCACTCGCCAACGATACAGGCCCGGCGACAGCGCCTGAGCGTTCGTCGGTTGATCACCGCTGCGGACCTCCTGGTCCACCAAAGCTGTCATGCTGTTGCCGGCCATCACCTGGAACCGGTAGCGCCAGTCGGGCGTGGTTAGCGTCCAACGAAATAACGGCCAACCAGATTGCAACACAGCCTCTGGTGCAGGCTCGATCAGCAGCGGCGGTTCGGGGCGGGCATGCAAGGTCAGTGCGTGCTGGGCCGACCACCCTTCCAGCCCCTGGGCATCCACGCCACGCACCCGCACCACATAGGTGCCATCCTCAATTTCTCGAGCACGCATCCGGGGTAGAGTGCTGACTTCATCGGACAACAGGGTTTCAAAAGCAACGCTAGGCGCGATCTGGGTTCGGTAAGCCGTCGCACCCGCAAGTGCGTTAAACGGCAAATCAAGGGGCAAGCGCTCCACAAGGTGACTGAGCCCCGCCAAGTCGGGGGCATCCAGCAGGCGAACCGGGTCGCTGGGTGGCGCGCCCTTGCCCCGCACCACACTGCCGTGGCCTTCTGTGGCCAACACCTCTCCGACCGGATTGGCAACACTGACGCGGCCCGTCAACACCTCCGTCTTGAGTTCGTCGTGCTGCGCACTCACGCGGAACTGCGTCCCTCTAACCGCGGCCACAGCCGCCGGCGTGCGAATTTGAAACCGGCCGCCCGAATCCCCCATGGGAATGATCTGACTCTCCAGACTTCCGCGCGACAAAATCAACTCCACCAAGTTCACCCGATTCATCAATTGCTGGTGCGCTTGCTTGATGTGTACCTCAGAGTCCGCACGGACCAGCACTCGGGACCCATCCGCGAACAGCAGACTGACACTGCCGACCTCTCCTGTCGCCAAGGTCATGGGCGGCTTTAACAACATGCCCTGCACCAGCGCGTTGGCCACCCCCCCCACGACGGTGGTGGCGTTGCCGGAAACCGCCAGTACCTTCACCTGCAGCGGTGTGAGCTTCAACCAGGACAGCGGGATTCGGAGTTTTTCGCCCGGCTGAATGCGACGGTCATCGGCTATTTTGTTGATGGCCTGCAACTGAAGCGCCATCTCGGGACGCGTCAAAAATCGCTCGGCGAGATTCCAGGGGTGATCGCCTGGCTTGACCGTGTAAAAGTAGTCGGCCGCCTTGGCGGGTACGGCCACAAAACACAGGCAAGGCAACAGCAAGGCCTTCGACAAAAACCTCTTGCCCTGCACCTGAAACCCGGTCAACCCACTGATCATCGTTACCGCTCCCTGCAACTACTTGAGTGGGCCATCATAGCGAGTGAGTGCCAGACACGGCAAATCAATCAACTCCATCCAGACGCAGAAAAGCCCCGGTGAGATCACCGGGGCTTTTGTCATTTCAGGGCCGTGCGTCTTTGCTCGCAAGCCTTGCAGAACGGGTTAGAGAACCTTACTCGCCCAGGTAAGCCGCACGAACTTGCGGATCGTTCAGCATGTCTTTGCCATTGCCGGTCATGGTGATCAGACCGGAGTCCATCACATAGCCCCGGTTTGCAATCGCCAACGCCCGGCTGGCATTCTGCTCAACCAGCAAGACAGTCACGCCCTGCGCAAAGACGTCTTGAACCACTTCAAAAATCTTGTCAACCATGATGGGCGACAGACCCATGGAAGGCTCGTCCAGCAGCAAGACCTTGGGGCGAGACATCAGCGCACGGGCCATGGCCAGCATTTGCTGCTCACCACCAGACATGGTGCCTGACAACTGGTCACGACGCTCTTTCAAGCGCGGGAAAATGGTGAACATCTTGTCAATGTCAGCCAGGATGCCGGCCTTGTCGTCACGAATGTAGGCACCCATGTGCAGATTCTCAAGAATCGTCATGCGGGTGAACACACCACGACCTTCCGGCACCATGGCCAGACCTTGTCTAACCAAGTCCCAAGGCCCTTGGCCGCGAATGCTTTTGCCCAAGTACTCGATGTCCCCATCGTTCAGGGGCAAGGAACCTGTGATGGCCTTCATGGTGGTGGTTTTGCCTGCACCATTGGAGCCAATCAAGGAAACCAGTTCACCTTCACGGACTTCGAAATCTACGCCTTTAACGGCCTGGATACCGCCGTAAGCCACTTTAAGGCCGGAAATTTTGAGGAGAGTTTTTGTCATATCAGTGCCCGCTGGTGCCTAGGTAGGCTTCAATCACTTTTTCATTCTTCTGAACATCGGCCGGTGTGCCTTCGGCAATTTGCTTGCCGTAGTCCAGCACGGTGACGCGATCGCACAGGCCCATGACCAATTTGACGTCGTGTTCGATGAGCAAAATGGTGCGGTTGTCATTGCGAATTTTGTCAATCAGCTCGCGCAGCATGACCTTTTCGGTGGCGTTCATGCCGGCAGCAGGCTCGTCCAAAGCGATCAACTGAGGGTCTGTCGCCAAAGCACGGGCAATTTCCAGGCGCCGTTGGTCGCCGTAACTCAGGGTGCGTGACTTGAACTCGGCCAAATGGCCAATGCCCACGTAGTCGAGCAACTCCTGAGCGCGCTCAGTGATGGCTTTTTCTTCCGCCTTGAAACTCTTGGTGCGGAAGATCGCGCCCAACAGGCCCGAGCTCGTGCGGATGTGGCGCCCCACCATCACGTTTTCCAGCGCCGTCATTTCTGCGAACAAACGAATGTTCTGAAAGGTGCGGGCAATGCCGGCCTTGGCCACTTCGTGCACCGCTGTGGGCTGGTAGGGTTTTCCGGCCAGGTTAAAGCTACCGCTGTCTGGCGTGTAGAGACCCGTCAGCACGTTGAAAAAAGTGGTTTTTCCGGCGCCATTGGGGCCGATCAGGCCATAGACCTGGCCACGCTCGATTTTGATGCCCACATCGCTCAGGGCCTGCAGGCCACCGAAGCGCTTGGAGACGCCGGAGACGTTGAGTACTGTGTCTGTCATGTTCGTTCCATTACATTCTGTTGAGAACAGTGCGCTGACACGGGGGTCGACACACTGCTCTGCTTGTTATCACGCCTAGTTGTTTTGCAGAGCCTTGCCATGCTCAGGCGCAGGCCACAAGCCACGAGGACGCAGCAACATGACGGAGATCATGGCCAGGCCAATCAGCAACTGACGCAGAATGGACGCATCCAGACGACCGTCCGTCATGGATTGCAGCGGACCGGCCACATAACGCAGAACCTCCGGCAGGGAGGCCAGCAAAATCGCACCCAGAATCACGCCGGGCAAATGTCCAATACCGCCCAACACCACCATGGCCACAATCATGACGGACTCCATCAGACTGAAGGACTCTGGGGAAACGAAGCCCTGGAAAGAGGCAAACATCGCACCGGACACACCACCAAAGGTGGCGCCCATGCCGAAGGCCATCAGCTTCAGGTTGCGGGTGTTGATGCCCATGGCCTTGGCGGCGATTTCGTCTTCACGAATCGCCATCCAGGCACGACCAACGCGGGACAACTGCAAGCGGTGCGAGATGATCACACTGAAAACGGCCAGGAACAGGAACAGGTAGTAGTACAGGGACACTGAGGACACATCGAAGCCAAAAACCATCAGGTTCTCGCCGAAGTCCATGCCAAAAATGTGGAAAGAATCAATGGTGCCCAAGCCTTTGGGGCCGTTGGTGATGTTGACCGGATAGTCCAGGTTGTTCATGAAAACCCGCACGATTTCACCAAATCCCAAAGTCACAATGGCCAAGTAGTCACCGCGCAGGCGCAAGGTGGGTGCACCCAGCAAGATGCCAAACAGTCCGGCCAGGGCGGCGGCCAGCGGAATCACGATCCAGATCGGCATGTGCATGCCGTTGGGGAACATGGCCGCAATGGCGGGGAAAGTCTCAATCAGGTGAGGCGAACCCAACAAGGCATACATGTAGGCGCCAAGGGCGAAAAACGCCACATAGCCCAAGTCCAGCAAGCCGGCATAACCCACCACAATGTTCAAGCCCAGGGAGAGCAGGACATAGAGCAAGGCCATGTCAGCAATGCGAACCCAAGCATCGCCAAACCCCTGAAGCACCAGAGGCAGGACGAGAACACCCAGAGCCGCCAAGGCAAAGAGAAATATATTCTTTTGTTGTTTCATGATGAATATCCTTTAAGCGCGATCCGCCACGCGCTCGCCGAGCAAACCAGAGGGGCGCAATGTCAGCACAATGATCAACACAATAAAGGCGAAGATGTCCTGGTAATTGCTGCCAAACACACCGCCCGTCAAATCGCCGATGTAACCAGCGCCGAGGGTTTCAATCAGACCGAGCAAAATACCACCGACCACGGCGCCGCCGAGGTTACCGATACCGCCCAGAACCGCAGCTGTAAAGGCCTTCAGTCCAGGCAAGAAGCCCATGGTGTGGTGAGCCACGCCATAGTTGGCAGCCCACATCACACCGGCAATCGCGGCGAGCACGGCGCCAATCAGGAAGGTGGCAGAAATGACCATGTCAGGCTTGACGCCCATCAGGGCTGCGACGCGTGGGTTTTCTGCTGTCGCACGCATGGCGCGACCGAGCTTGGTGTAATGCACGAGCCACATCAGAATGGCCAAGGACACTGCGGTGAGGCCAAGAATGAGAACCTGTGTGGGGGAGATGACCGCGCCACCGAACTCAAATGGCGTTGTCGGCAACATGGCCGGAAACGACTTGTAGTTGGGCTTCCAGATCACCATGGCAACGGCTTGCAAGAAGATCGACATACCAATGGCGGTGATCAGGGGTGCCAATCGAGGACTGTTGCGCAGCGGCCTGTAAGCCAGCTTCTCGATCACAAAGTTCAAGGTGGCGGCCACCACGCAAGCAATGATCAAGGACAGGAAAAGAATTAACCAAGACGGAATGCCAGGCATCGCGTCCTTCATCATGCCAATGATGCTCCAGCTGGTCAGTGCGCCGATCATCAGAACTTCACCGTGGGCGAAATTGATCAGGCCAATGATGCCGTACACCATGGTGTAGCCCAGTGCGACAAGGGCATACATGCTGCCCAACACCAGACCATTAATGACCTGCTGTAAAAGAATATCCATAAACTTCTCCGAATTTTGACCGAGCCCCCGATCAACTGAATGATGACAAGTGGGCCGGCTTTGTGGGCTCTACCGGGATCCAAGCAATAACTTTGCCAACGTCAAAACGCCAGCGATTGAGTGGACGGGATTGTATAGAAGGGGTCCCCCCCCACAACACTGACAAGGCGTGGGTTTACCCTCATTCATCACTTAATGCCACTCTCTATAAGTCTTGCTAATACTAGGTATTTTATGCACCTTGCCAAACGCCGCGTTGAATCACCGAAGCCGATCCGCCACCGAATCACAGCGGCCACGGGCAGGGTGCGTTGGCTGTTGTATTCGCGGCAGCAAGTCTCACTCAGTGCATGAGACCCATGGTGACAAATCCTTGACGATGGCAGCCAGCCACTGCACTCCAATTGGCGGCCGAACGCCGCAGGTGTTTTATGCCCAACGCGCTTGTAAATACTGCGCAGCTAGCTCCTAAATAGATAGCATTTTGATATTGATTGCAAATCCAGCTTGAGCCACCGGAGATGCACACCTCCCTGGGCTGTCGTTTTATGGTGCCCGATTGGCCCCAAAGTGGGGCATTCAGGGAAAGTGCGATGAGCTCGCTTGAGCAATGCGGCGCTCTTGTGCGAAACCAAATTAACGCTCACCAAGCGCCCTGCCAGAGCGTCCAGCGCTGATCACACCGCCGCGCGATCCAAGGCCTGACGCAGGTCTGCCAATATGTCGTCAATATCTTCCAGCCCAATGGACAGACGAACCAGCCCCTCAGGGATGCCAGAGGCCGCGCGCTCTTCGGGGGTGTAGGTGGAGTGCGTCATGCTGGCGGGGTGTTGAGCCAATGTTTCAGCGTCACCCAAACTCACGGCTCGCGTCACCAACTTAAGGGCATCCATGAAACGGATGCCGGCATCCAGCCCACCGTTTAATTCAAACGCCACCATGCCACCAAATTGACGCATCTGGCGCTTTGCCAATTCATGCTGCGGGCTACTGGGCAAGCCAGGAAAGTGCACCACCTTGGTCGTACTGTGCTGCTCCAGCATTTCTGCCACCACCTGGGCACTCTGGCAGTGCCGATCCATGCGCAAAGTGAGCGTCTTCAGCCCCCGCATCACCAGATGGGCGTCTTGCGCTGACATCACGGCACCGGTCATGTCTTTCAGTCCAAACAGTCGTACTTTCATGGCCAACTCGGCATCAGCAAAGATGGCGGCCCCTGCGGTCAAGTCGCCATGGCCACCCAGGTACTTGGTCATGGAGTGCACGCTCACATCGGCGCCCAACAACAAAGGCTGCTGCAAATAGGGCGTGCAATAGGTGTTGTCCACCACCACTTTCGCGCCACCGGCGTGGGCAATGGCGGCGACTGCCTCAATATCCACCAAGCGCATATTGGGGTTGGCAGGCGTCTCGAAATACACCACCCGTGTTTTGGGCCCCATGGCAGCGGCCACGTTCGCGGGGTCGGTCATGTCGACATGGCGAACCGTGACGCCGAACCGCGTCAAACCATGATTCAGAAACGCATAGGTGCAACCGTAGAGCGTCATGTCCGCCAGCACCTCGTCGCCCTGCTCCAGCATGGACCACAAGGTTGCCGTGATGGCCCCCATGCCAGAACCGAACACAACGGCGCCTGCACCCTCCTCCAGACTGGCAAGGCGCCCTTCCAGCAACGCCAATGTCGGGTTGGCGATGCGGGTATAAAAATAACCTGGCTCTTCGCCCGCAAAGCAGCGCGCGCCATAGGCCACATCGGGAAAGGCGTAGGTCGAAGACGTATAAATCGGCGGGACCAGCGCCCCTTTGTTCTCAGCCGGGTTGTACCCAAAATGGATGGCACGGGTGCTGAACCCATTGGCGTTTTTTGTGGTGGCGGTCATGAAATAGTCTCGTTGTGATTGTTGAAAAGGCGGGCCGCAGCGGTGACACACCACGCCCTTGCCTCCATGCTCGGCGCGGCTGGTGTTAGTGCGCTTTTCCTGGCAATCCAGCCTGTGCGGCCCAAAGTCTTTGGTCTTCTGGCCTTATGAAGAGAAATTTTGAGCCCACGGCTGGCAAATATTTTGCTGATTTGTGCAGTTATATTCAAACCAATCAGATTATTTAACCCACTTAAAAACAATTGAAGGCAAATCATGCCCAAAGAAGAACTCAAGCTCGACAACACTGACCGGCAGTTGCTGGATGCGCTGCAAAAAGATGGGCGAACCACCATTGGCGAACTGGCCGAGCGGGTGTCACTGTCCCAGTCACCCTGCTGGCGCCGAGTTCGTCACTTGGAGGAGTGCGGTGTGATCGCCGGCTATCACGCCCGGTTAGACCGCAAACAGTTGGGGTACGGCGTGCTGGGGTTTGTGCACCTGGCGATGCACGACCACACCCCGGACATGGCTGCCGCGTTCGAGCGCGAAGTGGTCGCCCTGCCCCAGGTGCTGGCCTGCCACAACCTGTCGGGTCGCTACGACTATCAGCTGGAGGTCGTATCGCGGGATCTGGAATCGTTTGCCGACTTCGTGCGCAGCAACATTCGGGGCTTGCCAGGGGTCAGAGAAATTTCCACCAGTTTTTCACTCAAAGAAGTCAAGCGCTCGATTGCGCTTCCGGTCCAGTAAGGCAAGCGTGCCCCAACCGTATGGCTCGCCTCAGTGGACCGTGCCATCCGGGTCAGGAAGCTCCTGGTAGCCACTGACGGGTTCAGCCGACCAAGGCGCGGCGTACAGGGACGGCGCGTAAAGAGACGGGCGAAATTCCACCTCATCCAGACCATCTTCATCCAAGGCCAGACGCTCTAACTCCTGCGCCGGAATCGGCAATGAAAACAGAAAACCCTGCAGCTCATCGCACCCCATGGCAACCAGCAGTTCGCGCTGCCCAACAGTCTCCACCCCTTCAGCCACCACGCGCAAACCCAAGGCCCTGGCCATGTCAACAATCGACTTGACGATAGAGCGGGCATCTTCGCTTTCCTCAAGGTCAGAGACAAAGGTGCGATCGATTTTCAATTCGGCCGCAGGCAGTTTGCGCAGGGTGCCCAGGCTGGAATAGCCGGTGCCGAAATCGTCAATCGACACGTGAAACCCGGCCTGACGCATCTTGTCGAAAGTGCGCTGAGTGACTTTGGTGTCTTCCATGGCCACCGACTCGGTGATTTCACACGTGAATCGGCCCGGCTGGATGTGGTGGCGTCGAAGCGCAGCCTCAATTCGGTCGACCAAGTCGTCTTCACGCACCTGGTAGCCGGAAAAGTTGACCGCCACTCGCATGCGCAAGCCCCGTTCGCGCCAACGCGCCGCCGTGCGGCAGGCCTCTTCAAGCACCCAATTGCCAATGGCGCTGATCAAACCATAGCGCTCAGCCAGCGGAATAAAGATGTCGGGCCCCACAATACCGCGCTCAGGGTGGTGCCAGCGCAGCAGCGCCTCTGCCGCAGTGACCTGCAGACTGAGCGCATCCATTTTGGGTTGGAAGTAGAGTTCAAACTGGTTCAATTCGAGCGCTTGGCGCAACTCATTGACCAACATCGTCTGCTCGCGCACCTCAACCCCCATCTTGACGTCATAGAGGCAAAAACCGCCACCGCCATTGGATTTGATACTGCGCATGGCCAGCGCGGAATGACCCAACAGCTTACCCAGAGCGCCGTGCTCCGGATAGCAGGCAATACCAATGGACACGCTCAACTGGGTTTTGGTGCAATCCACCTGAAATGGCTCACCCAGAACTTCAATCACGCGCTTGGCGGCGGACAAGCCAGTGGAAACACTGCCATTCACGATCATGGCAAACTCGCCGGCCGAAATATGACAAATGGCGGCTTTAGCGCCCACTTTGTCACCCAGCCGCTGAGACACGGACTGAAGCAACTCATCGCCGACTGCGTGCCCAAAGGCGTCGTTCAGCATCCCGAAAGTTGTCCAGTGCCAGGTAGAGCACGCAAAACGAGCCACCGCGGCGGTCAACCTTGTCGCCGCCTCGGGTCAGAATGGCGTCAAAACGGGTTCGGGACAACAAGCCTGTTGCGGACTCGTTGAGGGTTGCGGGCTCCATCTGGCCTTTTGACGCCAAATCCAGCGCCGCCGCCAAGGCAGTAGCGCGCTGGCGCTCACGAAGGTAAAGCCCACCCATGACAAAACCCAAGAACGTGCTCGCAGCAGTGAGTGCTATTGACGCATCCATCGGATTTCCAATCTGGCCTTTCACCGCAAAAAAGGGGTATCACATCGACTCAACCGCATCGCGGTTTGGCAGGGCCGCTCTCTTGAGCCAAAGCAATCAAGCCCTGACACCCCCTTTGTGCAGTGCGATCAAAAGTAACAAAGAGGCGCCAAATACTACCCCACTTCCCATTGGCGCCGTTGATTTTGATCATTGACGTTCGCAACCCAATTGAAAGCTGTTTAACGTCAATGCAGGACACAAACCAGCGTCTTCATCAGTGAGGTCTTTGTCTCTCGTCGCCTTATGGACGGTGTGCGCGAACCGTCTTTCCACCTATCGGTCTGATGAAGTTAACCAGCAGCAACAATCTCAACAGCGTTGTCATACACATCGACGCGCTTGTCATACAAGGGAATCGTGGTGCCATTGACACGATTGCTGACCAACTTGGCGAGGTCGACATCGGCAATCACAATTTGCTCCATATTGGGGACGCCCTCAGCCGCAATACCATCACGCGCGAACGGAAAATCTGACGGCGTGATGATGGCGGCCTGGCCAAAATGAAGACCCAGCCCTTCCACAGCCAAGTTGCCAACTGTGCCAGTCACGGCGACATACACCTGATTTTCAATAGCGCGCGCATGGCAGCAGTAGCGAACCCGCCAGAAACCCTTGTCGGTCGTCTGTGCATGAAGGCACAAAAATAATGTCCGCACCCTGTTCGCACACCATGCGCGACAACTCTGGAAACTCGATGTCGTAACAGATCAATATGGCGATTCGCCCGTAAGACGTATCAAACACGCGCAGGTTGTGGCCCGGATCGCCCTTCCATTTTTCTTTTTCCCACCGCGTCAGGTGAATCTTGTCCTGGGTGAACACTTTGCCTTCAGGTGAGAACAAGTAAGCCGTGTTCATCAGTTTGCCGTCCGTGATGGTCGGATGGCTGCCGCCAATGATGTAGACGCCCCACTGCGCCGACAGTTCACTGAACAGCGCCACATAGCGCTCTGTGTAGTCGTTCATCTCACGCACTGCTTTTCGCAGATCGCCGGTGTCCATAAAAGACAACAACTGGGTCGTGAAAATCTCGGGAAACATGACAAATTGAGGTTTGTAGTCTCCCGCTGCCTTCATGACAAACCGAACCTGGTTCTCAAAATCGTCCCAACTGTCAATGGCACGCAACAAATACTGAACGGCCGCAATGCGAACAATACCTTGGCTGGGTTGAAACGCGGGTTGCATTGGCTTAACAATTTCGGTCATGGCTGAAGCTCGGTTAGGGATGAAGAAGCGATTTGAAGCGCCGTCTGGCGTGTGGGGTCATAGGCTGGATTGACCCAGGCAATCAGGGACGCCTGCCCGCAGGAATCGTCATCCTCTGGCAAGTAGTCGCTCATGATGCCGCAGAAGTGGAATCCCTCCCGCAATTGAAAACTCAACACGGGGTCAACAAGGTCACCCCACAGCACCTTTTTGACATACAACTCTATAGGCATCAGGTGGGATACCGCCCGGTAGCCCGGCAATCTGCCGCACGCGGTGATGCGTCGCAGGTTCAAATGCCGACACAACTGGCGACGTCCTTCATACAAGGTGTGCCCCACACGTTGTCCCCGCAAACTCGGGTCCACAAAGACCTCGGCGCCATACAAAGTGAAGCCCTCGGGGTTGTGCGTACTGAAAGTGCCTGCCGCCGTGATTTCACGCCAAGTGTGCTCGTCTGCCCATTCGTCCCACAAAATGACCAAGGAACTGGCGCAACCCACAATGCGTTGATCGATCTCGGCAATCAACTGGCCTTCTGGAAAAATGGCCAGCTGATTGGCAAGATGGTCACGCCGCCAGGGCGCAATAGTGGGATAAACCCGTTTTTGGAGTTGAAGCAGGGCGTCAACATCGCCGGGTTTTGTTGCGCGAACAGTCACTTTTTTCATGGTCGCATTATCCTTTGAGCCACGCCTGCGGCGCCGACTCTTCGCACTTGAAACACGCTTAAAAACGACGCTTTTTGGCTACTTTTTGTTGACCTCGTCATCAAGCGTCTTCAAATAGGCGAGCTTCTCTGCAATTTTGGCCTCAAGGCCTCTTGGGACGGGCTTGTACCAACCCGGTTGACCTATTCCCTCAGGCAGGTAAGTCTCTCCGGCCGCATAGGCATTGGGTTCATCATGGGCATAGCGGTATTCATGGCCGTAGCCCAGTTCCTTCATCAGCTTGGTAGGTGCGTTGCGAAGGTGAACCGGAACCTCGCGGCTCTTGTCTTGTTTGACAAAGGCGCGAGCCTTGTTGTAAGCCATGTAACCCGCATTGCTTTTGGCAGCAATGGCCAGATAGATCACCGCTTGCCCCAGTGCCAACTCGCCTTCCGGGCTGCCCAAGCGCTCGAAGGTCAAGGCTGCGTCATTGGCGATCTGCATGGCCCTTGGGTCAGCAAGCCCAATGTCTTCCCACGCCATGCGAACAATGCGCCGCGACAGATAGCGTGGATCGGCACCACCATCCAACATTCGTGTGAGCCAATAGAGTGCCGCATCAGGGTTGGATCCGCGAACAGATTTATGCAAAGCGGAAATCTGGTCGTAGAAGTTGTCACCCCCTTTGTCAAACCGCCGTGAATTCAGAGTCAGTGCATTCTGAATGAACTCTGCATTGATATCAGTGACCCCCGCAGAACCTGCCGCTGTGCCGCACTGCTCCAGCAGATTGAGCAATCGTCTGGCGTCTCCATCGGCATAACCAATCAGCGTTTCGACAGACAACTCATCAAAGGTCAAATGCCCCAGCACCTCTTGCTGGGCCCTCGCGAGCAACTGTTTGAGTTCATCGTCAGTCAACGATTTCAGAACATAAACCTGCGAGCGGGACAACAACGCCGAGTTAACTTCGAAGGAAGGGTTCTCAGTGGTTGCACCAATAAAGGTCACCAAGCCTGATTCCGCATAGGGCAACAAGGCATCTTGTTGGGATTTGTTGAATCTGTGAATCTCGTCCACGAACAGAATCGTGTGCTTGCCTTGCGACAGATTCTGCTGGGCTTGCTCCATCGCCGCACGAATGTCTTTGACGCCCGAGAACACGGCTGACAGCGCGATGAACTCACAAGCAAAGGCTTTGGCGGTCAGTCGAGCCAAGGTGGTTTTACCCACCCCCGGCGGGCCCCACAAAATCATGGAGTGTGGTTTGCCAGACAGGAAAGCGAGCTTGAGCGGCTTGCCGTCCCCCAGCAAGTGGGACTGCCCAATCACCTCATCCAGCACCTTGGGTCGAAGGGCTTCCGCAAGAGGGGGTGTGGGTTTATTTTCAAACAGGTCAGCCATGATGGGCCTCAAAAACAGTCGTGGGGCGCTTGGTTTGGCCGTTGACCTGCTGCCAATAAACGGGGTGAGACAGAGCGTTGGCGCCAGGCTTGGTCAACGTCAAAGAGCGGGTTGTCATAGGTATTCGCACATCTGGCGTGGCGCGTGGCATTCAACGGATTGCCCGTGGCCGTGTGAGCGCGGCCAATTCAGCCGCATGCCAGCACTGCGCTGCATTACTGCCGAATCACATCCGTTCCCGCTGGCGGTTTGAACTGGAATGCGTCAGCGGCCAGAGCGGGATTGACCTCCACCTTGTTGAAGGTCAGCAATGAGCGTTGTCCAAAGCTATCCAAAATCTCCAGTGCTGCCAATTCAGCGGTTTTCCCAGAGGCTTTGAAACCGACCCGAACGGTGTCCAACTGCCCATCTTTCGACTTCGGCGTCGCAGCCACCCACTGCAAACCGTCTTTGTCGGGCGCATTGGTCAGGGTGAAATCAGCCTGAAGTGCCTTTAAATCAGGGGCTGCCGCAATCAACGCCGCCGGCGTGGAGCCAAGTACCTGCGTTTGTTTGCGGGCGGTGGCCTGATTCAAGTCGACATCAAACAGCCACAGGGTCTGCCCGTCAGCGACGATGCTTTGCGCAAATGGCTTGGTGTAAATAAACTTGAAACGATTGGGGCGAGAAAATTCAAACGTGCCACTGGACGTCTTGACGCGGGGTGATTGACCGTCTTTGGGCGGGGCACTCACCACTTGAGTGAACTCGGCCCGGCCCGTCTTGACGGTCGACACAAACAATTCCAAGCTTTCTAGGCCCCCAGCCCAAGCGGAACCTGCGCAAGACGCTATCAAACCAATAGCAACTAAAACCTTCTTCATTCAATTCCTTGTCATTCAGCGCGCGCTGGCACCAAAATTTCACGTTGTCCACTGCTACTCATGGAGCTCACCAAACCGGCGTTTTCCATGTCTTCAACCAAGCGCGCCGCGCGGTTGTAACCAATCTTCAGATGACGTTGCACCAGTGAGATGCTGGCCTTGCGGTTTTTCAACACGACTTCGACGGCTTGGTCGTACATCGGGTCTTTTTCACCGACCGGATCCCCATTGAGATCACTTTCGCCGTCCACAGTTCCACCTTCCAGCAATCCCTCAACGTAATTGGGCTCACCCTGCGACTTCAAATAGCTCACCACCCGGTGCACTTCTTCGTCGCTGACGAAGGCACCATGCACACGAATAGGCAAACCCGTGCCGCTGGCCATGTAGAGCATGTCACCCATGCCCAGCAGGGCCTCGGCCCCCATCTGATCCAGAATGGTGCGACTGTCGATCTTGCTGCTTACCTGAAAGGCAATACGCGTCGGAATATTGGCCTTGATCAGGCCGGTGATCACGTCCACACTGGGTCGCTGTGTGGCCAAAATCAAGTGGATACCGGCGGCACGCGCCTTTTGGGCCAACCGGGCAATCAATTCTTCAATTTTCTTGCCCACGACCATCATCAGGTCGGCCAACTCGTCAATCACCACGACGATGTGCGGCAAACGGTCCAAGGGTTCGGGCGACTCAGGGGTCAAACTGAACGGGTTGCCAATGTGCTCACCCCGCGCTTTGGCCTCGTCAATTTTGACGTTGTAGCCGGCCAGATTTCGCACACCCATCTTGCTCAGCAGCTTGTAGCGGCGCTCCATCTCGGCCACACACCAGGTCAGGCCATGCGCGGCCTGGCGCATATCGGTCACCACCGGCGCTAACAGGTGGGGAATGCCCTCGTAAACCGACATCTCCAACATCTTGGGGTCGATCATCAGCAAGCGAACATCCGCCGCGTCGGCCTTGTACAACAGACTCAAAATCATGGCATTGATACCCACCGATTTACCGGAACCAGTCGTGCCTGCCACCAACACGTGCGGCATCTTGGCCAAGTCGGCCACGACCGGGTTCCCCACAATGTCTTTGCCCAAGCCCATGGTCAGAAGTGACTTTGCGCCGTGGTAGACCTGCGAGCCCAGAATTTCCGACAAGCGAATGGACTGCCGCTTGGCATTGGGCAGCTCCAACGCCATGTAGTTTTTGCCGGGTATGGTCTCAACCACCCGAATCGAAACCAAACTCAAGGAGCGCGCCAAGTCTTTGGCCAAGCCGACAATTTGTGATCCCTTCACACCGGTCGCGGGTTCAATCTCGTAGCGGGTAATCACCGGGCCCGGTTGGGCCAGTACGACTCGCACCTCCACACCAAAATCCTTGAGCTTCTTCTCAATCATCCGGCTGGTCATCTCCAGCGTCTCTGGGGCCACGGTTTCTTGCCGCTCCAATGCACTGTCCAACAAGGCAACCTGCGGCAACTTGCTGTCGGGCATCTCCGTGAACAATGGTTTTTGGCGCTCTTTGGCCACGCGATCGCTCTTGGGCACCTCGGCCAATACGGGCTCAATCACCATCGGCGCTGGATGATGAACAGCAATGTCCTCCCGCTCAACGGTGACCACTTTGGCACGCGCACGCGCAGCCTTGCGCCCCAGAGCCATATCTTGGGCAACCTCACGCTTGTTGCGCCGTGAATCCACCTGAAAGTACAGCCAGCCACCCAAACGCTCAGCCACCTGCGCCCAGGAAAATCGAAACACCATCGAGGCGCCCAAAACTCCGACCGCAATCGCCAACAAGCCAGACCCCGAAAACCCAAGCCACTTGACGCTCAACGGTCCTAAAAAGTAGCCGGCGATGCCGCCGCCGTGTCCCGGGCAATCTGGCCTCCAAGCTGTAAAACCGCGTCCACTCCAAAGTGGTGCTTGCGGCCAACAACAACAACAGGCCCAACCAAAAGGCCAAACGCCCTGGCAAGTAGCGGGCCGGGAGCGACGGCGCCACTTCTTGCTTGGGCAAGATCAACTCGCGAGAGCGCAGCCAGCGCGCCAGATTCGACAGCCAGACACGAACGCCAGCGGCAAGACACCACCAAACGGAGAAACCCAGCGCAAAGTAGCTTGCATCCGCCAGCCACGCCCCCAACCAGCCGGCGCGATTCACCAAGGTGCCTCCACTGCCTGAGGTTGACCAAGCCACATCCGTGGCAGAGTACGTAGCCATCGACACGATCCAAAAAACAAGCGCCAGCAAGCCCACAACCAGCAGGATCTCATCCGCAAACCGCCGCCATCCGGAGCGAGCTTGCGCGTTGGCAGCGCGCGTGGAGTTCAGTGTGTTGAAGGAATAAGTCATGAAACGCGTGTGAGTTGGGGCCTGGCTTGGTCAGTGGACAATCGAATCACCGGGGCGATGCACGCCTCTCGGTCAACGTGATGAAGCCCCCTTCACCGGTTTCGATGAAGCCCTGCTCCTCAAAGTCACGCATCACACGGCTGACCATCTCGCGCGACGCGCCCACCATTTTGGCAATGTCTTGGCGCGACATTTTTTCGCGAATAACCAATTGGTGATCGCCTTCTGGCACCGCATACCCCATCAGCACTTTCGCCACACGGCCGTAAACGTTCAAAAGTGCCAACGAGCCGATCTTTTCGTTGGCCTGACGCAACCTCAAGACCAAGCCACGCATGACAGCCTGCGCCATGGAGACGTTTTCATTGAGGCAACGCTCGAACTCAGCACGCCCCAATATCAGGACATCGGTCTGAATCTCTGCCACCACACTGGCTGAGTGGGGCTCGTTGTCGATCAAACTCATTTCGCCCACATAGTCACCCGGCCTCAGGGTGGCCAAAATGACCTGGCGAGATTGGCGATCGGTCATCACCACACGCGCCCGACCCGCCAATATCAGAAACAGTGAGTGAGCCAACGCCCCTTGTTCAACAATAGTTTCACCGCGCTTAAAGCGTTGTTTGCCAACGGCTCCTGACAGCAGGACGCCTTGGTCCGAAGTAATCATCGTGAAAAGCGGTACACGACGAATTAACTCTGCATTGCTCAACATTGACATTCCAGTTCCCTATTCCCGGTTTCCCATGCCTCACCCGGCAAGCATCGATGGGTTTCTTACAATTGATGAATTCATCACCGAGGTGCTCAACTCTGAGAGTGGAGCGTTATTGATTTTCTCCTCGGTGCCTCGAACTGTACACGGCAGCATTCATTTATTACAAAAGGTATTCAAGATGTCAAACACCAGACATGCTCGGGTCTTAATCTTGGGCTCGGGTCCAGCCGGCTACACCGCCGCTATCTATGCGGCTCGCGCCAACCTTAACCCATTGCTCATCACTGGCATTGCCCAAGGCGGCCAACTCATGACGACCACCGAGGTCGATAATTGGCCTGCCGATGTGGATGGAGTCCAAGGACCCGAACTCATGCAGCGCTTTCAGGCCCATGCGGAACGCTTCAAAACGGAGATTGTGTTTGACCACATTCACACCGTCGACTTCAATCAGCGCCCCTACAAGCTGACCGGTGACGCCGGCGAGTACACCTGTGACTCGCTCATTATTTCAACCGGCGCTTCCGCCAAATACCTCGGTTTACCGTCCGAAACAGCGTTCATGGGACGTGGCGTTTCGGGCTGCGCCACCTGTGACGGCTTTTTCTACCGCGACCAGGTTTGCTGCGTAGTGGGTGGAGGAAACACGGCTGTAGAAGAAGCCCTGTATCTGTCCAATATTGCCAGCAAAGTCATCCTGATTCACCGGCGCGACAAGTTCAAGGCCGAGCCGATTCTGGTTGACAAGCTAATGGCCAAGGTTGCCGCCGGCAAGATTGAGCTCAAAACCTTTTTCACCCTGGACGAAGTCCTTGGCGACCAAAGTGGCGTTACCGGCGTGCGGATTAAGAACGTTGACACCGGCGCCACCGAAGAGCTGACGCTGAAAGGCTGCTTTATCGCCATCGGTCACTCCCCCAACACCGATATTTTCCAAGGGCAACTGGAAATGGCTGGCGGCTATATCGTGACCCAAGGTGGATTGAAAGGATTTGCGACCCAAACCAGCGTCCCAGGCATCTTCGCGGCAGGCGACGTCCAAGACCACGTCTATCGACAGGCAATTACCAGTGCCGGCACCGGCTGCATGGCAGCGCTGGACGCGCAGCGGTTTTTGGAACAAGATTAATGGACCAAGCCCCACGCGCCTGATGCAGCAAAGCCCGCTATAATGGCGGGCTTTGCTGCATTCAACCCGTGAGGGCGTGACTGTGGCGATTGGGTTACCGCCACCCTTTTTATTGGCGAGGTGAGGTCGGGCGAGATTCGACGTGTTTGTGAAAACAAACCGTTTTTGACAGTGCCGGCCGTTAAGAAGTATCGGAGTGTCCAAATGGCACGCGTATGTGAAGTGACGGGCAAAGGCCCAATGGTTGGAAACAATGTTTCCCACGCCAACAACAAAACCAAGCGCCGGTTCCTGCCGAACCTGCAATACCGTCGTTTCTGGGTCGAGACTGAAAACCGTTGGATTCGTCTTCGCATCTCCAACGCTGGTTTGCGTTTGATCGACAAAAACGGCATTGACGTTGTGCTCGCAGATTTGCGCGCACGTGGCCAAGCATAAGGAGAACGACCATGGCAACCAAAGGCGGACGCGAAAAAATCAAGCTGGAATCTACAGCTGGCACCGGTCACTTCTACACGACCGACAAAAACAAGAAAACAATGCCCGAGAAGATGCTGATCAAGAAATTTGATCCAAAAGCTCGCAAGCATGTGGACTACAAAGAAATGAAGCTGAAGTAATTTAGTGCCATTCATAAAAAAACCCGCTTTTAGCGGGTTTTTTTATGTGCGATCCCAATCAACTTGGAGCGTGAAAAGACCCTCGCAAAAAGGCCACCTCCGCCGAATATCAGGTCACCACACAAAAAGCATGGCCAAAAAAAGCCCGCGTCAGCGGGCTTTGCAAGGGAGGAATAACTGCACGTCTTGTCTTGCAGTGCTCTAAGCCCTTGCTGCGCGAAGGCGAAGCGAAAACTCCTGCAATGCAGAAATCCCACTGGCCTCCGCTCGGTGACACCACGCCTGCAAGTCCATCGTCAACTGCTCACGTGTGTGAGAGCGGCTTAGCCACATCTGTCGAAGTTCTTCGCGCATTACAACCATCTTGTCCAATACCGGGGAAGCCGCGCGAGCCTCGACCAACTGAGCGACAACCGCAGCGGGAACTTTTTCCGTATCACGATGCAGCCAGCGTCGGGCAGCCTTAATGACACCCGCATCAGCGCGGCGCGCCTGCAACGCCTGCAACTCCGCCCTGAACGCACGACGCATGTCCATCGCATACCCTGCCATGATTTCATACCGATTGGCAATCAAGGCCTCCAAGGTCTTTTCATCCGCATGAGGGCGCAGCTCGCCCAAGGCCAACTTGGGGGGGGTTTTCTTGACCTTGGCCAATCCAACACTTTGCATCAAGCTGATGTACATCCACCCGATGTCAAATTCGTAAGGCTTCACCGACAGTTTGGCCGAGGTGGGATAGGTATGGTGATTGTTGTGCAACTCCTCGCCAGCAATCAAAATGCCCCAAGGTGAGATATTGGTACTTGCGTCCGCTGCCTCAAAATTACGATAACCCCAATAATGAGCGGCCCCATTAATGATGCCAGCAGCCATGATCGGAGTCCAAGCCATTTGAACAGCCCATACCGTCAGTCCTGCAGCGCCAAACAACGCGACGTCGATGATCAACATCAAAACAATACCCTGCCAAGACATGCCAGTGTAGATTTTTCGTTCCATCCAATCGTCTGGCGTGCCATGTCCAAAACGTGCCATGGTTTCCATGTTTTTGGACTCAGCTCGGTACAACTCAGCCCCCTGAAGCAGGACAGTTTTGATGCCATGCACGTGCGGGCTGTGGGGGTCTTCAGACTTCTCGCACTTGGCATGGTGCTTACGGTGAATCGCAGTCCATTCCTTGGTCACCTGCCCCGTCGTCAACCACAGCCAAAACCTGAAGAAATGAGAGGCAATAGGATGCAAATCCAATGACCGATGAGCCTGGTGTCGGTGAAGGTACACCGTGACACTGATCATCGTAATATGCGTGACGGCCAATGTGAACAAAACGATTTGCCACCATGAAAAACGCAATGCCCCATGGGCTAGCCAGTCCACCACAAAACTCACGGCATTCCAATCTGATAACGGCATAGATTAAATAATCTCTTAACGACGTATTGATAGTTAGCAACTGCTGCAACGCAGTGCACATAGTCTGTTAGTTTACGACCCAACAATCAAAGGCGCTGCTTAATTTATAAGCAAGCCCTCAAAATGCAAAGGTCATTTCACCTTTTAGACTTTTTGCCAAACGGCGGCGAAAAAACCGTCGGTTTGATGACGATGCGGCCAAAGCCGAAGAAAACGCTGCCCATCAACCCCGCCGCTGCACAAGGTAGCTGCACCCTCGACCTTTAACTCAGTCAGAATTTCGCCCGCATTGAGGGGCGAGAAATCCTTGTTAAGTTCTGTGAATGCCTCCGCGATGGCCTCATTCTCCTGCGGCAAAACGCTACAGGTCGCGTAGACCAACCGTCCACCCGACTTTAGCAAGCGCGCCGCGCTTTGCAGAATGGCTGCTTGCTTGACGGCCATTTCCTGCACGCCTTCTGGAGACTGGCGCCATTTAAGGTCTGGATTGCGCCGCAAGGTACCCAAGCCAGTACAAGGGGCGTCAACCAATACCCGGTCAATTTTTCCCGACAAGCGTTTGATGCGGTCATCGCGCTCATGGGCGATCGCAGCAGGATGAACGTTGGACAAGCCGCTTCGCGCCTGACGTGACTTGAAAGAATCAAGCCGGCTCGCTGAAGTGTCAAAGGCATACAGTCGGCCCGTGCTGCGCATTGCTGCGCCAATGGCCAGTGTTTTACCGCCGGCCCCCGCACAAAAATCGACCACCATCTCGCCTCGCTTGGCGTCAAGCAGCATGGCCAAGAGCTGTGAGCCCTCGTCTTGAACCTCGATTGCCCCTCGGGTAAACGCATCTGTCTTGTTTAAAGCAGGCCTGCCGGCAATGCGCAAGCCCCACGGAGAAAATGGGGTTGGGAGGGCTTTGATTCCTAGCTGCGCCAATTCTTTTTGGATATCTGCACGCTTGGAATTCAGGGCGTTCACGCGCAGATCCAAGCCAGCCCCCTTATTAAAGCTGTCCACGAGTGCCCAGAACTCATCCCCCAATTGGTCTTTGAGCGGCTGAACCAGCCAGTCGGGCAAATTGTGACGATGGCGCTCCATCAGATCAGCCACATTCACTTTTTCACACTGATCCAACCAAATGACTTCTTGTTCTGTCAACGCACTGCGCAAGAAATCACCGGGACCATAAAAACCCAAAATAGCCAACCGGCGCTCCTTGGGACCGGAGCCGGATGGTGAAAAGTGGTCGAACAACTGCTTTTTCCGCAGCACGGTGTAAACCGTCTCAGCGAGCGTGGCCCGCTCGCGTGGCCCAAGACCCCGGTGGTCTCGGAAAAACCGCGACACGATAGCGTCAGCGGGATGGTCAAATTTGAGAGTAAGTCGGACGAGTTCGGAACAAACGTCGAGAAGGGCTTTAGGATGCATAGCTTTGGATTGTCCCATGTCTGATGAAACTCTTCCTCCTTTGATCGAAACACGTCAAGGCAAGTACCGTCACTACAAGAATCTACCGTATGAAGTTCTTGGAACGGTCCGTCATAGCGAGACACTGGAACCGATGACGCTTTACCGGGCGCTGTACGGCGATCAGGGGCTTTGGGTGCGCCCTGCGGCAATGTTCAATGAGTCCATTGAGATTGACGGAACAGTGGTTCCGCGCTTTACTTGGATTTCGGAATGATCACCAGAATCACAGCACGCAAACTTGCAGCACTCAAAGCACTCACCCAACGCTGGAGTGGCGCGGCCCCGTAGACCCCTAGTAGTGAGGTGGTAAATCGTCACTGAGGTGACGTTCCCCACCACGAGCCCCATCAGCGTGAGCGTGTTGCAGCCGACCAAGCTCGCGAATCAAGGCATCAATTTGCATTTGTTGGCGCACAACAACTTGGTTCAGTTGATCCAGTAGATCTTCAGCAAAGCTCGCTTTGACCTCTAACTCGGTGAGGCGCCCATCAACATTTCGATTACTTTCCATAGATGGCTAGTCTATCCGGCCGGCGTGGGTAACCCACTCGGCGGATGACGAACATGCGAATGAAACGCAACCAAAAAAGGTCAAAAAATCTTCCGAACGCCCTGCTCACTTGGCTTGCCAGATGACCTTTTGACCCGACGCCTCCCACCGTTCATAGTTCGCGGAGTAAATATCTTCGATGCGATTTCGCTTGACTTTGAAAGTAGGCGTGATGAGATCATTGTCAACTGTCCACGCGGTAGTAACGACGACAATGCAGTTCAATTGCTCATGCGGATCCAGCGCTGAATTAATAGATTTCAGGTGCGCGGCCAGCGAGCGCTCCAAATCAGCCTTCTGTACCGGGTCCGCGATTTTCGACACAGTGTCAGGGTTGAGCATCACAATGCCCAGCGGCTGCCCCAGATTGGCGCCAGTGACCACACAGGCCTCAACCGCCTCGTGCATCACCAATCTGTCTTCAATGGGGGCCGGAGCCACGTACTTCCCCTTGCTCGTTTTAAACAGATCTTTGACGCGCCCGGTGATGTGCAAGTTACCCTCTGAATCAATGCGCCCTTTATCGCCAGTTTTCAGCCAATCATCTGCAGTGAAGGCATCCCGCGTCAATTCTGGTTCCTTGTAATAACCGAGCATCATGGCGGAGCTCTTCATTTGAATCTCGCCCGTCTGACCGTCAATTCGAACATCGACGCCCTCGTAGGCCGGTCCAACAGTTCCCTCTTGATTCTTTCCCGGCAAGGTCAAATGCGACACAGCCAAGTTTTCGGTCATGCCATACCCCTCATTCACAGGCAAACCAAGCTTGCGATACCACGCCAGCAAAGCCACTGGCATGGGTGCCGCCCCACCCGCGGCGATTCGGCACTGATCCAGCCCCAAAGCTTTCTGCACTTTTCGGCGCACCAAGCCCCCGATGATCGGGATGGAGAGCAAGCGACTCAGCTTTGCTGGCGGCATTTTGTGGTGCACCCCTTGCTGGAACTTCACCCAAAGCCGGGGAACCGAGAAGAAGATGGTTGGCCGAGCCCGCTGCAAATCAGCAGCAAAAGTATCCAGCGTCTCGGCAAAATAGACGCGCATGCCGGTCCGTAGCCAACCATGCTCCACCAAGACCCGCTCAACAACGTGAGCCAATGGCAAATACGAAAGCATTCGGTCATCAGCCCCCATCGTAATGCGCTGAATTCCCCTGTCCAATGCCCAAGCGAAGTTACCAAAGGTATGCATCACGCCTTTGGGCATGCCGGTTGTACCTGATGTGTAAATCAGCGTCGCCAGCTCATCCGCTTCGCGTTTGACGTCGGCCTTCATGGGCTGACTCTTTGCACAAATCGCATCCCATCCAGGAAACCCCTTCACCGCGTCTGGCGGAGACAGCGTGTAGCTGATACAGGGCAACCCGGCAGGGATACCTGGCTTCATACCCTCCCACCCATCAAGCTTGCCAACAAAGCAGGCCTTTGCCTCACTGTGCGTGAGAATCTGTCCGACCGTTTCCGACGCCAACGTTGGATACAGCGGCACAGAGACATACCCGGCCATCCAAATGGCGAGATCGCTCATCAACCACCACGCACAGTTTTTGGACAGAATGGCGACTTTGGAGCCAGGCTCCCAGCCTTGTCCCTGCAAATGAGTAGCCATACGCCGAACTTGATCCCCGACTTGAGACCAAGTGAAATCGATTGTCACGCCATCGCCCATGGGTTGAGTCAACGCGATGCGGCCTGGCGCTGTTTTCTCCCAGTGGTAAAGACGCTGCAGAGCGAGCATTTCCGGCGACGCGTTGTTCATTTCACAATTCCTCTGGTAGTTCGAGCAGCGATGGGCTGACTGACTCGCAGTATAGGAAAAATGCTATTTTCTGCGACAGGGTTTTCACAGGATTTACCCTGATAGAAATGCCAATTAGACCTAGAGACCAAGTTCCTAAAAAGCGTAATCTGCCGAAAAATGACAGGCAACCTACGGGGCTCAACAAATAAAAAAGCCCGCTGATAAAAAATCAGCGGGCTTTCAATCAGTTAGCAATCAGTTAGCGATCAGTCTTATTGAAACGCTTTTGGGCATCGCGGGGAACAAAGACCTTGCCGCCGCCTGCAGGCTTGGAGAACGCAGGCTTGCGGGCACCGAAATCACCACGTGGCGCAGCGCCGCCGTCATTACGCGACCCAGCAAAACGATCGTTGAAACCGCCTTTGCGCTCGTAACTAAAGTTCTCAGGTGCACCGCCGCTGCGATTGTCGCGCTGCTGAAAACCAGCATTGCCATTGTTTTGGAAGTCACCGCCACCCATTCGTGGACCAGCAGCATTGCGGTCTTGGAAGCCACCAGGACGACCACCACCTGCAAAACCACTTGGGCGACCACCGCCACCACCGAAGCCGCCAGGACGGCCACCGCCACCGAACTTGCGTTCACGAGAAAAATTATCGTTGCCGCCGCGGCCACCCATGTTGCCGCCAGGACGTGAGTCAGGGAAGCGCTGTTGTGGCTCCAAGCCTTCAACGGTCTCGCCTTTAAACGTGTGGTTGCTATGGTATTCGATGTCCATGATCTTGCGACGATCGCGGAACTCGGCAAACGTCACGGCGATGCCATCACGACCCGCGCGACCCGTACGACCAATACGGTGCGTGTAGTCTTCAGCCTTCATTGGCAAGCCAAAGTTAAACACGTGGGTAACTGTGGGCACGTCAATACCGCGAGCAGCCACATCGGTTGCAACCAGAATCTGCACCTGTCCCTGGCGCAAAGCCATCAGACGACGATTACGCAGACCTTGGCTCAAGGCGCCATGCAGAGCGACAGCAGAGAAGCCCTCTTGTTGCAAGTCGTTGGCCAAGCCATCGCACTCGATCTGGGTGCTTGCAAAGACAATCGCTTGATTGATCGTCGTATCGCGCAACCAGTGGTCCAGCAATTTGCGTTTGTGCTGAGCGTTGTCGGCCCAGAACAGCTTCTGGCTGATGTTGGCGTGCTTTTCTTGTGGCGAATCAATTTGCAGCTTTTGTGGCTCGCGCATGACGCGGGAAGCCAGTTGCTGAATGCGCGGCGCAAATGTCGCGCTGAACATCATGGTTTGCTTGCGCTGAATCGTCAGCTGATTGATCTCGGCCAAGTCATCTGAGAAGCCCAGATCCAACATGCGGTCAGCTTCGTCAACGACCAAGAACTGAACTTGGTCCAATTTAATTTGCATCGAGCGCTGCAGATCAAGCAAACGACCCGGTGTCGCCACAACCAAATTGGCGTTTTGCAGCTTGGCCAGTTGCAACTGGTAAGGCATACCGCCGACCACATTGGCAACACGCAAACCACGGCAGTGTTGGACCAAGTCAATCGCATCGTGAGCAACCTGTTGAGCCAACTCGCGAGTGGGGCAAACAATCAGCGCGCCAGGTGTTGCGGGTGCGAAATGACGAGGATTGGTTGGATCCTTGCGCTTGGCACGCTTGGGAGGAGCCTCGCCGTTGGCAGCGGCGTCTGCCACTGCTTGCTCGTAATCAGCCTTTTCTTGGGCTTCGGCTTGCGCACGCTGTGTCAACAGGGTATGCAACACGGGCAGCAAGAATGCGGCTGTTTTGCCACTACCCGTCTGGCTGGACACCATCAAGTCGATGAAGCGGGCCGCTTCGCCAGAGGCGCTCACGCCCTGCATGGCCAAAGGAATGGTTTTCTGCTGAACGGTGGTCGGCTGGGTGAATCCCAAATCTTTAACGGCTTGAATCAACTCAGGGGCCAGGCCCAGGGTGACGAAGCCATTGGGCACTTCGGGTGTCTCTTTGATATCGGCCACGGGCGCAGTGGCCACGTTGTCGATGACAGCGGAAACGTCATTGGAAATAATTTCGGCAGGCGAAAAGTCGCCTGTCGCTTGGATAGCGTCAGTCATGAATTTACTCACACGCGAGCATCGCAAGTTGTGCGATTGCTCCGTCAATGGTTAAAAAACATCAACCATCAAACGGAACCTGCTCTGACTCACAAAAGGAGTTCTATCAGCGCTGGGGGCCCTTCTTAAGCAGATTCAATTGAACCGGCTTGGACCCAGTGAATGAAGGGAGATGTACAAATATGCACTGCTGATTGCAGCGCAGCCTTGAATTATGCCATCAATTCGGGTTTACACCTAATCTTTTAATTTGAGAAATCGATCGCGGTAGTGCTCAAGCTCGTCGATCGACTCATGCACATCGGCCAAGGCCGTGTGTTTTTGCTGTTTTTTGAACGCGCTATAAACCTCTGGTCGCCAGCGCTTGGACAACTCTTTTAGCGTACTGACGTCAAGATTGCGATAGTGGAAAAATGCCTCCAGCTTTGGCATGTACTTCACCAAAAAACGACGATCTTGCCCAATGCTGTTGCCACACATGGGGGATCCATTCTTCGGCACGTACTGACTCAAAAAAGCAATCAACTGCTCCTGCGCCTCTTCTTCCGTCAACCGGCTCGCCTTAACTTTCTCAATCAAACCGCTGCGTCCGTGTGTGCCTTTGTTCCAGGCATCCATCTGGTCAAGCTGCGCATCGCTTTGATGAATGACCAGCACAGGTCCTTCCACTCTGGACTCAAGGTGAGGGCCAGTGACGACCACAGCGATCTCGATGATTCGGTCAACGTCTGGGTAGAGGCCGGTCATCTCGCAATCCAGCCAAACAAGGTTTTGGTCTGACTTGGCGAGCAAAGCGCCTGCAATAGGTTGGTTATTTGAGTCCATCACTGAATTGTCACCGATGGCCTAAACTCAGGCGCCATGCCCGCATTTCCCACCGCTCTCGACTCTTCATTGTTGCTGACCTTCGTTTTTGCCTTCGCGCTCGCGTTGGGCCTGTTGGCAAAGCTATGGCTTGCCTCCAGACAAATTCGATACGTTGCGAAACACCGCCACCAAGTTCCGTCCGCTTTTTCGGGCACCATTACGCTCTCCGAACATCAAAGGGCGGCCGATTACACGCTGGCAAAAGCACGCTTGAGTCTGATTGAACTGGCCATCAGCGCGGGAATACTTCTAGGCTGGACGTTGCTTGGCGGGCTGTCGTTGCTCAACGCAGCGCTCATGAACACGTTGGGCGGCGGCCTCATTCAACAGCTTGCCCTGATCTCTGGATTTGTCGTTATCAATGGCTTGCTGGAACTGCCGCTAAGTTGGTACCAAACCTTTGTGCTTGAAAGTCGCTTCGGCTTTAACAAGACGACGCCTCGACTCTGGCTTTTAGATCTGGTCAAGTCCAGCCTGTTGGGCGCGGCCATTGGATTGCCAATTGCTGCGCTGATCTTATGGGTCATGGACGCATCCGGCGGTTTGTGGTGGCTCTGGACGTGGGCTGTTTGGATGGGGTTCAATTTGCTCTTGCTTTTGATTTACCCAAGCTTTATTGCTCCGCTGTTCAATAAATTCACGCCGTTGAACGACGAGACGCTGAAGTCCCGGGTGACGGCGTTGATGGCCCGCTGCGGCTTTTCCGCAGAGGGGCTCTACGTGATGGACGGCAGCAAGCGCAGCGCCCATGCCAACGCTTATTTCACAGGTTTTGGCGCGAGCAAGCGTGTGGTTTTTTACGACACACTGCTTGCAAAACTGTCGGCGGATGAAGTCGATGCCGTTCTGGCCCATGAACTCGGCCATTTCAAACACAACCATGTCCTGAAGCGCATCGTTGCCATGTTCTCAATGAGTTTGCTGGGCCTGGCTCTGCTGGGGTGGCTGGCCACGCAGGTGTGGTTTTTTACCGGGCTGGGCGTTTTCCCCAATTTGGATACATCCAACAGCGCGCTGTCCCTGCTCCTGTTCATGCTGGCCATTCCTGTTTTTAGCTTTTTCATCACCCCGTTGTTCGCCCGCTTGTCTCGCAAACATGAGTTTGAGGCCGATGCCTACGCAGTCGAGAAAACCAATGGTCCAGCATTGGCTTCAGCGCTACTCAAACTCTATCAAGACAATGCTTCAACACTGACGCCTGACCCCGTCTATGTGCAGTTCTACTACTCTCATCCACCGGCGTCAGAGCGTCTTTCCCGAATGGCCGCTTGAGCCCCCTCTTTAATCAATACCCCATGACTTCCATGCTCAAGAAAAAAGACTGGTCTACCCAGACCAGGCGCGCACTGAATGCTGCAGAAATCGTAGCAAAACTTTCTCACATTGATGGCTGGCGCCTCAACGGTGATGGTTCGGCTGTGGCCATTGAGAAGACTTTCACGTTTGCCAACTATTACGAAACCATCAGCTTCGTCAATGCGGTGGCATTTATCGCCAACGCACAGGATCACCATCCGGACATGTCTGTGCACTACAACCGATGCGTGGTTCGCTTCAACACCCATGATGTCGACGGCATTTCCGCAACCGACTTCGAGTGCGCGATCCTGATTGAGGCGCTACTGGCATGAGCGCTGTTAACAAGGCCCTTCGCTGATGGAACGCGCCACGCTTGAACGCGGCTTGATCATTGCCAACTACGGTCGACATTTTTTGGTCGAAACCCCTGAGGGCAAACGCCTCATTTGTCACTCCCGAGGCAAGAAAAGCCAGGGCGTGGTTGGAGACCGTGTGTTGTGGCAGGCTTCGCAAGACGAAGGCACTATCGAAAAAATTGAACCACGACGCAATCTTTTTTACCGTCAGGATGAGGTTCGAACCAAATCTTTTGCCTCTAACCTCGACCAGGTTTTGATTTTGATTGCAGCGGAGCCAGAGTTTTCCAGCAGTCAACTCTCCAGGGCATTGATCGCGGCGGAGGCGGAGCACATCACACCCATCATCGCGCTGAACAAAAGTGATTTGGTGGAGCCCTTTGCCCGCGCCTGGGAATGGCTTCGCCCTTATCGCCAGATGCATTACGGCGTGCTGCCGCTGTCTTTACGCCAATCCGCTGAAGTGGACCATGCTGAGCTCCTGAAATTGCTTCGCGGTAAAACAACCCTGGTGCTCGGGCCCTCCGGGGCCGGGAAAAGTACCTTGATCAATTTGTTGGCGCCCGGTGCACTTGCCCAAACCGGCGAGATATCGCAAGCGCTCAATGCGGGAAAACACACGACGACGAGCACTACTTGGTATTGGGTGGATGCGGATAAAACAACTGCCATCATCGACTCCCCCGGGTTTCAGGAGTTTGGGCTGAATCACATTGATCCTGCCCAGCTCGCGGCTTATATGCCGGATCTGAAACCCCATGTCGCTCACTGTAAGTTCTACAACTGCAGCCACCTTCACGAACCCACCTGTGGCGTTCGTTCTGCAGTCAAACCAGACGGAAGCCCTGATGGAATCAGCGCAAACCGCTACAAAATATATAGCGACTTATACAATGAGCTGAATCAGGTTCGCAAGTACTAGGACAGAGGGTCGCAGCCCATCAACACTTCGCCCAGGGCGCCTAATAGCTTCGCGCATTGATCCGGGGTGCCAATGCTGATGCGCAGGTATTGCTCAATTCGGTCTTGCTTGAAGTGGCGCACCAAGACGCCACGGTCCCTCAGCCCAGCCGCGATGTCTGCCGCGTCAAAGCGAGGGTGCCGGGCAAACACAAAGTTGGCAAGTGAGGGCAGCACCTTGAATCCCAAGTCCTCCAACGCGAGGGACACCCCTTCGCGGCTACTGATCACCGCATGGCGGCTGCGCTCGAAATAGGCGTGGTCTTGGTAAGCTGCGATTCCGCCTGCAATGGCCAAACGATCCAGCGGATAAGCATTGAAGCTGTTTTTAACCCGCGTCAAGGCGTCAATCAGATGAGACTGCCCAGCGGCAAAGCCAATGCGCAATCCCGCCAAGGAGCGGGACTTGGACAGCGTGTGCACCACCAACAGGTTGGGATACCGGGAAATCAGCGGAATAACACTCTCACCACCAAAGTCGACATAGGCTTCGTCTACCAAAACCACGCGATGGGGGTGTAGCTTCAGCAACTTCTCAATATTTTTCGGCGCCAGTCCAATACCAGTCGGCGCGTTCGGGTTGGCAATCACAACGCCGGCCACCGGGTCTTGTGCTGACCGAACGTAGGCGCTGACATTCAGTGTCATTTCGTCAGTCAACGGCACCGTTTCGACAGCGATCCCATACAGATTGCAGTAAACCCTGTAAAAAGCATAGCTAATGTCGGGCATCAACAAAGGGGACCCATGTTGAAAGAACGCAAAAAAGGCGTGCGCCAAAACTTCGTCAGACCCATTGCCCAGAAATACATTCCCTGCCGCCAAACCATGGTGAGCAGCAATGGCGTCTCTCAGCCCAGTGGAATCTGGATCAGGATAAAGCTGTAATCCATGTTGGGCTTCATGCCGGATTGCTGAAATGACCCGGGGCGAGGGAGGATAGGGGTTTTCATTGGTGTTGAGCTTCACCAAATTGTCAATTTTGGGCTGCTCCCCGGGCACATAAGGAACAAGCCCCTCAATCACAGGACTAAGAAATGGAGAGTTCATGTGAATCGCCTGGTATTCAAAAACACAACGATACGCGCGACGTCGACGGGCGAAGGTGACGCCGGCAGCCAACTAACCCAGCAGACGAGCCAAGGTCAACAGCGCCAACAAAACCATCCACATGACCACCGAGCGCCACACCAAACCAACAATAACGGCCAAATGACCCAACTCTGGAACCTGCCCTCTTTCCGGTTGAGGTGGTCTCTCAACAATTGGGCCTGCATTTTCCGAAATGCCGTCATCTGAATGCACAGAAAAGGCCTCCGCACGGCCCAAGCGAATATTCACAGCGCCGGACGTGGCCGCAAGCACCACACCGTCATTGCTGGCAGCGGGGTTGGCTGCGTAACTCCGCCATGCATCGATGGCCTCTTCAAAGCTACCGACGACGGCAAAACTCACTGCCGTGATACGGGCAGGAAGCCAGTCAATCACAAACCAAGCCTGCTGAGCAGCAGCTTGCAAAGCCTGACTGGCCGGTTGATGATGTTTCGTACTCTTGTGTTGCCAATACCGGGCAACAAACTCGGCCAAGCGATACACGACTGCGCCACAGGGGCCCAATCCCAAAGCGGCCAAAATTGAAAACCACGCTAACACACCAAAAACATGCCGATGGGCCGCCAAAACTGAATGTTCAATGACATGGCGAACGATCTCGCTTCGAGGCAACGCACTGGCGTCAATTTGTTGCCATTGGGCCAACAACTGGCGAGCTCGCCCCTCTTCACCGTCCGCCAATGCGTCCCGGATCTCCGTATAGTGGAAACTGAACTGCCGAAAACCCAAGGTGGTGTAGAGCACAAATACACTCCACAGAACGGCCAACGGCCACCCAACAAACGAGAGCAGCACCCAATAAACGGCAAAGGATGCCACTGCGGGCCCAAGCACGGCAAATGTCCACGCCAATCCAGCATGATGGGACTTACCGGCGTCGAAGTTGCGACTGGCCCAACGCACCCAGATGCGAATCGCGCCGTGAATCGGATTCCCTTTGCCAAGGGGTCGGGCCTGCTCCAAAAGCAGTGCAAGAAGCAGGGAAATAAAGCTCATGGAATCATCATAGCGGCAGGGTGTGATCAAGCCGACAAGAGGCGGTAAAAGTTGCGGAGCATCCCGGCCGTGGCTCCCCATATATACCGCTGTGCGTTGCCGTCCTGATAAGGCATGGAGAACCATTCGCGTCGAACACCTTGCCATTCAAAACTGTGTCGTTGGTGATGAGCCGGGTTCATCAAGAATGAGAGTGGCACCTCAAAGGCATCTGCTACTTCAAATTCATTCAAGGCAAGGGTGAATCCTGGCGTCACCAGCGCCACGACCGGCGTCACGTGGAAGGCAGACCCCGTCACATAGACAGGCATGGTCCCCAATACCTGGAGAAACGGGGCGGCGAGTCCGATCTCTTCATAAGCCTCACGCAGGGCCGTGGCCGTAGCGTCGACGTCCTCGTCGTCAGCCTTACCCCCAGGAAAAGCGATCTGCCCGGAATGCGACGACAGGTGTTTGGTTCGCTCGGTGAGCAACACTGTCGGCTGATCCCGCATAACAATGGGCACTAGCACTGAAGCGCGCAGGGGCGGGCGTGAGGAAAAACTCGGCTCCATAAGCACTTCCGGCTCCCACGGAGTCGAAGAGGAAAAGCGGCGCCGTAACGCGTCCGGCTGTAGCGCGAGCCAAGGCACCGCTGGTAGATGGGCATCGACGCCATCCACAGGTATCAATCGAGGGTCGAATTCAGGCAAAGGCAACGCCTTTGCCACTGCGTTAGTGTTGGTCAAAATAGCCTGCCCTTTTATGTTCAGCCAATAAAAAAGCCGCCACAAGTCAAGACTTGGGCGGCTTTTGCAAGGCAGGCTGTATTAAGCAGCGACTGTCTTGACTTTACGAGCTGGCAGCTTTTCTTTAATACGAGCCGACTTGCCGCTGCGATCACGCAGGTAGTAAAGCTTGGCGCGGCGAACATCACCACGGCGCTTCACTTCGATACCAGCGATCAACGGGCTGTAAGTCTGGAACGTACGCTCAACGCCCTCGCCGCTAGAGATCTTGCGCACGATGAAGCCGCTGTTCAGGCCACGATTACGCTTGGCAATCACAACACCTTCATAAGCCTGCACACGTTTACGCGTACCCTCAACGACGTTGACGCTCACGACGACGGTGTCGCCGGGTGCGAATTCGGGAATAACTTTCCCAAGACGAGCAATTTCTTCCTGCTCAAGGATTTGAATCAGATTCATATTTACCTCAAATGATCTTGGGTGCACCTGCACCGGAATTGGCACAATGCTGATCTATATAGAAAAACGGCCACCCAGAGGATCGATAGCCTTAGATTATAACCTGCGATTAACAGCCATAGAGATCACCCCCTGACCGCTACACGATCTTGCGCCGCAAGGAATCGCTCATCCTGCGCATCGAGAAGCCCCGCATGGCGCGCCCGGTCCACCAATTCAGGACGCTCACGCATCGAGATAAGCAAACGCTGCTCACGTCGCCAACGCTCAATGTGACCATGGTGGCCTGAAAGTAATACATCGGGAACTACATGATCCAGCCAAACTTCCGGCCGGGTGTAATGAGGGCAATCCAGCAGTCCGTCAAGCCCTTCATTAAAGCTATCTTGTTGGTGACTGCCCTCAGCGTTTAATACGCCAGGCTGCAAACGGGCGACCGCATCCATCAGCGCCATGGCAGCAATTTCACCGCCAGACAGGACAAAGTCCCCCAAACTCACCTGCTCGGTCACATACTCATCAATGAAGCGCTGATCGATTCCCTCATAGCGCCCACAAACCAGTACCGCGCCATCACTCGCAGCCCAACGCGACACCATCGCATGATCGATCGCTTTGCCAATGGGGGAAAAGAGCACCACAGGTACCGAATCTACTCGCTGCTCTTGAATTTGAGCAAGGCATCTAGACAGCGGTTCGGCCAGCATCACCATACCAGGACCACCGCCAAAAGGACGGTCATCGACGCGCCTGTAATTGCCTTCCGTGAAATCACGGGGATTGGACAACCGCACATCTACCTGCCCAGACTCGTACGCACGTCGAGTAATGCCGGCGGTCAAAAAGGGAGCAAATAATTCGGGAAAAAGGGTAACGACATCAAAACGCATGACGCCCTACCTAGTAATCGGCTTGCCAGTCCACCAGAATGCGGCGCCCCGCCAAATCGACTTCATCAACATAGACAGCTACAAAGGGGATCATGATCTCCACCACTTTAGCGTCTTGGTCATGGTCGATGACCAATACCGTCTGAGCCCCCGTGGAGAGTAGTTCACGAACAACTCCCAGGACAACCCCTTCACGATTGACGACATTGAGACCGATTAAATCGACCCAGTAATACTCGTCTTTCTTGGCGGCGGGAAAATGGGTTCGGGAAACAAAGATCCGAGCGCCGCGTAATGATTCAGCCGCATTTCGATCATCAACGCCATGAGCGCAGGCAACCACCGTATCCGAATGAACCTTCGCTTCGTTGACTGCGATCTGCCCAACGCCAGAAAATGTCTTCGCACCTCTCTCTGAGGGCAAAAGAAACCAGTGCTTGGAAGAAAAAAGCGCCTCGGGATCGGCGCTGTGCGGCAGGACTTTGAACCAGCCTTTGATGCCCCAGGCATCAGCGATGCGCCCAACTTCGATGGCGTCCGCCGGTAGTACGGCAGCGTCGAGGCCAGGCAACATCACAGCAATCAGGCCGCTTTTTTGGCGGCTTGATTGACCAAACGCTCAACCGTTGGGGAGGCTTGAGCACCGACACTGCGCCAGTAAGTCAGGCGATCCTGAGCAATACGGATACCTTCTTCATTAGCAGTTGCGCTTGGATTGTAAAAACCAATGCGCTCAATGAAGCGACCGTCACGGCGGTTACGCTTGTCAGCAACGACGATATTGAAGAACGGGCGTGCTTTTGCACCGCCACGGGCGAGTCGGATGACGACCATGATTAATCCTTAGGGAGGCGAAAAAAATTTCACCATTGATTCAGCACAAATCCAGCGCTTGAGACACGCGACATGACCACCCGGCCAGCGACACACTGAATAGCCCGCTAGTATAACCCCTTGCCGTCAAAGTGACTTTCCGAACCAATTCAAACCGTTAAAACCACTGAACGCTCGACTCAGATGAAGCAAGCCTTGACCCTATGAACAACAAATGACCGCATTGCGCAAGGCCGCTGCCCGGACAACCTAAAATTGATAGTCAGACCTCTGATAAAACTACCGACTGGCACTGGCGCAACATTGATCTCGCGCCACAGACCATAAAACAGGCACTCTTTCGCAAATCTCAATGAAGAACAAAACCACGGCTTGTTGGCTTGCCTTTATCGGTGGCCCATTGGGACTCCACCGTTTTTACCTTAACGGAATGCATGACCTTTTAGGTTGGCTCTTGCCCTTGCCAACCGCCATAGGGCTCTACGGCATCGAACGGGTTCAAAAGTACGGTCTGGATGACCAATGGAGTTGGGTGCTAATTCCTATGCTCGGATTCACCATTGCAGGCTGTGCCTTGACGGCGATTGTCTATGGCCTGATGTCGCCTGAAAAATGGAACGCCAAGTTCAACCCAAACGCGCCATCGGACGCCAAACCCGGAGAGACCCGGTGGCTGACAATTGGCGCGCTGGTCTTGGCGCTGCTACTAGGAACGACGGCATTGATGAGCAGCATTGCGTTCAGCTTTCAACGCTACTTTGAATACCAGGTCGAGGAATCCAAAAAAATATCCCAGTAGGGACTACGGCTTTAAAACAGCTGAAGGCTGATCCAGTAGGCAACCCCAGCCACGAATGCGCTCGCTGGAATCGTCAGGACCCAGGCCCAAACGATATTGCCGGCGACGCCCCAGCGCACAGCACTGGCTCTTTGAACTGACCCGACGCCAACAATTGCCCCCGTGATCGTATGGGTGGTCGACACAGGAATACCAAGCATTGTGGCCAGAAACAAAGTGATGGCCCCACCAGTTTCGGCGCAAAAGCCTCCCACAGGCTTTAGCTTGGTGATTTTTTGGCCCATCGTTCTCACAATTCTCCAGCCGCCAAACATCGTGCCTGCGCCGATGGCGGTGTAGCAGCACAAGATGACCCAAGTTGGCGGAGATTGATCGCCCGCCGTCGAATATCCGGTCGCAATGAGCAACATCCATATGATGCCGATTGTTTTCTGCGCGTCATTGCCGCCATGGCCGAGACTGTATGCACCAGCCGACAAAAGCTGTAGCCTGCGAAACCACTTATCCGCCTTCAATGGGCGTACTCGACGGAACAACCACGCGACGAGCACCATCATCAAAGACCCCAATAGGAATCCCAATAGAGGCGATACCAGAATGAAGGCCACGATCTTCAGGATGCCAGCCGACAGCAAGGCGTCGGTTCCAGCCTTTGCCACGGCGGCGCCCACAATACCGCCGATCAGCGCGTGCGACGAACTGCTGGGGATACCGTAATACCAGGTCAAAAAATTCCATGCAATGGCGCCCACCAATGCGCCGAAGACAACATGCGTGTCAACAATACCCGGCAACACAATGCCCTTCCCAACTGTCGCTGCAACGCTCAGATGAAAAACAAAGATGGCCACAAAGTTAAAGAATGCCGCAAATAGAACAGCTTGACCCGGGCGAAGCACCCCAGTCGAAACCACCGTCGCTATCGAATTGGCGGCATCATGAAATCCATTCATGAAGTCGAACAGCAGTGCCAAAATCACCAACAGGGCGACTACCCAGAATGCGGCTTGTACAGTTTCCATCGTCTAACCTGCCTGGATCAGGAATTCTCGAGGATGATGCCCTCGATCAAATTGGCCACATCTTCACACTTGTCCGTGATCGTTTCCAACAACTCGTAAATGGCTTTGAGTTTGATGACTTCACGCACATCAGGCTCCTCACGAAACAATTTGCTCATGGCTGTGCGCATGACGCGATCAGCATCACTTTCTAGCTGGTCGATTTCCTCGCAGGTCTTCAAAGCCGCATCAGCTGTGTCGTGATCGGCAATGCGATCAAGCAAACGCACAGCATCGCGCAGCCGTTCACAACACCGCACACTCAAATCCGTCAACTGCGTGATCTCAACCGTCATGTGACGCACGTCATACAAGGCCATGGTTTCAGCGGAGTCCTGAATCAGGTCTGCCACATCGTCCATCGTGTTGATCAAACTGTGGATTTGCTCCCGATCAATAGGTGTGATGAACGTTTTGTGCAGCGCCTTGTTCACGTCATGCGTCACGCGGTCGGCCGCACGCTCCGCTTCGTCTACTTCGCTGTTGTATTTCGCCCGCAAGTCAACATCGTTGTAATTCGCTACCAGCAGTGAGAATGCTCTGGCAGCTTCCACGGTACGGTCTGCATGCTGGTTGAACATTGCGAAAAAATTGTCTTCGCGCGGCAGCAATTTGGCAAAAAACACAGCCAACTCCTCATGAGAAATATGTCAATTTGATGACGATTTTTAAACTGCGCGGAGTTTAACCTCCCACACCTCGGGGCCTTGCAAAAGGAAACGCCCCACCGCTTTCGCAGTGGGGCGTTTGAATGGGCTCAAAAAAGAGCCCTTGTGGAAGCCGTGGCTTAAACGGTTGCGTCGGCTTTCACAGACGCGGCCGCATCCACGTAATCCTTGACCTTGTCAAAGTTGAGGTACTGATAGACCGTGTCACTGGCGGCCGTCAAGACACCCATATCCGCCAAATATTCTTCCTTGGTTGGGATACGTCCCAGTTTTGAGCAAATGGCGGCCAACTCGGCGCTACCAAGGTAAACAAAACTGTTTTTACCCAAACGGTTAGGGAAATTGCGTGTCGAAGTTGAGAACACCGTAGCGCCCTCCTTCACTTGCGCTTGATTGCCCATGCACAAGCTGCAACCAGGCATCTCCATGCGAGCACCGGCCGAGCCAAGCACGCCGTAATGACCTTCTTCTGTCAGCTGTTTGGCATCCATCTTGGTCGGCGGCGCCATCCAGAGCTTGACGGGGATATCACGCTTGTTTTCCAGCAATTTGGACGCCGCTCTGAAATGGCCGATATTGGTCATGCAGGAGCCAATGAAGACTTCATCAATCTTCGAACCTGCCACCTCCGCCAATGTCTTCACATCGTCTGGATCATTAGGGCACGCAACGATTGGCTCATGAATGTCTGCCAAGTCAATCTCGATGACGGCCGCATATTCCGCATCCGCATCGCCTTTCAGCAACTGGGGATCAGCCAACCAAGCCTCCATGGCCTTGATACGACGATTGATGGTTCGCACATCGGAATACCCTTCAGCAATCATCCACTTCAACATGGTGATATTGCTGTTGATGTACTCAATGATGGGTTCTTTGTTCAGATGCACCGTGCATCCACCAGCACTTCGTTCGGCCGACGCGTCGCTCAATTCAAACGCTTGCTCGACCTTCAGATCTGGCAAGCCTTCGATCTCCAGCACACGGCCAGAGAAGATGTTCTTCTTGCCCTGCTTGGCAACAGTCAACAGGCCCGCCTTGATCGCATACAGGGGAATCGCATTGACCAGATCACGCAAGGTGATGCCAGGCTGCATCTTGCCTTTGAAGCGGACCAGCACGCTCTCTGGCATGTCCAAAGGCATCACGCCTGTCGCGGCACCGAAGGCGACCAAACCAGATCCTGCTGGAAAGCTGATACCAATCGGGAAACGGGTGTGGCTGTCGCCGCCGGTACCCACGGTATCGGGCAGCAGCATACGATTGAGCCAGCTGTGAATAATGCCGTCGCCCGGACGCAAAGGTACGCCGCCACGGGTGCTGATGAAGTCAGGCAGTTCGTGGTGCATCTTCACGTCAACGGGCTTGGGATAAGCCGCTGTGTGACAGAACGACTGCATCACGAGATCAGCGCTAAAGCCCAAGCAGGCCAAGTCCTTCAACTCGTCGCGGGTCATAGGGCCAGTCGTGTCTTGCGAGCCGACGCTGGTCATCTTGGGTTCGCAATAAGTGCCTGGGCGCACGCCTTGTTGGTTGCCATTGACGACAGGCAAGCCGCAAGCGCGACCCACCATTTTTTGCGCCAGTGTGAAACCCTTTTTGGTGTCAACCGGGTTTTGCGGCAAGCGGAACTGGGTGCTCACGGGAAGGCCAAGCGCCTCGCGCGCTTTGGCCGTCAGTCCGCGCCCAATGATCAAGGGAATGCGACCACCGGCACGCACCTCGTCAAACAAAACGTCGCTCTTGACCGAGAACTCGGCAATAACTTTGCCATCTTTCAAGGCTTTGCCGTCGTAGGGGCGAAGTTCGATCACGTCGCCCATGGCCATCTGACTCACATCCAACTCAATCGGCAAGGCGCCAGAGTCTTCCATGGTGTTGTAAAAAATAGGCGCAATCTTGCCACCCAAGCAGACCCCACCAAAACGCTTGTTGGGAACAAATGGAATGTCTTCGCCGGTGAACCAGAGTACAGAGTTCGTCGCCGATTTACGCGAGGAGCCGGTACCGACCACGTCGCCCACATAAGCCACGAGGTTGCCCTTGGCCTTGAGGTCATTGATGAACTTCACGGGACCTCGCTTGCCCTCTTCCTCTGGGATGATCCCTGGCCGGGGATTTTTATGCATGGCCAAGGCATGCATTGGAATATCAGGTCGACTGAAGGCATCTGGCGCGGGTGACAAGTCATCGGTATTGATTTCACCCTCGACCTTGAACACGGTCAAGGTGATGGACTCAGGCACCTGCGGGCGAGCAGTAAACCACTCAGCGTCCGCCCAGCTCTGCATCACCTCTTTGGCGTAGGCATTGCCCTTGTCGGCTTTCTCTTTCACATCATGGAACTGATCAAACATCAGCAGCGTGTTCTTGAGGCCATTGGCTGCGACTTGCGCCACTTCGGCGTCGTCCAGCAAATCAACCATCGGGCTGATGTTGTAGCCACCCAGCATGGTGCCCAAGAGCTCGATGGCTTTCTCGCGTGAAATCAAGCCGCACTTTTCAGTTCCATGAGCGACAGCAGCCAAATAGGAGGCTTTGACCTTGGCGGCATCATCTACGCCGGCCGGCACGCGGTGAGTCAGCAAGTCAACCAAAGTTGCCTCTTCGCCAGCGGGCGGGTTTTTCAATAAGTCGATGACCTCAGCGGTCTGCTTCGCACTCAAAGGCAATGGGGGAATGCCAAGTGTGGCGCGTTCGGCAACATGGGCACGGTAAGCTTGCAACATATTTAACTCCTTACTTATCAATAAATGGGGTGTTTACGCTTGCCTGGTCTAGGCAAGCTGCTATTTAATTTGAAGCACTCAGCGCGGGGGTATCAAGAATATTAGGAACCGGGGTACGGATCAATGCAGCCGTAACCGCGGCTTGTTCAGGGCTCATGCAAGCATCTGCCAAGCGCTTGCCCAACTTTTGATTCATCAACATGGATTTGTTGGCGACTTGTATCCAAACAGCGCCGGCTTGGCGGTCTTCCAGACGAATGGCGCCGGTACTGGTCGCAACGGGGAACATTCTGAATTTCTCGCGCTTGGTATGGACATCAAAGAATCCTGGGGCGATCGGGTCAGCCGTTACCGACACAAAGGCGCCGAGTTCACAGGGCATCCGCCCTTGGTAGACCACATTCGCAATCGCCATCTCGCTGTCTGTCTGCGCCAAGGCCAGAAAAGGAAACAGGCCACATAAAACTGAAGCAATAATTTTTTTCATCACGTCTCTTTGTTAACGAGGTCATCGGCCTCTACAAAAAACACCTCGACATCGCTGGGAATCGGTCGCCCGGTTTGATGCGCACGCTCCAGGACTTGCCAGAAATAGCGGTAGCTCGCACGATCATGCAACTTCCCTGCAAAGGAAATGGGTGCCCAATCGACTTGCCGCGCCGTTGCGATGATATCTGCCGCCTCATGAATCTCGTGATCTGAAGGCGAAAACGCCTCAAGAATGGGGCGAATCTGGGAAGGGTGAATGCTCCACATCCGCGTATAGCCCAGCGCGCGGGATGCTTGGCGGGCAGCGGCACGAATCGCATTGGCGTCGCTAAATTCAGTGACAACACAATGAGAAGGAACTTTCCCCTGGGCATGACAGGCTGCTGCAATCTCCAGTTTGGCACGCACAACCAAAGGATGGGAAAACTGATCCAGCGCATTGATCCCAGCCCCAGGTTGAAAACCCATGGCGCTGGCCGGAATGGCGCCCCCGTGGGCGGACACAAAGTCCATTAACCCGAAGCTGAGCGATTGCACCCGTGGGTGCGCAGCGATCTCAAAAGCGCGACGGACAGAAACCGGCGACTCAATCAACACGTGCAAGGGCAATGGTCGGGCGCGGCTACTGTTAACGGTCCACGAATCCACCCGGCTCACTGCAAACTCAACATCCTCGACAGACTCCACCTTGGGAACCATCAGATGACACAAAGCGGCACCAGCGCGCCCCACGATGATTTCGATATCACGCTCGAAAGCGGGATGGTCAACCGGATGCACCCGAGCCGCAACGCGCCTCGCTACTGAATGAATAGCAGCATGCGCATGATTGGCGAGCGATACAACCATTTCAGCATGATCAACCTCGCCGCCAACAGGTGCACCATCTTCACAATCCAGGGTCACATCAAAGACGCATGCCCCAAACTCACTCGCCATGTCAGCCTGCAAAGCCAAGCTTTTCAACATCCGCGCTTCCACGCCGCAATAGTGGTCACACACCGGCAACGGTGCCGCCACAGAGGCGCCGAGGAGAACGTCGCGCGGATGTCTCACAGACTAACTCGAACGCTGCAACTTACAGCAGGTGGGCAACGCCAGCTTGCTCGTCTTGCAACTCTTTCAGCGTCTTGTTGATGCACTCTTGGCTGAACGCGTCAATGGGCAAATCCTGAACCACGGTGTACTCGCCACCTTCGCAGGTGACGGCAAAACCGAACATGGTGTCCTTGGGGATGCCATACTGGCCATCCGAAGGAATGCCCATGGTGACCCACTTGCCGTTGGTGCCCAGTGCCCAATCACGCATGTGATCGATGGCCGCATTGGCAGCCGACGCGGCTGAGGAGACGCCACGCGCAGCGATGATCGCCGCACCACGCTTGCCAACGGTAGGCAGGAATGTGTTTGCATTCCAATCTTGGTCGTTGATCATGTCCTTGACGCTGGCGCCATTGATGGTCGCAAAGCGGTAATCCGCGTACATCGTGGGCGAGTGGTTGCCCCACACCGTCAACTTCTCGATATCTGCAACAGCTTTGCCGGTCTTGGCGGCAATTTGGCTCAAGGCGCGGTTGTGATCCAGGCGCAACATCGCAGTGAAGTTCTTGCGCGGCAGATCTGGCGCACTCTTCATGGCAATGTAGGCGTTGGTGTTGGCAGGGTTACCCACGACCAAAACCTTGACATTCCGGCTGGCAACGGCATTGAGGGCCTTGCCCTGCGCGGTAAAGATTTCGGCATTGACCGCCAACAACTCAGCACGCTCCATGCCTGGTCCGCGCGGACGGGAACCGATCAACAAGGCGTAGTCGACATCCTTGAATGCGGTCATTGGGTCGCCATGCGCCTCCATACCAACCAACAATGGGAATGCACAGTCCTGCAACTCCATCATCACACCCTGCAAAGCTTGCTGCGGCTTTTCCATTGGAACTTCCAACAACTGCAAGATCACTGGCTGGTCTTTGCCCAGCATTTCGCCAGATGCGATGCGGAAAAGAATGGCGTAGCCGATTTGACCTGCGGCGCCGGTGACCGCAACGCGGACGGGTTTTTTGCTCATGGTAGGAACTCCAGAAGTGTTGTGAAACGGGGATGTACCGGCTCAAACAGCTTGCTTGAACCGTCTCGAATGCGCATCGAGTTTACTCTGGAAAACCCTGACGAGTCAAACTGTCTTATGTCTTATATAAGAGATATGATTACCCTTGCTCTGACACTTACTCAGGGCTGACTACGCATGCCTCACACACCACCCACATTCACTGACAAAACGGCCACCCACCTTGGTGACGACACCCCTTCGGGCCAACCGTCTGACCCCTGCGTTTAGCCCCCTTTACCGGCAAATTAAAGGCTTGATCCTCAACAGCCTGCGTTTAGGCGACTGGAAGCCTGGTGAAGTCATTCCCAGCGAAATGGAGTTGGCAGCACGTTTTCAAGTGAGCCAAGGCACAGTACGCAAAGCCATTGATGAACTCGCCGCAGAAAATCTGCTGGTGCGCAGACAGGGCAAGGGAACCTTCGTGGCCACCCACGCAGAGCAGCAAGTTCAATTTCGCTTCCTGAAACTGGTGCCTGACACCGGGACGCCTGGTAGCGAAGGACCGGCACAACGCGACATCATCGAATGTCGACGCGCCAGAGCCAACACCGACGTCGCGCGAGCGCTAGCCCTGCGAACTGGCGATACCGTACTTCAGATCAGACGCGTGCTAAGTTTTGCCGGCACCCCGACCATTCTGGAAGATATTTGGTTACCCGCTGCCACCTTCAAAGGACTGACCGCAGAACGCTTGGCGAATTACAAAGGCCCAACCTACGCCTTGTTTGAAACAGAATTCAATGTGCGAATGGTTCGGGCTGAGGAAAAACTACGCGCGCATGCCGCATCAAACGGCATTGACACACTGCTAAAGGTGGAAGCCGGAACACCACTGTTGTGCGCCGAGCGCATTGCGTACACCTACAAAGACATCCCCATGGAGCTTCGACGCGGCTACTACCGCACTGATACGCACCACTACCACAACACCCTCAACTGAAATGCGCAGGCAAGGCAAAACGGACCATACAACGCTTAAGAAGAATCAATGCAAACAGAGTCAGCCAACAGTCGTCACCACCTGTGCATCAACCACGTTCTATCCAAGTGCTGCCACTATTTGCAGACAAACATCCAGAATCGAGATCCCCGTCAACTTCTGACAACGGATGGCAAAACCCCTGTAATAGTCGCGTCAGATAGCGCATTCAATGCACCATGATGGGGCAGCCCAAACCATTACCCGGCCCATTTAGCCCTCAAAGCAGTCGACTATTGCACGTGCAAGTCGAGAACGATGCTGCATTGCAATAGAATTTAAGTCGAACCAGCCACCGCCGGTTACGAAGCAGTTACTCAAAACTTAGAAAGCCCAGTATGTCCGAATCAGCGACAAGCGCAGCAAAAAAACGGCCCGAGTTTCGCAACATCAATGCGTTCACCGACCTCCCCTCCTACCGCCTGCCTGCTGCCGGCATAGTCTCCATCCTCCACCGTATCAGCGGCTTCATCATGTTCTTGTTGATGCCGTTCATCATCTGGATGTTCGACACCTCCATTTCGTCGGAAATATCCTTTGGTAAATTTACCTCCACCTTCAGTGCAGGTATGTTGGGCTTGCCTGGCGCGCTTTGGAAGCTGGTCGCACTGGCCTTGATTTGGGCCTACCTGCACCACTTCATCGCAGGCGTTCGCCACCTCTGGATGGATACGCATCACGATGCCGTGAGCAAAGAGTTCGGCAAATCGTCGGCCGTATTCACGCTGGCCGCCAGCGTGGGTCTGACCCTGATCTTGGGCGCCAAATTGTTCGGCATTTACTAATTAGAAAGAACGCACCATGTCTGTCAATTACGGATCCAAACGCATTGTTGTCGGCGCCCACTATGGCGTACGGGACTGGCTCGCACAGCGAGTCACGGCTGTGCTGATGGCGCTATTTACCCTTTTGGTTCTTGCACAAGTCATTTTTAGCAAGGGTCCCGTTGGCTATGAACAATGGGCCGGTATTTTTGCCGCCCAGTGGATGAAAGTACTGACGTTCTCCGTCATCATTGCCCTGCTTTACCACGTCTGGGTCGGCATGCGCGACATCTGGATGGACTACATCAAGCCCGTCGGATTGCGCTTGGCCCTGCATGTCTTCACCATGGTCTGGCTGCTGGGCTGCGCAGGCTGGGGCATCCAAGTCCTTTGGCGCCTATAAGAGCGTGCGCAAGCTCTCTCCGCCCATTCTGACGACTTAGACTTTAAAAAATACCATGACCGCTACATCCCAACTCCCCAAACGCAAATTTGACGTTGTCATCGTCGGTGCCGGTGGCTCCGGCATGCGCGCATCTCTCCAGCTGGCGCGTGCCGGCTTGAACGTTGCTGTATTGACAAAAGTTTTCCCGACCCGCTCACACACTGTGGCAGCGCAAGGCGGCATCGGTGCATCCCTTGGCAACATGGCCGAAGATAACTGGCATTACCATTTCTATGACACCGTCAAAGGCTCCGACTGGCTCGGCGACCAAGACGCGATTGAGTTCATGTGCCGTGAAGCCCCCAAAGTCGTCTATGACCTAGAGCACATGGGCATGCCTTTTGACCGCAACCCTGACGGCACCATTTACCAACGCCCGTTTGGCGGCCACACCGCCAACTACGGCGAAAAGCCAGTACAGCGCGCGTGCGCGGCGGCTGACCGGACCGGTCACGCGATGTTGCACACGCTTTACCAACAAAACGTCAAAGAAAAAACAAGCTTCTTCGTTGAATGGCTGGCCATGGATCTCATCCGCGACGAGGCAGGTGACGTTGTTGGCGTGACTGCGCTTGAAATGGAAACGGGTGACGTTCATATCTTTGAAGCCAAAACGACTTTGCTCGCCACTGGCGGTGCAGGCCGGATTTTTGCTGCATCTACCAATGCGTTCATCAACACCGGTGATGGCTTGGGTATGGCGGCTCGCGCTGGTATTCCCCTGGAAGACATGGAGTTCTGGCAATTCCACCCTACCGGCGTCCATGGCGCTGGCGTCTTGTTGACCGAAGGCTGCCGCGGCGAAGGCGCCATTCTGCGCAATAGCAACGGGGAGCGATTCATGGAGCGCTACGCTCCAGCCTACAAAGACCTCGCACCTCGCGACTATGTCTCGCGCTGTATGGACCAAGAGATCAAGGAAGGCCGGGGTTGTGGCCCCAACAAGGACTACATCAACTTGGACATGACCCACTTGGGCGCCGAGACGATCATGAAGCGCCTGCCTTCGGTCTTTGAAATTGGTCACAACTTTGCCAACGTGGACATCACCAAAGAGCCAATTCCGGTTGTACCCACCATTCACTACCAGATGGGTGGTATTCCAACCAACATCCATGGTCAGGTCGTTGTGCAAAACGCTGAAAACAAGAGCGAAGTCGTTAACGGCTTGTACGCCGTCGGCGAATGCTCCTGTGTGAGCGTTCACGGCGCCAACCGCTTGGGCACCAACTCTTTGCTGGACTTGTTGGTATTTGGCAGGGCTGCGGGCAATCACATCGTTGAGTTCAACAAAACAGCAACCCACAAGCCGCTGCCCGCTGACGCGGCGGACGCGACTTTGGCACGCATAGCACGACTCGACAACACCACAGATGGCGCCTATGCACAAGATGTGGCGGACGAGATTCGCGCAGCGATGCAACAACATGCTGGCGTATTCCGGACCCAAGCCTTGATGGACGCCGGCGTTGCGAAAATTGCTGAATTGCGCGAAAAGGTGAAATCGATCGGTTTGAAAGACAAGTCCAAGATATTCAATACCGCACGCATTGAAGCGCTCGAAGTTGAAAACTTGATTGAAGCCGCTCAGGCAACCATCGTGTCGGCAGCAGCGCGTCACGAAAGCCGTGGTGCGCACTCTGTCAACGACTACGGTGATACTGCTGAGCACCCCAATGGACGCAACGACACCGAGTGGCACAAGCACACTCTCTGGCACAGCGCCACCAACTCACTGACTTACAAGCCCGTCCAGATGAAGCCACTGACTGTTGAGTCCGTGCCACTCACTGTGCGTAGCTTCTAAGTCATCGTCAAGCGAATAAGACCCGAGAGAAACCTTATGTCAAAACGTACCTTCCAAATCTACCGCTACGACCCTGACACCGACGCCAAGCCGTACATGCAAACCATCGTGGTTGAACTCGATGGCAAAGAACGCATGCTGCTGGACGCGTTGATGAAGCTCAAGGCTCTTGACCCCACCATCTCCTTCCGTCGCTCGTGCCGTGAAGGGGTTTGTGGCTCAGACGCCATGAATATCAACGGCAAAAATGGTTTGGCTTGCTTGACCAATATGCTGACACTGCCCGACACCATCGTGTTGAAACCATTACCAGGCTTGCCGGTGGTTCGAGACCTGATTGTGGACATGACTCAGTTCTTCAAGCAGTACAACTCCATCAAGCCATACCTGATCAACGACAACGTTCCGCCTGAGAAAGAGCGTTTGCAAAGCCCAGAAGAGCGCGATGAACTCAATGGCCTGTACGAATGTATTTTGTGCGCCAGTTGCTCTACCTCTTGCCCCAGCTTTTGGTGGAATCCCGACAAGTTTGTCGGCCCAGCGGGCTTGCTTCAGGCTTACCGCTTTATCGCCGACAGCCGCGACGAAGCGACCGGCGAGCGCTTGGATAACCTGGAAGACCCCTACCGTTTGTTCCGCTGCCACACCATCATGAACTGTGTTGATGTCTGCCCCAAAGGATTGAACCCCACCAAGGCGATTGGCAAGATCAAGGAAATGATGGTCTTGCGCGCAGTTTGAGCGACCAGAAAGCAAATTTGTGGCAAGCATTGACGAGTTGATTGATCCCAGGGCCCTCAGCAAACTGAAGTGGCGTTGCCGCCGTGGTTTGCTGGAGAACGACATTTTCATTGACCGGTTCTTCCGTCGCTATGAAAGCGCCCTGACCGTCAAGCAGGCGCAAGGTCTGAGCGCTTTAATGGACCTCAGTGACAACGACCTTATGGATTTAAATCTGGCGCGCAAATCGCTGACTCAAGTTGACGCAGACTTGGATCGCGAAGAAGTTCGTGAAGTATTAAGTATGTTAAGAAACCCGCAGAAAGGTGAAGAATGAAATTAGCTGACAACAAAGCGACACTGTCTTTTAGCAACGGCAGCCCAAGTGTTGACCTGCCCGTCTACCAAGGCAGTGTCGGTCCCGATGTGGTGGACATTCGCAAACTGTATGCCCAAACCGGCATGTTCACCTATGACCCGGGCTTCTTGTCCACCGCGTCCTGCCAGTCGGCCATTACCTACATCGACGGCGACAAGGGCGAACTGCTGTACCGCGGCTACCCCATTGAACAACTGGCCACCAACTGTGACTTCATGGAAACCTGTCACTTGCTGCTCTACGGCAACCTGCCAGATGCAGCGGCAAAGTCCGAATTCACTGCCCGCGTGACAAACCACACCATGGTTCACGAGCAGATGAACTTTTTCCTGCGCGGGTTCCGTCGCGACGCGCACCCTATGGCCATTTTGACTGGCCTGGTCGGCGCCCTGTCCGCTTTCTATCACGACAGCACAGACATCAACAACCCCCAACACCGTGAGATTTCAGCGATCCGCTTGATCGCCAAGATGCCAACGCTGGTGGCCATGGCGTACAAGTACAACTCGGGTCAGCCGTACATGTACCCCAAGAACAACCTGAGCTACGCAGGCAACTTCTTGCACATGATGTTCGCAACACCTTGCGAAGAGTATGTGGTGAACCCGGTCATCGAGCGCGCACTGGATCGCATCTTTGTGCTACATGCTGACCACGAGCAAAACGCATCAACATCGACCGTTCGCTTGTGTGGAAGCTCCGGCACAAACCCGTTCGCAGCGATTGCGGCGGGTGTGGCTTGCTTGTGGGGCCCTGCCCACGGTGGCGCCAATGAGGCTTGCCTGAACATGCTGGAAGACATCCAGAAAATGGGCGGAATCTCCAAAGTCGGCCAGTTCATGGAACAAGTCAAGGACAAGAATTCCGGCGTCAAGCTGATGGGATTCGGTCACCGCGTGTACAAGAACTACGATCCCCGCGCCACACTCATGCAGGAAACCTGCAAGGAAGTGCTGGCTGAATTGGGTCTGGAGAACGATCCTTTGTTCAAATTGGCGATGGCTCTGGAAAAGATTGCACTGGAAGACGATTACTTCGTTCAGCGCAAGCTGTACCCGAATGTGGACTTCTACTCTGGCATCGTTCAACGCGCCATCGGTATTCCCGTCAACATGTTCACTGGCGTCTTTGCTCTGGCCCGCACCGTTGGCTGGATTGCACAGCTCAATGAAATGATTGGTGACCCCGAATACAAAATCGGTCGCCCTCGCCAGTTGTTTACAGGCCAGGTCCGCCGCGACGTTCAGCCCATCGGCCAACGCTAAGCACCGCTTTCAAAACGCCCGCCGGACGCAAGCCCGGCGGGCGTTTTGCTTGGGACACGCAATACTGCAACGCAGCATAAAATGATGGATTGCCAAGGAAAAAACACTATGGGACGCACGCTCTACGACAAGCTTTGGGATGAACACGTTGTTCACACAGAGGAAGATGGCACCGCCATTCTTTACATCGACCGTCATCTGGTGCACGAGGTCACCAGTCCGCAAGCTTTTGAAGGACTGCGGCAAGCTGGGCGCAAAGTATGGCGCGTCAGCTCCATCGTTGCGACAGCAGACCACAACACCCCCACCACGGGTTGGGAACGGGGCTACGACGGAATCACAGATCCCACCAGCCGCGAACAGGTCACAACGCTTGATTCGAACATGAAGGAGTTTGGCTCCGCCGCCTATTTCCCATTCCTGTCGAAGCGACAAGGCATTGTTCACGTCATCGGCCCTGAAAATGGCGCGACATTGCCAGGTATGACCGTCGTCTGCGGTGACTCCCACACCTCCACCCACGGCGCATTTGGTGCATTAGCCCACGGCATTGGCACCAGCGAAGTCGAACACGTGATGGCCACTCAGACCTTGTTGGCCAAAAAGGCCAAGAACATGCTGGTTCGTGTGAATGGCACGCTGCCACGCGGTTGCGGCGGCAAAGACATTGTGCTGGCCATCATCGGAAAAATCGGCACCGCCGGCGGCACCGGCTACACGATTGAATTTGGTGGTTCCGCCATTCGTGCCTTGAGCATGGAAGGTCGCATGACCGTGTGCAACATGGCGATTGAAGCAGGTGCCCGAGCGGGATTGGTCGCAGTGGACGACAAAACCATCGACTACGTCAAAGGACGTCCGTTGGCCCCAGGTCACAACGCGCCCAATGGCAGCGCTGCAGCGCTGGAGTGGGATCAAGCGGTCTCTTACTGGAAGACCCTTCAATCTGACCCGGATGCGGTGTTTGACACCGTGGTTGAGTTGGATGCCAACCAAATCATTCCACAGGTAACCTGGGGCACCTCTCCTGAAATGGTGCTTGGCATCGACGGTTGCGTGCCCGATCCTGACAAAGAGAAGGACGCCAACAAGCGGGGCGCCATTGAGCGCGCACTGGTTTACATGGGTCTGGAGCCTGGCAAAGCGCTGGACGACTTGCACATTGACAAGGTGTTCATCGGTTCCTGCACCAACAGCCGCATTGAAGACATGCGCGAAGCCGCAGCGGTGGTCAAAAAACTGGGGCAAAAAGTGGCTGCCAATGTGAAGCTCGCCATGGTGGTTCCCGGATCTGGCTTGGTCAAAGAACAGGCCGAACGGGAGGGTTTACACGAAATTTTTAAAGCTGCTGGTTTTGAATGGCGTGAACCGGGTTGCTCCATGTGCTTGGCCATGAATGCTGACCGCCTGGAGCCGGGCGAGCGCTGCGCCTCAACCAGCAATCGGAATTTCGAAGGTCGCCAAGGCGCCGGCGGGCGTACTCACCTGGTCAGTCCAGCCATGGCCGCTGCGGCTGCAATTCATGGGCACTTCGTGGACGTTCGCCGTTTCGCGTGACCTGCCGATCGACCCATCCCGTTATGTCAAAAACAATTGCTTTAAGTGTCGTCGCACTCTCACTCGCACTCTCCGGCTGCAACACCGTCAAGGGATTAGGGCAGGATATTCAGAAGGTTGGCGAGAAGATGGAAGACGTGGCAAAAAGAAAGTAGTGAAGCACCATGCAAAAATTTAATCTGCACAAAGGGCTCGTCGCGCCCATGGACCGGGAAAACGTCGACACAGACGCGATCATTCCAAAACAGTTCTTGAAATCGATTCGCAAAACCGGATTCGGTCAAAACCTTTTTGATGAATGGCGCTATCTGGACGCGGGCTACCCCGGTCAAGACAGTGCCAGCCGCAAACCAAATCCTGACTTTGTCCTCAATCAGGCGCGCTACCAAGGCGCCTCAATTTTGCTGGCTCGTAAAAACTTTGGCTGTGGCTCGTCGCGTGAACACGCGCCATGGGCGTTGGACCAATACGGCTTTCGCGCGATCATTGCCCCCAGCTACGCCGACATTTTCTTCAACAACAGCTTCAAGAATGGCTTGCTGCCCATCGTGTTGAGCGAGGCACAGGTTGGTCAGTTGTTTGACGAATCGGCCGCCTTTCCTGGCTATTCCTTGACCATCGATCTGGAACGCCAGGTCATCGTCAAGCCCAACGGCGACGAGTTACCTTTTGATGTTCAACCGTTTCGCAAGTACTGCTTGCTAAACGGCTTTGACGACATCGGACTGACCCTGCGCCAGTCCGAGAAGATCAAGGCCTTCGAGGCTGAACGTTTGGCTAAAAAACCTTGGTTAGCCCACACACTGCTTGCGTAAGCAGCTATCAATTAAATAGCGAGTCAGATACATCATGAAGATTGCAGTATTGCCAGGCGATGGCATTGGAACCGAGATCGTTGCTGAAGCCGTGAACGTGCTGAAAGCCTTGGACCTGAAGTTTGAAATGGAAACCGCCTTGGTCGGGGGTGCCGCCTATGAGGCGTTTGGCCACCCTCTTCCTGAATCCACCCTTCAGCTGGCCAAGAATGCTGACGCGATTCTCTTTGGCGCTGTGGGTGACTGGAAGTACGACAAGCTGGATCGCCCACTGCGTCCCGAGCAGGCCATTCTCGGCTTGCGCAAGAATTTGGGTCTTTTTGCCAATTTCCGCCCGGCCATTTGCTACAACGAATTGGTCGATGCCTCCAGCCTCAAACCGGAATTGATTGCCGGCCTGGACATTCTGATCATCCGGGAACTGACAGGTGACATCTACTTCGGTCAACCCCGGGGGCGCCGCATCGCCACCGACGGGCATTTTCCAGGTGCTGAGGAAGCCTTCGACACCATGCGTTACAGCCGCCCGGAAATCGAGCGCATCGCGCATGTCGCTTTTCAGGCCGCCCGAAAACGCAGCAAACGGGTGACGAGCGTCGATAAAGCCAACGTGCTGGAAACCTTTCAGTTCTGGAAAGACGTGGTCTCGGACGTCGGCAAGGAGTATCCGGACGTCGAACTGGACCACATGTATGTCGACAACGCAGCCATGCAATTGGTGCGCGCGCCCAAGAAATTCGACGTCGTGGTGACGGGCAATATGTTCGGCGACATCTTGAGCGATGAGGCATCCATGCTGACGGGCTCTATCGGCATGCTGCCCTCTGCTTCCTTGAACTCAAGCAACCAAGGTTTGTACGAGCCAAGCCACGGCAGTGCGCCGGACATTGCAGGCAAAGGTATCGCCAACCCTTTGGCAACGATTCTGAGTGCAGCCATGATGCTGCGATTCAGCTTGAACCAGGAAGAGGCCGCTCAGCGGATCGAAGCGGCGGTTCAATCGGTGCTGACACAAGGATTGCGCACCGCCGACATCTTCAGTGCCGGAACAACACGGGTGAGCACCTCCGAGATGGGTGCCGCGGTCGTCAAGGCCTTGAAGTAAAGCCGAATACAATTCGGCCATGTGCTGCATGCTGATCCACCTGCGATTACCGGCGCCCTCACAAAAGGGCGTTGGAGAGGCCGACGCCGCTGCATGCTTCACAACGATTAAAACGACAACCATTAAAGGCTGACACAGCCAGGTTCGTCGTGCCCACCCCGGCCAGACGAGCCGGGCAGATGAAATTCCTCAATTTCGACGATCTGAAAGGGCAACATGATGAAAACTGGTAATTTGGTCGGCCTGGTCGGCTGGCGCGGCATGGTGGGCTCGGTCTTAATGGACCGAATGCAGACTGAAGGGGACTTCGACCTGATTGAACCCCTGTTTTTCTCCACGTCCAACGCAGGCGGCAAAGCCCCGGCGCAGGCGAAAAATGAAACCACACTCAAAGATGCGTTTGACATCAATGAGTTAAAGCGTTGCGACATCATCATCACCGCTCAGGGTGGCGATTACACCAGTGAAGTTTTCCCCAAACTCCGGGCGGCCGGCTGGAATGGCCATTGGATTGATGCCGCATCCACGCTGCGGATGAACGGCGATGCTGTCATCGTCTTGGACCCCGTGAACCTCCCCGTCATTCAAAACGCGCTCAGCAAGGGTGGCAAAAATTGGGTCGGCGGAAATTGCACCGTCAGTTGCATGCTGATGGGTGTTGGCGCCTTGTTCAAGGCCGGCTTGGTGGAGTGGATGAGCACTCAAACCTACCAGGCCGCTTCCGGCGGTGGCGCCCAGCATATGCGGGAACTCCTGACCCAATATGGCACTTTGAACGCCGAAGTGAAGGCGCTGCTGGACGACCCGAAAAGCGCGATTCTGGAAATTGATCGCAAAGTCATCGCCAAGCAACGGGCCTTGACGTCCGCCGAAACCGCCAATTTTGGCGTGCCACTGGGCGGCTCCCTCATTCCCTGGATCGACAAAGATCTGGGAAATGGTCAGTCCAAGGAAGAATGGAAAGGCATGGCTGAAACCAACAAAATACTTGGCTTGGGCGAAGGGTTTGGAACTTCAGAGATTCCAGTGGATGGTTTCTGCGTGCGCGTGGGCGCCATGCGCTGCCACAGTCAGGCCTTGACGCTCAAACTCAAAAAAGATGTCCCAACCGCTGACATCGAAGCCATGATTGCCGCTGACAACGCTTGGGTCAAAGTCGTACCGAACACGCGAGAGGCAACGATTCAAGACTTAACCCCCGTGGCAGTCACCGGCACCATGACCATTCCCGTGGGGCGCATCCGCAAACTGGCCATGGGCCCAGAGTACGTCGGCGCCTTCACGATCGGCGACCAACTGCTTTGGGGAGCGGCAGAACCATTGCGCCGTATGCTGCGTATTTTGCTGGCAGCCTAACGGCATCAGGTGCGAAAAATTTCGCACCTGCACAAACGCCTCTCGCGCGCCAACTTGGTGCAAGAGAGGCGTTGTTGTTTAACGTCATAGAATCCACTGATTCGCATTGGGAAGCGAGACCAATCACTGTTAGAAGCATAGTCATCTTGTCTTCGTAAGACATTGATGTTATTGTGCTTTTCACTAAAAAGTCTTGTGACATGGCGTCGTTCCATCACGCGTTTTTCACTGTCGCCAGAATACCGGAGTCCTCAAATTGAATGCTAAGTCACATCGTTGGCAAAAGACCGTTCTGGCGGCCGCGGCCTCTGCCCTTCTGGGGTTGCTTGGGTCCAATGCTTCTGCGTTGTCGTTGGGGCGTATCACGGTCCAATCTGCCTTGGGTGAGCCTCTTCGAGCCGAAATCGATATCCCTGAAATAAACGCCGAAGAAGCCGCTTCACTGAAAGCAGCGGTTGCGCAACCTGCGGCATTTCAAGCAGCCGGTCTGGAATACAACCCAGCCATGGGAGGGGTAAAGACCTCGCTTCAAACCCGGCCCAATGGACGCGCTTTCATTCGATTGAGCAGCGACCGCGCCATTAACGAACCCTTTGTAGACATGATTCTGGAAGCGACTTGGGCTTCTGGACGCATCGTGCGTGACTACACCATGCTTTTTGACCCGGCGCCGCTGAAGAAAGCATCACCTATTGCGGTGAGCCCGGTGCAGGCACCAGCTCAGCTTCAGGCGCCAATAGCCACACCATCCGCGCCGCGTGCAACTGCGCCACAGCCCGTTGCAAGCGCCCCAGTCAAAATGGAGCCTCGCCCTAGTGCGGCTAAACCGGTCCCCGCCGCATCCAAACCCGCGGAGCGGAATCAAAAGATCAAGATCAAGTCAGGCGATACAGCCAGCGGCATTGCTGCAACCATCAAGCCTGCCAACGTGTCGCTTGATCAGATGCTGGTGGCCATGTTGCGCGCCAATCCAAATGCATTCATCAGTGACAACGTCAACCGAATGAAGGCTGGTGCCGTCCTTGAGGTTCCTACAGAAGCACAAGCCAGTGCCACCTCAGAATCAGAAGCCAGTCAAATCATTGTTGCGCAAAGTCGTGACTTCAATGACTTCCGCAGAAAACTCGCATCTAACGCCCCAGAGGTTCAGCAAGCACCCGCGGATCGCCAAGCCAGTGGCCGCGTGCAAGCCCAAGTTGAAGACAAAAAAACTGAGTCGCCGGCACCTGACAAGTTGACTCTGTCCAAAGGATCGGTTCAAACCAAAATATCGGAAGACCAGCTGGCCAAAGACCGTGCTGCAGCTGATGCAGCCAGTCGAGCCGCTGAACTGACAAAAAATATTGCCGATTTGGGCAAGCTTGGTGTTTCAGCCAACGACACAGCCACCTCGCCTCAACCAGCCGCTGTCGCGGAACAGGCGCCAGCCGCACTTGCCGTTCCCGCGGCCGTGCCAGAAACACCTGCACCAGCGCCGACCCCAGCCGCCACAGCGGCCGCCGAACCTGCTGCACCGCCCCCTGCTGCAGCGCCTGCACCGGCCACGGAGCCTGGATTTGTTGATGGGTTGATTGAAAACCCGCTCGTGCCCGCAGGCGCGGCCGGACTGATCGCGTTGTTGGCAGCCTTGGGGGTCTACCGCATGCGCCAGCGCAAAAACAAAGCGCATGTGGACAGCTCTTTCATGGAAAGCCATTTGAAGCCCGAATCTTTCTTTGGTGCCAGCGGCGGTCAGAGCGTGGACACCAATGACAGCGGCACGTCCGGTTCTTCTATGGTCTATTCTCCCAGCCAGTTGGTGGCTGACGACGTCGACCCCGTGGCAGAGGCTGATGTCTACTTAGCCTACGGCCGGGACCTTCAGGCCGAAGAAATTTTGCGTGAGGCACTCCGCACCCAACCAGCACGCATCGCCATTCACCAAAAGTTGGTTGATATTTTTGCCAAGCGCAATGATGCAAATGGCTTGGAGGAAATTGCCGCTCTGGCGTTCAAGATCACCGGCGGCACAGGCGCCGAATGGGCGCGTATTTGCGAACTAGGTTTGGGCATTGACCCCAGCAACGCGCTTTACCAGCCGGGCGGGCAGCCACTTCCCGAGAGCGAAACACCCTCATCGGACGAGGGCCTCCAACCTGACAGCGAAATGGACGACAACAGCGAGGATCTTGACAGCCTCAAGGCCGAGTTAACACCTGATACGCCTGACGAAAAACCGGCAGAGGCTGGCGGCGTTGATCTGGATCTCGACCTCGATTTTTCGTTCGACGAAGAGCCCGCCAGCCAAATTACACAAGCCATGCCCACTGACATGGCGCCTGTTGCGGAGTTGCCCGCCCTGGACGACGATGCCAGCGCACTCGATTCAGCCCCCATGACGATGGAATATGAGCCGCCCACACAGGTCACTCCACCAGCGTCTACTTCGCCTGCTCAAGACAATGACATTAACTTCGACTTGTCTGATCTGGACGATCTGACGTCGGAGCCAGCGGCTCTGGACGCTGCCATCGACCCGGATGAGTTCAAGGTTCAAGCCGCGACCAGCTTTGGCACCACCGAACCAGGCGCACTAACGCCCAATGACCCTGAAGCCGAAGCCGAATCGGATCTCAGCATGCTGGACTTCGATTTGGGCGACCTGTCACTGGACCTGGATACGCCTGAAGCCAGTGATGCCAATGCAGCGCCTGTGGAACACGAAGACCCCTTGATGACCAAACTGGCATTGGCTGAAGAGTTCAGTGCCATTGGGGACGATGACGGAGCGCGCGCTTTGATTGAAGAAGTGCTGTCGGAAGCATCGGGCGACATGAAAGTCAAGGCGCAGCGCGCCCTGGATAAACTTTGAAGAGACTCAACTTCGCCGATTCCCGGCGAGGTTGACCTGAACTTATCTTGAGGCTAGCACTCGGCATCAGCTACAACGGGCAGGCCTACCAAGGCTGGCAAAGCCAGCTCTCCCGTCAAACCGTGCAAGACCAGTTGGAAGCGGCACTGGGAAAGTTCACGGCACAAAAAATATCCACTCTGTGCGCCGGACGCACCGACGCGGGTGTTCACGGGCTCATGCAAGTCGTCCACTTCGACACGGATTTGACCCGACCAACCGCTTCGTGGGTTCGCGGGACCAATGCTTTCTTGCCCAGTGATATTGCTGTGGAATGGGCGCAGGTCGTGCCGACTGAGTTTCATTGCCGCGCCAGCGCACAGTCACGCCGTTACGCCTATATCTTGATCGAATCCGCGGTACGACCCAGCATCGATGCAGGGCGCGTGGGCTGGGTATACCGCCCCCTCGATGGTGACGCCATGCGCCAGGCGGCCGACTATTTGATCGGGGAACACGACTTCAGCTCCTTCAGGGCCGCTGCGTGCCAGGCACTTTCACCCGTCAAAACGCTACAACGCATCGAAATCTCCCAGCGAGGCGCCTATTGGCGCTTTGAGTTCGAAGCCAACGCCTTCCTGCACCACATGATCCGCAACATCATGGGCGGCTTGATTGCGGTGGGGCAACACAAACACCCCGCCGAATGGATGCAGACGATTTTGCTGGCACGAGACCGCACGGTGGCTGCGCCCACCTTCTCCCCCAACGGGCTCTACTTTTTGGGCCCGCGCTATGCACCCCATTGGGGCCTGCCAGAGCGCACCCCCGCTTTTGATGGACTGCCATGACCTCTGACACCTTTTTTGCCCAACGCACTCGCATCAAAATTTGCGGCCTCACGCGGGAACATGACGTGGATGCTGCCGTTGCGGCAGGCGTCGATGCCATTGGGTTTGTCATGTACGAGAAAAGCCCGCGCCATGTGTCACCGACCCGCGCCGCAGAGTTGGCCAAACGCCTGCCGCCTTTCATCACGCCTGTGCTTTTGTTCGTGAATGAGGATGCTTCAAAAATCATAGCGACTTGCGCATATGTAGCGGGCGCAACAGCCCAATTCCATGGTGATGAAACGCCTGAAGACTGCCTTGCTGCCACGCACCAAGGTGCTCGCCCGTTCCTGCGAGCAGCGCGCATTCCCTTGGGGGAAGCCGGCGCCCGGTTTGATCTCGTAAAATATGCGTCCGACTATTCACAAGCCCAAGCCATTCTGCTCGACGCCCATGTTGACGGGTATGGTGGCGGTGGGCAAACATTCCATTGGTCACTTCTGCCTCCAAGCGTCAACGCTCACCTCGTCTTGAGTGGTGGGCTCAACGCTGCCAACGTCACCGATGGCATTCTGCAGGTACGCCCGCGCTGTAAATCGCTGGCGGTCGATGTGAGTTCGGGTGTCGAACTCTCGGGCCCTGGTAACAAGGGCCTCAAAGACCCCGAAAAAATCAACCAATTTGTCACCGCCGTTCGGGCGGCCGACCAACAACTCAAGGACCTTGCGGGGTAGCGCCAGACATCGGTACTGGTGCGGCCCTCAGTTGACCCACTATGACGACTTACCAACAACCTGACCTTCGCGGCCACTTCGGCATCTACGGCGGCAGTTTCATCTCGGAAACGCTGACCCACGCCGTCAACGAGCTCAAAGACGCTTACGCCAAGTACCAGCACGACCCGGCGTTTATTGCCGAGTTCAATGACGAACTGGCCCACTTTGTCGGCCGCCCCTCCCCGGTCTACCATGCCGCCCGCATGAGCCGTGAACAAGGCGGTGCCCAGATTTTTCTCAAGCGCGAAGACCTGAACCACACCGGCGCCCACAAGATCAACAACACCATTGGTCAAGCCATGCTCGCCAAACGCATGGGCAAACCTCGCGTGATTGCCGAAACCGGTGCGGGCCAACATGGCGTCGCCACGGCCACGATTTGTGCGCGTTACGGCTTGGAATGCGTGGTTTACATGGGCAGTGAAGACGTCAAGCGCCAGAGTCCTAATGTGTACCGCATGAAACTGCTGGGTGCCACGGTGGTGCCGGTGGAGAGCGGCAGCAAGACATTGAAAGACGCACTGAATGAAGCCATGCGTGACTGGGTTGCCAACGTAGACAACACCTTCTACATCATTGGCACCGTGGCCGGACCACACCCCTACCCCATGATGGTGCGCGACTTTCAAAGCGTGATTGGCAATGAGTGCCTGGTCCAAATGCCAGAGATGCTGGCCAAGGCAGGCTGCGTCAACCCCCAGCCAGACGCTGTGGTGGCCTGTGTTGGCGGTGGCAGCAACGCCATGGGCATTTTCTACCCCTATATTTCCCACCCCAACACCCGCTTGATTGGCGTCGAGGCAGCGGGCGAAGGCATCGACACCAACCGTCACTCCGCCTCACTGCAACGGGGCAGCCCCGGCGTACTGCACGGCAATCGCACCTACGTGCTGCAGGACGAAAACGGCCAGGTGACGGAAACACACAGCGTCAGCGCCGGCCTGGACTACCCTGGCGTGGGCCCGGAGCATGCTTTCCTGAAAGACATTGGCCGCGCAGAATATGTGGGCATTACCGACAAGGAGGCGTTGGAGGCGTTTCATTACCTGTGCCGAACCGAAGGCATCATTCCGGCGCTGGAGTCCAGTCACGCCGTGGCCTACGGCATGAAATTGGCCAAGACCATGCGCCCTGATCAATCGATTCTGATCAACCTGTCGGGTCGCGGCGACAAGGACATTGGCACGGTCGCTGACCTGAGCCAGGCAGAGTTCTTCTGTCGCCCCAGTTGCACTGGCCAATCGGTCAAAGGCGGTGTTACCAACAATGCCACCCACGTCATGAAAGTTGTCAAATGAGCCGCATCGCCTCTACATTCGCGCAACTCAAAGCGCAGGGCCGCAAGGCACTGATTCCCTATGTGACTGCCGGCTTTCCTTTTGCCGACGTGACCCCCGAGCTGATGCACGCCATGGTGGCGGGTGGCGCCGATGTGATTGAACTCGGCGTTCCGTTTTCTGACCCCAGCGCCGACGGCCCGGTGATCCAGAAGGCCGGTGACAAAGCCCTGGCCCAAGGCATTGGCATGGTGCAGGTGCTGGACATGGTGCGCGCCTTTCGCACCAAAGATGCCACAACCCCCGTGGTGTTGATGGGCTACGCCAACCCGGTTGAGCGATACAACCAGAAGCACGCCAGCAAAACGGCTCAAAGCCCGTTTGTGCAAGACGCAGCTGCTGCCGGAGTGGACGGCATGTTGATCGTGGACTACCCGCCCGAAGAGTGCGAGGAGTTCGCGGCTGAACTGAAATCTGCCAGCATGGACCTGATCTTTTTGCTGGCCCCGACCTCGACCACCGAGCGCATGCAACAAGTGGCCCGCGTGGCCAGTGGTTATGTGTACTACGTCTCCCTCAAGGGCGTGACCGGGTCTGGCACCTTGGACACCGCGGCTGTGGAGGCCATGCTGCCGCGCATTCGCGAGCATGTGTCGGTGCCAGTGGGTGTCGGCTTTGGCATTCGCGATGCGGAAACGGCCCGCATCATTGGCAAAGTGGCCGATGCCGTGGTCATTGGCAGCAAAATCATTCAACTGATTGATGAACAGCCTCGCGATCAGGTGGCACCTGTCGCCCAGCAGTTTTTGCGAGAAATCCGCACCGCGCTGGATGCCTGATTTTGGGCAATCACCCACCTGGCGGATCCAACCGCCGGGCTGGGGCACTTTGCAATCAACGCCGGTCCTGAACTAAACTCCGGCTTTGCGAGAGACAACGTGGCGCGGCAAACAGCGTGCCTGCAGTGTCCTGAACTAATGAAGGTGATCCTATGAGTTGGCTAGAAAAATTACTCCCCTCGAAAATCCAGCAGACCAACCCGGCTGAGCGCCGCAGCATCCCGGAAGGTGTCTGGAGCAAGTGCCCCAGCTGTGAAGCCGTGTTGTACAAGGCCGACCTGGAGCAAAACCAAAATGTCTGTCCGACCTGCGGCCACCACCACCGCATTGGCGCGCGCGCCCGGCTCAACACCTTTCTGGACAACGAAGGCCGTTATGAGATCGGACAAGAGGTGTTGCCGGTCGACGCCCTGAAGTTCAAGGACAGTCGCAAGTACCCCGAGCGCTTGAAAGAAGCGCTGGAAAACACAGGCGAAACCGATGCGCTGATCGTGATGGGTGGCGCCGTGCACGGCATTGGGGTCGTGGCTGCCTGCTTTGAGTTTGAATTCATGGGCGGCAGCATGGGCTCTGTCGTGGGCGAGCGCTTTGTGCGTGGTGTTCACGCCGCCATCGAACAAAAAGTTCCCTTCATCTGCTTCACCTCTACCGGTGGCGCTCGCATGCAAGAAGGCTTGCTCAGCCTGATGCAAATGGCCAAGACCAATGCCTCCCTGACGCGCCTGGCCAAGAAAGGCCTGCCCTACATCAGCGTGTTGACCGACCCGACCATGGGCGGCGTCAGCGCCGGCTTTGCTTTTCTGGGCGATGTGGTCATTGCCGAACCCAAGGCCTTGATCGGCTTTGCCGGCCCCCGCGTGATTGAATCCACCGTGCGCGTGAAGCTGCCTGAGGGCTTTCAGCGCGCGGAGTTCTTGCAGACCAAAGGGGCGATTGACTTCATCTGCGACCGCCGAGAGTTGAAAAAGACCATTGCCAACACCTTGGCCATGCTGCAACGCCAGCCGGCCGACGCGGTGATCTGATTCACCTCCCCATGAAAAAAGGCGCCCAAGTGGCGCCTTTTTTCATGGGGAAATGGGTTACGCCAGTAGCGCCATGCCCTGCAGAGAGCCCAGCACGATAGAGGCAATTTGCAACAACAGCAACAGCACCAGTGGCGACAGATCAATGCCCCCAATCAGCGGCAGCACCCGGCGGATCGGCATCAGCGCGGGCGCCACCAGGCGCTCAATCACATCCGACATGACCGAGCGGGTTTGCACCCAGGACAGCACCGCGTAGACGATGACCAAGCCGGTCATGCCCGAGATAAACAGCCTGAGCACGCCAAAGGCGGCCAGAATCGGCACGGCAAACAGGCCGCCTCCCGCACCGGCCATCAACCACAGCAGCGCAAACTGCCCCAACTCCAACAAGAATGCAGCCACCAGACTCGCCATGTCCCAACTCCCCACTGACGGCACCACGCGGCGCAGTGGCAGCACCAGCCAGTCGGTCAGGGCAAAGACAAAACGACCCAAGGGATTGCCCGAACGGGCCGACATGGGAATGCGCTGATGCTGCATGTACAGGCGCAGCAAGCAAGCGCCCGCCAGCACACTGACAGCAACTTCTAGCAGGAGAGAAAAGATTTGATAAAGCATGGTGTGGGTGTGAATTTCACGTTCAATGATAGCCACCCCACGCGGCCAACTAAAATCAACGTTTTTCGGCCATCCCCTGGCTGGTATCTGCTCACCCTTGATCACCCGATTGCGCCCTCATGTCCGACATCCAAACCGCCGCCGCCCCGATTGACGAAAACCAACTGATCCTGGAGCGCCGGGAAAAGCTCAAAGCCATCCGCCAGCAGCAAGCCGAGGGCAAGGGCGTCGCCTTCCCCAATGACTTCAAGCCTGCCGACCACGCCGACACCTTGTTCGCGGCCCACGCCGGCCAGACCGCTGAAGGCCTGCTGGAACAAGGCAGCATCGCCAAAGTGGCCGGACGCATGATGCTCAAGCGCGTCATGGGCAAAGCCAGCTTTGCCACCCTGCAAGACAGCACCGGCCGCATTCAGGTCTACATCAAAGGCGAAGAAATCGGCGAAGAGTTGTACGCCAGCTTTAAGCACTGGGACTTGGGCGACATCGTGGGTGCTGAAGGCCGCGTGTTCAAGACCAAAACCGGTGAACTGTCCATTCACGCCACCAGCATTCGCCTGTTGACGAAAAGCCTGCGCCCGATGCCGGACAAGTTTCACGGCATGAACGACCAGGAAGTGAAATACCGCCAGCGCTACGTCGATCTGATGACCGATGAAGACGCTCGCAAGCGCTTTACCGCGCGCAGCAAGGCCGTCAGCGGCATTCGCGAATTCATGGTGGCGCACAATTTCCTGGAAGTGGAGACACCCATGCTCCACCCGATTCCCGGTGGTGCCAACGCCAAGCCTTTCACCACCCACCACAACGCGCTGGACCAGCAAATGTTCCTGCGCATCGCGCCGGAGCTGTACCTCAAGCGCCTGATCGTGGGCGGCTTTGACCGCGTGTTTGAGATCAACCGCAGCTTCCGCAATGAAGGCATTTCGGTGCGCCATAACCCCGAGTTCACCATGATGGAGTTCTACGCGGCGTACTGGGACTACCAGGACCTGATGACCTTCACCGAGGCCCTGATTCGCGATGCCGCCCAGAAAGCGGTTGGCACCCTGCAACTCAGCTACGGCGGCAAGGCCGTGGACCTGGCCCAGCCATTTGAGCGCTTGACCATTCACGAAGCCATTTGCAAATACACCGACGCCGGCCAACCGCTGGACGGCGGCACCGGCCTCAAGGTGGACGACGCCACCTGGTTGATCAACGCGCTGCGCAAACTTGGCCTGTCTGAGGCCAAAAACAAGCTCTCCACCCGCTCGCTGGCCAGCCTGCAGGTGATGTACTTTGAAGAAACCGTGGAAGAAAAGCTGTGGCAACCCACCTTTATCTGCGAGCACCCGGTTGAAATCTCCCCGTTGGCCCGCGCCAGCGACCACAAGCCCGGCGTGACCGAGCGTTTCGAGCTGTACATCACCGGGCGCGAGTTCGGCAACGGCTTCTCGGAGCTGAACGATGCTGAAGAGCAAGCCGCCCGCTTTCACGCCCAGGTGGCCGCCAAGGACGACGGCGACGACGAAGCCATGTACTACGACCACGACTTCATTCGCGCGCTGGAATATGGCATGCCCCCCACCGGCGGCTGCGGCGTGGGCCTGGACCGTTTGATGATGTTGTTGACCGACAGCAGCAGCATTCGGGACGTGATTCTGTTCCCTGCCTTGCGCCGGGAATCTTGAGAGAAATAGGCCGCTAGCGCCCGTCCCACCTGCGCAAGCCGCTATGACAACAGTAGCAACCCAACCCTTTCGCTACCTGCAAGGCTATCCGTTGGAGACGCTGGCGCAGATTGAAAAGATGCGGGACGAGCAGCGTCTGGGGGACTGGCTGAAAAACCGCTACCCCACAGCGCACGGCGTGCGCACGGACAAGGCCTTGTTTGAGTACGTGCAGTCGCTCAAACAAGAGCACCTGCGCGGCGCCGACCCGCTGAACAAGGTGGCCTATGACAGCAAGCTGCATGTGGTGCAGCACGCGCTGGGCACCCACACCACCATTTCCCGCGTACAAGGCAACAAACTGAAAGCCAAGCGCGAAATTCGCATTGCCACCTTGTTCAAAGACGTGCCGGATGAGTTTTTGCGGATGATTGCCGTGCACGAACTCGCCCACATCAAAGAACGCGGCCATGACAAGGCCTTTTACCAGCTGTGCACCTACATGGAGCCCCGCTACCACCAGCTTGAATTTGAGGTGCGGGTCTACCTCACCCACCTGGACATGGCAGGAGAGCGCTTATGGCGCTAAATGGCGCAGGCATAAGGGTTTGAATCGCGCCTGCCAAAGATCACTTGTGTTGAATCAGGTGTTCGTTCGGAGCCAAACACAATAAGATTGGGCGCAAATGAAAACAACGACGATTCGGGCAAAACTCACCCTGGCATTGGTGGCATTCGCCTGCTCTTTGATTTTGGTGATTGCGCTATCAAGTTACACCCACGCCCTATTGATTGAACGCGCGGCACTCCTGGAAGCGGAGCACGTCGCTGAAGTCATCGACAGCACGTCAAACCTCATTGGCAGTAACAACACGGAAGCGCTCCAGGCGTACATCGTCCAGCTCAACGAATACCGACCGCGCGACATCGGCATTGTTGACATCCACAAACGGGTCCTTGCGGACAAGGATGAGGAGGAAGTGGGCGACATTTACGCAGGCGACAAGAACAACGAAGTCGGGCAAACGATTCTGGATGGTAAGGCACGCTTTTACACCGAGGATTCAGAAACAGGGGGGCCACCCCTGAATCAGATCGTGGTGTCACCCAGGGCAAAGAACAAACTTGGCCATACAGGGGTTGGCGCCGTCATTCTGGAGTACACGCCTATCCGGGATGAAATGATGGCGGTCGAGCGTCGTTACCTCATTTTCATGATTGGGGGCGGCGTGGGAATTTTGCTGTTCTCCCTGGTGTTGGGGCTCGCCTTTTCCAGAAAAATAACCCAACCTCTGAAAAATCTGAATGATGGCGCCCGGCGGATTGCAGACCTGGACTACGACGCCAGAGTCAGCGTCGTGTCCGATGACGAGATTGGAACCTTGGGTTCGACCTTCAATCAAATGGCCGAGCGCTTATCGACAGCACAAGCAGAGATATCTGAACACCAAAAGGCGCTTGAAAACCGAATCGCTGAACGCACGGCCGAGTTGAAAGACGCCAACGATCTGTTGGTGCAGTCCATTTCAACGCTCGAAGTGGAGAAGGAACGTGCCATGGTGACCTTGCAATCCATCGGTGACGCGGTGGTGACCACGGATTCGCAGATGCGCATTGAATACATGAACCCCGTTGCGGAGCAGATGATTGGGTGGAGCACGGAGCAGGCGCAGGGTCTGCACATGGACGACGTGTTTAACATTGTCAATGAGGCCACACGGGCTCGGGCAGTGAACCCGATTCGGGAGTGCCTGGCGGAAAATCGGATTGTGGGAATGGAGAACCACACCATCCTGATCCGAAAAATCGATCGGCACGAGTTTCATATTGAAGACTCCGCCGCGCCCATTCGCCTTGCGGACGGGACAGTTGTCGGTGCGATCATGGTGTTTCATGACGTCTCTGAACGACAAGCGCTTCAACTCAACCTGAAACACATTGCTTACCACGACGCGTTGACCGGCTTGCCTAACCGGGCGTTCTTCCAATCGCATTTGAGCAAGGCCATCACCATGGCCAAAAGCATGAACAAGCGTGTGGCAGTCATGTTCCTGGATCTGGATCGTTTTAAAGCCATCAATGACAGCCTGGGACACCAAGTCGGCGACCAGCTGATCACCCAGGCGGCACAGCGCATCAGTGCGTGTGTGCGCTCTGGTGACGTGATCGCGAGAATGGGCGGCGATGAGTTCACCGCAACCCTTGAGGGCTTAGGCGATCCGAGTGATGCAGCCATCGTCGCCCAGAACATCATCGCCGCGGTCTCGAAACCCTATGAAATCAATGGGCATGAACTTTTTATCACCGCAAGCATCGGCATCTCCACCTTTCCGGTTGACGGTGAAGACATTGAAACTCTTCTGAAAAATGCCGACATTGCGATGTACCAGGCGAAGTATGCCGGGCGTGACAACTTCAAGTTCTTCACGGCAGAATCCAATGAACTGGCCCTGGAGAACCTGCAGTTTGAAAGTCATCTGAAGAAGGCTCTGGGATTGGATGAATTTTTCCTGGAATACCAACCCAAGGTGAATCTGCAGACCGGAAAAATCGATGGCGTGGAAGCCTTGGTGCGGTGGAACAGCAGCGAATTTGGTCGTGTGCCGCCGGACCGATTCATCTCTATCCTCGAAGAATCGGGATTGATCGTGTCCGTAGGCGAATGGATCTTGCGAACCGCCGTGGTCCAGGCGAAGGCATGGCTGGATGCCGGGTACCCCTTGGCGGTATCGGTGAACTTCTCTGCTCGGCAATTCTGGCAAGACAACCTTTTGTCGATGATCGACAGCATCCTGAATGAGTTCAACCTGCCCGCTCACCTTCTGGAGATGGAGATCACGGAAAGTTTGATCATGGAGGATGTAAAGAACGACAAGTTGCGGCTAATCGCGCTTCGCGGCATGGGCATCAAGATCTCGCTTGACGATTTTGGAACGGGGTACTCGTCTTTAAGCTATCTGTTGCGCTTCCCGATTGATATTTTGAAGATCGACAAATCATTCATTGACGAGATGGTCAACAGCGAATCCTCGACTGAAATTGTCAAGACCATTATTTTGCTGGGTCACGCCTTGAAGATGGAGGTCATTGCCGAAGGCGTTGAAACCGAGGCACAAGCGATGCAATTGAAAGCCATAGGGTGCGACTACATTCAGGGCTATTGGTTCTCTCGTCCGGTGCCGGCTGACGACATCTCAGCGCTGCTTCTGCAGGAATAGGCGCCATCCGCCCACTTGCAGGGGCAGGGGCAGCAGCGACGCACGAACTTTGGGGGTGCGTGACCAGCGACCATTGACACGGGCCGGCAGGATTTTGCTACCCTCGACGCATGAATAAAACCCCCACGTCCCCTCCGATGTCGTCCCACACTCAAGGCCAAGCCGCTGTCAGCCTCGCGCTGCAGGGCGGTGGCTCGCACGGGGCGTTCACCTGGGGCGTGCTGGACGCCTTGCTGGAGGACGGCCGCGTTGGCTTTGAAGGCATCAGTGGCACCAGCGCCGGGGCCATGAACGCCGTGGCGCTGGCGCATGGGTTCGCCCAAACCCCGGCGAACAAAGACCCGCGTGACGCAGCGCGTGCATCCTTGTCTGAATTCTGGAACGGCATTGCCAGTCTGGGCGGCCTGTCGCCCGCGCAGCAAGCGCCGTTTGAACTGCTGTTTGGTCACATGAATACCGACAACTCCCCGGCAGCCGTGTGGGGGCAAGCCATGACGGCATTCTGGTCCAGCGCCGTGTCGCCCTACCAAAGCAACCCTTTTGACCTCAACCCCCTGCGAGGCTTTCTGGACAGTCACGTTGATTTTGAGGCGATTCAAGGCATGCAAGCCTTGAAACTGTTTGTGGTGGCCACCCGGGTGTCCACGGGGCAAGCCGAGGTCTTTTCAGGCGATCGGCTGACGGTGGATGCGGTGATGGCGTCTGCCTGCCTTCCCACCGTGTTTCAAGCGGTGGAAATCGAGGGGGACCATTTTTGGGATGGCGGCTACTCCGGCAACCCGGCCATTCACCCGCTGATCTACCACTGCACCGGGCGCGACATTGTGCTGGTACAGATCAACCCGATCAAGCGCGACAAACTGCCCACCAACAGCGCCGAGATCATGGACCGCATCAACGAGGTGACCTTTAACGCCGGCCTGATCGCCGAGATGCGCGCCATCGATTTTGTGAAACGCCTGCTCGCAGAAGGTCGACTGGACCCGGCCCATTACAAAGATGTCTTGTTGCACCGCATTGATGGCGGCGAAGCGCTGGAGGCCTATGCGGCCTCGACCAAGGCGTCCACGGGTGGCAAGCTGATTCACGCCCTGCGTGATTTGGGGCAGGCCCATGGCCGCACTTGGCTGGCCACGCACTTTAATGACTTGGGCGTGCGCTGCACGGTGGACATCAAACGGGACTACCTCGATGACTTGCGTGTCCCGGTCAAGCAACGCACACTGCGCGACGCCATCTAGCGGCCACGCAGGGGCTTGAGCAGATCGGACAGGCCGTTGTGGTCAATCTCATTCATCAAGCCCAGCAGGCGCCCAATCTCGCCTTTGGGCACGCCTTCCCGCGCAAACCAGCGCAGGTAGTTTCCCGGCAAGTCGGCGATGATGCGTCCTTTGTACTTGCCAAACGGCATGGTGCGGGTGACCAGCAGTTGCAAGTCTTCGGGGTTCATGCTCAGCCGCCCGCGCGTTTGACGTTAAAGCCTTGCGCTTTCAGTGCCTCGATCACCCGGTCGCAGTGATCACCCTGCACCTCAATGACGCCGTCTTTGACGGTGCCGCCTGAACCGCAGGCGGTTTTGAGTTGTTTGCCCAAGGTCAGCAAGGCCAGCGGGTCCAGTGACAGGCCACGCACCAGCGTCACGCCCTTGCCGGCCCGGCCTTTGGTCTCTCTGGACACCCGCACAATGCCATCACCGGCCGGTTTGGCGGGCGTCGCACTGCAGCGGCAGTCGGCCGTCGCCTGGCGGCAGGTCGGGCACATGCGCCCGCTGTCGGTGGAGTAAACCAGGCCGCCCTGGCTGGATCTGGGTTTCATGGGTGAACTTGTCCTTGCAACATCATTGGGCATTATCCAAAGTTTGGCCACCACGCCGTGCCACCCCCCACAAAACCAGGCCCACCAGCACCGTCACGGCATGACCAGCCGCCAGCTTGAACGCACTGTCAAACAGCAATGGCGCCACCAGGCCAGAGATGATGGCAAACAAAAACATCTGGATAAATCCCTGCATGGAGGCCGCCAGGCCACTCATGCTGGGAAAACGACCCAGCGCCTTTACCGACAAACCGGGCATGGCCAACGCCAGACCAAAGGTGTACCCAAAAATGGGCATCACGGCGAAGGGCAAGCCCACCACCCACAAGGCGGTGTAGACCAAGTTAATGGCCACCGCGCCCGCCATGACCGCAAACCCCACCGCAATCAGGCGCCCCGGATCGACCCGGTGGGCCAGACGGCCACTCACGCCCGAACCGATCACCATGCCACCAATCATGGGGACGAACAGCCAGCCGAAACCAGTCTCGGGCTGGTGCAGGATGGTCATCACAAACGCGGCGGCTGAGCCCACGTACAGGGCGACTCCACCAAAGACAAAGGCCAGACTCAATGAGAGCAACACAAACTGGCGATCACGCACGCAACGCAGGTAGTTGCGCGCGATCGGCCCCCATACAAAGGGCGAGCGTTTGGCAGGCGGCAGGGTTTCGGGCAGAAAGCGCACGCAGATCACCCACATGAGCGCACTGAAACCGCCCATGAAGAGAAAGATGGAGCGCCAGCCCCAGGTGGTCTGCATCCAGCCCCCGATGACCGGGGCCAAGGCCGGAGCCACGCCAAAGACCATCATCACCACGGCCGTGGCCCGCTGGGCGTCATGCCCCTTGAAGTGGTCTTGCACCATGGCGCGCCCCACAATGCCGCCCGCGCCCGAAGCCAAGCCTTGCAGGGCGCGCAAAACGACCAGGGTCCCCAAAGTTGGCGCCCAGGCCGCAGCGAAAGAGGTCACGGTGAAAACGGCCATGGCCACCACCAACACCCGGCGCCGGCCGAACGAGTCCGACAAGGTGCCAAAAAACAGCATCATCACGGCCATGCACAGGATGTAAATACTGAGCGTTTGCTGCACCGCCACCGCCGAAGCCCCAAAGGCGCTGCCAATGGCCGGCAGCGACGGCAAGTAGGTGTCAATGCCAATCGGTCCGACCATGGATAGCATGGCCAGCACGACGATCAAAAGGGAGTCTTGCATTGATTTATCGGGTCACTCAAAAATTAATGCTACAAAAATAATAGCTACTCCCGCAATATGCACGGGGGCCATGTGCCAAAATGGCACTCAAGTTTCAAACAGGAGTCAATTCATGTCACGTCAGAGTGTGTGGGCCACCAAAGTGTGCGCCCTGATTCAGGGTGGCAACAGCGCTGCCGCCCTGGCGCAGATCAAAGTCGCGCCGACGGTCAAAGACCTCAAAGACCTTCGCGCCCAGTTGCTGTCGACCAAGCTGCTCGCCAAGCACCCCGGCATTGACACGGCCACCCAGGACATGATCGACGCCCTGGCCGCACCGCGCTTGCACCGCTCACCCTGATCGAGCGCCGGCACATCGGGCGGGTTAGGGCAACTGGTCCAAGGCGTGCATGTACTCCGGTTGCACCATCAGGCTGTCCCAGTCAGGTGCAGCCACGCGAGGTAGCAGCGCCAAACGGCGCTCCTCGCTGACCTCCTGTGGCACCCAATCCCCTTTGAGCTGCGCCTCGGTCATGCCGTCAATCAAGGCATCCACCGCATGGCCACCGTCCAGCGACTGGTTGCACAAAAGCACCATGTCGCAACCCGCGCGCAATGCGGCCACCGCCGCCTCAGTAAAGCTCACCTCTTTGCCGTCCAACAAACGGGCACCGGCCATCGAGAGGTCGTCACTGAAGATGGCGCCGTTAAAGCCCAGTTGCGTGCGAAGGATGTCGTTCAGCCATTTGGACGAAAACCCAGCCGGGCGGGCATCGACCTTGGGGTAAATCACATGAGCGGGCATGACGCTGCACAGGGTGGTGCTGAGCCAGTCATAAGGCGCTGAGTCGTCGGCCAAAATGGCTTTCAGGCTGCGCTTGTCCACCGGAATGTCGACATGGGAGTCGGCCTTGACATAGCCATGGCCGGGAAAGTGTTTTCCGCAGTTGGCCATGCCGCTTTGCATCAAGCCATGCATCAGGCTCTTGGCCAGCAGACTCACCACGCGCGGGTCGCGGGCAAAGGCGCGGTCGCCAATGACACTGCTCTCGCCAAAATCAAGGTCCAGCACCGGGGTGAAGCTGAAATCCACGCCGCAGGCCCGCAACTCGGCGCCCAGTACAAAGCCACAGGCGGTGGCTGCATTGGTGGCCTGCATGGCACCGGCGCCCTCGCCGCGTTTGCCGTCGTTCATCCACAACTCGCCCAGGGCCCGCATGGCGGGAATATGGGTGAAGCCATCGGTTTTGAAGCGCTGCACCCGCCCACCCTCGTGGTCCACACAAATCAACAGATCGCGCCGCACCTTTTTGATGGCACGGCACAGTTTCGTCAATTGCTCGCGGTCCTGCCAGTTGCGCCCAAACAGGGTGACCCCGCCCACCAGCGGGTGCTTCAAACGCCGACGGTCCACGGCAGTGAGCGAGAGGCCTTCAACATCAATAATCAGGGGTGAGTGAGGGGTCATGGTGATAGGGGTTGTGTCAGATTCAAGGGCGGGGGGTTGTCAAACCGCTACGTTTAGCATAGCAGCTTGCGCTCACCGGCAAAGGGCTAGAGCGTCTTTTGATCATTCATTTCAACCACGCAAAAACTGGCGGCGTAGTCGGTCTCATCGGTCACGGTGACCAAGGCGGTCAGGTTGCGGGACTCAAACCAGTCTTTCAAGCCCCCGTGAAGCACGATGGTGGGCTTGCCGCTGGGCAACTTGCCAATTTCACACAGGCGCCAGGTCATGGGCATGGTCATGCCCAGTCCAATGGCTTTGCTGAAAGCTTCTTTGGCGCTGAAGCGCGTGGCCAGGTAACGAATGCCCCGCTCTGGCCAACGCGCGCTGCGCTCTTTCCAGGTCGCGAATTCTGTCTCGCTCAAAATCTTGAGCGCGAAGCGGTCGCCATGGCGCTCATAACTGGCCCGAATGCGCCGCACGTCACAAATGTCAGTGCCAATGCCGTAAATCAATTCAGGCCTCCGTGGCGATGCCAACGCACGCCAGGTAGTCGAGCACGGTATCCCGATAGCCGATCTCCAGGGCATCGGCGATCAAGGCGTGGCCAATGGACACCTCACTCACGCCGGGCACGCGCTGCACAAAGGCGGACAGGTTGTCGCGATTCAAATCATGGCCGGCGTTGACACCCAAGCCTGCGTCCAGCGCCGCCTGGGCGGCTCCGGCAAAACGGGCCAACTCGGCCTCTTGCTGCGATGTGCCCCAAGCGGCCGCGAAGGGCTCGGTGTACAACTCCACCCGGTCCGCACCAATGGCTTTCACCGCCGCCATGGCCGAAGCATCCGCGTCCATGAACAAACTGACCCGCACACCCAAACTTTGGGCCTCAGCAATCAGGGGGCGCAGTCGCTCGCCATCGTGCGCCAGATTCCAGCCATGGTCACTGGTGAATTGGCCTTCCGAATCGGGCACGAAGGTGCATTGCTGGGGACGAAATTCCCGCACAAACGCCATCAGGTTTTGAAACGGGTTGCCTTCGATATTGAATTCGCGCTTCGGCCAGGTTTTCATCAGCTGCGCCAAGTCACTCACATCGTCAGCGCGAATGTGCCGCTCGTCGGGCCGGGGGTGCACAGTTATGCCGTGGGCACCGGCCTCCAAACACAAGGTGGCGGCTCGGGTCACGCTGGGAATCCCCAAATGCCGGGTATTGCGCACCAGCGCGACTTTGTTCAAATTGACGGAAAGCGCAGTGTGGTTCATAGGGACTGTAGATCGATCATGATTTGACGCGTGCGCAAAATGCTCACCCCGCAATGGTAATTGAGCAGCGTGCGCAACTGGGGCTTCAGCTCCAGCGTCACTGCCGAGCAAGCCCGCAAAGTCGCGGTGAAGGGTGCACCGGGCAACACCGTTTTTTGCAGCGTCAGCCACTGTGCGCCAGTCAGACTGGCTCGGTCCTCAGCGTGTGCTGGGCGCAATCCGCCTTCAGGCACCAAGTGGTAGCGACTGTCGGGGTCAAGGGCCAACAGGGTTGTTGTCTGCGCATCCAGCAGCGGCAAGAAGCCAATCTCGCGCAACAGCAGCAACTCAAAGGTGCGCAGGGCTGCTTCCAGCAAAGCCACATGGCGAGAGGCAATCACCTGCACCACGCTGGCATACACGTCGAACAGCGCAGGGTGCGGATCATCACGCGCCAGCAGCTTCAGCAGCAATTCATTGAGGTAGTAGCCCGACATGAGCGCATCGCCCGTGGGCATGACATGCCCCCCCTGCCACTCGGCACTCCTGAGCGTGCGAATCTCGGCGTCACCGCCAAACGCGAGTTGCAGGGGCTGCAGCGGCAGCAAGATCGGGCGGAAGCTGGAACTTGGCCGTTTCGCCCCTTTGGCCACCAGTGCCACGCGACCATGGTGGCGCGTGAACACCTCCACAATCAGGCTGGACTCGCTCCAGTCATAACGGTGCAGGACATAGGCCGGCTCCTCCGAGATGCGCTGCGTGGCCACGGGCGATCAACAGATCACTCGTATCCGAAAGAGCGAACGCGTGCTTCGTCATCCGCCCAGCCTGAGCGAACCTTGACCCACATTTCGATGAAGACTTTGCAATCGAGTGCTTTTTCCAACTCGACGCGGGTTTCCATGCCAATGCGCTTGATACGCTCGCCCTTGTCACCAATGACCATGGCCTTGTGCGTGTCACGCTCGACCACGATGGTGGCGGCAATCTTGAGCAAGCGCTTTTGCTTTCCGCGACCCGGCTCTTCCTCAAACTTGTCAATGATCACCGTGGAGGTGTAAGGCAACTCATCACCCGTCAGGCGGAACAATTTTTCACGAACAGTCTCGCTGGCGAGAAACTTCTCGCTGCGGTCGGTTAACTCGTCAGCCGCGTACCACCAGGCTTGTTCCGGCAGGTATTTCTCACAAATGCCCAACATGCGGTCGATGTCCTTGGCATTTTTGGCCGACATCGGCACAAATTCTGCAAACGCATGGCGTTGCTGCATGTCCTGCAACCACGGCGCAATGTCAGCCCGGCGGTTGACCTGGTCCAGCTTGTTGGCCACCAACAGCGTTGGCACCTCTTTGCTCAGCAAGGCCAAGACCTTGGCATCGGCCTGATTGAACATGCCAGCTTCGACCACAAATAAAATCAAATCCACGTCGCCGACGGCGCCCATGACAGTCTTGTTCAGTGAGCGGTTCAGCGCATTGTTGTGCCGGGTTTGAAATCCGGGCGTATCGACGAACACAAACTGGGTCGCGCCCTTGGTGTGCATGCCAGTGATGCGGTGGCGCGTGGTCTGCGCTTTGCGCGAGGTGATACTGATTTTTTGTCCCACCAAGGCATTCATCAACGTGGACTTGCCCACGTTGGGCTTGCCCACAATGGCCACCAAACCGCAGCGCTGGCCTTCGACTGGCGCACCAGCGGCACCAACGGGCTTGGTGGTTTTGAGCATGCTTTGCAGCATGCTTTCAAGGTCAACCTGGATGTCAACCCCGGTGTCGTCTGCAGCAGTTGCTGGGTTTTTAGGGGTTTTCGTCATTTTGCTTTTGCCTTGAGTGTTTGCAGCATCACGGCCGCTGCGGCCTGTTCACCAGCCCGGCGGGAAATCCCGATGCCGCGCTCTGTCAAGTTAAATTCCACAACCTCGCATTCGACATCGAATGTCTGTTTGTGTGCCGCGCCCAGCGTGGCAACCACCTTATAGAGTGGCACCTTCATTTTTCGGCCCTGGAGCCATTCTTGCAGTTCCGTCTTGGGGTCCTTGCCAATGGCCTCCATCTTGGCGTTGATCTCCACCGATTTGAAGAGCCGATGGACCAATTGCTGCGCAGCAACAAAACCGGCATCCAGGTACACCGCACCAATCACCGCTTCCAAAGCATCTGCCAGAATCGAAGGCCGCTTCTGACCGCCGGAGCGCAATTCACCTTCACCCAATCGAAGCAGTACGGGAAGACCGATATCGACCGACAAACGGTGCAAGGTGTCTTGCTTCACCAGATTGGCCCGCACGCGGGACAAGTCACCCTCAGGCAATTCGCTCAATCGCTCGTAAAGCAAATCAGCGACGGCGAGATTCAAGACAGAATCTCCCAAGAACTCCAAGCGTTCGTTGTGATCAGCCGCAAAACTGCGGTGTGTCAGTGCCTGGCGCAGCAGTGCTGCGTTCTTAAACTCATGCTGCAATCGCGTTTGCAGCGCATTCAAACCATCAATCAATCCATTACCTCGGTGAGGGCGCCCTATTTGGAGCGCCCGCTGTATTTAAGTGTCAGATAAGCCGGTCCGGTCAAATGGATCTCCCGCTCATACGCAAAGTTGACGACCACCTTGTCATTGACTTTGGTGACTTCCAGGTCTTTGCCCGTGATGCTGGAGATGTAGTCAATATCGGCCGCCCGATCAAACACGGCGCGCACGGCCGGCACAGTCTCGCCTTCCGCAGCGGCCTTATTGACCGCCTTCTGGATCGTGCGGAATTCGGTGTAAGTGGGCACCACTTGCATGCCGACCGCAACCGTCACAGCCACCAGTCCAGCAACAAAAAGCAAACCGATGAAGGTCATACCCGATTGGCGAGTCTTCCCTGAAAGCGTCATACCTGTCTCCATTTCGCAATAAACAAAGGTCAATCGAATGAGCCGATGCGTTTGAGATCGCCGAAATTCATCCAGACAAAGAAGGCCTTGCCCACGATGTTTTTGTCAGGGACAAAACCCCAATAGCGGGAGTCCAGCGAGTTATCCCGGTTGTCGCCCATCATGAAGTAATGCCCTTCAGGCACCTTGCAAACGACGCCTTCGACACTGTAGCTACAGTTCTCTTTGAAGGCAAAGTCGTCGACGCCAGGGATAAAGGCGGGGCGGCTGTCGTCATTCAGAATGCCATGGGTCTTGTCGCCAAGAACCTCTTGGTATTGCTTGAAATAGCGCATCACGTCGTCGTCAAAGAACTCGGGCAGCGCTTTGGTGTCAATGACCTTGCCGTTGATGGTCAACCGCTTGTTGAGGTAAGCCACTTCATCACCAGGCACCCCAACCACCCGCTTGATGTAGTCCAGACTGGGTTTGGGAGGATAGCGAAATACCATGACATCGCCGCGTTTTGGCGCCGTGCCTTCGGTGATTTTGGTATTGATCACGGGCAAACGAACCCCGTAGTGGAATTTATTCACCAAGATCAAGTCGCCAATACGCAAGGTCGGAATCATGGACCCCGACGGAATCTTGAACGGCTCAAAGAAAAATGAACGCAGCACAAACACCGCGATGATCACGGGGAACAGACCCGCCGTCCAATCCAGCCACCAAGGTTGAGCCAGAATGCGTTCCCGCCCTGCCGCCACATCGCCGTCGACTTGGCTAATGCCCATTTCCCCAAGCGCAGCGCGCCGGCGTGAAGCCTCGGCCTCCAGCAGATCAGCCGCTTTTTGCCGTTGCGGCAAAAAGTAAAACCGCTCAGCCAGCCAATAAATGCCGGTCACAAGGCTTGCCAAAAACAGCAACAACGCAAAGTTGCCTTCGACAATACCGAAGTACCAAGCCCCCACATAAGCGACGAAGGAGGCCAGAATCAACGAAGTAAGCGCCTGCATTAGCCGTCAACCTGCAAAATAGCCAGAAATGCCTCTTGTGGCACTTCAACTGAGCCAATCTGTTTCATACGTTTCTTGCCCTCTTTTTGTTTGTCCAGCAGTTTTCGTTTGCGTGAGATATCGCCGCCGTAGCATTTGGCAATCACGTTCTTGCGCATGGCCTTGATCGATTCACGGGCAATGATGTTGGAACCAATGGCTGCTTGAATCGCCACGTCATACATTTGACGCGATATGGTTTCCCGCATCTTGGCCACCACCGCACGCCCCCGGTACTGGGACTGTGAACGGTGAACAATGATGGACAGGGCATCAACCTTGTCGCCGTTGAGCAAAATATCGACTTTCACCACGTCGGCGGCGCGGTACTCTTTGAACTCATAGTCCATCGAGGCGTAGCCCCGGGACACTGACTTGAGCTTGTCAAAGAAATCCAGCACGATTTCTGCCAATGGCATTTCATAGGTGAGCATCACCTGACGACCGTGATAGGCCATGTTCATTTGCACGCCGCGCTTTTGGTTCGCCAAAGTCATGACGGCGCCCACGTAATCCTGTGGCATGTAGAGATGCACGGTAACAATCGGCTCCCGAATCTCATCCATTCGCCCTTGGTCAGGCATTTTGGACGGATTCTCCACCATCCTCACCTCACCATCTGCAGCAACCACCTGGTAAACCACGCTCGGAGCGGTCGTAATCAGATCCTGGTCAAACTCACGTTCGAGTCGCTCCTGAACAATCTCCATATGGAGCAGACCTAAGAAGCCGCAACGAAAACCGAAACCCAGCGCCTGAGAGACTTCCGGTTCATAGTGCAAGGACGAATCGTTGAGCTTGAGTTTTTCCAGGCTATCCCGCAGCCCTTCGTATTGATTGGCTTCAGTGGGGTACAGGCCGGCAAACACTTGCGGTTGAATTTCCTTGAATCCAGGCAGCGGCTCGGTCGCAGTAAAAGCAGCTCCACCGGTACCGGGTTTGATCAGCGTGATGGTGTCACCCACCTTGGCCGCCTGCAATTCGCGGATGCCAGCAATGATGTAACCCACCTCGCCCGCTTCCAACGAATCCCGTGGTTCGTTACTGGGGGTAAAAACGCCCAGATTGTCGGCGTTGTAACTCGTTCCGGTTGCCATCATCTTGAACCGCTCACCCTTGCCCAGGCGACCATCGACAACGCGAACAAGCATGACAACACCCACATAGGTGTCAAACCAACTGTCCACAATCATCGCGCGCAGTGGGCCTGAGGCATTTCCCTTGGGCGGGGGAATCCGGGCAACGACGGCTTCGAGAATGTCATCAATGCCCATACCAGACTTGGCCGAACACGGAATCGCATCAGTTGCATCAATGCCGATGACATCTTCAATTTCAGCCTTCGCATTGTCAGGATCGGCGTTGGGCAAATCCATTTTGTTGAGTACGGGCACCACCTCGACACCTAGCTCCAAAGCGGTGTAGCAGTTGGCAACCGTCTGAGCCTCAACCCCTTGACTGGCATCGACCACCAGCAAAGCGCCCTCACACGCCGACAAAGATCGGCTGACCTCATAAGAGAAGTCCACATGACCAGGCGTGTCGATGAGGTTGAGGTTGTAGACCTTGCCGTCCAGCGCTTTGTATTTCAAGGCCGCTGTTTGGGCTTTGATAGTAATCCCACGCTCTTTCTCAATGTCCATTGAGTCCAGAACCTGGGCCTCCATCTCACGGGCCTGCAGTCCGCCACAACGCTGAATCAAGCGGTCTGCCAATGTGGACTTGCCGTGGTCAATATGCGCAATGATCGAAAAATTTCGGATGTGATTCATCAACGGGAACACTTAAAGGGTTGGATTAAAACGATCAGACATGAAAAAAGGGCGCGTCGAAGTCAGACGCGCCCTGAACCAACAATCTTTGGCAACTGCGATAGCTGGGGTGCCATTGTAGGCAAAAAGCCAAATCTTGACAGCCGAGGCATCCGTGACCTTGAGTCGTTGCAGCGCAGCAACGGGTATTTTATACACAACTTATCAACAATGATCAAAAAAGATGCAACGACAACCTTGCGGACAAGGGGCTAGCGAATGGTGAAAATGTGATAAAACTCATAGCACTCTTGCCCCTATTCATCGGCCAGAGAGCCACTTTTATGGCTTCGCTGATTCCCCTCTGCACACAGTTTTAAAGCGTCTAAGCCAACACTGCGCAACACGTTTGCATCAAGGTGCCAAACGAATGAGTGCGTACTGAGCCCACTCACCGCGGCGGAACAAAACATTGACGGTCTTCTCCTTGAGAACTTTCGAGACAACAGCTTCAAACTGCTTCACATTCAGGACCTCGGAATTGGCAATCGCCACAATGATGTCACCTTCACGCATGCCAGCGCGCGCAGCGGCTTCGGAAGCGGCGTCAACCTTGACACCACCTTTGAGACTCAACTCTTTCATTTGGGCCTCCGACAACTCAGACACGGCTAAACCAAGCACCTGCCCCGCCGTCGATGTCTTGGGTTTTGATTGTTTCTCTTTCGCTTTTTTCACAGGCGTGTCTGCTTCGAGCTCAGCAATGGTGACGGTCAAATCTTTGTAGGCGCCCCGGCGGAAGACTGTGATGACACTTTTGGTTCCAGGCTTGGTTCCACCCACCATACGCGGCAAATCGCTTGCCTTTTCGACCACTTTTCCTTCGAAGCGGGTAATGATGTCCCCTGCCTCAATCCCACCCTTATCGGCGGGTGCGCCTGTTTCGACACCTCGAACCAATGCGCCCGTGGCTTGCCCCAACCCAATCGCTTCAGCGACATCTTTAGTCACTTGATCAATTTGCACACCGATCCGGCCTCGGGTCACTTTTCCGGAAGCGCGAAGTTGCTCACTCACTCGCGACGCCTCGTCCATCGGTATCGAAAATGAAATTCCCATCGATCCTCCAGATCGCGAGTAAATTTGGCTATTGATGCCAACAACCTCGCCACGCATATTGATCAACGGGCCGCCGGAGTTGCCTGGATTGATCGCAACATCAGTCTGAATGAAAGGCAAGTAGTCACCCGTGTCTCGCTGCTTGGCGCTCACAATGCCTGCGGTCACAGTGTTTTCCAGCCCAAACGGAGACCCGATGGCCATCACCCATTCACCGACTTTCAGTCGATTCACGTCACCAATCTTCACGGCCGGCAAGCCGGTTGCCTCAATCTTCACAACCGCCACGTCACTGCGTTTGTCAGCACCAACAATTTTGGCTTTGAACTCTCTTTTGTCGGTCAAGGTAACAATGACTTCATCCGCATCTTCGACCACATGAGCATTGGTCATGATGAAGCCATCAGAGGACAGAATGAAACCCGAGCCTACGCCGCGCGGCTGCTCTTCTTGCTGCGGGTTGTTCTGACGTGGCGCTTGGCGCGGCACATTGGGAATGGGGAGTCCGAAACGTCGGAAAAACTCCAACATTTCTTCTTCGCCGGGATTAGCAGCGGCATTGCGAGCCGTTACTTTTTCCAAGGTTCGAATATTGACGACCGACGGGCCGACCTGCTCCACCAATTCGGTGAAATCAGGCAAATTAACGACTTGAGCTTGCGCCGAAGTCACCGGAACCACCACCCCGGTGACAGCAATCGCCAACATACCAGCCACAACGCCTGCGTTCAGCGTCTTCCAATTAAATTGAATCACGACTTCTCTCTCCTGAAATACTAAAAACTTTGACGTCAAAAAAAATCATTTTCGCCGCTCCAAACCGCTGACAAAGCTGTTCAACGTTGTCTCTGGCACCTCGCCCACTGCGGTCACCCACCACTTGCCGATCCGCCTTGTGAGCGTATGGGTCGCACCAATCGCATAAGCCCCAGATTGACTATGCCGCGCGGGGTCAAAAATACCGACAAACAAAGACACCGAAGCCAGTCCGTCTGAAAACACCCATTGAAATACCTGCTCACGACTGACTTCATCGCCTGAATTAGCCGCTAAGGTGCGGTTGAAAAAATTCATGGTTTTGAATCCAGGAACTGTTTTACTCATGGACCAACCTTCAGCGACATCGCTTGTTTTCAGCAATGATGGCTTTTGAACTCGGTAGCCGGCCGTGTCACCCATCATTTGGGCCAACTCTCGAGCGCTGACAGGTGCATTCAGTGCCAGTTCGGAAAAAGCAGACTGCTCCAATATGTTGCCGGAAGTATCCAAGGTCTGCAATTTGACAATCAAACCACTTTTCTTTTCTGACCAGACCCGGTACCCAAAGCGATGCTTATCCACTGGTCGCAAAAAAACGATTTCTGAATCGTATCCAGCCACACGATCTGTGCCGATGCGCCCCACTTTATAAAACTGATCGATATCCGAATTAGCGGAGTCCACCCAATTGGGGAACGCGCCCATGCCAGCTCGACGTTCAGCCACGGCGACCCGGGTTGTAGGCCAAAATGTCATCACCTCGTTATCTCGGCGAAGTGTGGAGCGGGGAGTGCCGGTGAGGGTGTCCACGCGCTCCATTTGCTGCGTACCGTCGCAGACATGCCAGATGCGAGCACTTGACATGTAGTCCCCCACAGACACAACAAACGTCCCGACGTAAGCCCGACGCCGAGACCCCTCATGAGTGTGCAACAACCACTCATTGACGCTGATTTCGCCCGGCCCAGCGTCGGCAACTTTGGCGATCGGCGTGGCCAATCGGGATTGAGCGACCGCCGTTGAACCCAATAGCGCCGTGCAAAGTGCCGCGACCGCGAGCACGCCTTTCACACACACCCGCGCACTGTTCATCGAAAGCACCCTCAACGCCCCACCTCAGTAAACGTGGCGCTACGCACAAACCCGGTTGGATTTTGGAACGCCGACGCACCACCGGATTGTTGGTGTGCCGTCAACAACGCATCCAGTCGAGGATCCCGAATCATGACGTTGTCAGCACCTCCGGGCGACGCGCTGCCAGCAACGGCGACAACCGCCGCTGGAGCAGTGGCCTGCGCAGTTTCTGACGAGGCAGGCACTTGAGCGAATTTAGCCTGCTTATCCACCCCAAAGTACATTTGCCACGACACGATTGAAACGACACAAATCGAGGCAAGGCCACCCCATGCTTTCCAGCGAAACTGGGCATCGTTTACAGCAGGTGCGTGTTGGACCGGAAGCGCCGAACGACTCACAGCCGAATCCAAAATTGGGCGTGCCTGGCTATGGTTTGGCACGGCTTCATGCGCTAACGTCGATTGCAGCCGTTGCAAGAACGCACGATCTCTTTGAACGTTCGGCAACTCACCCATTCTCAACACGTCCCCGACAACATGGTGGGCATGCCAAGTTGCGCGATGGTCAGTCGATTCAAGCAACTTCATGGCGCGAATGAACGCCTCGCCGCGCAATTGACCATCAGCCAGCGCCGATATGACTTCTTGATCATTCATAGTTTCTTGTGCCATGACTTCTGTCCCAACAAGGCGTTACCAACGCTTGCCCGTTTGCTTCTCCAGCATGGGTTTTACTTTGCTGGAAATCGCTTCGCGGGCCCTGAAAATTCGGGATCGGACGGTACCAATCGGGCAATTCATCACTTCACCAATCTCCTCGTAGCTCAACCCTTCAATTTCTCTCAGGGTAATTGCTTGCTGCAGATCATCTGGCAGCGCCAACAATGCCGCGTTGACCGCAGCAGCGATCTCCTTCGCTGCCAAGGCCGTTTCCGGCGTCTCATCAGCTGTTGGTTCGTGTTTGACCCAAGAAGTTTCATCGTCCTCATCATTTGATTTGAACGAGGCTTCTGAAACCGTCGGATCCCGCTTCATGTCTAGCAGAAATTTCTTGGCCGTATTGACCGCGATGCGGTAGAGCCAGGTGTAGAACTGAGCGTCGCCCCGGAATTGGTGCAATGCCCGATAAGCGCGAATAAAAGTCTCTTGAGCGATGTCTTCAACCAAGTCAACATCTCGCACCATTCGACCAATGAGGCGCTGTATTCGCCTCTGGTATTTGATGACCAACAACTCGAAGGCTTGTTGGTCGCCAGCTGCAGCGCGCTGAACCAACAGCGCATCACTATCCGTGCTGGCTTCAGGTGAAGAGACGGGATCGGACTCTGAGCTCAAAACAACGCCTCCGATTTATCGGATCGATGAGAGGGGTCAACGACGGAGCCCGGGATCTCGTCGGCATAAACGGCGCGGCGCAGCGCCCGCCACCGAACTGCATCCGAGGCTCGCTCAGCCCAAAGCCACACAGTAGGCCCCTTTTCCGGCTGCAGAGCCAGAATCATAAGAAATTGAACGTCAAAATGAACCGATAGACGCCCATTTACAGATAAAAGGCCTTTAGACCAACTCCAGCTCTCCCCGCCCCAAGCCAAAAGTCCGACCTCAGTCCGGCGCCAGGCATGACCTGCAAGCGAAAAAACAATCACCAGAACGATAAAAAAGGTGATCTGAGGAGCGCCCATAGCGACGTCCGTGCTCAGCCACAGTCCTGCCACCAGAAGCGCTACGACACTGCTAAACAGCAAAAAGTAGCCTTGAAAAGTGGAACGCCCCACCGGGTATTGGACCGCTGGGGCGCTATTCACAGGAAAAGGCGTTGACTTAGTGATAGTGACTTTCAAAAAGCAAAATCAGGGCGCCCGCTTAAATATGAGAGATCCGTTGGTACCACCAAATCCAAAATTATTTTTCAAAGCGACATCAATTTTCATATCGCGAGCCGTATTGGCGCAATAGTCCAAATCGCACTCCGGGTCTTGATTGAAGATATTGATGGTCGGTGGACTCTTCTGATGGTGAAGCGCCAGAACGGTGAATACGGACTCAATGCCACCCGCCCCACCCAATAGGTGGCCCGTCATGGACTTGGTGGAGTTCACAACGACCTTCTTGGCGTGATCGCCCAAAGCGGCCTTAATGGCATTGCTTTCGTTCAAGTCGCCCAGTGGGGTTGAGGTTCCATGCGCATTCAGATAATCGATCTGATCCGCGTTCACGCCGGCGTTGCGCATGGCACTCAGCATGGCACGGCGGGGGCCATCCATATTGGGAGCCGTCATGTGACCGGCATCACCGCTCATTCCGAACCCAGCCAACTCTGCGTAAATTTTGGCACCACGTGCTTTGGCGTGTTCATACTCCTCAAGCACCATGACGCCAGCTCCCTCACCCAGAACAAAACCATCGCGGTCTTTGTCCCATGGCCGAGAGGCTGTTTTGGGGTCGTCATTGCGTGTGCTCAAGGCGCGCATGGCGGCAAAGCCACCAACACCCAACGGTGACACCGTGGCCTCAGAGCCACCTGCAACCATCACATCAGCATCACCGTATTCGATCATGCGACCCGCCTCGCCGATGCAATGCAAGCCAGTAGTGCAAGCCGTCACGATGCTCAGGTTCGGGCCCTTCAAGCCAAACCGCATTGAAATATGACCGGCCACCATATTGACGATGGTGGAGGGTACAAAAAAGGGAGATATCCGGCGCGGACCACGTTGAGCGTACTCTGTTTGCACACTCTCAATCATGGGCAAACCGCCAATACCGGAGCCAACAATGCATCCGATACGGGTGGCGAGGTCATCGTCCAATGCCTCACCTACTGGCAAACCGGCATCAGCGATGGCTTGGGCGGCGGCGGCGACACCGAAATGAATGAACGTATCCATAGTGCGCGCTTCTTTGGCACTAATGTAGGCGTCCAGATCAAAGCCTTTGACTTCTCCCGCAATTTTGCAGGCGAAGTTAGAAGCATCAAATTTGGTAATTAAATCTATGCCGGATTGACCGGCCAGCAAGTTGGCCCAAGCGTCAGGGACCGTGTTACCCACGGGACTGATGCAACCTAAACCTGTTACGACAACGCGACGACGGGACATAGAATTTTTAGTCAATAGTTCGTCTGAAGAAAACCGTCAGTGACGGCATGAAACCAGATACGCTGACTGAGGCACGCCCCAAATGGAGTGACGTACGCCTCTCAGTCAGCTTAAGCAGCGTCTACACGCCACTTAAATAGAGAATTACGCTTTCTTGTGCGTATTGGCGTAATCGATAGCGTTTTGCACCGTGGTGATTTTTTCCGCATCTTCGTCAGGAATTTCAATTCCGAACTCATCTTCCAACGCCATGACCAACTCTACAGTGTCGAGAGAATCGGCACCCAAATCAGCCACGAAGGCCTTTTCGCTGGTGACTTGTGACTCTTCCACACCGAGTTGTTCGGCAATAATTTTTTTGACGCGTGCTTCGATATCGCTCATGAGTTCCCTCAAAGGGTTGTGAATGGATCCGTGATTTTAGCCGGGGTTGGAGAGTTACCTCCAATCTAACTGCCGCACGGATAAATCGGCTTGCTTCGTAGTATTCAACCAAGTGTGAAGGCGACACATGTGATCGCCTTCACACCCTCGGTCATCAGGACATGTACATGCCGCCGTTGACGTTTAATTCTTGGCCTGTGACGTAGGCCGCTTCTGGTGACGCCAAATAGGACACTGCATGGGCAATATCATTGGGCTTTCCAAGATGACCCAGGGGGATCTGACTCAATAATGCCTTTTGCTGATCCTCTTGGAGGCTGGCGGTCATATCGGTTTCAATAAAACCGGGCGCCACGCAATTCACCGTGATATTTCGTGACCCCAACTCGCGGGCCAGTGCCCGTGTCATGCCTGCGACGCCAGCCTTGGCTGCAGCGTAATTGGCCTGGCCGGCATTGCCGGACGCCCCCACCACGGAGGTGATGCTGATGATGCGGCCATAGCGTTGTTTCATCATGGTCCGCATCACTGCGCGACTCATTCGAAAAACCGCCTTCAAGTTGGTATCCAGCACGGCATCCCACTCGTCGTCCTTCATGCGCATGGCGAGATTGTCACGGGTGATACCTGCGTTGTTTACGAGAACTTGTAGGCCACCATGCTCTTTCACGATGGCATCAATCAGCGCCTCAGATGAGGCCAAGTCATTAACGTCCAAGGTACGACCGCCGCAACCCGCGTACGCTGCCAAGGCTTCAGAAATTTTTTCTGCTCCCGCATCGGTCGTAGCCGTTCCGATGACTTTCAGACCTTTTTTGGCCAGAGTCAGCGCAATGGCAGCACCAATACCTCGTGAGGCACCGGTCACCAACGCAACTTGACCGTCAAATTTAACTTCACTCATTTGAATTACTCAACAATACATTTTTAACATCGGCCAAGGTGGCAGGATCAAACAGCGCAAAGCCGCTGAGCTCTGGGTCAATGCGCTTGACCATGCCGGCCAATACCTTGCCCGGACCACACTCCACAACATTATTGACACCGCGTGCCTTGATCGCCTGGACACACTCTACCCAGCGCACAGCGCCAAAAGCCTGACGGTACAGGGCATCCCGAATCGAACTGACGTCAGTCAAAATCGCCACATCTATGTTGTTGATCAACGGAATTTGAGGCGGCAAAAGGGCCACGTTTTGCAGTTGATCACGCAGTTTTTCAGCTGCTGGCTTCATCAATACCGAGTGAAACGGTGCTGACACGGGAAGCAACAGGGCCCGCTTGGCGCCATTGGCCTTTAAGACCTCGCACGCTTTGTCAACCGCCGCTTTGCTGCCCGCAATCACGGTTTGCATCGGATCGTTGAAATTGACGGCGGCAACGACTTCCGTCGAATCAGCCCCCATATCAGCCATCACCTCATTGCACCCAGCCACCACTCTGGCAGCATCCATGCCCAAGATAGCGGCCATCGCCCCCACCCCGACAGGAACGGCATCTTGCATGGCTTGCGCGCGAAAACGCACCAGCGGTGCCGCCTGAGCCAAGGTCAATGATCCAGCGGCCACCAGCGCAGAGTATTCACCCAAAGAGTGACCAGCAACGGCTACGGGAGCCACACCAGTCTCTGCCATCCAGACCCGGTAAGCGGCCACAGCAGACACCAGCATCACGGGTTGCGTGTTGCTGGTCAGTGCCAACGCCTCTTTAGGACCTTCTTTGATCAGTTGACCGACATCCTCACCCAGAGCCTCAGAGGCCTCATTCAGTGCGTCGCGAACCACAGGGTGATCACCCCAGGCGTCCAGCATGCCAACAGACTGTGAGCCCTGCCCTGGAAAAACAAAAGCAAAAGGATTCATAAACTCGCTTCTAAAATTTGATCAAATACCGGTCAAGCCCACACAGGACCTGCGCAGGTAGCTACATTTGTAATAGCACCGCGCCCCAGGTAAAACCACCGCCAACACCCTCTAGCATCAGCAGTTGACCCGGTTTGATCTGACCGCCACGCACACCCGCATCCAATGCCAACGGAATCGAGGCCGCCGAGGTATTGCCATGCTGATCAACGGTCACAATCACTTTATCCATCGACATCTTGAGCTTTCTGGCTGTGCTCTGCATGATCCGAATGTTGGCTTGATGAGGGACGAGCCAATCAAGGTCCGCCTCCGTCTTGCCCGCTTTCGCCAGCGTGGCACGAGCGGCTTGCTCCAGGACACCAACCGCCAACTTGAATACAGCTTGGCCATCCATTTTCAACAGCGGATCACCAATGACCTGACCACCCGAGACTTGGCCCGGAACACACAGAATACCAACGTGTTTGCCGTCTGCATGCAGGTCGCTTGCCAGAATACCCGGTGTATCCGAGGCCTCCAACACAACGGCGCCGGCGCCGTCACCGAACAGCACGCATGTTGTACGGTCTTTGAAATCCAAAATTCGGGAAAAAACCTCTGCGCCAACCACCAACGCCTTGGTCGCCGTGCCGGTCTTGATCAAAGCGTCCGCAACAGTCAGTGCATACACAAAACCACTGCAAACCGCTTGCACATCGAACGCGGCACCGCCATTGGCACCCAATTTATTTTGCAGAATGCAGGCGGTTGACGGAAAAACCATGTCGGGTGTTGACGTGGCCACGATGATGAGATCGATCTCCTGAGCCGACAAACCCGCCGCATCCAGCGCGCGTTGAGCGGCCTCCAAAGCCAAGTCACTGCTACATACATCAGGCGCCGCAAAGTGGCGCGCTTTGATGCCGGTACGTTCAACAATCCACTCGTCGGACGTTTCGACGCCCTGAGCAGCCAACTCAGCGACCAGGTCGGCATTGGTGAGTCGTCGCGGGGGCAGGTAACTGCCAGTGCCGGTAATACGTGAAAAGAGTCTCATGATTCAGGTTGAGGCGACCGCACGGGAGAGCGCCGAAGCCTCGGTCGCCACCAACAAAGGGGCTGCGTGAGCGATTCGGGCTTGCACGCGGTCAAGCAAGTTGTTTCGGGCTGCATCATACGCGCGCGCCAAAGCAAACTCGAAGGCCACCGCATCCGCCGAGCCGTGACTCTTGAACACCAAGCCACGAAGACCCAGCAATGCTCCACCGTTGTATCGACGGTGATCCATTCGCTTTTTAAGCGCCGATATGATGGGATAGGCCGCAATTGCAGCCATCTTGGTCAAGATATTCCGAGAAAACTCAATTTTCAAAAAATTGACAATCATGGTTGCAAGGCCCTCACTGGCCTTCAAAGCCACATTACCGACAAACCCGTCGCACACAACAATGTCGGCCGTGCCTTTAAAAATATCGTTTCCCTCTACATTGCCATAGAAGTTCAGATCACCCGCTTTAGAGGCTGTTCGCAATAGCTCACCCGCTTTTTTGATCACCTCATTGCCTTTGATAGCCTCTTCACCGATATTGAGCAGGCCAACGGTGGGGTTTTCTCGATTGTCCAGCGCCGACACCAGAGCCGCGCCCATGACTGCAAACTGCAGCAAGTGCTCAGCAGTGCAGTCGACATTGGCCCCCATATCCAGAACTGTCGTTCCATGCCCTTTGGCATTGGGGATTTGCCCTGCAATGGCTGGGCGATCAATACCATCCAAAGTTTTCAGCACATAGCGGGAAATGGCCATCAGGGCGGCGGTATTACCCGCAGACACAGCGGCTTGGGCCACACCGTCCTTAACTTGCTGAATCGCGACGCGCATGGATGAATCCTTCTTGCGTCGCAAAGCCACTTCCAGAGGGTCATCCATACCAACGACCTCACTGGCAAAGACGGCGGTTGCTCGCGGATGTGAAAAGGAAGCAAGCGCCTCAGGCAACCCAACCAAAACCAACCGCGCTTCAGAATGCTGATTGAGAAAAGCAAGGCAAGCGGGAAGCGTGACAGACGTGCCGTGATCGCCTCCCATGCAGTCGACAGCAATAGTGATCATGATGAAAATCTAGTACACCGCGATCAAGAACGATCGGGTTTCGAACACATCAAAAACAAAGGCCCGGCGCTACAACTAAAGTAGCCCCGGGCCTTTGGCGTGATTAGAAAAATCAGGCTTCAGATTTTGTCTTCAACACCTTACGACCACGGTAGAAACCGGTGGCGCTGATGTGGTGACGCAAATGGATCTCACCAGTTGTTGGCTCAACTGCAATGCCAGGAACGACCAAGGCATTGTGCGAACGGTGCATACCGCGCTTGGAGGGAGATTTTTTATTTTGCTGGACGGCCATGATGGCTCCTTACGTCTGTGTTGCGACGCCCGCAACATCTGGGATTGGTGAAATACGCAGCCACTAGTGCCACGCGAAGCCTCAAATTATAGCTCAACCTGAAACATCACTTCAACTTGGCGTCTTGGAGCTTGGCAAGAACAGCAAACGGGTTGCGCTTTTCAGCGGAAGCAGCTTCGAAATTGGCATCCTCAGCGGCCATGACCACGTCGCTTGGGCACTCGTCGTGCCGCGGCACCAATGGCAACTCCATCAAAATCTCGTCCTCGATCAATTCTGAGAGCTTGAATTCTGACGTCAACGCAAGGACATCTTCCTCGCAGTCGTCGTCCTGTTGCTCTGCTTCTTCTTCCGAGGATACGAATCTAAAGGAGCGACTCACGCTAACAACACTGTCCACGGGCGCCAAGCAGCGTTGGCAAGTCAAGGGCAAAATCACATCGGCCTGAACATGCAGCCAAATCTGATCCGAACCTGCCTCATCGCCCTTGATCTCACCTTGTGCAGACCAATTTAACAAACGATCGGCGCCAACGCCATGCGTCTCAACCAACAGGCGCTCATAGTTTGATAGCGAATCGTGGCCGGATATTTCCCGGGCAGATTGCGCAAAGGATTTGACGTCGAGACGGGGGGCAAGAGACTCAGTATTCATGTATCGAGTGTAAGAGAATCAACCCATGCCTGAAATAACACCCCACAAACTCGTCCTTGGCTCGACCTCCCCCTACCGACGCGAGTTACTTGAACGCTTGCGCATTCCCTTCACCGTCGCAGCGCCTGACGTTGACGAAACCCCTCAACCCCATGAAACACCACGACAACTTGCATGTCGCCTGGCGATGAGCAAAGCACGTGCGGTCGCGGCCAAATTCCCAGACAGCATCGTCATAGGGTCTGACCAAGTAGCGGATCTCGACGGCGAGGCGCTCGGCAAACCAGGAGACTACCCGCGCGCCCTCGCCCAACTGCAAAAAATGCGAGGGAAAGTCGTCATTTTCCAGACCGCTGTCGCGGTTGTTTGCCAGCAAAGCGGGTTTGCGCAAATGGACTTGGCTCAAGTCAAAGTCACCTTCCGCGATTTGAGCGACGCACAAATTGATGCATATTTGAGAGCAGAAATGCCTTATGACTGCGCAGGGAGCGCCAAAAGTGAAGGGCTGGGGATCGCCTTGCTGGCGTCCATCGACAATGACGACCCCACCGCACTGATTGGCCTGCCCCTGATACGAACCTGCCAAATGCTTGAAGCAGCGGGCCTCCAACTCCTATAAATCCATGACGCCCGCCTCTAAACACATCACAAATCCCAAGGGAAAACTCTACCTTGTGCCAGCGCCATTGGATTTTGGCTGCAATGAACCCATGGCCCTAGCTACCACCATGCCGCTGGGAACCCTGACGGTAGCCGCCGGACTACAGCACTGGGTCTGCGAAAACGCAAAAACAACCCGCGCCTTTCTGAAACGCGTGGGTGAAGTGACCCCCTTGAGCCACGCAATTCAAGAACTCCACATCACCGAGTTGCCGCGTGAGGTGCATAAAAAGGGAGACCACACCGGAAATTTTGACGCTCGCCCTCTGCTGGGTGCTGCATTGCAAGGTCACGACATCGGCTTGGGCAGTGAGGCAGGCATGCCAGCGATAGCCGATCCCGGCTCATCTGTGGTGCGAGCCGCGCATGACTTGGGGATTGAAGTGATCCCACTGACCGGTCCCGTGTCACTCTTGCTGGCGTTGGCTGCCAGCGGACTCAACGGTCAAAACTTTGCATTTGTAGGCTATTTGCCACAGGACCCCGTTGAGCGCGCAAAACGCATCAGGGATCTAGAGTCTTTGGCACTAAAAACGGGGCAGGCCCAGATTTTTATCGAAACGCCCTACCGCAATGCCGCGCTAATGCAGTCTCTACTGCAGACGCTACAGCCCAGCACTCGATTAGCAGTTAGCAGCGGGCTCACACTGGGTCGAGGCGTGTGCGCCAGCGAAACCGTTCAAAACTGGCGCCAAAAACCGCCGGTGACAGACAACTCCACCCCTGCCGTTTTCGCATTGGGACGATGACATCGCTGTTGGCGCACAGACTGATCCAATCAACGCAACGAAGGGTGAAAAGACAGGGTGCGGGCCGCGCCCTCACCCATCGCAACGCCAAAACGCTTGAACAATCGTTCAGCCACATTGTCTCTGCGGGTGTAATCAATGATGTCCTCTGACTTGACAACCTCACGCGCCACATAGTCCAAGCTACCCAAGTGATCGGCCAGGCCCAACTCAATGGCCTGCTGCCCACTCCAAAACAGTCCACTGAAAGTCTCTGGCGTTTCTTTCAAGCGATCACCTCGGCCGGCCTTCACCGCATCAATGAACTGCTGATGGATTTGATTCAGCATGGCTTGGGCAAAAACGCGTTGCTTATCCGTCTGAGGGCTAAAAGGGTCCAAAAATCCCTTGTTTTCGCCTGCGGTCATCAAGCGGCGCTCGACGCCCAGCTTTTCCATCAATCCGGTGAAGCCAAAACCATCCATCAACACGCCAATGCTGCCCACGATACTGGCTTTATCGACATAAATTTGATCAGCCGCCACGGCGATGTAATAAGCCGCCGAAGCACAGGTCTCCTCCACCACGGCATAAACCGGCTTGTGATGAAGTGCCTTTAGCCGGTGGATCTCATCATTAATGATGCCGGCTTGAACCGGACTCCCACCCGGGGAGTTGATCAACAACACGACAGCCTGTGCGCCGTTGTCCTCAAACGCGCTTCGCATGGCCGCAATCAGCAAGTCAGCGCTGGCCTCGGCACCAGAGGCAATCTCCCCTTTGATCTCGACCACAGCCGTGTGCGGCGTTGACGCATCGGGCGCGGGGTGATTTTGAGCAAACCACAGCCAAATCAAAACACCAAAAAACGCCAGCCAAGCAAGGCGAAAGAAAGTGCGCCAGCGCCGCACGGAGCGCTGCTCGCTCAGGGTCGCGAAAACCAACTTCTCGAGGGTCTTTCGCTCCCAAGCACCATCATTCACTGCATCACTATTTAATTCGTTTTTCATAGCACTACTGGCTTTAGGGATGGGATTTAGGTCACGATTTGATGCTGAATTCGCATCAACATCGGGTGGCCTGTTTTCGGGCACATCAGATTCAGTCATTCAAAACTCGACGGGTTGGATATTCAGAGCAGTATGCCAGTGCACAACGTCGCCGAGTTCTGACACCTCAATCTTGATCAAAGCACCCCGACATGGGCCCATTCGGCACTGACCGGTCTGAGGATGATAGGTTGCACCGTGCGTGGCACACATCAACCAGTGACCCGTCATATCAAAAAATTGATTGGGCTGGTAATCCATCTCCATTGGCACGTGGCTACAACGGTTCAAATACGCGTGAACCTGACCTTGGTAGCGAATCGCAAACGCTCGGCACGGCTGGCCAATATAAGCCACATCAAAGGAAACGGCGTCTGAGCTGTCCACCAAGTCAGCTGATGAACACAATGGAAAGGACTGCGTCATACCGGAGCAGTGCTGGTTCAGCCGTTGGTTCGCAGCCAGCGGTGTAACTCATCCACAGAATGCGCAATGAACAGCGGCGACAACTCGTGAAAAGCTTCAGGTTCATGCGCACCATAGCTCACACCGACCCGAGCGCAACCCGCATTCAACGCCATTTGCAAATCGTGCGTGGTGTCGCCAATCATGAGCGTCCGTTCAGGGGAGACGCCAAACTCTTGCATCAGCTCGTTCAGCATTTGAGGATGTGGCTTTCCCGCTGTCTCATCCGCGGTGCGCGAGCCGTTGAACATGTCTTTTAACTCGACTGTTTGCAAGACCTCATCCAACCCACGGCGACTTTTTCCTGTCGCCACCGTCAGATGGGGGTGGCGAGTTTTCAAATCCGACAACATCTCCAACACACCATTGAACAAACTAATGTCAGTTTGGTGAGTTTTGTAGTGATGCTGATATCGCGCGCCCAACTCCGGGTAACGATCAACTGGCACATCAGGTGCGGCATGGGCCAAAGCCTGCATCAAGCCCATTCCAATGACGTAAGAAGCATCCTTGTCGGATGGCATGACTCCACCCACATCCTGAACCGCACTCTGGATGCAGCGGGTAATGATGGCGGTCGAGTCAAACAACGTGCCATCCCAATCAAAAGCGATCAGGTCGAAGCGGCGCGAACGGGCCGCGCTATTCAAGGGTGGGAGCGACATGGTTAGAGAATTTTTCAAGGTCAATGGGCAACGGTGCCAAAAGCTCAATGCGCTGGCCGCTCGCAGGATGATTGAACTGCAAGCGCCAAGCATGCAGGTACATTCTCTTCAGCGCAGGAGAGTCCACAATTCGCATTAATTGCTTGTTGCAATCAAAATTACCGTATTTATCGTCACCAGCAATTGGATAGCCTTCGCTGGCGAGGTGAACCCTGATTTGATGGGTGCGACCGGTCTTGATCGTGACTTCAAGCAAGGTGTAATCTTTGACTGATGTGGCTCGTGGCTTAACCAGGGTCACAGACGGCATGCCATCTGGGTCGTCCTTGGACACGACCTTGACCCGACGCTCACCATCTGCCAATAAATATTTGTGCAAAGGCTTATCCAGCACTTTTTTACCGGCGGGCCATTGACCAAGCACCAAGGCGAGGTAAGTCTTTCCTGTTTCCCGGTCTCGAAATTGGTTTTGCAGATGCTTGAGCGCACTTCTTTTCTTGGCAATCAGCAAAATGCCACTGGTTTCCCGATCCAGTCGATGAACCAACTCGAGAAACAAGGCTTGCGGGCGCGCCATGCGCAATTGTTCGATGACGCCAAAGCTGATACCCGACCCGCCATGTACGGCCACGCCGGCCGGTTTATCAATTGCAAGCAGATACTCGTCCTCAAACAAGATTGAAAACTGCCGCGCTGGCGCGCTACTGGCGATGGTCGCCGCCATCGCCTCCGCCTTTTCGGCGACACGCTCGGAAATTCTGACCGGTGGCAAGCGAACCAAGTCACCCCCTGCGACACGATCATCAGCGGACGCCCGGCCTTTGTTGACCCGAACCTCTCCACTGCGAATAATGCGATAAACGTGGGACTTGGGCACGCCTTTGAGGTGACGCATCAAGAAGTTGTCCAACCGCTGGCCGGCGGAATCTTCATCCACCAAAACGGTTTTAACTTGCGGTGCGGGAGCGACAGGATTGCCCACTATAATTTGTTCCACTAGCGATCTGCTGTAAGTTGTTGATTTGACTGAAGGTTAATTCGTAATTGAGGTGAAGTTTAGTTCACCCACCCCGGCGCCGCTAGTAAGTCGGTACCGCCAGTCGCTGCACACGCAAACCACAAGCCAGTTGCTTGGGTGGTCTGTGCCAGCAAGTGGTTAAGACGACGCATTGAAATACTGAAATGGAATACCCAAAGTTCACAGACCTGAGGTCTGTGATCGGAATGAAGCGATATGTTTGTGTTGATGAACCAGATTTGTAACTGCCTGCGGTGCGCTGTCGCCCCGTTTTTTGGCATCAATCGGTCATCTGCGCCCGTCTACTGGGCGCTACCTGCAATGAAGTTGATAGCACTTCCACAACACAATCTACCCGCTCTCCTCCACGCGCCTACGCCAGGGCTTGTTATCTAGGCCCTGGTTCTCCGGCAATTCCTCCTCAATTCAAAGCGTTCGTTCCGGTATCAATTGCTCGTCAAGAGCATGTTTGTTATTGAATTGAAGGACTGTCTCCCATGAAACGGATGCTGATTAACGCCACCCAGGCTGAAGAACGCCGCTTGGCTATTGTTGATGGACAAAAACTCCTCGACTACGAGATTGAAGTTGACGGCCGCGAACAGCGCAAGGGCAACATTTACAAAGCAGTCGTCACCCGGGTAGAACCCTCGCTGGAAGCCTGTTTTGTGGATTACGGCGAAGACCGCCATGGATTTCTTCCATTCAAAGAAATCTCACGCCAATACTTCAAGGAAGGCGTTGCCGTTGGGCAAGCTCGCATTCAGGATGTGATCCGTGAAGGTCAGGAACTTCTGGTTCAGGTCGAAAAAGAAGAGCGGGGCAACAAAGGCGCCGCGTTGACAACTTTCATTTCCTTGGCAGGCCGCTATGTGGTTCTGATGCCAAACAACCCGCGCGGTGGCGGCGTGTCGCGACGCATTGAAGGTGAAGACCGCGCTGAACTCAAAGAGGCGCTCGACCAATTGGAATACCCCAATGGCATGAGCATCATCGCGCGCACCGCCGGCATTGGCCGCAGTGCACCAGAACTGCAATGGGACCTGAATTACCTGCTCAAACTTTGGACGGCCATTGACGGCGCCTCCAAAGGTGGCAAAGGTGCATTCCTGATTTACCAAGAGTCCAGCTTGGTCATTCGCGCCATTCGCGACTACTTCAACAACGACATCGGCGACATCCTGATTGACACCGATGACGTCTACGAGCAGGCTCAGCAGTTCATGGCCCATGTGATGCCTGAGCACGCAGCCCGCGTCAAACGTTACCGCGATGACGCGCCGCTGTTCAGCCGCTTCCAGATCGAGCACCAAATTGAATCGGCTTACGCACGTACCGTGCAGTTGCCAAGCGGTGGAGCCATCGTGATTGACCACACCGAGGCTTTGGTCTCCGTCGACGTCAACTCGGCCCGCGCCATCAAAGGCGGTGATATTGAAGAAACCGCAACGCGCACCAACCTGGAAGCAGCTGACGAAGTAGCTCGCCAGATGCGTTTGCGCGACTTGGGCGGCCTGATCGTGATCGACTTTATCGACATGGAAGAAAGCCGCAATCGCCGGGATGTGGAAAACCGCTTGCGTGATGCTTTGCGCCAAGACCGCGCACGCGTTCAATTCGGCACCATCAGTAAATTCGGACTGATGGAAATGAGTCGCCAACGCCTGCGCCCTGCGTTGAGCGAAGGTGCTTCCATCCCTTGCCCCCGCTGTGGCGGCTCAGGCCATATCCGTGACACTGAGAGTTCGGCGCTGCAAATTCTGCGCATCATCCAGGAAGAGTCGCTCAAAGACAACACCGCTTCGGTGCTGTGCCAGGTTCCTGTGGATGTTGCCTCATTCTTGCTGAATGAAAAGCGCACGGAGATTGCCAAGATTGAGTTGAAGCAACGCATCAATGTCCTGATGGTGCCCAACAAGACGCTGGAAACACCTAACTACCGTTTGGAGCGCCTGAAACACGACGACCCACGCTTGGACAATATCGAGGCCAGCTACAAAATGGCGGATGAGGTGGAAGACCCCACCTCGGTGACACGTCGTTCGCAAGAGCCCACCAACAAGCAGACGCCAGTGATCAAAGGGGTATTGCCCGATGCACCTGCCCCACTGGCACCGCCCAAGCCAGTGGCACCAGCGCCAAGCTCGGCCCAAGTGCCGCCCCCATCTTTTGCCACACAGCCAGCACCCGCTGCAGGCGGCATCTTGGGTTGGCTCAAAAACCTGTTCTTCCCTGCACCCGTGGTGGCGCGGCCAGTAACCCCTCAGCCTGAGGTGGCTAAAGACGAGAAGCGGGAACCCAGGTCCGGCCGCGACAGCGCACGCCGCGGTGAACCACGAGGTGAAGGCCGTGACGAGGGCCGAACCGGTCGCGGTGGTCGCGGTGAAGGTCGCAACGACAGCCGTGGTGGTCGTGGCGGACGTACTGGTCGCAGTGACCGTCCGGCCGGCGGACAGCGTGATCGATTTGACGCAGACGGAAAACCGACTGCGACGAATGTCGATACCGACGCAGGAATGAACATGGCCGCGCCAACCGGTCCTGACGCTGCCAAGGCGGAAGGAAGGCAAGATCGTCCTGCTCGCAATTCTGAGCGAGGTGGTCGAGGTGAGCGCAACCGTTCGGAACGCACGAGCACCGGAGAACGCCAACCAACCTCTGAACGTACCGGTGCACGACCAGATGGCCGTGAAGGTCGTGAACGTCGCCCTGACCGGAGTCGGCGCAATGATGAAGGAACCCCAGCGACTGACCTGACCCAAGATCAGTCCCTGCCAAGCAGCGAGATGCCTTCCAAACCGATGGACTTGGAGCGCGAACGTGTTGTTGAAGGGACCCCATTGAATGCAGACGCCCCTGCTCGTGCAGAAGGCAACGCACCGCGTGAGAAGCGCTCCCGTGATCGCTATGGTCGCGAGCGTGGCCCACGTGGCGAGCGAGGCGATGCAGCCAATCGCTCCCAAGAGCCCGCTGTTGATTCAGCAACCGTCGCTGAAGCCACTCAGGAGGAGCCCCGCAAGTCCTACTTCGCGGCACCTGCGGCTAGCGCAGCGTCAACCACTGCAGTGACAGAAACTGCGTCGGTGGAACCTGCGTTGCCAGTGGATTCACCAGCTCCAGCCGTGGAAGCCCCTGCGCTTGTGGCTGCTATTGTGGAGCCGACACCAGCACCACAGCCGGTGGTCGCAGCAATCGCACAACCCACCCCATCAGCGCCGGTTCAGGTGGAGTCGACTGCCATGCCCAAGCTGGAGTCTTTTGTGTTGCCTGTGAGCGAGTTGGCCGATATCGCACAAAGCAGCGGACTCAATTGGGTGAACTCTGACAGCGACAAAATCGCCGCCGTACAAGCCGCGATTGCCGCAGAGTCAAAGCCTGTCCATGTGCCTCGTCCACGCCCTGCGCCGGTTCAAATTGACACCGGGTCACTTGTGATGGTCGAAACCAAACGGGATTTGCGGGAAATGACGCTGCCGTTTGAGGAAAAAAATCCTCAGTAAGAGCGGTAACCCCCTGCGGGTTGATCAAAAAAGGGCACTTCAAGTGCCCTTTTTACTGCCTGTTCGCGAATCAAAACAGCTCAACACCGCCAACATTCGGGACGCCCCCAAAAAACCCACGGCGAACCAAGCCCAGGTGACTGCAGGCTCGGTTACGCCCACTGCGTTGGGCAAAGTCAACGGCACGCTGCGTTTTTTCCAGTGCGCTGCTGGGTGAATCGTCGGCCAGCACACTGGTAAAGCCGCAACTGACGGTCACCTTCCCCACCTGCGGAAAGTTGAACGCCTCCACATTGGCGCGAAAACGCTCAAAGGCGGCCAACACCAGCGCTTCATCCGGGCAGTGCATCAAGACGCCAAAATGATCGCCCCCAAAGCGGTAAATCCGGTCATAGGTGCGAAAGGTGTTGCTCATCACCCGCCCCACCAAAAGCAGCACTTCCTCGGCTATCAAATGCCCATGCGCATCGTTAATCGCTCCAAAGTTATCGATGCAAGCCGAACCCAGCCAATAATTGGCTGGAACCCGGTGGCGGCGATCCTGATCCAAGTTCTGAGGTTTGGCCGACACCACGATATTGCCGGTCACGCCGTCCAACTCCTCCAAAACGGCGCTGTAAAAGGCGTCGTCCAAGGACTTCCGATTCAAAAGACCCGTCAAAGCATCACGATCACTGTATTCGAGCAGGGCATACATGTTGCGGTAAATTCGCCGCAATTGCTCAATCATCAAGACCGCCTCAGAGTTCAATGTGCTTTCACAATGCACTTCAATCACACCGGCGTCATCTTTGCGTGAATCGGAGAAAAGCGGAAGCATATAAATACGCGGCCCCTGTTCGCCCGCCCAAGCAATTTCCACGATGTCCCGGGTCAACAAGCACTTCACACGATCAGAAGCGTCATTGAGGCGGGTCAGGGTATGAAAATCGACCCTCAAGGGGTCGACGACCTTGCCACCGCCCTTGGCGTCCATGCGAGCCACTTCCAACCACCGGCCTTCACCTTCTTCACTCATCACACGCGCAATCGTGATTCGCTGAACTGGCAATAAGTCAATCAACGCTTTAGACAGCGTGAGTTCCAAAAGGTCCCGATCCCGGTGATCGGTTAATTTGAGAATATGTTCGATCAAGGTGCTCATAGTGAACAAACTATAGCCCTGAACGCCCAACCCGTCACGCGTTCGTTAAGGTCGCCGATTTTTTCCAGGCCTGGGCCGCCGCTTCGGCGTCCTCTCGCTGCTCTGCCAGCAGGGCCAATGCCTGCCAGGCATTGCTTTCCAGCTTGGAGCCTTTCAATCGAGGCAATGACTGCATCAGGAGTTGCTGAGCCTTGCCCCATAGCTGCAGACGCATACAGGCAATACCTGCCAAATACTGGAGCAATGAGTCACCAGGGCGGGCCAGTTGAGCAGCCTCAATACGCGTGAGCCAACTCGGCTCAGGCGCCCCAGTCGACCGAGAAAAGCCCTGCTCCAAAGTCTGAATCAAACTAGTTCGTTGTCCCAAGGTCAGCTCATCGGCATGAGCCACCATCCGCTCCCAAAGAGGCAACACCCAAACCCGAGTGACGCCGACGTCACCGTCCAGCGCCAGCATCCGTTGCGCAGCCGCCAACGTGACCTCTGGAATGGCACGTTCCACCCCATCGAGCTGACTCCATACACGAATCAATTGATCAGCGTCATGCGCCGACGCCACCAACTCCAACGCCAAACTTCGCAGAATGCGTTCTGATGCCAAAGGAGAGAACGCGCGGTGCTTGCTCAGCAAGCGAGCGGTCTCCAAAGCGGGCATGACATGACGCGCCATTCGCGCGGCGTCGAGGCGCAATCTCAGCGCAATCGTTCGACGTGACGCGCCAAGCGGCATCTCGTCAAGCCATTGCAATGCTTTCAACGCGTCATGATCCTCCAGCGACCACCGGGCGGCGCGCAACTGCAGCGCCTCTGAAATCCCCAAGGCGTCAGGCTGAGAGGCTTGTTCAATGGCTTTGGAGAAATGCTCATCCCTGGCATTTTTATCCTGCAAGGTATGGGCGCTTTCTGCGGCCAGCAGATGCGACAAAGCACGCAGACGACCGGAATAGGACAGTGCGTCATGGCCTCGACTCACCGCAGCCTCACGCACCAACACCGCCTCGGCTGACTTTCTGGCCCGAATAAACCGGCCCGCCAGCAAGTGCGACAAGGCATCCAACAGCGACACATGGAGTGCCCGCTCCTGGTGCTGCAAACGCCAGGATCTTGCATGCCCCGGCATGGCAAACAGTGCGGCCAATGCGCGCAATGCCAAGTGAAGAACCACAAAAAGAACCGTCAAAACCACAATCACCAAATTAAGGGAGAGGTCCATCCGGTAGGGGGGCCAAAAAACAGTCACCGTGCCGGGGTTATTCCCAGCGAAAAGGGCTACCGCCACTGCCACACCAAACAGGCCAACCAGCCAGAGTGCTGCCCGCATGATTACCGGCCCGCCGCCGCTGTATTCAGGGCCGCATAAGTGTCATTCACATGGGGTACATCGAGGTTGCGCATCTGGGACTGAATGTCTTTCAGCAAAGCCGTTGCGCTCTGACTTCGGCGAGAGGAGGCGTCAAAGTATTTCGACAAAGAAACTGACGCAGCCGCCAAATCGGAACGGGAAGACTCCAATTGCCGTGCCAACAGCCCCAGGCGGGCGTTCAACAATTTAAGTTTGAGATTCTCGCGCAGGAAAAAAGATTGCTCGGGAGACAGCAGCGCAGCCTCTGCGTTTTCCAATCGGTTAACCCGGACCAGACTGCGCAGCTCATTCATCACCACATTAACGCCAGTTTGCCACCAGATGGTGGGCGCCGCAGTGGCCTGCGGCTTTGCCGACTCCCCAAGCCGTTTGGGGCCAACTGCATTGGCAACCACCAAGTCGTCGGTCATGCGGATCAGCTCATCGAGTTTCACCAATAAACCCGGCGTGTCGCTGACCGCAGCCGCCTTGATTCGATCAATGTCTTTCGCAATCGCCCGTTGCAGAGTCGTCAATCTGGGCTGAGCCGCTCTTGTGACGCGTTGATCCGCGCTTCTGAGTGCGGCCAACAAGGGCTCCACGCTGCCGGTCAGCTGGGTTTGCTGCTGCGCCAACCGAATGGACGACTCAATGTCCACCACAAGGTTCTCATCACGCGAGCGGGACAGACTTTGGATCAACTCTTCCAGTTGGGCGCGCTGAAGGGTGACCTCTGCGAGTCGGGCTTCGAAAAGCGCGGTTCGCGCCGCTGCGTCTTGACTCAGTTCCATGGCTTGCTTGGCCATTGAGCGGGCTTCCACCGACAACGCACCGGTGTCAGCGCTCTGACGTGCCAACAACTCCTGAATGGTGGACAGTTTTTGCCAGAGTAACCCACTCGCTAACAGAGCCGCCAGTGACAAACCAGCCAAAACGATCACCGTGCCCCCGGTTCCCCTCAGGCGCGGCCCCGCTTGAGACGGGTCGACCGGCAGACCCTCGCTTGAGGAAATACGGGATGGGTCGCGAGCGTCTGCGTTCATGCCATCGATTCTATCGAGGCGACCACGCCTGTGAGCGTCGGGCGTGACTCCTGTACAACACCAAAACCCGCGGCTTTGGCCGCAGCAGCAATGCGGGAATGCGTCGCCAATGCTCTGGCGTGGCCCCAGCTTTGCTGCGGCAACCAGGTCTTCAAGTTAGCCAACGCCTCGGTGCTGCTTAACAACCAGACCGATCCGTCGGTCGCTGCATCGCGCGCCAAGGCCATATCGGCATCAGAGAACTGGGGCAAGCTTCGTTGGTAAGTGGCCACAAAATCAACCTCAGCGCCGACGCTGGTCAGTCGATTGGCAAACCAATCCCGGCCGAGTCCAGCACTGGCATAACTTCCGCTGGAGCCGTCGCCCCCGCGCACGATCAGCACCTTGTCACCCACGCGGACTTGATTGCTCACGCGGTGCCATAGATTTTCCGAATCGAATTGCACCGCATCCAGCGCCGGCGCATCCACACACGCGGGATCGACCCCGGCACGCAGCAAAGCTCTGCTAGTGCCAGGCCCGGTCGCCCACGCTCTTGTTTTGAGAGCAACACCTTGAATAAAACCAGGGGCTGAGCCGGGTTTAGCTGCGAAAAAATAATCCACAGCGTTGCCGCTGACAAACATCACCGCCACATAATTTTGAAGTCGACCCCAAGCGCTGACCACGGGCGCCGCATTTGCAATGGCGCCAATTTGAATCAATGGCAAAGCCACCGCTTCATGTCCCGACGCCCCTAAATCACGAACCCAGGCTTGCGCATCGCGATCGGGGCGGGTCACGATCACCCGCATGCTTAACCCGCGTCCAGCGCCTCACCGGGCACAGGTACAACACCACCTTTGGCGAGCACACGGGCACGCAGCTCAACCGCGGCCGTCGCACCCAAGGCCGTGGCACTGGCCAAATCCGTCACCGATCCACTCAATCGCACGCTCTCCAAAGGCAACGCTCCTTCTGAATCCCCCCAGGCTGCGTCAATGGTCAACACATCGCCACTCAAGGTGGCGTAGGCGGCCAAGGGCATGGAGCAACTGCCTCCCATGGCACGGCTCACCGCCCGCTCGGCAGAGACAGCCAACCATGTGGTTTGGTGTGCCAACGGCGTCAGTGCGGCAATCACATCTTGCCGACTGGTACGTACCTCTATGCCCAAAGCGCCCTGCCCAGCGGCGGGCAACATCTCGTGAGGCTCAAAACACACCCTGATACGTTCACTCAAACCCAGACGTTTCAGGCCTGCGGCGGCCAAAACGATCCCGTCGTACAGTCCGTCATCAAGCTTGCGCAAGCGCGTATCCAGGTTGCCCCGCAAGGGCTCAATCACCAAATCAGGACGCAGAGCACGCAACAAAGCCATGCGACGCAAACTGGAAGTACCAACGACGGCGCCCTGCGGCAACGCAGCCAGCGACGCGTACTTGTTGGACACAAATGCATCGCGTGGGTCCTCACGTTCCATCACGCAGGCCAACTCAAACCCGTCCGGCAGCTCCATCGGAACGTCCTTCAAAGAGTGCACGGCCAAGTCGGCCCGCCCTTCTTCGATCGCCACCTCAAGTTCTTTCACGAACAGCCCCTTGCCGCCAACCTTGCTCAAGGATCGATCCAGAATTTGATCGCCCTTGGTGGTCATGCCCAACAAGTTGACCGAATGGCCTCGTTGCGTCAAAAGGGCCATCACATGTTCGGCCTGCCACATGGCCAGGCGACTTTCTCGGGTAGCTATCGTCAGACTGCTCATAATTCTCTACGTTGATGGTCGTAACCGCTATGTAACCGGCATGTAACCGGGGGTGGCGGGGAATGCTAGCATGCTTGATTCGTCCTCTGTTCAGCCCACAACCCAACCCACCATGACCAAATCGCCGAAAACTGACGCAGCCCCTCGCACCAAAGACAACGAACGCCCCTTGGTGGAGGACATTCGTTTGCTGGGACGAATATTGGGAGATGTGATTCGGGAGCAAGAAGGCGTTGCTGCCTTTGAACTGATTGAGCAGATTCGTCAGCTCTCCGTGGCCTTCCGCCGGGACGCGGATCATGAAGCCGACAAGGCGCTGAAAAAGCTGCTCAAAGGGCTCTCCGGCGATCAGACCGTCAGCGTGATCCGCGCCTTCACCTACTTCAGCCACCTGGCCAATCTGGCCGAGGACCGCCACCACATTCGCCGCCGCGCTTTGCACGAGCGTGCCGGCGACACGCAGGAAGGCAGCATTGATGTGGCCCTGTCACGCCTGCGCTGGGCGGGCATTTCGCAAAAGACAATTTCTGACACGCTGTCCACCAGCTTTGTGTCGCCTGTGTTGACCGCTCACCCCACTGAAGTGCAGCGTAAAAGCATTCTGGATGCCGAGCGTTTTATCGCCCATTTGCTGGTGGCTCGGGACGACATCAAGGTTCGTGCCGCGTCCGTCAACATCAACAAAGACGCCCTCACGCCCCGGGAACTGGCCGCCAATGAGCTGCAAATGCGCGCCCGCGTGCTGCAACTTTGGCAAACCCGCTTGCTGCGCTACAGCAAACTCACGGTGGCCGACGAGGTGGAAAACGCCCTCAGCTATTACGAGGCGACCTTCCTGCGCGAGATTCCCAAGCTCTACGAGAACCTGGAGCGTGAACTGGGTGATCATCCGGTTCACAACTTCCTTCGCATGGGCCAGTGGATTGGCGGTGACCGCGATGGCAACCCCAACGTCAACGCCAACACCCTGATGCACGCGCTGAAGCGCCAATCTGACGTGGCGCTACGCCATTACCTGACAGAAGTTCACCGCCTGGGGGGCGAGCTCTCTTTGTCAGCCATCTTGGTTGACTACTCTCCCGCCATGCAAGCCTTGGCCGAAGCATCGCCAGACACCAACGCTCACCGGCAAGACGAGCCCTACCGTCGGGCACTGATTGGTGTGTATGCCCGTCTGGCTGCGACGCTCCTGTCGCTGACGGGCGGCGAGGCAGCCCGTCATGCCGTCGCCCCTCAAAACCCCTACTTGTCGGCGGAAGAGTTTCTGGCGGATTTGCGCACGATTGAGGCGTCTTTGCTGGCGCACCACGGCGCGGCCTTGGTGGGCCAGCGACTGCGCCCGCTGATTCGCGCCGTTGAGGTGTTCGGCTTTCACCTGGCCACCGTCGACCTGCGTCAAAGCTCAGACAAGCACGAAGCCGTGGTGGCCGAGTTGCTCGCCTTTGCGCGCATCGAACCGGCCTACTCTGAGCTGGACGAAATGGCCAAGCGGGCCCTGCTGCTCAAACTGCTCAATGAAGCGCGCCCGTTGCGCGTCATGGGGGCCGAGTACTCGGACCACGCCCAAAGCGAATTGCTGATTTTCGAAACCGCCAAAGTCATGCGCGAGAAGTACGGTGTTGAGGCGATTCGCCACTACATCATCAGCCACACCGAGACAGTCAGCGACTTGCTCGAAGTGCTCTTGCTGCAAAAAGAAGTGGGCCTCATGCGCGGCACGCTTGACGCTGGCGCCGTTTGTGACCTGATCGTTGTGCCCTTGTTCGAGACCATCGAAGACTTGCGCAATGCATCCCCCATCATGGGTGACTTTTACGCGCTGCCCGGCATCACCGAGTTGGTGCAGCGCAGCGGTGCCGAGCAGGACATCATGCTGGGCTACTCCGACAGCAACAAAGACGGCGGAATTTTCACCAGCAACTGGGAGCTCTACCGCGCTGAAATCTCGCTGGTGGAATTGTTTGACCAACTGGCTGAAAACCTCAGCGGCACCGGTACCCAGCGCATTCAACTGCGCATGTTCCATGGCCGGGGCGGCACGGTCGGTCGCGGCGGCGGCCCCAGCTACCAAGCGATTTTGGCGCAGCCACCCGGCACCGTTCGCGGGCAGATTCGCCTCACCGAACAAGGTGAGGTCATTGGCTCCAAATACGCCAACCCGGAGATTGGCCGGCGCAACCTGGAGACACTGGTGGCCGCCACCCTGGAAGCCACCTTGCTGCAACCCACCAAGTCAGCCACCCAGCCTTTCCTGGACACGGCCGCCGAGCTGTCAACGCGCAGCATGGCGGCTTACCGCGCCTTGGTTTATGAAACCCCAGGCTTCACCGATTACTTCTTTGCCGCGACTCCCTTGCGCGAAATTGCGGAGTTGAACATTGGTTCACGCCCCGCTTCCCGCAAAGCATCCCTGCAGATTGAAGACCTGCGCGCCATTCCTTGGGGCTTTAGCTGGGGCCAGTGCCGCTTGCTGCTGCCAGGCTGGTTTGGTTTTGGCTCGGCCATTGAACAATTCCTGAGCGAAGGCACTCCGGCCGCCCGCAAGGAAAAACTGGCTTTGCTGCAGCAAATGAACAAACAATGGCCGTTCTTCAAGACCTTGTTGTCCAACATCGACATGGTCTTGGCCAAGAGCGACCTGGCTTTGGCGTCTTTGTATTCGGAGTTGGTGACCAACACCCGTCAACGCAAGAAAATCTTCTCGGCGATTGAGGCGGAGTGGCACCGTACCGCGGCTGCGCTCACCCAAATCACCGGTGAAAAACACCGTCTGACGAACAATTCGGCATTGCAGCGCTCCATCCGTCACCGCTTTCCCTATATTGATCCCTTGCATCACCTGCAAGTCGAGCTGGTGCGGCGCTACCGAGCCGGGGGACAGGAAGATGACCGGGTCCAACGCGGCATTCACATCTCGATCAACGGGATCGCGGCCGGCCTGCGCAACACAGGTTAAGCATCAAACAGGGGGCAACCCCTTGTTCGACCTGCGTGAGTAGCTACAAAATCAATAGCTACTCACGCTGGGTTGGCCATCATTTCCCGAACTGCAGCAAGTTGTCGGCGCGACACAAAAAGCAACTCTTCGACGCCATCCAGACGAACCGCCCAACCCTCGCCCTCTTCAGCGTCATGGTGCCTTTCAAGCGCCCGAACAGCGCGGCGCGCGATCAAGGCATTGCGGTGGATGCGCATGAAGCGGTCTGGGTATTTCTCCTCCAGCTCATTCAGGGACGCTTCAAGCAAGTGAGTCTGCGTCAGCGTGCGAACGGTCACGTATTTCAACTCGGCCTTGAAGTACAACACCTCTGAGACTCTCACCCGCTCAGAGCGCCCCCGCTCCTGAATCAATAGAAAGTCCTCAACCAAATCAGGCTCTAGCGCCCGAATAGACTGCAGATGCCGCTCTACTTTTTGTAGCGCCACCTGCAGACGTTCCAAGCGCACCGGTTTGGTCAAATAGTCCACCGCGTCCAGTTCAAACGCCTGCAGGGCATGCTCGGCATGTGCGGTCACAAACAGAATCGCCGGCGGCTTGGGCAAGGCGCGCAGGCTGCTCACCAAGGTCATGCCATTGGCCCCCGGCATATTGATGTCAATCAGCGCGACGTCCACCGAGTGGTGAGACAACCACGCCATGGCCTGCGCCGCGTTGGCCGCCTCGGCCTCGACCCGGGTCACGGGTTTTGAGCAGTCACCCAACAAGGTCCGCAAGCGGGCCCGGGCCAGCAACTCGTCATCCACAATCAACACCGTCATCACCATGACCTTCTCCCGATCTGCTTCACAGCGGCACCTGAATTCGGACCTGAAAAACACCGTTTTTGCAGCCGCTTTGGAACTGCCCCTGGACATCGTGCAACAAGCTCAGGCGGTCACGCACATTACCCAAGGCCACGCCATGGCCGCGCTGCCCCCGCCCGGCAGGCACGGTGTTGGTGACTTTGATGATCACCATCGACCCGCGGCATTCTGTGGAGATCCGAATATGGGCGCCCTCTGCACTGGGTTCCACCCCGTGCCTGACCGCGTTTTCCACCAGCGGCTGCAGCAACAAAGGCGGCAACCGCGCGCCCGACGCTTTGGGGTCCAGCGCCCACTCCAGCTGAATGCGCTCACCAAACCGCACCTGTTCGATGGCCAGATAGCGCTGCGCCAGGGTGATTTCGTCTGCCAGCGTGACAGACTCGCCCTGCTCCTCCAAGGCGTGGCGAAACAGGTCGCTCAAATCCTCCAACATGGCCTCGGCCTTGGCGGGCTCCGCGCGAACCAGAGAAATGGCGCTGTTCAAGGTGTTGAATAGAAAATGGGGGCGAATGCGAGCCTGCAGTTCGGTCAACCTGGCCGCCGTCGCCGCCGGCGTTTTTCCCTTGGCTCGCAGCACCAAGGCCGCAACGAGTGCAGCGGACAGCAACGCACCCGAGAACGCGCTGGCCAGCCAAGGCGCGGGGTCCAGCACACCGACCAAAGTCAGCACGCCGCAGCCATAAAGACCAACCAAGGCCCCCAGCACGACGCCCGCCAACTGCTGCGCCCACGGGCTGAGTCGCGCCAGCAGTGTTTTCAGGCTGCAAGCGATGATCAGCCACAACAAAGTGGCCGGCAAGGCACCGCCCGTGATCAAGGACATCTGGCTTAACCAGCCGATGAACGTCGCCGTGCCAAACATGGCGCCCACCCCGACCACCGCTTCGACAAACAGCACCGCCCGCAACACCACACCCACGTGGCACGCGTCAAAAACAAGCACCCGCCCCAACCCCGGCTCGGCGGGCGCCGGGGCCAGTTCATGGAAGGCCGATAAAATTTGGGTGTCTTTCATCAATAATCAGAGTGTGTTCACCGGTCAGCCGCGGGAGCGGCGCAAGTCCGATTATTGATGAACTGTTGCTGCAAGCTCAACCCCAAACATCGGCACTCTCGAAGCGCCCACCCCAAGATTTATGTCAAACAACCAATTCGAAAAAAAATCCGAAGCCTGGTCGGCCCTGTTCTCCGAGCCCATGAGCGATCTGGTCAAACGCTACACCTCCAGCGTTTTCTTTGACAAGCGCCTGTGGCAGGCTGACATCACCGGCTCCTTGGCCCATGCTGAAATGTTGGCCGCCCAGAACATCATCAGTGCCGAAGACCACAGCGCCATCCAAGGCGGCTTGAGCACCATCGCCAAAGAAATTGAAGCCGATCAGTTCGACTGGAAGCTGGACCTGGAAGACGTGCACCTCAACATCGAGGCCCGCCTGACCGAGTTGGTGGGCATTGCCGGCAAACGCCTGCACACCGGGCGCAGCCGCAACGACCAGGTCGCCACCGATGTGCGCCTGTGGTTGCGCAGTGAAATCGATTTGATCAGCGGCTTGCTGTCTGACCTGCAAATTGCCCTGATTGAAGTGGCTGAGAAGAACGTGGACGTCATCCTGCCCGGCTTCACCCACCTGCAAGTGGCCCAACCCATTAGCTTTGGCCACCACATGCTGGCCTATGTGGAAATGTTCAGCCGCGATGCCGAGCGCATGGCCGATGTGCGTCGCCGTACCAACCGCCTGCCTCTGGGCGCCGCCGCTTTGGCCGGCACCAGTTACCCGCTGGACCGTGAACGCGTGGCCAAGACACTGGGCATGGTCGACGCACAAGGTGTGGCACAGGTTTGCCAGAACTCCCTGGACGCCGTGAGCGACCGTGACTTTGCCATCGAATTCACTGCCGCCGCCTCACTGTGCATGGTGCACATCAGCCGCTTCAGCGAAGAGCTGATTTTGTGGATGAGCCAGAACTTTGGTTTTGTGCAAATTGCCGACCGCTTCACCACCGGCAGTTCCATCATGCCGCAGAAGAAGAACCCCGACGTGCCTGAGTTGGCCCGCGGCAAAACCGGCCGCGTGGTGGGCCACCTGATGGGCTTGATCACCCTGATGAAGGGCCAGCCCCTCGCCTACAACAAAGACAACCAGGAAGACAAAGAACCCCTGTTTGACACCGTGGACACGCTCAAAGACACCTTGCGCATCTTTGCCGAAATGGTGGGCGGCCAGATGAACGCCAGCACCGGCGTCAAAGAAGGCGGCATCACCGTCAAGCCCGAAGCCATGGAAAGCGCTGCCCTCAAAGGCTACGCCACCGCCACCGATCTGGCCGACTACCTGGTCAAAAAAGGTCTGCCCTTCCGCGACGCGCACGAAACGGTGGCCCATGCCGTCAAAGCCGCTATTGCCCACCAGGTCGATTTGTCCGAGCTGCCATTGCAAGTACTGCAAGGGTTCAACGCCAGCATTGAGAAAGACGTGTACGAGGTGCTCAGCCTGCGCGGCTCGCTGAACGCCCGCAACATTTTGGGTGGAACCGCGCCGGTGCAAGTGCATGCCCAAATCGCACGCCACCGCGCACGGCTGGCCTGAAGCGCTTGAACGCAGCCACCGCTCGGGCCCCCTGTTGAGTTCGGACTGACCATGAACGAACAGGCGGCCCGCCAAATCACGCTGGTTCGCGCCGTGGAAGAGGCAGATAACGAGCGGCAGATTCTGAGTGACGACGACCGCTTGTACGCCACCCGCAGCGCGCAGGAGTTGGCCCGGTGGGAAGTCGCCGACACCAAGTCCGCGTTCACGCCGGCGTTGTTCCTGCAAAAGCGGGCCGAGCAGGTTGTGCTCAAACTTGTTGAACGGCACCCTGCCTTGGCCCGCCTCACGGCGCCTCGCGCCTGGCCCAGGCTGGTGATGGCAGTCCTGCCGATTCTGGCGCTATTGACCGGCGTCTTGGTGGATCGCGTGACCAACCCGCACCGGGTGGACTTGCTGTCTGCGCCCCTGATCCTGATACTCGCCTGGAATCTTTTGGTGTACCTCTGGCTGCTGGTTTGCTGGTTGGCCGGCTTGGTGCGAAAGTCGCCGCAGTCTCCTTGGCGATGGACAACGGTTTGGCGCCCCAAGACAGCGAGCTTGTCCAAATTGCCCGCGCCTTTGGCCAAGGCCGTCACCCACTTTGCAGCTGAATGGCTGCGCTTGAGCGCGCCACTGATGCAGGCCCGCCTTTCGCGCGCCATTCATTTGAGCGCAGCCCTGTTCGCCTTGGGCGCTATTGGTTCACTGGCGCTTCGCGGACTGTTCACGCAGTACCGGGCGGGCTGGGAAAGTACTTTTTTGGGTGCCGAGCAAGTACACGCCCTGCTGCACGCTTTATTCACCCCGGCGATGACTCTGTTTTCGCTGCCCGGCTTTTCACTGGCAGACGTGCAAGCCCTGCGCAACACGGCATCAAGCGCTCCCGACACAGGCGCGCAATGGGTGGTGCTCTATGCCGCCACACTGTTTCTGATGGTGGTGCTACCCCGTCTGGCGCTGGCCGCCCTGTCCTGGATGTCGGAGCGCCGTCTGCATCAGCACCTGCCGGTTGATTTGACACAGCCGTATTTTCGCAAGCTCACAGCCCATCTGGAGGGCGCCACACCCGCTTGGGTGCAGGTGTATCCCTATAGCTTTGCAGTCGATGTCCCCCACCAAACAGGGCTTTCACAGCTGGCAAAGGCGCACTGGGGTGACAACGCCCAGGTCCGGTGCCAAGCCAGCACGGCCTACGGCGACGACGCGCCTGCGCCAAGCAGTGACGCCGCTACCGCACCAGCACTCACAGTCGCCCTGTTCAACCTGAGCGCCACCCCTGAGCGTGAAAACCATGGGGAGTTTCTGGATCAACTGGCTCGCAGCGCCGCAGGCAAACTGGCGCTTTGGGTGGATGAGTCCGCCTACGCGCAGCGGGTCGGTCAGCAAGCCGGCGGAGCGGCTCGGGTGAGTGAACGCGTGGCGCTATGGCGTCAATTTGGCGAGCTTCATCAGTTACCGGTCACCCTCGTCAACCTCCTGCACCCAGCCCAGCACCCCATTCAAACGGCCCCGGAAAAGCGCGCACCATCATGACGACCGAAGCCGTTCAAATTCAGCTGGCCCTGATTTCCCACACCAATGCAGGCAAGACCACCTTGGCTCGCACGCTGATGGGCGTGGACGTGGGCGAGGTCCGTGACGCCCCGCATGTGACTACCCTGTCCGAGTCCCACACCCTGCTGTCCACCCCCACGGGTGACTCGCTGCAGCTGTGGGACACGCCAGGCTTTGGTGACTCTGTGCGGCTGTTCAAACGGCTCAACGCGTCGGGCAATCCAATTGGCTGGTTCATGCGCGAAGTGGTAGACCGCTATGCCGACCGGCCGTTCTGGCTCAGCCAGCAAGCCATTCGCACCGCCAAGGAAGCCGCGGACATCGTGCTGTATTTGGTGAACTCCTCCGAAGACCCCCAGGATGCTGGCTATCTGGCCTCCGAGATGAAAATTCTGCAGTGGTTGGGCAAACCGGTGGTCATATTGCTCAACCAGATGGGCGCACCCCGCCCCCATGACGAAGAAGAGGCTGACATAGCGCGCTGGGCGACGCAATTGACGGCGTACCCGGTGGTGAAGACCGTGCTGCCGCTGGACGCCTTCGCCCGCTGCTGGGTCCACGAGCGTGTGTTCTACGAGGCCATTGCCCAGTGGGTTGCGCCGGACAAACAAAGTGCCTACGCCCGCCTGTACACCATCTGGACAGAAACCAACGAGGCCCGCCTGCATGCGGCCATGGCGTTGATTGCGGGCCAAATCATGGCCGCCGCCCGCGACAAGGAGAACCTGGCCGAGAAAGACAGTGCGGTGCTGGGCACCGTGCTGAGCGCCATCGGGCTGGGCAAGCGACGTGAGCACAAGCGCCAACTCAAGGCCATGGACGCCCTCATGCTGCGCCTGAACGAGAACATCGCCGTCACCACAGCCAGCCTGCTCAAGCTCTACCGCCTGGACGCGGGTGACGCCCACCAAATCAATGAGCGCGTGCAGCAGGCCTTTGTGGTGCGCGAAGCGCTGGACACCACCCAAGCGGGCTTGCTGGGTGGCCTGATTTCAGGCGCGGCCACCGGATTGTCCGCCGACATCATGAGCGGCGGTCTGACGGTTGGCGCGGGAGCCCTGATTGGTGGCATTGTGGGCGCCATGACGGCAGCCGGCGCCGCCTGGGCCTTCAACGCCAGCACGGACCGGAATGACCCCAACGTGCGGTTCTCCCCCGAATTCTTGCGCACCCAGATCGTTGCCGGGTTGCTGCGCTACCTCGCCGTCACCCACCACGGGCGTGGCCGGGGCAAGTTCATTGAATCTGACGCGCCAGCCTTTTGGCAAGCGGAGGTGGAAGCCGCTGTGCTGGCGCATGATGAAGCGCTGTCTGACGTGTTGGACAGTGCCCCCAATCTCAACGCCACTGAGTCTCTGGTGCCACTGACCGAGGTCCTGAACGCCATGGCGTTGGCGATCTTGGAGCGGCTTTACCCGCGAGAGGAGTGACCCTGCTGCCACAGCGATAAATGCTGTGGCAAGGCTTCCAAAGACTGAATCACCTGAATCCCCGGCAGCGCCCGCTGGGTAAGAGACGGATGACTCCCGCCCGCCCAAATGGCTGTGGATGCGGGCAACAAGGCCCGCAACTCATCCAGGCCAGACGTTAACGCACGCGCACCAAAAACCGATGTAAAACTCAAAGCGACGATGTCTGCCCGGTGCGCGACTGAGGCCTTGCCAATGTCCGCAATCGGGGTTTGTGGCCCCAGGGACAAGCACTGACAGCCTTCCAATGTGAGCAAGGCCTCAACCATCAGCAAACCCAGCGCATGGGGTTCCCCCGGAAAGCTGGTCAATAAAACCCGGGGCATGCGCGACGCCGCAGCAACCGGAATGCCGGACATGGCTTGGCGCAGCACACGCGTGACGCACTCGGTGTAGATGTGCTCTTCAAACACCTGAAACCGCCCAGCCATCCAGGCCTCGCCCACCGCCATGGTCAGTGGGGCGACCAGTTGGGTGACGAAGCTCACCAGTCCTGAACGTGCCGCCGCTTGAGTTAGAAGTTGCCTCAAGGCGGGCGCATCGTGCGTCTGAATCAGTTCCAGACACGCCAATAAATCAGAGGTCTGGGAATGTCCCCGCGCAGCCAGTGCCTGGGCCTCGGGCGGCACAGCCAAAGCCTGCAGCGCATTCATATCCAGCGCCACGATGCCGCCCGGGCGGTGCCCGGCATCCATCAGGCGCCGAATAACACGCAAACGCTCCACTTGATCAGACGGGTAGGCCCGGTCCCCTGCCGTGTCCCGCTCGGGCTGCGGGAATCCGTAGCGACGCTCCCAGACGCGCAACGTGTCCTTGGACAGGCCGGTGGCCCGCTCCACCGCCGCGATGGAGCTGTGGGGAACCGAATCCAGCACGCGCTCAGTCATTTCTTTTCCCGAAAAAGTGAATCCAAAACCCAGTGAAAGACGTATTCAACATAGACCGCATTAAACACCAGTTAGACAAAACATGTTTAAATGATTACATTGTCCTAGACAAAGAAAGAAAGTGTCTAATGAAAACCCAACTGCCAGTCAGCCATTGCAACAAGCACCAACGCCAGGAGCAGCCATGAAAGTCGCCATCATCGGGTCCGGCATCTCCGGCTTGGCCGCTGCGCACCGGTTGAACGCAGAAGCCAACATCACATTGTTCGAGGCCGGCGATTACTTTGGCGGCCACACCCACACAGTGGATGTCACGTTGCCCACGCCCCAAGGCGAAGTGACGCATGGCGTGGACACCGGCTTTCTGGTGTTCAACGAACGCACCTATCCCCAGTTGATCGCTTTGTTTGCCGAGCTGGGCGTAGAGACCGCCCCGTCCGAGATGTCGTTCTCGGTCAAAGTGCCGGGTGCCGTGAAGGGCCGCACACTGGAGTGGAGTGGCGCCAACTTGTCCACCGTGTTCTCCCAGCGGCGCAACCTGCTCAATCCACAGTTTTTGCGCATGCTGGCCGACCTGATTCGTTTCAACGCACTGACCACCCGCATCGCCCAGGCGCAGGAAGAGGCCGCACTGATGCAGCCCCTGGGAGAGTTTTTGAGCACCCACCAATTCGGGCAAGCCTTTCGGGACTGGTACTTTTTGCCCATGCTGGGCTGTATCTGGAGCTGCCCGACGGACCAGATGCTGAAGTTCCCGGTGGCCACGCTCATTCGGTTTTGCCACAACCACGGGTTGCTGCAGGTCAGCAACCGCCCGCAATGGCACACCGTGCGCGGCGGGGCCAGGCACTATGTGGACAAAATCGTGGCGCCGATTGCCGACAAACGCTTGAACACCCCCGTGCGACGCATCGAACGCGACGCGGCTGGCGTGCGGGTCGTGACCGACGCGGGCACCGAGCACTTTGACCGCTTGGTGATGGCCACACACTCTGATCAAGCCCTGGCCTTGTTGGGTAGCCCCTCGTTGCAAGAGCGGGAGATTTTGGGCGCCATTCGCTACCAGCCCAACCACGCGGTTCTGCACACCGACCCCTCGGTGCTGCCCACCCGGCGCAGCGCCTGGGCGGCCTGGAATTACGAGCGTGCAGCGCTGTCGGACCAGGAGTCGGCCCGGGTGTGTCTGCACTACCTCATTAACCAGCTGCAACCCCTGCCCTTCAGCCAGCCGGTTGTGGTGTCGCTGAACCCCGTGCGCCCCATCGAGAAGCGGTTTGTACTGGGTGAATATTTTTACGACCACCCGGTCTTTGACTTGCCGGCCTTGCGCGCGCAACAGGCACTGGGTGATTTGCAGGGTCAGCAGCACACCTGGTTTTGCGGGGCATGGACAGGCTATGGTTTTCACGAAGACGGCCTCAAGTCCGGACTCGCCGTGGCGCAGCAATTGCTCGCGGAGGTTCGCACCCCGTGGGCCACAGCGGCATGACGTCCGAGCCGTCCGCCGTCGCCGGTCCATTGATCGGGTTTGGACAGGTGCGCCACACGCGGTTGCGCCCACGCCACCATGCGTTCGCCTACCCCACCTGCTTTTTGATGCTGCCCCTGCGCCAGTTGCAAGCCAATCCATCGGCGTTGGCGGTGAACCGGCGCGGCTTGATCAGTTTTCATGACCGTGACCATGGCGATGGACGCAGCGCGGCCGACGGCGGCGCCCTGGCCTGGGTCGAGAGCTTGCTGCGGGCTGAAGGCATCAACGACGCCACCGGCGAGATCTGGCTGCACTGCTACCCGCGCGTGCTGGGCTACACCTTTAACCCGGTGAGCTTTTGGTACTGCCACCGACCCGACGGACAACTGCGGGCGATTGTGGTTGAGGTCAACAACACCTTTGGCGAGCGTCACTGCTACCTGCTGGACGAACCGCGTTATGGCCAGGAGCTACAAGCCCGCAAGGTGTTTCACGTCTCGCCGTTCTGCGCCGTCACGGGTGACTACCGGTTTCGCTTTTTGCGCACCCAGCACGGCGACGAAGACCGCACCGTGGTGCGCATCGACCATGACAACGCCGAAGGCCCTCTGCTGCAAACCAGCGTCAGCGGCACCTTGCTGCCGGTGACGTCTGCCACCCTGCGTCGCGCGCTTTGGGGCTACCCGGCGCTGACGCTGGCCGTGATGGCCCGCATTCACTGGCAAGCGCTTCGCCTGTGGTTCAAACGGGTGCGCTTTCACAGCAAACCCACCCCACCCGTTACCCCCGTGAGCCGATAGGCCCCGACAGATTCATTTCCCGCTCAAGGAGACTTCCATGAACACCACCACTGCCACCCAAGCGCCCCGCACCTGGCCTGCGAACATTCCGGCTGCCGCCCGCACCGGTCTGAAATTGCTGCAACGCATTCAGGTCGGCTCACTGACCGTGCAACTGCCGGACGGCTCGCTGCAACACTTCGGCCAACACGCGGGGCCGGCGGCCAGCATTTGCCTGCACAACTGGCAGGTGTTCAGCGCCTCACTCAAGTCAGGCGACATCGGCTTCGCTGAGAGCTATATTGCCGGCGACTGGAGCACCAGCCACCTCACCGACTTGCTTCAACTCTTCGTGGCCAACCGCGTGCACATTGAAGAAGCCATTTACGGCAGCTGGGCCGGGCGCCTGCTCTACCGGATCAAGCACCTGCTGAACCGCAACACCCGCGCCAACAGCCAGAAAAACATCCACGCGCATTACGACCTGGGCAATGCCTTTTACACACTCTGGCTGGACGAGACCATGAACTACTCGGCCGCCTGGTTTGAAGGGCGCGCCGACGGTGACCTGGTGACCGCCCAAAACGCCAAGGTGCGCCGCGCCCTGCAACAAGCTGGCGTGAAGGCGGGCGACAGGGTGCTGGAAATCGGTTGCGGCTGGGGCGCCTTGGCTGAAATGGCCACCACCGAGTTCGGTGCCTCTGTGGCAGGGGTGACGCTGTCCACCGAGCAGCTCAGCTTTGCCCAGGAGCGCATGGCGAAACTGGGCGTCGCACCGGCTGGCAGTGGCGCGGCCGTCAGCCACGACCTGCGCCTGCAGGACTACCGCGACATTCAGGACGGGCCATTTGACGCCATTTGCTCGATCGAGATGGTCGAGGCCGTGGGCCGCGAATACTGGCCCACCTACTTTCAGGCTGTGAAAAAACTGCTGAAGCCTGGCGGTCGGGCCTGCATTCAAAGCATCGTGATTGACGACAAGCTGTTTGAGCGCTACATCGGCTCCACCGACTTTATCCAGCAGTACATCTTTCCCGGTGGCTGCTTGCCCAGCCCTGCTGAGTTCCGCCGCCAGGCAGAGGCGGCCGGGCTGCAGGTGGAAGAGGAATTCTCCTTTGGCCAGGACTACGCGCTGACGCTGCGCCACTGGCGCGAGCGTTTCCTGACCCACCGCGCCGAGATTCTGAAACAAGGCTTTGACGAGCGATTTATGCGCATCTGGGAGTTCTACCTCTGCTACTGCGAAGCGGCCTTCACCATGAAAAACACCGACCTGGTGCAATACACCCTGGTTCGGCCATCGCTATGAAAAAGAGAGCTGCCCTCGCACTACTGGCGGGCGCCGCGAGCACTTTTCACTTAAAAACATGGGCCAACCTGGTGTCTGACGCGTCGCCACCGCTGCCCGGACTTCGGGCGGCTGGCGAAGGCTCGCTTCGGTTTTGGGGCATGGCCATCTACAGTGCCCGCCTGTGGGTCAGCCCCGGCTTTCAGGCCGAGAATTATCTGGCCCAGCCGCTCGCCTTGACCCTCGCCTACGAGCGTGATTTCAGCGCGAAATCGATCGCCGAGCGTTCGCTCACCGAGATGCAGCGCATCGGCGACTTCAGCACGGCACAGGCGGCCCGCTGGCGCCAGGCGCTGCAAGCCGCGCTGCCTGATATTCAGGCGGGCGACCAACTGACAGGGCTTTATCAACCGGGCCGATCGGCCGTGTTTCAAATGAAAGGCCGCACCGTGGGCGAGGTCAGCGACCCCGCCTTTGCCCCGCTTTTTTTCGGCATCTGGTTGTCGCCGCGCACCTCTGAGCCCCGTTTGCGCGAGGCCTTGCTGACCCTGCCCGGGTCGCTTCAATGACTCAAGCCACCCCGCTGTCGGCTCGCCATGGCCTGAGCTACGGCTTGCTGGGTCTGCCGCTGGCGTTTGTGGCCTTGCCGCTCTACGTGCTGCTGCCCAACCACTACGCCCGCGAATTCGGCATGCCGCTGGCCACTTTGGGTGCGGTGCTGCTGCTCGCCCGCTTGTTCGATGCCTTGACCGACCCACTGCTGGGCCGGCTGAGTGACTGGCTGTTTGCCCGCTCCCGGCGAGCCGTGCTGACGGCAGGCGGCCTCTCGGCAGTCATTCTGGCGTTGGGCATGCACGCCCTGTTCTTCCCGCGGGTCAGCACGCCCGAGGCGCTTCAGTACTGGGCATTGGCCTGTTTGCTGATCGTCTACACCGCCTACAGCCAACTCGGCATTTCCCACCAATCCTGGGGCGCTCGTCTGGGCGGAGGGGAGTTGCACCAAGGGCGCATCGTGGCCTGGCGCGAGGGACTTGGGCTGGTGGGCGTCTTGCTGGCCGCCGTACTGCCGTCACTCTTTGGCTTGTCGGTGATGATTGCTGTGCTGGCCGTGGCCCTGGCGCTGGGTTGGTTCGCTTGGTCCCACGCGCCTGAGCCGGGGCGCAGCGCAAGCTCATTGACAAGGCTGCCTCGCGCCAGCTTGTGGCACCCCTGGCGGCAACCCGCGTTTCGTCGCTTGCTGGCCGTGTTCATGCTCAATGGCATTGCCAGCGCAGTTCCCGCTACGCTGGTGCTGTTCTTCATTCAAGACCGCCTGCAGGCGCCCGCTGCGCAGGAGCCGCTGTTTTTGGGCGCTTACTTTTTGTGTGCGGCACTGTCGATGCCGCTGTGGCTCAAGGCCGTGGGCCGCTGGGGGTTGGCGCGTACCTGGCTGGCTGGCATGCTCTTGGCCATTGCGGTGTTTGCCTGGGCCGCGGGTCTGGGACAGGGTGACACCACGGCCTTCCTGATCGTCTGCGCCCTCTCCGGGGTGGCACTGGGCACCGACCTCGCCTTGCCCAGCGCCTTGCTCGCGGGCGTGATCGCCGGGCAAGGTGACCAGGGGCGACTGGAAGGCGCCTACTTCGGCTGGTGGAACCTGGCCACCAAACTCAATCTGGCGCTGGCCGCCGGGCTGGCCTTGCCGATGTTGGGCGTTTTGGGCTACAGCCCTGGCGTGCGTGACCCTGAGGCCCTGCGCACCCTGGGTCTGGCCTACGCCGTGCTGCCCTGCGCTTTGAAGCTGGCAGCCGCCTTCACCCTGTATTTTTTATTGATTCGCCAGCCCAAGCCCACGCGGCCGCTGTTACCCAAAGGACATTCATGATGCAAAGACGTCTTCTACTTTCTGGCGCGGTGGCCGCGCCCCTCGTACTGGCGGGTTGCGCCGGCCCCGCGTTATCGGACTTCGCCTCAGAGAAACCGGTGTTGGATTTGGCCCAGTATTTCAACGGTCGGGTCGATGGCTACGGTATCTTTCAGGACCGCAGCGGGCAGGTCGTGAAACGCTTCACGGTCATCATGGATTGCCGCTGGCAAGGCAATCAAGGCGTGCTGGACGAGGCCTTTACTTACTCTGATGGCAGTACCGAACGCCGCATCTGGACCTTGACCCGCGCTGAAGGCGGCGTCTACACCGGTACCGCGGGCGATGTGGTGGGCGTGGCGCGCGGCCAAACATCGGGCAACGCATTTCACTGGAACTACACCTTGAACCTGCCGGTGGACGGCAAAACCTGGGAAGTTCAACTGGACGACTGGATGTATTTGATTGATGAGCGCACCATGCTGAACCGTGCCACGATGAGCAAGTTCGGCGTTCGCTTGGGCGACCTCACACTTTCATTCACCAAACGCTGACCCATCACACCATGAGCCTGAACCCCAAAATACCGAGCTGGACGGGTCGCCGTGTCTGGCTGCTGGGCGCCTCCAGCGGCATTGGCAGGGCCACCGCGTCAGCACTGCATGCGCAGGGCGCTCAGGTGACGCTCTCTGCCCGCAGCGCACAGCCGCTCGCCGACTTTGTGGCCGAGCACCCCGGCAGCCGTGCCTTGGCGCTGGACGTGACCCAAGGCGATGAGGTTCAACTCGCGGCCGCAAAACTGTTGGCCGATGGCCCGCTGGATTTGGTGTTTTACTGCGCCGGCACCTACCAGGACTTGCGCGCCACCGAATTCGATTTGGGCGTGATGTTGCACCACCAAGACGTGAACTACACCGGCGCTTTGCGCGTGCTGGATGCGGTGCTGCCGTCCCTTTTGAAGGCCGCGAAACAGGGTGCGCCCGCCCACTTCAGCGTGATCAGCAGCGTGGCGGGCTTTGGCGGCCTGCCCAAAAGCCTGGCTTACGGCCCCACCAAAGCCGCGCTCATTAACCTGGCTGAAACCTTGTACCTGGACCTGCACGATCTGGGTGTAGGCATCAGCCTGGTCAACCCCGGTTTTGTGGCCACGCCACTCACCGCCGGCAACGACTTCACGATGCCCGCCCTGATGTCACCCGACGACGCAGCCCACGCTATATTGAAGGGCTGGGCGCGGGGCGACTTTGAGATTCACTTCCCCAAACGCTTCACCCGGGTGATGAAACTGCTGAACTGCCTGCCTTACCGCGGCTACTTTCCGGCCGTGCGCCGTTTCACCGGTCTGTAAGCCATGACACAAATTTCTGCACACGAGACTGAACAGGCTGTGACCCGAGTGATCGCCCTGTTTGAGCACCTGTCCCCTGCCGACCTGCCAAACCTGGGCCAGTATTACGCACCCCACGCCGACTTCAAAGACCCGTTCAACGAGGTTCGCGGGTTGCCCGAGATACAGCGCATTTTTGCGCACATGTTTGAGGCCTTGCACGAACCGCGCTTTGTCATCACGGCCCGTGTGGTGCAAGGGCAGCAGTGCTTTCTGACGTGGGAATTTCTCTTTCGGTTCAAAGGGTTTCAGCAGAACACCCCGCAAACCGTGCGCGGCGCCACCCACCTTTTGCTGAATGGGCAAGGCTTGATCACGCTGCACCGCGACTACTGGGACGCCGCTGAAGAGATGTACGAAAAATTCCCGCTGGTGGGCAGCCTGATGCGCTGGCTCAAAAAACGCGCCAACAGTTAACTCGCCTCAAGCCTTGAACGTCGACAGCAGAATGCTGGTCTCCGTCGTGGCAATCCCCTCAATCTGGCGAATGGTGTTGAGCACCCGGTCAAACGCCTCCAGCGTGTCGGCGCGCAGTTCCGCCACGATGTCCCAGCGCCCATTGGTGCTGTGCAGGGAATACACGCTGGGGTGGCCGCGCAGCTTGGCCATGATGTCGGTCGCGCGGTTACCCTCCACCGCAATCGTCATCATGGCGCGCACCCGGTGCCCGTCGGTGGCGGCTTTCAAGCGCACGGTATAGCCCTGCACCGTGCCGTCGCTCTCCAGCTTGGCCAGCCGGTTTTGAACGGTGGCGCGAGCCACCCGCAGCTTTTTGGCCAAGGTGGCAACGGGCAGGCGCGCATCGTCGCGCAACAGCCCCAATAACTCCCGATCCAAATCGTCCATCACGCACTCCAACGCTTCGAAATATACAAAGTGCCAATTAACTCATATCAAAAAGAATAATTGCAATACGAATTGTGACACTTTGACGGCTTCTGTATAGCGCAGCTTCCAAGAACAATCACCGCCATGCCCGCTCAAGTGAACGGGCACACTCCCCATTCACCAGGACACGTTCATGCGCCCTATTCGCTCCATTCAGGCCCCCAGTGCGGTGGTCATGATTCGCCCACACAACTTCTCACCCAACCCTGAGACCGCCGCCGACAACACTTTCCAGCGCGAGGTCGCGCCGGATGCGACGGGCGGCACGGCGACAGCGGCCTACGCAGAGGTGACTTCTGCCGCCGCGAAGCTGGAGACGCAGGGGGTGACGGTGCATCTGTTTGACGACGCCGGCACACACAACACGCCGGACTCGGTGTTCCCCAACAACTGGTTCTCCACCCACGCGGGCGGGCACATCGCGCTTTACCCCATGTACTCGCCCAACCGCCGCCGCGAGCGGCGCATGGACGTGATCGAGATGCTGAAAGCCAACTACCGGGTGCAAGACGTCATCGACTATTCCGGCCTGGAATACGACGATTTGTTTCTGGAAGGCACCGGCGCCATGGTGCTCGACCATGTGGACCGCGTGGCCTACACCGCCCGCTCCAACCGGGCCAACGCCGTGGCACTGGAGCGCTTTGCCACCCATTTCAATTTTGAACCGATGGTGTTTGACGCCGCTGACGCCCAAGGCCAGGCGGTGTACCACACCAATGTGCTCATGTGCGTGGCCACTGAATTCGCCATGGTCGGGTTCTCCATGGTTCAGAACCCGGCCCGGCGCGAGGAAATCCGTGCCCGCTTGGGCGAATCCGGTCGCGCCATCATCGACCTTAGCGCGGAGCAGATCGGCGAGTTTGCCGGCAATGCGCTGGAACTGACGGGCCGTGACGGCCGCCTTCTGGCACTCTCAACGCGCGCCTTCAATAGCTTGCGTCCTGACCAAATTGCCGCGATAGAGCAGTCGGTGGAACTGGTGCCGTTGGACGTACCGACCATTGAACTGGCGGGCGGCTCAGTGCGCTGCATGTTGGCCGGCATTCACCTGGCCCGCCGCACGCCCTGACCTGTGGGCCCGCTTAAGGCGGGCTTAAGCGGCTTGAGGCATCATGTTTCCTGATCAAAGGAAGGGAAACATGCGGCTGCTTCTGGTTGAAGACGACATCATGATTGGCGAGACGGTGCTGGATGTGCTGCGCGCTGAGCACTTTGCTGTCGATTGGGTCAAAGACGGCGCCATGGCCGACACTGCGTCGCGCACCCAGCACTACGACTTGATACTGCTCGACCTGGGCTTGCCCAAACGCGATGGTCTGGACGTTTTAAAAAGCCTGAGACAACGGCAGGACACCACCCCGGTGATCATCGTCACCGCGCGCGACGCTGTGGCCGACCGAATTGCCGGCCTGGACGCTGGCGCCGATGACTATGTGTTGAAACCCTATGACCTGGATGAACTGCTGGCGCGTATTCGCGCCCTCATTCGCCGCGGCGCAGGCCGCCCCGACCCCGTGCTGGAGATCAACAACATTCGGCTGAACCCGATCACCCACGAAGCCCAACGTGACGGCCAGGCGGTCGCCCTGTCTGCCCGCGAATGGGCGGTCCTGGAAGCGCTCATGGCGCGCCCCGGCATTGTCTTGTCGCGTGCGCAGTTGGAAGAAAAGCTGTACAGCTGGAAAGACGACATCAGCAGCAATGCGGTGGAAGTCTATGTGCATGGCCTGCGCAAAAAGCTGGGCAGCGACTTGATTCAAACCGTGCGCGGTTTGGGTTACGCGCTGGCATCCACATGAAGAGATCGTCCTCAGAAAACAAGGCCGGCCACTCCCTGCGACGCCGGCTGCTGGTATCGACCATGACTGCTGTCGTGCTGGCTGCTTTGCTGCAAGCCCTGTCAGCCTACCGGGGCGCCTTGCAACAAGCGGATGAAATGTTTGACTACCACCTGCAGCAAATGGCGTATTCGCTGCGCGGTGGCCCCGCGCTGGGCACCCCTTTTCTGGAAGATCCGCGCGACTCGGATTCGGGCTATGTGATTCAAATTTGGGGGCCCAACGGCGTGCAACTGTTTCGCTCCGGTCACTCCGCATTGCCCCCTCGCGCAGTGCTTGGATTTTCAGATGTGAAATTGCAGGGAACGCAGTACCGCGTGTACTCGCTGCAAACCGCCTACCAAACCATCCAAATCGCCCAGGACATGAGCGCTCGAACAGCTCGCGCCCGTGCCCTGGCGTTTCGCGCCATGCTGCCCATGGCCTTGATGGCGCCGCTGTTGTTGCTCATTCTCTGGTGGGTGATTCGTCGCTCCTTGTTGCCGCTGGAACGCACCCGCCAGCAAGTGGCCAGTCGGGCGGCGGACGACCTCTCGGCGCTGCCTCAAGTTGGACTGCCTGATGAAGTCATGCCGCTGGTCGATGAGTTAAACCTGCTGTTTGCCCGTGTGCAAACCGCTTTTGACGCCCAAAAATCGTTTGTGGCCCATGCAGCCCACGAGCTGCGTTCGCCGCTGACCGCGCTGAAAGTACAAGCCCAGGCCCTCAGCCGAGCGCCAGACGATGCCACCCGCACCTTGGCCGTCACCCGGTTGAACCAGGGCATTGAACGCGCGATCCAGCTCATGAACCAACTACTGCTGCTGGCCCGCCAAGGCGCCGACGCCCCTGTGGGCACCGATGGGGCCCCTCAAGACCTGGCAGCTCTCACGCAACGCGCACTGACTGATGCGTTACCTCAGGCCCAACAAGCACAAATCAACCTTCAGTCTGGCCCATTGGCACCGACCTCCATCCGGTGCGACGGTGACGCCCTGCTCATCCTGCTGCGCAACTTGCTGGAAAATGCCCTCAAGTACACCCCGGCAGGTGGGCAGGTCACGGTTGAACTGGATCGCGTAGAGCCGGGCTTTGCGACCTTGCTGGTTCAAGACAGCGGCCCCGGCATTGCCGACCATGAGCGGGCACGGGTGTTTGAGCCTTTCTACCGAAGCCCGGAGACGGGCGCCACAGGCACCGGTCTGGGCTTGGCCATCGTCAAAGCCATTGCCGAGCGACACCATGCTACGGTGAAGTTGGGCACATCGCCCACGCTGGGCGGCCTGCGGGTAGAAGTGCGGTTCCCGGTGATTTAAGACTCACCTAAGGCTGGGTGCCCATAGTTGAGTCATCGGAATCACTCAACTCAGGAGCACTTCATGAAACTCAACTCCCTCAAAAGCAGTCAGCTGGTTTTGGCTCTGGTGGCCGCTGGCGCCATCGGTGGTGCCAGTGTCACCGCCCTGCAGCACATCGGTTCTGCCCAAGCGGTTTCCGCGCCCACAGTAACCGCCGTAGTCAACCCTGGGGTGACGGCGCCCGACTTTGCCCAAATTACCGCCCAATACGGGCCGGCCGTCGTCAACATCAGCGTCACCGGCATGGTCAAGACGTCCAACGAAGGCCCGGTCGCCCGGCGCGGCGGTCGCGAAGACCCCTTTGGCAACGACCCATTTTTTGAATTCTTCCGCAGGTTTCAACCCGACGGGCAAGGGCAATCTCAACAACCCGAGGTGCCTTCGCGGGGTCAAGGGTCCGGCTTTATCGTTAGCGCCGACGGCATTATTCTGACCAACGCGCATGTGGTTCGTGACGCCAAAGAGGTCTCGGTCAAACTCACCGACCGACGGGAGTTTGTGGCCAAAGTGCTGGGCTTCGATACCAAAACCGATATTGCTGTTCTCAAAATCGATGCCAAAAACTTGCCCACCGTCACCGTTGGAAAAACCAGTGACCTGCGTGCGGGTGAATGGGTGCTGGCCATTGGCTCGCCGTTTGGTTTTGAGAACACAGTCACCGCCGGGGTGGTCAGCGCCAAAGGGCGCTCCTTGCCTGATGACAGCGCCGTGCCCTTCATCCAGACCGATGTGGCGGTGAACCCCGGCAATTCCGGCGGGCCGCTGTTCAACAGCCGGGGCGAGGTGGTGGGTATCAACTCCCAAATCTACAGCCGAAGCGGTGGCTACCAGGGCCTGTCGTTTGCCATTCCGATGGACCTGGCCAGCAAAATCAAGGACCAAATCGTGGCGCATGGCAAGGTCGAGCATGCACGACTTGGCGTGTCGGTCCAGGAGGTCAACCAGGCGCTGGCCGATTCCTTCAAATTGAGCAGCCCCGAAGGCGCCCTGATCTCCAGTGTGGAAAAAGGCGGCCCGGCAGACAAGGCCGGACTGGAACCTGGCGACGTGATTCGCAAGATGAATGGACAAGCCGTGGTGTCCTCGGGCGATCTGCCGGCGGTCATCAGCCTCGCCACGCCGGGGGACAAGGTTCAGTTTGAGATTTGGCGCAAGGGCGAGTCCAAAACCATCGAAGCCCAGTTAGGCAATGCCAATGAGAAAGCGGCCGATGTGGCCAGCGCAGACCCAGGCACGCCGCAGGGTCGGTTGGGCTTGGCATTGCGCCCACTTCAACCTGACGAACTGCGGGCCTCTGGCTTGCCAGCCGGCCTGTTGATTCAGGACGCCCAAGGGGCCGCGGCTTACGCTGGCGTGCAAAGTGGCGACCTGCTGCTGGCCGTCAATGGGCAGGTCGTGAGCAGTGTGGAGCAGGTTCGCTCGGTCGTTGCCAAGTCACAAAAATCTGTCGCCTTGCTGATTCAGCGCGGGGAAGACAAGATTTTTGTGCCGGTTCGCCTGGGCTAATCCCATCAGCGCATCAAAAGTAGGAGGAATGGCTGCTGGGAGGGAGGCAGCCTACCAACGCAAGTCAAACGTCTGGCAAAGCTCCGCCAGTTGATCTGCGGCCAGGGCCGTCACCTGTGACGGGGCGCCGTGGTACAGCTTGGCGGTTTCCTCCAGCTCTTCCAACACCGCCATCGCATGCGCGGGGGACTGATGCCACACCGTGGGGCCCAGCCGCTCCAGCATGACCGCCCGCAGCGGCGTGCCGGCCTTGGCGTAGCGTTCGATGCCCGCTTGCACCGCGTTCGCAGCGCCTGCACTGCCGGGAAAGTGGTAGGGAATGACGGGCACATGACCCACCTTCATCACAAAGTACGGTGTGATGGGCGGCAGCAACTCTCCGTCAGGCGGCAGGCAGGGGCCAGCACCATCACCGGCCAGGGTCAAGGCCACGCAATACGTGCTGTGCGTGTGAATCACACACGCAGCGGGTGATTCCAGATGGCGGGTGCTGTCATAGATGCGGGAATGCAGAGCAAAGGTTTTGCTGGGTCGGCTTGCCGCTGACATAGGCACCTGCCTCATCCATGCGCGTCAGATCATCAGGGTTTAAAAACCCCAGGCAGGCGTCGGTCGGGGTAATCAAATAGCCGCCACCGGCTTCAGGAGCCAATCGCACGCTGATATTGCCTGCCGTGGCGTGCACGTAGCCTCGATCAAACAGGCTTTTGCCAACCCGGCATATTTCGTCGCGCAAACGGTTTTCCGTCATGACGACTTTCATGGCAGCAACTCAAATGCGCGGGTGAATAGATCAGGCGCGCCAAAGTTGCCCGATTTGAGCAACAGGTGAATTGACGACTCACTCTGATTGACCTTGGCGTGGCACCAAGGAACCCCCGGTGCAACCTGCGGCCCAACTGCCAACCGTGAAATGCCCAAGGCCTGAACACAAGCCCCCGACGTTTCGCCACCGGCAACCACGAGTTGGGCCACACCCAGTGCAACCAATCCCTTGGCCACTGCAGCAATGGTTTTTTCGACCAACGCACCAGCTTCTTGCACGCCGAGTTCCGCTTGTGTCGTCTTGACAGACGCCGCATCGGCGGACGAGTAAATCAACACGGGACGCACTCCCAAACGAGGTGTCGCCCAGGTCAGCGCTTGCTCCACCACGGCCTCACCGGCCGCGACCTGCAACGGGTCAATGACGAATGCGTCATAGCCCCCGTCGATGAAATGTTGGACTTGTCCGTTGGTCGCCAACGAACAACTGCCAGAGAGCACCGCGGCAAACCCCTGCTTGGCTGGGAAGTCTTGCACCTCGCTACCCGCCTGTATGGCGAAATTGGCGGGCAATCCAATCGCCAGTCCCGACCCGGCCGTGACCAAGGGGCAGGTCACCCACCGCCTCGCCCAGCACCTTCAGGTCGGCATTGGTCAAAGCGTCCAGCACCGCAACCTGAATACCATCGGCACGCAACGCCGCCAAACGAGTCTTCACTGCAGCCGCGCCTTGCGCCACCACGGCATAGTCCAGTAAACCGACCCTGCCGACGCATTGCGCCTGCATGACCCGCACCAAGTTGGAGTCGGTCATGGGCGTCAGGGGGTGATCACGCATACCGCTTTCAGCCAGCAACACGTCGCCCACAAACAGGTGGCCTTTGAATACGCTGCGCCCGTTGTCGGGAAACGCGGGAGTTGCCACGGTGAAATCAGTGCCCAGCGCCGCCATCAAGGCTTCGGTCACGGGGCCGATATTGCCGCGTTGACCCCCCGCATACACGCTATCAAAAGTAGAGCAGTACTTGAAGTAAATCTGGGCGGCTCCCTGCTCCTTGAGCCAAACCAGTGCCTCCAACGACTGCTTGACGGCTTCTGCTGAGGGCAAGGTTCTGGATTTGAGGGCGACCACGACGGCATCCACGTCCGCCGTCAATGGCCCCTCAGGCACGCCGATGGTCTGAAGCACCCGCATGCCCGCCTGAACCAGGTTGCTGGCCAGGTCCGTGGCGCCCGTGAAGTCATCGGCAATACAACCCAGGCACAGCGGCCGCGCGCGACGACTGAGGGCGTCTGCGCTCATGCTCCTACCTCCATGCGCCGGCGTTGTGGGACCGGGTAGCTGCGTTTGTAAGTGGCCACCGTCTTGTCGGCCACCCACGCCGTTGTCGTCTCGTTGAAACTCAGAAAGTGCTGCGATTTCAAGTGCAGCTGAAACGCAGCTTCGCTGTCGTACACCTCATAGAGAAACACGGTGCCAGCGTCTCCGGTGCAGACATCAAACTGCCGACACCCCTCTTCCAGATGGACAGAAGCCTCGGCATTGGCATTCATCTCGGCCAGAAAACGCTCGGCATATTCTGGAAGCACGGCAAATTGAACAGTGACGACAAACATGATCAGCCCAGCCCTGCAATAAATCGGGGAAGCCAGAGCGTCAACTCAGGCACGTAGGTCACCAGCATCACGATGCTGAAGGTGGCAGCCATCATCAGCCACAGATGTTTGGTGATTTCTCCAATCGTGGCGTTGGCCAACTTGGCCGCCACAAAAAGCGTTCCGCCGACCGGTGGCGTGTAAAGGGCGATGGCCAGATTGGCCGTCATGATCACGCCCATGTGAACCAAGTCCATGTGAAACGCCATGGCCAGGGGCAGGAACAAGGGCGCCGCCATCAACAGGGCAGGCAAGGGTTCAATGAAGATGCCCAACAACACCAGGGCCACGTTCAACATGATCAGGAACACCCACTTCACGTGGGCCACTGAACCGACCCAGTCAGCCAGTTGCATGGCCACACCTTCGGCCGTGATCAGCCAGGCCAATGCACCCGTGGCACCAATCACCAGCATCACGGTCGCACTGGTCATAAAAGCCTTGAGCAAGAGCGGGGGAATGTCTTTAAAAGTGAGGTCTTTGTAGAAATAGATCGAAACCAACAAGCCATACACCACGGCAACTGCGGCGGCTTCAGTAGGCGTAAAGTAGCCAGACCAAATGCCGCCCACAATGAACACGGGCATCAACAAGGCGGGGCCAGCGCTCACCGCCGCTTTGAAAATTTGCCCCAGTGACGCAACTTTCCCGCCGGGATCGACCCCCGTCGAACGGCCATGCCACATGCACACTGCCACGAGCGCCGAAGCAGACAAGATGGCAGGTAACAAGCCGGCCATCGACAAAGTGCGCATAGACACCCCGGACACAAAGGCGTAAACCAGAAACGGAATGGACAAGGGCATTAACAAGGCCAACGTGCCCGCTACCGCCACCAATGCAGCGGCAAAACCCCGGGTGTAACCCTTGGCCAACATCGCCGGGATGACCAGCGAACCAATGGCTGCCGTGTCCGCAATGGCTGAACCCGAAACACCACCAAACAGCAAGCAAGACATGACGGTGACCACGCCCAGGCCGCCAGGAAGCCAACCGAACAACACGTTGGCAAACTCGACAATCCTTTTACCCACGCCGCCTTGCGCCAACAGCTCGCCGGTAAAAACAAACAAGGGAACGGCGATCAGGATGAACGGCTCCACACCGCCAATGAACGACAGGAAAACACTTTCCAGCGGGTATTGCATTCCGTAGACCGAAACCACGCCCACGGTGGTGGCCAGCAGCGCAATCATCAAAGGGATGCCGGCCAAAGCCATCCCGAAAAACGAACCAAAAATAACAAGCGATAGCATGATGCGTCCTCTTAGTGGGCTTCTGGGTAACGTTGGTCACGAGGCACGCCACGCAGGATGAGCACCAGGTCCCAACCTACAAACAGCGCCATCAGGGCTGCGCCCAAGGGCAAGGGCATGTACTGCCACGCCATGGACCACTCCAGCGCCGTCAACACATTGCCCCAACTGGCGTTCACTATCTTGACGCCAAAGAAAAAGACAATCATCAGAACCAGGCCAGTGAAAACCTGGACACCTGCGTCGGCCCAGCGCCGTTTCTCTGCCGTCAGTTTGTCCAGGAACTCGTTGATGCTCATGTGAGCCCCACGCTGAGCCGCGCAGGCGCCGCCAAAAAAGGTTACCCAAACCATCAGCAGCTCACCAAACTCGGTCAACCACGCCAAATCCTTCCCGACCGCATGCAGCACTACATTGGTAAAAATAAGTGCCGCCAGGGTGGCGCCAATGGCAATCACAATGCCATCAACGGCCTTCCCAATCCACTTCAGCCACACCGGCATCACGGGCGCTGGGGGCACGGCGAATCCCGTGCTCAGGTCTGCATCCAACATGGTTGTACTTCCTTTGTTATAGATTTACTTGACGGCTTTGCGGACCGCCGCAGCGTCGGCCAATACAGCATCTACGTCGGCACCGTACTTTTCACGCGCCTGGGCATAGACCGGCTCAACCGACTTTCGGAAGGCTTCCACATTGGGTGTGCGGTTGATCTTGGCGCCCTTGGCTGCCATCTCAGCCAGCAACTTCTCGTCGTTGTCTTTGATCAGGTTGCGCTGATAAGGCGCGACTTCTTTGGCCGCTCTTGCAATGGCTTTTTGATCTGCGGGTGACAAGCGTTGCCAAGTCTTTTCCGAGATCGCCATGGGCGTGGGGCTGTAAACGTGGTTGGTGAGCGTCACGTGCGGCGCCACTTCGTAGAACTTGTTAGAGGCAATCGTGTCGATGGGGTTTTCCTGACCCGACACTGCGCCCTGCGAGATGGCGAGGTAGACCTCAGGCAGCGGCATGATCTGGATGCCAAATCCCATGGCCTCCAGTTGCCAGCGCATCATTTCGTTGGGGAACGTGCGCAACTTCTTGCCCTTGGCATCTTCCGGACTGTTCAGCGGGTCACGCGTCGTCATGCTGCGAAAACCAGCTTCCCAGGTCGCCAAAAAACGAAACCCTTTGGCGGGCCCTTTGTCAAACTGGGTCTGAATCCACTTGGACTCATCGTAGAACTTCCACCCCTGGGCGTAGGTGTCAATGATGAAAGGCATCATGGTCAGATTCAGCGTCGGAATTTGGCTGGCATAGGAGCCGGTAGCAGAGACCGTAAAGTCAACGCCGCCCAAAGCCAACTGCTCAATATTTTTGGGGTCATTGCCCAACTGACTACAGCAAAACACATTCACCTTGTAGCGGCCCTGGGTGTACTCCTCTACTTTTTTGGCAAACACCTGCGCCGCCGCCTGGCGCGAGCCACTTTGCTGATCGGTGTGGCTGAATTTCAAGACGGTCTGGGAATAAGCGCTCACGGCAAAAGCGGTACCTGCCAACACCAGGGCAGCGCGCAGGGTTTTCTTGGAATGGGTCATCTTGTCTCCTTCTTTTATGACGAAAGGCGGGGGCTAAACCCACCTGGGGAAAAGCCGAGAACATCGGCATAACTTGACTCGAACGAGTCCATTTCAATGCGCTGCCCGCTGGCGTGTGAGGCATAGACCGCCTCTTGAACCAGCAGATTGCGCAAATACGAACGGGCGGCATTGGGCAGGGGGAGCCCCTGTCTCAGGCAATCCAGTACGTGGCGCTGCAAGGCACCGCACGCGCCAGCGCCAAAACTTGGATTGGCGGTATGGGCGTCATACCCAAGAGCCGCTTCCGGCCCGTGATGAGGCTTCCACCACAGACCGGCATCGCCGTCCAGTCGCAACACGCCGTTGCTGCCCTCCAACCACATCTCACCCATGGTGCGACGGGGGTTGTTGGCGGCATGATCATTCAGGCGATTGGCATCCAGCAAGCCACTGGCCCCACCTTCAAACTCAAAAGTCACCAGGCCTGCGTCTTCACCCCGGATGGCGGGATTCATGCGGCGCAGATGCGCGTAGACAGCAACCACTTCGCCCATCAGGAAACGAAAGGTGTCAATGAAATGGATCCCGGTCTCAGCCATCAACAGGCGGGGCATGGTTTGAAAGTAGGGCTGGCGGTCCAGGTAGGCACTCGGCCCCTGCCCGTCGCCGGGTCGCAGGCGGAAGCTGATCGCGTGCAGATCCCCCAGGAGCCCCACTTCAATGCATCGCTTGGCTTCGCGAAACCAGGGCGTGTAGCGGAAATTCTCGTGAATGACCAGCGTCGCCCCGTGTTGTTCGGCGGACTGTGTCAACTCACACGCCTGTGCGTAACTGGTGCCAAACGGTTTTTGGCAGATGACGGTCAAGCCCTTGGGCAACAGCACACCCAAGATGCTTGCTTGGCTGGCTGGCGTGGCCACTACATCCACTAAATCTGGCGTGGTTTGGCTCAACATCACCTCAAGGTTGTTAAACGCGTGAGCAATGCCATACCGTTTCGCCAGTGCCGTGGCTTTGGCGAGGTCCAGGTCACAAATTCCAACCACTTCCACGTCGTCCATCGCGGTCCAGCCATCGAGGTGAAACTGGCAAAAAAAGCCAGCCCCCACAACGGCGACCCGTTGACGCGCTGAGTTGGAACGCACTGCTGTGGTCATGTCAGGCCACCACCTTCAGGGCGTCAATGACGGCGCTGGTGATATCGGCCGTTCCATGCGCGCCCCCGAACTCGAATGGGCGCACTTGGCCGGCTGAGAAAACGCTCTCTACGGCGCGGTCAATCAAATGGGCGCCATCGGTCAAGCGTGGGTCGGCTTTGGTGTCGCCCAGCCAATCCAGCATCATGGCCGCCGACAGAATCATGGCGGTGGGGTTGGCTTTGCCCTGCCCCGTGATGTCGGGTGCTGTGCCGTGGGCGGGCTGAAACAAGGCGTATTTGTCGCCAATGTCACCCGACGGCGCCATGCCCATACCGCCTACCAGTGCAGCAATCAGGTCGGACAGAATGTCGCCAAACATGTTTTCGGTCACCAACACGTCATAGACCCAAGGCTTCATCACCAGGTTCAGTGCCATGGCGTCCACATAGGCGCTGTCTTGCGCCATGGTGGGGTGCTTGGCGGCCACCTCCAGAAAAATACTGCGCCAAAACGCCATGGAGGCAAAAACATTGGCTTTGTCCACATTGGTCACCCGGCCCGGACGGCCTTTTTGCTGCGCGCGGCGCTCGGCCAGTTGAAAGGCAAACTCGCAAATTCGATCGGTTCCCTTGCGGGTGATTTGCATGGTGTCGTACACGCCATCGGCACGCACTTCGCCACGACCACGGGCGTAAAACAAACCTTCGGTGTTCTCCCGCACCAGCACCAGATCAATCTCGGCGGCTTTGGGGCTGGACAACGGTGTTGGCAAACCTTTGAAGGTGCGAATCGGGCGAACACCGGCATACAGGTCAAAGTGAAAGCGCAGGTCCAACTGGGGAATGATCTCCGTGCCATCCGCACCACGCACATGAGGCAAACCCATGGCACCAAACAAAATGGCATCGGCCGCCTCACACACACGCAAGGTTTCCTCAGGCAGTGCCACGCCGCTGTCAACATAATGTTGCGCGCCGGCGGGCTGATAGCTCAGGTCCAACTTGACGCCTATGCGTGACTCGACGGCCCGTAGCACCTGCTCGGCTGCTTTCATGACCTCGGTGCCAATGCCGTCGCCAGGCAATACCGCGATTTGATAATTTGAATTCATGGTGAAGGTGTGTTGGGGTTGGGAAAAGAAATCAGTTCATCTCAGGGGGCTACATTTGCTGCAAGCGAAAGCGCTCAAAAATGGCCAGCAGCTCGCGGCTGGCGCGCTGGCGGTGTTGGCGATTCACGGCAGCGGCGCCCGCCGCATCCCCTTGCTGCAAGCGCTCCACCAGCGCCATGTGCTCCTGGGTGGAATTCACCGGCGTGGGGCGCAGGCGCAGCGTGAACATGCGCGCACGGTGGGCCCGGTCCCAATAGCTCATCACGGCGTCAGACAACATCTTGTTGCCCGCCATCACGATCAGCCGTTGGTGAAACAGCTCGTCCGCTGCAGCCCAGGCGTCCAGGTCGCCCTTGGCCAATGCTTTTTCCATGGCCTTGGTGGCTGTAATCAGCGGTTTGAGTTCCGTGTCGCTGGGTTTGCGCGCCGCCAATAGCTCGGCGGCCATGCTTTCCAGGGCCGTCAAAATTTCGTAAATCTCGCGCATGTCATTGGGAGACACCGGCAACACCCGCATGCCACGACGCGGTATCACCTCAACCAACCCCTCTTTGCCTAACCGAATCAGCGCCTCTCGCACCGGCGTGCGGCTCATGCCCAGCTCCGAGGCCACCTCTTGCTCCATGGCTTGAAAGCCGGGCGCCCACAGGTTGTCCAGAATGCGTCGCCGAATGCCCTGATAAGCCTCGTCGACCAAGCTACCCACTTCGGTGGGTGTGTTTTCTTTGGCGTTCATATGCTGCGTTCTGTTAAATCGATGCGGGGTAATGCCAGTGAACCGGGGGGTGCCCGGCCACGGGCATTTGAATTTTTGCAATGGCGTCACCCAGCAAGCAACCCAGATAGCCGGTGCGCAGGTCAGCCCCGGCAAAGGCCAGGCTGGAGGTATTTCTCAGTACCCGGCTTTTCACACCGTCCAGGTGAGGGCGACCCATCTCGCTGGCCTCAAATGCCGCCTCCACCCATGCGAGGTGTGCGGGTTCGACGTCTTGCAAGAACAGCTGCTGGGTGCCGTCTGGCGCCACGCGAATCACGCTGTTGCTGACGATGCTGACCACCCAGGCAAATCCCTCAGCGTCAAAAGCGAGCCCGTCGGGATACACGCCGACACCAAAATCGGTGACCACTTGTTTGACGCCGAGGCTGCCGTTCGGCGCAATCGGGAAGCGGGACAGGCGCCGGGAAAAGGTCTCATTCACGTACAACCATTGCCCGCTGGGGTCGACCTGGCATTCATTGGTGTAGCCCAGGCCGTCGGCCACAATGCGCGCGCCTTGTGCGTCCACCATCACGACAAAACCGTCATCGCAGGAACGGCGGTAGCCCAAGGCACGCGGCGTCATTCGCGTGCTCACGGTGATCCAGATGCGGCCCTGCGCGTCTTCCACGACAAAGTTGCTGGGCGGCAAGTCTTGCCCATCCACGGTTTGCAAAAACGGCCGGGTTTGTCCGTCGCGTTGAAGCTGAAACACACCGCCGCGCTCCGCCCCCAAGTGCGCCAGCAAAAAGGAACCGTCCCGCAACAAGGCAATGCCATTGGGCTTGAGCGCTTCACCGTCCACGGGCTGACCCACAAACAAGTCCTGCGACCCGTCCGGGCGGATATGGGCCACGCCCCCGCGCCAGTCAGCGGTGAAGAGGTCGCCCGATGCGGTCGCCAAGACACATTCAGGCCGGACCAGACCAGCGCCCACCCACTGCACGTCGTCCACAGAGATGGGCAATACATTCGCGGCAGGACAACTTGAATTCTCATCAATCAACACAGCGACACCTTTTCATTTGCGCACTGAACACTCAATTCAATGCATGAGTTAATGTATACGTTAAATTTAAAAATGAGTGCTGGGGTTTTCCCTGAATCGCATGATTGCCCCCGAATCACCGAGCTTCGCCCATGAAAAATCCCCGCACTGGCAAGCCAGGGGGGATCATCAAATCAAGACCGAAGCCGCGTCAGCTCAGACGCTCACCTCGCAATCGAAACGTCATTCAGACCCGTCAAGCCTGGGCAATCGGGATGTAGATTTCGCCGCCGCCGCGCTTGAACTCTTCTGACTTGGCGTCCATGCCTTCAGCCAGTGCCTGCTCATCCGTCACGCCTTTGATCTTGGCGTACTCACGCACTTCTTGCGAGATCTTCATGGAGCAGAACTTGGGCCCACACATCGAGCAGAAATGAGCCACTTTGGACGAGTCTTTCGGCAGCGTCTCGTCGTGGAAGTCCCGCGCGGTGTCGGGGTCCAGTGACAGGTTGAACTGGTCCATCCAGCGGAACTCAAAGCGGGCTTTGGACAAGGCGTCGTCGCGGGCGCGCACGCCGGGGTGACCCTTGGCCACGTCGGCCACGTGGGCGGCAATTTTGTAGGTGATGATGCCGACCTTCACGTCGTCCCGGTCCGGCAAACCCAGGTGCTCCTTGGGCGTCACGTAGCACAGCATGGCGGTGCCAAACCAGCCAATCATGGCCGCACCAATGCCGCTGGTGATGTGGTCGTAGCCGGGCGCAATGTCGGTGGTCAGTGGGCCCAGGGTGTAGAACGGGGCTTCGTGGCAGTGCTTGAGCTGCTCGGTCATATTGGCCTGCACCATGTGCATGGGCACATGGCCGGGGCCTTCGATCATCACCTGCACGTCTTGCTTCCAGGCTTGCTGGGTCAACTCACCCAGGGTGCGCAGTTCCGCAAACTGGGCCTCGTCGTTGGCGTCCGCGCCAGAGCCGGGGCGCAGGCCATCGCCCAGCGAGTAGCTCACGTCGTAGGCTTTCAGAATCTCGGTCATTTCATCAAAGTGGGTGTAGATGAAATTTTCTTTGTGGTGGGCAATACACCACTTGGCCATGATGGAGCCCCCGCGTGACACGATGCCGGTCATGCGCTGCGCCGTGAGGTGAATAAAGGCCAGGCGCACCCCCGCGTGCACGGTGAAGTAGTCCACGCCCTGCTCGGCCTGCTCAATGAGCGTGTCGCGGAAGATTTCCCAGGTGAGGTCTTCGGCCACGCCGCCCACTTTTTCCAGCGCCTGGTAAATCGGCACGGTGCCAATGGGCACCGGCGAGTTGCGCAAAATCCAGTCGCGGGTGGTGTGGATGTTTTTGCCGGTCGACAAGTCCATGACCGTGTCTGCGCCCCAACGGATCGACCACACCAGTTTCTCAACCTCTTCCTCAATGCTGGAGGTGACGGCCGAGTTGCCGATGTTGGCGTTGATCTTGACCAGGAAATTGCGGCCAATCGCCATCGGCTCGATTTCAGGGTGGTTGATGTTGGCCGGAATGATGGCGCGACCACGGGCGACTTCATCGCGCACAAACTCGGGCGTCATCACGCGGGGAATGCTGGCGCCAAAACTGTTGCCGGCCAGGCGCGCTTCGCGCTCGGCGTTGCCGGTGTACTGGGCCATCCATTCGAGCTTCTGGTTCTCGCGAATGGCCACGTACTCCATCTCGGGGGTGATGATGCCTTGGCGGGCATAGTGCATTTGAGACACATTGCCACCCGCTTTGGCGCGGCGTGGCTGGCGCTGCAGGCCGGCCGCCTGGGCACGCAGCAAGGCCAGCGTTTCGGTTTCGCCGTTTTTCAGGCCGTCGTCCAGGGCGTAAGGGGTGCGGCCGGTGTACAGCTCGGTGTCGCCGCGCTTCTCAATCCAACTGGAACGCACGGTGGGCAGGCCTTGGCGCACGTCAATGTGGGCCGTGGGGTCGGTGTAGGGGCCGGAGGTGTCGTACACCGAGACGGCTTCGCCGTTGGTTTGCATGATTTCCCGCATGGGAACCCGTACATCGGACTGCGCGCCGGGCACGTAAATCTTGCGCGAAGCGGGCAAGGGCTCGCGGGAAAGGCTCAGTAGCTGAGTGAACTTGTCGGGGGCATTCATCGCGTGTTCTCCTGAAGGGTGGATCAAATGCTCCGGAGAAGAGCAGTCAATCAAACACGCGAACCAGGAAAGACACACCACTGCGCCCGGAAAACCCAAAAGTGAATTCGGGTGGGCGCACCAATATCAGGTGTTTTGCTCTTCTTACGCCGGTATTAACCGGATCAAGTTCGCGGGTCTGGTCTTCCATCTCAGCGCTACCTAGCGCACCCCGGGCAACGCGAAGTCTAAGCGATGACGACCGGGCTGGCGCGCATTCAACTTGACTTGCCTGAGATTTGCTATGACTTGAATAGCACCTTGCGCTTATCAGACAAGGACTGCAAGCACTATTGACTTAAAACAATTATTTCTCAACGACCAACCCGGAATTACAGGCTCGTCACGCCCAGCAAAATCACCGCCACGCCCATGACCAAGGTGGCCGACCAACCAAAGAATCGGTGACGCCGGCTGATCGTGAGCTTGCCCATCAAGCGCTCCGACTGGCCAATCCACATCAAAGCGGCCATGATCGGGACCGAAATCACGCCGTTGACGATGGCACTCCAGACCAGCGCCTGAATGGGGTCAACCTCCAGATAGCCAATCAGCGAGCCAATGCCCGTCGCTGCCATGATGATGAGGTAAAAGCCCCGCGCCTCCTGGAATCCGTGCGAGAGACTCGCCTTCCAGCCATAGAGTTCACTCACCGCATAAGCCGCCGAGCCCGCCAGCACGGGCACCGCCAGCAGCCCCGTGCCAATGATGCCCAGCGCAAACAGGGCAAACGCAAACTCACCCGCAATAGGGCGAAGCGCCTCAGCCGCTTGCGCCGACGTTTGAATATTGGTGATGCCCTGCATGTTCAGGGTCACGGCCGTGGCCACCACAATGCACAAGGCAATCACGTTGGAAAACGTCATGCCAAAAAAGGTGTCCTGCTTGATGCGAAACAAATGCTCAGCCGCGTATTCAGGGTGCGCCCGCAGGGCTTGCGATTCGGGGCGTCGGTTGTTGTCCTCCACCTCCTGCGCCGCCTGCCAAAAGAAAAGATAGGGACTGATGGTGGTGCCCAGCACGGCCACCACCATGGCCATGTAGTGCTTGAGCGACAGGTCAGCCGGAAAAAACGACCACGGCTGTAGCGACTCCTGAACCAACCGGTGAACGGGCACCGACACACTCAATACCACCGCCACATAGGCGAACAGCGACAACGTCAGCCATTTCAGCAAGCGCACCGTGCGTTCATAAGAAAAAATGACCTGCGTGGCCATGCAAAAAGCGCCAAACCCAAACACATAGACCGCCAGCGAACCCCCTATCAGCAGCCGAACCGCCTCGGCCATGGCGCCAATGTCGGCCGCAATGTTGATCGTATTGGCCACCACCAGCAAGCCCACCAGCACGGTGGTCAGCCAGCGGGGAAACAATTCGTCAATATTGGCCGTCAAGCCCCGGCCCGTCACCCAGCCAATGCGGGCCGACAACATCTGAATGCCAATCATCAGCGGCGTGGTCAGCAGCAAGGTCCACACCAGCCCAAACCGGAATTGCGCGCCGGCTTGCGAATAGGTGGCGATACCGCTTGGGTCGTCATCTGCCGCGCCGGTGATGAGCCCTGGCCCGAGTCGCTGAACAAAGGCGGCTGCTTTCTTTTGATTCACTGGCGCGGTCCTATCTTTCCGTATTGCGAGCGAGCGTAACCAAACCGGCGCGCAGATGTATGTCAGCGATGTAAAGATCAGGCCGCCCGGGGATCGACCGCCAAGGCCTGCGCCACCGCATTGCCCGTGGCTTGCATGATTTCAATGGCCAAGCCATCGGGCAACTGCAACCAGTTGCGCCCTTGAGGCAGCGCCTTCACATCCCAATGGGCGGCCTCAAGAAGCACGGCGTCAAGGTCCTCGACCATGATGCCCAAGTGGGCGAGCCAGCCTGCGTCGTTGCTGGGTGGCGCAGAAAACCCAGGTGATGACACCAGTTGTACGCCACCAAAGGTCCAAACCTGGATAGGGTTATCCGCCGGGCCGGCACAGGCACGCAACTCCATGCCGAACACGTCGCGAAAAAAACGAATGTGCCATTGAATATCGTTCACCCGCAGCGCAACGTGCTCCAAATAGGACTTGGTCTGAATCGCCATGAAATACATCTCCCCAAAAAGTACAAAAACACCGAGGCGGTCATCCCGCTCGATCGCGTCCGAGAATATCTGATCAGGCCCAAGGTAGTGCTTTCAGAGATCCAGCCACATCTAAAAAATATGACAAAAACCCCGTCCACCGCCCGTATTTGTTGCGTAAGCCGCTATCTTTTTCGAATCAGATTCAATCACTGAATGAAACCCACGCCAGAGAATGCAGCCGTGAACGCCAACAGGCGTGGCGGGAACTGCGCCTCCTTACGGCGCTCCCACAGCGCTACGATACTGGTCCATCGCACACCCCCCATTGACCGGCCCCCACCGAATGAAGACTGACCCAACGCCCGCCGACAACTCACCCTACGCGCTGGTGCGCTTCGTGCGTGCCAGGCCTCGTTTATTCAGCGGGCTGGCGGTGGGCGTTGTTACGGCGCTTCTGCTTCCGGACTCGTTGGGCATGTTGCCCATCACCAAGGCCATCGTGGGCTGGAATGTGGGCGCCTGGCTCTACCTGGCGCTGGCCATGCACATGATGTTCTGGTCGACCCACCAGCGCATGAAAACCCGCGCGCTGCTGCAAGATGAAGGCAGCGCCTTGGTGCTGCTGTTTGTGGTGATGTCTGCCGTGATGTGTCTGGGCGCCATCGTGGCCGAACTGGCGGTCGTGAAAGAGCTGAGCGGCATGCTGCGCTATGCCCACATTGCCCTCACCATGCTGACCATCCTGTCGTCTTGGGCCTTCACCCAGGTGATGTTCGCCCTGCACTACGCGCATGACTTCTTCGCCATTCAAGCCAACGGCGGCAAAGGCGGGCTGGACTTTCCGGGGGGCGAGCCGCCAGACTATGGTGATTTTCTGTACTTTTCCTGCGTCATTGGTACTTCGGGTCAGACCGCAGACGTGGCCATCAGCAGCCGAAAAATGCGGCGAACCAGCCTGATTCACTGCGTGCTGGCCTTCTTTTTCAACATCACCCTCTTCGCCCTGGCCATCAACATCGCCTCGGGCTTGCTGTAGCGCGAGAAAGGAGGTGGTGTGGCAACGCCAGCCCCCTCCCCGTGTACGCTTTTTTGAGACTCTTGTGTAGACCATTCAATTTAAATGAGGTAGCATGAGCGCCATTTAAGCTGTTCAAGGAGGGTGCTCCATGCCCTGGGAAAAATCATTTGATGAAGATGAGATCGTTGGCAAGGCGATGAATGTCTTTTGGGAGAAGGGGTTTGAGCCTGCCTCCATGGCCGATCTCATTGCCAGCACGGGCATAACCCGTGGCAGTCTCTACAACGCGTTTGGCGGCAAGGAGCAACTGTTCGTCAAGGCGCTGGAGAAATACGACAAGGACAACCGCCGCGCGCTCTTGGCGGAACTCGAATCCATTGATGACCCGGTGCGAGCTATCGCAGTGTTGTTTGACGGCCTCGTCAGCGACACCGTGGCCGATCCGGAGAAAAAAGGCTGTTTCTTAATCAATACTTCGTCCAACCTCGCCACCCATGGCGACGAGGTGAACAACCTGGTGCGCACCGGTATGCGCGAGTTTCAGGCCTTCTTTCGACGCAGCATTGAAGTTGGCCAGGCCCGCCAACAAATGCCTGCCACGCTGGACCCTGAAGCCACGGCCAAAGGGCTCATGGGCATGGTGGTGGCCATTCGGGTGCTGGGACGCGGCATCTTTGACGAAGCCTCGCTCAAGACCATCGCCCAGCAGGCCCAGCGCTTGTTGCACTAATCCATTCCCATCCTTTAGTCGCGGTCAATTGCCGCCCTATGACGTACTTGTCTGAATGCCACTATATTTAGACCACTTGTTTTAGACAAACTCTTTTGAGAAACACCATGACGACTTCGCCCCCCAAACTTCAAATCGACATCGTGTCCGATGTGGTCTGCCCCTGGTGCATCATCGGCTACAAGCAACTAACGCAGGCACTGGAAGCAACTGGCACGCCGCATGAGATTCGTTGGCACCCGTTCGAACTCAACCCCGACATGCCACCTGAAGGCCAAAACCTTCGGGAACATATTGCTGAGAAGTACGGCTCCACCAAGGTGGAATCCAACGACAGCCGCGTTCGAATGACCCAAATTGGTGCCGAGCTGGGCTTTGACTTCCAGTTCGCCGACGACATGCGCATGCACAACACCTTCAACACGCATCAGTTATTGCATTGGGCCGACTCACAAGGGCGCAAAAACGACCTGGAACAAGCCCTTTTTGTGGCGCACTTCAGCCATCGCCGCAACCTGTCAGACAAGGCCGTGCTGGCCGACATCGCGGGCGAAATTGGGCTGGACCGAGCACAGGCCCTCGCCGTTCTGGCCGACCAGCGTTTTGCCGCCGACGTGCGCGAGGCTGAAAAACACTGGATCAATCAAGGCATTGGTAGTGTGCCGGCGGTGGTTTTTAATCACCGCCATTTGGTGAGCGGTGCGCAAGGGGTGGAGAACTTCACCCGCATCCTGGGCCAGTTGGCGCAAACAAAAAGTTGAGAAAACGCTCAAAATGCCATGAGACGTCGCGAAGCAGACCTGCCCGCTTCACCCTCCATCCAAATCCAAAATTCGGCAGCGCCCTTCCCCCGGCCTGCCCCAAACATCAAAGAAAGCGATCAGGACCATGTCTGACACGATCAAATACACACCTCCCGCCGTCTGGACCTGGGACTCTGAAAACGGTGGTGCATGGGCCAAGATCAACCGCCCCATCGCCGGCCCCACGCACGAGGCCACCTTGCCGCGCGGCAAACACCCCTTGCAGCTGTATTCGCTGGCCACACCCAACGGACAGAAAGTAACCATCCTGCTTGAAGAATTGCTGGCACTGGGTGTGAGTGGCGCGGAGTACGACGCCCACCTGATCCGGATCAATGAGGGCCAGCAGTTTTCATCGGGCTTTGTTGAAGTCAACCCCAACTCAAAAATTCCGGCACTGTTTGACACAGAAACCGGCAGCCGTGTGTTTGAGAGCGGCGCCATTCTTCTGTACTTGGCGGACAAGTTCCACCGCTTCCTGCCCAAAGACGCGGCAGCGCGCACCGAGGTCATGAACTGGCTGTTCTGGTTGCAAGGCTCGGCTCCTTATCTGGGCGGCGGCTTTGGACATTTTTATGCCTACGCCCCCGAAAAATTCGAGTACCCCATCAACCGATTCACCATGGAAGTGAAGCGCCAGATGGACGTGCTCGACCGCGAACTGGCCGTGCACCGTTTTCTGGGTGGCGACGAATACACCATTGCCGACATTGCCACCTGGCCCTGGTACGGCAATCTTGTGCTGGGCGAGGCCTATGGTGCGGCGGAGTTTCTGCAGGTCGAAAGTTACAAAAACCTGCGCCGTTGGGCCCAGGAGATTCTGGCCCGCCCGGCGGTTCAACGCGGACGCAAAGTGAACCGCACCTCAGGCGAGCCTTCGGGGCAGTTGCATGAACGCCACGACGCCTCTGATTTCGATCTGAAAACGCAGGACAAACTCGGCGCCTGAACAGACGGCGGGGCCAGAGCGCAGGACTTGCATTGGCCGTCACAGTGACGGTTTGGCAGGTGTCGGCTTGCGCCACGGTGCCAACCCGCCCTGCGGCACTGACCAATAGGACTGTCGTGCGTTTTTTCATGCGAATTTTCATGGGTTGAAGATGATCCGGGACGCTTTTGCTCTGCCAGTGGCAGCCACGCCGCTTCACAAATACGCAGCGCGGCGCGCGGTGGAATCCCCTGTTTGGAAATAGAGGGGGGGCATGAAGTTTGGGCAGAGAACAGCCCTCCCAGTTTTCGCTACGTTGATTTAGCTCTCTATTTGATAGCTGCCTACGCTTACTGGACGGGCGTAAATTGCTGATTTATCTCGTAAAAAATGAGGCCCTCCAAGACGCAGAACGCCTCGATGAGGTGTCCACGCAAAGGCCTTTATTTCGTTCTTAGAATAGGAATATTCCTCCCGTGCCAGTGCCTGTCATCCACTGCTCTCGGTTTTTCACACCTCACGCGCTGCCGGCAACGACTTCAATGCGGCAACGTGCTTCACCCCCACCCCATGCTCTGCCTATCCTTTTTGCCAGCGAGTGCTCCATGACTCTAAGAATCGCCATCAACGGCTACGGCCGCATCGGACGCGCGTTTCAACGTGCTTTGTGGGAGTCCGGTCTCAGCGACGAACTCGCCGTGGTTCACATCAACGAGCCCGCCGACCTCGATTCCATGGTCTACCTCACCCGCTTTGACTCCACCCACGGCCGGTTTCCGGGCCATGTGGAGCGGCGTGACAACGACCTGGTCATTGGCGGCCAATCCATTTCCATCAGCCATGCCAGCAAGCCAGAAGAAGTGGACTGGGCCGCTTTGGGCATTGACCTGCTGGTGGAGTGCTCTGGCCAGTACAGCGAGCGCAGCCAGCTCAAGCGCTTTATCGATGCGGGCGTACCACGGCTCTTGCTGTCCCACCCTGGTGGCACCGCCTCTGATGTGGACGCGACCATTGTTTACGGGGTTAACCAGCACGCCTTGACGGGCGCTGAACAACTCGTCTCCGGGGCGTCTTGCACCAGCAATGCGGTGGTGCCGGTGTTGCACCTTCTGGACCAGCAGTTCGGCATTGAACAGGTGTTTCTCAACACCCTGCACTCGGTCATGAACGACCAACCCCTGGCCGACGGCTACCACCACACCGACCTGCGCCGCACCCGCTCGGCCATCCAGTCCATCATTCCCGTCGCTACGGGCCTGGCCAACGGCGTGGAGCGCTTGTTGCCCCACTTGAGCGGTCGGGTGCATGCCAAAGCCATCCGGGTGCCCACCCTGAACGTGTCGGCCATTGACCTTGTCGTGAACCTGCAGCGCAACGCCAGCACGGCCGATGTCAACGCCCTGCTCAAAGCCGCGGCCGCCGGGCCCTTGGCCGGGCTCATGGCCTACACCGAAGAAGTCCATGCCTCGATTGACTTCAACCACGACGTTCACTCCGCCATCGTGGACGCCAGTCAAACCTACTCCGACGGCGGCCGCTTGGTCAACCTGATGATCTGGTTTGACAACGAATGGGGGTTTTCCAACCGCCTGATTGATGTGGCGCGGCAGTGGCTGGGAAAGGCCTGATTCCGGGCGCCCACTGACTTCAGAGGGGCCATTCCTGTGCAGTCGATGGCCCGCGCCGCCCGACATATTGAGCGAGCAGTAGCCAGGCGATGGCCCAAGCCGAGCCAAAGGCCCAGCCACCTAACACATCGGTGGCCCAGTGCACGCCCAAAGCGACACGGCTCACCCCCACCAGTGCAGTCATGAGAGCGGCAACGAACAGGATGTAGAGGCGTTGCGACCCTCTGCGGCGGGTACTGGCAATCAGGGCGCCCAAGGTCAAATACACAATGGCCGACATACTCGCGTGTCCGCTGGGAAAACTCAGACTGGACTCCTGAAGCGCCGCAAAGGCGATGTCGGGCCGAACTCGACCAAACGATGCCTTGAACACGCTCACCAGTACAGTGCCGGACAGCACCGCGCTCGCCACCCAGATCGCGACGGCCCTCGCATTGACAAGTGCGAGGTAACCCACGGTCGCGGACGTCACCAGCGTCAGCACAACCGTGCTGCCCATGCCACTCAAGTCACGCATGACGCTGGTCAGCCCATCATTTGATGCGCGAAGCATGGCCGCGGTTTGCAGCGCGTGTAGATCAAAGCTGCGGGTCTCCCCCTCCATCACCTCACTGCCCAGCATGGCGAACCCGAACGCCAGCAAGGCGACCACAAACAGGATCAACAAGGCCGTGCACAACGAGGGCGTGGGCCGGACGGCGGCAAGCGCCGTTGCAGGTTGGCAGACGGGGGAATCCTGCGGAGACGGTCGGCGAGTCATGGCAGCATCGTAGCGCTCAAAGGACAGGGCGGACGACACAATCCGGCCGATGACCGTCGCCGTGGTGGTTCCATCGGCGCGTTCTTTACTTAAGGTTTGCTTAAAGCCACCCAGCACACACAATTTTGCAGCGCAATCACGCCTACCATTGCCCGAGTTCAACACTTTTTACCGCTTTGGGAGGCATCGACATGGCCACATCAACTACAGCCCGCTATGGGCGCCTTGCCCAATTTTTCCACTGGACCACTGCCATTCTGGTTCTGGTGGCCTTCATTTATGGCCCCGGCGGATCGGAGTTGCGGGTGTACCTGCCCAGCCGGGACTTCGAGCGCCAACTGCATGAAACCCTCGGCCTGTGCGTGCTCGCCCTGGTGGCCTTGCGGCTGATGTGGCGCTGGTTTGACACCCGCCCCGTCGCTGAAGCGTCCTCTGCTTGGATGACCCTGACTGCCAAGCTGGTGCAGCTATCGCTTTATGTACTTTTGTTTGCCGTGCCCATGACCGCCATTGCGGGTGCCTGGCTGGAGGGCCACCCACTGACGCTGCTCGCAGGCATTGAAATTGCGCCGCTTATTGGCCTCTCCCACGACTTGGGTGCCACCATTGCGGAAATTCACACCTGGCTGGGTGACGCCATTTTGTGGCTGGCGGGGTTGCATGCCGCTGCCGCCATTTTTCACCACGTCGTTTTGAAAGACCGGGTGCTACTCACCATGCTGCCACGCTGGCTGTCACTGCGCCAGCGTTGAAGGTTGGTGCAGCGCCATTCAGAACGAGAGCAAACTCTTTGGCGACTTGCGTTCTGCGGTTCGGTGGAGGTTCTGATTTCACCAGATCCAGAAGGTCAATGCCCAGGCATAGTCAATCAAAAGCAGCGTCGGAGCGACGGCGACGACGGCCACCAAGCTCGCGGTCCTGGAGGGGGCATAGCGTTTGCAAATACCGTGAAACAAAGTAAGAGACCAGAGGTTGGCACCAGCCAACAACGCAAGCCTCATATCGCTCACCCAGTACACCGAAACACCTTCAGCCTTCAGCAGGTTGACGGTCAACGCGGAAAGGCCCAGGAACACACCAATGCCCGCAATTGGAATCAGCGCCTGACTCAGGTGGTAGAAGCGCTGGGTTTTCCAAGGACCCAGCAAGCGAGTCGTCCACGCCAGCGGCAAGGCCAAGCCAATGCCCATCGCGCCCCCCATCCCCGTCAGGTTGGCCAGCAGCAAGCCACCATCCAGCCAGGAAAATACATCACGTTGGTCGGGGTAGTTGGTTAGCAGCCACCAGGGTGCATTTTCGGCAAAGGGCCACATGACCTCACGTTCTATTAGCCACTGCGCCAACCACTGTTTGGCCTCGCCCATATACGGGTTGACTGTCCATTGAAATGCGCCCATGGCAACGCCCAGCAAACCCACCAGGATTAACAGGGTTTGCCAGCCAGTGGCCAAGTGTTCCCCCTGTTCGACCACCTCATGATTGGGCGAACGCAGGGTCAGCGCAATGGCATCGCGGTGGCTGCTGCAGCGTCCGCACATATGGCAATCGCTGCTGCCTTCCATCTTGCGGATGGCCACCAGAGGGGCACAGTTGATAGGCTGAATACGGATGGTTCGACTGTGAGACCTGCGCCACGCGTCAGCATCAACCTTATAGTGCAGGGGCGCCAACTTGCTCAGCAGTCCGAACACGCCATTCACTGGACACAAGTATTTGCACCACACCCGTTTTTCCCGTCCATAGACATAGCCCACCAGCACGGCAGCCAGCGTGGAACCGCCAAGCACCAGCAGCACGGCTTTGGGATATTGGTAGACACTGACCATTTGCCCATAGACCGTGGTCCCTGCAAAAGCCACAAAAGGCCATCCTCCCCAACGAATCCATCGAGGTATGGCGCGATGAAGTCCTTTGCCGCTGGCCCATTCTGATAGCGCACCTTCCGGACACAGCACCCCACACCAAACCCGCCCAACCAACACCATGCTCAGCAATACAAAGGGCCACCAAATACCCCAGAAAACAAATTGTGCAAACACCGTGAGGTGGGTGAATACCTGCGCAGTTTCATCTGGCAGCGGCAGCAGAACCGGCACCAAGATGAGCACGGCGTAGCACAACACCACAAGCCATTGCGTGACACGGATCCAACGACCCTGGCGTTTCAGCCAGTCACCCAAGGCGGCAGTCAGCGGCGCACGCGTTGCCCGGTTTAAGCGTTTCGACGCAAGTTCCATTGAACACCCACCCAGTAGCTGAGAAATACAAGCACCGTCATCAATGAAGGACGCGCTCGGTAGCCCGTGAACGCGGACACTACCCCACCCAAAATACCGCCATCGTCCAACAGGGCGGAACTGTCCCATAGCTGGTTAACCAGCGCGGGCAACGTCTGGATGCCAATCAGCCTCTCCACCGCGCTGATGAGCAAGGCGCAGCCCAGCAACAAAAGCAAGAGTTCAGTTGCCCTGAAAAACAAACGCCAGGAAATCAACTTGCCGCCCAGCTGCAAAACGTAAAATGTGGCGCCGGCCAATAGCACGCCCAGCGCCAGCGCCGTCCAGAACGTGGGTGAACTAAAGTCGTTGCTACCGGTGGCTAAACTGCTCAAAAAGACCACCGTCTCACTGCCCTCGCGCGCCACGGCAAGTCCAGCCAGGAAGGCAACGCCCCACCAATTTTTCTGCGCCGTACGCTGCCCCAGCGACAGTTCCATGTCACGCTTCAAATTTTTGGCGTGGCGGCGCATCCAAAACACCATCTGCACAATCAAGGCCGTCGCGGCGAACATCAAAGCGGCCTGAAAGTACTCTTGCCCGTCATCGGAAAGCAAGGCATTCAGGGCCTCAATGCCAAAACCCAGAACAAAGGCGCCACACAATCCACCCAGAACGCCCAACCACAGATATTTGATGCCCTGCTTTCCTTCGGGGTTGCGCGACAGCCAGGCGTGCAGAATGCCAACGACCAACATGGCCTCGACGGTTTCACGCCACATCACAAAGAAGACTTGGCTTAGGTTTTGCATGGTGTATCGGGTATCGGCCTAACGGGCGACAAGACTGCCCTGGCCCACTTGAATATGAAAATCATCAAAGAATTTGTATTCGCCCGCATCCAGCGGGTAGATCACCACGAAGGACTGCCCCCCCGGATTCAAAGCCTTCTCCTTGCGCAGTTGCAAGCTCTCGAACTCAATGGCTTCGGTGCCGGTGTTGAAGATTTCAACCTTGAACTTTTGGCCTGCCGGCACCTGCAGCCGTTGGGGTGTGAAAACACCGTTGTTGCACTCCAGCCTGAAAGTCGGCAGTTCTTGGGGAGCCGCCATTAGCGGCGTCGTCACAAGCATCAGCAGGCAGGCCAAGGCGGTTGCAAAAGTGAGTTTATTGCGCATGACTGCTCCCCGCCGACAATCAGTAACCACCCTTTTTTCCTGTGCCGGCAAAGGTGAAGTCGTAGTTCAGGTCGAACGCCTTGAACCACGGGCCCACGCCGGTTTCTTTGTCCACATGCCGGCCAAAGTGGGCCTGCGGGTTGGCGGACGGCGGCATGATCGTGAGCGTCAGCTTGTACTTGCCAGGACCATCCAGTTTGACGTTGTCACCATAATGCGACCCGTCGCTGGCCACCATCGGCATCAAATCACCGGCAAGCTTGAAACTGCTTCCCACTTTGCTGAGCTCAAACTTGACCACCAGATACGGCATCCAGTCGCCCTCGGCGAAACCGTTCGGGTTGTCCTTGACGGCGTGGATGTCGGCCTCCAGATGGATGTCCGATTCTTTCACCGACTTCATCATGTGGTCCGGCTCCATTTTGACTGGCTGCAAAAACACAGCGCCAATTTCCATGCCACTGACGATTTGATGTTTTCCGATGGGCGTTTCAGCCGCTTGGCTTAGTGAGGAGATCAACGTCATGCCGACGAGTACGGCGCGAAGAAAAAGATGTTTCATGGGCGGGCAATCAAGAAATGGATAAAGAACGATTTAAGTGTACCAACAAATACGAATCATTCTTATTTAGCTTCAAATTTAATCAATATCCATAAATCGCAATATCCAATATGACGTCAATTGGGATTTTTTTGAGGCCCGAGCCCACAGTCCGCCTGAATACCAGCCATTGACTCTTAACGGCCTCAGCCACAATAGCGGCGCTCAAAAGTCATTTCAGGGAGTGCGCGTGAAGATAAAAAAAATAGGGCTCGCCATCAGCGTGCTGGCGACGGCTTTGTCCGCCCAGGCGTTTCAG
>CAWAFG010000005.1:0-127544 GCA_963781205.1 uncultured beta proteobacterium | reverse complement strand
ACCGAACTGATCGCTCGCGAGTTGAAAGACCCGCGAGTGGGCATGGTGACCATTCAAGCCGTTGAGGTCACGCCGGATTACGCGCATGCTAAGGTCTTCTTCAGCTTGCTGAATGGCGACCCCAAGGCATGTACCGAAGGCCTGAATCAGGCCGCCGGTTTCTTGCGGGCCGGATTGTTCAAGCGCCTGCACATTCACACCGTGCCGACCTCTTGCACTTCCTGTTTGATCAGACGACTGAAAAAGCCGCTGACATGAACGCACTGATTGCTCGCGCGGTTGCGTCGCGGGCCAAAGAGGACTGAACCGATGAATGCGCCACGTGCACGGGTTGCCAGGCGCCCCGTGCATGGGGTGCTACTGTTGGACAAGCCTTTGGGTTGGTCAAGTAACGATGCCTTGCAAAAGGTGAAGTGGTTGTTGCGGGCTGAAAAGGCCGGCCACACCGGAACGCTCGATCCTCTGGCAACAGGGGTGTTGCCTCTTTGTTTTGGTGCCGCGACCAAGTTCAGTCAGCTCCAATTGGATGCTGACAAGACCTACGAAGCAGTTGCCAGGCTGGGCATCAAGACCACCACAGGTGATGCCGAAGGGGAGGTGCTGCAGACCCGTGAGGTGAACGTGTCAGAGCAGGACCTCGAACGGGTTGCGCCTCAGTTCACTGGACTGATTCGTCAGGTGCCGCCCATGCACAGTGCGCTCAAGAAAGACGGCAAGGCGCTGTACGAATATGCGCGGGCTGGCGTGGTCGTGGAGCGCGAAGCACGCGAAGTCACCATTCATGCGCTAAATATGACGTTTGCGCAGGTGGATCCAGCGCAACCAGCTATCAATATGATAGTAAAGTGCAGCAAAGGCACCTACATCCGGACACTGGGTGAAGATGTCGGCGAAGCCTTGGGTTGTGGTGCTCATCTGAGTGCGCTGCGACGAATTGAAACGGGTGGCTTTTCGGTCGCACAAAGCGTGACCCTTGAGGCGCTGGAGGCCATGAGTGAGGCCGAAAGAATGAACTGCTTGATGCCTGTGGAGTCCTTGTTGGGCGAGCACACGGTTGTCACGCTGGACAGTGAGAATGCAGGACGTTTCCTGAGCGGTGTACGCCGCCGGGGCGGCTGGCCGGACGATGAGAAAGTAGCCGTTTACGGTGACTCGCCTCACGCCTTGCTGGGAACGGCCCATGTCAAGGGCGGCGAACTGATACCGGGGCGGCTGTTGAGCCCGATTGAGATAGAGCAAATATTGGGCGGTGTCGCGACAAGCGCCCCGAGTACAGAGTTTGAGAAGATTTAAGAGAAAGCAATCATGAGCATTAAACAAATCCGTAATATCGCCATCATCGCGCACGTTGACCATGGAAAAACCACCATGGTTGACCAGTTGCTGCGTCAGTCCGGCACCTTTGCCGACCACGAAAAAGTCGTCGACACCGTGATGGACAACAACGCCATCGAAAAAGAGCGTGGCATCACGATTCTGGCCAAGAACTGCGCTGTCACCTGGATGGGTACACACATCAACATCGTGGACACCCCCGGACACGCTGACTTTGGTGGTGAAGTCGAGCGCGCGCTGTCCATGGTTGACGGCGTTGTGCTGTTGATCGACGCGCAAGAAGGCCCCATGCCACAAACCCGCTTTGTGACCAAGAAGGCTCTGGCCCTTGGCTTGAAGCCAATTTTGGTCGTGAACAAAGTGGACAAGCCAGGCGCACGTCCTGACTTCGTTGTCAATGCCGCTTTTGACTTGTTTGACAAACTCGGCGCGACTGACGAACAGCTCGATTTCCCAGTGGTCTACGCCTCGGGTATCAACGGTTGGTCGTCGATGGAAGAGGGCCCACAAGGTGAGCAGTGGGGTCCAGACATGTCGGCCCTGTTCAACACCGTGCTGTCCCACGTCCCCGCACAAAAAGGTGACCCTGCTGCACCGTTGCAGTTGCAGATTTCCGCGCTCGACTTTTCGACCTTCGTCGGTCGCATCGGTGTTGGCCGTATCAGCCAGGGCACGATCAAGCCCATGATGGATGTGGTGGTCATGGAAGGTCCGGACGGCAAACCCGTCAAAGGCCGCATCAACCAAGTGTTGACTTTCCAGGGCTCTGGAGCGTGTTCAAGCGACTGAAGCCGGCCCCGGTGAAATCGTTTTGATCAACGGTCTGGGTGACATCGGTATCGGCGTGACGATCACTGATCCCGTCAACCCCATGCCCCTGCCTATGCTCAAGGTGGACGAGCCGACCCTGACCATGAACTTCTGCGTGAACACCAGCCCCTTGGCCGGTCGTGAAGGCAAGTACGTCACCAGCCGTCAAATTTGGGACCGTCTGCAAAAAGAATTGCAGCACAACGTCGCCCTGCGCGTTAGCGAAACAGACGAAGAAGGTATCTTCGAAGTCATGGGTCGCGGCGAGTTGCACCTGACCATTCTGCTGGAAAACATGCGCCGCGAAGGCTACGAGTTGGCTGTTTCCAAGCCACGCGTCGTTTTCCGCGACGTGAACGGTGAAAAGCACGAGCCAATCGAGTTGGTGACTGCCGATATTGAAGAAACCCATCAGGGCGGCGTGATGCAAGCCCTGGGTGAGCGCAAGGGTGACTTGGTCAACATGGAATCCGACGGCCGTGGCCGCGTCCGCCTGGAATACCGCATTCCTGCACGGGGTTTGATTGGTTTCACCAACGAATTCCTGAACTTGACCCGCGGTAGCGGTTTGATCTCCAACATTTTCGACAGCTACGAACCCCATAAAGGTGACATCGGTGGCCGTAAAAATGGCGTGCTGATTTCCATGGACGCGGGTGAAATTTTCACCTACGCGCTGGGCAAGCTCGATGACCGTGGCCGCATGTTTGTGAAGCCAAACGACCCTGTGTACGAAGGCATGATTGTGGGTATCCACAGCCGTGACAACGACTTGGTCGTGAACGCAACCCGTACCAAGCAGTTGACCAACTTCCGCGTCAGCGGCAAGGAAGATGCGACCAAGATCACGCCTCCGATTGACTGCACACTGGAATACGGCGTCGAATTCATCGAGGACGACGAGTTGGTTGAAATCACACCCAAGTCGATTCGCCTGCGCAAGCGCCACCTGACCGAAAGCGAGCGCAAGCGCGCTGGCCGTTAATTTTTAGTCAAACAGACTAAATCCCCGACTCACATCGGACATCAAGCGGGCTTTGCAGCCCGCTTTTTTTTGGGTATTTTCATGAAATTGACCCATAACCGGGCGGTTCTGATGATGGTGGCAGTCGCCCTCATGTGGTCCGTTGCCGGCGTCGTCACGCGACACCTGGAGCATGCACAACGCTTTGAAGTCACCTTTTGGCGCAGCTTCTTCACCGTGCTGTCCTTGTTGGTGATCCTTCCGTGGTTTCAAGGGCGAGAGGTATTTCGGCGCATCGGTCGCGCCGAAGCGGCGCTATGGGTCTCCGGGTTGTGCTGGTGCGGCATGTTCACCTTCTTCATGCTCGGCATCACGATGATCAGTGTGGCCAATGTGCTCATCACCATGTCGCTGGGACCACTGTTGACCGCCCTGGCAGCCCGCATCTTCATCGGCCATCGAATCCCCGAGCGCACCTGGGTGGCCATTGTGGTTGCGGGATGTGGCATTGGCTATATTTACGGCAGCCAGTTGACCAAAGGAGCCAGCCTGATCGGCACGATGGTGGCCTTGGGTGTGCCCATCTCTGCGGCGGCCAACTGGACGGTCATGCAACACGCCCATGCCAAAGGGCAGGATTTGGACCTGTTGCCAGCAGTATTGATTGGTGCTTCCCTTTCTGCACTACTCATGCTGCCCTTGGCGCTTCCGTTTCAGGCGTCGGCTTTTGACTTGACGCTGCTGGCGGGTTTGGGCTTGTTTCAACTGGCCATTCCCTGCACCTTGGCGGTGATTTGCGCCCGGGTGCTAAAAGCCCCTGAAGTGTCATTGCTAGGCTTGTTGGAAGTGGTATTTGGCATCTTGCTGGCCTGGGTGGGCGCCAATGAGGTGCCCGGCCCCAATGTATTGGCGGGCGGCTCGATGGTGATCGGCGCCCTGATCGTGAACGAATTGATTGGATGGAGACAAAGACAATGACTGAATCAACAATAACCCACTCGGGTCTAAACCAAGGCGATGTATTGACCGAAGTACAGGGCCAAGTGGGCCTGATCACGCTGAACCGGCCCAAAGCATTGAATGCTCTGTCGCTCGGCATGATTCGCACGCTGACCGCCTGCCTGCTGAACTGGCGTGATGACCCGCAGGTGAAGGCGGTGGCCATTCGTGGCAGCAACAAACACGGTTTTTTTGGTGGTTTCTGCGCAGGCGGCGACATTCGCTTCTTTCACCAGGCCGCTTTGGCTGGCAATGCGGAGTTGGATGACTTCTTCACCGAAGAGTACGCGCTCAATCACCTGATTCACAACTTTCCCAAGCCCTATATTGCCTTCATGGACGGCATTGTGATGGGCGGAGGCATGGGCATCAGCCAGGGGGCACAAGTCCGTATCGTGACGCAAGCGACCAAGATGGCCATGCCTGAAACCCATATTGGACTTTTCCCAGATGTTGGGGGTGGCTATTTCCTGAGCCGATGCCCCGGACACGCCGGCGAATACTTGGCCCTGACCGGTGAGTTGCTGGGTGCAGAGGGCGCATTAGCCTTTGGCTTGGCCGATCAGTGTTTTGATGCAGCAAATCTGCCAAAGGCGTGGGAGACGCTCACCCAACTCGATTGGAGTCAGTCGAGCAATTTGAATGACTGGATTGCTATGCATTCAATAGCTACTCCCGCATATTCCACGGCGGCTATCAGCCAAATTGATCCAATTTTTTCACTGCCAGATGTCACCGCCATGATTCAGTCGCTGGAGGCGGACGCCAGCGACTGGGCGCAGCACACGGCAGCCACCTTGCGCAAGCGCTCGCCCCTCATGCTGCACGTTGCCTTGGCCCAGGTCCGCAAAGCGCGTGAGCTCAACCTGGCCGACGACCTGCGCATGGAGCGCGACCTGGTACGCCATTGCTTTCACCCCACCCACCTGAGCCTCAGCCCTGCACAAAGCGAGACCGTTGAGGGGATTCGTGCGCTGGCCGTTGACAAAGACCATGCTCCGCAGTGGAACCCCCAGCGTATCGAGGACGTGACTGCCGAGATGGTTGAACCTTTCTTTGTCAGCCCTTGGCCCGAACACGCCCACCCATTGCGCCATCTGAGCTAACTCAACGCAGGCAGCCCAACGCCCTAAAGCTGGTGGTAAACGGCCTCGGCCACTTTTAGTAATTCGGCGCGGGGCAGGGCGCCCGCCAAGGCGTAGCCAAAACCGTGCTCCACCCAGTAGAAGCTGGGCGTCGATCCGTCGTCCAGAAAACTGAATGCAGTTTCCTGGCTGGCTGCATTGCCCGCGACTGGATCAACACCGCCCAAATAAAGCGTGATGCGAAGACCGTCGGCGTTTTGGAACATGAACTGGGCCCTTGCGCCCGAATCGCCAGGCAACAATCGGCCTCCCACCAAATCAAAACCCAACCCGGTGAGCGCAGGGACTTTGAGAGGCCTGTTCAAGCGCTTGGACAGCCACTTGACCAAATGCTCCTGTTCAGCCGCGGCGACCTCCACCGGATGACGCACTTCAGGGCTGTACACGGCATGGGCCACGACGGCCTGATGGGCAAAGCGTTGGCTGGCAGGCGTTGCAGCAAGCTTTTGCGACAGCGAACCGCGACCGCCCTCGGTCAGCCAGGCCGAATGAGACACCCAGCCCACCGCAAATGCAAGGCAAACGCTGGCCGCCATGCCACCCCAGCGCGCCCAGGAAACCGGATCGCGCGGGGTGCTGACCGGGACAACCGTGTGCAGGAGGGTGCTTGGAATCGGTTCATCCATCACCCCCTGATACAGCTGCTTCAAAGCCAGTCGCTGGTGCTGCCACTTCAACAAAGTGGCTTGGGCTGCCGGGTCATTCGACAAACGAACCTCCAATGCAGCCAACGCACTGGAAGACACTTGTCGGTCCAGCAAAGCATGGATTTCTTCTTCCGTGAGCGGTTGATGTGTCTTTCTGTTCATGGCGTGTTCATTGACTTATTTAAGGCGTTGAAGCATCGGTACGTGCTTCGAGGCGGACGCGCTGGGCTGTGAGCCAGAAGGATTGGCGGCCGGTGCGTCCATCATCTCCTGCAAACGGTGGCGTGCGCGAGACAGACGTGACATCACTGTCCCCAAGGGAATGACCAGTATCTTGGCCACTTCGGCGTAACTCATTTCCTCAACACCCACTAGCAACAATACCGCACGCTGATCCTCGGGCAACCGGGCCAAGCATCGTTGCAGGTCCAGTGTGGCGCCGATAGAGGAGGGGGCGGCCAACTCAGGCGCCACATCATCGACGTCAAACATGGGCGCCTGGTTCCATTGAGCCGCTTTTCGAACCTGATTGGCATAGACATTGTGCATAACCGTGAACAGCCATGCCCTCAGGTCAGAGCCCACAATCCACAGACTCCATTTGCGGCATGCCCTCTCCAAGGTGTCTTGGACCAAGTCATCAGCCGCCCACGAATTGCCAGTGAGGGCTCTGGCATATCGACGCAAGCTAGGAATCTGATCGACGATGAGCTGACGGTTCATGCCCAAGATGTCTCAAATCGTGACGGTTTGAAGTTCATCGTCGAATGTAGATCAAGGCTTGGCGGTTTGCCACACCTTGTTGACGCCATCACCCGTTTTATCGCCAGGTTTGCTGTCTTTAACCCAGTAGTAGACCGGCTTGCCTTTGACGGCCCATTGCTTGGAGCCGTCGTCGCGGGTGATGACCGTGAAGTCGCCACTGGCTTGGTCGGTGGCGCTGGCCATCAGCGGTGGCCAGTTGGTGGCGCAGGGGCCGTTACAAACGGACTTGCCGCTGCCCGCCGCATCTTTGTCAAAGGTGTACAGCGTCATGCCATTGGGGCCAACCAGCACCCCATCGGCAACAGTTGCCGGCGATGCAGCCATGGCAGCACAGCCGCCCAGCAGGGCCGAGGCTGAATGCGACGGCGAGGGAGGAACGGGACTTGAGTTTCATGGGAGTGTCCTGACAATTGAATGCAAACCAATCGTTGCACAGACACAAACACCAAGAGCGCCCGGTTTATTCCCTCGCGGGTCAAATATTTTTTAACGCTGTCGACTCTTCATGGCCCGCTCCACCTCTCGCTTGCCCTCGCGGTCTTTGATCGTGTCGCGTTTGTCGTGCTCGGCCTTGCCTTTGGCCAGCGCAATTTCACATTTGATCTTGCCGGCCTTCCAATGCAGGTTGATCGGCACCAGCGTATAGCCCTTTTGCTCCACCTTGCCAATCAGTCGCTTGATTTCTTCCTTGTGCAGCAGCAGCTTTTTAGTGCGAACTTTGTCGGGACTGATGTGGGTGGACGCCGTATTCAAAGGATGAATTTGAAGCCCAATGAGGAACAACTCACCCTGGCGAATGACCACATAGCCATCCGTCAATTGCACCTTGCCGGCGCGAAGCGATTTGACTTCCCAACCCTCCAGTACAAGACCCGCTTCAAGGCGATCTTCAAAGAAGTAGTTGTAAGCGGCCTTTTTATTGTCAGCAATTCGGGCAGCGGTATCAGGTTTTTTGGCCATGGCGTGAAGTTGGGGTTGTCAGTCGTGCGTTCAAGGCTTGTCTACAATCCCGCGCAGACCCCTATTCTATGAAAACCGTTAGCAAGTCCGTTCTGATCTGGTACAGCCCGCAAGAAATGTATGTTCTTGTGACCGAGGTTGGCCATTACCCTCAATTTTTGCCTTGGTGCGACCATGCCAAAGTAGTCTCTGAGGACGAATCCGGCATGACAGCCGAAGTGGGTATCTCCTTCAGTGGGGTACGTCAAACCTTTACCACCCGAAACGAGCACACGCCTGGCCGCCAAGTGGCCATGCGACTCGTTGATGGGCCCTTCTCTCGCCTGGATGGCCAGTGGAACTTTGTTCCCTTGGGCGACGGCAGCCAGAGAGCCTGCCGGGTTGAACTGACATTGAACTACGGCTTCAAAAACGCCACACTGGGAAAACTGGTTGGCCCTGTGTTCGACAAGATTGCGAGCAGCCTGGTTGATGCCTTCGTCAAACGAGCAACCCAGGTTTATGGGGAGTGAGCGCTTGATCCAAGTCACGTTGGTCTATTCCCCTGCGCCACGCGTTGTCAAAGAAGTGGTGGTGACCGTACCCGACGTCACAACCGTTCATCAGGCCTTGCTTCTATCAAAGTTACCAGCTGAATACCCTAATTTGCTCATCGATGAGTCGCAAATCGGAATTTGGGGCCGCAAATCAAATCTCACGCAAACGTTGCGAGATCAGGACCGAATTGAAATTTACCGGCCGCTCACCGTCGACCCCAAGGTGGCTCGCCGCGAGCGATTTACAAAGCAGGGCGCCAAAGCTGCCGGACTTTTCGCCAACAAACGATCAGGGGCCAAGGCCGGGTACTGAGCTTCGCGACTCAGGCCCGCCTAACGACAGTCGGAGTCAATAATGGTTTGAATGCGCTTGGTCTCCGCTGCCCGGGCCGCGTCGTCCATCACTTCACGCTCGCCCTTGGCGTTTTGTCGGGCCACTCGCACACCGGAGTCAAACGTCGCCTTGGCCTGCTTGGCCCGGGCGCAGTTTTCTACCTGTGCTTTCAAGGCTTTTTCTTCCTCCGCCTTTTTCTTGGCGGCTTGCGCATCTTCCGCCTGCTTCTTTTTTTCCAACAGCTCTTTATCGACACCACTCAACTGCGGCGTGTTGCCGCTTGGTTTGGCAGACGTTGACGGGGCGGACTCCGCTGGCGTCGTTGCCAGTTGAGCTGGCACAGCGCGGCTGTTAGGGCGCTTCAGAATGTCTTTATCGAGAACGTCAGCAGGAGGCGCACGGTCACTGAACACCTTGCGCCCATCTTTATCTGTCCATTGCCATTGAGCCAATGCCGAGGTGGCGACAAGGCAAGTTAACCCAAGAGTGATAACGCGGTGAAGGTTCATGTATCGAGTTTACCGCTGCCTTTGGCCTACCTCAAAGCGAAAAATGCAGCCAATCTCGGTGTGAAATGACGCGTTTCAGTAAACTTTGGCGGCAAGCAAGGGCTTGTTGCGAAGGTACAATCCGCGATTTGGAGCTTCGACATGCGCCTGATCGGCAAAGCGCTCACCTTCGACGACGTCTTGTTGGTGCCAGCATTCTCCCAAGTCCTACCCAAGGACGCCTCCCTCGCTACCCGTTTTTCCCGCAATATTGCACTGAACCTGCCTTTGGTATCGGCCGCAATGGACACGGTCACTGAAGCTCGTTTGGCAATTGCCATTGCGCAAGAAGGCGGTATTGGCATTGTTCACAAAAACCTGACTGCTCAAGAGCAGGCTGCCCAAGTTGCCAAAGTCAAGCGCTACGAATCCGGTGTTTTGCGTGATCCCGTCGTGATCACCCCTGAGCACACTGTGCGCCAGGTGATGTCGTTGTCCGAGCAACTGGGCGTATCTGGCTTCCCCGTTTGCGAAGGTGGCAAGGTCGTTGGCATCGTCACCGGACGTGACTTGCGCTTTGAGACTCGTTATGACTTGCCCGTGCGCCACATCATGACGCAACGTGACAAATTGGTCACCGTGCCAGATGGCACCACCTTGGCCCAAGCCAAGGTGTTGTTGAACCAATTCAAGATTGAACGCCTGTTGGTGGTGAACGATGCGTTTGAACTCAAAGGACTGATCACCGTCAAAGACATCACCAAGCAAACCAGCTTTCCCAATGCCGCTCGCGATGCGCACGGGAAACTGCGCGTGGGCGCAGCAGTTGGCGTGGGCGAGGGCACTGAAGAGCGCGTCGAGGCTTTGGCGCGTGCCGGTGTGGACGCCATCGTGGTGGACACAGCCCATGGGCACAGCAAAGGTGTGATCGAGCGGGTTCGTTGGGTCAAGAAAAATTACCCGCACATTGACGTGGTCGGCGGCAACATCGCCACTGGCGCTGCGGCGTTGGCTCTGGTTGAGGCGGGCGCTGACGCCGTCAAAGTCGGTATCGGTCCTGGCTCAATTTGTACCACCCGCATTGTGGCGGGCGTCGGTGTGCCGCAGATCATGGCCATTGACAGCGTAGCCACCGCGCTCAGAGGCACAGGCGTACCTCTGATTGCAGACGGCGGCATTCGTTTTAGTGGCGACATTTCCAAGGCCATTGCAGCTGGCGCCAGCACGGTCATGATGGGTGGCATGTTCGCCGGCACCGAAGAGGCGCCGGGTGAAGTGATCCTGTTCCAGGGCCGCAGTTACAAAAGCTACCGGGGCATGGGAAGCATTGGTGCCATGCAGCAGGGCAGCGCTGACCGCTACTTTCAGGAGTCAAGTACCGGCAACCCCAACGCCGACAAGTTGGTGCCAGAAGGCATTGAAGGTCGCGTTCCCTACAAAGGTTCCATGGTCGCCATCGTCTTCCAGATGGCCGGCGGTCTGCGTGCAAGCATGGGTTACTGCGGCTGCGCCACCATTGATGAAATGCAGGACAAGGCTGAGTTTGTGGAAATCACCACGGCAGGCATTCGCGAAAGCCACGTCCATGACGTCCAAATTACCAAAGAAGCGCCCAACTACCGCGCGGAATAAGCGGACACCCATTCATGCATCAAAAAATTCTTATTCTGGACTTTGGGTCCCAAGTCACTCAGCTGATTGCTCGTCGAATTCGCGAAGCCCATGTTTTTTGTGAAGTTCACCCTTGTGACGTCACCAGCGACTGGGTGCGCGAATATGCGCGCGACGGCAACCTGAAAGGAGTGATCCTTTCCGGCAGTCACGCCAGCGTTTACGAAGACACGACGGACAAAGCACCTCAAGCCATCTTTGAATTGGGCGTTCCCGTTTTGGGTATCTGCTACGGCATGCAAACCATGGCGCACCAATTGGGTGGCGTGGTGCAAAGTGGCCACAAACGCGAGTTTGGACATGCTGATGTGCGGGCTCACGGCCATACCCGCCTGCTTGAGGGCATTCAGGACTACAGCAATGCCGAAGGCCATGGCATGTTGCAAGTCTGGATGAGCCACGGCGACAAAGTCACTGAGCTGCCGCCCGGTTTCAAATTGATGGCCAGCACAGGAAGCTGCCCCATCGCCGGCATGGCCGACGAAGAGCGCCGCTTTTATGGCGTTCAGTTTCACCCGGAAGTCACCCATACCAAGCGCGGCGCCGCCTTGTTGGAGCGATTTGTCCTTGATATCTGTGAGGCCCGTGCCGACTGGATCATGGGCGACTACATCAGCGAAGCCGTTCAAAAGATTCGTGAGCAAGTCGGCAGTGAAGAGGTCATTTTGGGACTCTCAGGCGGCGTTGACTCGTCGGTGGCCGCGGCCCTGATTCACCGCGCTATTGGCGACCAGCTGACCTGCGTGTTTGTTGATCATGGCCTGCTGCGTCTGAACGAAGGCGACATGGTCATGGAGATGTTCGTCGACAAGTTGCACGCCAAGGTCGTTCGCGTTGATGCGGCCGATCAGTTTTTGGGCGAACTCAAAGGCGTTAGCGAGCCAGAGGCTAAGCGCAAGATCATTGGTCGCGAGTTTGTTGAAGTTTTCAAAAGCGAAGCCAGCAAGCTCAAGAATGATCACTCCCGCCATGTCGCTTGGCTGGCACAAGGCACCATTTACCCGGACGTGATCGAATCCGGCGGCGCCAAGTCGAAAAAAGCAGTCGTCATCAAGAGTCATCACAACGTCGGTGGACTGCCCGAGCAACTCGGTCTGAAGTTGCTGGAGCCTCTTCGCGAGTTGTTCAAAGATGAAGTGCGGGAGTTGGGTGTTGCGCTAGGCCTGCCTTATCACATGGTTTACCGTCATCCGTTTCCAGGACCGGGCCTTGGCGTTCGAATTCTGGGCGAGGTCAAGAAAGAGTATGCCGACTTGCTTCGGGAAGCGGATGCGATCTTCATCGAGGAGTTGCGTAACTTTATCGATGAAGCCACCGGCAAAAGCTGGTACGACCTGACGAGCCAGGCGTTTGTGGTGTTTCTCCCCGTGAAGAGCGTGGGTGTAATGGGCGATGGTCGCACCTATGACTACGTTGTGGCTCTGCGTGCCGTTCAAACCAGCGATTTCATGACCGCAGACTGGGCAGAGTTGCCTTACGCATTGCTCAAGAAGGTCTCTGGTCGAATCATCAATGAAGTCCGTGGCATTAACCGCGTCACCTACGACGTCAGCACCAAACCGCCCGCCACGATTGAGTGGGAATAGTCGGTATGTGAAGAATTTCTTTGCCGGTAGCTCCATCTGCTGGCAAAGAACTCACCTCAGCGCTGATACGAATCGCCCGTTTGGGTCAACGTTGAGTGGAGCTCCCCTTGACCTTCTCCCAGTCAATGACCAACCCAGCCCACCCAAATGATCAGCGCTTCATGGCGCTAGCGCTTGAGCAAGCCAGCCTGGCCTACGCTGCTGGCGAGGTGCCTGTGGGTGCCATTGTGGTCAAAGATGGACAGGTCATTGGTAGCGGACACAACTCACCGCTCACCCAGCACGACCCAAGCGCGCACGCTGAAATCATGGCGCTTCGCGCGGCAGCTGCCGCCCTGGGAAACTACCGACTCGACGGCTGTGAACTTTTTGTGACCCTGGAGCCCTGCGCCATGTGCGCTGGCGCCATGCTTCATGCCAGATTGGCGCGGGTGATTTATGGGGCACCGGAACCCAAAACAGGCGCGGCCGGTTCCGTTGTCAATCTGTTTGAAAACCCCCAGCTCAACCATCAAACAAAAGTGGAAGCAGGGTTGATGGCTGAGGAGTGCTCCCATGTTCTCACTCGTTTTTTTGAAGAGCGCCGAAAGGAAAGGCGTATCCACAATCAGCCGTTGCGTGAGGATGCATTGCGAACCCCAGATCGCTGCTTCGACAATCTGCCGGACTACCCGTGGGCGCCTCGGTATGTCAGCAGCCTGCCATCGTTAAATGGTTTGCGCATGCACTACCTCGATGAAGGACCTCGCGACGCGCCTTTAACCTGGCTATGTTTGCACGGCAACCCAACCTGGAGTTATCTGTACCGCAAGATGTTGCCGGTGTTCCTTGCTGCAGGGCATCGAGTCATCGCTCCAGATTTGATCGGGTTTGGAAAAAGCGACAAACCCAAAAAGGATGAGGCTCACTCCTTTACTTGGCATCGGCAGATACTGCTCGAGTTGGTCGAGCGGTTGGACCTCCAACGCGTGGTGCTCGTCGTTCAGGACTGGGGCGGCTTGCTTGGATTGACCTTGCCCATGGCAGACGAGAGCCGCTATCGCGGTCTCGTTGTCATGAATACGACACTCGCCACGGGGGATATGCCCATGAGCAACGGTTTTATTGCCTGGCGAGACATGTGCGCCAAGAACCCTGGTTTTGATCTCGCCAGACTGATGGCCCGCGCTACACCCGGGCTGTCCCCATCCGAATGCCACGCCTACGAGGCTCCTTTTCCAGACAAGGGGCACCGTGCCGCGTTGCGCGCCTTTCCTAAACTGGTGCCAGAGTTTGTCGACTCAGACGGCGCCTCGGTGTCACGGTTGGCCCGGGAATTTTGGCAGCATCGTTGGGCAGGGCAATCCCTGATGGCGATCGGTCTGCAAGACCCCGTTTTAGGCCCCGGCGTCATGGAAAATCTTCATCAACTTATTCGAAACTGCCCGCCACCCATGCGCTTGGCGCAGTCAGGCCACTTTGTCCAAGAACAAGGTGAATCCATCGCATACGCGGCCCTTGCACAAATAAAACCTTAGGACAGCCATGCATGAACCTATGAAACCTAAACACATTTATGTCTATTCGCCCTCCGGCGCGGTACGTGACAAAGCTGCATTTCGCCGCGGCGTGGCACGACTCAAAGCCCTAGGGCATGAAGTTGAAGTCGATGAGGCGGCCTTGGCCAGCCACTTGCGCTTTGCTGGCGACGACGACACCCGATTGGCAGCCATTCATCGTGCGGCGGCCAGTGGGGCGGACGTCGCCTTGATCAGTCGCGGTGGCTACGGCTTGACCCGCATTCTGGAGGGTATTCATTACAAAAAGGTAGCCAAGGCGATTGAAGCAGGTACCCAATTTGTCGGCATCAGTGATTTCACGGCGTTTCAATGCGCTGTATTGGCCAAAACAGGCCAGGTGACCTGGGCCGGTCCTGCACTGTGTGAAGGGTTTGGAGTGGGGGGCAAGCCCGACATGGTCGATGGTCATTCCTGCGGCGAAGTCAAGCAACCCGACGACATCATGGAAGCCTGTTTTGATGACTTGATCACCGGGCAGGGGGAGGGAACCGGGTGGCGTCAGCATCGGGAGGCCGAAAAAAATGCTACTAATTCCATAGCTGCTAGCGCAGGAGAGAAGGGCGCCATCGCTGATTTTTCATGTAAAAAAGCCACATTATGGGGAGGCAACCTGACGGTACTCACCTCATTGATAGGGACTCCTTTCTTTCCCAAAATCAAAGGGGGCATTCTGTTTCTGGAAGACGTGGCTGAGCACCCCTACCGAATTGAACGCATGCTGACTCAATTGCTGAATTCCGGCATTCTGAAGGACCAGAAGGCAATTGTTCTGGGTCAGTTCACCGACTTCAAGCTCGTACCCCACGACAAAGGCTACAAGATGCAAACCGTTGTCAATTGGCTGAGACAAAGTGTCAAACGACCGGTCCTGACCAACTTGCCTTACGGCCACGTCGCGACCAAAGTGCTGTTACCGATGGGCGCCAAAACTGATTTGGTGGTCGATGGTAGAGACGCGTTACTCCTTTGGGGACATTTGTAGTAGACCCCGGCGAGTAGGCCCTTTGACGGCTACTTTGCCCTAAACTCCAGACTGACTCACGAACCTTCAACATCATCTATGGGCCTCATCCGTACCGTCGTTTTCACAGATCTTTATGGCAGCGTGGGTGCCTTCGAAGCGCTGGGCAACGTCAAGGCGACTCAGGCTGTAACCGAAGTCACGGGCTGGATTTCAACCGTGATCGAAGGACATGGCGGGCGGGTTGTCAAAATTTTGGGGGATGGCGTACTAGCGCTGTTTGACAAAAACCAGAACGGTATTTCTGCTGTGATTGAAATTCAACGCAGTTGGCAAAATCAGTTGGCGCAGTTAGGTGGCGTGAATCGAATGCCGATTCGAATCGGCGTCGCCACCGGAGAAGTTGAACTAGTCGATGGCGACTGTTACGGCGACGCGGTCAACGTGGCCTCACGACTCAGTGGAATGGCGGGGCCGCAGCAAATTTGGGCAAACAGCCAAGCATTGCAGAGCGTATCTGAACGGATTGGCGTGCATTTCCGAACCTTGGGCGCCATCAGCATTCGAGGTCGCGCCGAAAACTGCACTGTATTTCAAATCGATTGGCAGGAGGACGTTGCAACCGAGTTCCTGACGATGCAAGCCGAGCTGGATTCCACCTTTGATTCACCCGACCGGGACGCGCTGGGGGGCCAAGTCGAATTGAGTTGGCTAACCTCGCAGAAAACATTTCGCTCGTTTGAGCTACCCATTCATATCGGCCGGGTGCAACAAGCAGACTTTGTTGTCACCGACCCAAGAGTGTCTCGAACTCACGCCCGTATTGATTGGCGTAACGGCAGTTTCATGTTGGTAGACCTCAGCTCCTACGGCTGCTGGGTCCGTTTTGCTGGCGGCGGGTCAGATGTCTTGCTTCGTCGCAAAGAATGCGTACTTCATGGAAGAGGGGAAATAGCTCTCGGATCATCCTTTTCCGACGTCAGCGCAGCCACCGTGATGTTCTCAGTGTCCTGAATCGGTTTTGATTAATTGCCACCTTACTTAACATAATATACATCGTATCAAGTACGATCAGATATTCACCAGACGCCTTTCGGTGACCGTGCGCGAACTGAGGCGGCGATGAGTTTGGCGACGTCTTCGCGTTTAGCTGCGTAGGCAAAGTCAATTGCAGTCAGGCCTTTTTCATTCTTGAGCAAAGGGTCCGCTCCGGCAGACAGCAACTGCTGCACGGACTCTACTGATCCGTAGTGCGCGGCCATCATTAGCGGCGTGCTGCCGTTGGGCGATTCGGCGTCGATATACGCATAGTTTTCCAACAACAAGGCGATAACCGGGACATGACCCATGGTTGCGGCGTAATGAAGTGGGGTCCAGCCCGTTTTGTTGACATCGGCTCCCCGGGCAATCAAGGCCGTGCAGACGTCAGTCAGCCCCTTGAGCGAGGCAATCATCAAAGGGCTTTCGTCTTTGGCTGTGCGGCTCTCTACCTCTGTTTGGGGCCATTGAATGAGTACGGTTGCAACCTCAATGGATGGCTCACGTACTGCAAGGAACAAGGCGGAATTTCCGTCCTTGTCCAGGGTGTTGGCGTCAAAACCCCGGTTCAGCAGCGTTGTCACCGCATTGGCATCATTGCGCTTGATGGCGACGAAAAAATCATCGTATGAACCGGCATGGGCAACCGAAAAGCCCATGAGAACGACCAATTGCAGCGCCTGCTTAAACCTCTTCTGGGCTTTCTTCAACAACAAAGTCATGACGCCAGCACCCCTTTGAAGAGCACATTGAAGTTGTGACTGGTCACTTGCGCAATCTCTTCCACCGCGCACTGTCGAAGTTCAGCCAGTTGCTTGGCAACGTAAGGAACCAAGGATGGGTTATTTGTTTTACCGCGATAAGGCACGGGAGCCAAGTAAGGGCTGTCGGTTTCAATGAGCAGCCGGTCCATCGGAACAAATGCAGCAACGTCTCGTATGTCCTGCGCGGTTTTGAAGGTCAGAATACCTGAGAAAGAAATATAAAAACCAAGATCCAGCGCGGCACGGGCTACCTGTTTGGTTTCGGTGAAGCAATGGAACACCCCACCGGCGCTGCCAGCGGAGCCGTCTTCGCCCTCCTCTTTCAAGATGCCAATCGTGTCATCAGAGGCCGATCGGGTGTGAATGACCAATGGTTTGTCCAATTGGCGAGCGGCGTGAATATGCGTTCTGAAACGGCTCCGCTGCCATTCCATGTCGGCAACGGTTCGCTCACCCAGCCGGTAGTAATCAAGACCGGTCTCACCGATGCCAACCACGCGCGGCAGTTGACCAAGGGTCAGCAGATCTTGTAGCGAGGGCTCGGTAACGCCTTCGTTGTCTGGGTGGACGCCAGCGGTGGCCCAGAAATTGTCATAAGTGGTGGCCAGTGCGTGAACCGCCGGAAACTCTTCGAGAGTGGTGCAAATGCACAGGGCCCGATCCACTCGGGCTTGCGCCATGGAGTCGCGAATAGTGGCCAGATTGGCGACGAGTTCAGGGAAATTGAGATGGCAATGGGAGTCAGTGAACATGGGACAGTCGTTAAAAGCGCCCTGCCGCCGGTGACGGTCAGGACTCAGATGGTCTGGGTGGGCCGGTCAGAGGACAGGCTGGCGCCCAGGATTTCTTCAATTTTGAGTTTGAGAAGGCGAGACTTTTCGTCTTTGGGAAACAAAATACCCACCCCTTGGGCCCGGCTGCTGGCCGCCTTATCCGGCGTGATCCAAGCCACAGTGCCGGCAACGGGGTAGCGCTGTGGGTCATCAGGCAGGGTCAACAACACATACACATCATCCCCCAATTGATAACTCCGGGTGGTCGGAATAAAAATGCCACCTTCGGTAAACATGGGGATATACGCCGCGTACAAAGCCGATTTTTGCTTGATGGCGAGTTGAATCACACTCGGCCGGGGGGCAGCGTGGGGTGAAGTGGACGGCGAGGTCGTGGTGCTCATGGTGTGGGCGATGCCTTTGAGTTTAGGGCGATTTGCGCTTGGCTCACAAGCGCCTCCAGCATTAGCCCCGCATTAAACGGGTGTTCGACGGTGCGCATGGTCTGCCCCAACGCTTTGCCCCAGGCCGTCAAACTCCCAACTGACCCACCAGAGGGTAATTCTGAGGCGCCAAAAAAGCGCGGTGACGCGCCCATTTTGACGGCCAGCATGTCATGGCAAATTTTGTGAAGCGCATCCACCGCTTGCGCGGGCGTCCAGTCCTTGAGCGCGGCCACCTCGCCCCGGGCCATGGCCTGCGGCAACTTGACCCAAGCTTGAGCGGTGCGTCCAGCACCACCGGAAAACTGCAACGCGTCGTCGGGTCGGCCACCAGCGGCGCGCAGTGCCACACCGGCTTGATCAGCCGCGAGGCCTTGCGTTTGAAGCCATGCCAGAGACGCCTCGGTGCTGGGCCAAATCATGCTATGGCCCAGGCACCGACTGCGAATAGTGGGCAGCAACTGGTGCGCGGCCTCGGTGGCCAACACAAATTTCACGTCGCCTGGTGGCTCTTCCAGCGTTTTAAGCAAGGCATTGGCCGTGATGTTGTTCATGCGCTCCGCAGGAAAAACCAACACCGCCTTGCCTCGACCCCGAGCACTGGTGCGTTGGGAAAACTCGACGGCGTCGCGCATGGCGTCCACCCGGATTTCCTTGCTGGGCTTGCGCTTTTTGTCGTCAATGTCTGATTGGGCTTTTTCACTGAGGGGCCAACCCAGTTCCATCATCACGGTTTCAGGCATGAGCACGCAAAGATCGGCATGGGTGCGGACATCAATGGCGTGGCAGGCGGAACAAACGCCGCAGGCGCCTTGTGGGCTGGGGTCATCACACAGCCAAGTGCGCACCAAAGCCATGGCCAAGCTGTATTGACCCAAACCCGACGGCCCAGCCAGCAGCCAAGCGTGGCCGCGTTGGGCCAGAAGGCTTTGCGCTTGTGACGCGATCCACGGTGCAAGGCGGCTGTCGCTCATGCCAGCCAGCCCCGATTGACCAGCGCTAGTCGGACAGCATCCCACACGCTTTCACGGGTGCCTGCTGCGTCAATCTGGGCAAAACGTTGCGGTGACTGGGCCATGCGACTTTGGTACCCGGCCGCGACACGCTTGAAAAATTCAAGCGGTTGGGCCTCGAACTTGTCAGGCACACGAGCACCCTGCAGTCGTTGCGCCGCAATCTCCGGGGCCAAGTCGAACCAGATCGTGAGATCAGGTTGACGAATGAATTCCCCTCCCTGCCCTTGTGCAGACTGCACCCAGCGCTCTAAAGTTGATAGCATTTCAAGGTCAAACCCACGCCCGCCTCCTTGATAGGCAAAGGTGGCGTCGGTGAAGCGGTCACACAAGACAACATCACCGCGGGCCAGAGCCGGCTCAATGCACTGCAAGAGGTGGTCGCGACGCCCCGCAAACACCAGCAAGGCCTCGGTCATCGCGTCCATGGGGTCGTTTAGCACCAAGGTACGGAGTCGCTCAGCCAATGGCGTGCCGCCGGGCTCTCGCGTCAATGTGACTTGTCGACCTTGGTCACGAAACATCTGGGCTAAACGCTCAATATGGGTGGATTTACCCGCGCCGTCAATGCCTTCAAAACTGATAAAAATTCCGCCCGCTGTCATAGATTCTTATTGCCCACGCTGGTATTTATTCACTGCACGATTGTGCTCTTCCAGCGTCGCACTGAATTGACTGGTGCCGTCGCCTCGCGCCACAAAATAAATCGCTTTTGTATCCGCGGGCTGTACGGCGGCCATGAGCGAAGATTTGCCGGGCATGGAGATGGGGGTGGGTGGCAAGCCTGTGCGGGTGTAAGTATTCCAGGGCGTGTCGGCCAGCAAGTGGCGGCGGCGCAAATTGCCGTCGAAAGCCTGACCCAAGCCATAAATCACGGTCGGGTCGGTTTGAAGCATCATGCCCAAGCGCAGGCGGTTGATAAACACGCCGGCAATTTCAGCGCGGTCACTGTCGCGACCCGTTTCTTTTTCAACAATGCTGGCCAGAATCAAGGCCTGCTCAGGGGATTTCAAGGGCGAATTGCTGGCGCGCAGTTTCCAGGCAGCCTCAAGTTGCCTGTCCATGGCCTGCACGGCGCTCTTCAACACACCGAGGTCGCTGCTGCCTTTCGCATAGGTATAGGTGTCAGGAAAAAGGCGGCCCTCCGGGTGAATGCCAGGTTTGCCAAGGGCATTCATGATCGAATCCGGCTTGAGCCCTTTTGTATCGGGCGCGAGGTGCTCTGCTTTTGATAGTGCATCAAGCACTTGCGAGAAGTTCCAGCCCTCCAAAAAAGTGACACTTCTCAGGGCTTGCTCGCCATTGACCAGTTTCGCCAGCAGGCGCCTTGGCGTCGTACCTGTTTCAATTTCATAACTGCCTGCCTTGAGCTGGCGCGCATCGCCCGACAAGCGAAACCACCAGTACAACAGGGTGGGATCAGTCTGCGCCCCAGCGTCAACGGCGGCTTGGGCCACGGCACGGGCTGATGTGCCCGGCTCGATTAGCAGATCGATCGGGTCGGATTGCGCCACCAAGGCGTGGTTGAGCCACCAGGCAGCATAGCCACCCAACAGCATCGCTGCGAGCAAAAAAATAGACAGGAGACGACGCACAGCCTTACAGCCTTCCGATGAATTGAGTGCGGATGATAATTCACTCATGCAAAACAAACTCAATGGAATCACCCCCCTCGTCCATCTGGGCGTTATCAAGGTCGAGGGCGAAGACGCCGCCAAGTTCCTGCACGGTCAGTTGACCCAGGACTTTTCACTTTTAGGCCTGGGCGAAGCCCGTTTGGCAGCCTTCTGCAGCGCCAAGGGCCGCATGCAAGCCAGCTTCATTGGTTTCAAGAAAAGCGCGACTGAAATTTTGCTAATTTGCCCTCTTGATGTTCTGGCGCCCGTCATGAAGCGCCTGTCGATGTTTGTGATGCGCGCCAAAGCCAAATTTAGCGATGTCAGCGCAGAGATGTCAGTCTATGGCCTGGCAGGTGATGCTATTGATAAGATAGCTGCACCCGCAAGCACTGCCTGGGTAAAGACCGATATAGGCACTTCAACACTAGTGCAGCTCTATCCGGCGGACGGTACTCCCCGCGCCTTGTGGATTGGCCCATCTTCAGAGGCCGCGCCTCAAGGCGAGCCTCTGAGCGATGAGTTGTGGGCCTGGGGCGAGGTGCGCAGTGGAATTGCCTTGATCACCACGCCCATCGTGGAAGCGTTTGTGCCGCAAATGCTGAACTATGAGTCGGTGGGTGGCGTCAATTTCAAAAAAGGTTGCTACCCCGGCCAAGAAGTGGTGGCCCGCAGCCAGTTTCGGGGCACGCTCAAGCGGCGCGCCTATTTGGTGCACTCCGAGGCGCCGATGACGACGGGAGATGAGGTGTTTCAAGTCGCTGATGAAGGGCAACCTTGCGGCATTGTTGCGCAGGCTGCTGCATCCCCATTGGGCGGTTATGACGCGGTGGTATCCATGCAGGTCGCCGCCTTTGAGGCCGGCAATCTTCACTCAGGCAGCGCCACTGGCCCCGCATTGACCGCCAGTGCACCGCCCTACCCTTTGCTTGCAGATATTTGAGGACTTAGCCAACGGGCTTTAAAGCGTGGCGGGCAACTTATGCACCATTTCGATGTGCACAATGCCCGCTTCCTCAAAGGGCTCACCTTGAGTCAAAAAGCCCAGACGGGCGTAGAAACCTTGCGCGCTGCGTTGTGCATGAAGAAGCACCTCGTGGTCCCCACGCTCTGTCGCCGTGTGCATCAAGGCCCGTAGCACATCGCGCCCCAAATTGGATCCTCGCAACACGCGGTGAACGGCCATGCGACCAATTCGGCCCACACCGGGGGCGTGTTTTAAGAGGCGCCCCGTGGCCACCGCCACGCCCAGTCGGTTGCGCGCCACGGCATGAATGGCGGTTTGATCGGCGGCGTCCTGCTCCAACTCAAGTGGAATGCGCTGTTCTTTCAAAAACACATCTGCCCGAACCTGGCTGGCCTCAGTCCGAAGCGACTCCCAGGTGCCCACCTCGACTGAAGCCATGGGCTCCCATGCTTCATAAGCCAACAAAATGTCTCGCAAAGCGGTTGGAACAGGTTTGGAGGTCTGAGTGGAGGGATCGGCAAAAACATAGACCAGTTCACAGCTAATCAGGCAGTCGTCGCCCCGAAAAATGGCGCCGTTAAACGTCATGGATGAAGTACCAATGCGATGGCACTGAAGCGCCACCTCCAGCTGATCATCGATTTGCGCCGATGCGTGGTATTCCACCGTGGCCTTTTTCACATACAGGTCACCCCCCAAAGATTGCAGGCTGCTGTCATAAGGCAGCGCCAGTGCACGCCAGTAGTCGCTCATGGCGGTATCAAAGTACATCAGGTAATGCGCGTTGAAAACAATTTTCTGCATGTCCACCTCAGCCCAGCGCACGCGCAGGCGGTGAAAAAGGCGGAAATTTTTGCGGTTGAGTGGGCTCATTGGAGTTCGCGCGTCAGGTGTTGGTTGAAAAGGCATGCTTAAGTGCACGCGCCGCATCGGCATGAGCCCGTAGCGCTTCCGGAATGGCACGCCCCATTTTGATGAACTCATGCACCACGCCCCGATAGATCTCCAGGTCAACGGCAACCCCGGCAGCACGCAATTTGTCGGCGTAAAGCACGCCCTCGTCCACCAAGGGGTCACATTCGGCCAGGCCGAACCAGGCGGAGGCCACGCCATCCACGTCTGGGGCATTTAATGGGGCAAAGCGCCAATCGTCCCGGTCAGCCGTGTCAGGAATGTACTGACTGAAAAAATAGTCGATACCGGCCTCTTCCAATACAAAACCGTGGGCAAAGGTTTTGTGGGAGGGCGTGTCGGCGTGGGCGGTGCAGCCTGGGTAAAACAAGAGTTGCAAGGCCAACGGCAGGCCGGCGTCTTTGGCATGAATGGCACAAGCAGCGGCCAAGGTGCCGCCGGCGCTGTCGCCCCCCACCGCCAAGCGGCTCGCGTCCACGCGCAGGGTCTCGCCATGGGTCGCAACCCATTGCACCGCGTCCCAAGCGTCGTTGTGGGCCGTCGGAAACGGGTGCTCTGGCGCCAAGCGGTAGTTCACCGACAGCACCGCGCAATGCGCGAGGTTGCTCAATGTCCGGCACAAAGTGTCATGGGTCGCAATGCTGCCTATCGTGAAGCCACCACCATGAAAGTAGACCAACACGGGCAACACCTCGTCCGTCGGCGCGTACAGGCGAACGGGGACCTCCACGCCATCTCGTGCAGGCACGGTGAAGCTCTCGACGCGATGCAGCTTGTGGGCCGGCACCTCCAAAACGCCGGCACCCACCTCATACGCCAACCTTGCCTGCACCGGCGTCAAGGCATGCAGCGGCATCTGGCCGGCGCGCGCCATTCGGTCCAGCACACCATGCATGGCGGGGGTCAGCAAGGCGCGGGGGTTACGGTGGTGACTCATGAAGGGGGTGCTTCTTGTTAAAGTGAAGTTTTCATCCTACACCGCAAACACCATGGCACTCATCTACTACGTGACGCAGGTTCAGTTCGATTTCGGGGCCATCCAGCTCTTGAAGCAAGAGTGCCAGCGGGTCGGCATCAGCCGCCCACTGATCGTGACCGACCCAGGTGTCAAAGCGGCTGGTGTGTTGCAGAAGGCATTGGACGCATTGCCCGGCATCCCCGTCGCCGTCTTCGACCAAACCCCGTCCAACCCAACTGAAGCAGCAGTTCGTGCCGCCGCCGCCATCTACAAAGCACAGGGCTGCGACGGTTTGATCGCAGTGGGTGGAGGTTCTGCCATTGATTGCGCCAAGGGCGTGGCCATTGCAGCCACGCACGAAGGCCCCCTCACCCACTACGCCACCATTGAAGGTGGCTCGCCGCGCATCACCGAACAGGTTGCCCCCCTGATTGCTGTTCCAACCACCAGTGGTACGGGCAGTGAGGTCGCGCGAGGTGCCATCATCATCGTGGACGACCACCGCAAACTGGGATTTCATTCTTGGCACCTCGTGCCCAAGTCTGCGATCTGCGACCCCGAACTCACACTTGGATTACCGCCCATGTTGACAGCAGCCACGGGAATGGACGCCATCGCCCATTGCATGGAGACGTTCATGGCACCGGCATTCAACCCCCCAGCTGACGGCATCGCACTGGATGGCTTGGAGCGAGGCTGGGCCCACATTGAACGCGCCACCCGCAACGGGCAGGACAAGGAGGCCCGGTTGAACATGATGAGCGCCTCCATGCAAGGTGCCATGGCATTTCAAAAGGGACTGGGCTGCGTGCACTCCCTGAGCCACAGTTTGGGTGGTGTTGACCCAAGAATGCACCACGGCACCTTGAACGCCATGTTTTTGCCTGCCGTGGTGGCGTTCAACGCGCAATCGGAGTCGGTGGTCAAGGACAAACGCTTGCAGCGGATGGCTCACGCCATGGGGCTCCAATCGGGCAGTGACATCTCCGAGGCCATCAAAGACATGAACGCGCGACTTGGCTTGCCCAATGGCTTGAAGGCGATGGGCCTGACTCCCAGCCAGTTCAACCAGGTCATTGCGGGCGCCATGGCGGATCATTGCCACAAGACCAATCCCCGCCTCGCAACTGAGAACGACTATTTGGAGTTGCTGAGAAGCTCAATGTAGCTCGGCATCCGGTCTCAAAAAGGTTTAATTTTTTGGTTTAGAACAAGTGGCACTAACCTTGCTAGGATAGAGGAAGAAGCAAGGCCCCGTCTTGTCGAACAATAAGAGAGGCGAAAACATGTCAATTCATGCGGCCCTGAGCCACATCACTCACTACAAATACGATCGACCGGTCAACCTCGGCCCTCAGGTCATTCGCTTGCGCCCAGCACCCCACTGTCGCAGCAAAATCATTTCCTATTCTCTCAAGATCGACCCCGTCGATCACTACATCAACTGGCAGCAAGACCCATTTGCCAACTACCAAGGGCGGTTGGTCTTTGACAAAAAGACGACCGAGTTCAAAGTCACGGTCGACCTCGTGGTCGAAATGGCGGTATACAACCCGTTTGACTTCTTTCTGGAACCTGCTGCAGAAGAGTTCCCGTTCAAGTACGAGCCGCTGCTTGAGCAGGAATTGGCCCCGTACTTGGCCGTTGACCCAGCCAGCGAACGACTGAAGGCCTACCTGGCCAAGGTCAATATGACCAAACGCCGCACGATTGATTTCCTGGTGGATATCAATCAAATGCTGCACAACGACATTGACTACCTGATTCGGATGGAGCCAGGCGTTCAAACACCGGACGAAACACTCAAGCTGGGCTCGGGCTCCTGCCGTGACTCAGGCTGGTTGCTGGTCCAAATGTTGCGCCATTGCGGCCTCGCCGCTCGCTTTGTTTCGGGCTACTTGATCCAGCTCAAGCCAGACGTCAAGTCACTTGACGGCCCCAGCGGCACCGAGGTGGACTTCACCGACCTGCACGCTTGGTGCGAGGTGTATTTGCCAGGTGCCGGCTGGATCGGCTTGGACGCCACCTCAGGCCTGATGGCCGGCGAAGGCCATATTCCATTGGCTTGCACCCCACAACCCTCTGGCGCAGCCCCAATCGAAGGCAGCATGGACAAGTGCGAAGTTGAGTTTGAGCACTTGATGGAAGTCACCCGCATTTACGAATCACCTCGGGTCACCAAGCCTTACACAGAGGAGCAATGGGACGAGGTGATGTCTCTGGGACACGCTGTGGACCAGCAATTGCAGGCGGGCGACGTGCGCCTGACGATGGGCGGTGAGCCCACCTTTGTCGCCGTCAATGACCGAGATGCAGGCGAGTGGAACACCGATGCCATGGGCCCCACAAAACGCGGGTTTGCCACGGCCCTGGTCCACAAGCTGCGACGTGAATACGGTGAAGGCGGCTTTCTGCATTTTGGCCAGGGCAAGTGGTACCCCGGCGAGCAATTACCGCGCTGGGCGCTTAATATTTACTGGCGGGCTGACCAACAACCCGTTTGGTCCAACCCTGCTTTGTTCACGGATGAACGCTCGCCAACGCATTACACCAGTGAAGATGCACGCCGGTTCACCGAAACCCTGGCGGCCAAGCTAGGCATGAGCGATGAGTTCATGCTGGCTGCGCATGAAGACGTCTGGTATTACCTCTGGCGTGAGCGTCGCCTGCCAATCAATGTTGACCCGTTTAACTCGAAACTGGACGACGAGATGGAGCGCGCGCGACTGCGCCGGGTGTTTGAACAAAAACTTGACTCGGTCGTTGGCTACGTCTTGCCACTCAAACCCTCAGACAGTGCAGCAGGCGAGCGCCCCGTATGGACAACAGGCTCCTGGTTCTTGCGCGATGAGCGCATGTACTTGATGCCAGGCGACTCCCCCATGGGTCTGCGCTTGCCTCTGGATTCGCTGCCGTGGGTCAGCAAAGCTGAGTTTCCGTACCTCAACGAGCAAGATCCGTGGAGCCCTCGCACTGAACTGCCCACACATCAGAACCTTTCCGCCCGCTACCAAGGGTCTGCGCCAGCGCCTGCCGCTCAAGCGGCGACACGCCGGGCCTGGGACGACTCGGCCAACGCCGCGCCCTACCTGGCTGGCACCGGACCTCAAGCCGAAGCAACGCGCAAGATGCAATCGCCTTCGTCGACTAGCGTCAACCTCAGTGCCGCCAGTGCACAAGGGAAAACGCAGGTTGAACCGGCCGATTTTTCAAGGGTACCTAAGCTCAAAGAGTCGGCTCACTGGATCACTCGCACCGCGCTGTGCGTCGAGGTGCGTGACCCGCGCCGGGCCAGTGGCCCCAAAGCCGAGTCCGTTGGCGAAAAGTCAGGTGTTCTGTACATCTTCATGCCACCGCTTGAAAAGCTGGACGACTATCTCGACCTGTTGGCAGCTATTGAAGCGACGGCAGAATCATTGGCGCTTCAAATTGTTTTGGAAGGCTACCCGCCTCCCCGCGACCCGCGCTTGAAGTTGCTTCAAGTCACACCCGATCCGGGCGTGATTGAGGTCAACATTCACCCGGTGACGAACTGGGATGATCTGGTCAAGAACACCGAGTTTTTGTACAACGCGGCGTTTGAGTCGCGCTTGTCGGCAGAGAAGTTCATGAAGGACGGCCGCCACACCGGAACCGGTGGCGGCAATCACTTTGTGATGGGTGGCGCGACGCCCTCAGACAGCCCCTTCTTGCGCAAACCAGAGTTGCTGGCCAGCCTGTTGCTTTACTGGCACAACCATCCGTCGCTGAGTTATTTGTTCAGCGGCATGTTTGTAGGCCCCACCAGCCAGGCACCTCGCGTGGACGAGGCCCGCAACGACCAGTTGTACGAGCTTGAAATTGCCATCGAGCAAATCTACAAAAATCGGGAACTGCATGGTCAGAGCATGCCGCCTTGGTTGGTGGACCGCACACTGCGCAATATCTTGATAGATGCGACGGGTAATACCCATCGCAGTGAGTTCTCAATCGACAAGATGTACTCCCCCGACTCAGCCACAGGTCGTCTGGGTCTGCTGGAACTTCGCGCGTTTGAAATGCCGCCGCACCCGAGGATGAGTGTTGTGCAGCAACTGTTGTTGCGCGCCTTGGTGGCCCGATTCTGGAATACGCCTTACAAAGCGCCAGCCACGCGCTGGGGAACCGAGTTGCATGACCGCTTCCTGCTGCCCACCTTCATTCAGATGGACTTCAACGATGTGATGCAGGAGATGCGTGATGCCGGCTATGCCTTCGATGACAGTTGGTTCGCGCCGCATTACGAATTCCGTTTCCCGGTTGTGGGGTCGATTCAATCTTCGGGCATTGAACTCACAATGCGCAACGCCTTGGAGCCTTGGCATGTCATGGGTGAAGAAGGTGCGCCAGGTGGTACGGCCCGCTATGTGGACTCATCACTGGAGCGCATGGAAGTGCGCGTTACCGGGCTCAATGAGAGTCGCTATGTGGTGACTTGCAACGGGCATGCGCTGCCATTGCAATCCACCGGCACCATGGGCGAGTATGTTGCGGGCGTGCGTTACAAAGCATGGAATCCACCATCGGCCTTGCACCCCAGCATTGGTATCCACGCGCCACTGACGTTTGACATTGTGGACACTTGGATGAAGCGCTCGATTGGGGGTTGCCAGTACTACGTGGCCCATCCAGGGGGACTGAACCCAGACACCTTCCCGGTGAACTCCTACGAGGCAGAAAGCCGACGCATGTCGCGCTTTACCGCCATGGGACACACACCGAGCAAGCTGGTTGTGCCCCCTGCCACCATCAATGTGGCGGGTAGCAGGGAGTTTCCGTTTACGCTGGATCTTCGTCGGGTGTAACCGGCGCCGCAGTCGAGTCAGTCGCGTCAGACTGACTCGCTGCTTGTAAACGCTCTCGGCGTTTCAATGCGCCGATCACGTCACGGGCATTGAGCCCATACATGTCCGCAAACTCTTCGGGCGTTTTGCCACTGCCGTCAAACGCCCGAAGAGTGGCCTCCTCTTTCGCCATCTTTTGCTCATGCTCGGCCAAAGCCTCAGCAAGCAAAGCGTTGATGGCTTCATCTTTGCTCTGCACCCGCGCCAAATAAAGCTGGTGGGTCATCCCAGATGCTTCAAACGCAGCCATCAATTGATTGCGCAGTTTGGGACGCAGGTCGTCGCGTGAACGGCGTTGCCGGCGACGAAACAATTCGACCACGGCGAAGAACACATGCTCTGGCGCCAACTCGTCGCCTGGAACACCTTGCAAATCATGTCGCTTGTTACCTGCTGCAACGCTCTGGAGGTAGCGAGTGGATCGGGTGTGTTGCCCCAACGCTAGCTTGAGGGTCTCGCGCTCAAACTGATCAGGGTGCGCCGCCATCAGCTCCTGAAAAACGCCAAGTTTCAAAGGCAGAAACTGCGCGCCAAACAAATGGGGATACAACTCAAATAACTTTTCAAGCACGGGCTGCACGGAAGCGGCGCTGGCAACGACCTTTACAGGGCGTTCCTCAGCAGAGGTTTCTTCGATTTGAACGGGGGCGTCTAGGGTGTTGCTGGTCATGGATGTCTTCATTGAGTCAACCTTCGATTGTCAACCAATTTCAACCAAAGGCATTTCCCGCTCGCACAGGTTCACCTTCCCGCCGTGCCAGAATGACGCATGTCCTCGCCCACAGCGCCCCCAGCCCCTGAGAAAACGACACTCGACCTCTCGCAGGACAGTGCAACCCAGGCGCTTTACCGGGCCGCCATCGGCCCGCTGAACCGGGACTACTACCTGCCCCTCTTCAGTGGCTTTGAGATCACCTCAAAAATCGCGCTTCAATGGAACACGGCGGCGAGCCTCTACACCCTGAACTGGATGGTGTTTCGCCGTTTGTGGCGCGCCGCCTTGCTGTATGTCGGTGCGCTGGCCATTGGCCTTCTATTGGTTTTTGGGGTGGGTCGAGCCATGTTTCACCTCCCGACGGAGCTTGAGCTTGGTTTGGCGATTTTGATCCTGATCTTGAGCTTTGTGGTGCCTGGCCTGCTTGGCAATACTTGGCTGCACTCGGATTGTCGTCAGCGTATGGCGCAGGCCCTGAATCAAACCACCTCGCTGCAGCAGGCCTGTGACCGATTGGCCGCCCAATCCAGTTCCAGAAATCGCTTCCTGGGTCTGATCGCGATCAACGTGGCGGCAATTAGCGTCGTGACGGGACATTTGCTGACCCGCAATGACGTGCCGGAAATCAAAGATCCACCGCCATTGCCGATTACGCAAACGGCGCCCCCGGCGCCAACGCCTCTGCCTGCATTACCTGAGGCAAGTCCCGCTGTGCCAGCTGCGCTTCAGCCAGAACCCGCGCCTGCGGCTTCAGCGCCGATGGTCGAACCCATTCCAACACCGCAGCCCCCGCCGCCAGAGCCCGCACCACGGCAGCCTGCGGCGACTGTGATTGAGTCAACTCCGGCACCAACAGTTCGATCCAAATCGGTTCGCCCCACGACCACGGCAGCCTTTTACGTCAACGTCGGCTTATTTGCCAATGAAGACAATGCCAATAAGGCGCACCAACGCTTGAAGGACGCCGGGTTGACCGTACAAACAGACACGTTGAACATGTCAAAGGGCGAGCGGTTTCGGGTCAGGGTGGGTCCCTTTGAGAACCGCGCAGGGGCCGATAAAGCGGCGCGCGCCGTGCGGGCTTTGGGACTGGACGCGATCGTGCACCAACCCTAGCGTTGGCGGCGTCAACTGGCCTGTGAGCCTGCCCGACCTGAACCTGAGTGAACGGGGGCAAACTCGCAGACTGGCATACTTGTCCGAAATGAACGAGACCAGAGAAGACCCAAAGCCCGATAGAGGCCACCCCATGCCCGCACTACGGGCCGGTGACGCACGTCCGGGGCACTACGATGAATTGCGAGGCCAAGTCTGGCCAGTTGCCCATGAATTGCCCCAGGAAAGCAGCGAATCGCTCGCTGAATCGTCCACACTGGGTGCTGATTGGTGTGATTTCTTTGAACAGATTGACGCCCAAAGTCCCCACGACTTGAATCAGCAACTGGCCAGTCTTCAGCGACAAATTCGCGACAACGGAGTGACTTACAACGTCTACTCCGACGAAGGCGGACCCCAGCGGCCTTGGTCCATTGACCTGTTCCCCCTGCTAATTGACCCCACTTGCTGGGAAAAAATTGAGTCGGGGATCGGCCAGCGCATGCGTTTGCTGGAAAGCATCATGGCCGATGTGTATGGCCCACAAACCCTGTTAGACCAAGGTCTGCTGCCACCCGCTTTGGTTCATGGGCACCCTGGCTATTTGCGGGCCATGCAGGGGGTTCGCCCGGTCGGTGGTACCTTTCTTCACATTGCGGCATTTGACTTGGCTCATGGGCCGGACGGCAATTGGTGGGTCATTGGACAACGAACACAAGCGCCATCTGGCTTGGGCTACCTGCTGGAGAATCGGCTCGCGATCTCCAACCAGTTTCCCCAGGCCTTCCAAAGCATGCGGGTTCAGCGGCTGGCGGCCACCTACCGGGCACTGATGGACAGCCTTAAACGCTTGAGCCCTGCTGGAAGCAGTTCTCACCTGGTCCTTTTGACGCCCGGCCCCTACAACGAGACTTATTTCGAGCATGCCTTTTTGGCGCGCTACCTTGGTCTCACCCTGGTCGAGGGCAGTGACTTGGTGGTCCGCCGGGAACACGTCTACCTGAAGACACTCAAGGGGCTGGTGCCAGTTCACGGCTTGCTCAAGCGGGTGGACGATGAATACTTGGACCCCCTGGAGCAGCGACCCGACTCGACATTGGGCGTTCCAGGGCTTTTGCAAGCCATTCGCGCCGGCAACGTTCTGGTTGCCAATGCACCAGGTTCAGCCTTCCTCGAGTCTCCAGCTTTGCTCGGTTTTCTACCGGCGCTATCAGAGCGTTTGATCCAGGAGAAATTGCAACTGCCTTCGTTGCCAACCTGGTGGTGTGGTGAAGCCACAGCCATGCAGGAAGCGTTGGCCAAGTTGCCCGCTTGCGCGGTGAAACCAACCTACCCGGGCGCTGTGGCGCAAGGAAGCTTCAACGCGGTTCTGGGCCGCGACCTATCGCCCGCCGCGCTGGATCAATGGGAAAAGCGCATTCGAGACAACCCGGACTGGCACACCGTGCAGGCTTACATGCCGTTATCGCAAATGCCAACTTGGCCGGATTCAAACCAAAGGGCCTCAGTCGGCCAGCAGCCGGACCAGATATCCATGCGATCTGTTGTCTTGCGCGTCTTCGCCGTCAGCGACGGCGCCCAGTCTTGGCGGGTGCTGCCGGGAGGTCTGGCGCGCGTCGCCAGTCAGTCCTCGGAGATCGCCTCCATGCAAAGGGGGGGGAGCAGTGCCGATGTCTGGGCCCTGACCCGCGGCGAAGTCGATCAAACCACACTGCTTCAACCCAACTTCACCCCTGCGGCCTTGGCCCAGCGCAAACGGATGGTGACCAGCCGCGCCGCCGAAAACCTGTTTTGGCTGGGGCGCTACACCGAACGAGCTGAAAATGCGATTCGTCTTGCCCGGCTGACGCTGGAGTGCTTGAACGGCGAGGAGCGCTCCTCCGCGCCCCTCTTGGATTGGCTGAGCCAAATGGCCGTCTCCAACACCTTGGTGCTGCCCGACGTGCCCGCGGCCGGGCTTTCACGCCGTGTATTTGAGCGCTCCCTGATTGCAGGGTTGAATTCTTCAACAGGTGCCACGAGCGTGGGCTACTACCTGCGCGCCCTCAAGCAAGCCGGGTCAAGCGTTCGTGAGCGTTTGTCTCAGGAGCATTGGCGCATCCTCATCCGGGCCGAGGAGCAACTGTTTTCGCGCTGCGCAGAGCCCATCGTCGCGAAGGACTTCTCCCACGTTGAGGCGCTGCAAATATTGCGTGATAGCAGCGACCACATGGCCGCCATCACGGGTGCCCAGACTGACCGTATGACCCGCGACGATGGCTGGCGCCTGTTAAGCATTGGCCGACACATTGAACGCCTGAGCTTCCTGGCCAACGCGCTGTTTTGTGGCTTTGACACCGGCTCGGTCGAGTCAGATGGCGGTTTTGACGCCATGTTGTCCTTGTTTGACAGCGCCATCACCTTTCACGCGCAATTTCAGCAAAACCGGGACCTGCCGGCCCTGATTGACTTGCTGGTGCTTGACCGCGACAACCCCCGCTCCCTGAACTGGGTCGCTCACACCTTGAGAGGTCGGCTGGCCAAACTCGCGGGGAGTGAGCCTGGCCAACTCAGCGCCCTGTCATTGCGGGTGCCAGATCCCAGTGCTCATGGCTTGGCACCGCTTTGCGAAACCCAGTGCAAAGACCGCGACGAATCAAGCAGCATGCATGGCAAGCAAAACTACTATTTCGCCCTGAATGAATTGATGCTGCAGTGTTCGGCTGCATCGAATGAGGTGTCCGACGCCATCAGCACCACTTATTTCACCCACTCTGCACAAGCAAAGACACGGAAAGCCGCACCATGAGGCTACAGGTCACGCACGAAACGTTTTATGACTACGCGCCGGCGGTTGAAACGGCCCAACACTTGGCCTATTTGCGCCCACTTCACACGCCCTACCAACAACTGCTGAGCCACTCCCTGACCATTGACCCACCGCCGGCTCAGCTCACTCAAAATGAGGATGTGTTTGGCAACCTTCGCAGTTTTTTCTCGCTGGATTCGGCGCATGAAACCCTGCGTGTGGTGGCCAAAAGCGTGGTGCAAACCAGCGCGAGAAAGTTGCCACGCAGCACCCTGTCGTGGGAATCCACCCAGGATTACTTTCAGTACCAATCAGGACGAAGTTTGGATAAGGCGGCGGAATATGTGTTTGCATCACCGTTTTGCCCGCGTCATGCGGACTTTGCCGACTACGCGCGCCCGAGCTTTGGACCTGGTGCGGGCGTGCTCGATGGCGCTGTGGACCTGATGCGCCGGATCTACACCGACTTCACCTACGAAAGTGAGAGCACCCAAATCAACACCCCCGCGCGAGAGGCGCTGGCCCAACGCAAAGGCGTTTGTCAGGACTTTGCTCACATCATGATTGCCTGCATGCGGGCCCTCGGCTTGCCAGCGCGTTATGTCAGCGGCTATCTGTTGACCCACCCGGCGCCCGGAACCGTCAAGCTTCAAGGCAGCGATGCCTCTCATGCCTGGGTTGCCGTGTATGTTCCGGACCTGCCTGAGGGTGACCGCTGGTGTGATCTGGACCCTACCAACAACCGGGCGGGATGGCACTCTCCCGGCGAAGACTATGTGACCTTGGGCGTGGGCCGTGATTTCGCAGACGTATCCCCCATCCGCGGAGTCATCCACGGTGGCGCCAGCCACACCTTGGCGGTCGGCGTCACAGTAGAACCGCTACCAGACGATCCGATCATGGCGCCAATGACACCCATGCAACCCTTCAACGCCCAACCAAATGGCGCAGCCTCTCAGACCCAATATCAAGTCTAGCTAATTCGACATTAATGCTATTAATACAATAGCTGCCTGCGCTAGTAAAATAAGGCCCGACAGCCTATTTGATCACTAAACCACCAAGGAAAAATAATGAGTATTTATGACAAGCTGAGCGAACTCAACATCACACTGCCACCAGTCTCAACGCCTGCAGCGGCCTACCTGCCCTTTGTTCAAACCGGCAACCTGGTGTTTCTCAGTGGTCACATCGCCAAAAAAGACGGCAAGCCTTGGGTTGGTCAGTTGGGCAAAGACACCACCACAGAGCAAGGCAAAGCGGCAGCCCGCGCCATCGCCGTCGATTTGATGGGCACTTTGCACGCCGCTGTAGGCGACCTGAACCGTGTCAAGCGCATCGTCAAATTGATGTCATTGGTGAACTCAACCGGTGATTTCACCGAGCAACACTTGGTGACCAACGGCGCCAGTGAGTTGTTTGGTGAGGTCTTCGGCGCAAAAGGCGCTCACGCCCGCAGCGCGTTTGGTGTCGCTCAAATCCCAATGGGTGCTTGTGTTGAGATCGAGTTGATCGCCGAAGTGGAGTAATCCCCACCCGCCCAAGTCATCCGTTTGATGCTCGCCTTGCCCTAAATGGGCAAGCGGGTGATAGCTTGGTCGCCAACGATTTGCAATTGCGCAGGGCTGATTTGTTCAGGCGAGATTTCCGCGAGCGGCACCAACACAAAGGCCCGCTCAAACATACGGGGATGGGGCACCTGCAACAAAGGGCTGCTAATTGTTGACTGCCCATAGGTCAAAATATCCAGGTCCAGCAATCGAGGGGCATTGCGATAGGGCCGCTCCCGTCCCGCTTGGCTTTCAATGCCCTGCAAAGCGACCAGCAAGGCTGGCGCGGTCAACACCGTCTGCACCTCAACAACCGCGTTCACATAGTCCGGCCCACTTGAATCAATGGGCGCAGTCAGGTACAGACTTGAGCAACGCACCGAGTGCACCCCGGTGAGTGTCGTGAGGTCCACGAACGCCTTTTGGATGGCCTGGACAGGCTCACCCAGATTCGCCCCCAGTGCAACACAGGCCGTCACCAGCGGGCGATTCAAGGTGCTCACACGCCAGCGTCCGGCGCGGCCTCTCCCGCAGCCTTGGGGCCTGTGCTGCGCCGACGCCGACGGCGTTTCTTGGGTGCATCGCCGACTTCGCCGTTCTGTTCTGCGGCATCCGACCCTGGTTGGCTAGATGGAGCCACATTAGCGCCATCGGCAGATGCTGCTTTGGGCATTTTGTGCACTCGCGGTGCTCGCTGGCGCTTTTGCTGCTCATCGCGGACCTGATCCACCATGTCTTGGCGCACATCGTCATGCGCCATGCTGAACTCCTGCCACCAATCAGCCAGCACGTCTTCTACTTCACCCGCATCCGCCCGGAGTCGCATGAAATCAAAGGCAGCCCTGAAGCGGGGCTGGTCGACCATGCCAAAGGGCACGCTGCCCACCCGCTTTTCAAAGCGAGGTTGCATCATCCAGATCTCGCGCATGTCACCGGCCAACTTGCCACGCCCGGACACATCGCCGATACGGGCATTGAACACATCATCGATGGCTTCCTGAAGCGCGGGGTGTGAGTGCTGGCCTTGCTTCAGCCGAAGCGCCCAGCCGTCCCGCACATCCGCCCACAAAACACAGGCCAGTAAAAAGCTCGGTGCCACGGGCTTGCCTTCACCCACACGCCGATCAGTATCGCGAAGGGCTGCATTGACAAAGGTTTGAGCCGCCCGCTCCACCACAACGTCCAACAAGGGATAAATACCCCTCGACATGCCGAGAGCCTTTAACTGCTCAATGGACGCGAGCGCGTGTCCGGTTTGAAGCAGTTTGAGCATTTCGTCGAACAAACGGCTTTGCGGCACGTCAGCGAGCAATTGCTGTGACTTGATCAGTGGTGCGGCTGTCTTGGCTTCCAACTCGAAACCCAGCGCGCTCAGTTTGGCCGAGAACCGCACAGCACGAATAATGCGCACAGGGTCTTCGCGGTAACGGGTGGCCGCGTCACCAATCATGCGAATGATGCGTTTCTGAGCGTCACGTATGCCGTGGTGGTAGTCCACAACAACCTGGGTTTCCGGGTCATAGTACATGGCGTTGATGGTGAAATCGCGCCGAACCGCGTCCTCTTCCTGTGGACCCCACACGTTGTCGCGCAGCACGCGCCCAGACGCATCCACAGCGTGCTTCATGCCAGCCAGCTCACTTTTGCTGGTGCGTTCATTGCCAGACACCGCCTCGGCCGCGGCGTTGTCCATGTAAGCACGAAAGGTTGAAACCTCAATCACCTCATGCTCACGCCCACGCCCGTACACAACATGAACAATGCGAAAACGCCGACCAATGATGAAAGCGCGACGAAATAGCCCCTTGACCTGCTCTGGTGTGGCATTCGTTGCCACATCAAAGTCTTTGGGTGCCAAGCCGACCATCAGGTCTCGCACAGCACCGCCCACAATGTAGGCTTCAAATCCGGCAGATTTCAGGGTACGCACGACATTGAGTGCGCGTTCATCCACCAAGGCGGGATTAATGCCATGGGTGGCTACACCGACCTCTTCGCGCTTGCCAAACTGCTGCTTTTTGCCTTTGCCCGCTACGGCGGACTTGCCCAGCAGTTTGTCGATAAAATTTTTAATCATTGAAACCTGAAACTTAGAGAGACAACTGCATCACCTGCCATGCAGGTTGAGTTATCTTCACCACAAAAAAACGACTCAAAACAAGTCAAGTATGCGCCATCCCCGCTGGACAGCGATGGCTCGCAACCGGGCATCCGGGTTTGTCGCCACGGGATGGGTCACATTTTCCATCAGACTGAGATCATTCATGGAATCGGTGTAAAAAGTGCTCTCTACATCGGATAAGCGGAGCTTGCGCGCGGCCAACCACGCCTCCAGCCTTGTCACCTTGCCTTCACGAAAAGACGGAACGCCCTTGATCTCGCCAGTGAACCACCCGTTGCCACCGGTGGCACCGTCTCGCTCTAATTCAACGGCAAGAAGTTCATTCACGCCAAATGCTTTGGCAATGGGGCGCGTCACGAACTCATTGGTTGCGGTGATGATCATCACCTGATCACCCGCCTCTTGGTGTGCTCGAACCAAATTCAGAGCCTGTGGCTTGATGGCTGGCTCAATCACATCCCTCATGAAATCAGCGTGAGCCGCTTCTGATTTCATAGCGCCATGACGTCGAATGGCTGTGGTCGAGAAACGAATGTACTCATGAATATCGAGCGTCCCGGCTTGGTAATGCGCGTAGAACTCGTCATTTCGGCGACTGAAGTCAACCGGATCGGTCCAACCCAAGGTCGTCGTGAATACGCCCCAAGAGTGGTCCGAATCCAGGGGCAACAAAGTGTGATCAAGGTCAAAAAGGGCCAACTTCATGAATTAGGTGTTCTCCAACATGGATTTGATAAGCGGTATGGTGATCGCACGTTTGGTTTGCAGCGCATAGCCATCGAGATGCTCCAATAACTCCATCAGGCTCCCCAAGTCACGACTGAAACGATTGAGCATGAAGTCCATGACCTCATCGCCCAAAAAGACGCCTCGCGCATCTGCCGCTTGGCGAAGTACGGATCGCCGCTCGGACTCGCTGAGCACATGCAACTGAAAGACGTGGCCCCAGCCCAACCTGCTTCGCAAATCGTCGCGCAATTTCAGGTCTGCCGGAGGCAATGCACCAGCCGCCAAAATCCAGCGTTGATGGGTTTGTGCGTTGATGAACCAGTTGAACGCAGCTTGCTGTTGAACCGAGTTGTACAGATGAACGTCGTCCATCAGAATGGTGGCCCAGCGCTCGTCGAAATCTGGCGGCTCCTGCACATTGGCATCTAGCCAGCCAACGGTGGCGCCCTGCTCTCGCAACGCCTCTTGAACCGCCTTCAACAAGTGCGTTTTTCCGCTGGCACTGCTGCCCCACAAATAGGTGGGAACCGGTGACCGAACAGCCACACCCTCCTTTTGACCAACCCACAGCGCGAGGTGGCTTGAAACAGCCTCATTCGGGCCTGCAAAAAATGTCTTTAAAGTCGGGCCGGTTGCCAAGCCAATGTCGAGTGCGATTTGTTTCATCTATTGGCCTCCTTTTTGATAAAGCTGACTGGATAAGTAATGAGCTTGTGCCCGCCGCACTGCGACGAGCAAAACGGCGCTGGCCGGCAACGCCACCAAGACCCCAACAAACCCAAACAGGTGGCCGAATGCCAGCAGTGCAAAAATCACCGCCAATGGGTGCAGACCAATTCTCTCGCCCACCAGTCGAGGAGTCAAAAATAGACTTTCGATGAATTGACCCAGGCCATAAACAACGGCGACCATGACAATGGCTTTCGTCGGGCCTGCTGCCGCTGCAAACTCCAAAAAGCCCGCGAGTGTAGCGAGTATCAAGCCCAAACCAAACCCAACGTAGGGCACAAAAACCGCCAAGCCCGTAAAAACTCCGATGGGCAACGCCAAATCCAAACCAAACAATGCCAAACCTACGCTGTAGAAAACGGCCAATACAAGCATCACCAGCAGTTGCCCTCGCAGGTATTGGCCCAGCACGGCATCTGCCTCCGCCGTAAAACTGTCAAACGACACACGCATATGGGGAGGGACGAACTGCAGAACGCGGGGAACCAACTTGTGCCAGTCCATGAGCAAGTAAAACAGTGCCACGGGTATCAACACAGCATTGCCAAAAATCGCAAATGCCACGCTGCCTCCCAGCTTGAGTGAGGTCATGACAGAAGAGAAGGCATTGTCAGCATTGGCATTGAGGTACTTCAACACGAAAGCCTTGATGCTTCCGACATCCCATGAGAAGGCGATGCCGAATTGGGCAAAGAACGGCTTGAGCGCCAAGTTCAAGGTATCTAAAAGAACCGGCACCTGTTCTCGCATCAATGGCAATTGCTTCACCAATATCGGAACAACGAGAAGCATCACGGCCAGGACAACAACGATGAACAGAATCTCAACGACCACCACCGCCAACATTCGGGGCAGGCGGCGCTTGCCCACATCGTCCAGCCAGTCGACCAGCGGAGTCAAAGCGTATGCCAACACAATGGCAATAACAAAGGGAGTGAGGACAGGCGCCAGCAGCCACAAGGAGAACGAAATAAATGCCGCCAATAAGCACCAGCTTGCGGCTCTTTTTTGAGTTGGTGTGAATTGCATAGGGGAGGATGGGATGGAACCCTTAAAATCAGGGCAAATTTTATAGGGCGCTGCTGAATCGCCTACTCCAACGCAACTACGAACGCACTTTACATGACAACTCCCTTAAATACCGCCCCCCTGTCCTACAAAGATGCAGGTGTCGACATTGATGCCGGTGATGCGCTGATCGAGCGAATCAAGCCATTGGCCAAAAAAACCATGCGCGAGGGCGTTCTGGCTGGTATTGGGGGATTTGGCGCCCTTTTCGAGGTTCCCAAACGCTACAAAGAACCAGTGCTTGTCAGCGGCACAGACGGAGTCGGCACCAAGCTCAAATTGGCGTTTGAATGGTCGATGCACGACACCGTCGGTATCGACTTGGTGGCCATGAGTGTCAACGACGTGCTGGTTCAAGGCGCAGAACCCCTCTTCTTCTTGGACTATTTCGCCTGTGGCAAATTGGACATTGACACTGCAGCAGCAGTTGTTGGCGGTATTGCAAAAGGCTGCGAGCTCTCAGGCTGCGCCTTGATTGGGGGCGAAACAGCAGAAATGCCAGGGATGTACCCTGCTGGCGAATACGATCTTGCAGGCTTCGCGGTGGGTGCTGTCGAAAAATCAAAGATTTTGACCGGCCAATCTGTCAAACCGGGTGACGTGGTGCTTGGACTCGCTTCCAGCGGCGTGCACTCGAATGGCTTCAGCTTGGTTCGCAAGTGCATAGAACGAGCGGGCGATGCATTACCCGTCACACTGGATGGCAAACCGTTCAAACAAGCGGTAATGGAGCCGACCCGCCTTTACGTCAAAACAGTGCTGGCAGCCCTCGCTGAGCACCCGATCAAAGCACTGGCCCACATCACAGGCGGCGGCCTGCTCGAAAACATTCCCCGTGTTTTGCCAGAAGGAACTGCAGCCCACCTCAAAAAGGGAAGCTGGCCGCAAACTGAATTGTTTGCGTGGCTGCAAACAACCGCTGGAATCGATGATATTGAAATGAACCGAACCTTCAACAATGGCATCGGTATGGTCGTGGTGATCGACGCCGAACACGCAGCCGCATGTGAGTCAACCCTCCGAGCCGCCGGCGAGACTGTTCACGTGATTGGTACGATTGCCGCACGTGGCGACGGTGCGTCAGTCGTCATCGGCTAAATGAGTAAGGCCCTGCGTTGCTTCATCAGCACAGAGCCTTTTCAGTACCGCAGAGATAAAACACCTGTCCGCACGCACGAACAGGTGTTTTCTGCATTTGACAGATGGCGCGAAAATGACGGTCACTTGGCCAATTCGCCTAGCGGCTGATTTTGGGCTGCGGCAAATAAAAAAAGAGACTGATCATGACAACCAGTCTCTTTTAAATTTTGGTGGGATGTGCGGGGGTCGAACCCACGACAAACGGATTAAAAGTCCGCTGCTCTACCAACTGAGCTAACATCCCGTTCAGAGAAATAAACAAATTTGCATTTCCCCAAGCCTCAAATTATAACCTGGTTTTTTCAACCCTTAGGGTTCGTTCGCTAATTGATTTAACACCCAGCCGGCAGCACATTGACCAAAAGTAGCGGTGACGCTCACGACTGAGCCATAACCGTGGCAATTCAAACTTCCATCGCCTTCGATGGCACATGAGGCATCAGGCGGCGCGACAGACTCCCGACTGAAAACACTGGTCACACCCATTTTTTTTCCCTCTTTGGGAGCCCCATGCTCCTTGCGGAGGCGATAGCGCAACTGCGCCAATAGCGGGTCATGGGTGACACCGGCAAGATCACCGACATCAACCAAATGAGGTTGACGCTTGCCACCCGCTGCGCCAACTGAAATGAAATGAACTTTGGATCGACGGGCCCATGCCGCCATTGCGGTTTTGGCGTTAACTTGGTCACAGGCATCAATGACTGCCCCCACACCAGCAGGAACCAACGATGACCAATTCGCTGCATCCACAAAGTCGTCAACACAATCCACCCGGCACTCAGAATGAAAAGATTTGATCCGATCCCGCATGGCCACAATTTTGGATTGACCTATAGTTGCATCTACTGCGTGAAGCTGCCGATTGACATTCGACTCTGACACATGATCCATGTCAATAAGAGTAAGGTGGCCGACACCGCTGCGAGCCAATGCTTCGACAGCCCACGAACCCACCCCACCGATACCGACAACGGCAACATGAGAACTGCGAATACGCCGCGCACCTTCTATCCCAAAAAGTCGCTCTAAACCAGAAAACCGTCGATCTATCAAAACCATCAACCCAAAAAGTAGAACGCACAAATTCCATCGACAGCTAACTCACCCAGCGAATCAATCAAAGTAATTCATATCGCCATTGAGAAATTAGGCAACACCCAATCAATCTCAGAAAAAATCTAACGAGTGGCTGCTGCAAATTTTCTAAGTGAATAAAGAGAAAACTATTTCAATCGAGCCAAGCGCTCTTTTGCTGCTACTGCGGCTTCCGATTGCGGATAGGCTTTGATGAGATCTTCCAGCGTTTTACGAGCACCGCGGTTGTCTTTCAACTCCACTTGACAGTTGGCGATTGACAAAACCGCTTCAGGCACCCGGACGTGCTCAGGATCGCTAACGATCAAAGTTCGGAAATTCGCCATGGCCTCTTTGTAGTCTCGCGTTGCGTACTGCGCATTGCCTATCCAAAACAAAACGGATGGACGATAGCCGCTCAACGAAAAACGCTTTAGAAAACTGGAAAAAGCAGTTTGAGCCGTCGCAAAATCACCTTTGCGAAAAGTAGCCAACGCAGCATCAAACTCACGCTTTTCCAAAGGCTCGACCGTAAACTCTCGCCCATCCACGGTGACCTTGACAGGCTCAAGGGGACGCAACCGCTCATCGACCGTTTGCGTTATATTTTTCTGCTGCATTTGCGTGTCCGACAACTCACGCGTCATCTGCTCGTTCTGTCCCCGCAATTTGGCCATGTCCGATCGAAGCATCTCGATTTGGTTTTGCAAATCAAGCAAGCTTCGGCGAATACCAAGAACATCTTCATTGGTTTTGGTCGCGGCTTGCTCTGAGGCAACTCTGGAAGACTCCACCCGCTGTCTTAAATCGAGAATCGCGCGCCGTGCCTCTTCGTCTTCAAAAAGAGCCGCGTGAGCGGAAACCGCTCCTAGCGAAAGGAATAAGGAACAAATGGTCGCATACGTCAATCGCACTGTGTTTACCCTTTCCAATTACCGATAATTGAGTTCTGCGCGACGATTCTTGGCGCGAGAAACCTCGTCGTTACCCACCGCCGCCAGCTTTTCCTTGCCATAGCTGACTGCCTCCATTTGCGCGTCGGCAACACCAAGCAGACTCAATGCGTTTCGTACAGACTCAGCTCTTTTTTGACCCAGCGCGAGGTTATATTCACGGCCGCCGGTGTCGTCTGTGTGGCCTTCAATTGACACATTGCGTTTGGGCAGCGCCTTGATATGACGGGCATGGGTCTCTACCAAGCCTTGGAACTCAGGCTTAATAACGAAGCTGTCGTGATCAAAATAAACGATTCTCGGACCGGCGGGTGGCGCAGACGGATCATTGGACCGCCCAATATCAACGGGAGCAACGCCACCGTTGCCAACGCCAGCACCTGTTCCACTACCCAACCCGCCGCCCTGCTGAAGCGACGTTCCCGCACGGTCCACCACAGGCACGTCGTCCAACTTCACCGCAGAACTACATCCAGCCAATAAGGCGGCACCCAAAAAAACTGTCAACATGGATTTCATGAAAATACTCCTATAAATTTATTGTTTTGAGAACGGGCCCCAATGAGGCTCTCTCAAGTCACCACCTTGGCCACTCAGGGTCGCTTTGACCTTGCCATCAAGCGTAGTGGTCATCAGCGCTTCTCGCCCTTGCTGTTGCGTTGCGTAAACAATTAACTTGCTATTCGGCGCAAACGCCGGGCTTTCGTCGGCAGTAGTGTCCGTCAAGGACGTGACCATCCCAGTGCTTAACTCCATCAATTGCAATTTGAAGGCGCCATTCATCCGGGTCACGTAGGCCAACCACCGCCCGTCTGGGCTTATCGCAGGTGATATGTTGTAGGAACCGGTAAAAGTAACCCGTTCAACATTTCCACCACCGGGTGGCATTTTGTAGATCTGAGGTGCACCACCACGGTCACTCACAAAATAGAGTGTTTTTCCGTCTGGGGAAAATGCGGGCTCGGTGTCAATACTGCTTGATTGCAACAGACGCCTGGGTTCTCCCCCGTTAGCGTCAATCACATACAACTGAGATCCCCCGTCTTTGCTAAGCGTGACAGCTAGCGACCGACCATCCGGCGCCCAAGCAGGCGCGCTATTCGAGCCCCGGAAATTCGCAATCAAACGGCGCTTTCCGGTTAGGACATCGTGCGTGTAAATCACGGGCTTACGGGATTCGAAGGAAACATAAGCCAACTGTGCGCCATTAGGCGACCAAGCGGGCGAGATGATGGGTTCTGGACTTGCCAGGGCAGCCTGTGCATTTTCACCATCAGCATCAGCCACCCACAGTTGATAGCGCTCGGCGGCCTTGGTTACGTACGCAACTCGCGTGGAAAAGACACCTTTCTCCCCCGTCAATCGCTCAAAGACATAGTCAGCAATCTGATGGGCTGCCAACCTTAAATCAGTTTGAGTAACGGCATAGCTCTGCGCCCCAATATCTTGGCCGCGTACAACGTCCCAGAGACGGAATCGAACATCAAATCGCCCATCGACCAAGCGCGAAATACTGCCATTGACTAGCGAATCAGCACCCTTCGATCTCCAAAGCGCCAGGTCAGGACGAGTCATTTCATCAAGAGCCCCTGCCCCTGCATCGATGATCCGAAATTGACCGCTCCTCTCCAAGTCCGCCTGAACAATCGCTGCGATCTTTTGAGACACCAAGTCTTGGCCGCGAAATGCCGAGATGGCAATTGGCAACTGGGTAACACCGACGCCGGAAACTTCCACTCGAAACTGTGCAACGGAAGGTAATGCCAAGCCCAACAGTGCCCAACCTACCAAAATTCTGAATACGGATTTAATCATCTTGCCTTTTTGTCTTTCAATTTTGAAAAGAATCAATTGATCACTCTGATAACGGCATCGTTCGCCGTCAATGGATTTTCAATTCCCTGCGTCGCCCTAATCACACCAGAGTTAAGCCTTAAGGTAACCCGATCTCGATTGACTGACTCGTTGGACCGGCTATTCTCCTTGTGCCACAGATGGTAAACCTCAGTAGCGCAAAACCCATTTTTTCGCTGCAATCCAGAATTGTGCAGCCTCAAAACGAAGTCGGCATCTTCGTGCCCCCACCCCTCGAAGGACTCATCAAATCCGTTGACGGATACGTAATCATTCTTCCAAACCGCTAGATTACATCCTCGAATCTGCTTCCACCTGAAATCTTTTTCCAGTCTCATTTTGAGATCAGGAATTCGTATCAAATGAGCGATCTTGTTCGAATCCCCCTGAAATCGCCATTTAAACCATGTGGGCCATGTTGCGTTTACGACATCGCTCTGCCCAGCCAACACTGAAGCGGACAAGCGCTCACTTAGAAGGACCCTGCTGCCGTTAACAAAGCATCCCTGTTGCGCCAAGTATTCATGACCTTGAACAAAGTGAGCATTTGGAATGCAATCGCCGTCCATGAAAACCAAGTAGTCAGAATTGCTTGAGGCAACAGCCAAGTTGCGGGCCCGTGAAATTTCGAATCCTGTGTCCGGATGCCAAACGTGTGTCACTCGACAACGAAACTCTGGCAATCCTGAGATCGTCGCAGCAACCGACTGCTCATTCGATCCATCGTCGGCAATGATGATCTCATGTCGATCCCCGCATTGATCGGCGAGCCCCCTCAAAACCTGAATCAGGTTTCCCGGGTTGTTGTAAGTCAAAACGATAAACGCAGTTCTAAATGCTTTCATTTGTTACTTTACGTCAACGCGATTGCGTGCCAGCAGCCATCTTTTCAAATAACGATAGTAGGTACCCTCGGCATTTGAAATGGCCAAAGCCAATCCCAACTGTCCGTCGAGAAAGCCGAGGCGCAAAAAATACGTTCTAAAAAACGCCCAAACGCCGTGGCCCAACGCGCTCCATAGATTTGCGGATCGTCCCTTTTTCTGCATGCTTAAGGCGCCAGCCGTCGAATACCGATTCACTTTATCAAGCACTGACTCAAAATTTGGAAAGCTTAGATGCACGATCCTAGATCGAAGTGTCCCAATAGACTCGGTCGTTACCAAGCGCTCATGCACCAAATCATCAGAGAAGTTCGCCCGTCCACGCCGAAAAAGTCGCGTTACATAGTCTGGATTCCACCCTGAGTGCAGCATGAACTGACCACAGTAACTTGACCTTCTGGGAATTTGGTAAACATCACCTGAACGGGGATCCGCCATGACAGCGAGTATTTCCGCCTTCAATTCCGGCGTAACGCGCTCGTCCGCGTCGATTGACAAAATCCACTCACCTTGAGCCTGCGCCAAAGCCCTGTTCTTTTGAGGCCCGAAGCCAGGCCAATCTTGCACGACGGTAACCCGAGCGCCAAGACTGCGGGCTATTTCTCGGGTGTCGTCCGTGCTAGCGTTGTCCACGACGACGACTTCATCTGCAAAGTCAACACTCAAAAGACAATCCGCGATGTTGACTTGCTCGTTACGGGTGATGACGATGACTGAAAGGCGCATAGGAATGAGTGAGTGTAGCAAGGTGCCGGCATAATATGACGCTGTCCCCTCTTAAGGAGCGGTCCCTGATCACACCGGCAAATCCAAATGCCGCGAATCCAACTCACAGATGACGAAAGACCAGCTCAGCAAGCAACTCGGACTTGTACGTCAGACTGTTGTCGTACCTAAAACCCTATTGGAAGGTTTTTGCACTTGCGGTGATTGGCATGGTGGGCACGGCGGCAACAGAGCCGGTGTTTCCAGCCATCATGAAGTACTTGCTAGACAACGGCTTTAAGACCGACGACGCCCGCATGGTTTGGTTGATACCAGCGGGCATTGTCCTGCTCTTTCTGGTCCGAGGTCTTCTTACATTTTGCACAAGCTACCTGATGACGTGGATTTCTACTCAACTCGTCACCGACCTGCGACGAGAAATGTTTGCAAAAATTCTACGTACTGCCGACCAAGGTCTATCACGAGCAATCTCCGGAAAACTAATTTCTCGACTGCTCTATGACGTGAACAATGTAAGTGAAGCCGCAACCAGCGTCTTGGTGACAGTCGTGCGTGAATCATTAACGGTCATCGCACTGATTGCCTATCTACTCTATCTTGACTGGAAGTTCACTCTAATCACACTGGCCATTGGCCCGGTCATTGCCTTGATTGTAAAAGGATTCAGTCATCGTATCAGGGCAGCCAGTCGAGCCAGCTTGGACTCGATTCGATCAATTTCCCATTCAATCGAAGAAACAGTTAACGCACACAAGGTTATCAAGATATTCGGTGGACAAGCGCAGCAAACAGAGCGCTTTAGGTTAGACACGGAGCGTTTTCGCCGAGCCATGATGCGTGAGGCAGTGCCGGCCTCAGCCCTAACACCTATCACCCATATGGCTGCATCTGTAGCTGTAGCTGTCATAACTTACTTAGCACTCAGTCAGTCAGCGGGTCTAGCCAGCGCCTCGGCTGGTGGATTCGTTTCGTTTATCACAGCCATGTTAATGCTGATTTCTCCGCTCAAACAACTGACCAACGTCAACTCCACTTTGCAGCGAGGCCTAGCGGCCAGCGAAAGCATCTTCACATTGCTTGACACTCAAGATGAGCTCGATCCTGGTCAGCACAATTTAGGACGATCCAAAGGGTGCCTGGAATTTGATCACGTTAGCTTCACTTACCCAGGCTCCGACCGTCCGTCATTGACCGACATTAGCTTTTGCATCGAATCGGGACAAACCGTCGCTTTAGTTGGCGCCTCTGGGGGGGGAAAACTACAGTGAGCGCACTCATACCACGGTTTTATAGCGTGACTTCCGGCCAGATACGAATCGATGGACGCGACATACAGAATATTTCCCTCACTAGTTTAAGAAGAAATATTGCACTGGTAAGTCAAGACATTGTTTTGTTTAACGACACCATTGAGTCGAATATTGCGTTCGGAACAGGTGAAACATGTACCCGCGATGACGTGATTCGGGCTGCTCAGGCCGCCAATGCGTGGGAATTTATTGAGCGTTTACCAGAAGGATTAGATACATTAGTTGGTGAAAATGGCTCAATGCTTTCTGGTGGCCAGCGGCAACGGATAGCCATCGCCAGAGCAATTCTCAAGAATGCTCCGATCATGATTCTCGACGAAGCAACGTCCGCTTTAGACACCGAATCTGAGCGACTTGTGCAAAGCGCCCTAGTCACGCTAATGAGTAATAGGACTACCTTGGTAATTGCCCACCGGCTTAGCACAATTGAACGTGCAGATCGCATCTTGGTCCTAGATCAAGGCTGCATTGTTGAGTCCGGCAACCATGTCGACCTATTGCGAGCCGGGGGCTACTATGCCAACCTGAATCAAATGCAGACATGAATATACCTATCCTTATGTACCATCAGATCGACGAGCCGCCGCCACGTGGGGCACCGCTTCGTGGGTTGGTTGTGACGCCGAGGTCATTTACTCGACAGATGGCATTGCTCAAATTAATGGGTTTCCGTGGAGTCTCGATGCGCGACCTTGAACCCTATCTCTGTGGAGAACAGCAGGGTAAAGTGGTGGGACTGACCTTTGACGATGGGTACCAAAACAATTTTCGCTATGCACTTCCCATTCTGAAGAAGCAAGGATTCACGGCCACCTGTTACGGAGTTAGTGGCATGATGGGAGCGACCAATAGCTGGGACAGCCATTTAGGTATTGCCGAAAGTCCCTTAATGACTCAGGACGAGTGGAGAATGTGGCGGAATGCAGGTATGGACATTGGCTCTCACACGCGCACACATTCCGACCTTAGAAAGCTAGGTATCGAAGAAGCAAAAAACGAGATTGCAGGATCAAAGCTGGAGTTGGAAAATGTTCTGGACTGCGAAGTTCGGCACTTTTGCTACCCCTACGGTTGGTTCGAGCCCAATCACGTCGCCATGGTAGAGGATGCAGGGTACGTCACAGCCACCAGCACGCAGCGCGGACGTGTGCACAACGGTGATAACCTTTTCGCGCTTCGACGCGTATTTGTAGCGCGAACCACAAATCTTGGCGTATTTGCCGCAAAAGTCATGACCCGATACGAAGATAACCGAGCATGAAACCGCTCGTACTGTATTGCAAGAGCTACAGCACAGACTTGAAACGGATCATTCGCTTAGCACGGTCTGTCCAGCAATTCAACACCGAAAATATTCCATTTTTTGTCTCGGTGGCCAAGGCCGAATTCGAACTATTCCGCGATCACCTTTGCGGTTTGGACGTACATCTGATCACAGATGAAGAAATTATCCAAGTCTGTCCGCGCACCGACCCGATGCGCTTCAGGCAATTGTCCGGAAGTAAGGCCCAGCAGGTTGTTAAATCTGAGTTTTGGCGCCTAAGGCACAGTGAGGCATATTTATGCCTTGACTCTGACGCCGTCTTCATCCGTCCCTTTGGGCAAGCAGACTTTCTGGCGCCTGATGGCACACCTTACACAGTCATAGACGAAGCGCAAGAACTTTTCAATGAGGCACTTAGACACAAAAGGAGGCGCATCGTTGAATCCTTTGGTGTCGAGGCAGACCAAGTGCAGCATCTATTCGGACGGATCGGTCGACGCTACAGTTTCGGTCCATTTCCCCTAGTTTGGCATCAAGCGGTCTGGGAGAGTCTCGACTCCCGATACCTTAAGCCGAGAGGAATGAGCTTTGCTGACGCTATCGAGCAGGCTCCAATCGAGTCACGCTGGTACGGCGAAGCTCTGTTGGCGTATAGGGCTATAGCACTTTTGCCATGCCAATCTCTATTTAAGGTGTACCACTACGCTTGGCAGTTTGATCTGGACAGGCGTCTTGGCGTTGGAAACGAAGATCTCTCGACTATCTACTGCGGCATCATCTTTCAATCAGCATGGGAAAGAGAAATGGACTGGCCCGCCGAGGGGGGTAATTTGATTTCAAGAGCAGGACGCCGAGTTCGACGAGCGCTTGGACGAATTTGATTCACAATTAAAATGCAAATAAAATAATTGATTAATTTTAAAAAAATAAATTAAAAAATGAGGAAGAAAACCCCACCCATACTACTAACATCGAGCGTCATAGCCTACGATACAGGCGTAGCACTATCCAACATGAATGATAGAATTAAATTTGCAATTGAATCAATCAGTGAGTGGCTTAAAATCGACCCTGAATTTCATATCGTTTTGTGTGATGGATCAAATTTCGATTTCTCAAAAATAATCAAGCAGAAATTTGCATCCTCAAACATAGAATGTATTTTTTTTGAGAATAATCAAAAAAAAGTCAAGGAATTAGGTCGTGGTTATGGCGAAGGGGAAATCGTAAAATACTCAATTTACAACTCAAATAAAATTATTGAATCACGTTGTTTTTCAAAGTGCTCATCCAAACTCTGGGTTGATAATTACAAAGAAATTATTGAATTTTGGAATGGTAAATTCCTATGCAAGGGCGTTTTTGATAATGTATTCTCACCCTTCAGAAAAACCCATCTTTCATACATAGATACTCGCTTCTATATCTCGAGTTGTGAATTTTATGAAGCTAATTTTCTAAATTCACATGAAATAGTAAACTCCAAAACCGGATACAGTTTAGAGGATTCATTTCTTAAAACCATAGAAATGCAAAATTTGAAAAATATATTAACAACAATACAACCAATTATAAAAGGAACTGGTGGAGGAACAGGTGTCGAGTACAAAAACTCAATAAAAAGAATAATAAAAGAAAAAATAAGATTGAAATTAGCAAGAGCGAATATCGAATTTAAAGATCTTTTTATTTAAAATTGGATTGAATCTTTTATTATAAAATGGGCGGGCTCTGAATAAGTCCCGGAAAAATGGTAGTATCCCGTTTTCTAATGACATCAGAAATAGAACGGTTGTCGGCCTTAGCCAGATGCTGTTTTGGAGTGAAACCGCCCAAGGTCATATTCGAGCGGTCGTGATTGTAGGAGTACGTCCATTGCGTGACGAAGTCCTAAACCTCCTCAATACTGGGATAGACCACTCGTAGCGGACGGTCCTGCTGAGTCTTTCGATATAAGTGTTTTGCTGTGGCTTGCCTAGCTGAATGTATTCAGACCGTATGCCCCGGTAATCCGCCCGTTTTCCACTGACGTCAGAAGTAGAAGGGTTATGCAACCTTGGCCAAGTGCTGCTTCGGGGTCAATCCACCCAAGGCCATGTGCGGGCGGTCGTGATTGTAGGACCAGGTCCATTGCGTGGCGTGCTCCTGAGCCTCGTCAATCGTTGACCAGTGATTCTGTGAAAGCCACTCGTAGCGAACCGTCCGGTTGAATCTCTCTGCATAGGCATTTTGCTGGGGATTGCCGGGCTGGATGTAGTCCAACCGGATGCCCATGCCTTTGGCCCAGTCCTAGATCAGTTTGCTGATGTAGTCCGGGCCGTTGTCGCTGCGAATCGCTTGTGGCTTGCCACGCCAGGCAATGATTTGATTCAAAGCCCGGATGACTCGCTCAAAGGGCAGTGAGAAGTCCACTTCAATGCCCAGCGCTTCCCGGTTGAAGTCATCAATGACATTGAACTGTCGAAAGCTTCGTCCGTCCTCCAACTGGTCGTGCATGAAGTCCATTGACCAGACTTCGTCCATGGCCTGCGGCACCGCCAGCGGTTCAGGCTTGTCGCGCACCAGTCGCCGCCTGGGCTTGATCCTCAAATTGAGTTCGAGCTCGCGGTAGATCCGGTAAACCCGTTTGTGATTCCAGTTGAACGTCTTCACATTGCGCAAGTACAGGAAGCACAAGCCAAAGCCCAAGTTGCGGTGGTTGTCGGTCAAGCGAAGCAGCCAGTTGGCGATCGCCTCATCCTCAGCGTTTTTCCTGGATTCATATCGGCAGCAGTATTCGCTGACCCGAAAGGCGTTCCGGTCAAGCCGGATGGCAACACACTTGCGTTGAACCGCGTTTTTGGCCATCTCACGTCTTAGAAATGGCCTCACCATTTTTTTGCGAGTGCCTCGGCCACGATGTCGGCCTTGAGCTGGGCTTCGACATACGGCTTCTTGAGGCGCCGGTTCTCTTCCTCAAGCTCTTTCATGCGGGTCATCATGGCGGTGTCCATCCCGCCGTACTTGGCACGCCATTTGTAAAACGTGGCGGAGCTGACGCCCAAGTCGCGGCACAACTCCGGTACAGGTAAACCTGATTCAACGCGTTTGATCGCCTCCATGATCTGGCTGTCGGTAAATCTTGATCGCTTCATGCAGAACTTCTTTACAAGAAAATTCTACTTCTGACGCTTTGGTTTATCGAGGCGATTACCCCCATCCCTTAGCCCCGCTCTGGATGGTGCCACTGGAGTTTTCCGGCCCGTTGTCGCAACGAATCACCTGCGGGTTACCCGCCATCCTTCGGCGCATTGATAACAGTCTGTCGACATATAAGTAATCTGCCGTATAGGTAAGCCAAAAGTACAGCCTGCATTTGCAAATAATGCTCTCTGTAAACTGAATCAGCAAATCCTCTCAACAACCAAAAACTACTAATCAAACTAATCGCAAGCGCCCATGGCATGGATTGACTATTTTTCAAATTACTTAAACCATAAAACAGAAAATATAACAATAATGCGGCATAGAGAAAGACACCAATCCATCCCAATGCCATTCCAAGATCAAGCCAACCTTGATGGGAGTGGGAGAATTGAAGGACTGGTTCATGGCCGCATTTTTCTCTAAGAAGCTTTTGAAATGAATATCTTGATCCATCCAAGCCAATAGGATTTCGAATCATTAAATCGAAACCAGCTCTCATGAGCAGAACACGTCCCCCATCCTGCATCTTTAATCCATCGATCAATACTTTTCTATAGACTGAATCCCGATTTGAAAAATTCTGATTAACCTCATCCTCAATCTCTTGCGTAACCCCATTGCACAAGATATCGAGTGGATTTTTACTAACATAACCGATCTTGACTTTGTCAAACATTGAATGCCAGCGCTCATCTTTTTCAAATGCATTAAATGCAGTGATAACGATTAAAAAAATCGCATCCCCCCCCCAAAAAAAATGGAAGAATTGAAAACGATTTCTTTTTAACTGAAATACCCGGAACTCTTTTTAATTTGCATTTAAAAACAAACAGATAAATCAAAAAAACCAAAATAAATAATGCGTATACCACCGCCCCTCTTGAGTAAGCGACAAGAATACTGGAAAAACATATAACAATCGCAAGACCAGCCTTGATAAGCATTGATCTATCTCGATCTCTCCAAGCGACTCCAAAAGATACGCCGAATAAGGCAATTGCTTGACAAGCTGCGTACCCCAGGTTTCCATGCATTGGTTCAATTCCACGAAAACCCATTGGAAACGGTGTTATTAGCCAATCCAAATTTCGATAAAATCCGAAGTTCCAATTATCAATTTTGAATATCAAATCAATTGTTGTGGACTGGCCAATATTTAGTAATCCAACCCATGAAAAAAAAGCTAGAGAAAGATGTAATAAAAGGGGAACAGAACTAGCCAAGCCAAGGCAAAAATACTCGGCCCATTGTTCGATAAGCTTACAACAATACCCATTCCGACGATCCAAGCGAGCATAGATTGAGACCATTGGCCTCGTAAATTTTGCCATGCGACATCGCTTTGAATCGAAATCAGTGGAAATAATAGTAAATAAATACACCACACAAACAACAACCATGGCGCAATCTTTTTGAAATATGAAACATCAAAATTATTTTTTAAAAAATAACGGAAAATCACTACCGTCGTAAAAATAACTAAAATCAATAAAACAAAATTCCGAAGAGCAATTGTCCCCGAAATTGGCAATAGTGACAGATAGAATAAAAAAGTGAAACCAAGAATCTCACCAAATATCGAATTTTTTTTATGAAACATATTTATCTATAAAATTTGCGGATTGCGATATAAATATAATTTACTCTTCTAAAAATACCCAATAAATGCATAATCAATTACCATCATTAAACAACTCACCCATTCTTTAATACTATTCACCGCTGCCAATGTTGTGTATTTTGATATCTTATATTCTGGTGTCAGATTGCACCAATCTTCCAAGTCGAATAAATACTCTTCAAGGCTAAAACAAAGTTTTCCTGCTCGATCTTCCGATGAGAAATATCGAATGCAGTGGAAATAGCAGTGTGCCCTTGGCCTCGAATAATTGCAGCCATCTGGGGATTGTTGTGCACAACAGCCAGAATTGGTCTCTGCATCCACAAGTACTCATAGAGCTTTGACGGGATGTACTCTGAGCAAATTGGATCTTCGCCGTGAAGCAACAACAAAATGTCAACCGTTCGCATTCGATTCAATATCTGTCTGACGGCCGCTACAGACCAGTCAGAGGATCGGCTTCAATTCGCCCGAAATGCCGCAAACAAGATTTAACAGGGGAATGGGCAAGCAGCGACACCGACACACTATCCAATGGTCCGCCATACACGTGCAACTCGACCACATCCATTAATTCGGGGCGTTGACCAAAAAGCTGTCTCAAGCGCTCCAATGATGGGGCCCAAGTGTCGCGTTGGTGAAAGTGAGCCGAAATGCCCAATGACAAACTTCTCGCCAGGAATGTAAGGAGGCAGCGTTTGGAAGGGGTTATCGATGCCCGGTAGCATCATCTTGCCCCGGTTCCCGAGCTGGGGGTGGCGTTGACGGGCACTAGCTAAAGCTTGGTCAGTGAACCAGATCGCAACATCTGCATCGGCGCAGATTTGGCCTTCGACCTTGGCTTGCATTTTTTCCTGAGCCGTCGTGGGGGTTTTTCCAGGCATGACCATGGGGTCATGCACTTCGGCCAACCAAGGGGTGCCTGTTGCTTGCTTAAGTGCATACGCGGCCATGTGGGCAGCAAATGCCCCGCCCGTCGAGTAAATTAAATCAAAGGGTTTCTGGCGTGCTAAGGAACGACCTTTTAAATAGGCACTTAACCACCAAGACCAAGAGCTTTCAATGGGACGCAGAAGTTTTTCGATCAACATGCCTGGCAGCAAAATTGCGGATGCCAGCGTCATGCAGAAGCGGTAAAGGAAACCATTGCCCAATCGCTTGCGCAATACATGGCGCAGTTCGAACCGAATACCCGCGGGGCCAGCTGGCCAAAGTTGATGGTGTTCAAACCCGACATCATGACGACCGGATACACCGCTCAGAACAACGATTTCAATTCCGGCGCTCCTGTAAATGAGGAAGCTTGTCTGTAATGGTTTGACTGGCCGCACGTCCATCCATATTGAATGCATGCGAAATAATCAACCAGCGAGGCCGTGGGTTCAAACTCATTCAGATCTTGATTAAATAGGAATAAAATTTCAGCTGCCCGAAGAACAGATGGACAATGAACGATCAATGCTCGGCTTGGGAATACAGCTTTTCATATTGTAGAACGGCAGTATCCCAAGAATGTCGTTCAGCAAATGCGAAGCCGCCTTGCTGCAAACTGTGGGACAAGTCTCGATCGTCCAATACCGCAACGATTTGGCTGGCTAGTTCTTTTTCATTTTTCGGGTCTGACAATATCAATGCATTCACCCCGTGCGTCCAATTGACGGGAGACGCCACACTGCGTCCGGGCCACTTACGACGACAGGGAGCCCGTGGGCCATGGCCTCAAGCACGACCATCGCGAAACTGTCTTCAAGCGTAGGATGCGCCAAGCAATCAGCCGCAGCATACGCGGGGGAAAGGTCGTCAAGAGAGCCCAAAAAATACACTCGATCCTCAATACCCAACTCTCGCGCCATGCGACGGTATTTTTCAGAGGCGCTTGGGTTGCCAGCCACCGCCAAAAAAACAGAGGAAGGAATATGACGTAAGGATTTGAGAAGTGTATCCAACCCTTTTCTGGCGATAATCATTGGCAACCAAAAGGATCATTTGACCATCCTGCGGCAAATTAAGTGCGCGGCGTGCATCGGACTTCTGCCACAACGATTTGTGAAGATTGACACCGGGAGTCACAACTTTGATCTTGCCAATAGCAGTTGGGGTAAGCCTCTTCACATTCCTGACAGAGGTGGGCAGACGTGGCAACAACCTGTCGGCTTGAACTAGATTTAAAACGTGAACCTTCCAGAAGAAGATACGTGATCAATCGAGGACTCAAGACGACCTTTGACCCAACGGAATACCAGACTCACTCCACTGTAGGGAAAAAACAGGTTGTGCCTGTACCGGCCTGACGTGAATGGTCTGAATCTGGCCTTGCCATGTGTTTTCGTGAGAATGGACGATGTCAAAGCCACGCCGAGTTTGTCGCCAAGTGGAAACGGCAAACCACAGTTGATTCAGCCACCGTGGTTTCTGGAACAGGCAAAACACGCTTGTGATACGTCACCCCCTGGACAGGGTGATTGGACGCCTGTGAGAAAACGTGAACCTCATGGCGAGAAGCCATCCCCTGGACCAACGCGACGGCGTAACTTTCAGCGCCTCCTCCTGCCCGAGAAAAATGGCGGCTTATAACGGCAATACGCATAAATTTAAATCAATACGATGTCGTATTGCTCAGGCCCCATCGCGCTATCGCTCTGAAGCGACACCGGCTTCCCAATGAATTCGCTTAAGCCAGCCAAGTGCTCACTTTCTTCATCGAGAAACAGCTCAATGACCTTCGGAGCGGCGACAACGCGAAATTCACGAGGGTTGAACTGGCGCGCTTCTCTCAGAATTTCTCGAAAAATATCATAGGTTACGCTACGAGCGGTTTTGACAATACCTTTGCTGTCGCAGGTTGGGCAGGGCTCACATAGCATGTGCGCCAATGACTCACGCGTTCGCTTTCGGGTCATCTCAACCAAGCCGAGTTGAGAGAAACCGCTGGCGTTCGTCTTGACGCGATCTCGGCCCAATTGCTTGCGAAATTCGGCCAAGACAGTGTCTTGGTGATCCGTGCGAACCATATCAATGAAATCAACAATGATGATTCCACCCAAATTTCGCAACCTCAACTGGCGAGCAATCGCCTGAGTTGCTTCTAAATTGGTCTTGAAGATGGTGTCGTCAAAATTTCTCGCGCCAACAAATCCACCCGTATTGACATCAATGGTCGTCAGCGCCTCTGTTTGATCAACGATGAGATAGCCACCCGATTTCAGGTCAACACGCCGGCCAAGTGCCTTGGCAATATCGTCGTCGATCGCATCAAGGTCAAATATGGGTCGCTCACCCTTGTAATGCTGGAGCTTTGTGGCGGCAGACGGCATGAACTCGAGTCCAAACGCCCGCAAGGAGTCAAATTGTTCGCGTGAGTCCACCCGGATGGTTTGGGTTCTTTCGCCAACCAAATCGCGTAAAACTCGCTGCAGGAGGCTTAAGTCTTGATGCAGGAGTGACATCGGAGGCAGTCGTACTGAGGCATCTTTGATGCGGGCCCAAGCCTTGCGCAAGTACGTGATGTCGTCGGATAGTTCTTGATCAGATGCATCCTCTCCATTGGTTCGGAGAATCAATCCCCCGCCTTGGGAACCCGCGAGGCGCTGCAGCCTGGACCGCAATTCGTCACGTAGCGCTGGAGGAATCTTCTGGGATACGCCAACGTGATCGTCTTGAGGCAGAAATACCAACATTCGTCCGGCGATACTGATCTGAGTCGACAGGCGTGCGCCCTTGGTACCGATCGGATCTTTGATCACTTGAACGGTCAACACCTGACCTTCAAACACCTGCTTTTCTATTGGAATCTGCGGCTGCGTATTACGGACCAAACTTGGCGGCTCTCCATCAGGTTGTCGGTGCCACACATCAGCGACATGTAGGAACGCTGCCCGCTCCAGACCGATATCAATGAAGGCTGATTGCATGCCCGGAAGAACCCGAGCCACCTTGCCTAAATAGACATTGCCAACCAAGCCTCGCTCCAAGGTCCTCTCAACATGCAGTTCTTGCAATGCCCCGTTTTCAACAACGGCAACGCGAGTTTCCTGAGGAGACCAATTGATCAGAATGTCTTCTTGCATAACGAGTTAGATCTCAAAGCCAAAAGAGCGTAACAACCCAGCCGTTTCAAACATAGGCAGACCAACGATACCGGTATAACTCCCCTCCAAGCGAGAGATAAATGTCGCGGCTCGCCCCTGGATCGCATAGGCACCGGCCTTACCCATCGGCTCCCCGGTCGCGACATAGGCGTCTATCTGTTTGCGAGACATTTCGGCGAATGTCACAAACGATTCACACAAGACTCTCACACGGCGACTGCTGGTCCCCAACACAACGGCCGTCAGCACTCGGTGGGTTTGACCTGACAACTCGGACAAAATACGAACTGCATCCGTAGCATCAGCGGGTTTGCCAAAAATATTGCATCCCAAAGAAACAGTGGTGTCTGAACACAAAACGGGGGCTTCCGCCAATCCTCTGTCCGCTTGTCGCTTCAATGCAGAATCAAGCTTGAGTTCCGTGACGCGCCGAACATAGTCTGAGGGCGATTCGTTTCGAATCTCGGTCTCCAACGCCTCAACGTCTTCGGTTGGACCCGCCAAAAGCAATTCAAAAGAGACGCCAAGCTGCTCCAGCAACTGCTGACGCCTGGGACTTTGTGAGGCCAAATAAATAAATGAAGACATGGATTCGAAGTTACCACCAATTGGTATCGGTCAATCAGGTTCAGACCGAGCGATGTCAGATAGCTACTCCCTGTGATAGGGGTGGTTTGAATTGATCGACCAGGCACGATAGAGTTGCTCAACCAACAAGACTCGGACCATCGCGTGCGGCAGGGTCAAATCAGACAAGCGGATACGCTCATGCGCTGCGCTCTTGAACGCAGGATCTAGCCCATCTGGACCTCCGATGACCAATGCCACATCATCGCCCTCTAACTGCCAGTTCTCAAGTTTTGATGCCAATGCCATGGTCGTCAACGTCGTGCCACGTTCGTCCAGGGCGACAATGCGACAACCTTTTGGAATTGCGGCCTCGATCCTTGAGCGCTCCGCGGCATACAGCGACTCCAACGTTTTGCTGGCTCGAGGCTCCGTCTTGACCGCCTTCAGCTCTATCTTCAACTCAAAAGGAAACCGCTTGGCATAGTCATCCCAAGCGGTCTGCGCCCAATCGGGCACTCGCTGGCCAACGGCCACGATTATCAATCGCACCGCTCGCCCTATCAGGACTTAGGCGTGGACGTCTTCTTGGCGACCGTGCGCTTGACCGCTGCTTTTTTGGCAGGTGCTTTTTTTGCAGCCGCTTTCACGGGCGCATTTACCACAACTGTTTTTGAAGTCACTTTGACCGCGGGTGTTTTCTTGGGCGCCGCTTTTTTAGCAGGTGATTTGGCGGCCGCTTTGGCATCCATCGTCTTCTTCAACTGAGCTTTGGACGGGAAGGCTTCTTGCACACCAATCTTGGCGGCATTCGAACGCCGCAGACTGCCTGGCTCCTTGACTTCTTTTTCGGCCTTGGCAACTTTGGCAGGCTGAGCCGCCTCAGGCCCCGCTGGCTTTACCGCACCAAATTTGAGACGGACGGGCTTCTCACCCCACAACTCTTCCAGGTTGTAGTATTGGCGAAAGTTGGGTTGCATGACGTGCACAACCGCCTGACCACAATCGACAATAATCCACTCCCCGTTGGCTTCCCCCTCAACGCGAGGCTTCGGAAAACCGGCATCACGCACGGCATCCCTCACACTCCCAGCAAGGGCTTTGGTTTGGCGATTGGACGTGCCAGATGCAATGATGACCCGCTCAAACAAAGCGGAGAGATGCTCAGTATCGAAGACCTGAATGTCTTGGGCTTTGACATCTTCCAACCCATCCACGATGGCTCGCTGGAGTTTTTGAATGTCTTTTTTGGCAACGGTAGATGTAGTCATCAAATGGTCTGGTAAAGGTGGTGATCGTCAATATAACGCGCTACTGGCTTAAAAACCAGCGTGGCAACACTGTGTTGCGCTGCAATTCGGGATCGAATTTCTGTTGCGCTGACAGGCATTGCTGGCAGATGCAGCTGCCTGAAACGCGATTCAAACCCAGTTGGGGCCATAAACGGCGGGTTGGCCCCCGTCATATCTTCGCGCTCAGCTACACAAATTATAGCTAAGCGCAAAATCTCCCGCCAATCGTGCCAACTTGCCAGGGCCCTCGCTTGGTCGCCACCAATGATCAAATAGAGTTCAGCATCAGGAAACTGCTTGGACAACTCACTCAAAGTGTCCACGGTATAACTGGGCCCAGGACGACTTATCTCTCTAGGGTCAACGATCACCTTGGGTATGTATCCAAACGCCAATTGACACATCGCCAAGCGATGTGATGCCAAACTCAAAGGGCGAGACTTGTGCCATGCATGACCTGTCGGAACAATTCGAAGCTCATCGAGATTCAAAGTATCGAGAGCGGCGCGAACCAGCGCGCCATGCGCAATGTGAGGTGGATCAAATGCACCACCGAAGACACCAACCCGCTTGGGTGTTGTGGCGCTGTCTGTCAAACCCAATCCTTGCGCACCAAATACTTGGCGTATAAATCCGCCTCGGGCGACCCCACTTCAGGGGCATTTTGATAAGACCAGCTCGCCAGTGGTGGCATGGACAGCAGAATTGACTCCGTGCGCCCACCCGACTGCAACCCAAAGTGGGTGCCACGATCCCACACCAAGTTGAACTCAACGTATCGCCCACGACGGTACAACTGAAATTCCCGCTCGCGTTCACCGTAAGGTGCGTCTTTTCGTCGCGAAACAATAGGCAAATACGCGTCCAAAAACGAATCTCCGACAGATTGCATCATTCGCAGGTTGTCGCCTGCACCTAATTCAGAAAAGTCATCAAAGAAAATACCACCGATTCCGCGCTGCTCAGAGCGATGCTTCAAATAAAAATATTCATCGCACCATGTCTTGAAGCGAGGGTATTTATCAACACCAAAGGGCGCAAGGGCTGCTTTACAACTGCGGTGGAAATGCACGCAATCATCGTCGAAGCCATAGATGGGCGTCATGTCCATCCCGCCGCCAAACCAGCGAACCAACTGCCCATCAGACCCGGTTGCTGCCAACATGCGCACATTCATGTGAACCGTCGGAACATAGGGGTTGCGCGGATGAAAGACCAAGGACACGCCCATGGCCTCAAACGAAGCACCTACCAACTCAGGGCGATGTTGCGTGGCAGAAGGCGGTAACTTTGAACCACGAACATGCGAAAAGCCGCATCCTGCCCGCTCAAACACCTGCCCACCCTCAAGAATTCGGGTCACGCCCCTGCCCTGCAGCGGCTCACCCGGTGCCTTCACCCATGAGTCGCTTAAAAACGGAGTTCCATCAACGTCCGCAATAGCGGACGTGATTCGGTCTTGCAGAGCTCTAAGATATTCACCAACGCTCGAAGTGGAGAGATCATTCACAGTGCGGCACTTTTAACGGCCCGGTAACCGATATCCGAGCGGTATTGCGCGCCGCTAAAGTTGATGCGGTGCGCCACTTCGTATGCGCGCTGTTGTGCTTGACGAACGTTATCGGCCAGTACTGTGACGCACAAGACACGTCCACCAGACGTGAGCAACTCACCATCTTTCAGAGAAGTTCCAGCGTGAAAGACGACCGCGTCGTCTGCATCTTTGGGCAAGCCCGTGATGACGTCCCCTTTTCTCGGGTTCATGGGATAGCCATGAGCCGCGATCACCACACCCAAAGCCGTGCGACGATCCCACTCGAGCTCGATCAGATCAAGTCGCCCATGTGGACCAGGCTCAGTGGCTGCCATCATGACATCCACCAACTCGGTTTTGAGCCTCATCAAAATCGGCTGTGTTTCTGGGTCACCCATTCGACAATTGAATTCAAGCGTTTTCGCATGGCCATCGGGACTAATCATCAATCCGGCATATAAAAAACCAGTGTAGGGAATCCCGTCCTTTTCCATCCCCCGAATTGTCGGCAGAATGATTTCCCGCATCGCACGGGCATGAACATCAGGGGTCACGACAGGCGCCGGGGAGTAGGCCCCCATGCCGCCGGTATTGGGACCCAAATCACCATCCAGGAGCCGCTTGTGATCCTGACTGGTCGCCAGTGCCAACACATTTTTTCCGTCGCACAAGACGATAAAACTGGCCTCTTCCCCGACCAGAAACTCTTCAATAACAACTCGTGCACCGCCTTCGTTGTGCGCGACACCCAAGGCGTTGTCCAAAAGCATGAAGTCCACAGCCTCATGGGCTTCCACCAGCGTCATGGCCACAACAACGCCCTTGCCTGCCGCCAACCCATCCGCCTTGATGACAATGGGCGCGCCCATTTTGTCAATGTAGGCGTGAGCCGCTACAGGGTCCGTGAACGTGTCGTACTCAGCGGTGGGTATCCCATGCCGCTTCATAAACGATTTGGAAAAGGCTTTTGAACTTTCGAGCTGCGCTGCCGCTTGGGTGGGGCCAAAGATGCGCATTCCATTTTTCCGGAACTCATCCACAACACCGGCTGCCAGTGGTGCCTCAGGCCCAACCACGGTCAGCAAAATTTTGTTCGCTTCGGCCCAAACCCGCAACTCTTTCACGTCGGTAATCGGCAGATTCGTGAAGCGATCATCCAACGCCGTTCCGCCGTTGCCCGGCGCCACGTAGATATTTTGAACCTTGGCGGATTGCGCCAACTTCCACGCCAAGGCGTGTTCACGGCCACCGCCGCCAATCACAAGAATGTTCATAGTGCGCTGCTGTCAATCTCTGCGTTGTGAAAAATATTTTGTGTGTCGTCAAGTTCCTCAAGAACATCGAGCAACTTCTGCATTCGCGCGGCGTCTTCGCCAGTAAGTTCAATCAGGTTTTCTGCCCGCATCGTCACTTCGGCAACCTCTGGTGTTAACCCAGCCGCTTCCAAGGCATTTTTAACGATCTCGAAATCGGGGTACGCCGTCAACACCTCAATGGAACCGTCGTCACCAGTAATCACATCGTCTGCACCGGCCTCAAGAGCCACTTCCATGATTTTTTCTTCATCGGTCCCTGGCGCAAAAATCAACTGCCCGCAATGCTTGAACTGAAACACGACGGACCCCTCTGTCCCCATATTGCCGCCGTGCTTGGAGAACGCGTGGCGAACCTCGGCCACTGTGCGCACCTTGTTGTCCGTCATGGTGTCCACAACGATGGCCGCACCGCCTATGCCATAACCCTCGTAGCGAATTTCTTCATAGTTGACGCCTTCTTGGTTGCCGGTCGCCTTGTCAATGTTGTATTTGACACGGTCAGCGGGCATATTGGCCGCTTTCGCACGGTCAACGGCCAATCGCAGACGCGGATTGGTCGCCAGATCCCCGCCACCGGCGCGAGCAGCCACCGTGATCTCGCGAATGATCCGAGTCCACACCTTCCCCCGCTTTTCGTCCTGACGCCCCTTTCGGTGCTGAATATTGGCCCATTTACTATGTCCTGCCACGGGGAATCCTTCAAAAAATCGTTACGCTATTGGCTCGATTGTACTTTTTGAGAGTTCCATGTCTGATCCGATTCTGATTGCACAACACGGCGAAACCCAATGCTTCCTGCGTCCCGACAAGGCCAACCGCCATGGACTCATCACGGGAGCCACAGGCACCGGCAAAACAATTACGCTGCAAACCCTTGCTGAAGGGTTTTCCAACATCGGCGTGCCAGTATTCATGGCCGATATCAAGGGCGATCTCACCGGCATCTCTCAAGCCGGAACTTTGGGTACGAAACTGGCCAAAGTCCTTGAGGAACGGGCGATAGCCGCTCCTGAATTCAGAGCATCGCCCACCACACTTTGGGACGTCTTCGGCGAGCAAGGCCATCCTGTTCGAGCAACGGTGAGTGACTTGGGCCCCTTGTTACTGGCGCGAATGCTCAACCTGAATGAAACGCAAGCGGGTGTCTTGCAACTGGTGTTCAAGATTGCAGACGATGACGGCCTGCTGTTGCTTGACATGAAAGATTTGCGGGCGATGTGCCAATGGGTCGGCGACAACGCCTCTCAGTTCACCACAGAATACGGCAATATCAGCGCCGCCAGTGTCGGGGCCATTCAGCGCGGGCTGATGCAAATTGAAGGCCAAGGAGGTGCCAAATTTTTTGGCGAACCGATGCTCAATATTGCCGACTTCATGCAAACCGACCCACAAGGTCGCGGCGTGGTCAACGTGCTGGCCGCCGACAAACTAATGAGTTCGCCCCGGCTTTATGGAACGTTCCTTCTTTGGCTGCTCAGCGAGCTTTTTGAAACTTTGCCAGAAGTGGGCGACCAAGAAAAACCAAAAATGGTTTTCTTCTTTGACGAAGCCCACCTCCTGTTTGCCGATGCGCCGAAGGTGCTGGTTGAGCGCATTGAGTTGGTGGTGCGTCTGGTGCGATCCAAGGGCGTGGGCGTTTATTTCGTCACGCAAAACCCCTTGGACATTCCAGATACAGTGTTGGCGCAACTTGGTAACCGTGTTCAGCATGCGCTGCGAGCCTTCACACCACGTGACCAGAAGGCTGTCAAAGCCGCCGCTCAAACGATGCGTCAGAACCCAGCGCTAGACATCGAAACCGCGATCACTGAATTGGCAGTCGGAGAGGCGCTTGTCAGCTTTCTTGACGAGAAGGGTCGCCCAGGTGTGACAGAACGGGTATTCGTCCTCCCTCCCGCCAGCCAAATCGGCCCGATCACACAAGATCAACGACAGGCACTGATTGACTCATCCATCGTTGCAGGCGTCTATGAGAAAGTGTTAGACCGCGAATCCGCCTACGAAAAAATCAAAGGACACACGGCGGATCGCCTTCCCCCCCAAGGATCTACCGAGCCCAGTCCCACCAAGGGGAAGGAGACCACCACACCAGCACCATCAGGAGGCGGTTTTTTCGACAGCATTGGCTCCATGCTGGGTGGCGGTGCGCGAGGAACTCGCACGTCCGTTGGTGAGCAACTATTTAAAAGCGCGGCAAGTTCAATTGGCCGCGAGGTCGGTCGCCAAATTATTCGCGGGGTTCTGGGTGGCATTTTCGGTGGATCAAAACGTTGATCACGATAATCTCCACCATCTCCCCGTATTGAAAAGGAATTCCCATGAGTAGTTCAGACGCCCCTCAGGTCCACTTGGTTGACCACCCACTGGTTCAACACAAGCTCACATTGATGCGCAAAAAAGAAGCCAGCACCAACAGTTTTCGCCGTCTATTGAACGAGTTGAGCATGCTAATGGCCTACGAGGTCACCCGCGACATGGCCATGCAGGATGTTGTCATTGACACCCCGCTTGAAACCATGACCGCCAAGATGATTGACGGAAAGAAACTGGTTTTTGTTTCCATTCTTCGCGCCGGCAATGGTATTTTGGACGGCGTTCTGTCAGTGGTGCCTGGTGCACGCGTCGGTCACATTGGCCTTTACCGAGACCCGAAAACGCTGCAAGCCGTGGAGTACTACTTCAAGATGCCAAAGGACATGGAAGAACGGGACATCGTCGTGGTTGACCCCATGTTGGCGACAGGAAACTCCGCCGCGGCTGCGATCACACGCTTGAAGCAACTCAAACCCAAGTCCATCAAGTTCCTCTGCTTGCTCACCTGCCCCGAAGGCATTGCGACGATGCACAAGCTGCATCCAGACGTGCCAATTTACACAGCAGCCATTGACCGCCAACTAAGTGATCACGGCTACATCTTGCCAGGACTGGGCGATGCGGGAGACCGCATCTTTGGAACTCAATAATGTTCAGACCAGCGCCCTGCATACAGGGCGCTGGTATCGCTCAGATCAGATTCCCCAGATCAATCAGCGACGCGGACACAATCAGCAAAATAGTGCTTTTTGCCATCGTCGCCCATTTCCTCAACGAGTCCGTGAATGTCCGTCTCAAATCCAGGACACTGCTCATTGAACTCCCGTGAAAACTTCAGGTAATCCACAATCTTCTTGTTGAAAACCTCACCCGGGATCAGCAAGGGAATACCGGGCGGGTATGGCGTAACCAGTCCAACCGTGATGCGACCTTCCAGGTCATCAATGGCGACACGCTCCGTCTTTCGCAACGCAATATGTGCATAGGCATCACTTGGTTTCATGGCAGGAGTCAAATCGCTTAGATACATGTCGGTGGTCAAGCGCGCGATATCGTACTTGGCATAAAGCTGGTGAATGTGCTGGCACAAATCACGCAGACCCATCTTTTCGTACTTTGGCGATTTCTGGCAAAACTCGGGCAGGATCCGCCACATCGGCTGGTTCTTGGCATAGTCGTCCTTGAACTGCTGCAGCGCAGTCAACATGCTGTTCCAACGGCCCTTGGTAATGCCAATGGTGAACATGATGAAAAAGCTGTACAGCCCAGTTTTTTCAACAACCACGCCGTGCTCAGCCAGAAACTTGGTCACGATGCTGGCCGGAATACCCGTCTTGGCGAACTTGCCGTTCAAATCCATACCAGGGGTCACGATGGTGGACTTGATAGGGTCCAGCATATTGAAGCCAGTGGCCATCTTGCCAAAACCGTGCCAATTGACACCAGCTTTGGCCTTGGCAGATTCGCCCTTGATGATCCAGTCGTCAGCACGGCCAATGCCCTCCTCCACCAGCTTGTCCGGGCCCCACACTTTGAACCACCAATCGTCGCCGTATTCGCTGTCGATTTTGCGCATGGCCCTGCGGAAATCCAGCGCCTCGGCAATGCTTTCCTCAACCAGCGCAGTTCCACCGGGCGGCTCCATCATCGCGGCCGCCACGTCGCAACTGGCGATGATGCTGTACTGCGGGCTCGTGCTGGTGTGCATCAGGTACGCCTCGTTAAAGAGGTGCTTGTCCAGCTTGACCGTCTGCGAATCTTGAACCAGCACGTGGCTGGCTTGGCTGATTCCAGCTAGCAATTTGTGAATTGATTGCGTCGAATAAACCATGGCATGTTTTGGCCGGACGCGATTCTTCCCCATGGCATGGTAGGTGCCATAAATAGGGTGAAAGGCAGCATGCGGCAACCATGCCTCGTCAAAGTGAAGGTTATCAACATAGCCGTCCAACATGTTTTTGACGGTCTCTGTGTTGTAGAGCACGCCATCGTAGGTCGACTGAGTCAAAGTCAACACGCGAGGCTTGATTTTGCTGACATCCACGTCAGGCAGATGCTGTGCCACCAATGGATTGGCCTTGATTTTCGCCTTGATTGCGGCTGGCTCAAACTCGCTTTTGGGGATGGGGCCAATAATGCCGAAATGATTGCGGGTCGGCTTCAAAAACACGGGAATGGCACCGGTCATGATGATCGCGTGCAAATTTGACACGTGGCAGTTACGGTCCACCACGACGACATCATTCGGCGCTACCGTGTGGTGCCAAACCATCTTGTTGCTGGTGCTGGTGCCGTTGGTGACGAAAAAGCAGTGGTCCGCATTGAAAATGCGCGCTGCGTTGCGCTCACTTTGTCCAATGGCTCCGTCATGATCCAGAAGTTGCCCCAGCTCTTCCACTGCGTTACAAACATCGGCCCGCAGCATGTTTTCACCATAAAACTGATGGTACATCTGCCCCACAGGGCTTTTCAGAAACGCAACGCCACCGGAGTGTCCTGGGCAATGCCAAGAGTACGAGCCGTCCTCGGCGTAGTCCAGAAGAGCTTTAAAAAATGGGGGTTGGACACCTTCCAGGTAGCTCTTTGCCTCACGAATGATGTGCCGAGCCACAAACTCAGGCGTGTCTTCAAACATGTGAATGAAGCCATGTAGCTCGCGCAAAATATCATTGGGCAAATGGCGCGACGTTTTTGTCTCGCCATAGATGTAGATTGGCACATCCAGGTTCCTGCGACGCACCTCTTCAATAAAGTGGCGAAGGTTGACCACCACGGGGTCAAGATCCGGACCTGGTGATGAAAACTCTTCATCATCAATTGACAAGATGAAGGCGCTGGCGCGGCTTTGCTGCTGCGCGAACTGGCTGAGATCACCGTAACTGGTTACTCCAAGAATCTCAAAACCTTCCGACTCGATCGCTTGGGCCAATGCCCGAATACCCAGTCCCGACGTATTCTCAGAACGGAAATCTTCGTCGATGATGACTATGGGAAAGCGAAACTTCATGCTGAACTCCAACGACACAAAAGGGAATAATACTAAACAGGCGCGAAGTGTAAGGACTTATGGCCCATTCATCTCAGGAAACTGTCATTTTGGACACAAAATGAACAGATCAAAACAAGTCAAGGAGTGGGTATGGCCGAGTCAACGATCTGGTGGGTGCTGGCGGGATCCATTGTCGCAGTTGAATTGCTGACGGGAACGTTTTACCTGCTGATGATCTCTTTTGGATTCGTCGCCGCAGCATTGGCCGCTCATGCTGGTGCCTCAATCACAATCCAGTTTGTCGTGGCAGCCATCTTTGGCGGCGGGTTCGTGGTCGCATGGCGGCGCTATAGGCGCTCACAACCGACAGAACCACCTGCCAGCGCCAATCCAGATGTCAATCTGGATATCGGGGAAGTTTTGCAGGTGGATGAATGGTTACCCGACAGGACCAGCAAGGTCAAGTACAGAGGTGCCATCTGGAGTGTCGCTCTGTCAGAAAGCTCCGCTGAGCCAACCCGGGGTCAGTACCGGGTCATCGAAGTCGTCGGCAGTCGCCTGATAGTCAAACGCGTTTAATCAATCACAATCAATTGGAGTCATCAATGGAAATCGCCACAATACTGCTGATCATCGCAGTCATCTTCATTACACAATCAGTCAAGGTTGTGCCGCAGCAGCACGCGTGGGTCGTCGAGCGACTGGGAAAGTACACGGGGACATTGACACCAGGTTTGAATTTCCTGGTTCCTTTTGTCGATAAAGTGGCTTACAAGCACCTGCTGAAAGAGGTGCCTTTGGATATCGCAAGCCAAGTCTGCATCACCAAGGACAACACCCAACTCCAGGTCGATGGCATTCTGTATTTCCAAGTCACGGATGCAATGCGGGCCAGTTATGGCTCTAGCAACTACATCATGGCCATTTCCCAACTGGCTCAAACTTCTCTGCGCTCAATTATTGGCAGACTTGAGCTTGACAAAACATTTGAAGAGCGGGATGTGATCAACGCTCAGGTGGTTCAGGCTGTTGATGAGGCCGCTCTCAATTGGGGTGTCAAAGTACTTCGTTATGAGATTAAAGACCTGACGCCTCCAAATGAGATTCTTCACGCCATGCAACAGCAAATTACGGCTGAACGCGGCAAGCGGGCTCTCATTGCAGCCTCAGAAGGACGTCGGCAAGAGCAGATCAATATTGCGACCGGTGAGCGGGAAGCATTCATTGCACGCTCAGAGGGCGAGAAACAAGCCGTCATCAATAAAGCACAAGGTGACGCGCAATCGATTACCGCTGTAGCGGAAGCAACAGCAGGCGCTATTGAACGCATCGCAGCGGCTATTCGCCAACCAGGTGGCGCCGAAGCCGTTCAATTGAAAGTAGCCGAAAAAGCTGTAGAGGCCTACGCAAAGGTCGCCCAAGATGCAACGACAACTTTAATTGTTCCCAGCAACATGACCGAAGTATCCGCCCTTGTCGCGTCCGCCATGAAGATGATCCAGACCAACAAATAGGACCCACTAAAAGCAAAACCCTGCATCAATGAATTGATGCAGGGTTTTCTTGTTACTGGCGGAGCAGGCGGGATTCGAACCCGCGGAGGGTTTGACCCCTCGCACGCTTTCCAGGCGTGTGACTTAAACCGCTCATCCACCGCTCCAGCAAGTAGTAGTTTAACCGAGCATGGCGATGATTTCTGGCCAATAGACAATTAAGTCGCAAAAAATCTGACACTCATGGACTCATACCCGACAAAGCAGTCAACAGGCGTAAAAAAAGGAAGCACCTTTGCAAGTGCTTCCCCTTTTGAGCCAGTTTCAAACTGGCTCTTCCACAGCCGATAGATTAGCGAATCACGGCCAGCGTTGTCAATTGACCACCGCGAACAGTTTTCAGAGTCAGCGCGCCATTCTTGATGTCGCCTTTCTCATCAAATGTCACAGGGCCAGTCACGCCTTTGTAATCAGCTGTAGCAGCCAACACAGGCAGGTACTTGACTGGGTCAGAAGAACCAGCCTTGACCATGGCGGCAACCATGATGTTCACAGCATCGTAAACGTAGGGAGCGTAAACCTGAACGTCAGAACCAAACTTGGCTTTGAACTTGGTTTTGAATGCGTCCATTCCAACCTTGTCTTCGCCTTCGACGCCACCGGCTTCAGCGCAGTAGACCATGTCGTCCACAATCGCGTCGCCACCCAGCTTAACCAACTCGGTTGAACAAATGCCATCGCCACCCATGAACTTGGCTTTGATGCCGAGTGCCTTCATCTGCTTCAGCATGGGGCCGGCAACGGCGTCCATACCACCGAAGAACACGACGTCAGGCTTTTTGCCTTTGATGGTGGTCAAAATGGAGTTGAAGTCAGTTGCTTTGTCTGTCGTGAACTCTTTAGCGACGACTTTGCCACCAGCAGCCTCAACGGCTTTGCTGAACTCTTCAGCAACACCTTGGCCGTACGCAGTACGGTCATCAATCACGGCGATGGATTGGCCTTTCAGCGTATTCACAGCGTAACGGCCCAATGTGCCGCCCAACTGGGTGTCGTCAGCCACCATACGGAAGGCGGTTTTGAAGCCTTGACGTGTGTATTTTGGATTGGTCGCAGAAGGCGAAACTTGAGGAATGCCTGCGTCGCTGTAAATCTTGGAGGCAGGAATGGTGGTACCCGAATTCAGGTGACCCACAACACCAGCCACTTTAGCGTCAACCAGCTTCTGCGCAACAGCAGTGCCTTGCTTAGGATCTGCAGCGTCGTCTTCAGCCATCAGTTCCAGAGTTACCTTTTGGCCGTCAATCATGACACCAGCGGTGTTCAACTCTTCAATGGCCAAACGGGCGCCATTCTCATTGTCTTTACCCAAGTGGGCAATCGCACCACTGGTTGGACCGACGTGGCCAATTTTGACAACCGAGCTAGCAGGTGCCTCAACAGCGACAGGAGCCGCCGCAGGAGCGGCAGGGGCAGCAGCCTCTTCCTTCTTACCACAAGCCACCAGCAATGTAGCTGCAGCCAAGACGGTCAAAGTACTTTTCACTTTGAAATGCATAAAAACTCCAAGTTAGAAAATCAAGAGGACACTAAATGTGAATATTTAAAATTACACACCCGATACGATAACGTAATTTTTGACACATATACATAGGGAAGATACCCAACGTGACCGCTAATGCTTCATGATTTGAACTTATTCAATTCATCCTGAGCAGAAATTGCCTCGGTCAGCAGTTTTCGGACCTCGTCATGCAAGCGGATTTGCAAATCGGCGACCCATGCATTTGCACTCTCCGCCACGACTGAGCGAACCAGATGCTCCAACTCCTGTGCGACCCGCGCTTTAACGAGCGCATCCACTTTGAGTTGCAAATCCTGAAGGAGTTTTTCCGAATCCGACGGCAATGCAGGGACGCTCCCCTGCAACTCCGACGGCCGGACAACTTCTGTGAGCGTCGGTAAAAACCGGGGCGTTTGACGGGGGGGTGTACTCATGCAGGCCCCTCCTGCAAAACGAGGTCATGCCGTCGTATGGTGTAACCCAACCGGGTGTATTCAATCCATCGCGCTCTGGCTGCAAGACGGTCCTCCTCATCCAGACTCACAACCTCAATGACGCGTTGGAACAAATCAAAGCCACCAGGCACCGCCCCACCCAAATTGAGCAAAACCTCGCGATGTGGTGCTGCTTCAATCTGCGTGGTCAAAATAACGGGGGACGCCGCTATGACTCGAGGGTCCCCACGCATCAGGCAATGGGGCACAAAGTCGGTAGCAGAGACGGCCCAAAGTGAGGTATCCAGTTGCTTCAAAGTAGCGGGCGCCCCCGTCACAATAACTTTGGCGCCAGCGCTGACCGCTTTGCGAAGCAAACGACACGCGTACGCGACTGGATCAGGCGCGTTGAAATGAAATGCAACTTCAGTCAAGGAAAAACCGTTTCCTTATTTGGTGCCAGCCGTGAGGTAGGCGAGCAACAGAGGCACCGGGCGACCTGTCGCGCCCTTGGCTGCCCCGCTTTTCCAAGCCGTCCCGGCAATGTCCAAATGCGCCCAGGGGAATTTAGCCGTAAAGCGCTGCAAAAATTTGGCGGCAGTCACGGCGCCCCCGGCTCGACCTGCCACGTTGGCAACATCGGCAAAATTTGTCTTGAGCCCTTCCGCGTATTCTTCGTCCAGGGGCATCCGCCAGCACAAATCGTGCGAGCTTGATCCAGCCTCGGCCAGGGCAGAAACCAGTCCCTCGTCGTTGGAAAACAGGCCGCTTCTCACCGCGCCAAGCGCAACCACACAGGCGCCGGTCAAAGTGGCAATATCAATGACTGCGCGGGGCTTGAAGCGCTCGGCATAGGTCAAGGCGTCACACAAAACCAAACGCCCTTCAGCATCGGTGTTCAAAATTTCAATGGTTTGACCACTCATGCTGGTCACCACATCGCCCGGTTTAACCGCCCGGCCGTTGATCAGGTTTTCACAGGCAGGGATCAAACCAATCACATTGATGGCGGGGCTCAACTCACCCAAGGCCCTGAATACGCCCAACACGCTGGCCGCGCCACACATGTCGAACTTCATTTCGTCCATCTCGGCCGCTGGTTTGATGGACACACCACCACAGTCAAAGGTAATGCCTTTGCCCACCAGCACCGTAGGCGCCTGCGACTTGGCAGCGCCGTCATAACGCAAGACAATGAATTGCAAGGGCTGCTCTGACCCTTGGGCAACGGCCATAAAGGCGCCCATTTTCAGCTTTTCAACGTCCTTGGGTCCCAGGACCTCGCATTTGATCTTGGGGAATTTTGCGAGCGAGCGGGCAGCGTCCGCCAAAAGCATGGGGGTCGCATGGTTGGCGGGTCGATTGGCCCACTCTTTGGCAAACTCTACGCCGGATACCGTGGCGACCAGGCTGTCAAAGCCGCTCTTTAATTTGCCCAGCTTCGGCACCCCCACAATGACGCGCTGAAGCTCCCGACCTTCTGGCTTGGACTTGGTGGTGGTGTAGACATAGCTGGCCTCAGCCGCGCCTGTGACGACGCTTCGCAATGCCGCGTCCGTCGCCCCATCGGTAAAACAGACAATCAGTTGTTTGGTCTTGCTGCCCTTGAAGTGGCCCATCGCCGCCGACATGGCTTGGCGGACGTCCTTGGCAGAGCCCTCACCCGCGCCGGCAAACACCACACGCGATGCGCTAAAGCCTGCGGGTCGGTAGAGCGAGAGGGTCTTGCCTGCTTTTGTCTCAAAATCACCGGCTTTCAGCGCTTGATCAACAAGCTCGAAAAGTTCATCTTTGCCAGGCTTGAAGCCCTCAGTTGCAAGGACAATCAAGCCATCGGCCTTCAGAAGAGCCGCCGCTGCCACGCTCAGTGATTTGAGTTCAAAGTTCATAATTCAGGATTCCCATTTAGTTGAGGGTAAGTTGGGTAGCTACTTGCAACCTCTCTTACCCCGCAAATTGCCCAACCAATGTTATTCCATTCCTCGATACGCAAGGAGCTGGCCCGCAGTTTTGGCGCGACGCTGATCGTTTTGGCGACCGTCGTCATGACGATGACGCTCATCCGCACCTTGGGTCAGGCCTCCCGCGGCAGTTTTAACCCGTCAGATGTCATGCTGGTCATGGGCTATACGGTGTTGGCCTACATGCCCACTATTTTGACCATGAGCCTCTTCATCTCAGTCATGTCGGCGCTGTCGCGCATGTACAGAGACAGTGAGATGGTGATCTGGTTCTCCAGTGGCCAGGGTTTGGCGGGGCTGCTGCGACCCATGTTTCGGTTTGCCTGGCCCGTCTTGGCGGCGATTGCGGCGTTGGCCCTTTTGGTGCTGCCTTGGTCGAACCAGCGCATTGACGACATGAAAGTCCAATACGAGCGACGCGGAGATTTGGAACGTATTGAACCGGGGCAGTTTCAAGAGTCCGCTGGGGGAAAACGTGTGTTTTTTGTCGAGAAAGACCCCTTGAGCCCACAGTCAGGCAGCAATGTTTTCATTGCCACCACTGAAGAAGGCAAACAAACCACCACCTCTGCCCGCCGTGGTCGCGTTGAAACCGTTGGGAACGATCGATTCCTGATGCTGAGCAATGGCCAGCGGCTAGAAAATGAAGTCGGAGCCCAGTCCTTGAAGGTCAGCGAATTTGAGGAATACGGCACCAAAGTGGGTGTGGATGTGTTTGACGGCGAGAGCCCCTTGGAAATCAATACCCGCCCTACCCTCCAGTTGCTCAACAACCTCACGCCGTTGAACCAGGCCGAGTTGTCCTGGCGCTTTGGCCTGATCTTGGCGGCCATCAACTTTTTGGTGATTGGCCTCGCTATTTCGGGCGGCAACCCCCGAATCGGCCGCAGTGGCAACCTCGTCTTTGCGATGTTTGCGTTTGTGCTGTATTACAACTTGCTTGGTCTGGGCCAAAACTGGATCTCGTCTGGCCGCTACGGACTCACGTCACTCATGGTCACCTTGCACGGGGGCACATTTGTGTTGGCCCTTCTTTGGTTGACCAAGGTGCATAACAACTGGCATTGGCGCCGACTGCTGGTCAAACAGCCCGCCTCTTCAAACAAAGGCGGCATCCAACCATGAAAACCATTCGGCGTCTTATTTACGGCGAAGTGTTAACCGCCGTGGCCTTTGTTGCCATCGGCTTTCTTGCGCTGTTCATGTTTTTTGACTTTGTTGAAGAAATACAGTCACTGGCGCAGCACGCCAGCGCCGGCTACCGCTTGGTCCACGCCGTGGCCTTCGTCGCATTGATGCTGCCCAGCCACTTGTACGAGCTGATGCCGATTGCGGTGCTCATTGGCACCATCTTTGTCATGGCCCGCTTGGCACAAAGCTCCGAATTCACCATTTTGAGAACCAGCGGCTTGGGTCCCTGGCGCGCCCTGCGAACCCTGTTGGCGTTGGGACTCGGCTTTGTGGTGCTGACGTTTGCCGTGGGCGACTACCTCTCGCCGATCGCCGATCGCACCGGCCAGTTGCTAAAGGCCCGGTTTCAAGGAGGCATCAGCGTTGGCCAAACTGGCGCCTGGTTGCGCGAGCGCCAGGCCGGTGCGCAATACGCCGTGAACGTCGGTGGCCTGGAGTCGGACGGCAGCCTGCGCAATGTGCGGATCTTTGAGTTTGACAAGCAAGGCTTCCTCAGCTCACTCACCTACTCAGACGTGGCACGCGTTGACGGAGACGACGCCTGGACACTGAACGAAGTCAGTCGCACCGTCTTTCCTGAACGCAACACCGACACAGCCCGCATTGAACGCACCGAACTCCCCACGCTGCGTTGGCCCAACAACATCAGCCGGGAAATGGTGTCTGCGGCCCTGCTCAAACCTGAGCGCATGAGCACCATTGACCTGTTTCAGTACGTTCAGCACCTGCAGGCCAATGCGCAAAGTGCACAGCGCTATGAAATCGAGTTCTGGAAAAAAGTTTTTTACCCCTTGAGTTGTCTGGTGATGGTGGTGCTGGCGCTGCCTTTTGCCTACCTGCACTTCCGCTCCGGCGGCATCGCCACCTATGTGTTTGGCGGGGTCATGGCCGGCATCAGCTTCTTCTTGTTGAACAACGTGTTTGGCTACATTGGCAACCTCCAAAACTGGCAACCGTGGCTCACGGCGGCGCTACCGGGCATGATTTACTCGGTGTTGTCGCTGACCGCCTTTGGCTGGTTGGTGTTGCGCCGCTAGACCTGACCTCTGCCTGGAAACCATTCGATGAACGCCCCCATGACCCAAGCCACCATTCTTTTTGCGCACGGCTCCCGTGACCCCCTGTGGCGTTTGCCCATTGAAGCGGTCGCCACACAAATGCGGCAAACGACGCCGCTGTGCGAGGTGCGATGCGCCTATCTTGAGCTGACCCAGCCTGACCTCGCCGCCAGTGCCGCCGAGTTGGTGGCGCTGGGCATGCAGACCATCACCGTCATCCCCATGTTTCTCGGGGTGGGGCGGCATGCCCGCGAAGACTTGCCGGTGTTGATGACCGAATTGAAGCAACGCTTTCCCCAGGTCAACTTTGAATTGCGCCCAGCGATAGGCGAAGACCCGCGGGTGGTTGAACTGCTGGCACATATCGCGTTGAACTGAGGCAAGCCCCGCGACAGCACGCTTAAATAGCTAATGACGCATAATAAATGACGTCATTAGTTGAAATTCGATATGAACCTCCACCAATTCCGCTTTGTTCAGGAGGCCGTTCGCCGCAATCTGAACCTCACTGAAGCGGCCAAATCCCTGCACACCTCCCAGCCTGGCGTCTCCAAAGCCATCATTGAGCTGGAAGAAGAACTGGGCATTGAGATATTTGCCCGACACGGCAAACGGCTCAAACGGGTCACCGAGCCGGGCCAACATGTCTTGAAAAGCATCGAGCTGATCATGCGCGAAGTGGGCAACCTCAAACGCATTGGCGAGCAGTACAGCGCCGAAGACAGCGGAACGCTGTCCATTGCCACCACGCACACCCAGGCCCGCTACGTGTTGCCTGAACCCGTGGCCAAGCTGCGCCACGCCTACCCCAAGGTGAACGTCAGCCTGCACCAGGGCTCGCCATCCCAAGTCGCCCAAATGCTGATTGACGAGGTGGCCGAAATTGGCGTGGCCACTGAGTCACTGGCCAGTTACCCCGAGTTGGTCACCCTGCCCTGTTATGAATGGCAACACGTGCTGGTGCTGCCCGTGGGACACCCCTTGTGTGCCAAGGAACACATCACGCTGGAAGACATTGCCCTTGAACCGCTGATCACCTACCACCCGTCGTTTACCGGGCGCACCAAGATCGACCACGCCTTTGCCACCCGCAAGCTGGAGCCACGCATTGCGCTGGAAGCCATTGACTCGGACGTGATCAAGACCTACGTGCGGTTGGGATTGGGTGTGGGCATTGCCGCAGAAATGGCCGTCAAAGATGTGTTGGCTGACGGTGACAAGAGCGACCTGGTGATCCGGCCGGCCGGCCAACTGTTTGGCCAGAATGTGGCGCGGGTCGCGTTCAAAAAAGGCGCCTATCTGCGCAACTTTGTTTACAAATTTTCAGAACTGCTGGGCGACCGCCTCAGCCGTGATTTGGTGGCCCGCGCGATGTCGGGCCATGTTGATGACTACGAACTCTAAATAGCATGCTGACCCCCACCCTGACCAGCCGCCTGCCCAACGTCGGCACCACCATCTTCACCGTCATGTCCAATTTGGCCGCCGAAAAAAACGCAGTCAACCTCGGCCAAGGGTTCCCCGACTTTGATTGCGACCCGACCTTGGTGACGGCCGTCAGCGCCGCCATGATCAAAGGGCTCAACCAATACCCACCCATGCCGGGCATTGCGCCGCTGCGTGAGGCGATTGCTATCAAATTGGAAGCACTCTACGGCCATTCCTACAGCGCTGCGAGCGAAATCACCATCACAGCCGGCGCCACCCAGGCCATCATCACAGCGATTCTGGCCACCGTGCACCCCGGCGACGAGGTCATCGTGCTGGAGCCCTGTTACGACAGTTATGTGCCCAATATTGAGTTGGCTGGCGGCGTGGCGGTTCGGGTGCCATTGACCCCCGGCACCTTCCGGCCGGACTTTGACAAAATCTCGGCGGCCATGACGGCACGCACTCGCGCCATCATCATCAACTCGCCCCACAACCCAAGCGGCACCGTTTGGTCAGCGCAAGACATGCTGCGTCTGCAGGAATTGCTGGCGCCCACCAACGTGCTCCTGATCAGTGACGAGGTGTATGAGCACATGGTCTTTGACGGCCAGTTGCACCAGAGTGCAGCGCGCTTTCCCGGTTTGGCTGCACGGGCCTTCATCGTCTCCAGCTTTGGCAAGACCTACCACGTCACAGGCTGGAAAGTGGGTTATGTGGCCGCACCCGCCCCGCTCATGGTCGAGTTTCGCAAGGTGCACCAATTCAATGTGTTCACCGTCAACACACCGGTGCAGCATGGTTTGACCAACTACATGGCCAACCCCGCGCCTTACCTGGACTTGCCCGCGTTTTACCAGCGCAAGCGCGACCTGTTTCGCGATGGCCTGAAAAACACCAAATTCAAGCTGTTGCCCAGTGAAGGCACCTACTTTCAGTGCGTCGACATCTCAGATGTCAGCGATCTGGACGAAGCCGCGTTTTGCCAATGGCTGACGGTGGAAGTCGGCGTGGCGGCGATTCCCTTGTCGGCCTTTTATGGCAATGGCTTTGACCAGCGCGTCGTTCGTTTTTGCTTCGCCAAGAAAGACGACACCTTGAACGCCGCGCTGGAGCGACTCGCCAAACTCTAATCCGCTATTGATTTGAGAGTGGCATGCGCAGGCGCTGCCTGCGCTAGCGGCCTATTTGGCACATAAAACCGACTCAGCCGCTTAACCGCCCCGTGAGCGCATCACATGTTCGGCGGCCACCAAGTCTTGGGACGCAAATCCGACTGTTTTGAAGACTGTGATCTCCTGCTCTGACAAGCGCCCCGCAGCGGGCGTTGACGGGGCCAGCAAGTCTTTCAATTCCCCGCAAATGTCAGACTCGGTGATCAGCCCCGCGCGCAGGGCCTGCAACACCTCGCCACCTTTTTGCAGCACGCCCTCTCGGGTGTCCACAAACACGCGGACTTTAGGCATCAGTTGCGGCTCGGCCTCCGACATGTCCGCTGTGAAGGCGCCAACCAACCCCAGGTGCGTGCCGGGCTGAACCCAATCGCTGCGAATAAACGGGGTGGTCGCCGTGGTGGCGGCAACCGCGATATCCGTCGCCGCCAACGTCGCCTGTAAATCAGTGGAGGCCACAGCGGCCACACCGTGTTTGGCCAGTTCAGCTACCACGGCCTGCGCCTTGTCCAATTGGCGTCCCCAAATCACGGTCTCGGTCAACGCAAACACGCTGTGGTGCGCCAGCGCCAAGTGGGCCGACAAAGCGCCGGTGCCCAACACCGCCAGGCGTTGGCTATTGGGGCGGGCGAGCTTTTTGGCGCCCAGCGCCGCCACGGCGGCCGTGCGGCGCAGCGTCAACTCCGTGCCATCCATCACCGCCAGCGGGGTGCCGTCTTCACAGGACAACAGCACATAGGTGCCGGAAACTGCCGGTTTGCCTTTGGCGTTGTTCTCAGGCCAGATGGCCACAATCTTCACACCCATCACTCCGCGCGGTTTCCAAGCCGACATCACCAGCACCGAGCTGGCGTCGTGGTTGGGGTTGAAGTGCCCGCGTGGTGGCGACTCAATCGGCTCCAGCAGGCCTAGGGCGAGCGAATCAATCAGCGGGCCATAGGCAGTGTGGCGGGCAACTTCTTGTTGATCAATCGTTTGCATAAAGGGTTCTTTCTTCAAATTCGGGTGGCCTCAAGCCACCGCTTTGCCAATGCCGCGCGGGCTGGTGGTACTGATCCACAGCACCTGGGCGTCCTCAGCACTCACGCTGATGACCTGATGCCCCATGCGGCTGTCCAGGTACCAGGAATCACCGGGGCCCAGCCGCACGGGTTCATAAAACTCGGTGAACACCTCCACCTCGCCCGACAACACGTACACAAACTCTTCGCCGGCGTGGCGGCTCCAGCCCTGCACGCCGTTGAAGGCGCGAGCGATGATTCGCGTCCGAAACGGCACCATGTCTTTGTTGGACAAGTCGTTGCACAGCAAGGTGTGCTCATAGTCCGGGGTTGAATGCACCAAGCCGCTGCCCGCCCGGTTGATGCTGCGACGCCCGCTGCCCACCTCAGGCGCGTGCGCCTCAAACAACTCGCTGATGTCCACCGCCAGCCCGCTGGCCAGTTTCAGCAAGGCGTCATAGGTGGGCGACATCAAGCCGTTCTCGATCTTCGACAACGTGGAGCGCGCCAGCCCCGTGGCCTGGCTGGTCTGCTCCAGCGTCCAGCCCCGCTGGTTGCGCAGGCTGCGAATGCGTTGGCCCAACACGGCCTCGTTGCGCTGGGGTTCTGTGACTTCGTTCATGCAAGCTTGGGGCAAAAGGTTGGATTGTCAGTGCGTGCGTGGCTTACACGTCAAACCGCACGCCTTGGGCCAGTGGCAACTCACGCGAATAGTTCACCGTGTTGGTGGCGCGGCGCATGTAAGCGCGCCAAGCGTCAGAGCCCGACTCGCGGCCACCACCGGTTTCTTTCTCGCCCCCAAACGCGCCACCAATCTCTGCGCCTGAGGTGCCAATGTTCACATTGGCAATGCCGCAGTCGGAACCTGACTGGCGCTGAGAAAGGCCTCGGCCTCACGCAAATCATTGGTGAACACGGCTGACGACAACCCTTGTGGCACGTCGTTTTGCAGCGCCACGGCTTCTTCAAAACTCTCGTAGCTCAGCACGTACAAGATGGGCGCAAAGGTCTCATGGCGCACGGTGTCAGTCTGCGATGGCATCTCTACCAAGGCCGGTTGCACGTAAAACGCCTCGGGGAACGCCGCCTCAATGGCACGAGCGCCACCAAACACCTGCCCACCTTCGGCTTTGGCGTTCTGCAGGGCTTGCTGCATGGCGTCAAAAGCAGCTTGATCAATGAGTGGCCCCACCAGCGTGCCGGCCGTCAAGGGGTTGCCAATGGGCAGCGCCTTGATACGCTTTCTTAAGACGCTGCACCAGCGCCTCACGCACGCTGCTGTGCACAATCAGACGCCGGGTCGACGTGCAGCGCTGGCCGCTGGTGCCCACGGCGGCAAACAAGATACCGCGCACCGCCAAGTCCAGATCCGCACTGGGGGTGACGATGACCGCGTTGTTGCCGCCCAGCTCCAGCAAGCTGCGGGCAAAACGGCCCGCCACAACGGGGCCCACTTCGCGGCCCATGCGGGTGCTGCCCGTGGCCGACACCAGTGCCACGCCCCGGTGCGCCACCAATGCCTCGCCAATGGCGCGGTCGCCAATCAACACCTGCAACAAACCGGCGGGGGCGTCGCCAAAGCGTTTGGCGGCACGCTCAAACAAGGCTTGGCAAGCCAGTGCCGTGAGCGGGGTTTTCTCAGACGGCTTCCACACCACCGGGTCACCGCACACCACCGCCAAGGCAAAGTTCCACGACCAGACCGCCACCGGGAAGTTGAACGCGCTGATGACGCCGACCACGCCCAAGGGGTGCCAAGTTTCCATCATGCGGTGGCCGGGGCGCTCAGAGGCAATCGTCAAACCATAGAGCTGGCGCGACAAACCCACGGCAAAGTCGCAGATGTCGATCATCTCCTGCACTTCACCCAGCCCCTCGGACAAGCACCTTGCCCGCTTCCAGCGACACCAATTGCCCCAAAGGCTCTTTGGCCGCCCGCAACTCCTCACCCAAAAGACGAATCAACTCGCCCCGGCGGGGCGCTGGCACCTGGCGCCAGGCCCCAAAGGCTTGCTGCGCGCCGGTCACGATGGCGTTGACCTCATGCTCGTTATGCGTCGGCACCTGGGCCAATTCACTGCCGTCAATCGGTGAAAAAACGCGCAATGAGCCGCCGGTGTAGGCACTGGGTGCCACGCCCAACGTCGTTAACAAGGGGGGCAAAAGGTCTTTGGCAGTGGTCATGGGTCAAGCTCCTGATCTAAATTTGATAAAAAGTTTCCTAAAGTGAATTATAGTTCTCATCAATAAACTTGCGTCCCTTTGTAATTTTTTACGGGGCTGACCGTCCCAATGACAAGAGGTGATCATGAAACACGTGGATGTCGTCATCGTCGGCGGGGCTGTCATTGGCAGCGCCGTGGCTTACTTTCTGGCTTCACAGCCGGGCTTCAAAGGCTCGGTGCTGGTGCTGGAGCAAGACTTCAGTTACGAGAAATGCGCCTCTGCCCGCTCAGCCGCGTCCATTCGCCACCAGTTTTCGACGCCCGAGAACATTCGCATGTCCCAGTTTGGCACTGAGTTCATCAAGCACCTGGGCGAACATTTGAGCGTGAATGGCGAGACGCCCGACGTGGGTTTTCACGAGAAAGGCTATCTGTTTCTGGCCACCGAGGCTGGGCAGCCCATTTTGAACAACAACCACCTCATACAGCGCCAGTTGGGTGTCGACGTGGCACTGCTGGCGCCTGACGCATTGCAAGCCCGCTTCCCCTGGATGAACACCGACGACCTGCACGCCGGCTCACTCGGCCTGTCCGGTGAAGGCTGGCTGGATGCTTATGGGCTGATGCAGGGCTTTCGGCGCAAAGCCGTGTCGCTGGGCGTGACCTACCAGCAGGCCAAAGTGGTTGGCGTGCAGCGCCAGGGCAGCCAAATCGAATCCGTCAAGTTGTCCGACGGCTCCACGGTGAGCTGCGGCGTGCTGGTCAACGCGGCAGGCACGGGCGCGCGGGCCCTGGCCCACAGCGCCGGCATTGCCCTGCCGGTGGAGTCGCACAAACGCTGCGTGTTTTACTTCACCTCCCCCGCCCAATTACCGGGTTGCCCGATGGTGATTGACCCCAGCGGCGCCTACTTTCGCCCGGAAGGCCAGGGTTTCATCTGCGGCGTGTGCCCGCCTTCGTCCGATGACCCGGAGTGTGAAGACTTTGACGTGCAACACGCACTGTTTGACGACGTGCTTTGGCCCACCTTGGCTGCTCGCGTACCGGCCTTTGAAGCCGTGCGTTTGCAAAACGCGTGGGCGGGCCACTACGACGTCAACACCCTGGACCACAACGTCATCCTTGGCGCCCACCCGGAGGTGAGCAATATGCTGTTTGCCAACGGCTTCAGCGGCCACGGCATGCAGCAAAGCGCGGCCGTGGGGCGCGCGCTGTCTGAACTCATCACTTTTGGAGGCTACCGCACGCTGGATTTGAGCGCGCTGGGCTGGCAACGCGTTTTGAATAATCAACCGCTGCTGGAAATCAATGTGGTGTAAACGCCTGCTTGCCATCGGCCATCGGCACTTGAGGGCTGCGGGTTGCGGCTGCGTACTTAGCACCCGCTTACGGCGCGACAGCCTCGGCGGGTTGGCAGTCGTTGAACATGCGTTCACAAAAAACAATCCCATGGCGCCGGTTGCGCTCCAAGCGTCGGTCATGGGGTCTCACGTTAGGTGGCGCGGTAAGTAGACCCCGGCTTGAACAGCGTCTATGCCTTACCCGCCACGTCAATCACCAGTTTGCCGACGTGCGCCTTGGTTTCAAACTGCTGCTGCGCATCGCCAATCTGGCTCAAGCCAAAGGTTTGAGCCACCAGGGGTTTGACTTGGCCGGCCTCAATGCGGCGAATCAGGTTGGGAAACACGGTTTCATGCAACACCGTGCAGCCAAACAAGCTCAGGTCTTTGAGATAAAGCGTTCTCACATCCAACTCCACCAGCGGGCCGCCAATCGCGCCGGACGCCGCATAACGGCCAAAAGGCTTGAGCACCTCCAGCAAACTCGGCCATTGCGCGCCAGCCACCAGATCAATCACCACATGAACGCTGTTCTTGCCCAGCGCCTGCACCAAGTCTTCTTGCCGCTCCACGGTGCGATCAGCCCCCAGCGCCATCAGCTGCTCGGCCTTGGCTGCCGCGGTTACGCCAATCACCGTCGCCCCACGCGCTTTCGCCAGTTGAATCACGGCGGAACCTACCCCGCCCGACGCGCCGGTGACCAGCACCACATCTTGGGCGCTCACGTTTGCCCGGGTGAGCAGGTTTTCCGCCGTGGAGTAAGAACAGGGGAACGATGCCAACTCCACATCGGTGTAGGGGCTGTCAATGGGGTGCGCGTGGCGGGCTGCCACCACCGCGTACTCCGCAAAACCGCCGTCGCATTCAGAGCCAAAGTACCAAGGCTGATCCAGCAGTTGTCCGCCGGCTTCAATCAGGCAAGGCTCGACCAGCACGCGTCGATGGAGCAAACCGGCGTCCACGTCTTGCCCTAGTGCAACGATTTCACCGCACACGTCCGCGCCCTGGATTCTGGGGAAGTGGAGAGGGTTGCCGCTCCAGCTCGCGTCGCTGCTGTTGCCGTCCGACTTGGAGTACCAGCCAATCCGGGTATTGAGGTCGGTGTTGTTGACGCCAGCAGCGCCAACCTTGATCAGCACATCGCGCGGGCCGGGCACAGGCACCGGTACATCTTGGCGCAGCACCAGCTTGTCCAGACCACCATGGCCGGTCAGCTGCACGGCCTTCATCACTTTGGGTTGTTGATTCATCATGAAATCATTTGATCACATGCAATTGACCAAGGTGTGATCTGGGCCTTTTAACGCCGCATTTTTACTACCAAATAGATAGCATCTCACGCAGGTAAATTAAGGACCAGGAGCACTTTTTATGTATAAAGAAGCCTGCTGGAATGCCGATGGGCTGATGCAGAGCTTTCGTCGCAAAGCCGCGTCGCTGGGCGTGGCTTACTGGGCAGGCAGCACCTTGCCCGTGTAATGCAACACTTGGCCGACAGACTGTGCGCCTGGCGCGTACACAGACATCGCAGCGCCCATGCCCGCCAGAAAGACCCCGGTGACCAAAAACGGCAAGACCGTCCGACGAAACGTGCTGGCCAGCCAATGCTGCGGATCGTGCCCTTGGAGATACCTGAACAGCGCGTAAGAGAACGCACCATCGACAACCACCTCTGCCAAAAGCACAGGGGCCATGTAAACAATGTACGTCGATGCCAATGCCAACCCAAGGGCCAGCGCGACTGCCAAAGTGGCACGGACAATTCATCCGCCTCAGAGACCGCGCCCAGCGCATCACCAACCGACTGCAATGGCGCTTAGGCGGGAATTGAAATGACGCATTGATGGATGAACCGTATTTGGAGTCGGCAATCTTAGCTGCGGAAGCGGTCCCTCTCTCCATCGAAGACGCCAAGGATGCGCTTCATTGGGACCGTGATTTTGACGGGTCGGCAGGCCAATCACAGGTGCCCTGCCTGTTCGACATCATTGCTCAGGGAATAAAATTACTATCAAAAATGTAGCACCTCCCGCATACAAATAGGGCGGCAGAGCCCATTTTCCTCATAAAACTCGATGCAGGATTGTGTTGTAAGAAAACCAGCCCCACTGGCGACATAAACGCATTGACCACTGATGTGAGCGCTCCATGTCCTATTCCAAACGCACCTCTTCACTCCTTGCCCTGGCACTCGCCCTGCCCTTGACCGCCCTCGCCGCCAGCCCTATCTGTGAGGTCAAGTCAGGCGACAAAATCACGCCGGTGCTGGAGCTTTACACCTCAGAAGGCTGTAGCTCTTGCCCGCCCGCTGACCAATGGCTATCCACCCTGAAGGGGCAGCCGGTGGTGGCACAGGCCTTTCATGTGGGTTACTGGGATTACATCGGCTGGGTAGACCGGTTTGCCACGCCGGCCAACACCACGCGCCAGCGCGAAATCGCCAACCTCAACCGCTTGCGCAGCATCTACACGCCGCAATTCGTGCGCAACGGACAAGACTGGCGCGACTACAACCGCGTATTGGAAAGCACCACACCCGCCAAAGCCAACATCGTGCTACAGCGCACCCAGGGCGCCGACAGCTTCAAGGCCACGGTAACGCCTGCCAGCGGCGTGGAGAGCTGGAGCGCCTACTGGACGGTGACGGAACACGGCCACAGCTCCCGCGTCAAAGCCGGCGAAAACTCGGGCGAGTTCCTGAAACACGACTTTGTGGTGCGCCAGTACACCCCGGTGGGCACCTACCAGGGCGCGCAAACCTTGAGTTTTTCATCCATTGCCGCGCAGGCTGAGCACCCCAGGCAGATCAACCTGGTCGTGTCAGACCCGAAAACCGGCACACCGTTGCAGGCGGTGAGTCTGAGCTGCAGTTGAAAAATCGAAATCGATAACTTGTCAGCTACTGGAACCAATTCAGGATGAGCGTCCTGAAATTTTCATTGCAGTTATCACAAGCCAGCAGTCGCACCCCATTGCAAGGCACGACGCTTATCCGATGAGCCGACCTCACTGAGCCAATTCAGACTGCTTGCGTTTTTCGAGAAGCTCTTCTTCCGTGTCGGCGAAGCGCGAAGCAATACCCTGAAAAACGCCGCCTAACGCGACGAATGCATCCACCAAGTCAGGGTCAAAATGAGTTCCGCGCCCAACCAGAATGATTTGAGTGGCCTCTTGGTGCGACATTCCGGCTTTGTAAACGCGCTTGCTGATGAGTGCGTCGTAGACGTCTGCAATCGCCATCAGTCGGGCAGGAATGGGAATGTCATCGCCTTTCAGCCCTTGGGGATAGCCAGAACCGTCCCACTTTTCGTGGTGCGAATAGACGATCTCCTTGGCGGTCTGTAAAAACTCGCTGTGGTCGCCAACAATCGACTGGGCGTTGACGATGGCATCGTGGCCCAGTTTGGGGTGGGCTTTCATCAGCTCATACTCGGCCTCGTCGTAGCGACCAGGCTTGAGAAGAATTTTGTCTGGAATGCCGACCTTGCCAATGTCATGCAGTGGCGCGCATTTGAAGATGATGTCCAGGCGTTCTGCACTGAGATAGTGGTTGAATCTTGGATTGCTACGAAGATGCTGACCCAACGCAAAGATGTAGTGCTGTGTTCGCTTCAAATGGTTTCCGGTTTCCGAGTCCCGAATTTCAGCCAGCGAGGCAAGTGCCAGCAAGGTGACCTCCTGCAGTGCCGCCAGTTGTCTGCTGTGCCTGTTTGCCTCATGGTTCAACATGTCGGCATGGGCACGCTGGTCGCGTCGCACAACGGAATCAGCCAGATGCGCTCTGATGCGGGCCAACAGGGTGCCCGGGTGGATGGGGCGCGGAATATAGTCAACGGCACCCAAGTCAAACATCAACTGCTGCAGTTCCGCGTCCGCTTCCTGTGTCAAGAAAATAACGGGAATTTGGCGAGTGTGATCGTCTTGTTTGAGTTGGCGACACACCTCAAAACCCTGATTGCCAGGACGGATCGTGTCAATCAAAACCAGGTCTGGCTGTTCGTCGCTGCACACCTGTTGCACGCTGCGCCCGCCCGAAACTGCCTTGACGGTGTAATGCGAACTGAGCAGTTCGCCGATGCGAAGCAGGCTTTTGGCTGAGTTTTCGAGAATTAAAACGGTGGGCTTGGCTGCTTGAAAGATTTCCATTGCGTACTTCCGGTGGCATTCAATTAAATAGCGCTGCGGTCAACGGCGGTGTCCTTAACGGCAGCACGCCTAGGGCGCAGTGATTCATTTCAGCTTGTTGCTGACCCAGGCCATGACCTCTGCGGGGCTGAAAGGCTTGATGAAATAAGCATCTGCGCCACGCCTTTGGGCCTCTTCCTGATCCGCAAGTTGACCTCGGGCACTGAGTATGGCGACGAGGATGCTGCTCGTCTTTGGGTTCCCTTTGATCTCGGACAGCACGTCCAATCCATCAATGGGACCCGGCATCATCACGTCCAGCAAAACCAATCGGGGCTGGTGGAGTTGAATGGCCTCCAATGCGCTAACGCCGTCTTTGGCCTCGACGAGGCTGTACCGATCATCCAGCGTGACCTGCAGCAAACGACGAATATCGCTGTGGTCATCAACAATGAGAATGGGCCGTTGTGTTGTCGCCGCGTTCATTTCTTATCTCCTCTGTAGGTCTCTGGCAGGGCCAAACGATGTTCTCACACCCTTGTGCACACGCCGTGTCACAACGCGACGGGTGATCGCCAACAAGTTTCATTGACTGCAAATATGTTCGCCATCAATGACGAGCATTACTATCCTTTGTATCAATTTTATCATTTAAGTACTAGAATTGCAAGGGTTTGCTAGGCGAAATTGGCGCGGCCGAGCCCTCAATTGACACACCGCATGTACCGCCTGTGCATGCAATTTCGCCACGATAACCGACGGCATGAAGTCTTGGCAAATCATTGGCCCACGCCAGAGTCATTATTTGATAAATTCGGCAAATGTTGTAATTGTGATAAATTTCACATAAATCTACAGGATTGAAATGGAAAAGCAGTACCACCAGCCTTCCGTCGACGCCATATTGGATGTCATGCCTTGGCCCATGATCACCCTGTCACTGGCGGGAACCGTCACCTATGCCAATACCGCTGCCAGGCAACACCCAGGAAACCCGGTCCGGGAGATGAATGGAAAGCCGTCCATCGCATCATTCACTCGGGATTTTCTGACGGGCAAGGTGAAACTCCCCCACCTCATCGATTTGGAATTAGCCAATGGTCACCGTCTAAAAGGCCAATTCATGGCCGGCCCCGCCGGAATTGGCGGGCGGGAAATATCGTTCATTGCGACGCCGAGCGCCCACGACACAGGGACCTATGGACCCGAGCGAATGAGCTTGAGTGAAATCATCGGACTGCTCCAGCATGAAGTGCAACCCCCTCTCATGGCGCTCTCGAACGCATTGGTTGATGTTCCCGAGACGCCAGCAGGCCATCAACTGGAGGTTGCCGCGAAAGCCCTGAATGAACGCTTGCGCCGGTTGGGAGATCTGGTCGCCGTTTTCGGCGACGACATCATCGTCTCGCATGAACGAATTGAATTGCCACTCATGGTTCAAGACATCTGCAAAGACCTCGAACCTCGCGCAGCCCGATTGCAAATTCAATTCGAAGTTGCAGAACCCAAACAGACATTGCCCGCCATTTACGGCAGCGCGCGGCTGATACGCCGCGCACTTCATGAGTGCTTTGACAACGCCCTCACCCACTCCAGCCGGGAACTTCTACACAAGAACTTCATGGGGGTGAAGATCAACTTCATGGTGACGGGCGAGCACATCCTGATCACCGTCAGTAATCAGGGCACGCTTCCCGCGGAAGCGCGTGGGATCGAAATTCGTGACCCCTTTGAAAAGACTTCAAAAGGGAATCCACCCCCTTCAAATGGGCGCCTGGGACTGCCGCTGGTGCAACGCATTGTGGAATTGCACGGCGGGCGCATGCGCATTTCGACAGCGGATGAAGTCGAGGTCAAAGTCATGATCGAGTTCCCAATTGGCGCGCCCTTGCGAGGCCAACCCAACCTTGGCGCAGCGCAGGCCCAGCGCTACGCAGCGGATCTTGCACTGCTTATGTCACGTCGCAAAAAGGAAAAATGATGCGCCTCAAAGCCCTGATCGTCGACGATCAACCCGATATCCGAAAACTCATTTTGATGACCATGGAATGCGAAGACTATGAGTTGCACGAAGCGGAAAACGGTGAGGATGCGTGGCGCCTTGCGCAAAGCCTTCGCCCCGCCATCGTCTTGCTGGACGTGATGATGCCTGGCGCCATAGACGGGTATCAGGTCTGCGAAAAAATAAAGGCGGACCCCTACCTCAAAACATGCACGAAAGTCATTCTGTTAACCGCCCGGGGACAGCGCACCGACCTTGATCGTGGCGCGGCGGCGGGGTGCGACGCTTATCTGGTGAAACCGTTCAGCCCCATCGAGATGCTTGACGCTGTCGACCGATTAGTGGCTCAGCGATGAGCGGTGCTCCCCATGATGTTGAAAACGCTGTTCTCGCAGGCTAGGCTTGTGATGACACCTCTTTCGCGATGGCTTTACAAATGGGGGCGACCCTACAGCCTGACGACCATTATTCTGGGGGGCGCGCTTGTCGTGGTGGCCCTGGTGGCCGGCGCCTATAGCGCCATTGCGCAAAACAGGGTTGCAGCCGAAACCTTGAACACGGCAAAAGAATGGGCCGAATCCGTGGCCGCATTGGTGGCAAAAGGCAACACCACCGCCTTGATCGCCAACGACATGGAGGTCCTGGAAAGCAATTTACGAGGTGTTGCGGGGCTTCCGGGCATCCGCAATGTTGCGATTTTCCGGGCTGATGGCCGCATGTTGATGCAGGCGTTTCAATTGAACAAGCAGGTTCAATCGCGCTTCGCTGGCGACGAACGGATGAACTTGCCTCGCACCGGGGGCGGAGTGCCGCCAGCGGCCATCAAGGACACCTTTTACGAAACATGGTCCGTGGTCGAGTCCGGCCCAGCGCTGCCAAAGGCGTGGGTTCGGATTCAGTTCAGCCTGCAGGAACGAAGTAACGATTTGAGTCGCCTATCAAAGCAGTTGCTTTTGGGGACATTTTTGTTGATCGGATGTGTGCTCTTGGGTCTGCACCTGATCGTTGCCAAAGCGGTTCGCCCCATTCGAGCGCTGTCCAGCTTTGCACAGAAAATGTCCTCAAACATTGGGGCTCAAATCACGACAAGCGGGTGCTGTGTCGAGGTGAATCAACTTGCCTTGGCGCTGAACCACGCCAGTCGGGACATCGCAGAGCAGATGCGCCGGATGGGGGTCATCCTTGATACGGCTGCCGAGGCCATCATGGGTGTGGATGCAAGAGGTGTCATCGTCACCGTGAACCAGGCGGCCCTCAGCTTTTTTGGACGCCCGGAACAGGCGCTCATCGGCCTGTCGCTTGATGCTTGCATCCCTGGCCTGGAATTGCCCGCCTTGCAGGAGATGTTTGGCGACTCCGCAGGGGGTTACTGCGGCGCCAGCCGCGTTGTGCGCAGTGATTTGTTTGGCAGGCGCGCCGATGGCACATCGTTTCCGGTGGAGGCTTCACTGGGGCAGGTTCAGGGCGACGACGATCTGCGCTATGTGTGTATTGTTCGCGACGTCACCGACGAACGCGCCGCCCAGGAGTTCACCGAGCTCTATGAGCGCGCGCTCGATTGCAGCCACAACGCTGTGTTCATTACCAACGGGCGGCTTGCTCACCAGCCCATTGTGTATGTCAATGAAGCATTTCAGTCCCTGGAAGGACTGCCGGCGCACAAAGTGCTGGGAACAAGCTTGGCTGATCGGATTGGAATGTCGTCAGATGCAGACGGTCGCCGAGAACTGACGCGCGCGGTGATGGAGCAGCGCAACACCAATGTCACGTTGTCCACGGACCTGGCCAACGGAAAACAAAGAATAGCCGAGATTTCCCTGTCTCCAGTTCGCTCTAAAGACGGGGTTCTGACGAATTTCATTGGCATTGTTTCGGACGTCACTGCCAAGGTACAAGCCGAGGCGGCGATTGCCAAGCGGCGAGCCCAGCTTGATGCAATCTTCAGCCTGAGTCCCGATGGATTTGTGGTCTTTGACGCCGGTGAGCACATGGTCTTCGCCAACCCTGCCTTCGAACGAATGACGGGCTTGAGCTGGGTGAATGAATCACGGCCCCCAAAGCTGGAGGACTTTTTAGTCGCAATGACCTTGCTGTGCGATGACGCCCAGATACTGCCATGCATCCAACTGGACGCCGGGGATGGCCTGCCATGGCGGGCGCGCCTTCAGTTGATACGCCCGCAAATGCGGGTGTTGTTGGCAGAGTCTCGCCGCAATACAGGCGGTCAGGATGAGACGATCCTGTATTTCCGAGATATCACCCATGAGGACGAAGTGGATCGCATGAAGAGCGAGTTCCTTGCAGCGGCTGCCCATGAACTTCGCACCCCCATGGTCAGCGTCTTTGGTTTTACCGAATTGCTTCTCAAGCGAAAGTTCACAGAGGAGCGCCGTACGGACATGCTGGAGACGATTCACCGTCAATCTGGCCTTTTGATCAAGATGATCAACGAGTTGCTTGATCTTTCGCGTATCGAGTCCCGTCTCGGACTCGACCTGAAGATCACCGCACACTCTCTGGAGGACCTGGTATCCAACAGCGTCAAAGGACTCATGCGAACAGACACCGATCGGCAAGTGCTGGTTGGTGTGGTGCCAAAGGCAACTGTGCTGATCGATCCCGAAAAAATGCAGTTGGTCATGAACAACCTGTTGAGCAACGCGTTCAAGTACTCACCGGACGGCGGCGAGGTGAAATTAAACGCCCGGGTGATTCAGGACGGTTCAGTTCAGTACGCGGTGATCGACATTCAGGATCATGGCATTGGCATGACGCCGGAGCAGCTAAGCAGAGCTTTTGAGCGCTTTTACCGAGCGGACGCGTCGGGCCACATCCCTGGCACCGGCCTGGGTTTGAGCATGGTCAAAGAGGTCGTAGAACTGCACAAGGGGCGAGTCGAACTCACCAGCGTGGCAGGCAAGGGGACGACAGTCAGTGTGTGGACACCGGTGGCAAATACGGTTGGCGCTGTGTGCGAGCAGCGCCCGGCACGAGCGCCTGCGTGACGAATTTCAATGACAATTTAAGGAGCTTTGGATGTACGGATTGGTCAATAGAGCGGTTGAACAGCTGGTCGTTTCGCTGAAGGGTGAGCCGGGCTGGCGCGGCGTCTGCGCCCATGCGGGTGTCTCGTCCGATGGCTTTGTGGCCACAGAAATTTATGATGACAAATTGACCTTCGACTTGGTCAATGCTGTCAGTGTTCGTATGGGCTTGCCCGTAGAAACAGTCCTGGAGGCATTTGGTGAGTACTGGATTACTTACACGGCCGCAGAAGGCTATGAGTCCATCATGGACTCCGGTGGCAACAACCTGCGCGAATTCTCTGGGCAACCTGAACAGCATGCACGGCAGGGTGGAGGCCACCTTTGCACACCTGTCCATCCCGCAATTTCGCGTGGAGGATATCTCCCCCAATGAGTACCACCTGTTCTACCGCTCGACACGGGACGGCCTCGCGCCCATGGTCATCGGCCTCGTCAAAGGATTGGGAAAGCGGTTTGACCAGGCGATAGAGGTCAGTCACATCCATGCCAAGGCCATCGTGAGCGAAGAAGATATCTTCCTGGTTCGTCATGTCTGCGATTGATGCAAGCGGGACCAACGATCACGCGTTCAGTGTGATGCCGCCATCACTGAGTGGGCAGGCGTTCACCCGAGCGTTTCCTTTTTACCTGCAGCTGGACAGGCATCTGCGCGTTGTCTCAATGGGCCCTTCCCTTCTCAAGGCCTACCCGGCCGCTCAGACGGGGTTGGCCCTTTCAGATCTGTTTCGGGTTACCCGCCCGCTTACCCTTAGCACTATCGAATCTTGGCATGCACACGCCGGTGAGTTGATCTTGCTGAGAGGGCTCGGCTCAACGCCTCTGAACTTGCGTGGCTGCGCGGAAGTCAGCGACGATGGCAATTTGTTGTTGCTGGTGACGCCAGTGGTCAACTCTCTGGCGGAACAGCGACAGCTGGGCCTTGATCCCAACGATTTCCCCAAGCATGACACGACCAGTGACTCCCTGCTCTTGGCGCAGACGACTCACATGGCCACCATGGATGCAAAACGCATGTCCGAACGTCTGAGTGCGCGCACAGCGCAAATGAATTCGATATTGGAGCTCAGTGACAACGGCGCCGTTTATTTTGGGGCGGACGCCACACTGCGTTACACCAACACCGCTTTGCGCCAAATTTTGGAAATGGGAGAGGCAGAAGCCTTCGACCTCGATATCGGCGCATTTGACGCCCGGTTAGGCACTTTGCTCAGGCCGTCAGACCAAAGCGACAGTCAACCACTGTCACGTTTGATGGCGCCAACCCAAGACGGCGTCGCTGGCATTCGGATTGAATTGGTCAAACCGCGCGTCGCGGTGATTCATGTCAAATCTGCCCGCACCCAGGAGGGTGGATGGGTGTTCTATTTCAGGGACATCACTCATGAAGATGCTGTTGATCGAATGAAAAGTGAGTTTTTGGCAGCGGCTGCGCACGAACTACGCACCCCCATGGTGAGCGTCCTGGGGTTCATAGAACTTCTTATAGCGCGAAAGTTTTCTGACGAGCGCCGGGCAGACATGCTTGGAATCATCCACCGGCAATCCAATTTGATGGTGAAAATGATCAATGAGCTGCTGGACTTGGCCCGCATCGAAAGTGAACGCGGACTTGAATTGCAGGTGGCGGCTCACCCCTTGAATGTGATTCTGGACAACACGGTCAAGGGGCTCATGCGCCGCGACACAGACAGCCAGGTCATCATGGGTGACATACCCCATGCCTTGGTCATGGTCGATCTCGAAAAGATTCAAAAGGCCGTTGGTAACGTATTGAGCAACGCATTCAAGTACTCCCCAGGCGGAGGGGACGTGACATTGGCAGCAAGGTTGGATGTGGCTGAGGACGCTGAGTTCGCCGTCATCGAAATCACGGACCGGGGCATCGGGATGACGCCTTCGCAACTTGCCCGAGCGTTTGAACGCTTTTACAGGGTCGATGCATCCGGCAAAGTACCCGGTACAGGGCTGGGGCTCAGCATTGCGAAAGAGCTAACTGAAATGCACCGTGGTCGGCTTGAACTAAGCAGTGAGGCAGGAGAAGGCACCACTGCCCGCTTTTGGTTACCGCTGGCGCCGCATTAGGCCCCATCCATCGCCATGGAATGCGGGCTCACATGACAGCGGGGCCTACAGTTTGTCTGGCCCCTTGCCGACCCTTTGGGAATGAAGGGCCGTGACCAACTGCTCCAGTTTAGAAAAATCTACGGGCTTTTGAAAAAAGGTGACATCTTCTGGCAAGCCACCCCTGTCCTTGATATCGTCCAACCCCAAAGCCGAGACCACGATCACTTTGAGGGCAGAAAATCCCGAACCCGGTTTTTTAAGTGCGCGAAGCATTTCAAACCCGTCCATGCCTGGCATGTTCAGGTCCGTGATGATGACATCCGGCTGCCTTTTCCCGATACACAGCAGGCCGTCAAACCCGTTGACAGCCAATGTCAGCTCCAGCGGAAATTTCCAACCGTCGATGACCATCGAGAATAGGTTCAGCAATGTGGGGTCATCCTCCACCACCAGGATTTTTGTGGGCTGCGTCTGCGCACCCGTTTCGATGTCGTTGACTTGCCCGGGCGCGAGCACCAAAGCGCGCTCTTGCATCAGCTTGTCAACCGCACTGCGTGCGATTCGGCGGTGCCCACCTGCCGTGCGCCACGCAGGCAGCACACCTGACTCGACCCACAATTGCACGGTTCGAACGGCAACGCCAAGAGTTGCGCCGGCCTCCCGGGTGGTCATCAAGGCGTCGTTTGTTGCAATTTTTCTCATCGTTCCATTTCAAATTTACATCGCCAGGTGGTGCCGGTCAGAGTTCTTCAAGGGGAAACGGTTGGGACAGCAGAAATTCCGACGCGGTTGGAAACCACAGGATGATTGACGTCCCCAGCCCGAGCTGGCTTTCAATCTCCACTTGGCCATCCTGCAATTCGACAATTTCTTTGACCAAGCTCATACCCAATCCGGTACCGGGAATTTTGCCAGAGGGATCAGCACGGAAAAAACGATTGAAAATTCTGGCCACATGCTCTGGTGTCATCCCCAGGCCATGATCCTTGACACGGATACCCACCTCCTCCACCCGACCCACATCCCTGATCAGGGTGTCGAGCTCAATCGCACCGCCTTGAGGCGAGTATTTGAAGGCATTCGACAGAACGTTCAGCAAAGCCTGGGCAGTCTTGTCGGGGTCTACAAGAATGCGATGTTTGCCGTGGTCAAATTTGACCGAGACTTGCCGTTTGTCTCCCTTGATCAGCAAGCCGCTGATGGTTTGGCGGACGATACTGTCCACCCGGCATTGCTGACGGTGAAAATCTTTTCCCTGGCGAGCCTCGATTCTGGACAGATCGAGCAACTCATTGATGAGTTCGGCGAGTAGAAGTCCCTGCTTATGAACCGTTTGCAGCAGATCACGTTGTTTTTCCGGCGCCATGACCCGGTCGATCATCAGTTCAGTGAACCCAAGAATGCTGGACAGCGGCGTGCGAAGCTCATGGGCGGCGGTCGCGAGAAACTCGCTTTTCATGCGATCGACTTCAAATTCAACAGTGATGTCGCGGAAATGAAAAACCAAATCCCCGTCTGAAGTCACCCTTGCGTTGATTTGGAGCACCACGGGTTTGGGCGAGGCCAGTTTGATGACGTGGGTCAGACCCTGGGTCTGTTCAACCTCGCCAAACCGAACTTCCTCCAAAATGGCATCGATCGGTCTGCGCAGAGGCTCGTCCGCGTCCAGCATGGCGCACAAATGGCTTTCGATGGAACTCAGGGTAAGCGGGCGCTTCCAGTCGGGATCAATACCGAGCATCCGCAGCAGAGTTCGATTCACATAGGTCACAGCACCCTTGGCCTCAGCGTGCATAACGCCGCTGTCACTCATCTCCAAGGTCGCGAGCAACTGTCCGTTGCGCCGGTTAAGAAGCGTCAATTCGACTTGGCTGGGCGTATGCGACGCGGTGTCTATCACCATAAATTTCCCAGCTGCAATGAGCCTGAAGAGCAGGCCAATAGTGACGTTTGAATGCGCCTCACATCTTCTTTCATGTCAAAAGACTGCCTCATTTTAATACTTTGATTATTTTTATCGATTTTAGAGCGTAAACACGGCGAACGCGCTCCCTGCCCTGTCAGGGAGCGATTCTCAGCCCAGCTGCAACCAGGCTTTTTCCAGCCGCTTCACGCTCACCGGTTGCGGCGTGCGCAGTTCCTGGGCGAAGAAGCTGACGCGCAACTCTTCCAGCAACCAGCGGAACTCTTGGGCGCGGTCGTCCATGACGCCTTTGCGCTCGGCCACCAGGCGCCAGTAGCGCTGCTCCAAGGGGCGCAGCTCACTCAAGCGCGCCGCATCGCGGGCCGGGTCGGCGCGGTATTTCTCCAGCCGCGCCGTGATGGCTTTGAGGTAGCGGGCAAAGTGCTGCAGTGACCCCCACGGCGACTGAAGCAGGAAGCGCTTGGGCATGAGGCGGGCCAGTTGCTGAGCGGCATCGCCCGTGGCGTCGGGCGCGTTTTTGGTGTCCTTGATCTTGCGCGCCGCCAAAGCGTATTCCGCCAGAATGGTGGCCGCCAGGCGGGCCACTTCGGTCGCAATCAGGGTCATTCGTCCCCTGCCCTCGTCCACCCGGCGTTTGAAGTCGAACTCATTGATGGGCAACGGGTCCAGCAGAAAGGCGCGGTCCAAGGCGACGGCGATGATTTGCTCACGCAACTCTTCAATCGTGCCGCCGCCTGAGCCATCGGCGTTTTTGCCCACGGTCATGAAGGTCACCGCCATCTTTTGAAGGTCGGGAATGTTCTTCTCAAGGTACTTCAGCGCGTCTTTGATTTGCAGGGAAAACAGGCGGCGCAAGCCGGCCCGGTGCTTGGTGGCTGCTACCTCGGGCTCGTCAAACACCTCCACCGTGACGGCGTCGCCGCCGTCAATCAGGGCCGGGTAACCAATCAGGGTTTGGCCGCCTTTTTGAATTTCCAGCAACTCGGGCAGCTCGCCAAAGGTCCAGGCGGTGTGACGCTGACCGGCTGGGGCGGCCGGCTTCCCTACACTTTTGATAGCTTCCTTCGCACTGTGGACGCGCGCTACAGGCTGATTTTCCTTAAAGACAGGCGCGGCAGCGGCATCTTTGGCCAGCTTCAAGCCGGCCAACGCCTGGAAGGCACCGCGCGCCTTGGCGCCCAGCTCGGCCTTCAACGCGCCCAGATTGCGGCCTGTGCCCAGTTGACGACCATGCTCATCGACCACCCGGTAGTTCATGAAGAAGTGTGGGCTGAGCATGTCGGCCTTGATGTCGGCGCGAACAATGTCGATCGAGGTAGCGAGGCGCACCAGTTTGAGCACCGCGTCCAGCAGCGAGCCGTGTCCAAACACCTCGGGCGCGTTCAGCGTCTCGGCCATTTTGGTAGCGGTGTCAGGCAAGGGCACGAGGCGCGAGCGGGGCCGTTGGTGCAGGGTTTTGATCAGCGCCTGAATCTTGTCTTTGAGCATGCCGGGCACCAGCCATTCGCAGCGCTCTTCGTTCACCTGATTCAGCACAAACAGGGGCACGGTCACGGTCAGGCCGTCTTTGGCGTCACCGGGTTCGTGCAGGTAGGTGGCCGCGCAATCCACGCCGCCCAGGCGAATGGTTTTGGGGAAAGACTGGGTGGTGATGCCAGCGGCCTCGTGGCGCATTAGCTCTTCACGCGTCAGTTGCAGCAGGGCCGGGTTTTGCTTGATGGCTTCTCGGTACCAGTTCTCGAAACTGTAGCCACTGCACACGTCGGCCGGCAGTTGCTGGTCGTAAAAGGCGTAAATCAGCTCATCGTCCACCAACACGTCTTGGCGGCGCGCCTTGTGCTCCAGGTCTTCCACCTGGCGAATGAGCTTGTGGTTGGCGGCCAAAAACGGCAGCTTGGTTTCCCACTGCTCGCCCACCAGAGCTTCGCGGATGAAAATCTCGCGCGCACCGGGCATGTCCACCCGGCCATAGTTGGTGCGCCGACCGCTGTAAACCACGATGCCATACAGCGTGGCCCGCTCCAGCGCCACAACCTCCGCCGACTTTTTCTCCCAGTGCGGGTCCAGGAGTTGTTTCTTCAGCAGGTGGGCGCCCACCTTTTCCAGCCACTGCGGATCGATGTTGGCAATGCCACGGCCAAACAGGCGCGTGGTTTCCACCAACTCGGCGGCCACAATCCATTTGCCAGGTTTCTTGACCAAATGGGCACCCGGGTGGGCAAAAAACTTGATGCCGCGTGCGCCCAGGTATTCGCCTTGCGGGCCATCGCCCTCCAGCTTGAAACCAACGTTGCCCAGCAAGCCAGACAACATGGACAGGTGCAAGTCGTCGTAACTGGCGGGCAGCGTGTTGAGCCGCCACTTGTGCTCGGCCACCACGGTGTGCAACTGCGAATGAATGTCGCGCCACTCGCGCACCCGGCGGATATTGACAAAGTTTTGGCGCAGCAACTGCTCGTACTGGCGGTTAGACAGCTTGTGCTGCCCCGTGCCGCCTTTGCCGTCGTTGATCCATTTCCACAAACGCAAGTAGCCGGAAAACTCACTCTTCTCGTCGTCAAACTTGGCATGGGCCTGGTCGGCCTGCTGTTGCGCCTCCATGGGGCGGTCGCGCACGTCTTGCACGGAGAGTGCGGAGGCAATCACCAGCACCTCGTCCAGCGCACCGCGCGAACGGGCCTCCAAAATCATGCGGCCCACGCGCGGGTCCAGCGGCAGTTTGGACAACTCCTGCCCCATCGCTGTCAACTCGTTGGCGTCATCGACCGCGCCGAGTTCGGCCAACAGCTGGTAGCCGTCGGCAATGGCGCGGCCAGAGGGCTTTTCAATGAAGGGAAACTCCTCCACCAAGCCCATGTGCAGCGACTTCATGCGCAAAATCACACCGGCCAGCGAGCTGCGGAGGATTTCGGGGTCGGTAAAGCGCGGACGACCATCAAAGTCTTGTTGGTCGTATAGCCGAATACAAATGCCGTTGGCCACCCGGCCGCAACGGCCCGAGCGCTGGTTGGCCGACGACTGGCTGATGGGCTCCACCAGCAACTGCTCCACCTTGCTCCTGAAACTGTAGCGCTTCATGCGCGCTGTGCCTGCGTCAATGACGTATCGGATGCCTGGAACGGTGAGCGATGTCTCGGCCACGTTGGTGGCCAGCACAATACGCCTGCCGGTATGGCCATCAAAAATACGGTCTTGCTCGGCCTGGCTCAGGCGGGCAAACAGTGGCAACACCTCGGCGTTTCGAAACAGCGGTTGATGACTCAGGTGCTTGCGCAGATGGTCGGCGGCTTCGCGAATCTCGCGCTCGCCGGGCAAGAACACGAGAATGTCGCCGCTGTTGTGCACGTCACGCCACAACTCGTCCACGCCGTCGGCAATGGCGGCGTTGAGGTCGTAGTCGCGCGATTCTTCAAACGGGCGGTAGCGCTGCTCCACCGGAAACATGCGCCCAGAGACCATGATGACCGGCGCAGGCCCTTGGCGAGAGGCAAAGTGATCGGCAAAACGCTGGGCGTCAATGGTGGCCGAGGTGACCACAATCTTCAGGTCCGGGCGGCGCGGCAGAATCTGGCGCAGATAGCCCAGCAGGAAGTCAATGTTCAGGCTGCGCTCATGGGCCTCGTCAATGATGATGGTGTCGTAGGCCTTGAGCAGCGGGTCGGTTTGCGTCTCGGCCAGCAAAATGCCGTCGGTCATCAGCTTGACCGAGCTGTCGCGGCTCAAACGGTCCTGAAATCGCACCTTGAAGCCAACCACGTCGCCCAGCGGGGTTTTCAACTCTTCGGCAATGCGCTTGGCCACACTGCTGGCGGCAATGCGGCGCGGCTGGGTGTGGCCAATGAGCTTGCCCTGCCCGGGCGGGGCATTGCACTTGCCGCGCCCCATGGCCAGAGCGATCTTGGGCAGCTGCGTGGTTTTACCGGAACCGGTCTCCCCGCAGACGATGATCACCTGGTGCGCCTGCATGGCGGCCATGATCTCGTCGCGTTTGGCCGACACCGGCAGGGATTCGGGGAAGTCGATTTGGAGGGGCTGTACTGTCAAGGCATTAACTTCGTAGAGAATCAGGGATTATCCCAGCCAACGCCACCTAACCCGCACCGCACCTGCATGTCCTCTGTTTTCAACTTCACCTTTGTACCCTGGTTCCGTTCTGTGGCGCCTTATATCCACAAATTTCGCAACCAAACCTTCGTGGTGGGCATCGCGGGCGAGGCCATTGAGGCAGGCAAACTGCCCCATTTGGCGCAAGACTTGGCGCTGATTCAAAGCATGGGCGTAAAAGTGGTGCTGGTGCACGGTTTTCGCCCGCAGGTGAACGAGCAACTGGCAGCCAAAGGCCACACGCCGCGTTATTCGCATGGCATGCGTATCACCGACGGTGTGGCACTGGACTGCGCACAAGAAGCTGCTGGCCAGTTGCGCTACGAGATTGAAGCCGCCTTCAGCCAAGGCTTGCCCAACACGCCGATGGCGGGCGCCACGATTCGGGTCATCTCTGGCAACTTTTTGACAGCCCGCCCAGTGGGCATCGTGGACGGTATTGATTTCCAGCACTCTGGGTTAGTGCGCAAAGTGGACACCGCCGGCATCACCCGCACGTTGGACATGGGCGCCATGGTGCTGCTGTCGCCGTTTGGCTTTTCGCCCACCGGTGAGGCGTTCAACCTGGCCATGGAAGAAGTGGCCACCTCTGTGGCGACGGCCTTGCAAGCCGACAAACTGATTTTTGTGACCGAAGTGCCCGGCATACGGGTCGCACCCGAGCAGCCGGAAGGCGATGAGAACCCGATCAATACAGAAATGTCGCTGGGCGTGGCCGAGCGGCTGTTGTCAGAGTTACCTGCGGCGAATCAACCCACTGACACGGCGTTTTACCTGCAGCACTGCGTGAAGGCCTGCAAAGGCGGGGTCGAGCGCAGCCACATCATTCCGTTTGCAGTAGACGGCTCCATCTTGCTGGAGGTGTATGTGCACGACGGCATTGGCACCATGGTCGTCGATGAGAAGCTGGAGAGCTTGCGCGAAGCCACGGTGGACGATGTGGGCGGCATTTTGCAGCTGATCGAGCCGCTGGAGAAAGACGGCACGCTGGTGAAGCGCAGCCGCACCGAGATCGAGCGCGACATCGGGCTGTACACCGTGATTGAGCACGACGGCGTGATCTTTGCCTGCGCGGCGCTCTATGCCTACCCCGAAGCAAAAACAGCCGAAATGGCGGCGCTGACCGTGTCAACCCAGGTGCAGGGTCAAGGCGATGGCGAGCGCGTGTTGAAGCGAATTGAGCAACGCGCCCGGGCCGACAAGCTGGAAAGCATTTTTGTACTGACGACCCGCACCACCCATTGGTTTCGCAAACGCGGCTTTGTGTTGGTTGACCCCGACTGGCTGCCAGAAGCCCGCAAACGCAAATACAACTGGGACCGCAAGAGCCAGGTGCTGGTCAAAAAGCTGAGCGACGCGGCGAGGCAGGGCGTCGCCCTGTGACGCGGGTCGCCGTATCATTGAATTCAAACCCCTTCGATTGCGCTTAGGCGCATTGAAGGCGGATCCAGCCTCAACTTAACCATCCAACACAGGGAAAACATGAACACACTCAACTTCATTGGCGGCGAAAAAGGCGGCGTTGGAAAGTCTGTCGTCTCTCGGGTATTGGCGCAGTATTTCATCGACACGAACCGCCCTTTCATTGGCTTTGACACAGACCGGTCACACCAGTCGTTCACCCGCTTCTATGGCGATTTCGCCTCGCCGGTCATCGTCGACACCTATGAAGGACTCGACGTGATTGCCAGCGTCTTTGAAGAGTCCATTGAAAAAGGACAAGAGCAAAACGTCATCGTTGACTTGGCGGCCCAAACCGGCATTCCATTGACACGCTGGATCAAGGACTCTGACCTCTTTGCCGTGATGGCCGAGATGGGCGTTACCGTTAACTTCTGGCATGTGGCGGACGTGGGCAAGGACTCGGTGGAGTTGCTGGGCCGGCTGATCAATACGTTTGAGGCAGGCCCCAATTACTTTGTGGTCAAAAATGAAGGGCGCGGGTCGGACTTTTCACTGCTGGACGGGTCAGCGGCTTTGGACAAAGCGCTGTCACTCGGTGCCAGGGTGATTTCGCTGGCCCAGTTGCACGAAGCCAGCATGCGCAAGATTGACCGTCAAAACGCCAGCTTTTGGTCTGCACTCAATAACCGAACCGACCCCGATTCACTCGGACTGCTGGAACGCCAGCGCGTGAAGCATTGGTTGAAGAAGACCTACGACACACTGGACACCTTGCCGCTGTAAGAAAAAAATGGACACTCTTTCGTGAGAAAGCGTGTCCATCGTCCGAGCTCTTCGGATTAGAAAGGGGACGCGAAACCCCTTAGCGGCGTTTGATGATCCGAACGGCCAATGCCAAAGACACAATGGCAACGCCCACAAAACACAGGAAAGACCAGTTGGCAATCGAGCCACCCAGGAAGGTCCAGTCGACCACGCTGCAATCGCCACCGCCTTTGAAGATCATCGGAATGGCCCGCTGCAGCGGGAAGCTTTCAATCATGCCGTAGAAATCACGGCCACAGGTCGCGACTTCGGGCGGGTACCACTGCAACCAGGTTTGTCGCGCTGCCACAAAGGCGCCAAACCCGGCAGCAATCATCAGCAAAATGGAGGCGCTCAGATGAACGTTCTTTTTGCTGCTAGCGCCGGCCAGACCAGCAATGATTGCTACCAAAAGAAGAGCGTATCGTTGAACGATGCACATCGGGCACGGAACCAGCCCGACGACATGCTGAAGATACAGGCCAAAAGCCAATAGTCCGACGCAAACCGTGCACAGAAGAACCAAAACCCGGCGTGGAATCGGATCCAGCCGGTCTCCCATCAAACTGAACGTCATGGGCTCAGCCTATGGCTTCGTCAAGCGCCTTGCACGACGGTGCACAAACTGCTTGAGATTTACCCAGTATCTTTTTCGAGATCATCTGTGAGCGAGCGCGATGCTTGCCACACAGAAAACACGACATCGTGGCTGCCCCGAACGACGTTGCCGCCGTGAACGGAGAACCGGATACTTTTGATTTGTAACGCAGGCCGTCGGCCAACATTTTCGTTTTAGTGTCTGCTTTTGCCATAGCTTTGATCATACTTGGGCCAGCGCTTCTACGATGGCCGGTTTACACATTCAACCTTGAACTTAGGGGTGTTTGATGAAATTTAATGCCCTGAGTTCCCGAAAAACCTGCATTCGCGTTGCCCCCTTGGCCATATGGCGATGCAAAGCTTGCTAAAGTTCGATACTTAATTGAATTTGGCAAAGGTTACAAATGGCTCGCACAGTGAATTGCATCAAACTCGGCAAAGAGGCAGAAGGCTTGGACTTCGCGCCCTACCCAGGAGACCTCGGAAAGCGCATCTGGGAGAGCGTTAGCAAAGAAGCTTGGGCTGCCTGGCTGAAGCACCAGACCATGCTGGTCAACGAAAACCGCCTGAATCTGGCTGACGCCCGCGCCCGCCAGTACTTGGCCCGTCAAATGGAAAACCATTTCTTTGGTGACGGCGCCGACGCCGCTCAAGGCTACGTGCCGCCCAGCGCCTGATTGAACGGGCCATGGATGCTCAGGCACCCCTCCTGACTCCCTTGGCCTGCGATTTGCCCAAAACATGGGCAAAAACCCCTGCCTGGCGAATCCTCGACACCCAATTTGAAGCCGGTCAGGCCTTTTTGGAGGCCTGGCAATTGTGGCGAGACGACCCCAATCGCCCTCGCCTGCTTCACTTTGTCGGATTGGCGCCGACAGCACCTTCTTTTGACGACCTGCGTTCTCTGGACGCGCACCACCCAGAGTGGTGTGCGTTATTAGATGAGCTAGCACCCCATTGGTTCGGGCTTCTCCCGGGCTTTCACCGAATTAGCTTGGACGATGGCCGCGTCCTTCTGACTTTGTGCATTGGCCCCCTCTCCGAACAACTTCGTCAGCAGCATTTTTATGCCGATACGGTGTACCTTGGCAGTGGCGAGCACAACACCCTTGAGCCATGGGACACCTGGACCACCAAAGCATTGGCGCGATGCTGCCGCCGTGGCACCGCCCTGTGGATTCGCCCCCCCCAACCCAACGTGCAGGCAATCTTGGCGCAATGTGGTTTTGTATTCAACTCGCCAGACACCAACCAGGCGCAATGCGCGGTTTTTGACCCTCGTTGGGACCTGAAAAAAACCCGCTCCAACGGCGCACCTGCGAGCGCCCAAGTTGGCACCTGTGCCGTCATCGGGGCCGGTCTGGCGGGCGCCAGCGTCGCGGCATCACTGGCCAGACGGGGTTGGCAAGTCACGGTGCTCGATGGGGCTGCGGCCCCGGCATCAGGGGCGTCAGGCCTGCCGGTGGGCTTGGTGGCACCGCATGACTCGGTCGATGATTGCAAACTCTCTCGATTGACGCGGGCTGGGGTGAGACTGACGCTGAATGAAGCGGCCCGCCATCTCGAGGAAGCGCAGGAATGGGCTTTGAGTGGGTCCACCGAATACCGGTTTGATGGCGGCGCCGGCCTGCCTGAGCATTGGTCGATGCAGGGCGAGGCTTGGTCACGGGCCATCGCATCCAGTCAATGCAATCGGGCATCATCCGACTTCCTTGCGAGAGGTGCTGAGGTTGGGGTGTCGGCCATCTGGCACGCCCACTCCGCGTGGATCAAGCCTGCCCAGTTGGTGCGTGCGTGGCTGTCGCTGCCCCACATCACGTTCCTGCCCAACGCCCACGTGGCGACGATGAGCAGGGTGAACGACCAGTGGTTGCTTGTGGGCGCGCAGGGCCAACCCTTGGCCAGCGTTGACCGAGTGGTCTTTGCCAATGCCACGGGGGCCTTCTCACTTTTGCAACAAGTGCAAAAGGATGGGCCGCAGCACTCGCTACATTTGAATCGGCTCCCTGCGGTGCACGGCGTTCGAGGCCAACTGAGTTTTGGGCGGCACGAAAACGCCAAACAAGCGGCATTTCCAGTCACCCCCATCAATGGCGCTGGCAGCGTCATTCCCCATATACCGACCGAAAAGGGTTTGAGCTGGTTTGTCGGGTCAAGCTTCCAACCCGAGACGCAGCCGGCTTTCTCGCCTGAACAGAATCACCAGTCCAATTTCGGGCGCCTTCAAACCCTCAATCCGGAACTGGCCAGTCAACTTCAACCGCAATTCGAGGGCCATCACGTCCAGCATTGGGGCAACACACGGTGCGTCACGGCTGACCGCCTGCCCTTGGTGGGCGCCGTGGGAGAAGCGCAAGACTCAGGGTTGTGGCTGTGTGCCGGCATGGGCGCTCGCGGACTGAGCTTTTCCGTCCTGTGTGCAGAGTTGCTGGCCGCACAATGGAGTGGCGAGCCGCTGCCGGTTGAATTCAATCTCGCGCAGTCATTCAATGCATTGAGATTAACCACCCGATCGGTCTCATAAATCTGCATCAATGATGAGAAAACTGGCGCCAGCGCAATAGCGGCCTGCACAACCCGCTATATATTTTGTAGCACTTCTTGAACCTGAAGCGGATCGAATGGTTTAACCAGCACCGCACGGCAACCCGCTGCCTCGGCCAGGTCTGGCAGGTCGGAAGAGTCGGTCGTACTGGTCACCACGACGGGGCCAATATCGGGCTCGAGCGCCACCAACTGCCGCACCAATTCCCAACCCGACATATCGGGCACCTCCAAATTGACAATCACCAGGTCAAAGTAATTTTGACGAACCAAGTCCAAGCCTTGCAGCGCAGTCTCGGCCTCGTACATTTGCGTACGACCTGCCAACGCGAGCCGAGCCCGAAGATAGAAACGATCCTCTTTGGAGGGATCAATGACCAGCGTCATCCTTTTCATGGCTTAAACCTTTGACCCATCATCATCCGTTGTCACTCCTGTCGTCAGACACCGCATTGCGCCCGAACCCCAGTTTAGCCATCAACGCTCTTTCAAGTAAGGCCGACCCAGCGCTTGCGGGGCAACGGCCTTGCCGATGAACCCTGCAAGCAAGACCACGGTCAATATATAGGGCAGCGCCTGGATTGCCTGAACCGGCACCTCACCCACGCCTGGCAGATGAACACCCTGAAGTCGAATGGCAGCGGCGTCCAGGAAGCCGAACAGCAAGCAAGCCCACAGCGCGTTGACGGGGTGCCAGCGACCAAAAATGAGCGCCGCCAGAGCCATAAATCCCCGGCCCGCAGTCATATTTTGTGAAAAAGAAGCGCTCTGGGCAAGCACCAGATAGCTTCCCGCCAAGCCACACAACATGCCATTCATCGTCAGCGCCATGTAGCGCAGGCGAGTCACGGAAACGCCGGCGGCGTCCACCATTTGTGGGTTTTCACCCACCGCTCTCAAGCGAAGTCCAAAACGCGTCCTGAACAGCAACCACCAAGTAACCGGCACCAGTGTCAGTGCCAGATAGACCATGCCGTTATGACTCAATAGCCCCTCACCCAGGATCATCCCAATCCAGGGCAAGCTGCGCACCGTTTGAGCCAACTCAGGGAATAGCGGTTGAATCCGAACGGCAGACGACACGGGCGGCGTTTGGCCACCTTGGGAAAACCACGCCACGCCCAGCACGACGGTCAACCCGGCGGCAATGATGTTGATGGCCACACCTGACACCACCTGATCACCCCGATGGCTGACGCAGGCCAAGCCATGCATCCAGGACAGAAGAATGCCAACGCCCATCGCGGCAAGCAGCGCGATCGTCATGGAGCCATAGATCGCCCCACTGGCACCCGCTGCAAAGGCGGCAAACAACATCTTGCCTTCAAGCCCAATGTCCACCACGCCAGAGCGCTCGGACAACAACCCCGCCAGAGCGCAAAAAATCAGGGGCGTGGACACCCGTAAGGTCGAGGCCAGCATGGCCCCCAACAAAGCCTCATCCATGATGGTCTCCCGATTGCGTTGCCGATTTTGTGTGGGGTACCCATCCGCTAAACAAACCCAAGGCCCGGGCAACCCAAGGGGCAATGACATAGACCATGGCGCCGGAAAAAAGAACAATAAAGCCTTGCAGCATCACCACCATGTCACGGCTGAAGCCGCGAACTTCAAAAGCCACCTCGGCGCCACCTTGGAACAAGGCCCCGAACAACACACTGGCGAAAATAATGCCTAACGGATGATTGCGCCCCATCAAGGCCACGGCAATACCCGTGAAACCCGCGCCACTGACAAACTCAAGCAGCAACTTGCCATTGACCCCGGCAATTTCGTTCATGCCGACCAGGCCCGCGAGCGCCCCCGAAATGGCCATGGCAATGACGACTTGGCGCTTGGACCGCACGCCAGCGTATTCAGCCGCGCTAGGACTCGACCCCACGGACCGCAAGTGGTAACCGCCACGGGTTCGCCACAAAAACAGGTACACGCCCAAAGCCGCCAACAAGGCCAAAAACAAACTGATATTCAGCGGCGAAGCTGCCCAATCCACGCCCAACCAACCCAAAGCGTCCCGCATGCTGGGCAGCTTGGCCGAGTCGGAAAATGGCGCGCTCTCGACGGACATGACCCCTGGCGGTCGGAGGTGGTTCACCAAAAGGTACACCAGCAAGCTGCTGGCAATGAAATTAAACATGATGGTCGTGATCACCACATGGCTGCCCCGATACGCTTGCAGGTAGGCCGGCACGGCCGCCCATGCCATACCAAACAGCGCGCCCGAGACCAGCATGAGCGGCAACATGATCCAGGCAGGAAGAAAGGCCGAGAACCAGAGCGCCACCAAGCCGGTCCCCAGGCCGCCCAAGATGGCTTGTCCTTCACCACCGATATTGAACAAGCCACCATGGAAAGCCACAGCAACCGCCAATCCCGTAAAAATGAAGGTCGTGGCGTAATACAAGGTGTAGCTCAGACCGCGTTGTGTGCCAAATGCACCGTGAATCAACACCGTGATCACCTCCACTGGGTCTTGCCCCACCAGAGCCACCACACCGGCTGCGGCCATCAAGGCGACCAAAAGACACACAGCCGGCAACAGAATCAAATCAGCCCAACGGGGCAAGGCATTGGGCGCACTCATTCGCCATCTCCCGTCATCAACAGGCCCAGGCCTGCTTCCGTGCAGTCCTCAATGGCCAACTCACCCGTGATCCGCCCCTGATTCATGACGATTACCCTGTCTGACAAAGCCAAAATTTCATCGAGCTCACTCGACACCACCAACACGGCACAACCGGCGTCACGCATGGCCCTCAGTTGGCTGTAAATAAACTCAATCGCGCCAATGTCCACGCCGCGCGTAGGCTGGCCGACCAGCAGCACTTTGGGAGCTTGTCCCAACTCGCGTGCCAACACCAGCTTTTGTTGGTTACCGCCGGAAAATTTGCTGCTCAATAGCTCCGGGTCTTGGGGGCGCACATCAAACCGCTCCATCATCTGAGCGGTTGCCTGCCTCATGCGCCCATGATTCATCCAGCCGCCACTGGCGTACTCGGGCAAGCCGTCGTACCCCAGCACGGCGGACTCCCAGGCCACAAAGTCCATCACCAGGGCGCGCGCGTGACGGTCCTCGGGCACATGCGCCAAACCCAGCTCTCGGGCCGTGTGCGGATCCAGCCACTTTTGCGGCTGAAACGCCTGCCCGACCAGCGTCATGCTGCCCTTATCAGGCTGAAGCAAACCGCTGAGTGCGTCGATCAACTCGCTTTGTCCGTTTCCGGAGACGCCTGCCACACCCACAATTTCGCCCGCGCGCAAGGTCAAACTTACGTCGTTCAGGCGAACAACGCGCATGGCATCCTTGACGTGCAAATGTTGGGCCTGCAACAACACCTCGCCGGCGACTGGCTTGTCCGCATCAACACGGCCAATATTGACCTTTCGACCTACCATGGCCTCAGCCAGGCCCTCAATCGAGGCGTGACTGATATCCAGTTCCTGAACCACACGGCCCGCACGCATCACTGTGACGCGGTCACACAGGCGCATCACTTCCTTGAGCTTGTGGGTGATAAGCAGAATGGTGGTGCCCTGCTCCCGAAGCAGCTTTAGCACCTCGAACAAATGCGCTGTTTCCTGAGGGGTCAAAACCGCAGTGGGCTCATCAAGGATCAAGACTTTGGCACCACGGTACAAAGCCTTCAGAATTTCCAGCCGCTGCCGATCTCCCACAGAGAGGTCGCTGACCAGAGCATCCAGCCCCACCTGCAACCCGGTTGCCTTCATCAGCTCGTTCAATTTGCGCCGCACCGTCGCATCTGCCCGGCCCAGTAACCAATGGGGCTCCGCGCCCAGCATGACATTTTCCAGAGCACTAAGGGTATCAACCAGCATAAAGTGCTGATGAACCATGCCAATGCCCAACGCGATCGCTTCATCAGCATTGCGGATGGTCGCCGGCTTTCCGAACACTTCAATATTGCCGCTGTCCGCCTGATAGAAGCCATAAAGAATGGACATCAGGGTGCTTTTGCCGGCCCCGTTCTCCCCCACCAGACCGTGCACGGTGCCAGGCGCAACCGTCAAGGTGACGTTGGCGTTGGCCGCAACCGCGCCAAAGCGCTTGCTGATCCCGGTCATGCGCACCGCCAGATCTGCCTCACCGGATGTCAAGCTGGGATGTGGACTCAAAACTCGCTCCTTTAGCGCGAAATATCAAACAAAAAACCCACGGTGCAAATTGCGCCGCGGGTTTCAGGGGCTGCGAATCCGGTGTGGAGGGGCATATCAAGGCCCTTCACATCACCGTTCGGCTCAATACTTGCAGGCGTTGTCTGCCATGTAGTCCGCGACCTTGATTTTGCCGCTCACAATGTCGGCTTTGGCAGCGTCGACACGTTTTTTCATGTCAGCGGTCACCAGCTTGGCGTTGTACTCGTCCATCGCGTAGTCCACACCGCCCTCTTTCAGGCCCAAGACAGAGATACCAGCTTTGTGACCCTTGGCGACGTTGTACACCGCGACGTCAACGCGCTTGAGCATTGACGTGAGCATGGTGCCAGGCTGCACATGGTTCTGGTTGCTGTCCACACCAATGGCCAACTTGCCGCTGTCTTTCGCGGCCTGGTACACGCCCATACCCGTGCCGCCAGCCGCTGCAAACACCACATCAGCACCCTTGGCAAACTGGGCCTTCGCCAACTCACCGCCACGGGCAGGATCGTTCCAGGCTGCACCGGTGGTGCCAGTCATGTTTCCAAACACCTCAACTTTAGGGTTGGCGTATTTGGCGCCTTGCTCGTAACCGCACTGAAATTTGCGAATCAACGGAATATCCATGCCGCCGACAAAACCGATCTTGCCAGTCTTGCTGGCTTGTGCAGCCATCACACCAACCAGGAAGCTGCCTTCTTGCTCTTTAAAGACGACGGACTGCACGTTGGGCAAGTCAACCACCATGTCGATGATGGCGAATTGCAACTTGGGGAATTCCTTGGCGACTTTCTCAATGCTGGACGCCTGGCCAAAACCGATGCCGATGATGGGGCTGGCGCCCCGCTCGGCCATGCGACGGATGGCCTGCTCACGCTGCGACTCGTTCGAAATTTCGAAATCAAGGTAGTTGCTGCCGGTTTCCTTCTTCCACTGCTCCATGCCGCGGTAAGCCGCTTCGTTGAACGACTTGTCAAATTTTCCACCCATGTCAAAAACGACAGCAGGGGCTGCAACCGCTTGAAAACTAGCGACCAAAGCGGTTGCCAACAAGGTCAAACGCGTTGTTTTCGTGAAATTCATGATCTGTCCCAATCTCTTTAAGTTAAGGGGTTAAGCATAAAAGTATGACACAACGAAGCAAGCTTTATCTTCATCGAGTCAGCAACAAAAGAAGGGGGGTTTACCTAAATTGATTCCTTGCCAATCACGGCATTCAGCTCGACGCCCACGGCAGCGGCCAGTCGGGCATTGTTCAAGACCAGTTGAATGTTCGCCGCCAAACTGTCGCCCCCCGTTAACTCGCAGACGCGGGCCAATAAAAACGGGGTCGACTCCTTGCCACCGATGCCCTGCGCAGTCGCCTCTCCCAGTGCTTGTTCAATGGCGCCATCAATCAACGCTCTGGGCATGGCAAACGAATCAGGAATGGGGTTGGCAACCACCATGCCGCCCTTCAAGCCCATGGCCCACTTGGCATAAAGCACGCGCGCAATGTCCAGCGGGGTGTCCAGTCGATAGTCCACGGGGAATTCACTTTCACGCGTGAAAAATGCAGGCAAAGTATCAGTTTGGTAGCCGACCACGGGAACGCCGTGGGTCTCCAGATACTCCAGGGTCAAACGCAGGTCCAAAATGGACTTGGCACCTGCGCATACCACCGCGACCGGCGTCTGCGCCAACTCCTGCAAATCCGCAGAAATATCGAAGCTTTGTTGCGCATTGCGGTGCACCCCGCCAATGCCGCCAGTGGCAAAAATTTTGATTCCCGCCATGGCCGCCACAATCATTGTGGAAGCCACTGTGGTCGCGCCCATCTGCTTGGCAGCAATCACAAAGGGAATGTCTCGGCGACTGACCTTGATGGCATCACGCCCCCGCTGGCCCAGTGCTTCAATCTCCTGCGCGGACAAACCGGCCTTGAGGCGGCCGTTAATGATGGCAATGGTGGCTGGCACCGCACCGTGGGCGCGAACTTCAGCCTCGACTTGCAAGGCGGTTGCCACATTTTGCGGATACGGCATGCCGTGCGAGATGATGGTGGACTCCAGTGCGACGACCGGTTTGTTGTCGCGCAAGGCCTGCTGCACCTCAGGGGTAAGGTCTAAAAACTGGGAAATATTCATTGAATTGTGGACTCGGTGGGGTAACGGGTGGCCGCCTGTCTGGCCTGAACGGCACTGACAGACAGGTTCGGATAATTCGCAAATGTCGTGGTCAAGGTCAACTCGGCACAAGCCATGGCAAATGGTACAGCCTCTGCCAAGGGTTTCCCCGCCAGATGGGCATGCACCAGTCCGGCCAACAAGGCGTCGCCCGCCCCCGACGTATTGACCACGTCAACGGGCGTCACCGCCCGGGTGCCCAGCACACCGGCCTCATCACACCAACAAACGCCGCGCGCGCCCATACTCACCACAACATGACGAACACCCTGTTGATGCAAAGCCAGCGCCGCCGCCTGCGCCTCAGCAATGGATTGGCTGGGCAAGCCACTCAGCGCGTGGGCTTCAAGTTGATTGACTTTCAAGGTATGAACGCCATGCAAGAGGCCGCGCAAGCGTTGACACTTCTGCACGGATACGCCGTCAACAAACACCGGCACGCTGCCAGCCCGCTCGACCAACCACGCCAATGTGGGTGCCGGCAAATTGCAATCCAGCACCAAACCCGATGCCGCATCAAGGGTTGCAGATTGCGACTGTAAAAACTCGGGCGTGAACGCCTCCAAAATGGCCATGTCATTCACGGCCGTATTCATGTCCCCATCGGCACCGTGCACAGACAAATAGGTAGCGGTGCGCCGGTTGGGCAACACTTGAAACCCCGATAGGTCCACACCAGCGGCATGTGTGGCCGCGAGAAGCGCTTGCCCAAACGGATCGTCCCCGACGGCGCTGATCAAGCAGGCATGGGCGCCCAGGCGAGCCAGATTTTCTGCCAAATTGCGCGCGACCCCACCCGGAGAACATTGAATTTGGCCCGGCGTGGAGTCCCCTTTGAGCCCCTCACCATCGGTGCGCGCCACGATATCCATGTTGGCGCCCCCCACCACAGCGACAAAAATAAGCGGCACAATCGTTCCTTTTTTGAAGCCTGAAAAGAGATTTGATGATACTGGTCGCCGGCTCTGCCAACCTGGACTTTGTGGTTCGGGCCCACCACATTCCCAGTCCGGGCGAAACCGTGCTGGGCCGTGATTTCAAGACCTTCCCTGGCGGCAAAGGGGCCAACCAGGCGGTTGCTTGCGCCCGTGCGGGTGGCATGCCCACCCACATGCTGCTGGCGCTGGGTAGCGACGCCTTTGCGACATCGATAGAGGCTTCACTCTCTGAAGCCAACGTTCAAATGCATCTGGTTCGCGTGCCCCATCAACCCACCGGTACGGCGTTCATCTGCGTGTCTGACGACGCTGAAAACGCAATCACCGTGGCGCCGGGCGCCAATGAACACCTAAAAGTCAGTGATTTGCCCCCGCTAACTGGTTTTACCCATTTACTGCTGCAACTGGAAACCCCGATCGCCTCAGTGACGGCCTATGCGCAGGCCGCAAAGGACCAAGGGGTGACTGTGGTCCTCAATGCGGCGCCCGCGCAAGCCTTGCCAGCCCAGTTGCTGGACTTGGTCGACGTCTTGGTGGTCAATGAAGGCGAGTTGGCAACCGTGGCGGGACACGACGGCAGCATTGCCGATTGCCTGGAGCGCATTTCAACGCCAACAGTAGTGGTCACACTTGGCCACCACGGGTGCTGTGCCCGCACCAACGGCCAGTTCATCTTGCAGCCGGCGTTCAAAGTGACGCCTGTGGACACCACCGCAGCCGGCGACACCTTTTGCGGTGGGCTGGTGGCTGCGCTGGCACAAGGCGGCGATATGGCTCACGCCCTGCGCCAGGCCAGCGCAGCCGGGGCACTGGCCTGCACGCAACTGGGGGCTCAATCCAGCATTCCCCAAGCCACTGACGTCACCACGTTTCTGTCAACCCAAAGCACACAAGAAAATCCTGCCGAAATTGCCGCATTACGCGCCTTCTGTGGCCTGAAATAAGTACATCCCAAATTGAATTGGAGACACAACCCATGAACACCAACAACCCAAGCCCACGCAAAGTCATTTTTGACACTGACCCCGGCGTGGACGACGCCATGGCCCTCTACTACGCGCTGGCCCATCCTGAAATCGAGGTCGTAGGCATTACCACCACCTTCGGCAACGTCTCTGTCGATCAAGCAGCCACCAACGCGCTGTACCTGACAGCCATTGCCAAGCGCGCCATCCCCGTGACCAAAGGCGTCAAGTTGCCCTGGTGCAAACCCGGCGAAGCACCGCCAGACTTTATTCACGGACGCGATGGACTGGGCAACCTGTCCTCACGCGAAGGCACGGCCAACTTGCTGGATCCACGCTCGTCCGCCCAGTTCATCGTGGACATGGCCCGGGCCCACCCCGGCGAGATCACGCTGGTGGCCGTTGGCCCGCTGGGCAACCTCAGCACCGCCCTCAAATTGGCGCCCGAGTTGCCCACCCTGCTGCGGGAAGTCATCATCATGGGCGGCACCATTTCGGAAGCGGGTAATGTCTCGCCCGTGGCCGAAGCCAATATCTGGAACGACCCGCACGCGGCGGACCAGGTGTTTACCGCGGGCTGGAAACTGACCATGGTGGGGCTGGATGTAACCCATCAGGTGATCCTGCCGTTGAGCATGTTCAAGCGCATTGCGGACCACCACCGCCATGTGGCCACTGACGTGCTGCACCACGCTGTGAGTTTTTATGTCGATTTCTACAGCAACTTGCACCCGCATGTCGCGGCCGTCAACGGCTGTTTCGGTCATGATGTGCTGGCCTTTGTTTACCTGACCAACCCCGAGCTGTTTGGTGTCAAAAGTGGCCGCATTCGCGTCGCCACTGAAGGCCTGGCTCAGGGCCAAACCATGATGCGCCGCCACGACATCAACTACCCCCAAGCCGGTTGGAGCGACGATATTCCCGACGCCCATGCCTGCCTGCACGTCGATGCCGAGGCCTGCAACGCCCTGATCGAGTCCACCCTGATGAGCGACTGGCTGGCCGCCTAAGCCCCGGCACGATCTCAAGGACACACCATGCATTTGCCCGTTGTTGATTTTCAGAGCCCCACCGCCGCCGCTGACTTTTGTCAGAGCCTTCATGAGACCGGGTTTGGCGTGCTGCGCAATCACCCACTGAATCAGTCGCTGGTTGAAGGCATTTACGCCGAATGGCTGGAGTTTTTCAAATCTGACGCCAAAAACAAGTACCCGCAAGACCCGGTCAAATTTGACGGCTATTTTTCACCGAACATTTCGGAGACAGCCAAAAACCACACCCAGCGCGATTTGAAAGAGTTTTTTCACATCTACCCTTGGGGTCGCTACCCGGCGGAGGTGTCTGATGCGGCGCAGCGCTATTACAAGGAAGGCAGTGATTTGGCGGTGACCCTGTTGAAGTGGGTCGAGGCGCATTCCCCGGCTGAGGTCAAAGCCCGGTACGCCATGCCCTTGCCGGACATGCTCGAAGGCAGCGACCACACCCTGCTGCGGGTGCTGCACTACCCGCCCCTGTCCGGCCAGGAAGAACCCGGTGCCGTTCGCGCGGCAGCGCACGGGGACATCAACCTGCTCACCATCCTGCCGGCGGCCACCGAGCCGGGCCTGCAAGTCTTGGGCAAAGATGACGCGTGGCACGATGTCCCTTGTGACTTTGGCTTGCTGATCGTCAATATTGGCGACATGCTGGAAGAGGCCTCTGGCCACTACTACCCGTCCACCGTGCACCGTGTGCTCAATCCAACCGGTGAGGCACGCTTCAAGCCGCGGATTTCACTGCCGCTGTTTTTGCATCCTCGCCGGGATGTGGTCTTGTCAGAGCGCTACACCGTCGGCAGCTATTTTGATGAACGCATGCAAGAGTTGCGCGGTAGCAAACCCAAAATGCAATAAACACCCTCGCGCCGCATCCTTATTCAAATAGAGAATATAGAAACCACAATAATGTAGTTTGCAATATAAGGAAGCGTGGCTACAGTGGCTTCCTATGCATGATTTAGCGTTCATTTTTGCGGGTTTTTTTGTCGGCTTTGTCGTCGGACTAACCGGTGTCGGCGGCGGCTCATTGATGACGCCCATCCTGATCTTCTTCTTTGGCGTCAAGCCTTATCTGGCGGTCGGTACTGACTTGCTGTTTGCCGCATTCACAAAGTTGGGCGGCACGGTCAAACTGGCCCGGGCCCGCATCATTGATTGGCGGGTGGTAGGGCAATTGAGCGCTGGCAGCATTCCCGCCGCCTTGGTCACCTTGTATGTATTGAACCGTGTCGGCCCCGCCAGCGCCGAGGCGCAAGGCCTGATGACCACGACGCTGGGTTTTGCCCTGCTGCTGACCGCAGCGGCGACCCTCTACAAAGCCATCAAAGGGAAAAAAGCCCCCACCACGGTGGCCCTTGGACAAGAAGAAAAAGCCGCGACACCCTTGCACTGGGCGCTGCCCATTTTGTTTGGAGCCCTGATTGGCACCATGGTCACGCTGACCTCCGTGGGCGCTGGCGCCATTGGGGTGACCGTATTGATGATTTTGTACCCCCTGTTGCCATTGCCACGCATCGTGGCAGCGGACATTGCTTATGCCGTGCCGCTGACCTTGGTGGCTGGTTTTGGACATGCGTCAATGGGTTCCGTCGATTGGCCGCTGCTGGCCAAGTTGCTGGTGGGGTCCATCCCCGGCATCTGGATTGGCTCCCATGTGATGACCCGAATTCCGGAGCGCGCCATCCGCTCCCTGTTGTCGGTTTTGCTGGCCTACGCCGGTTTGAAACTGATTGCCCTGTAACCATTGAGAACCGCACGCCGTAAGCGGCGTGCCCAGATAAAGAGCCTAAACATGTACCAATACACCGACTTTGACCGCCAGTTCGTTCTCAACCGTGCCGACCAGTACCGTGACCAGCTGGGTCGCTTCCTGGACGGCACCTTGAGCAATGACGAGTTTTTGCCGCTGCGACTGCAAAACGGCTGGTATGTCCAGCGCTACGCCCCCATGTTGCGCGTGGCCGTGCCCTACGGCGAGTTGAACAGTGCACAGTTGCGTGTGCTGGCCACCATTGCGCGCGATTACGACCAACCCAGTGCTGAGGTCTACCAGACCGCCAGCACCACGCAAGGCGCGTTCGGCACGATGAACATGCCTGTCGGTTACGGTCACTTCACGACGCGCCACAACGTGCAGTTCAACTGGATTCCGCTGGACAAGAGCGCAGACGTCATGGACTTGCTGGCCACCGTGAACATGCACGGCATCCAGACCAGCGGCAATTGCATCCGCAACGTCACCAGCGACGAGCGTGCCGGCATCGCCGTGGACGAAATCATCGACCCCCGCCCTTTCTGCGAACTGCTGCGCCAGTGGAGCACCTTGCACCCTGAATACGCCTTTTTGCCCCGCAAGTTCAAAGTCGCCGTGACTGGCGCGCTGGAAGACCGCGCCGCCACCCAGTGGCATGACGTGGGCCTGCACCTGCGCCACAACGACGCCGGCGAGGTGGGCTTCAAAGTGATGGTGGGCGGCGGCATGGGTCGCACCCCCGTGATCGCGTCGACCATTCGCGACTTCCTGCCCTGGCAAGAAATTTTGAACTACCTCGAAGCCGTGGTGCGTGTGTACAACCGCTGGGGCCGCCGTGACAACAAGTACAAGGCGCGCATCAAGATTCTGGTCAAGGCCGAGGGCCAACGCTACATCGACGAGGTGGAAGCCGAGTACCGCGAGATTGTGGAACTCGACGGTGCGCCGCACACCCTGACACAGGCTGAGCTGGACCGCGTTTCAGCATCATTTGTGCCGCCAGCGCTCACCAGCACTGCGCAGACCGCTATCAATACTGCAGCAGTCAATCACACCCCTGAAGAAGCCATTGAATACGCTCGCTGGTTGAAGCAAAACGTGGCCGCCCACAAAAACCCCAATTTGCGCGCTGTCACCCTGTCGTTCAAGCGCCTGGGTCAAGCCCCAGGAGACGCAACTGCCGACCAACTCGACATTGCGGCCAACCTGGCAGATCAGTTCAGCGCTGGCGAAGTTCGCGTGACCCATGACCAAAACCTGGTGTTGCCTTGGGTTGCCGCCGAACAACTGCCAGCCCTGTGGGCAGCGGCCCGTTTGGCAGGTTTCGCCCGTTCCAACATTCGCCTGCTGACCGACATGATTGCCTGCCCCGGCGGCGACTTCTGCGCCCTGGCCAACGCCCGCTCAATCCCGATTGCAGAAGCCATCACCGAGCGCTACCAAGACATGGACGAGCTGCACGACCTGGGCGAGATTGACCTGCACATCAGCGGTTGCATCAACTCCTGCGGTCACCACCACAGCGGCCACATCGGCATTCTGGGGGTTGATAAGGACGGCAAGGAGTGGTACCAGGTGTCCCTGGGCGGCTCCGACGGGTCCACGTTGAGCGGCCCATCCACCCCCGGCAAAGTCGTCGGCCCCTCTTTTGGTGCCAGCGAGGTGCCAGACGTGATCGAAGCCGTCTTGCTCACCTACCGCGAAGTTCGCCAGTCAGGCGAAACCTTCATTGATGCGCTGCGCCGCGTCGGCCCCGAGCCGTTCAAGGTGGCCGCCAACGGCGCCCGCCATGCGGCTGAACTTGAATTGGCCTGAAAGAGTTAGAACTATGAAATTGATAGCATCCACCGAACACTCTGCGCCCGCAGACCGCCAATTTGGCATCGAAGTCAGCAACGACGTGGACCCCCGCGAACTGAGCCTGGAAGGCGTCAGCCGTGTGGACCTGAGCTTCCCCAAATTCAGCGATGGCCGGGCCTTCAGCCAAGCCGTGCTGCTGCGCCGCCGTCTGGGCTTCAAGGGCGAAATTCGCGCCACGGGCGACGTGTTGATTGACCAACTGGTTCAAATGCAACGCAGTGGCTTTGACGTGGCCGTGCTGCGCGAAGACCAAAACCCCGAGGTGGCCCAGCGCCAGTTCGACCGCTACAGCGCCTACTACCAGGGCGACGTGAAAAACAAACCATACTTTCTTGACGCAGGAGCTGGCATATGAGCGCGATTGATCTGAATGCCCGGGCGTCCAACGACTTTGACGCCAAACTGGCCGAAACCATTGCCGTGTTGCAACAAGCGGCGCTGGACTATGCGCCCGTGGCCGAAGGCGGTGTCGCCAGCGTCAGCCAGGCCTCCAGTCTGGGCGCCGAAGATGTGGTGGTCAGCCACCTGATCAACACCCTGCGCCTCAACATTGGCATCTTCGTGCTGGAAACCGGCATGCTGCATCCCGAAACCCTGGCTTTGCTGGAGCGCCTCAAAGCCACGTCCCGTGCACCGGTCGAGGTGTTCACACCGGTGAACGAATCGGTGGTGCAGTTTGTGAGCCGCGAAGGCAACGAGGCGATGTACAAGAGCATCGAGTTGCGCAAAGCCTGCTGCGGTATCCGCAAAATGGAGCCTCTGGCCCGTGCGCTCAGCGGCAAAGCCGCCTGGATCACCGGCCTGCGCCGGGAACAATCGGGCGCGCGTGCTGACGTGCCGCTGATCGACACCAGCGACGCCACCCGCGTCAAGATCAACCCCCTGGCCAACTGGACTTGGGGCGATGTCTGGCACTTTATCGCCCTGCATAAAATCGACTACAACCCGCTGCACGACCAATTCTTCCCCAGCATTGGCTGTGCGCCCTGCACCCGCGCCATCAGCATGGGCGAAGACTTTCGCGCCGGCCGCTGGTGGTGGGAAAACGAATCGGCCAAAGAGTGCGGACTGCACGTGAACCAAACCAGCTCCCTAGAGAAAGCGCCAGCATGAACGCCCGAACCGGATCAGAACAACTACAAACCATGTCCCACGACCACCGCCCCGACCATTTAAGCAACGCCCACCTGGATGCCCTGGAAGAAGAAACAATTTTCATCCTGCGCGAAGTGGCAGCCGCCTTTGAGCGCCCCACGCTGCTGTTCTCGGGCGGCAAAGACTCGCTGGTGATGTTGAAGTGCGCCGAAAAAGCGTTTGGTATTGGCAACATTCCCTACCCCTTGCTGATGATCGACACCGGCCACAACTTCCACGAAGTGACCGATTTCCGCGACTCCCGTGCCAAAGAGCTGGGTGCTGAGCTGATTGTGCGCAGCGTGGAAGACTCCATGGCCCGCGGCACCGTGCGCCTGGCCCACCCCGGCGAGTCCCGCAATGTGCACCAGTCGGTCACGCTGCTGGAGGCCATTGACGAGTTCCGTTTTGACGCCTTGATTGGTGGCGCCCGCCGTGACGAGGAAAAGGCCCGCGCCAAGGAGCGCATCTTTTCCCACCGCGACAGCTTCGGCCAGTGGCAGCCCAAAGCGCAGCGCCCCGAGTTGTGGACGCTGTTCAACACCCGGCTGCAGCCCGGCGAGCACTTCCGGGTGTTCCCGATCAGCAACTGGACCGAGCTGGACGTGTGGCAGTACATTGCCCGCGAAAAAATCGAGCTGCCGTCGCTTTACTACACGCACAAGCGCGACGTGGTCGAGCGCAAAGGCCTGCTGGTGCCCATCACCGAACTGACACCCGCCAAAGAAGGCGAGACCGTGGAGTCACGCGATGTGCGCTTTCGCACCGTGGGCGACATCACCTGCACCTGCCCGGTGGCCAGCCTGGCCGCCAACGCCGACGACATCGTGATTGAAACCCTGGGGGTGGAGGTGAGCGAACGCGGCGCCACCCGCATGGACGACAAAACCTCAGAGGCTTCGATGGAGAAGCGCAAGAAAGACGGGTACTTTTAGAACACCCCCCGGCTCGCCCACTTCGTGTGGTCGCTTTCCCCCTTGCAGGGGGCGGTACCAGCGGCCCGGCAAAGCCGGTTCCACGGTACCCCTGAGTTAAGACACGCTACTCGCATTGGATATTTAATATGACAGACACTATAGATTCGATAGCTGCTCCCGCAACAGTAGCGGGCGCTACAGCACCAAAAGACACTCAATCCGCGTTGAAATTCATCACCTGCGGCTCCGTCGATGACGGCAAGAGCACGCTGATTGGCCGCCTGCTGGTGGACAGCCGTGCGGTCTTGCAAGACCAATTGGCCAATGTCTCCAAGACCGGCGAGGTCGATTTGGCCCAATTCACCGACGGCTTGAGCGCTGAGCGCGAGCAAGGCATCACCATTGACGTGGCCTACCGCTACTTCAACACCGCTGAGCGCAAGTTCATCATTGGCGACGCGCCTGGCCACGAGCAGTACACCCGCAACATGGTCACGGCCGCCTCCAGCGCTGACGCCGCCGTGGTGCTGGTCGATGCCACCAAGCTGAAGTGGCAAACCAACGCCCTGGAGTTGCTGCCACAAACGCGGCGCCACTCCTTGCTGGTCAACTTGCTGCGCGTGCCCTCCATCGTGTTCGCCGTCAACAAGCTGGACGCGCTGGAAGACGCGTCCAAGCCAGAAACACTGGGTCAGGCCACTGTGGCGTTTGACAACATCAGCCATGCGCTGGAGGCGTTTGCCAAAGCCGCCAACATCCCGGTGACCGCCATTGTTCCGATTTCGGCGCTGAAAGGCCACAACGTGGTCGAGTCCGCCGAAGGCTGGTGCGGCTACCACGGCGCCAGCTTGCTGGACATTCTGGAGCAATTGCCCGCGACGCCTGCCGAGACGAACACCCCCTTCGCGTTTCCTGTGCAATGGGTAGAGAAGTTTTCGTCGTCCAGCGACACCTCGCAGGGTCGCCGTGTGTTCTGGGGCCGTGTGGCCACGGGCGTGGCACGCGTGGGCCAGTCCATCTCCGTGCTGCCCAGTGGCCAAACGGCTGTCATTGCCCAAGTGCTGGGCCATACCCGCAAGCCCGGCGACGTGATCGCCGGACACAGCGCCGGCGTGGTGCTGGACCGTGAAGTCGACGTGTCGCGTGGCGATTGGTTGCTGGCGGTTGAGCCCAAAGCGGCGGATGCCGACGAGTTTGACACCACCCCCGGCATCTTCAGCCCCAACCGCGAGCTGAAAGCCACCGTGGCCTGGATGGACGATGAGCCCTTGATTGCCGGCCGCGTGTACTGGGCCCTGCACGGCCACCGCTGGATCAAGGCCAAGATCAAACGCATCGTGCACAAATTGGACGTCAACACACTGGCCGAAGAAGATGCCTCGCAGTTGGATGCCAACGCCATCGGCCACGTGGAATTGACCCTGCAGGAAGCCATTGCCACCTTGCCCTACAGCCGCTCACGCGTCTTGGGATCGTTGATTCTGGTCGACACCGCATCGCACAAAACCGCTGGCGCGGTCTTGATCAACTGATCAATCGCAAGGTAACCCGCCGCCTGTGAAGGCCAATTTGAACCCCATGGATCAGGAAACCCAATAAAATAGAGGGTTTCCCCCATACGCCAACAAACAAAATGACTCATACCGTCACCGAAGCCTGTATCAAATGCAAGTACACCGACTGCGTCGATGTCTGCCCCGTGGACTGCTTCCGCGAAGGCCCGAACTTCTTGACCATCGACCCCGATGAGTGCATTGACTGTGCCGTGTGCATTCCCGAGTGCCCCGTGAACGCCATTTATGCCGAAGAAGACGTGCCGGCCGACCAGCAGCACATGACCAAACTCAACGCCGAGTTGGCCTTGCTGCCCGGTTGGAAGAGCATCACCAAGCGCAAGGCGCCGCTGGACACCGCTGAAGAGTGGAAAGACAAGACCGGCAAGCTGCCTCTGCTTGAGCGTTAAGCATTGCCAACGGCATGGAAGCCCAGTTGAGCCTTCAGGTGATCGACACCGCGACGACGCACGACGGCCCCATTGAAACCGACGCCGTGATCATCGGCGCCGGTCCTGTGGGTTTGTTCCAGGTGTTCGAGTTGGGACTGCTGGAAGTCAAAGCCCATGTGATCGATTCACTGGCCTACCCGGGCGGCCAGTGTGTCGAGTTGTACCCCGACAAGCCCATTTACGACATCCCCGCCGTGCCCGTGTGCACCGGCAAAGAATTGACCGAACGACTGCTCAAGCAGATTGAGCCCTTCGGTGCCACGTTCCACTTCAGCCAGGAAGTCTCCACGGTTCAGCAACAGGGCGACGGGCGTTTCTACGTTGAAACCTCCAAAGGCACGCGGTTTTTAAGCAAAACGATCTTCATTGCCGCAGGCGTCGGCGCCTTTCAGCCACGCACCTTGAAGGTGGAGGGCCTGCCCGCCTTTGAAGACTCGCAAGTTTTTTACAGCGTTAAAAATCCCGGCGACTTTGCCGGCAAAAATCTGGTGATCGTGGGTGGTGGCGACTCGGCGCTGGACTGGGCTTTGGAATTCGCCAAAGACACGCCGCACAAAGCCGAAAGCGTGATCCTGATTCACCGTCGCGACGCCTTTCAGGCGGCGCCCGCCAACATCGCCAAGATGCGGGCGCTGTGTGAAGCGCAGGAAATGCAGTTCATCGTCGGCCAGATCACGGGCTACGAAGAAAAAGACGGCCGCCTCACAGGCGCCAAAGTCACCGGGGCTGATGCGGTGACCCGGGTGGTGCCCTTGGATGTGCTCCTGGTCTTTTTTGGCCTGAGCCCCAAACTCGGACCGATTGCGGACTGGGGCCTGGACATTGAGCGCAAGCAACTCAAGGTGGACACCGAAAAGTTCTCAACCAGTGTTCCCGGCATCTTCGCGGTGGGGGACATCAATGTGTACCCCGGCAAGAAGAAGTTGATTTTGTGCGGTTTTCATGAGTGTGCGTTGGCCGCTTATGGCGCCATGCCCTTCATCGTGCCCGACAAAAAAGTCTTTTTGCTGTACACAACCACCAGTCCCAAACTGCACAAAGTGTTGGGCGTCGAATCGCCCGTGTTCGATTAAGTAGAATTCACCGGTGCTCTCAAAAGCACATTCGCTAGGGGTGTTGCCCTGCCATCGCGGCAGGACGACTGAGAAAGTCCCTTTGAACCTGATTGAGGTAATCCTCGCGCAGGGAAGCATGTCCGGTTTCATGGGGGTTGCCACATTCTCTGGCAACGCATGACCTCATCCAGATAGGGCTCACCTGCCAACTTTTTGCGTGGAGCAATGGATGGCACAACCGAGTTTTCTACACACTCATTTCAAGAGGCCCCATGAGGGCGTGCCGGCCAAGAACCTGAGTGCGACGCATCAAGGGAGGGCGACATGAACATCGTCATCCTGGGCGCAGGTCTGATGGGTCGCTTACTGGCCTGTCAACTGGCGCTTGACGGCCACACGATTGAGCTGTTCGACGCAGGTGGCCCACAAGCAGAGAACTCGGCGGCACGTGCTGCTGCAGCCATGCTGGCCCCGCTGGCGGAGTCCGCCGTGACGGAACCCAATGTGGTTCAAATGGGCATCTATGCGTTGACGCGTTGGCCAACCTTGATCGCCCAGCTGCGCCAGCCGGTGTACTTTCAGCAAGAAGGCACCCTGGTGCTATGGCATCCGCAAGATGCGCCGGACGCAGAACGATTCAAGCGCCAAATGGCGATCACACAGAAACTGATCCCCGCCCTTCCAGCGATACAAACGCTGAACGCACAGGGCGTCACCCAACTTGAGCCATCCCTGGATGGCCGATTTTCGCAAGGCCTTTACCTGCCGGGAGAAGGCCAGCTCGACAACCACCAACTGCTGGCGGCCATGTTGGATCAACTTCAGCGCCTCAACGTCAAACTCAACTGGCACAGCCCAAGGTCGATCGAGGAATTCAATCCGGGCCAGCCCGGCCAGCCGGACTGGGTGCTGGACTGCCGCGGATTAGGGCGCACAGCCGCAGTGGCCGGCGCTGCGCGGGGTGCGCGGTGAAATCATCACGCTGGAAGCCAAAGAAGTTCAGCTCAGCCGGCCCACACGCCTGATTCACCCCCGTTACCCCATCTACATTGCACCCAAAAAAGACGGCATATTTTTGGTCGGCGCCACTGAAATTGAGTCCAACGACACCTCTCCAATGAGCGTGCGCTCGGCACTGGAATTGCTCAGCGCCGCCTACTCGGTAGACCCGCGTTTTGGTGAAGCCCGTATTCTGAATCTGGTCAGCCAATGCCGCCCCACGCTGCCTGACAACCTGCCCTCCATCCGTCGCAGCGCCGCCAGAGTGTTGCAGGTCAACGGTTTGTACCGACACGGCTACCTGATTGCGCCAGCGGTAATGGATGCCGTCATGGAGTTGATACACAAGGACACCTCGCCATTAGCCGACCGCTTGGCGCTTTCCATCCAAACAACTGCGTGAATGCTCATGAAAATTTCGATCAATCAAATACAGCATGAATTGCCAGAACCGGCGACTTTGGCCGACGCTGTGGCCTGCATCCAGGCCCAACCGCCCTTTGCGGCCGCGGTCAACCTTCAGTTTGTGCCCAACTCGCAATATCAGTCCACGTCGCTTCAGGCCAATGACCGCATCGACATCATCGCGCCAGTCACCGGCGGGTAACGGAAACACAGCCATGACACAGACCCTCAGCGCCAACCCCATTGAAGACCCGTTTATTCTTTACGGACAGACCTTCAGCAGCCGTTTGCTACTAGGCACCTCACGCTACCCCTCGCCGAAAATGCTGCACGACGCCGTGCTCAAAGCCCAGCCGGCGATGTTGACTGCATCCCTGCGACGTCAAACCTCGGGCGAGCAACACGGCGGTAATCGCTTTTGGGAAATGCTGGGCGAGTTGGGCGTGCCCGTGCTTCCAAACACGGCCGGTTGTCACAGTGCTCAGGAAGCCATCACCACCGCCCACATGGCGCGTGAGGTGTTCGCCACCGACTGGATCAAACTCGAACTCATTGGGGACGACTACACGCTCCAACCCGACACACTGAACCTGGTCGACACCGCCAGACGTCTGATCAAGGATGGCTTCAAAGTACTGCCCTATTGCACTGACGATCTGGTGTTGTGTCAGCGCTTGGTGGACGCAGGCTGCCAGGCCATCATGCCGTGGGCGGCGCCCATTGGCACCGGCAAAGGGCCGATCAACCCCTTTGCGCTTCAAACGTTGCGCAGCCGCATCCAAGTCCCCATGATTGTGGACGCCGGGCTGGGGCGACCATCCCATGCATGCCAGGTCATGGAGTGGGGATTCGATGGCGTTTTGCTCAACACCGCAGTGGCATTGGCTCTCGACCCGGTCGCCATGGCGGGGGCGTTTTCCGCGGCAACACAAGCCGGGCGGGATGCCTATCGCAGTGGCATCATGGCCGAGCAAGCATCCGCGCAACCCAGTACCCCTGTGCTCGGCACCCCGTTTTGGCACCACGCCTGAAGAGATTCAATCATGTCAACTGCCTTTAATAACACTGCCACCATACAGGCTATCGTCGCGGCCCACGGCGCTCTGGCCCTTGGCGCCGCGCCTGCAGTTGGAGACGCGGCGCATTCGGGCGACCCGGTTTACCAAAGTAGTTACCAAGCGGCTCAGAAATTGGGTTTTATCTCACCTGATGCGCATTGCATCGCGAAGGCCTGCCAGTGCCAGGCTGAGCGAATCGGTCAATTTGACCCACGCCAGTGGCCCAGTGACCCGGTCGATTTCGGCATGACGCCCCTGCCACGCTCAAACGGATTCCCCCCCTGCCCACGAGAAATGGGGCTTTATGCCGTGCTTCCAAGTGCGAAATGGGTCGCCCGCATGGCACGTGCGGGTGTGACCACTCTGCAACTTCGCTTCAAGTCAGACAACGAGGCGGACATTGAGCGTGAAGTCGACGCTGCCGTGAAGGCCGTGCAAGGGACGCAGGCGCTGCTATTCATCAACGACCACTGGCAAACCGCCATTCGCGCTGGTGCTTACGGTATTCACTTAGGGCAGGAAGATCTTGACGACGTGGATTTAAACGCCATTCGCACCGCCGGTTTGCGTTTAGGCATCAGTACCCACGGATACGCAGAAATGCTACGGGCCGATCAATTCAGTCCCAGCTACATTGCCATGGGCGCCGTCTTTCCAACGACTCTCAAGAAGATGCAAACTGCACCGCAGGGAATAGGCCGCCTCAGGCAGTACGCCAAGCTAATGCGCGACTATCCGTTGGTAGCCATCGGCGGAATCGATCATTCCAACCTGCCTGACGTTTTGAGCTGCCAGGTGGGGGCCGTTGGCGTTGTTCGGGCATTGACTGCCGCCGATGATCCTGAAACGGCGGCGGCAACCCTCATGGCGGCGATGAGATCAGGCCCGGCTGCCCAACGTTAGGCCTTCAGATTCAAGCGGAGCATAGGCACTGGGGCAAACGCATGATTGAGAGGCCCATTGCCCTGCCCGATCCGAGCTGCAGCGCCTGCCTCCAATGCGGAGCGAACGAACTCCCTCCCCTGCAGCACGGCATCCTCCATAGCGCAACCGCGGGCCAAATAGGCCGCGATAGCAGACGACAAGGTGCAACCCGTCCCATGGCTATTTGGAGTTGCAATTCGAGAACCTTGCATCCAAGTAACCCGTCCGTCACCCGTAACAAGCACATCCGCCACTTCGTCGCCCAATAGATGCCCACCTTTCAACATGACGGCACGCGCACCCCAACCGAGAAAGTCAAACGCAGCCCGTTCCATATCCAGGCGACTCACAACGTCACGCCCTAGCAGACGCGCAGCCTCATTGAGATTGGGGGTTATCAAATCCACCCGCTGAAACACCGTTTCGGCAACCGCGGCAATGGCCTGGGCGTCCATCAGTGGCGTCCCGCTGGTTGACGCGAGGACAGGATCTAACACGATACCTCGAACGCCATAGCGCTCAATGGCCTCCACAATCACCTGAATGTGATCAACGGAAGGCAGCATGCCAATTTTGACGGCATCAACCCCCAAATCAACCAGGACAGCATCCAATTGCTTCCGCAACATATCGGGCGAGACGACTGATATAGCACTGACGCCGCAGGTGTTTTGTGCGGTGATAGCCGTGATCGCCGTCATGCCGTAACAACCCAGGGCCGCAAACGTCTTAAGGTCAGCCTGGATGCCCGCGCCGCCGCCGCTGTCAGAACCCGCAATTGACAAGACACGCGGATACCGAAAATTTTCATCAATCATCATGGCGTGGATTATCCGGTGCGGAAAAGCCGACCAACCGGCAACGCTTGACCCAATAAAGCTCTGATAATTTGGCTTTCCTTCAAATTCGTCCCAAAAAACAACGCTATAATTTGAGGCTTATTCCTCGATAGCTCAGTTGGTAGAGCGCCGGACTGTTAATCCGTAGGTCCCTGGTTCGAGCCCAGGTCGAGGAGCCAAATTTGAAATTAAAGTGAGTGTCCATTGATCTGAAAAGGTTGGTGCAACCCACTTTGTTGTTTTCAAGTTGCTTTTTTCTACGTTCATTGAAACGTTGAATTTAGGGTAAATCAATATTCCTCGATAGCTCAGTTGGTAGAGCGCCGGACTGTTAATCCGTAGGTCCCTGGTTCGAGCCCAGGTCGAGGAGCCAAAATTATGAAAAGCCCTTGCGAGAAATTGCAGGGGCTTTTTTCTTCTGGCTTAAAGCCTTCATCCCTCATCACCTCCCCTCCTTTCAGGCCAGATAATTCAACGAATGAGAATCAACTTAGTCACACCATTCGCGGAAAAAGATGCGGTCAAAGCGCTTGGTGCACGATGGGACGCCACCAAAAAACTTTGGTACGTCGTCGATGTGACTGATCTCACACCCTTTCTGCGCTGGATTCCCAATGCAGACGCCGCAGTGGCGGGCTCCGATACCGTCGCAAGTGCGCCAAAAGCTAAAACGTTGAAGAACTCTGCCCCAATTACCTCTGCCAATCAAGTCCCGCACTGCGGCTGCGATGTGCTGCCGTGGGATGATTGCGTACACACCCTGAAGTCGTAGCAGTTTGAGGCCCGCATTCAGGTTGATGCCCCCATCAATCCAACTGTTTCCTTCGCAGGTACGACATGGCCTACCGGGCATGATGACGCCGGTTCTACATGGGTTACGTCGATCTAATTTCG
>CAWAFG010000004.1:0-14604 GCA_963781205.1 uncultured beta proteobacterium | reverse complement strand
ATTTATGACCCCACACTCGCTCGACAAAACCCTGGACCGCGGCAACAGCGATGTGGTGCTGATCGTGGACGACGTGCCCGACAACCTCTCGGTGCTGCACGACGCGCTGGACGAATCGGGCTACACCGTGCTCGTGGCCACCAGCGGCGAAGCCGCCTTGCAACGCGCCGCGCAAGCCCTGCCCGACATCGTGTTGCTGGACGCCATGATGCCGGGCATGGACGGTTTCGAGGTGGCGCGCCGCCTCAAAGCCGGGCCCACCACGGCGCACATTCCCATCATTTTCATGACCGGCCTGACCGAGACCGAGTACTTGGTGGCGGCGCTGGAAGCAGGTGGGGTGGACTACGTGACCAAGCCCATCAAACCCAAGGAGGTGATGGCGCGCATGGGTGTGCATCTGCAGGGCGCGCGCGAAAAGCGTCAGACCCGCAATGCGCTGGACGCCTTTGGTTACGCCAGCATCACCGTGCGGGTGAGTGACGGCAAACTCATGTGGCAAACCCCATTGGCGCGTGACCTGCTGCTGCGCTACTACGGCACCCAGGCGCCCCACATGCCTGAGCCGGTGTTGGTCTGGTTACGCCGTCATGTGAGCCGGGCCGAAGTCATGGTGGAGCCACCGCGCCTGAGCATTGAGGCCGGACCCAAGCGCCTCACGTTTCGTCTGCACCAACAGATTGGCGACAGCGAAGGCGGTGGCGACTGGCTCATCATCATGCAAGAGGTGAGCGACGAAAGCGTGATTGAGGCCATGGCGCTGAGTTTCAAACTCACGCCCAAAGAGGCCGAGGTGCTTTACTGGGTGATCAAGGGCAAGATCAATCGCGACATTGGCGACATTCTGGGTTCCAGCCCGATGACGGTGAAAAAACACCTGGAACGCGTGTTTGCCAAACTGGGGGTTGAAACCCGCACCGCAGCGGCTGGCATGGCCATGAGCCGCATCCGGCAGTTGCACCCGCAGTTTGAGGGCTAATTTCAAGCCTTTTAGGCCTCTGGCGCTGGAAGAATCTGCGCAGGCTGCTATCAAAATAGGAGTGTTTGGCGCTCTCAGGCTGACAGCCCGGCTTCGTCATCGGCCTCGATGGCGTGGCGATTGCGGGCGCGTTGCACCAAGACGGTCAGCAGCACCGCGGCAGCGGCCGAACCCATCAGGGCGGGTGAATTGCTCACCACCTGGGTCAAGCCATCCAGCGCCTGCAAGCTCACCTGCTGGACCCGTGTGGCCAGCGTGATGACATCGCCCACCTGCACGTTTTGCACGTCTTCCAAGGGCACGGCCATGTCGGCCAAGCCTGAGCGAAACCGGATGCTGGCAAAGATGCCGTTGGCCACGGCCATCAAGGACAAGATGCCCAGTGGCTTGATCAAATGGGCCAGCAGGCGCCGGCGTTCGGCCGGTGGTGCTGCGGCATAAACCTCGCCCACCAGTTGGGCAATGTTGGACTCTGTCATGGGGGTGTCTGGCGCAGAAGGTGCGTCAAGCACTGTGGATTGATGTGGATTCATGGTGATTTCTCCTGCTGTGAGGTGCCTTGGCTGGGGCCACCCAAACTGCTTCGATTTCTTTCTTATGTCCTGACCCTTCAGGTTAATCCAGAGTGTGGCGTTTATTTGTGTCCAATTGATGTCCAAGCGCGTCGATGTGTAAATTTTCAGCGGACTTTTGGCGGTCAATGGCGCTATTTCTTGGTCGTGTTTTGTGGCTCACGCGCAATAGCAATGTGGGTGAGTTGCTATGTTTTTGGCAGCGGTTCAATCCGCCTCCAAGTTTTACAACTTGCGCCAGACGCTGGCCAGCCAGGGCTGCTGCTCGATCGGCAAACCCGGTGGCCGGTAGTAGTGGTGCAGCTCGGCAAAGCCGGCAGTCGTCATGAAATGGCGCCAGCCCTCCAGGTCATGGTAGGTGCCATAGCGGTCGTGGTTCCAGCCCTCGTCGTTGTTGCCGCGCGGGTTGGAGCTGAACAGCACGCCTTGCACTTTGAGCGTGGCGTGCAGCTGCGCCAGCACCTGCGGTAGCACCGCGCTGGGCACATGAAACAGGGAGGCGTTGGCAAACACGCCGTCAAACCGTCCGGCGGGCAAGTCCAGTGTCAAAAAATTTTGGTGCCACACCTCACACCCGCTGTAGGTGCGTGCCATCTCGGCAAAGCGCTCAGACCCGTCCAAGCCCACCGGTTGGTGCCCCAGCGCCTTGAACGCCTTCAGGTCGCGCCCTGGCCCGCAGCCCACATCCAGAATCGACAGCGGGGCGGCGCCCTCCATGAACTGCAGCAAGGCGTCCATGTTCTGGCGAACGTCATGGTCTCGCGTGCCTTCGAAAAAATCTTCAGCACGATTGTCGTAATGCGCCACGGTGCGTTGGGCGATGTCGGCCAAGGCGGGGTGAGGAGGTGTGTGTTTGGTGGTCATGAAGGCAAGTCCTGAAACATTTGGGCGAGCTGCTCGGCCAAGGCCCGCACCCGCCGGGGCTGGGCCCGGCTGGGAGGAAACAGCATTTGCAGCGGGGAGGGGGGCTGGGCGTGGTCGGCCAGCAATTCGACCAAATGACCCGCCTTGATGTCCGGGCCAACGTCCAGCTCCGATTTCAGAATGATGCCGTGGCCGGCCAAGCACCACTGGCGCACCAGTGCGCCGTCGTTGGCGATGCGGTTGCCCCGCACGGCCACGATTTGCGGTTGGCTGTCCGGGCCGAAGCGCCACAGGTTGTCCAAATGGGCGCCAAAGCGCATGACCAGGCAGTTGTGCTCCTGCAAATCCACCGGCTGCGTGGGCGTGCCGTGGCGTTCCAGATAGGCCGGGGCGGCACAGACCACGCGCCGGCGCGGCTTCAAGGTTCGCACCCGCAAGCTGCTGTCCATCACGGCGCCAAAGCGCAAGGCAATGTCAAATCCCTGGCCCACCACGTCCACATAGCCGTCGGACAGGGACAGCTCGACGGTGATGGCCGGGTGTGTCGCCAGAAAACGGCCAATTTCAGCAGACACCAAGGTTCGCCCAATGTCGCTGGGGGTGCTGATTCGAATTGGGCCGGACAGTGATTGCGCCCCAAGGCGAATGCGGGACTCCAGGTCGTCAACCTCCGCCAGCACGCCTTTGGCGCCTTCCAGCAGGGTTCGCCCCTCGTCTGTCAGGCTGATGGCGCGGGTTGTGCGGTTCAACAGTACGACGCCAAAATGCGTCTCCAGCGCGGACAAGCGCTCCGACACCGTGGTGGGGGAGAGCCCCGCCGCCCGACCGGCGGCGGTCAGGCTGCCCTTCTCGACGATTTGGAGAAACAAGGCAATATTGTTGAGTAGCACTGTACGGACTTTCCGGATTATTTTTTCGGGTTTTGATAGTTTATTCGGAACTGACAATCAAATACAGTCTCCCCATCAACAACCCGGAGCCATTCACATGACCAAACTGACCATCGTCGCCAACATCCACGCCCATCCCGATCAAATTGATCTGGTCAAAGCCGAGCTGGAAAAACTGGTGTCCATCACACGCGCTGAAAAAGGCTGCTTGCAGTACGACTTGCACCGTGACAACAGCAACCCTGCTCATTTCATGTTTTTTGAAAACTGGGAGTCGCGTGAGCTGTGGCAGACCCACATGGGCGCACCCCATTTGGCCGCATACATGAAAGCCACCGACGGCGCTGTCGCCCAATTCATCTTGAATGAAATGACCCAGATCGCATAACTCGGTCAGCGGGCCAGCGCCAAAGCGGCTGGCGCGGCCTGCGGATTGGCAGCCCGTTTAACCGCTTTGGCGCGTGTCGCAGGATTCCTATGAGCATTGAAAAGTTAGACCACGTCAACCTGCGCACCACCCAACTCGACACCATGATCAATTGGTACCGAGGGGTTCTGGGGCTAAGGGTGGGAGATCGCCCTGATTTTCCGTTTCCCGGGGCGTGGCTGTACGCCGGTGAAACGGTGGTGCTGCATTTGGTGGGCACCGAAGGAACACCCGGTGTCGGGTCAGAGCGGGGGCTCAAGCTTGAGCATTTTGCGTTGTCTGCCCGAAACAGGACCCAGTTTGAAGCCCGGTTCCAGGCGATGGGTGAACCCTACCGGCGGGTCGACATACCCTCTATTTGTCTCATTCAGCTCAACTTGTGGGACCCGGACGGCAATCACCTTCACCTTGATTTCCAGGCCCATGAGAAAGACCCCGTGCAAACTGTCAATTGACAGCTTGAAACGGGGTCTTGGTAGGACTGCTCAGGGCAATCAGTGGCGTCAGGCGTAGGGCGATGCCAGAGAAAGCTGCGCTTGCCGACGGCTGGCCGATGAGCCACCGTTGTCTGCCACCTTGAACACGCTCACCGCTTGGACCAGGCTCGTGGCCTGAATTCTCAGGCCTTCAGACGCGGCGGCAGATTCCTCCACCAGCGCGGCATTTTGCTGCGTCACCTGATCCAGCTGGAAGATGGCGGCGCCGATTTGGTCAATGCCTGCCGTCTGCTCGCGGGTGGAGGCGCTGATTTCACCGATCAATGAGGTCACGCGTTGCACCTGCTCCACAATGTCTTTCATCGTAGCGCCAGCCTCGTCCACCTGCCGTGAGCCGGTCTCGACGTTGGCCACGCTGTCGCTGATCAAGGCCTTGATTTCTTTGGCTGCGTCCGCACTGCGACCCGCCAATGAGCGTACCTCGGAGGCCACGACCGCAAACCCACGACCTTGCTCACCAGCGCGGGCGGCCTCAACCGCCGCGTTCAACGCCAGGATGTTGGTTTGAAACGCAATCCCGTCGATCACACCGATGATGTCTGCAATTTTTTTGGAGCTGGCAGAGATTTGCGCCATGGTGGTGACGACGCCGGACACCATATCGCCGCCCCTGGCTGCAACCGCGCTGGCGGAGGTGGCCATTTGAGCAGCCTGTTGCGCCGTGTCCGCGTTTGATTTGACGGTGGAGTTCAGTTCCTCCATCGACGCAGCAGTTTCTTCCAGGCTGGAGGCCTGGGATTCAGTGCGGTTCGAAAGGTCAGAGTTTCCGTTGGCAATCTCTTTGGACGCAATGCTGATCTCATCGGCTGATTCGCGGATGCCACTCACGATATTGCTGAGGCTGTGCGACACGTCATGCATGGCAGCCAGAACGCGGCCGGTGGCATCGGTGGATGTCTCCGAGCTTTCAGTGGTCAGGTCACCGCGTGAAAGGGCTTCGGCAATGCGCTCCGCCTCCGCCAAGGGGACGGTGATGGCTCTGATGAACAGAGCGGTGAACACGCCACACAAAACAAGTGCAACAAGGGTTAGGAAAAAGATAAGTTGAACCCTAGATTCTGCAGATTGATTGGCAGCAGTGGATGCTGCGCGGCTCGTGTCCAGGCTTTGCTTGACATACGCGGCGATTTCTTTCTGTGTCTTGACGTAGTCCGCTTCCATGGAGCTCACAAAGGTTCCCGCCGTGGCGACACCCGCTGTTTTGATGTCGAGAGTGTCAATAGCGTATTGGCGGTAAACCAAAAAACTTTTTGAGAAGCTTTGCAAAGATTCCCGCTGGGTATCGGTAATGGAGGGGTTCGCGGCGGCTGCTTTAATGTCGTTGTCGAAGTCGCCCAGTTCTTTCAATATGCTGGTATCCAGTTCTTGGATACTTTCAGCTCGCATGCCAATGGATTCCCACGTCAAGCTTTGGAATATTTTTTGGTGTAAAGACGTCAATTTGGTCGACAACGCTTGGGCATTGACCACGCGTTCAATCCCCACTTCACCCACGAGTTTGAGCTCTTGACCTAAGGATCGCATGCTGGCCCAACTGACGATGGCCACGATCACCAGGCACAAAATGGCGAATGCTGGCGCAAGAGAGACCTTGATGCCGATGGGTGCGTTGCGCAACAAATTCTTCACCGTTGTTTCCTTAAAAGACAAATGAAAAAGGCGCCAAGCTTAAACAGCTGAGCGCCTTTTGAGAGCAAGCTCTAGAAGGCATTAATTAGCGATAAATGCCCACACCAACAAAGCCTGTGCCGTCGGGTTGGCGAATCGCGTAGGTGCTTTTTCCCTCAACTTTTTTGCTCTCAGGATGGGGCCAATCGTAGTCGAACCAGCCGCCGCCTTTGCCAGCGGCTGAGAGCAGTCCGGCAATGATCAAAGCGCCGTTGGCGTCTTTCAGAGCGGCCAGATTTTTACCCACCAATTTGCTGTTGCCGCCATGTGCAAGGGCTACGCCGTTATTGTCAAAAACCATGACATACAAATCCTTTTTGGTCCAAGAGGCTTTGTCGTTCGTGAAGTCAGCGTAGGCTTTCTCAGCGCCCACTTTTTTCACATGTTCAAAGGCCGCCTTGGCCATTGCTATGGCCTCGTCTTTGTTGGCACGTTCTTGGGCAGCTACACCGCCGACCATCACCAACGATGCGAAAGATGCCAGGAGCAAACGCCTGATTGTGTTCATGAAATATCCTTTTAAAGTTAAATGAATCGCCAGGCACGACGATTTTCCTAGAGCTGGATTAAAAAACAAATCCCCTACTTTGAAAATAGGGGAAACGCTTATTAAGTTTACGTGGAATGTTCCGATAACAGTGTAATTTGTCACGAATTTTAGGGGCAAGTTCGCGCGAGGGCTGGCGGCACAGTGGATAGGGCCTCCGCAAAAAGGTCTGCCCAGCAGATGGATGGGATGTCAACGGTGAGCTTAAGTGAGTTGGCCGTTGGGTTTCGCGATCCATCGGGAATCCGCAACGCAGGACGTCACGCACCCAAGAAAGTACATGAGGATGTCGCCCCAACTGAAGCTGTTGCCCAGAATCACACTCAGCAGACTTCCACGGGGGAGCCCCAGTGCGTCTGCCAGGTGGAAGTACTGCGAGATTTCAACGACGCAAGAAAAAATGAACACGGCCACGGCAAGCGAGAGCGGCGGCCAGTCCAAGAAGGCTTTGATCAGGTGGTAGAGAAGAATGACGACCAGAAAATCACTGAGAAACGACCTGACGAAATGAACGTGTGAAAACGTTGTAGCGACCAGGATTTCAGCGAGAAAGACCGTGAGTGCGATCAGAAGGTGTTGAGATCTTTGCGACATGAATGGGAAATGGCTCTTCTTGGAGTGTGTTGCGGTTGCACGAATTGCAGGCACTTTACTGCCTTGCCCGAATCGATCTTGGCTGGCGTGCAACGGGGGGATCAGGGCTTGAACTGTATGGCCTTCGACATCACAAAGAAACTATGCGGTTTTTACGAATTATCTATTTGTAATTGAGTGGTTTATCCGGAAGAGGCAAATAACTATAGTTCGTCCATTGCCAATCAGCGTGATCCGGATGCACCTGACTGCAACCCCTACCGATTTACCCAACAAGGAAAACACACTCATGAAAGCCGTCGCACTGACCCACTATCTGCCCGTTAGCAATTCCAATGCATTTTTGGACGTGGACTTGCCCAAACCTGTTGCCCTGGGCCGAGATCTGCTGGTCGCTGTCAAAGCCGTGTCGATCAACCCGGTTGACACCAAGGTCCGCAGCCCTAAAGACACGGTGGAAGCAACGCCCCGCGTGCTCGGTTGGGACGCCAGTGGCGTGGTTGAGGCGGTCGGCCCCGACGTGACCTTGTTCAAGGTGGGCGATGCGGTGTACTACGCCGGAGACATCACACGTTCAGGCTCCAATGCACAGTTTCAGTTGGTGGATGAGCGCATTGTGGGTGCCAAGCCCACCACCCTCAGCTTTGCCGAAGCCGCCGCGCTGCCGCTGACCACCATCACCGCTTATGAGGCTTTCTTTGACCGCTTGGGCATTGACCGCCATGGCGCCAACAAGGGCGAGTCGGTGTTGATCATCGGCGCAGGTGGCGGTGTGGGCTCCATCGGCATTCAGTTGGCCAAGGCCGCCGGTTTGGTGGTGATTGCCACGGCGTCGCGCCCTGAGACCGAGGCTTGGGTCAAGGAACTGGGGGCCGACCATGTCATCAACCACCGCCAACCCATGGTAGAGCAGGTGCGCGCACTGGGGTTTCAGCATGTAGATCACATCGCCATCTTCAACGACATGACCCATTGGGACGCTGCGGTGGAGCTGATTCGTCCGCAAGGTGGCATCGTCACGATTGACGACACCGACAAGCCCATGCCAATGGGGGGCATGAAGATGAAGGCGGCCAGCCTGCATTGGGAATTCATGTTTGCTCGCGCCATGCACCAGACGCCGGACATGATTGAGCAACACAAGTTGTTGACTTATGTGGCACAGGAGATTGACGCCGGGCGCATTCGCACCACGTTGGACAAGGTGCTGAGCCCTATTAACGCGGCCAACATTCGTGCGGCTCACGCGTTGATCGAGACCGGCACGGCCAAGGGCAAGATCGTAGTCGAAGGCTTCTAAGCTTGATTCCGTCTGCTGGCAGACGGGCCACAGAACAGCCGCTCAGCTTCTATCAAGGGGCTGAGCGGTTTTTTTGTGGGCCTTTGACGGCGCTTGAAGTCGAGGGCGAGGCCTGACATCGGCTCAAGGCCGGCGAAACGCAATTTGCTGGCGGGACCAGTAACTGCTGTCCAGCCGGTCCAGCCGCACCACGCCACCGGTTGACGGCGCGTGCACAAAGCGGCCATTGCCCACGTAGATGCCCGCATGGGTGGCTTGATCGCGCGCGGCAAACAAAACAAGGTCGCCCGTGCGAACGTTGTTATTGGGCACGGACTGTCCCCAGTCTTGCAGCAGGGCAACCGTGCGTGGCGGTTGCACGCCCGCGCGGGTGCGGTACACATGGCCGATCAGGCCGCTGCAGTCAAACCCTGAATCGGGGGTGTTGCCGCCATAGCGGTAGGGCGTGCCGACCAGGCCCATGGCATAAATGGTGACGTCGGTGGACTGCTCGGGCGACACGCGGGACGGAAGTTCCACGCCGCTGTAGTCCGGGGTCACGCCATAGCGAGGGGGCGTGGTGCTGCAACCGCCCAGTAATGCAGCGGCCAGGATCACTGCGGTCAGTCCAAGGGGTGGGTGATAGTTCATGTCGTTACTCGGGTCAGCGTGCTGCCAATAAAACACAAACAGCGCTTGGGGTCAAGGCGCGGGGTGCGGGTAAGCCATTGCAGTGTCAGTTCCATTTGGCGTAAACCCACAGCGAAAGCGCGCCACCCAATAGCCATAGCAACCAGGTTTGTGACACGCCATAGGGGTAAAGCATCAGCGCCAAGCCAGACCAAGTGAGTGGAGGCGCTTCGTTTTTGCGGCCTCGGCGAAAGGCGATGTAGCCCACGATCCCAAAGACGATGGCGCCAGCCAAATAAGCCGGGCTGGGCAGGCTCAGACCGAGTGACTCAAACTGCTGGATTTCATTCATGCGGCATCCTAAACGGTTGACCGGTGATGCCTTGTTTGAACGCGGTGACGGTATGCGTTTTTACGGGGCATTCCTTCAACCCCGGGTTGGTTCGTTGGCGTCGTGTTATCGAAACATGCTCAGCAACTTTCTGATGAATCCCCTCGGTGTCTCAGGTTCCCACAATTGCTCTGAGCGCAAAGTCTATGGCCTGGTATTTATCGTGGATGAGAAGGCTGGAATCAAAGATGACTGCCGTCAGGTCGAGCAGATAGGCCAGCGTCAGCTTGCGGCCAACATTGGTTCGGCTTGGCCATTGCGTACCTTGCTCGCCTTGGATACCTCAACGCCAGTAGCCGGGTTTCATGGTGCCCATCACGCCGCCGCGCTCAGGTGATTTGTCACGACAGCGGTTGGCTCAACCCAGCCGGGCCAACGCGTGTGGGTGGGTTGCCTGCTTACAAATTGGGAGCGCTGGCGCTGGCCAGGCGTTGATAATCACTCACCCTACATTCGGAGCATTTATGAAATTTCTGTCCGCCGCCTCATTGACCGCTTGTTTGCTCTTGTCGACGCAGTTTGCCCATGCGGATATCACTGACAGCTGCGAAAAGTTCAAGACCAGTTACGACAAAACTTACTGTGTCGCCAAGTTGTTTTTGGAATCAGACAACGAACTGAACGTGGTCTACACCGACCTGCGCAAACCGCTCAAAGAGAATGTCAAAAAGCAACTCACCGAAACGCAGCGTGATTGGATCAAATACCGGAATGTCACTTGCGAGGCCTCTGGCTCAATCGACGTAGGCTGCAACTACAAAGTCAACCGCGAGCGCGCTGAGTACCTGCGTGACCGGGTCCGCGAGTGCAAAACAGGCAACTGCAACGACGCCGCCATTGCAAAAAAATCCTGGGAATGAACGACTTGATCCCGTAGGCGGCAGCACATGTTGTTGCGCGACTTCAAGGTCTACGGCGCCCGGGCATTTTTATGTTTGTGCGTCTCATTGGCTTACGCCGCACCCAGCGAACCGGTGGCCACACCGCCGTCCACTGGCAAGCCATTCGTCATCGTGATCGACCCCGGCCACAACCCCAAGCAAGCCGGTGCGTTGGGCGTCCGGGGTATCCACGAAGTCACCTACAACGACGCACTCAGCGCAAAACTCGCGAAGGCCTTGCAAGCCACCGGTGCGCAAGTGGTTCTCACACGCGAAGCCACCGAAGAGATCAGCCTGGACGGCCGCGCCGAACTGGCCAACGCCAGGCGAGCAGATTTATTTTTAGCCCTGCACCATGACTCGGCACAACTGAAATACCTGACCAAGATTGAACTGAACGGCGCGCCGGCTTACCAGACCACGCAGCCCATCGCAGGCTACTCCATCTTCGTGTCCACGCTCAACCCCAAGTTTGCGCAAAGCCTTCAGTTTGCCCAGCTACTGGGGCAAGAATTACTGGCCCTCGGCCGCCCGCCCGCCCTGCACCACGCGGAGCCCATTGCGGGCGAAAACCGTGAGCTTCTGGATGTCCACCTGGGCATTTACCAATTTGATGCGCTCCTGGTGTTGCGAAAAACCATCCTGCCCGCTGTCCTGTTGGAAGTGGGCGTTATCGTCGATCCGGCCGATGAAAAATATGTGTCCGACAGCACCAATCAAGTTGCGCTCGTGAAGGCCATCGTGACAGCGGTGGAAAAATTTCGGCACTGAACATTCGCAGAGACGCATTGGCGCAATTGGCGTGCGTCAACTTCGACCTGTTGCCGGCAGCATTCGCCACCTTGTATGACCGGCAACCCCCAGGCAGGCGTCGGGTCATCTTGAGAATTCCCGACGTCTGGACGTTAGACAGGTACGGGGATGAATAACATGCTGACGAATTCAGCATGTGTTGAACTCCCGCGTGGTGATGTCTTTGAGTGTCGCGTTGAACGCCAGTGTTTTGCAAGGTAGAGGTGGCGCTTTTAAGGCTTCAGCGCAATATGGACGGGCGCAGGATGCTATCAATAGTGAAGCAAATGATGGCTTGATGCACTCAGCGTGCTGGGCTGTGTCATGAGTCTGGTCAAATAACGCGGCTTTTATCAATCAGGAACCCCATGCGTTCATCTTTGCGTTCTCGCGACGCTGCCATGCCTTTCATCATGCTCACCGTGCTGATTGACATGCTCGCGATTGGCCTGATTATTCCGGTGATGCCGGCGCTGGTGGGGCAGTTTTCAAGCAACCCGACGGACCAGGCGTATTGGTATGGCCTGGTGGCCTTCAGCTTTGGCATCGCCAACTTTCTGGCGTCACCGGTGTTGGGTGCCCTGTCGGACCGGTTTGGTCGCCGCCCCGTTTTGTTGCTGGGTTTTTTGGGCTTGGGTCTGAGCTTTTTCGGCACCGCGCTCACGCCTACGCTGTGGGGCTTGATTGTGGTTCGCACCCTGGGCGGTGCCATGCAGGCCAACGCAGCCATTGCGAATGCCTATGTGGCAGACATTACTGAGCCCGAGCACCGCGCCAAGCGTTTTGGCTTGCTGGGCGCCATGATGGGCGTGGGCTTCATCATTGGCCCCGTCATGGGGGGCTTGCTGGGGGCGGTGAGCCTGCGTTTGCCCTTTTTTGCAGCGGGCGCCTTGGCCATGGCCAACCTGTTGTACGGCTATTTTGTGTTGCCTGAGTCCTTGCCGCTGGCCCAGCGCAAAGCCTTTTCGTGGCGCACCGCGCACCCGGTCACCGCGTTGCGCGCATTGGGTCAGCTCAAAGGTGTGGGTGCCTTGGTGGGTGTGGTGGCGTTCAGCGGCTTGGCACAGTTTGTTCTCTACACCAGCTGGGTGTTGTACACCACCTTCAAGTTCGGCTGGGGTCCGTTGGAAAACGGGTGGTCGCTGGCGGCGGTGGGCGTGGTTTCGGTGGCGGTGCAGGGATTTTTGATGGGGCGTTTGCTCAAGCGCTTCTCGCCCGAGAAGCTGGCGATTCTGGGTCTCATCTCGTCCACCGTGGCCTATGCCCTGTGGGGCGCCGCCACTCAGGGTTGGATGATGTTTGCGATCATTGGTGTGAACTTGTTGGGCGGCACGGTGGCCGCGTCCGTCAATAGCCTGATTTCTTCGGCCGCCGACAAAACCAGTCAGGGACAAACGCTGGGCGCCGTGAATTCTCTCTCCAGCCTCACAGCCGTCGTGGCGCCCATGCTGGCGGCGCCCTTGCTGGCGATGGTGTCGCACCTGCCACAGGGCGATTGGCGCATTGGCGCGCCGTTTTACTTCTGTGCGTTGTTACAACTGGGTTCGCTGTGCATGGCGGTTTTGCACTTGCGGCATCACCAGCAGGCTAACTCGGGCAAACACGTCGCTTGATCAGTCCGCTTGAGCGGCTGTCAAGTCAGTGGGAGATGGACGGCTTGTTGTTGACGCGTTCACCGGCCAGAGTCAACTCAGCGATCAGTGTGTCCACCTCGGCCATGAACGCTTCGCGGCTGGCGTGGGGGCGCTGGTTGAACAAGTCCATGGACCGTTGGGCCAAGGCGGGTTCGCCGGCTACCCGCGCCCAACGTCGCACCTCGCAGTAAGCGAGCAGAGCAAGTCGGCCTAAGTCGTCGGTTCGACGCGCAAACGTCAAATCGCCGAGGAGGTCTTCAAGCCCGCTTTGCAGGGATGGGTTGGGAGTAGTCATGTTGCAGTGCAGCATTATACGTTTCACTTACTTGAAACTTACAAACATAACAAGGTAGTGCTTTGTTATAGGCGTGTCTCACTAGAGCTTTGACGCGTTTTGGGTGTAGCGCCGTCTGTGGCCGGTGCGTTTTCTGAGCCGCTGGACGGGCCCGCGTGTGGTGTCACTGCGGCGTCACCGCGCCGTCACAAACGGCCACTACCATGCACTTTTCCCCACATCAATCCCGTTACCACCAGGAGCTTTTTCAATGCGTTCCCTGTCCCTTCCTGTCGCGCTGGCCGCTGTTCTGCTGTCCACCGCCTTGCCCAGCATGGCGCAAAGCCCACAAGCCATGGGGGCTGCCCAACTCGGGCCGCGACCCTTCTTTTTGGTGGAAGACATGCAAGAGGGCCCGCTCAAGGCCAAGCTGCAAAGCTGCGGCAACGGCCCGTTTGCAAAAACCAATTTTTCCATCGGTCACCGGGGCGCGGCGATGATGTTCCCTGAGCACACCAAGGAGTCTTACCAGGCAGCGGCGCGCATGGGCGCCGGCATTGTGGAGTGCGATGTCACCTTCACCAAAGACAAGGAACTCGTTTGCCGCCACGCGCAGAACGACTTGCACACCACCACCAACATTCTGGCCACGCCCTTGGCCGCCAAGTGCACCAAGCCGTTCACGCCCTACGACGCTGCCAAAAACACCCCGGCCACCGCCGAGTGCCGCACCAGCGACATCACCTTGGCCGAGTTCAAAACGCTGCGCGGCAAGATGGACGCCTCCAACCCCAAAGCCACCACGGCGGAAGAGTTCATGGGCGGCACCGCCGCCTGGCGCACCGATCTGTACAGCGGCCCCACCAGCGGCACGCTAATGACGCACCAGGACAGCATTGCGCTGTTCAAAAAGCTGGGCGTGAAGATGACGCCTGAGTTGAAGGCTGCCAGCGTGAGCATGCCGTTTGACGGTTTTAGCCAGACTCAGTACGCGCAAAAGATGATCGACGAGTACAAGGCTGCCGGCGTTCCCGCCAGCCAGGTGTTTGCGCAATCGTTCAACAAAGATGACATCTTGTATTGGGTCAAGAACGAGGCCGCGTTTGGCCAGCAAGCCGTGTTTCTGGATGGCGCCGACAAGCCTGCCGACCTGCCGTCGTTGGAGACCTTGAAGGGCTACAAACAAGCCGGCATCCAAATTGTGGCACCGCCCATATTTGCCTTGCTGGAAGCCAAAGACGGGCAGTTTGCCGCGTCCACTTATGCCAAAAACGCCAAAACGGCTGGTCTGGGCATCATTGCCTGGAGCCTGGAGCGCGCGGGCCCCTTGGCCAGCGGCAAAGGCGGCTGGTACTACCAAACCGTGAACCCCGTCTTCAAACGTGAAGGGGATGTGATGCAGGTGCTGGACGTGCTGGCGAAAGACGTGGGCATCATGGGCATCTTCTCTGACTGGCCCGCCACCGTGACCTACTACGCCAACTGCATGGGCCTGTGATGACGGTGGGTAGAGCGATTGTTTGATGAAGATAATGGCTCTACCCCTTACGCTATAAGCGTAGTCAGCTATGAAATTAAGAGTGAATCCTGCGTAAACTCATCATCGATTTCACTGAAAGTACAGGTTGCCGAAGATGACAACCAGGCCCAGACCCAGTGTCATGCGGGCAAAGACATATTGCAAA
>CAWAFG010000003.1:0-120783 GCA_963781205.1 uncultured beta proteobacterium | reverse complement strand
CAGCAGGTCAGGATGAAGCCATTGGCTTCTTCCTCGTCGCTCAAAGCCTTGCTCTGGTGCGCGCCGTGGGTCACGCTGCCTTCGATTTTTTTACACTTGCACGAGCCGCAAGCGCCGTCTTTGCAGCCGTAGGGCAAACCAATGCCCTGGCGAATGGCAGCGGCCAGCAGGGTTTCATCGGTCTGGCTTGAAAAGGTCCGTCCGCTGGGCTGAATGGAGATCTGAAACCCCTTCGCGGTGCTGTCGGTGCTCGTCATGTTTTCTGTATCCTTGGGGCTTGTAACGCTTGGAAACCCTCGATTTTGCCTTCAATTCAAAGCCCCCATCCCCACTTGTACGCCACGCGACCCGGCGCACTGCCCGCGCGCTTTCGCCGCCAGCGCATTCTGATCGTCGGTTGTGGCGACGTGGGCCTGCGCGTGGCATCTCATCTGAAGGGGCGAGTCCAACTGCTCGCGCTGACCACCAGTGCCGAACGCACCGGCCCGCTGCGAACGGCCGGCATCACGCCTTTGCTGGGTAATTTGGATGAGCCGGGCACTCTGCGCCGGCTCGCCGGGTTGGCCCACCGCGTGGTGCATCTGGCGCCGCCACCCAGCGAAGGCTGGGGCGACCCCCGCACCTTGGCCATCACGCGTACCTTGCGCCTTCGCGGTCTGCCCGCTGCTTTTGTGTATGGCTCCACCAGCGGTGTCTATGGGGACTGTCAAGGAGGTTTTGCTATCGAAACAAGAGCTACCTCCGCCGACACACCAAGGGCAAAACGACGAATTGATGCTGAAAATTCAGTCCGATTCTTCGGCCGGGCCAGTGGTGTGCGCAGCAGCATCCTGCGCATTCCCGGCATCTACGCCCCAGACCGGGTTGGCGGCACGCCCCACGCCCGTCTGCAAAAGGGCACGCCCGTGCTGCAAGCTGACGATGACGTGTACACCAACCACATTCACGCCAACGACCTCGCTCGCGCCTGCGTCGCCGCCCTGTGGCGCGCCAAGCCCCAGCGCATTTACAACGTGAACGACGACACCTGTCTGAAAATGGGCGATTACTTTGACCTGGCCGCCGATAAATATGGCCTGCCGCGCCCCCCGCGCGTGCCCCGCAGCACCGCCTCGCAGCAGTTGCCCCTGATGCTTCTGAGTTTCATGAGCGAGTCCAGACGCATGGACAACACCCGCATGAAGCGCGAGCTGCGCGTGAAATTGGCTTACCCGACGGTCGACGAAGGGTTGTAAGTGCCCAAAGGTAAAGCCGCATTGTTGTTCAACAATGCGGCTTTATTTGTGGTGTTGGGGTCGGACCCGAATCCACAGGCGCTGAAAGAAGTCTGTTGGGAGGGAATGCCGAATGGCTGGCGGATCACACTTCGCGCGGTGCTGTTTGAACAGTGTCAGCGGTGAGTCTGGTCCGTGCTCGCTGGTCAGCCTCAATTGCTAATTTCACGCAATCCTGTATTGCTTGCCGTTTGATGTTTGGGTCTGGGATGCCGTCGAGACACGCAGCCAAAAACAACGATTCTTGTGAGTACGCGGGCAGCACTGATTCTGTCGTGGTGGGCGAGCGCGTCTTGGTTGGACTGGATTCGACCAACATATTGCCTTCTCCGACGGAAAGCCACTTATGGCGAACGCCGAGCGCCTCCGCAATTTGGGGCAGGCTTCCCTTGGCTTGTCTGATTCCAGTCTCTATGTTGGCGACGGTCCCAGTGCTAACGCCCGCGCATGTGGCAAGGTGTGCCTGAGTCCACCCACGTTGCTGGCGGGCAGTTTTCAATCTTTCGGAGATTGTTTTCATTGTGAGTATCCTGGCAATACTTCTGGGGATCCGAGGGAAGGCACTGCGCTTACCAAACCTGCATGGCCGGCCCTGACTTTTTTCCCAAGAAAAAAGCCGCATTGTTGTTCAACAATGCGGCTTTATCTTTGGTGCCCGGGGCCGGACTCGAACCGGCACGCCTTGCGGCGGGGGATTTTGAGTCCCCTGAGTCTACCAATTTCACCACCCGGGCAATTATTTGGGCAGAACGAAATTATGGCACAGTATGGGTCATGAAATACCCAACTATTGAAGATTCCATCGGAAAAACACCGTTAGTCAGGCTCCAGCGCATTGGCGCCGACGATAACAAGGCTCGGGGGAACGTGATTTTGGGCAAATTGGAGGGCAATAACCCTGCGGGCTCGGTCAAAGACCGCCCGGCACTGTCCATGATCAAGCGCGCGGAAGAGCGCGGTGACATTCAACCCGGCGACACCCTGATTGAGGCGACCTCCGGCAACACCGGCATTGCTTTGGCCATGGCGGCGGCCATCAAGGGCTACCGCATGATTTTGATCATGCCGGAGGATTTGTCGATTGAGCGTGCCCAGACCATGAAAGCTTTTGGCGCGGAATTGATCCTGACGCCCAAAAGTGGCGGCATCGAGTACTCGCGTGACTTGGCAGAGCAGATGCAGCGCGACGGCAAGGGCCGGGTGCTGGACCAGTTCTCCAATGCCGACAACCCGCGCATTCACTATGAGACCACCGGCCCTGAAATCTGGGCCAGCACCAAAGGGCGCATTACCCATTTTGTGAGCGCCATGGGCACCACGGGCACCATCACCGGTGTTTCCCGGTTCTTGAAGGAAAAGAACCCGGCGATCAAGATCATTGGTGTGCAACCCCATGAAGGCTCGCGCATTCCGGGCATTCGCAAATGGCCACAGGCGTATTTGCCCAAGATTTACAACCCCGAGACCGTGGACGAGTTGCTGTACGTCAGCCAAGAAACCGCCGAAGAGATGTGCCGGCGTCTGGCCCGGGAAGAGGGCATCTTTGCGGGTATTTCCGCCGCTGGCGCCTGCGCGGTGGCGCAGGAAATTGGCAGCCGGGAGCGCAACGCCACCATTGTTTTTGTGGTGTGTGACCGGGGTGACCGTTACCTGTCGACCGGGGTGTTTCCGGCTTAGAGCGTTGGCGGGCAGGCGGCCTGAGCCGCTTGACTCACTAGAATTGCGCTCAATACAACAAGGACTACAGATGCAAATCGACAAAGAAGTGGATACCCGGGGCCTGAACTGTCCACTGCCCATTCTGAAAGCGAAGAAGGCGCTGGCAGAGATGCAAAGCGGCCAGACGCTGAAAGTGGTCTCCAGTGATGCCGGTTCGGTGCGCGACTTTCAGGCGTTTGCCAAGCAAACCGGCAACGAGTTGCTGGCGCAGGAAACGGTGGCTGACGAATTCATTCACGTGATGCGTCGGCGCTAAGCCCCAAGCCACTGTGGCGTAAAAAAACCGACTTCAAGTCGGTTTTTTTACGGGTCAACGCGCCGCTCGCGGCGCGCTGTGGTTTAGCCAAGGCGGGCCAATTGCTCTTTGACCTTGGTGATGGTGGCGGCAAAGTCGGCCATGCGCTTGCGCTCCAGGTCAATCACAGCCGCAGGTGCGCGGGCCACAAAGGCTTCGTTGCTCAGCTTGCCTTCGGTTTTGACGATTTCACCTTCCAGGCGTGCCAGCTCTTTGCCCAAACGCAGCTTCTCGGCGCCCACATCCACTTCCATGTAGAGGCAAACCCGTGCGGAGCCCACCACAGCCACGGGGGCGGACTCGGCGGCGGCTGCCCAGGCGGCTTCGTCGTCGAACACGCGCACTTCGTTCAGCTTGGCCAGCGCTTGCAGAATCGGCGCGGTCTCTTTCAGGAACGCGGCTTCATCGGGCTGGCCGGCCACCACAAACAAGGGCAAACGGGTAGACGGTGACACATTCATCTCACCGCGCAAGGTGCGGCAAACATCCACCAGCTGCTTCAACTTGGCCACATGGGCAATGGCGGCCTCGTCAATGCGCTCAGGCTGGCTGACGGGGTAGTCGGCAATGGCCACGGACTCGCCAGCGCGGCCGGCCACCGGCGCCACGATTTGCCACAGCTCTTCCGTGATGAACGGAATCAAGGGGTGGGCCATTCGCAGAATGGTTTCCAGTGTGCGAATCAGGGTGCGGCGGGTGGCGCGCTTTTGGGCGTCGTTGCCGGTCTGGATTTGCACCTTGGCAATTTCCAGGTACCAGTCGCAGAACTCGTTCCAGACAAAGTCATAGATCGTGTTGGCCACGTTGTCCAGACGGTAGTCTTCAAACCCTTTGGCAACGTCAGCTTCGGTCTTTTGCAGCAAGGACACGATCCAGCGGTCCGCCTGGCTGAATTCCAGGTAGCTGGGCGTCTCACCGCCCACGGCGCATTCTTCGGCGGTGTGCGCTTTGAGGCCGCAGTCCTGGCCTTCGCAGTTCATCAGCACAAAGCGGCTGGCGTTCCAGAGCTTGTTGCAGAAGTTGCGATAACCCTCGCAGCGCTTGGAGTCGAAATTGATGCTGCGTCCCAACGAGGCCAGCGAGGCGAAGGTGAATCGCAGCGCATCGGCGCCAAAGGCGGGAATGCCAACGGGGAACTCTTTTTCGGTGTTCTTGCGCACTTGTGGCGCGGTTTCGGGCTTGCGCAGGCCTTCAGAGCGCTTGGCCAGCAACTCGGGCAGGGCAATGCCGTCGATCAAGTCCACCGGGTCAAGCACATTGCCTTCAGACTTGCTCATTTTCTTGCCTTGTGCGTCACGCACCAAGCCGTGGATGTAAACGTGTTTGAACGGCACCTGTCCCGTGAAGTGGGTGGTCATCATGATCATCCGGGCGACCCAGAAAAAGATGATGTCGTAGCCCGTGACCAGCACGGAGGAGGGCAGGTAGAGGTCAAAGTCCTCGGTCTTCTCGGGCCAGCCCATGGTGCTGAAGGGCACCAGCGCGGATGAATACCAGGTGTCCAGCACGTCTTCGTCGCGCGTCAGCGTTTTGCCGGGGGCCTGGGCTTGCGCCTCGGCCTCGTTGCGGGCGACATAGACCTTGCCGTCTTCGTCGTACCAGGCTGGAATCTGGTGGCCCCACCACAGCTGGCGGGAAATGCACCAGTCCTGGATGTTGTTCATCCACTGGTTGTAGGTGTTGACCCAGTTCTCGGGCACAAACTTGACCGCGCCAGACTCCACCGCGTCCACGGCTTTTTGGGCAATGGATTTGCCAGTGGGGTCTTTGTCGCTGACCTTGCTCATGGCAACAAACCACTGGTCCGTCAGCATGGGCTCAATCACCTGGCCGGTGCGGGCGCAGCGCGGCACCATGAGTTTGTGTTTTTTGACCTCAACCAGCAGACCCAGCGCTTCCAGGTCAGCCACGATCTTCTTGCGGGCCACAAAGCGGTCCAGCCCTTGGTAAACCTCGGGGGCCTGGTCGTTGATCTTGGCGTCCAGCGTCAGCACGCAGATCATGGCCAGCTTGTGGCGCTGTCCGACCGCATAGTCGTTCTGGTCGTGGGCGGGGGTGACCTTGACCACGCCGGTGCCAAAGGCTTTGTCCACGTAGTCGTCGGCAATGATGGGGATGGTGCGGTCGCACAGCGGCAGGTTGACGTGTTTGCCAATCAGGTGCTGGTAGCGCTCGTCTTCGGGGTGAACCATCACCGCCACGTCGCCCAGCATGGTCTCGGGGCGGGTGGTGGCCACGGTCAGGCCCAGCACGGTTTCGCCAGCGACGGTTTGCGCGCCGTCGGTGAACGGGTACGAGATGTGCCACATCGAGCCGTCTTCTTCTTCGCTCTCGACTTCCAGGTCGCTCACCGCGCTTTGCAGCACGGGGTCCCAGTTCACCAGGCGCTTGCCGCGGTAAATCAGGCCTTGCTCAAACAGCTGAACGAAAGTCTCAGTCACCGTTTTGGAGAGCTTGTCGTCCATGGTGAAGTATTCGCGGCTCCAGTCCACGCTGTCGCCCATGCGGCGCATCTGGGTGGTGATGGTGTCGCCCGACTTCTCTTTCCATTCCCAGACTTTGGCCACGAAATTCTTGCGACCCAGGTCATGGCGGCTGATCTTTTGCGCCTGCAACTGGCGTTCCACCACGATTTGGGTGGCAATGCCGGCGTGGTCGGTGCCTGGAATCCAGGCCGTGTTGGCGCCGCGCATGCGGTGGTAGCGGGTCAGCGAGTCCATGATGGTCTGGTTGAACGCATGCCCCATGTGCAGCGTGCCGGTGACGTTGGGCGGCGGCAGCTGAATGGCGAACGCCTCGGCGCCTGGCTTGGCGGCCTTGGTGCCACGGTAACCTGCCTGGCCGTATTCCCGGCGTTCCCACTCCGGCCCCCACTGGGCCTCGATGGCGGCTGGCTCAAAGGATTTGGACAGGCTGTTCAGGCCAGGTTGTTGCAGTTCGTCGTTCATGGTGTCTTTGGCTGGCTCGTCACTTCAAAGGCGCTGGGGCAAAAGAAGGCGAGAACGGCTGCTGTGCAAAGCAAGCGCCGTAGTTAATCGAAGGCTGAGAATCAGTCATTTTATTCGACGCCTGCTGATCCGGCAGGTCGATCTGATCAACGCCGGGGTCTTGATTAGCCCCGTTTGATCGCACGAATTGACAGTGCCAACTGGACGAGTGCGCCATTAAAGGCTAGGCTGCTTGCGTCTTGGGCGACTGAACTTGTCCAAGCCGGCGAATTTATTCCACCAACAGGAGATTTTTATGCCAACTCTCAAAGGTTCGAAAACCGAAGACAACCTGAAAGCCGCCTTCGCAGGCGAGTCTCAGGCCAACCGTCGCTATTTGTATTTCGCCAACAAGGCCGACGTGGAAGGCCAGCCCGACGTGGCGGCCCTGTTCCGCTCCACCGCAGAAGGGGAGACCGGCCACGCGCACGGGCACCTGGAGTGGCTGGAGCAGTGCGGCGACCCGGCCACCGGCTTGCCCTTTGGCGCCACCCGTGACAACCTGGCCTCGGCCGTGGCGGGTGAAACCCATGAGTACACCGACATGTACCCCGGCATGGCCAAAACAGCCCGTGACGAAGGCCATGACGAAGTCGCGGACTGGTTTGAAACCCTGGCCAAGGCCGAGCGTTCCCACGCCAACCGCTACGCCAAAGCGTTGACCGAACTGGTGGATTGAGGCGGCGCCGAGAGGCGCCGGGCTGGGTCCGGCTCATCCGTGTTGGGCGTTGCGTGCAGCGCCCAATGCAGAGGATTCAAAAAAGCAGAAACACCACTCTAGAGGAGGCCCGCCATGGCAACCGAAGGCAACTTGTCCGCTCCGACCCGCCACCCCATCGACTGGAAGGGCCCCGACTATTACAACGAAGAGGCCACCCTGCATGAGATGGAGCGCATTTTTGACATTTGCCACGGTTGCCGGCGCTGTGTGAGTTTGTGTGGGTCATTCCCCACCTTGTTTGATTTGGTGGATGAGAGCCCCACCATGGAGGTGGACGGGGTCGACAAGAAGGACTACTGGAAAGTGGTGGACCAGTGTTACCTGTGTGACCTGTGCTACATGACCAAGTGCCCCTACGTGCCCCCCCATGCGTTCAATTTGGACTTTCCCCACACCATGCTGCGGGCCAAGGCCATCAAGTTCAAAAAAGGGGAGGTCGGTTTGGGCGAAAAGCTGTTGGCGTCCACCGATGTGCATGGCTCATTGGCCGGCATTCCGGTGGTGGTGCAAACTGTGAATGCGGTGAGCAAGACCGACTTGGCCCGCAGCGCAATGGAGTCCACGCTGGGGGTGGACAAAAATGCCTGGTTGCCCGCCTTGGCCACCCGCAAGTTTCGCCACAAAACACCCACGGCCAAAGCCACGGTGATCACCGATGGCGCCAAGACGCCGGGCAAAGTGGTGATTTTTTCGACCTGCTACATCAATTACAACGAACCCGGCATTGGGCTGGACTTGCTCAAAATTCTGGACCACAACGACGTGCCCTATGTGATCGTGCACAAAGAACAGTGCTGCGGCATGCCCAAACTGGAGCTGGGCGACCTGGCGTCAGTCAATGCCAGCAAGCAGGCCAACATTCCGGTGCTGGCGGCTTACGCCAAAGACGGGTTTGCGATTCTGGCCGCCGTGCCCAGTTGCGCGCTGATGTTCAAGCAGGAAATTCCGCTGATGTTTCCGGATGAGTCCGGACGTGCAATTGGTCAAGAAAGCCATGTGGGACCCGTTTGAGTACCTGATGCAGCGCAAGCGCGACGGCCTTCTGAAAACCGAGTTTTCTACGCCCTTGGGCAACATCAGCTACCAGATTCCCTGCCACGGCCGCGTGCAAAACATTGGCAAGAAGACCGAGGAAATGCTCAAAATGATTCCCGGCACCACCGTCAACACCCATGAGCGCTGCTCAGGCCACGCGGGCACGTTTGGCGTGAAAAAGGCCACGCACCAGCAGGCCCTGAAAATTGGCAAACCCTTGTTCAAGGCCATGGCCAACATGAAAGACGGCAGCAAGCCGGACTACATCAGCTCTGACTGCCCGTTGGGCGGTCACCATATTGCCCAAGGCTTTGAGGTCAATGGGCTGGGGGCGCCAGAGTTGCAGCATCCCTTGAGTCTGGTCGCCAAGGCCTACGGTTTGAAATAGGCGCGGCCCAGCCTGCGCAGACAGAAATATTGGAGTTGAGATGCAGATCACCGGAAATATCACCCCTGAGAGCCTCATGACCCTGGAGGCTTACAGTAAATGGCGCAAAGAAAACAAGGCGCAGGTCATGGCGCACCGCAAACAGCGCAGCGTGCGCCTGGGGGAGCACATCAACCTGCAGTTTGAGTCTGAGACCACCATTCGCTACCAAATTCAGGAGATGCTGCGCATTGAAAAGGTGTTTGAAGAAGAGGGCATCCTGCAAGAGATTGAGGCCTACGCACCGCTGGTGCCCGATGGCTGCAACTGGAAAGCCACGATGATGATCGAGTACCCCGACGAAAATGAGCGCCGGCGCGAGTTGGCGCGCTTGATCGGCGTGGAGGACGGTTTGTTTGTCGAGGTGGAGGGCCAAGCCCGGGTGTACGCCATAGCCGACGAGGACATGGACCGCGAAAACGAAGAGAAAACCTCAGCGGTGCATTTTGTTCGTTTTGAGCTGACACCGGCCATGTGCGCGGCCGTGAAGGCGGGCGCAGCCGTCAAGTTGGGCTGTGATCACACCCACTACCCGGCGCACACGGTGATTGGCTCGGAGGCCATGGCCTCGCTGGCAGGCGACCTGACCTGAAGCTTCAGCCTTATTCACGATAATCAAGGCTTCTTCAGGAAGCCTTTTTTGCTTCGCCATCCCCCCTAAAAAGTTCTTTGAAACCCCATGCTCTTCCTTTTGTCCCCTGCCAAAGCGCTTGATTTTGAAACCCCGGCGGGCGACGTTCCCCACACGCAGCCCCTGTTTGTGAAGCAATCGGCTGAACTGATTGAGGTGCTCAAGCAAAAATCGCCGCTGCAAATCTCGGAATTGATGCACCTCAGCGACGCCTTGTCAGGCCTGAACGCGGCCCGCTACCAAGCCTGGACGCCCAAATTCACGGCCAAAAACGCCAAGCAAGCCGTGCTGGCCTTCAATGGCGATGTGTACGGCGGCCTGGACGCCAAAACGCTGACGGGTGACGACTTGGCCTGGGCGCAGGACCATGTGTGCATTTTGAGCGGGCTGTACGGCGTGCTGCGCCCGCTGGACTACATGCAGCCCTACCGCCTGGAGATGGGCACCCGCCTGGAAACGGCGCAGGGCAAAAACCTGTACCAGTACTGGGGCACCCAACTTGCCACGTATTTGAACGAGCGATTGCAGCGCGATATTTCCCCCGTGGTGGTGAATCTGGCCAGCCAGGAGTACTTCAAGGCGGTCGACACCAAGGCGCTCAAAGCGCGGGTGGTGGAGTGTGTGTTTCAGGAATACCGGGCCGGGCAGTACAAGATCATCAGTTTCATGGCCAAGCGCGCGCGCGGGCTCATGGCCCGCTACGCCGCCACCCATCGCATCCTGACGCCACAAGGGCTGACCGGGTTCAACCTGGAAGGTTATGCCTTTGACGCTGAAGTCTCGCAGCCCGAGCGGCTGGTGTTTCGCCGTCGCCAGGCTGACTGAATTAATTGATGCCAAAAATGGCTGTAGCCCTTTATGAATAGGCGCAAGTAGCTATGAAATTAAGAGCAAACAACATCGATATTGAAGTGGAAGACACCGGCCCGGGTGCGCCGGGTGAATCACGCCCTGCGGTGCTGCTGATCATGGGGCTGGGCATGCAACTGGTGGCCTGGCCGCCGGAGCTGATTCAGGCGCTGGTGAATGCAGGCTACCGCGTGGTGTGCCACGACAACCGTGACGTGGGCCTGAGCCACCGCTTTGAAGCCCACGGCAAGCCCAAAATGGTCTGGCAAAGCCTGCGCTACAAGCTGGGTTTGACGCCGCGTGCTTCCTACAGTTTGGCCGACATGGCGGCTGATTCGCTGGGCGTGCTGGACGCCTTGGGCATTGACCAGGCCCATGTGATCGGTGTGAGCATGGGTGGCATGATTGCGCAGCGGGTGGCCTTGGCCGCGCCGGCGCGCGTGCTCAGCCTGACCAGCATCATGAGCACCAGCGGCGCCAAACATCTGCCCAACCCCAAACGCGAGGTGGTACAGGCCCTGCTCAAACGTCCCGCCAGCCACCGCCCGGAAGCGGTGCTGGACCACTATGTGAAACTGTTCAAACTCATTGGCAGCCCCGCCTTTGTCACGCCGGATGCCGAGCTGCGTGCCCGCATTCTGAAAGGCGCCGAGCGCGGTTTCTACCCCGTGGGCACCATGCGCCAGATGCTGGCCATCCTGGCGGACATCACCCGTGCGGCGCAGTTGTCGCGCATTCACCTGCCCACGCTGGTCATTCACGGCAAAGCCGACCCCTTGGTGCCCTACGCCTGTGGCGAAGACACCGCCAGGCGCATTCCCGATGCCACCTTGTTTGGCATTGAAGGCATGGGCCATGACTTGCCGCCAGGCGTGGTCGAGCGACTGTTGCCACCGTTGCTCAAGCACCTCAACGCCGCCAATCCTTCATCCTCTGACCACTGACTCATCCCATGAACCTGCCTGAACACTCCCAACTCGGCAAAACCTCTGCCTATGTCGACCAGTACGACGCCAGTCTGCTGTTCCCGATTCCCCGCGCCGGCAAGCGCGCCGAAATTGGCCTGGGCGCCAACCTGCCGTTTTTGGGCGCGGACATGTGGACCGCGTTTGAGCTGAGCTGGCTCAACCTGCGCGGCAAGCCCCAGGTGGCGCTGGTGCACTTCACCATTCCCTGCGAGTCGCCCAACATCATTGAGAGCAAGTCTTTCAAGCTCTACCTCAACAGCTTCAACAACACCGCCTTTGCGGACGCCGCTGCGGTACTGGCCCGCTTGCGGGTGGACGTGAACGAGGCCGCCTGGCGCGGTGCGGTGGTTCAGTCGTCAGTGGGCGTCAGGCTGGTGCCGATGGAGAATTTTGACCGCGAACCCGTGCATGAGCTGGACGGCCTGAGCCTGGACCGCCTCGATGTGGACTGCACCCGCTACACCCCCGCGCCTGATTTGCTGCGCGTGGCGCTGGACGATGAAGCCCCCGTGGCCGAGGTGCTGACCAGCAACCTGCTCAAAAGCAACTGCCTTGGTCACCGGCCAGCCCGACTGGGGCAGTGTGCAAATCAGCTACAGCGGCGCGCAGATTGACCACGAAGGCCTGTTGCAATACCTGGTGAGTTTTCGCAACCACAACGAGTTTCACGAGCAATGCGTGGAACGCATTTTTTGCGACATCTGGACCCATTGCAAACCCCAACGCCTGGCGGTGTATGCCCGCTACACGCGCCGGGGTGGGCTGGACATCAACCCCTTTCGCACCAGCTACCCGCAGGCCTTGCCGCCGAACATTCGAACGGCGCGGCAATAAGGGGTCGCCTTATTTTGTGCTATTGAATGAATAGCGGGGTCCGCCCTGTTTATATGGACCAGTCGTGGTTTTCTCTCGCAGAATTTAAGAGAAGATGGGCGGCCACGGGCCGGCCAAAGTAATAGCCTTGGTAGGCTTGGCAGCCAATGCCGTCCAGGAAATCACGCTGCTCCATTGTCTCCACGCCCTCGGCAATGACTTGCAAGCCCAAGCTGCGTCCCAGCGCCAGAATCGTGCGGGCAATGGCGGCGTCGCTGGCGTCGGTCAGCACGTTGCGCACAAAGCTCTGGTCAATCTTGATCTGGTCCAGCGGCAGGCGCTTGAGGTAAGCCAGTGACGAATAGCCGGTGCCAAAGTCATCCAGCGACAGGCTGACGCCTTGTGACTTCAAGTCACGCATCTTGGCCACCACGTCGTCCACATCGCTGGCCAGCATGCTCTCGGTCAGCTCCAGCTTCAGCAGCCGGGGGTTGGCCCCCGTCTTTTTCAGCGCGGCGGTGACGGTTTGCACGTAGTCGGGCAGGGCGAATTGCAAGGCGCTCACGTTCACAGACACGGTCCAGTGCGCGGAGTTCTCGGCGCTGGCCCAGTCCACCAGTTGGGCGCAAGCCGTCTCCAACACCCATTGGCCCAAGGGCTGAATCAGGCCGGTTTCCTCCGCCAGGGGGATGAAGTCGGCGGGTGAGACCATGCCCCGGGTGGGGTGGTTCCAGCGCACCAGCGCTTCGGCGCCCCTGATGACGCCCATGTGATCAACCTGAATTTGGTAGTGCAGCGTAAAGGCCCGTATGGCCAGCGCGTCGCGCATGTCTTTTTCCATCGCATCGCGGGCGGCCACAGCGGCCTGCATGGCGGGGTCGAAAAAGCGGGCATTGTTGCGCCCGGCCGCCTTGGCCTGGTACATGGCAAGGTCGGCTTTTTTCAGCAACTCGTCCATGGCGTCCAGCTCGCCCTTGAACACCACAATGCCGATACTGGTCGTGCTCTCCTGGTCATGCCCATTCAGCTGAAAGGTTGTCTGGAACGAACTCAAGATTTTGTTGGCCACAATTTCCGCCTGGTTGGCGGCGTCAGAGGCGTTCGGGCTCAGGTTCTCCAGCAGCACCACAAACTCATCACCACCCAGACGCGCCAGGCTGTCGCCCACGCGGGCGCAGCCCTGAATGCGAGCGGCCACTTGTTGCAGCAACTGGTCGCCCATGTCGTGCCCCTGGGTGTCGTTGAGTTGTTTGAAATGGTCCAGGTCCAGAAACATCAGCGCGCCGTGGTGGCCAGACCGGTTGGAGGTGTGCATGGCTTGGCGCAAGCGGTCCAGCAGCAAGCGCCGGTTGGGCAAACCCGTTAACGAGTCGTAAAAAGCCAGGCGACGGATTTCTTCAATATCTTGGCGGTGCTGGGTGATGTCGCGCGCAATGCCAATAAACGTCGTTGATTCGCCGTTGACGATTTCAGACAGCTGCAAGCTCATGGGGAACAGGCTGCCGTCTTTGCGCAGCCCCTCCACCTCAGTCAGTTTCCCCATGATGTGCGCTTGGCCGGTGCTCAGGTAGCGCTCCAGGTAGCCGTCGTGTTGACTGCGATGCGTCTCGGGCGTGAGCATGGACACGTTGCGACCCAGCACTTCGTCGGGGGTGTAGCCAAACAGCGCGCAAGCGGCGTGGTTGATGGACTCCACGCGTCCCTGCTGGTCGATGGTAATGACGCCATCCATCAGGTTGTCAAGAATGGTTTTTGTGTGGTGGGCGGCTTGGTTGAGCGCCTCCTGGGCCCTTTGGGCCACCCTCTCTGATCGCATGCGGGCAGTCACGTCGCGCATGACGGTTTGAACGGCAGGCGCCCCGTCATACATGATCTGCGTGCCTTGAACCTGAACATCTATCACCGTGCCGTCCAGTTGAAGAAACCGGCTGTTGACCAAGGGCGCAGAGCCGCCAAAGTGGCTGATGCTCTCAATACGTTGCGCCACCCCCGGGCGGTCCTCCGGGTGCACGCAGGACAGGGCGGACTGGCCCACTAACTGTTGGTCCGAGGTCGCTCCAAATAAGCGGATGGCAGCGGGATTGACATAAAGAATGATGCCGTCACGGTGCACGGCAATGGCCTCGGGCATCCACTCCACCAGATTTCTGAAGCGCGTCTCGCTTTCTTTCATGGCGAGTTCAGCCAGCTTTCGTTGAGTGATGTCTTGAAACGCCCCTTGGAACTTGACCACCCGGTCACCTTCGTAAATCACCGTGCCTTGGGTGCGCGTCCAGACGGTTCGCCCTAGGGGGGTTGTGAATGGCAGTTCCAGGTCAAAAGGCGTTCCCGCTTCCACCGCGCGCTGAAAGGCCTCTGTGATGAGGGCGCGAGCACTCTCGGGGTAGCTTTTTAGCGCGTTTTCCAACGGCACGTCCGCCCCGGGCGCCGTGTCGATGATGCGCCAAGACTCTTTGGAGAACGTGAATTTTTGCGTTTGCAAGTCCAGCGTCCAGCCGCCGACCTTGGCCATTTCGCCGGTTTGCTCCAGCAAGCGGGTGGTTTGCGCCAATGCTTCGTTGACCCGGTAAGCCTCGGTGACGTCGCTGAACACCAACACCACGCCAATGATGGCGCCACTGGCATCGTGCATGGGGGCGGCGCTGTCAAAGATTTGGTATTCCTGGCCATCGCGGGCCAGCAGGGCGGTGTGATTGGCCAGGCCGACCACTTCGCCGGTGCGAATCACCACCTCCACCGGATCAACCGCGGGCGCGCGGGTTTTGGCATTGATGATGCGAAACACGTTGGTCAGGGGTTGGCCCAGGGCGTCGGCCAGAGGCCAAGCGGTCAATCGCTCCGCGGCCGGGTTCATGCGGGTGATGCGGCCCAACTGGTCGGTGGCAATGACCGCGTCGCCAATCGATTGAAGCGTGATACGCAGATTGTCTTCACTGTCCTGCAAGGCCTGTTCGGCCCGCTTTCGGGGAGTGATGTCCTGAAAATAGAGCGTGATGCCCTCGGGCGAGGGGTAAACATGGTTTTCAAACCAGCGCTGGTCCGGGGCGTAGTAAGCCTCCACATGCGCGGGTTGCTGGTCCGCCATGGCTTGAAGGCAGGCCTGGTGCAAGGGCAGCCCGACCAGCTCCGGGCAAACGTCCCACATTTTTTGCCCAATCAACCCGTTGACGTCTTTGCCCAGCATGGCTGCGGCTTGTTCGTTGACGAAGGTGTAAACCCAGTCCGGGTCCATGGCCACAAAGGCGTCGGTGACCCGTTCCAAAACTTGTCGTCTGGTTTCCTGGGCCTGTTTGCTCTGGGTGTTGTCGACCTGTACGCCAATGATGCGGCTGGGGCGGCCCGCTGCATCACGGGCCAAGACTTTCCCAACGATGTTGAGCCAGCGGTAGCTGCCATCGGCATGCATGCGTCGGTACTCTTCATCGTAGTCCTCGGTCTGGCCGGCCAATACGTTCTGAATGTGCGCGGCGCAGCGCGCACGGTCGTCGGGGTGCAACTGTTCCAGCCAAGCCGTCCGGTCAGTGTCTGATTTTGAAGGGGGCTCATAGCCCATCATGGTGTAGTAAGTGGACGTTGCCTCCCAGTGGTCAGCGGCCAGGTCCCACTCCCACACCCCAATGGACGCAGCGTTGGTGGCCAAAGCCAGCCGTTGAGCCGCCTGTTCGCTCAGTGCCCGCTCCCTTTCCCGTTGCCGCCAGGCTTGGTCCAACAGCATGGCAAACGCAAGAATGGCCAGGGAGGCGGCCAGCCAGATCAGGGTCGCAAGAGTCGCAAAACGGCGCCACGGCGCGAGAACAAAGTCGCTGGCTTGCCCGACCACCACCACGAAGTCGGGGTACTCTTTGAGGGTTCTGTAGGCAAAGAGGCGCTCCACTGCGTCTACTCCGCTGGCGTCCAGATAGTCACCCACCGCGGTTTTATGAATCAGGTCTTTGAACAGGGGGCGTTCCTGCAGGTCCATGCCCATGGCGTCGTCACGGTGCGGGGTTCGCATCATCAACACCCCGGCGCGAGTGGTCAGCGCAACAGACCCGCCTTGGCCCAATTCCATCGTGCGCCACACTTGGTCAAAGTAAGGGGGCTCAACGGCGGCCACGATGATGCCGTCAAAGCTGCTATCCGCTTTGTGAAACGGACGGGTGGCGGGGATCATCCAGGTGCCAGTGGTGCGGCTTCGCACGGGGGGGGATAAGTGAAAACCCGTGTTGGGCTTGTCCTCGTAAACCTTAAAGTAGGGGCGATCTCCCAGCCCGAGGCCAATATTGCCCTCGTCGGAGTCATAAACAATGCGGCCCTGCGCATCCAGCACCCATATGGCGCGCACAAAAGGCACGGATTCGCGATGTTCGCGCAAGATCGTTCGTGCGGAGCCTGGGTTCAACAGCCCGTAGGCTTCAAGATCAGCCAGGTCCAGGGCGGCCAGTTGGAGGCGTTGGTCCACCGTCTGAAGGGTGCGAGTGGTCTGTTCTTCGATCACTCGGGCGTAGGAGGCGGTGAGGCGCTTGCCTGCCTGAAGTTCCTGATTTTTCTGCGTGTTCAGTGCCCAGGCCAGCAGGGCGCCGGAAACAGCCACCAGCACCAATGCCGCCCATAGCCGGGGCCTGCGCATGGCCAGTAGCCGGCTGCTCAGCGTTTTGAAGGGTGGCTGGCGACCAGAGTTCAATGGTGGAGTGGGTGTCATGGGGGCTAACGCCTCCTCTTGCAACGCAAAGCCCAAACTGTACGTCAGTTCACCCCACTCAGCAGCCCTTGCTGCGAGTTGGACTGATTTGCAACGGGGGGCTTGACGAGGGGGCTAAAAAAGCTCTCGATTGACTGCTTCCAAATTGATAGCTGCCTGCGCAGGTTCTACGGGCGGTGCAGGGGTATTTTGTTCAAATTTGAGCCATTCACCGGCCTTGCTCAATGCACCCACGCGTACGCCCAGCAAGCGCAAGCGTTTGTCCAGCGCAACACGCTTGAGGCACTGGCCCGCTGTGCGGCGAATAAGGGCCGCGTCAGCCGTGTAGGTGTCCAGCGTCTGGTCGCGGGTGACGATTTGAAAGTCGTCAAACCGCAGCTTGATGCCAATGGTCTTACCCACATAGCCTTTGCGCTGCAGGTCGTCGGCCACGCTTTCGCACAGACGAGTGAAGAGGGCGCCGAGTTCGGCCTTGTCGCGCACGGCGTGCAGGTCGCGCTCGAACGTGGTTTCCCGGCTCATGGACACGGGCTCGCTCTCGGTCACCACCGGGCGGTCATCTTGGCCACGGGCCGCCTCATACAACCACGCGCCGGTTTTGGGGCCAAAGTGCTGGCTTAGCCAAAGTTGATTTTGGCTCGCCAACTCGCCAATGGTGCTCACGCCCAGGGCCTGGAGTTTTTCGTCCATCTTGGGCCCAATACCGTTGATTTTCCGGCACGCCAGGGGCCAGATCAGGGGCTCAAGGTCAGCTTCATGCACGATGGAGATGCCGCGCGGCTTGTTGAATTCGCTGGCCATTTTGGCCAGCAGCTTGTTGGGCGCCACGCCCACCGAACTGGTCAGCCCGGTTTGGTCAAAAATGGCTTTCTGAATCAGGCGGGCCAGTACCCGCCCGCCTTCGCGCTGGCCGCCGGGTACGTGGGTGAAGTCAATATAGACCTCGTCCACGCCGCGGTTTTCCATCAGCGGCGCAATGTCCAGAGATGATGGTTTTGAAGGCACGGGAGTATTTGCGGTACTCGTCAAAGTCCACCGGCAGCAAAATGGCTTGCGGGCACAGTTTGGCCGCTTTCATGAGGCCCATGGCCGAGCCCACCCCAAACTGGCGCGCCGCGTAGGTGGCGGTGGTGATGACGCCGCGCCCGGTGTAGTCCTTGAGCCGGGGAAAATCGTCGACCGGAATGCGGGCCAGCGGCACGTCGCCCAGCGTCTCGCGAATCAGCTCTTCTGATGGGCGACGACTGCCGCCAATGACCACCGGCAGTCCTTTGAGTTGCGGGTAGCGCAGCAACTCCACCGAGGCGTAAAACGCGTCCATGTCCAGGTGGGCAATGCGGCGCACGCCACCCGCGGGCACGTCGGGCAGCGACGACTCAAGCGGCAGTGACATGGCAATCTGGGATCATGGGTCTAGGATAACGGGGGCGGCACTGACTTGGATTAAGGTCACACCTTGCCAAAAAAGGTATGCTGCACCGCAACACGTATCTCTGTATTGGAATCCGTATGGACAAGCATTTTCTCTCGCCACTCTTCTCGCCACAATCCATCGTCGTCCTCGCGGGCAAGATGGACGACCCCGAGGGGCAGACCCCTCAGGCCCGCGCCTTGCATAACGCCTTGGTGGCGCAGCGCTACACCGGTACGCTGACGTTTTTGGACATCAATGTCAGTGGCACCCTGGCTGATCTGGCCGGCGCGCAAGCCGACTTGGCCATCATTGCGCTGCCGCCACAAGAGGTGATTGCCGCTCTGGAGATTGCGGGACGCATCAAATGCCGGGCGGCGCTGGTGATTTCCAGTGGCATTGACGCCGAGCACGCCGCTGAATTGCACCGCATTGCCAAGCGCGACGGTATTCATCTGCTGGGCCCCAATTGCCTGGGCTTTCAGCGCCCGGCCTTGAACCTGAATGCCAGTGTGGCAGGCGCGCTGTGCACCAAAGGGCCGCTGGCACTGGTGTCTCAGTCCGGCGCTTTGACATCATCGATATTGGATTGGGCGCGCGGCAACGGCGTGGGCTTTTCAACCGTGGTGTCGCTGGGCCCCAACACCGCCGTGGATTTGGCGCAAGTGCTGGATTTCCTGGCCAATGACGCCCAAACCCACAGCATCGTCATCTATATGGAAGGCATCAGCCACGCCCGGCGCTTCATGAGCGCGCTGCGTGCAGCGGCCAACGCCAAGCCGGTGGTGGTGCTCAAGGCCGGGCGCAAGTCGGCCGGCAACCGGGCCGCGCTGACCCATTCCGGCACCATTGTCGGCAGCGACGACGTGTTTGACGCCGCCCTGCGCCGCGCCGGTGCGGTGCGGGTGCGCTCGTTTGTGGCGCTGTTCTCTGCCGCCAAGTGCCTGGCTTCGCGCTATCGCCCGGTGGGGCGCCGTTTGGCCATCGTCACCAACGGCGGCGGTCCGGGTGTGCTGGCCGCGGACTGGGTGAGTGAAATCAACCTGCAGCTGGCTTGTCTGACGCCGGAGCAGGTCAATCAGTTGGCGCCGGTCTTGCCACCCTTGGCATCTTTGTGTGACTTGATTGATATTTCTGAAGACGCCGGGCCAGAACATTTCAAGGCCGCGGTGGAGTTGGCGGGCAAAGCGCCGCAGGTGGACGGGGTGCTGGCCATTTACTCGCCCAAGATTGGCACGGACAGCAGCGGCATCGCCAGCGCGCTGGCCGAGGCCAACAAGAAAATCTCCAAACCCTTGTTGACCTGCCTGATGGGCGATGCCACGGTGGGCGATTCGCGCGCGATATTGAACGCCGCCGCCATTCCCACGTTTCGCACGCCGGAGGCCGCGGTGGGTGCGTTTGGCAACATTGCCTCGTTCTACCAAAACCAGCAATTGCTGCAGCAAACGCCGCCGCCTTTGTCGAATTTGGCCAAGCCTGACGTGGAAGGCGCCCGCATTCTGATTGAAAGCGTGCTGGCCGAGCGGCGCAAGGTGCTGACCGAAATGGAGTCCAAGGCCTTGCTGGCCGCGTTTCACATTCCCGTGACCCGAACCATTTTGGCGCGCAGTGTGAACGAGGCCATCATGATCGCCACTCAACTGGGTTTCCCAGTAGCGCTCAAAATTGACTCGCCCGACATCACCCACAAGTCCGATGTGCAGGGCGTGGCACTCAATGTGCTCAACGCCGTTGGCGTGCGCGACACCTATACCGACATGATTCAAGGGGTCACCCGCTTGATGCCCGAGGCGCGCATCAACGGGGTGACGATTCAGAATATGTCGAACCAGAAGCGCGGGCGTGAAATCTACATCGGTCTGGTCACGGACGACCCGTTTGGCCCCGTGATTGCCTTTGGGGCGGGCGGCACCATGATCGAGATGATGAACGACCGGGCCATGGCCTTGCCGCCGCTGAACCAGTTTTTGGCGCGCAGCCTGATTCAGCGCGCTCGCGTGAATGACATTTTGGGCGAGTGGCGGGGTGCGCCGCCCATCAAGATGGATGCGCTGGAGCAAGTTTTGCTTCGCGTGTCCGAGATGGTGTGTGAGTTGCCGCAACTGCGCGAGATGGACATCAACCCCATCATCGTGGACGAAAGCGGCGCCGTGGCGGTGGACGCGCGCATTGTGGTGGAAAACGCACCGCCCTCAGCGCGCAATTACAACCATTTGGCGATTCTTCCCTACCCCTCGCAGCACGAACAGGTGTGGCCGCTGCGCGGAGGCGGCGAGTACACGGTGCGTCCGGTCCACCCGGAAGACGCCCACATGCTGCAGGACTTTGTGCGCAAGCTCTCGCCGGAGAGCCGCTACTTCCGCTTTGTGTCGAGCATGCAGGAGTTGCCGGCCACCATGCTGTCGCGCTTCACGCTGATCGACTACGACCGCGAAATGGCGCTGGTGGCGGTGTACCGCGAGCGCCGGACCGGCACCGACGGCAGGACCACCGAGATGGCGCGCATTGTGGGTGTGTCGCGTTACATCACCAACCCGGACAGCACCAGTTGTGAGTTTTCGCTGGTGGTGTCAGACGATTTCAAAGGCAAGGGCCTGGGTTCACGGTTGATGCTGTCCATCATGGACTTCGCCCGCGAGAAAGGGTTGGAGGAAATTGAAGGGCTGGTGTTGGCCAACAACCCCACCATGCTCAAGCTCATGAAGAGCCTGGGCTTTTCGGTGAAGCAGTTTTCCGAAGACGCCGACTTCAAGCTGGTGAGTCAAACGCTTTAGCCCCCCTGGCCTGGCCGACCCTCAGGTTGGGAATGTGCTGGGTAACAAAATGCTTTTGTCCACGGTGTTGATGTTGGTGTGGCCGCAAAACGCCATCGTCAATTCCAGCTCTTTGTGGATGATTTCAAGCGTCTTGGTGACGCCTTCTTCACCCATGGCGCCCAAGCCATACAGAAAAGCGCGGCCAATGTAGGTGCCTTGCGCCCCCAGTGCGCGGGCCTTGAGAACGTCTTGCCCGGAGCGAATGCCGCCGTCCATGTGCACCTCAATGCCTTTGCCCACGGCGTCAACGATGGGCGGCAGCGCGTGAATGGAAGACTGTGCGCCGTCGAGTTGGCGCCCGCCGTGGTTGGACACAATCAGGGCGTCAGCGCCAGACTCCACGGCCAGGCGCGCATCTTCCACATCCTGAATGCCTTTCAGAATGAGTTTGCCGCCCCAACGCTTTTTGATCCACTCCACGTCGCCCCAGTTCAGGGCGGGGTCAAATTGCTTGGCCGTCCATTCGCTGAGGGAGCCCATGTTTTCGACCCCTTTGACGTGGCCCACGATGTTGCCAAACCCGTGGCGCTTGGTGCCCAGCATGCCCAGACCCCAACGCACTTTGGTCGCGAGATTGATGATGTTGGTGAGTGTGAGTTTGGGCGGTGCGCTCAGCCCGTTTTTGAGGTCTTTGTGCCGTTGACCCAGAATTTGCAGGTCCAGTGTCAACACCAACGCGGAGCAATTGGCGGCCTTGGCGCGGTCAATCAGGCGCTCAATGAAGTCGCGGTCTTTCATGACGTACAACTGAAACCAAAAGGGGTGGTTGTCCGTTTCCTTGGCCACGTCTTCAATCGAGCAGATGCTCATGGTCGAGAGTGTGAAGGGCACGCCAAATTTCTTGGCAGCGCGGGCGGCCTTGATTTCACCGTCGGCGTGCTGCATGCCGGTCAGGCCCGTGGGGGCAATGGCCACGGGCATGGCCACTTTTTGGCCGATCATTGTGGTCGCCGTGCTGCGGTTTTCCATGTTGACCGCCACGCGTTGGCGCAGTTTGATGCTTTGAAAATCGGCCGAGTTGGCTCGGTAGGTGCTTTCGGTCCACGACCCGGAGTCTGCGTAATCGTAAAACATGCGGGGAACCCGCTTTTGCGCAAGAACGCGTAAATCTTCAACGGTGGTGATGACGGGCATGCAGGCTCCTTTAATGTGCTTGCATGTTACGGGCAGCCCGCCTGTTCCACTTTGAAATTCGGTGGGGCGTGATTGAAAAAATTTGTGAAAGGTGGCCGGGCACCCCCGTCTAGCGGCGCAACACAATGGTCAGCAGGGCGGACGCATCAGTGAGGGCCAGCAGGGCGTGCTCCACGCCACCGGCCATGAACATCAGTTGGTTGGCGTTGAGGGTTTGCACATCACCGTCGGTGGTGACCTCAATGCTGCCTTCCAGACACTGCAGGGTGATTTCGCCCGGCACGCTGTGGGTGGGGAATGTTTTTCCCGCCGTGAGCACCAGCCGAATGACCTCCAACTCTTCGCTTTTGAACAGCGCCACAGACCGTTCACCGTTCACCGTTTTCCCAAAGGGCATGAGGCTGATGGGTTCGCCTGAGCTCAAGTGTGAAATAGCCATGGTTGCTTCTCCTTGTGTTGCAGTCAGGCTTCATTCTGCGACCAAAGCAGTGCCGTGTGCAAAGCCTGCTCATTTTTGACGCGTGCAGGCGTCACTCTGAATGGATTTTCCGGTCCGATATCGGCGTTAATTCACATCTTTGCCCAACGAGCGAAAACTCCCCTATATTTCAGGGTTAGCGACCGGCTCGACGCGAGCGGTGCGTGCTTTGTTTTTTTTCTGCTGATTTACTGAATTGCATACACAACGTGGACCTGATTGAGCTTTCCAAAGACAAGCTGGCGCTGGGGATGTCGCTCGCATACACCTTGCGCGACGACAAAGGGTCGATCCTGCTGGCCAAAGGGCATCGCATTGAGTCTATCCAGCAGTTGGATGGCATTCGCAGTCGAAACAAGCTGTTTGTCGAGATTGATGAGTCCGAAGAAGGGCTGCGCGCGATGATGTCCGGCATCACCGCCTTAAACTTGGTCGGCGCTCCGATCAAGGATTTCTCCAAGTACATGAACGTGGACCGCCATCAAGGGCCGTCGGAGGTTTTGACCGGCACCTTAATCGAGCGTTGGGGCACCGTGGAGTCCAAGTTGGGCGGTTTGCTGGCCAGCGTGAGCACCACATCGGACTTTGAGTCCAAAATTCGCGGCCTGTCCCAGAGTATTCAATTGCTGATGAGTCGGGACAGCACCGCGTCGCAGTTTTTGTTGTTCAACCGCGCCATCACCCAGTTCAATGGCTACAGCGTGAGCCATTCCCTGCTTTGTGCGGCCTTGGCGCAGTCGCTGATTGCCATTTTTGAACTCAGCGAGGAAGAGGGGTGCAGTTTGGTGTGCGCTGCGCTGACCATGAATGTGGCGATGACCCGGTTGCAAGACCAATTGGCGCTGCAAAAAGAGCCGGTCAGCGTGGCACAGCGCAAGCAAATCGAGTCCCATGGCAGCGTTGGCTCGCAGTTGTTGACCGCTGCAGGCGTCGTTGACCCACTCTGGCTGGATTTGGTGGAACACCACCATTCGCCGGTGTCCGGGCCAGACCAGTTGGCAGAATGGCCCGCGACGACGCGTCTGATCAAGATATTGCAGACGGTTGACCGCTACACGGCGGCCATGAGTCCGCGCAAATCCCGGGTGGGGCGCACGGCGAAAGCGTCGGTGCAATCGGTGGTGGTGCAGGCCAGTGGCCCCAAACTCGATCAGGTGGGGACCGCCTTGGTGCGTATTTTGGGCGTCAGCCCGCCCGGCACCTACGTCAAACTGGCCAATGGGGAAACCGCTGTGGTGATGCGCCGGGGCACCAAACCCACGGAACCTGTGGTGGCCAGCGTGATCAATCGCAACGATGAACACATTGCCGAGCCGCGTTTGCACGACACGTCCAAGCCCGCCTTTGCGGTGGAGGCCACGCTGGTGGCCAGCTCAATCCGCTTGAATCTGAACATGGAAGCGATGCTCAAGCTGATTCCCAAGTAAGCGCCGCGCGGGCGGCTCATGGCACGAGCGGAGCGCGTTCCTTCGAATACGCGTCATACGATTTTTGATTCAGCCGGGAAAGACAATCCTCCCGCGCCCCCGGTGCTTGTCGCTCACATTCTTGTTGAGCGCTGGTTTTCATGCCCTCATACCAGGCGCCCGTGGTGCAAGCGCTGAGCAGTACCCCAGCGAGCACCCCAGTCGCCAGCGCTCGAATTCGGCGCCTTTTCGGGCGTTGGGTGAGGGCTGGCAAATTTGGGTGATTCATGCTCTATCTCCTTATGTGTCAGGCGCAGATAGCTACGGTTTTGATCGTAAATCAAGTCCCATCGGGATGTACACCAGTCCGTCGCGTTGTGTCACGGGTCCGGTGACGGTGAAGCCAAAACTTTCATACGCAGCGCGCCCATTCAGCGTGGAATTCACCGTGAACGTGCCAGGGTTGCCTGCGGCCAGGGCGGCAGACCGTACCTGCTGCCAAAGGGCGCGCCCCACGCCGCGACCTTGCCAATCTGGCGCTACAAACAGGTGATACAGATGCGCGTTGTCGCGCAGGCCCGCCACCGCCATCACTTGTCCTTGTGCACTCGCGACCCAGTGGCAGAAGTGGGATGCGGCAATGAATTCCGCGATGCCCATGGGGTCAATGCTTTGAAGCACGGTGTCGGCCCCTTGGCCTTCAGGGTCTGCCAAAAAATGACGTGACAGTCCCTTGATGACGGTGCTGATGGCGTTGGCGTCTTCGGGCGTGGCCAATCGAATTTGGAAAGGGAGTGTCATAGACGTGTGATGCTGAAATCCTGCGCAGACAGCATCAGCTTAAACAAATACAATAAGAATCATTATCATTAAAGTGCCGCTTAAGGTTACTTCAAAATTGAGGATTTGAAAATGAAACGCCTTCTCGCATTGCTTCTTTTGTCATTCGGCGCGGCCAGTACTTTTGCTGCGGTGGATGAGATCACCCTGACCATCAAAGACCATGCATTTGATCAGAAAGAGATCACGATTCCTGCCGGGAAAAAAGTCAAATTGTTGGTGGTGAATAAAGATGCCTCTCCTGCGGAGTTTGAAAGCAAACCGTTGAACCGGGAGAAAGTCATTCCGGGCAATGCCACCGCTGTGATCAACATTGGACCCCTGAAGCCAGGCCGCTACCCGTTTGTGGAGGAATACCACGAGACGGAAGCTGGCGCTCAGGGCACCATCGTCGTCAAATAACCCTTGGTCAAGGACTCTCCATGTTTGCCGCTGCCCTTATCGTTTTTCGTGAGTCGCTTGAGGCCTCACTGATCATCAGCATCATGTTGGCGGCCACCCGCGGCATGCCGGGGCGAGGGCGCTGGATTGTGGGCGGCGTGCTGGCGGGCCTGGCTGGCGCGGCAGCTGGTGGCCTCCAGCATGGAGATCATCTCGAACATGGCCAGCGGCATGGGGCAAGAGTTGTTCAGCGTGGGCGTGCTGACCATCGCCGTCGCCATGCTGGCTTGGCACAACATCTGGATGTCGGTTCACGGGCGGGAGATGGCGGCCCAGGCGCAAAACGCGGCGAGCGCGGTCAAAGACGGTTCGCGTGCGCAATCCGTCATTTTTGTGGTGGTTGCCCTGGCCGTGCTGCGCGAAGGCGCTGAAACCGTGTTGTTTCTCTACAGTTTGGCGACGAGTGGTGCAGACGGCTTGCGAACCACCGTGTCGGGCGGCTTGACCGGCCTGGCGGGCGGCGCTTTGGTGGGCGGTTTGCTTTACGCGGGTTTGCTGCGTGTTCCGCTGCGCTGGTTTTTCTCGGTGACCGGGGTTTTTGTGTTGCTGCTGGCCGCCAGCATGGCGTCGCAGGTGGCTCGCCTGCTGATTCAGGCTGATTTTTTGCCCAGCTTGGGTGCGCCGCTCTGGGACACGTCCGCCATCTTGTCGGAGTCCACGCCGGTGGGTACCGTTCTGCACGGCCTGATTGGTTATGACGCCCAGCCAGCCGGCATGCAAATTGTGTTTTATGTGGCGGTGTTGATTGCCATTTCGGTCGGCATGCGGCTGGCCAGGCCCAAGACGCCGGTCCGGTTGGCCTGAGTGGCCATCGGCCGCACAATCCCATCCATGATGGACAAACAACGCTTTGTGAAGGCCACTCAGTGGCTTCGGCCCTACACGCGCTGGGCCACGCGCTTTTCTCTCAACTCGCCGCAGTGGTTGCCCGCCTGGGTGCGCCACGCGCCGTTGAAGCTCTCGGCCCTGATTCTGCGCGGCTACCACCGGTTTTTGCGCTGACTGCGCTTGACCCAGGTCAGCCGTTGGACGTCGGCACCAAGCCGTAAGCGGGGTGCTGGTGTGTGAGCAACAAGAACAACGCAAACACGGGGCCGGGCATATTGCGTGCATCCGTGGCGCTTTCCAGCGCCTGCCAGGTTCGCGACTGCAAACCGCCTCGACTGCCCGGTTGCACCGGGTAGCCCATCAATTCGGCCGCCTCCACCTGGCTGAGTCCAGCGGCCAGCCGTGCTGATTTGAGTGCCGGCCCATCAGGGATGGGAAGGTCGATGCGGGTGATGGGTGTCATCGTCGGGGGCTTTAGTTTGAAAAATGGGAGGAGCTGGGCGCCGCTTGCGACTCAGGTGATCTGGAAAACAGTGCGTACCTTTTTGGCGCCTGATTTTTCCTCAAAAACCGCCCATTGCTTGATGCCTTTGACCAGCACCGCGTTGCTGATGTCTTTGACCGGTGTTTTGGCCTTCAGTTTGGCGGTGACCCAATCTTGGACATGCGGGTAAAACGCGCCTTGTTGGCCGGTGGGAATCAGCATGTCTTTTTCTCCAACCTTGCCGCCTGGGGTCACGATGAGTTCGGTTGCTGGCATGTTCGGTGGCTCTCTCTGGAAGGAATGGATGTCACTGGGACGTGAAGGGTACCGATGTTAGCGACACGGGCTTGCGCTCACCGGCGGGCTTAAAGAAAAGCGCTGGCCAGGCGTCGCCACGCATTGACGGTTGGATAACTCAATACCAAAAACGCGCCTACGTTGATGCATTACCGTTGCCCAGAACGCAGCGCGAAATGATGCTTTGGTGGACTTGTGGCGCAAGAACTGCTGCGCCAGCAAAGCGCCGGGCCAGCCGCCCAGCAGAGCGAGCAGGTGCAGGGTGCTTTCCGGCGTGCGCCAGGCGCCTGATTTGGCGGCAAATTTGTCGTTGGCGTAGGTGAGGAAGCACATCACACTCACGCCTACATACGCGGCGCCAACGGCCAAGGGCACATGCCAGAACAAGGCGGCGGCCAGGTACACCAGCAGAAAAGCGGGAATCGCAAACAGCGTGGCGCCACCCCATTGGGCGGTGGATGGGCGGCTGACGCGAGCGTTGGGGGCGGGGGCTGCGCGGGGTTTGGGCGAATTGCACGTTTTTGGCGCGCTTCTTTCCGTCCCGGTTCAGTTCCAGTTCAAATGTCACCCGCTGGCTCAACGCTGGGCGGCTGGCCCGTGCCGGCAGCGCGGTGATGTGCAAAAATATTTCTTGCCCGCCCTGGCTGGGCTCAATGAAGCCAAAGGCGCGGTCATCGTTCCAGGATTTGACTGTGCCTTCGAATCTCATGCGGTGTTCCGGTTTTTTGCGTTAAAAGTGGGTTTTCCCCACGTTCTGAATGCGCAGAATGCTATCAAAAAAATAGCTTCAGAGTGACGCAGGCAAGCTCGTTGCACGCAGCTTGCAAGTTCGCATTGTCACGTTGCACGCTGGGCCATCAGTGCCTCGCAAAGCGGCAAGGCGCCTGCGAAGTCAAGGCTGTCCACGGCAGCTTGCAAAGGGACCAGTTTCTCACCCAGAGCGCTGCCATGGCGTTGGTGAAGATCGGCCATGGCTTGCAGGGCGGCCATGTCTGAGTTGCTCAGGTGTTCACGCAAGGTTTGCAGTGCCGCCTGCAAGGCGTTGGCGTTTGCCGGCTGATTGTCAACTTCTGCCGCAGTTTGGTTGGTATGGCGTGCCAATGCCAGAGCGCTCTGCAAATCATCCAGACCCGGTAGCGCGGCCTCAATGGCTGTGCGCACCTGCTCGGCAGCGGCGCTGACGTCAATCAGCGATGCGCCACCGGCCATCATTTTTTCGCCAGCCGCAGCGCGTTCTGCCAGGGTTGACGATCCCATGGTGGCGGCCAAGCCTTTCAAGGTGTGAAGCAGGCGGCTGGCTTCTTTGACTTGCTCCTGCCCAATGTGGCGCTCCAACTGGGCTGGCATGGCTCGCAAATCACGCACAAAAGACGTCAACAGTTTTTCATACACCGCCTGATTGCCCCCCAGGCGATGCAAAGCCGCTTCGATATCCACTCCGGCGGCGGCCGACTGCAGCACTGGGTCGGGCAAGGCCACCTCCACGGGGCTGGCGGCGTCGACGACGGGTCGCCATCCCGCTTGTTCGCGCAGCAGTCGCACCAGGGCGTTCAGGTCAAAAGGCTTGCCAATATGCTCGTTCATGCCTGCCGCCAGGCACACTTCACGGTCTGACTTCATGGCGTTGGCGGTCATGGCCACAATGGGAAGGTCTTTGAGCCCCATGTCTTGGCGAATGACGCGTGTCGCCTCCAATCCGTCCATCACGGGCATTTGCAAATCCATCAGCACCACATCAAATGGAATCTTGGCATTCGCAATGGCATGGACGCCGGCCTGCCCGTCATTGGCCACCCTGACGAGCGCGCCTTCACCCTGCAGGAGTTCTCGCGCGACTTGTTGGTTGTTGATGTTGTCTTCCACCACCAGGATGCGCATCGTCGTCAATCGTGGCGCACTCACAGCCGGTGGGACGGACGGGACGTGTTGGTTCGCGTGATCTTTTTTCTGGAGCGACTGCAACAGCATGGAGGCGGTGAGTGGTTTCACCAAGTAGTCGTCCAGCAGCGCTTGGTCAGACTGGCTTCGCTGAAGCAGGGTTTCCCGGCCCGTGCCGGTGACCATCGCGATCATGGTGGTGGTGGCGACCTCCTCAGACTCGCGCAAGGCTTGAACCGTTTGCCAGCCATCCATGCCCGGCATTTGCCAGTCCACAAAGATGGCCTGGTAGGGCGTCTCGCTCACGTGAGCGGTTTGTAGCCGTGCTAACGCAGCGGCGCCGCCTTCACAGGTGTCAGCAGTCCAGCCCAGCGACTGGCAGGTGCGCTGCAATACCTCTCTGGCGGTCGGGTTGTCGTCGATGATCAGCACGCGAGGGGGCGGCTCGCCGGCCCCAAGTGAGGGTGCCCGCTTGATGGGCCCGGTGTTGCAGACAGGCAGCGTGAGGGTGAAGAAAAAGCAGCTTCCCTCGCCGGGAGTGCTTTGCAGCTCAAGCTCTGCGCCCATCAGTGACACCAATCGCTGGCTGATGGCCACGCCCAGACCAGTGCCGCCAAACCGGCGGGTGGTGGAGGCTTCGGCTTGGGTGAATCCTTTGAAAATGCGGGCCTGGTTCTCCGGCGCAATGCCGATGCCCGAGTCGCGAACACTGATGCGCAAGGTCACCGCATCTCGACTTTGTTCGATGACTCCCACGCGCAGCACCACCTCGCCTTGCTCTGTGAACTTGACGGCGTTGCCGCCCAGGTTGAGCAACACCTGCTGGAGTCGCATGGCGTCGCCCACCAGCTGAACGGGTAGCGCGGCGTCGATGTCAAACAACACTTCCACCGGTTTGTGGCCCGTGCTGGTTGAGAGAATGACGGACAAGTTGTTGAGGATTTGCTCAAACCCGAAGGGCTGAGGGTCCAGCGTCATCTTGCCGGCTTCAATTTTGGAAAAATCCAGAATGTCGTTGAGCAGCCTCAAGAGCGCTTGGGCGGCGCCTTCGCTTTTGACGGCATAGTCAGCCTGGCGGGCGGACAGCTCTGTCTTTCTCAGCAGCGTCAGCATGCCCAAAATGGCGTTCATCGGAGTCCGGATTTCATGGCTCATATTGGCCAGGAATTGACTCTTGGCCCTTGAGGCCGCCTGCGCCGCGTCGGTGGCGTCGACCAAATCGGTGATGTCAATCCGAAAACCCACAATATGGCCGTCTGCCAGTTTGCGCTCCACGATGCGCAGCGTTCTGCCGTTGGCCTGGCGTTGTATGAGGGTAGCATTCCCGCCAAGGTGGGCTGCAACACGCTCTTTCACCCACTCGTCAACCCGACCTACGGCCGCCGAGTACTGACCCAACTCAGCGCCGGCGCGGATGATGTCCTCAAACAACGCGCCGGGCACTATCAGGTGAGCCACTTCGCTGTAGACCTCCCTGTACTTGTCGTTGCATAAAACCAGTCGGTCCTGCGGGTCGTACAAAACAAACGCCTCGTCCAATGCGTCGATGGACCCGCGCAACAACTCTCGGTCGCGCACCGCTTGGGCCTCGCTTTCGCGTCGCTGGGTGATGTCAGTGCCGATTTCCAGGAAACCCGTCAACACACCATGCGCATCGCGTTCGGGTTGAATCTCGATTTCGGCCCAGTATTCACGACCACCCTTGGCCCGGTTGAGGATTTCAACGCGGCAACTGCTGCCGTTGGCCACGGTATCGGCCAGTGTTTCAAGCGCTTCGGGGTCAGCCTTGCCGCTTCCGAGCAACTCCCCTGCGGTTTTGCCAATCGCTTCAGTGGCGCTGTAGCCTGTCATGCGCGAAAAGCCTTCGTTAATCCAGGTGATACGACCTTGCGGGTCCGTCATCAGCACAGCGCTGGAGGTGAGTTTCACGACCTGCGCCATGCGGTTCAGATCCGCGGTCTTGGTTTGCACCAATTGCTCTGCACGGCGGCGTCCGCTTCCCTGTTGGTAAAAGAGCAGGGCCAACATCGCACTGATCAGGGCGCCAGAGCCGCCCAGCAACCAGGGCGTGGTGTGGTCGGCTGATGCATCGAAATACCGGGTGCTGTTCACCCGCAGTGCCAGGGTTCGGCCCGGTAAATCCAGGGCTCTCCAGGCGGTGAAACGACTGCTGTGGGGGCTTTGTTCGGCGCTTTGCTCCCGGGTGTCGAAAAGTTTGGGGCCTTCAGGTTGGCCCAGCGAGGAGTCAAACAGCTCCAGGTCCAACAAGCCGGCCTTGACGTCGGTTAATTTGCTCAGCAACTCATCAATCACGATGGTGGCAAACGCCAGGCCTTGCAAGGCACGGCGTCGCTCCTCCGTATTGGAGGTCGCCAGCCCTTTCTTGAAGATGGGGAGGAACATCAGGAATGCCGGGGTTTTGCGATCGACCTGAACCAGATCAATGGCTCCTGTGAGGGCTGCAGAGCCGGTGTCGATGGCGAGTTGCGCCCCTGCTTTTCGGGTCGCGTCCGACCCAACGTCCAGCCCAACGGCCCTCGCGTTGCTGCTGGCCGGCGCAATGGCGGTGATAACCAACAGTTCGTCCAGGTCTTTGTTTGCCAATTGGCGAATCGTAAAATCGGGTGCGCCATCCGCGCGCTCGGCCTTGGTAAACGCGGCTATATCTTTCCGATGCACTGGCTTGACGAACCCAAACGCGCGCACCCCTGAGTATTCCTCAAGCAAGTCACGGGCCTTTATATAGTCATGAATCTCGGCACGGTTGACTTTTTGACTGGCTGAAAACAGCCCTCGCATGCCGTTGAGCCCCAGCAGGGGTTGTTTAAAGCGCTGGGTGATCTGGGCCGCTGTTTCTGCGCTGATGCGCTGGAACTCGCGTTCAGCGTCCCTGTCAATCCGGCTGCCAAACCACCGGGCGCCGACCAAAGACAGCACGCAGCCCAAGACCAGCACCATCAGTGCGGGGGCTACGGCGCGCAGAACAGGGCGGTGTCCGGCCATGTGGGCTTTAAATCGGGGTCATTGAAACCATGCTGGAAGATACTCGATTCAGCCGCCGCAGACTAGTGGCGAGCCGCTTGTATTCACAAGTCGCGGCAGCCAGGGGCATTCGCGCTCGGCTTGTTGCCCAGGCCAGTAAGCCGCCAACCGCTATAGCCTCTTAGGGCGTGGTTTTGGCGTTGAGTTGCCAGTCGTAGTCGAGAAAGCTCACGTTCATCTCGCCCGCACTCAGGCGGGTGGCTTGTTCGCTGTTCAAACCCAGGGGTTCGCGGTACAGGGCCAGGAATTGGCCCAGCGACTTGGCGCCGCGCCAGCCTTGTTCAAAGTCAGCGGTGTACCACTTGAAGATGCTCGACACCTCCAACCCTTTGCTGGCGACCCGGTTGCGGGTTTTGTCGCTCAGGAACAGGCGGGCGGCGTCCTCCAATTGGGCGTCGAGTTTGCCCGCGACAAACGCCTCGCCGCGCAGGGCGGGGCAGCCGACGCTGGCGCAGTTTGCGGCAAAGTGAATGCGCGGGTCGTTGTAACGGCCAGAGCCGCGAATGAGTTTGTGCTCCAGATCGTCCAGAGAGCGGGTTTCGCCCAGCAGGGGGATGAACGCTTTTTTCCAGGGCGATGCAAACACCGAGCCCAGGTCCTTGATGGACTTCAGGTCCGGGTAACGGGTCAGGACCAGTGCCACCGTCCAGGCGTTGTACGCGTTCAGCAAAAACGCCAGTTGCTCGGGCTTGGCCCACGCATCAAAGGTGGCGCGAGTCACGGCCGAGGTGCTGTCCAAATACTGTTGAAGTGAGGCGTTGTCCCGCGCCATGCCGGCGTAATCCAGCTGACTGGCTTGGCCGGCGCGCAAGGGTTGCACGTGTTTTTTGAGCAAGGCGTCCCACCCCCCTTGTTCAAAGGCGGCAAAGGCGGGAAGGCTGATGGACGCGCCGATCAAAGACGCAAGAACAAGGCGGCGGGAAATGGGCATGAGGACTTTCTCTGGGTATCTGGGTATCGGGGTGGAGGTCTGTGCCAGCCGCGCCATCGAGCGCCATGCTGAACCCTGCTCCCATTGGTCTGCCGATCGGGCCGTTTCTTACAGCGAGGTCGTGACTCGCAGGCCGGCCAGCATGGCGTGCAACAGTGAGCGCGTGTCTTGCAGGGCAAGAGAGGCCTCGCGGGAGTCGTCGGCCAATGCCTCGACCGCGCCGTAAAGCAACCCCAGGATGACTCGCGCTCGCAGCCGGGTGTCGCCGGCTTGCAAGATTCCCAACGCTTGCAACTGGTCCACGGTTTGCATCATGGCGCCCAGGCCTTGGCGCTCGCGTATGTCGAGCCAGCCTTGCGTGCCCAGCACGGCGGGGGCGTCGGTCAGACCAATGCGCCGGGCCTGGTCGTCTTGCCCGGCTTGCAAAAAGGCGTCCACGGCGGCCAGGAAAGCGCCCCAGGCGTCTGCGCCGTTGGCCAACGCGCGGTCTCGGGTTTGGGTGGCAAGCTTCACCAAGCTGGCGTCCAACTCTTCGGCCACGGCGGCGAACAAGCCCTTTTTGTCGCCAAAGTGGTGGTAAAGCGCGCCTGTGGTCACGCCAGCCATGCGGCAAAGTTCACCCAAAGCGGTAGCCTCAAAGCCGAGTTGCCCAAACAACTGACGGCCCGCCGCGCGCAGCGCCGCCTGGGTGGCCTCGGCGTTGAGCTTGCGACCATCCGTGACGGGGGCTGGCACGCCGGTTTGTCTCAGCGGTGACTTGTGTTGCATAACGTAATTATGTATTCTCCAGCATCTTGCCCAATTGAGGCAAATTTGACCTTTTATTCTCAAGGACTTCTCCCATGGCCCACGTCGCCCAATTTTTTGCCGCACTGCTGCTTGCCCTTCATGTTTACATCGTGTTGCTGGAAACCGTGTTGTTCAAAACCCGGGGCCGCAAGGTGTTTGGCATCAGCAAAGAGCACGCGGAGATCATGGCGCCCGCCTTGTCCAACCAGGGTTGCTACAACGGCTTTTTGGCCGCTGCCTTGGCCTGCGGATTTTTGTTGCCCGACCCCGCCACGGCGCACGCCTTCACGGTGTATGGCATGGCTTGTATCGCGGTGGCGGGTGTCTGGGGCGCGCTGACGGTGACGGTTCGTATTCTTTTTGTGCAAACCGTACCGGCCGTGCTGGGGTTGCTGGCTTTGTACCTCGCCTAGAGCAGGGTTTTTATACAAGAAATAGGCCTCTGGCGCTCTATCTGCGTGCGCAGGTAGCTATCTAATCAATAGCAAGAAATAGCGATGCCTCGATCACGTGGGTGACAGCGCATCAGGAGCAGGGCTGCGGTGTGCCTCTAGACTCAAGCCCATTTGCAACCCAGTTTTTCCGGAGTTTTGTTTCATGTCCATTGCCTCGCCGCTGTTTCAGCCCTTCACGCTGAAGTCTCTCAAACTTGCCAACCGCATCGTCATGGCGCCCATGACACGCTCTTTCTCGCCGGGCGGTGTTCCTACCGCCGACGTGGCTGAGTACTACCGCAAGCGTGCTGCTGCCGCAGTGGGTCTGATCGTCTCCGAAGGCACGGTGGTAGAGCGCCCGGCCGCTTCCAACGATCCCAATGTGCCCCGTTTTTGGGGTGATGACGCGCTGGCTGGTTGGCAAAACGTGATCAACACGGTGCACAGCGTGGGTGGCGTCATGGCACCCCAGCTTTGGCACGTGGGTGCTGTGCGCAACCCCCGCACTGACTGGGTGCCACCGCAGCCCTGGGATTCCCCATCCGGCTTGTCCAAGCCAGGCAAGTCTTTTTGCGAGCCGATGACGGATGAGGCCATTGCCGACGCCATTGCTGCGTTTGCGCGCGCCGCCGGTGCTGCCAAGCGCCTGGGCTTTGAGGCGATTGAGCTGCATGGTGCCCATGGCTACCTGATTGACCAGTTCTTCTGGGAAGGCACCAACCTGCGCACAGACCGCTATGGTGGCAGCACCCTGGTGGAGCGAGGCCGTTTTGCCGCCGACATTTTGAAAGCCGTGCGGGCTGAAGTGGGGCCTGATTACCCGGTCATCATTCGCCTGTCTCAGTGGAAGCAGCAAGACTACACCGCGCGCATGGCCCAAACGCCGGACGAGATGGCCGCCTGGCTGCAGCCCCTGGCCGACGCGGGCGCCGACATCTTCCATTGCTCACAGCGCCGCTTCTGGGAGCCGGAGTTTGAGGGGTCTGACCTGAACTTTGCCGGCTGGGCCAAGAAGCTCACGGGTTGCCCGACCATCACCGTGGGTTCTGTGGGCTTGAGTGGTGAGTTCATTGCCGCGTTTGGTGGCGAGTCCTCACAACCCGCCTCGCTTGACGAGCTGATGCGTCGCTTCAATCGGGGTGACTTTGATCTGGTGGGCGTAGGCCGCGCGCTGATCAGCGACCCGGATTGGGTGCTGAAGGTGCGCGACGACCGTGCAGCCGAGTTGTCCAACTTTTCGCCGGCCGATTTGGCCACGTTGGTTTAAAACGCCGGCCTTGGCGGGTGGCCCTGGCCGCCAAGGCTGGAAATAGGGGCTCGCCTCATCGGCTTAGCGGGCATGGCGCATCCACCCGATGGTGGCAATGCCCGCGACCAGCAGCGCCAGTTGCACCACCGACTGCCATGGCTTTGTCCGGCGGTGCAATGTCGGAACGAGGTCGGCCAAGGCGATGTAGATAAAGCTGGCCGCCGACAGCGCAAGAATGTAGGCGATGGCATGCTCCATCTTGCCCAACCAGAAGTAGCCCGCCAGGGCCCCGGGCAAGGTGGCCGACGCTGACAGAGTGTTGAGCCAGAACGCTCTGGATCGGCTGTAGCCACTGTCCATCAGGATGGCGAAATCGCCGACCTCTTGGGGCACCTCATGCGCGATCACGGCAACGGAGGTGGCGATGCCCAGTGGCATGGACACCAGAAATGCCGCCGCAATGACCACACCATCAACAAAGTTGTGGAACGCATCGCCAATCAAAATCAGTGGCCCCGCCTGGCCATGAACGGGACATTTCTCGTCATGGCAATGGCGCCACATCACAAACTTTTCCAGCACAAAAAACAGCACCAACCCCAGCAGCACGGTGGCCAATACGGGTTCCGCATCGGCCCTGGAGAGCGCTGTTGGAATCATGCCCAAAAAGGCAGCGCCAAGCAGAACACCAGCGGCGTAGCTGATCAACGCCGGTACGAGTGCTTTTTGGATCGTCTGGGGAAAAAGCAACAACAGCGCGGCGCCTGCCGCCGCCCCGACACTGCCCAGCAAAGAGAAGACGATGATCCAGAGCAGAATCATGGGAGCACCTTGGGTTCGGCACCCTCAGGGTGTGATCCCATGAGCGCTTAAGGAAACAAAGGAATGTTGGGGTCCACGCCCTCAAGATCAGCTTCCTTGTGATGTCGGGTTACCAGCGATTCGATGAGTTCGACGCGGGTAAAGGGCACGTCAATCATCATCAGCAACTGCCCCTCGTCAATGGCTTGTCGGAACTTTTCGATACGACTGCTCGGTAAACCAATGCCGACCATGCTCGACATCCATGCGCCAAAACCTGCTCCAAAGGCCGTCATGCCGAGCAATGCGCCACCGCCAAACGCCAGCCCGGCGGGCGGAAAAGTGACACCGATCAGGCCGGCCAGAATGCCGGCCAAACCGCCAGCGGCGACGCCGCGCTGCAAAGAAGGAACCAGGTCTGAGGTTTGGGCCACCCCGGCCTGTGGCAGGTCCTGCATCGGCGTGTTCTCCCGCGCCACCACGTGGATGTGGTGTTCTTCAACATGGTTGAGCAGTAGCTCGTCCACGATCGCGTGGGCCGATTCAACAGAGGGAACAAGAAAATAGATTCTGCGCATGCAACATCTCCAAAGGCAGGGTTTTGGGTTCAAAAGAGCGGGCCGCAACGCTTGCGGTGGCTGCCCATTCCTTGGTTTACAGGCTCTTGGTGGAGTAATACCAGTCCACCATCTTGTAGCCTTCGCTCGCGCGCTTGGCCACCGCGTCGGCCGTCTTGGGCGGGGGCACGATCACATCGCGACCCGGGACCCAGCCTTCAGGGGTTGCCACCTGATTTTTGTCACTGGTCTGCATGGCTTGCAGAAGTCGAATAAATTCGTCAATGCTGCGGCCATTGCTCATGGGGTAATACACCATGGCGCGCAGGATGCCTTCGGGGTCAATGAAAAAGGTGGCGCGCACCGCTTGCGTGTCCGCCGCGCCCGGGTGCACCATGCCGTAGGCGCTGGCGACTTCCATCTTGATGTCTTCGATGATCGGAAAGGGAATGTGCACGCCAAATTTCTCCTGGATGTTTTGCGTCCAGGCCAAATGGGAGAAGAGGCTGTCGATGGACAGACCGAGCAAATCGCAGTTCATGGATTTGAAGGTGTCCGCCGCCTTGGCGAAACCGATGAACTCCGTGGTGCACACCGGTGTGAAGTCGGCCGGGTGCGAGAACAGGATGAGCCACTTGCCTTTGTAATCGGCCAACTTTCGTTCGCCGTGGGTCGTTTTGGCGGTGAAAGCGGGGGCGGCTTCGTTGAGGTGGGGAAACTGGCTGATGGACTCGGACATGGCAACTCCTTGAATGTGGTTGAGATTGGTCAGTCACACCGCAACCTGCGGCACTGACATGGAAACACTTTCACTTTCAGTCTAGGCGCGGCGTCGATTCGGCCATTGACTCAAATCAAGCGAGAGCGAGAACCTGTTTCTGGCCCATCCTGGTTTTGACGCGGATGGGGTGCACCGAGTGGGTCATGACGTTGAGCACAAATCACCGATTGGCCGGGTTCAGGTGGCGCTGATCAACTTGGCGACAGTAAGGGCTTCTTGAATCTCAAGTGTTTCGGTATCCTGATGAGATAACTACAGGAGACAACACTTTGACAACACAAAAGCTGATGCTGGACTATGTTTTTGAACATGAAGTCAATCGCGCCGATGCCATCTACCTGACCCAGCCTACAGGCGGCGGACAGGTGGTGGACTACACCTGGAAACAGGTGATGGACCAGTCCCGCCGCATGGCCACGCATTTGAAGGCGCAGGGTTTTGAGCCCGGCGCCCGCATTGCGATCCTGTCCAAAAATTGCGCCCACTTCATCATGGCGGAGCTGGCCATCTGGCTGGCCGGTGGCACCACGGTGGCCATCTTCCCCACGGAGACCGCCGAGACCGTGAAGTTTGTGCTGGAGCACAGCGGCGCCAGCCTTGCTGTTTGTGGGCAAGCTCGACACCTGGGAGCAGCAGCAACCCGGCGTGCCCGCTGGCCTGCCCTGCATTGCCTTGCCCCTGGCGCCCAAGACCAGTTTTGAGACCTGGGACGCCATCATTGCCCGCACCGCGCCGCTTGGCCGGCAAGGTGCAGCGGCCCGGCACAGACATTGCCATCCTCATGTACACCTCGGGCTCCACCGGGCAGCCCAAAGGCGTGATGCACAACTTTGAGCGCATCACCCGCGCCAGCGAGTTCATTGTCAAAGACGTGGCCGATCGCTTGGCGGGTCGTGCGGAAAACCGCTGCCTGTCTTACCTGCCGCTGGCGCACGTGTTTGAGCGGGCCTGGGTCGAAGGCGCCTCTTTGGTGGACGGCAAAACGCATGTCTTCTTTGCCGACTCGCTTGACACCTTTTTGCAGGACCTGAACCGCGCCCGGCCCACCACCTTTATCTCGGTGCCGCGCCTGTGGCTCAAGTTTCAGCAAGGCGTTTTCTCCAAAATGCCACCGAAAAAGCTGGATAGGTTGCTCAGCATTCCTATTCTGCGTGGCATTGTGGGGCGCAAGATTCTCAAAGGACTGGGGCTGGACCAGACCTTGCTGGCAGGCAGCGGCTCGGCGCCCATTCCGGCTGAGTTGATTTCCTGGTACCGCCGTTTGGGCCTGAACCTGAATGAGGGTTACGCCATGACGGAAGACTTTGCCTACTCGCACAACTCCACCCCTGCCATCAACGCCCCGGGTTGTGTGGGCGTGCCCATGCCCGGTGTGCTGGTACGCATCAGCGAAGAGGGCGAAATTCTGATCAAGTCCCCCGGCCAAATGGTGGGCTACTACAAGCGCCCAGATCTGGACGCCGAGGTGTTCACTGAAGACGGCTATTTCCGCACCGGCGACCAAGGCGAGCGCCGCGCTGATGGCCTGCTCAAGATCACCGGGCGGGTGAAAGAACTGTTCAAGACCTCCAAAGGCAAGTATGTGGCGCCCGCGCCGATTGAGAATCGTTTGAACGCCCACGCCTTGATTGAAACGAGTCTGGTCTCTGGCGTGGGGCAATCCTCTGCCTACGCCATGGTCGTGCTGGCCGAACACCTGCGCCCCAAGCAGGGCGACGCCGCCTTCAGGCTGGACGCCGAAGCGCAGCTCACCCAGTTGCTTAAAGAGATCAACGCTGATTTGGCGGATTACGAGCAGCTGCAGATGATCGTCATCGCCAAAGAGCCTGGACGATTGAAAACGGCTCGCTCACCCCGACCATGAAGATCAAACGCAACCGCATTGAGAGTGACGTGGGTCCCCGGCTGGAAGCCTGGTACGCGGGGCGGGCGAAGGTGCAGTGGGCTTAAAGAGCGGAGTACCCGCAACCGGAGTGGATAGGCTGCCCAGCCTATCCACTCCGGGTTTTTTTATTTGGGGCGTTTCTGGCGCAGCCACGTCAGCATGATGCCTGCCACTGTTATGGCCAGACCCAGCAACACCCCCACAAAGTCGCTTGCCAGTTGGCTGATGCTTTCCCATTGGTCTGCGAACCAGTAGCCCAGACCGCCAAAAAGTGCCACCCAAGCTACCTCACCCGCTAGAACCACACTCATAAAACGAGGCCAGGGGTAACGGGTCGAGCCGGCGAGAAGATTCACAGGCAGTGCCAAAGGGGTCAAAAGAAAACGGGTCACAAACACACTCCAACCACCCCAGCGGGAAAACCGCTGGGCGGTGGTCGAGTTGCGTACCATGCTCTGCAAGCGGGTCGATAAGCTTTCAAGACCATAGCGACCCAACAAGTAACTGCATCCGTCGCCGGCGACCGCGCCCACCAGTGCGGAAACGGCCGCGGCCTCCCAACCCAGTACACCCTGGCGCGTGAAGGCGCCCGCTGCGACAACCAACATGCTGGCCGGCAGCGGAATGCCCAAAGCGGCCAAAAACAGGGCACCGCCCAGCAACAGATTGCCCTGGTTCAACAAGGCGGTGAGCAGGAAATCGCTAATGCTGCTCACGGTGGCGCCGTTTCAGGTGCCGTTGGTCTGGACAAAATAAGCGACTCTATGATTTTTCGCCCTGCGACAGGTTCAATCTTCTCTGCACGAAACCAGTCACTCACGCTGCGCTCGTCGTGCCCAGTAGGCGGCAAGCCCAAGGCGGCGCGCAAAGCCAGTTCCGGCACGTTGTAGCGTTGGGCGACATAGGGCAGTGTCATCCAGCCGCGCAGCGATTCGACCTGAACTTCGCCCCGCGCCACACGCTGGTGGTAGTCGAAGATGCGAATGGCCCGGTAGCCAAAAATGACAGACACGGCCAAACCCAGGACGACCGCCAGAGCACCCAGCCTGCGTCGCCAAGTTGGCGTCAATTGACTCCAGCGCATGTCACTCCCCTTTCGTTGATCGTTTTCGCACCATCCATGTTGGCGCCGCCGAAAGAACTGGCAAGTTATACGCTTTTAGCGTATTCAATCCCATAAATTTGAAATTGATGCAAATCAAGAATACCGATCTGACTTCGCAGGCGCAAAGCGTTCATCGCGGTCGATTGGTCTTACCTGAACAGCGCGGAGATCCCTGCATTGATGGCGATCCCTCCACCCAGCAACCATGCAAACAGCAGTGCAGCGAGCGCCAGTGGTTTGATGCCGGCGTTGCGGATGGCTGAAACATGTGTCGTCAGACCCAGTGCGGCCATGGCCATCGCCAGCAGCATGGTGTCGATATCAATCGCCACCGTGACTGCCGCCTTGGGCAAGACGGCCAGGGAGTTCAAACCGGCCACGGCGACAAAACCCAGAGCAAACCACGGAATCACGATTCGCCCGGGCTTTTGCGCGTTCGAACCCTGAAAATGTGCCTCGCTCACTTCGGTCGAGCGCGACAGGTAGGCCGACAAAGCGATCAAAAATGGCGCCAGCATCATGACCCGTACCATCTTCGCGATCACGGCAATCTTTGCAGCCTCGTCACCAATGGACTGTCCGGCCGCAACCACCTGCGCCACCTCGTGGATCGTTGAGCCCGCTAAGATGCCAAACGCCGTTGGCGACAGGGTGATCAGGTGATATTGATCATTCACATGGTAGAGCGCCGGGTACAAAAAAATCGCCAAGGTACCAAAGACCACGACCGTGGCGATGGCGACCGTCACTTGTTCTGCCCGACCGCGCACCACCGGCTCGGTCGCCATGACCGCGGCGGCACCACAGATCGAGCTGCCAGCACCAATCAACATCGCAGTGCGGCGATCGAGGCCGAATACGCGGGTTCCGACGATCCATGACAGCGCAAACGTGCTGCACAGCATGGTGGCATCGATCACAACGCCAGCCATGCCGACGTGGGCGATGTCTTGGAGCGTCAACCGCAGGCCATACAAGATGATGCCCAAGCGCAGCAGTTTTTGCTTGGAGAACGTGACGCCGATATTGCTGAGCGGCGCCATGCGCGGGTAGGCCGTGTTTCCCACCAACATTCCAAACACGATGGCCAGGGTCAGTGCGCTGAAGCCATTCGCTTGCAACCAGCCCAATTTTGCGACCTCGATGGCAACGAATGCAAGAGTTCCAACCAGAGCCAAACCGGGGAAAAAGGGGAAGATGTGCCGAAATCTGCCAAGCCAACGGGGCGTCTGAGGGGGCACGGACTCAGGAGCGTCAATGGCGATTGTGTGGGCAGGCATGGGTAACTCTAGGTTCATTGGGTTCAATTTGACGAATGTAGGGACGAAGTTTGAGTGCTCTTTATTGAACTGACAAATGAATTGTTTTGATATAACCTATTCATTAAATAGGTAGGATGGCGCGAAAAATGAGACTCACCCTAAGGCAGTTGCACATCTTTACAGCGGTGGCGGACACCGGCAGTACCACTCTGGCAGGGCTACGCGTGGCGCTGTCGCAGTCAGCCACCAGCAGTGCGCTGAATGAACTCGAAACACTTCTTGATGCGCGACTGTTCGATCGCGTCGGAAAACGACTGGTGCTCAATGATGTAGGGCGGGCTTTTTTGCCTCAGGTTCGTGGGCTGTTGGACAGCGCGCAAGACATCGAGAAACAATTTGGGATCGATGGCACTGCCAGCAAGGCGCTGGGGCTTGGCGCGCATTTGCGCGTCGGTGCCAGCACGACGATTGGGAACTACTTGCTGCCGGCCCTGGTGGCGAAGCACCTGCGGACTTCTCCCTCCACCAACATCGATGTGACCATCGGAAACACAAGGGAAATTGCGGCGGCGGTCGCTCAGATGAAGGTCGACATGGGACTCATCGAGGGCCCGTGTCATGAGCCCGATCTGCTGGCTAAGCCTTGGTTGGAAGACGAGATGGTTATTGTTTGTGCCCCCTCTCACGCCCTCGTTGCGGCAGACCCTGCTGCGCGTGTTGGATTGAAGGCCCTGCGCTCACAGCGCTGGTTGCTGCGCGAGCCGGGTTCCGGCACGCGAGAGGCGGTCGAGCACGCCTTGTTACCCCACTTGCATCAATGGACGCAGTCAATGCAACTAGGCAGTACCGAGGCAATCAAGCAGGGCGCAGCAGAAGGGTTGGGGCTAACCTGCCTGTCTTTGTGCACCGTTCAGGACTTGCTCACATTGCAGAGGTTGGTCGTGGTGAACACAACGCTACCCCGCTTGACGCGGCGTTTTTACATGATTCATCATCGGCAAAAACAGTTCTCGGCCGCGTTGGAATGCTTCATCTCGAACTGCGACGCGACCTGATGAAGCCATTTGGAGACGCCCTCAAATAGAAGATCAGTCTGGTCTCTGGCGTGAGGTCGTCGCAATGACGCTGCACCGGTGATCGCCCCCGCGCCGACAGCCCATCGATCCGCGCTGTCTTGCTTGCGAAAGCCGGTGGCATGGGTGGTTTTTTTGGTAAGCATTTCACCCTTGCCCCGACCAATGTCGAGAGCCGCTCACCAGCGGTTGTTCTGGTTGTGTTTGCCAGCGTAAGTTCGGCAAGACGCCGACAAAAATCAAAGGAATTTCATGGGTATTGTTGTCGCCATTTTGATGGGTTTAGGCGTTTTTATGGCTTGGCCAATGCCGTTTTCTGCACTGCGTCGTTGGCAGCAATCCCCGCAATGGGTGCGCAGTGTTGCTTCGGGGTTGATGCTGGGTGGCTTGTGGAACAGTGGTTGGCATGGGTTGCGGCATTTGAGCGACTTCTGGGGACAAGCTGCTTTGGTGTCCGGCCTGTTCATGATGGCCGTGGCGGTGCTGCTGGCGGCTGATCGCAGAACGGCGGGATGGGGTCATTTTGGCGTGGTGCGTGCGATTTACAAAGTCATCAGGCCGCTGTCCGGCCTGCTGGTGATGGCCTTGCTGGCCTGCTTTGTTTTGTACACGGTCGGGCTGGTGCAGCTTAACTTGGCCTGATGGCGCGGTGCTCAGTCTTTCACCGCCGCCCCGCGCACTTCAAGCTGAACTTCGTCCAGCACCTCACCACATTCATTGGTGATTTGCACCACATGCTGGCCGGGTCACGGTAGCCAGGGGGTGATGGGGCCATTTGGCGAAGAGTTTTCCGTCCATGACCCAGCGCAGCTTATGGCCTTTGGCCATGAAGCGAACCCGTTGGTGACTGGGGGCAATGTCTGGGTCCAGGGCGGTGATGGTGTCGGTGGTGGGCTTGGTGATTTGGGCCAGGATTTGTGGTGAATTATTCAAGCATTTTCGGTCTCTGACGCCCGTGCTACCTGCGGTGGTAGCTTCTGTATTGATAGCAAAAGTGGTTGGCCTGGTAGGGGAGCAATGCCATTCCTGGCACGCGGCCTCGCTTGTTTGTCGTGCCGCTACTCAACCGCTTCATTGTTGAGGTCCACGCCCAAAGAATTCAGCTTCTTTGCAAATGAATCCCTGCGCTTGGCGGCCTTGGTCGCCGTTTCGATGGCCGCCTGAATGGCTTTGGGCCCCTTTTTTTCGACGGTTTTGATCAGTCCGAACTTGTGAGCCGCATCGGCCTGCGCTCTTTGAAAGGCAGCGATGAGTTCGGCATGGGCAGGGGATGGATTCACTGGGACCTCATTGTCTAAAGCGCCATTTTCTTCGCTTTTCGCACGCATCGTCTTTTGAAGAAAAGCCTGCGCCAGGGTGACGCATGTCAAAGCGTGAAGTGAGTGGATGGGCACGCATTGCCAACTCCAAAGCGGCCCGCAGTTGCTCGTTGAGCAGGGCCTGCGCCAGTTTGAGCCGCTCAAGCAGTCCGGTGGAGCCGGTAGCGTGACAAAAAACTGAACTCAGACGTCGATCGAGATCATCAGCGCTGGCCGGGTCGGTTGCGGTACCTGCGCCGCGACCATGGCAAGCGCGCCTGGCCATCGAAAATGACAGAAATGTCATGCAAGCAAGCCCGTCAGACGCGTCCCGGGTGGGTTGTAATGCAGCAGGCTGATCATCTCTTGCGCTCTCGCAGAGTGTTTGACCCAAAGCATTGACCTGGCGCCCCACAGCCGGATTCACCACGAACATTACCGACAGACATGAAGATCTTGGTCATTGAAGACGAGAAACGCATCGCCGACTTTGTGTGCGCAGGCTTGACGGATTGCGGCTTTGACGTGCAGACCTGCGACAACGGCAACACGGGTTTCGACCTGGCTCGCCGTGGCGGGTATGACGCCATCGTGCTGGATTTGATGCTGCCCGGGCGCGACGGCCTGTCGGTGTTGCGGGGTTTGCGCGCCGAGGGCGTCACCACACCGGTGATCTTGCTGACCGCCCGCAACGAACTGGGCGACCGCATCGAAGGGCTCAACCTGGGCGCCGATGACTACCTGGCCAAACCCTTTTACGTGGAGGAGCTGGCGGCCCGCATCCACGCCCTGCTGAGGCGCCTGTCCGGTGAGCGGCAGAACACGGTTCAGGTCGGCCCGTTCACGCTCGACTGCATGGCGCGGCAGGTCACAGGCCATGGCCAGACGATCGAGCTCACGAGCCGCGAGTTTGCCCTCATCGAGTTGCTGATGCGCTCGGCGGGTCGCGTGCTGACGCGCACACAGATCCTGGAACACGTGTGGGGCTATGACTTTGATCCGGCCACGAACGTGGTGGATGCGTGTGTCCAGCGGATCCGCAGGAAGATCGAGTCCATCGACGCTGGCGCGGGCAGCGCCTCGCCGATCGAGTCCGTCAGGGGCGTGGGCTACCGTTTCAGGCCGTTGCCGTGAGGCTGGTCATGCCGTCGTTCCGGGTTCGCATTTTTGTGGTCACGGCCCTGATCGTGGCGCTGGTGCTGGCCAGCGTGACGCTGTTCAGCTGGTCGAGTGTGCTGGCGTTTGAGGGCCAGCGGCTGGACGAGCGCCTGTGCGATGAAGCCCGGCGGCTGGCCGGCCCGGCACCCGTCAACGACGTGGACCACCTGGGCGCCGACATGGTGGCCAAGCTGCGGTTGAAATCGCCTGAACAATTGCTGTTGGCGGTTGACACGCAGAGCGGGATCGCATCGCTCAGATCGGCTCACTGGCCCGACGGGCTGGACATCGACCAACTGTCCTGGAGTCGAGAGGCCGTCGCGCGCAGACACCCAAAACCTCTCCAACCCTCCCGCCCGCAGCGCGTGTGCGCTGAGCCGGTTTGATCTGGCCGGTGGTGATTGGCACGCCGCCCTGGTCGGCGGCCCATCTGAGCGCGGATTCGTTGCGGCCGACCTCGCTGCCATTCGTGCTGACCTGCTGGGGGTTTGGCGGCAGGTGGCGGCCATCGCATTGCCGCTGGCGTTGGTGCTCACGGCGCTGGGGGCGTGGTTGCTGTCGGGCCTGGCGCTCAAGCCCGTGGTGCGGCTGCGCGACGCGATGAAAGCGGTCGACGAGAAGGCGCTGGATCAGCGCCTGTCGGCGGCGCTGGAAGACCGCGAGTTTCAGGAGCTCATCACCTCGTACAACAAGATGCTGGACCGGTTGGAGAGCAGTTTTCACCAGGCTTCGCGCTTCTCGGCCGATGCCGCGCACGAGCTGAAAACACCGCTCACCATTCTGCAAGGCCAGCTCGAACGCGCGGTGCAGCGAACCGACGGCCAAGCCCTTCAGCTGACCCTGATCGACATGCTGGACGAGGTGGGGCGCCTGTCATCGATCTCCAGAAAGTTGTTGCTGCTCTCGCAGGCCGACGCCGGCCGGCTGGCGCTGCAGCTCAGGCCGGTGAATCTGAGCGATGCCTTGAACGAGCGTTTCGCCGAGGCGCAAACCTTTGAGCTGGACGTGAAAATTTCCGCCGAGGTGGTCGACGGGCTGACCGTGAAGGCCGATCCGCAGTTGCTCGACCAGTTGCTCAACAACCTCACCAGCAACGCGCTGAAATACACGCCCGCTGGCGGGTGGATCCACTGGCGCGCACGGGCCACGCCCTCGGGTATCGAGCTTGAAATGGCGAACTTCGCGCCTGGCCTGACCTCGGAAGACCGGTCGCACTTCTTTGAGCGCTTCTTCCGAGGCGATGCGGCGCGCAACCGGCAGGTGGGCGGTCATGGCCTGGGTCTCAGCCTTTCGCGTGTCATCGCCCGCGCCCATGGCGGTGATTTGACGGTGGAGGCTGGCGCTGACGATGCGCTGGTCTTGTGTCTGCTGCTGCCTGCGGGAGCGTAGGGTAAGCCAGCAAGGCCGCCACCGACGTGGCCGCCCACATCGCCGCCTTCATGACGAAGATGTCATTTTTCAAGGCGTGTTGCGTCTTACGATGGGGTGCATCGAAAGGACATTCTCTTCGTCCATATCATCAGGAGTCATCACATGAAACTTTCCAAACGACATCTGACGTTGCGCCTGGCAGGCGCTTTCCTGGCCGCCAGCCTGCCATTCGCTGCGGCGGCCGGCGAGTTCAAGGCCGAGGTCTGGGCCGACAACTGGTTCTCGCTCCATGTCGGCGAGCGCTTCGTGGGCGAAGACTCGGTGCCGATCACCACCGAGCGCTCCTTCAACGCTGAAACGCTGCGTTTTAAGGCGGAATATCCGCTGACGCTGAATTTCATCGTCAAAGACTTCAAAGAAAATGACACCGGGCTGGAATACATAGGCAGCCCCAGGCAGCAAATTGGCGACGGGGGTTTCATCATGCAAATCACCGACACCACCACCAACAAGGTGGTGGCCGTGTCGAGCAGCGAAGTCAAGTGCCAGGTCATCCACAAGGCGCCGCTCAACCCGAGCTGCGCATCGAGCAGCAACCCGACTGTGGCGAGCTGCGGCGCCACCATCACCCAAGAGCCCGCGAACTGGAAGACGAGCGGCTTTGACACCAGCGCCTGGGCAAACGCCACCGAGTACAGCGCCGAGGCGATTGGCGTCAAAGACGGTTACCACGACATCACCTGGAACCCGGCTGCAAAGCTGATCTGGGGCGCCGACCTGAAGGCCGACAACACCTTGCTGTGCAAGCTCACGGTCAAGGCCCCGTGATGCGGCGAGCCGCCTTTTGCCTCTCGCACAACCCGTTTGTAGATGGACCATGAAAACACCGATTTCTCGCCCCACGTTGCAGGCCGTATTCGTCGCCGTTGCTGTGTCGTTCGGTAGCTTCACTTCCTTGAGCGCCATGGCCGCCACCGCCACCGGGGCATCCCCGTTTGCCGTGGTGAGCGAAGCCGGGCCGGACGGCACCATGCCCAATGCCTACACCTGCGACGGCGCAGGCGCGACCCCTGCGCTCGCTTGGTCCAACCCACCTGCGGGCACCCAAGAGTTCGCCTTGCTCATGAGCACGGTGCCACCCGATGGCGTCACCAAATACAACTGGGTGCTGTACGCCATCCCGGGCGCCACGCGCCAGCTGAGCAAAGACAGCCACAACGTCGGCACCCTGGGCGCCGGCAGCAACGGCCCCACCGCCGCCTACCAACCGCCGTGTTCAAAGGGCCCGGCGCCAAAAGAGCTACACCTTCACGGTGTACGCACTGTCGGCTGCGCCGGTGTTGCCCCAGGGCGCGCCCGTGTCAGGCCCTCAGCTTCTGAGCGCGATGCATTCGATCACGCTGGGAACGGCAAGCCTGAGCCTGCACCACACCCGGTCGAGCGAGACCCCAACGAAACCCACCGCAACCCACCGCCACCACCACCGCCGACGGCCGTGACCAGTGGCGCAGCTGCAACCGTGGGCATGACTTCGGTCGCTGCAACCACGCAAGCCCAAAACGAGGCCTGCGTCGCGGGTGGCGAATTCGCTCAAAGCATCGACCACCGGTGTGGCCACCGTGGAATGCGACAGCACCTACGCCTACGTGGCCTCCAACGGCTTGCCCACCCACACCATGATGGACGGCATCGTCGCCAGCAACCTGCAAGTGCCAATCGCGCAAAGCTTCTTCGGCGCCAACGCCTGGAAGATCCCGCTCAAACCCGCCATCGCGGCGACGACTACCACCGCGAACGACGGTCCCATCGGTGTGGCCATCAATGGGGTACCGATCTTCAACCCCTGTAAACAAGGCGGTTGCCAAAACGGCGACACCAAGGTGCTGGGCGAACTCGACGTGTGCAACGGCCACGCCGGCCGAGCCGACGACTACCACTACCATGCGGCCCCCACGTGCCTGATGGCCGGCCAGCCCGCCAGCTACTGGGACACCCACCCGCTGGGCTGGGCCCTCGATGGTTTTGCGATCTTTGGCTACAACGACGCCGACGGCCGCGTGGCCTCGCGTGACGACGTGTGCGGCGGCAACACCAGCGCTGTGCCCAACGCTCCAGCGGGCTACAGCTACCACGTGACCGACGCAGCGCCCTACGTGTTGTCGTGTTTCAGGGGAACGCCCAGCCCCGATCTGGCCGGGCAGGGCGCCAAGTTTTCGCCGCTTCGCCAACCACCGGTGCGCCCCTTTGGTGTCTCTGCCATGACGCTGACGACCGATGCCACGGATGGCTACCAGGTGCTCCAGTTCCAGTCGGATCGCCCGTTCACCAGCACCGAAACCGGCACTGACAGTTACGACCAACCCGCGGGCACCCACCGGATTCGGTACAAGCCCGTCACCGGAGCGGCCTTGGCCGCGCTGCTGGCCACGGGCCAGCACGCCGGCAAGTCGGCCTGCTGGAATTTCCAGTTCTCTGATGCAACCGGTGGCACGACCCAGCCTGCGATCTCTTACTGCCGTTAACCATGACACCGTTCAACAAATTCGCCGCTGGCCTGCTGTGCGTGTTCCTGGCGCTGGCCGGCGTCGGGACCGCTGACGCCCATGGACTGGAGGAGAACCGCGCCATGTTCGTGCTGCGCGACCAGAACCATGTGTCGGTGACCCTGTTCATCACGTTTTCTGAGGCGCTGCACCGCGTGCTGGCGCCGGAGCGCAGTTTTCAGGACTTCGTGATGGCCTCTTCGGCGATGTCGCCAGAGGCCTTCAAGGCGGCGCTGCTCAAGGCGCAGAGCACCTTGCAGGCCCAGGCCAGCGCTGAGACCGCTGACGGCCATCGGCTTTTGTTCGAACGCTGGCGCTGGCCCGAGCCCGCCGCCGTGCAACAGGTGCTGCGCGAACGCGCCATGCAAGCACTTGCAGCGCCCAATGAACACCCGTTTGAGACGGCGCTTGAAGTCCGCGCCGAACTCCAGGCCACCAAGGCGATAGCGTCGTTGCGCGTGAGTTTTCCGCCCGCGTTTCAGCGAGTCTTGGTGGTTTCCTACCAGCCCAAGCAGGTCTGGGTTGAACCCCTGCACGCATCACCAGAGATCAAGTTTTAGCGCTTGACCGCTTGAGCAAGGTATTTCCGAATGTGCAGACGGCCTGGCCATGCTGGCAGGGCCGGCTCGTTGTCAGCCAAGGTTGGGTTTCTGCCTCAGCGACCCTTTGTTGACACGCCGGCTCAGGTCTCGCCTGGTTTGACTGCAGATTCGGGAAGGCCGAATACGCGGTCAAACGCCCAGGTGAACGCCATGGCATAGAAAAAGAAGAACGCCAAGAAGCCGAGGTTCGCCAAGAACGCGTTGAAAAAAGAAGTCTTCAACCAAAACGCCATGACGGGAACCAGAATGATGACGAGGCCGCCCTCAAAACCCATGCCATGCAACAGCCTTCTGGCGAATGAGCGACCCCGCTCAGACTGGCGCGACTCCCAGCGCTCAAAGAGGGTGTTGAACACAAAGTTCCATGCAAGCGCAATGCTCGACAGCACCACAGCCAGACCCAGAGATGAGGACTTCGATTCGCCGAAGGCAAAACTCAAAATGGGGGCAACGAAGGCAATCGCAAAGGCCTCGTACAAGATGGCCTGCAGGATGCGTCGACTTTTAGGGCTCATGGCAAAGCCACGAGTCTAGCGCCTGGGGTGATGGCACCCTGGCGAAAGGTTCACTGGCAAGGCCGCGTGACGGCGCTTGTCAAGAAGGCCCGCAAGTTCTGGGCAGTCCGCCATGGGTGGATGCACCCGGGTCGCTACCCTTTCACCCCCGCGCCGCGCACTTCCAGCCGCACTTCGTCCAGCACCTCGCCGCGTTCGTTGGTGATTTGCACCACGTGGCGACCGGGCCAGGGCAGCCACGGGGCGACCGGGCCTTTGGCGAACACTTTACCGTCCATGACCCAGCGCAGGTTACGGCCTTCAGCCATGAAGCGCACCCGTTGGTGGCTGGGGGGAATGTCGGGGTCCAGGGCGATGATGGTGCCGGTGGTGGGGTTGGTGATGCGGGCGATGACTTGAGATGAATTCTTTAAGCCTTTTAGGCCTCTGACGCCCGTATTACCTGCGGGAGCAGCTTCTGTATTGATAGCAAAATTGGCCTGCTCGGTGCCGCGCAAAAACCATTCCTGGCGCGCGGCTTCGGTCGGCTCTGTGGCACTCTGGGGCAAGGAGAAACGAACGGCAGCTTGCACCACACCGGCTGGGGGCTGGGGCGCGTGGCTGGGCAGGCTTTGGTGCAGATGCTTCATCACGGCGGCCCAAATGGGCGCGGCGCCGCTGGTGCCGCTCACATCCCACATGGGGGCGCCACTGGCGTTGCCGACCCAGACGCCCACCGTGTAGCGCTGGGAGAACCCCATGGCCCAGTTGTCGCGCATGTCTTTGCTGGTGCCGGTTTTGACGGCGCTCCAAAAGCGGGTGGCCAAAACGCTGTCAGTGCCAAAGGTGCGGGCGCGGGCCAGGGGGTCGGACAAGATATTGCCGACGATGAACGCGGCGCCGGGGTTGAGCACCGGGAGCGCGGTGACGGGTGCCGCTTTCTTTTGACCGGCTTTGGGCGGCGCAGCGGGGGTGAGGGTGGTGGGGCCCAGTCGGCCGCCGTTGCCCAGAGCGCGGTAGGCGTTGGTCAATGACAGCAAAGACACCTCGGCGCTGCCCAGCGCCAGGCTGTAGCCGTAGTAGTCGCCCGTTTCTTTCAGAGGCAGGCCCAGCGCGATCAGTTGTTTGTGAAACGCGTCGGGCGAGACCATGACGAGGGTGCGCACGGCCGGCACGTTCAGCGAAGCCGCCAGCGCCGTGCGGGTGGACACCCAGCCTTTGAACTGGCGGTCGTAGTTTTGCGGAATGTAGAGGCCGCTGGCGGTTTGCAGCTGGGTGCCCGAGTCGTCCAGCAAAGACGCGGCCGTGATGCGTCGCTCGGCAATGGCCTGCGCGTACAAAAAGGGTTTGAGCGTGGAGCCGGGCTGGCGCAGGGCGGTGACGCCGTCGACCTCGGCGGCGTCGCTCAGGGTGCCGGACGAGCCGACCCAGGCCAGCACCTCGCCGCTGGCGTTGTCCAGCACCACCAGGGCGCCGTCTTCCACATGGCGGCCGGCGAGTTCGCGCAGGTGTTGTTGCAGGGTTTGCACGGCAAAGCGTTGCAGGGGGGCGCTCAACGTGGTGCGCAGGGTGGTGGGGACGGCGCCCGTGTCGCTTTGCGCGGCCCGCACCACTTGGCGCGCCACATGGGGGGCCATGCCTTCGCTGGGCTCAAAGCCCCGGCGTTGGAACATGGCCAAAGTGAACAGGTCCAACTCGGTGCAGTCGGCGGCCGAGGTGCCGGCTTGAATGGCTTTGAGCACCTGGCAAGCGCGCTGCGCCACCACGGTAGAGCGGGCGTTGGGCGCGCGCACCAGGGCGGCGGTGATGGCGGCCTCGCGCGCGTCCAGCCCGTGGGCGGCTTTGCCAAACAGGGTCTGGCTGAGCGCATCCACGCCCACCAGCTCACCTTTGAGTGGCACCAGGTTCAGGTAGGCCTCCAGAATTTGGTCTTTGCGCCACTGGTGTTCCAGCATTTGGGCCGACACGGTTTGGCCAATTTTTTGCAGCACGGTGCGCCCGCCCGACCCGCGCTTCAGGTCCTCGTCCATCAGCCCGGCCAGCTGCATGGTGAGGGTGCTGGCGCCTCGGGTTTTGGTGTTCCACAAATTGGCCCAGGCCGCAGCCGACACCGCCTGCCAGTCCACCCCGCTGTGCTCAAAAAAGCGCTTGTCCTCAGACAACACCAGTGCGGTGCGCAGGGCGGGCGAGATGTCAGCCAGCGCCACCCACTGGCCCCGGCGCACGGTGGCGTCGGTGCGCAGGCGGTGAATCACCTCGCCGTGGCGGTCCAGAATCAGCGTGTCAGACGGGGTGTACGCTGACTTTATTTCATTAAAAGTGGCTGTAGCGCCCGCACTGCCTGCGCAGGTCAGCTATTAATAAAGTAGCAAGGACTCGCCCCGAGCTCGCCCAGCTTTTGAGGCGTGGGCGGGCAGGGCGGCTGATCGGGCGGGACAAAACCATGTGCCGTCAGCCCAGGGCGGGCCGGTGAGTCAGCACCAGCGCCATCACTTCGCCGCCTCCACCTTGATTTTGGCGTTGGGTGATTCGCCAAACATCTCGGGGGCGTACATGGCTTCCACGCGCGAAGGCGGCAGCGAGAACTCACCCACGTTGTTCAGACGAATGGTGTATTCCATCTTCACCACGCCTTTGGGCAGGTACTCGTAGTAGCTGCGGAAGGACTCAAAGCTGCGTTCCTCAAACGCGCCCCAACCACCACCGCTTGACTTTTCGCCCTGGGTGGCGATTTCACTGTCGCGGCCCAGGCCGCTGCCCAAAATGGTCGCGCCGCCCGGCACCGGGTCGGTGATCACGGCCCAGGTCATGTCGGCGCTGGCGTTCACCTCCAGCGTGATGCGCAGCACATCGCCCCGGGTGTAGCTGCCCGCAGGCAGGCGCTTGTTGGCTTGCTCCACCGGGGTGATGGTTTTCTTGATCTGGTAACCGGCGTTGAACGGCGCTTTGAGTTGCACCGCCGCCACCGACTGCAGCGTGAGCCACGGCTTGCCTGCGCCCAGGTGGGCCACGTTCAGCGTGTCTTTGCCCGGGGTTTTGCCCCAGGGCAGGAACAGGCTGTTGTTGCGCAAGTTGCCGGGCGCAGCAGGGGCGCCAAACATGCTGGTCTGGTGCGCCGCACCGGAGGCGTCGGTGGGCTTGATGCGCTCCACCTTGCTCCAGTCCACGCTGGCTGTGGCTGTGCTCAAAGTGGCTTTGGTGGTGCCGGCCACGGGCACGGCTTCAAACTTGGCGCTGAACTTCTCCAGCGCCAGGCCGCCCCACAGGTTGGCCGTGGTGGTGTGCCAGGCGCCGTTTTGCTGGCGCCCGATGAACCCATTGGCCAGGCGACCCATGTCGTCTTTCCAGGCCGGGTCGTCCATCACCGCCAGCATGAGGCGGGCGGTGTTCACGTCACCGTTTTGCATCAGCCACCACCAGTAGTCGTCCTTTTCGGTGCTGAAGACCATTTTGGTGCCCTGGTAGCTGATGCGGCTGCGCAGGATTTGGGTCGCCTCGGCCAGCCGCTTGTCGCGATCCGGCACGTCTTGAACGCGGTTCAAAATATTGAGCCAGTCGATCACGGCGTGGGTGGGCCACTGGTTCGGGGCCAGGGTGATGCTGGTCAGCATGCGGGCTTTGGCCTGGCCGTAGCGAGACAGGGCCTCAATGGCGGCCAGCTTGCGAATGTCCAAATCTTTGCGCGGGCTCCAGAAGTCGCGCTGAATGCGCCCCTCCACAAACGCAATCAAGCCGCGTTCCATGGGCGCACGCACCTCGTCGCTCAACGCAAACGCCGGGTCCAGCATGGCGGCTTCATGGGTGCTGGCCAGCAGGTAAGCGGTCAGTGTGTCGCTGCCCCGGTTGGACTCGCCGTCACGCGGCGGAAAGTAACTGGCCAGACCGTCGCTGTCCAGATAGCCCGGAATTTGACCGACCACGGTTTGCCATAGCTTGCCGTCACGCAGACCCACGGCCTTGCTGGTTTTTTGCTCCAGGCAGGCAAACGGATAGTTGGCAAACCAGTCTTTCACGCCCGGCAGGCCCTCGGCCAGCTTGGGTTGCAAGGACATCTTGAGTCCGCCACGGCCGGGCAGGGCGTCAGCCGGGGGCGCAACGTCGAGGGCATAAGCGCCATCAATTTGCACCAGGGTGGCTTGCTGCACCGTGAGCGGCACGGCGGGAATGATGCGCTGGCGAATCTTGAGTGCGTCGCGGGCGCCACTGAGCGTGTCTTTGGCTTCAATTTCCCACAGAATGGATTCAAACCGGGACAGCGCCAGTTGCGCCGGGGCGGTCACCGTCCAGGCCACCTCGCGGGCGTCGCCTGCGGGAATCTCCACCGTCTGAGCCGGCAATTCGAGCAAGGTGGCGCGCGGAGTCACCTCCACCTTCATCGCCTGCTTGGTGGTGTTGCGCAGCGTGACCTGGGCGCGGAACTGGTCGTCTTCGCGCACCAAGGGCGGCAAGCCGCTGATGATTTGCAAGTCTTGCGTGGCGCGGATGCTGGTTTGCCCGGTGCCAAACAGCCCGGTGGAGGCATCGGCCACGGCCACAATTTTGAAGGTGGTCAGCGCATCATTCAGCGGCACGGTGACCACGGCCTGGCCGTTGGCGTCCATCACCACTTTGGGGTTCCACAGCAGCAAGGTGTCCAGCAACTCACGGGTGCCACTGCGCCCGCCACCGCCGCCTGCGGCCACGGCTTTGCGCCCATAGTGGCGTCGGCCAATGATTTCCATTTGCGCCGTCGACGTGCTCACGCCCCAGGCGCGGCGCTGCAGCATGGCGTCCAGCAGGTTCCAGCTGGTGTTGGGCATCAGCTCCAGCAGGGCCTGGTCCACAGCGGCCAACGCCACCTCGGCACCGGCGGCAGGCTGGCCGTTGGGCAGTTTGACGGAAATGGTGACCTGGGCTTTGCCGCGCACGGGGTAGCTTTCCTTGTCGGCTTTCACGCTCACGGCCAGTTGGTGGGCCTGCGTGCCGACGCGGATTTCAGCCAGACCCAGCCGGAAGGCGGGTTTGCTCAAGTCCACCAATGAGGTGGGGGCCACGTACTCTTTGCCTTCATACCAAAACGACGTCCACCACTCGCGCGGGGCCTTGTAGCCCCAGGTGAAGAAGCTGTACCAAGGCACCTCACGCAGGCGCCCGCGCAGGGCCAGCACGCTCACATACACATTGGGTCCCCAGCCTTCTTCAATCTTGAGGTGAATGGTCGGGTCTTGGCCGTTGAGCTGCACCACCTCGGTGTGGACAATGCCTTCGCGCTCCACCGCCACCAAAGCGGTGGCAAAGCGGAAGGGCATGCGCACCTGAAACTTGGCGATTTCGCCGGCTTGGTAGCTCTTCTTCTCGGGCAACACGTCCATGCGGTCGTGGTTCTCGCCGCCAAACCACAGCTCGCCTTGTTTGGTGACATAGACGCTGGAGGCGGCCTGAATGCGGTTGCCCGCGCTGTCTTTGGCGGTGACCACCAACTCGACTTCGCCGGCCTCCGTCAAACTGGTGTCGCACAGCAACAAGCCGCGCGAATCGCTCTTGCCGCTGCACACCGTGCCCAGGTCTTTGATCTCGGTTTTGTTGTCATAGGTGTAAAAGCCACCCACCATGCGCTTGCGGCTGGTGGTGACGATGCGTGCCATCGCCTTCACTTCCAGCGACACGCCGGCTTGGGCCTTGCCGTTCAAGTCCAGCGCCAGCGCCTGAAACTTGATCTTTTGCCCGCTGGACACCCAGCCTTCGGTCTTGATGCCGGCCACCACGCTGGCGGGCCAGAGTGTGTTCACGCTGCGCAATGTTTGCACTTCACCATTGGGGTCGGCGTAAGTGGCCTCCAGCAACAACTCTTGCGGCTGGCTGCGGGTGGGCACCTCAGACACGGTGAGCTTGCCGCCGCCGTTTTTGTCCAGGGTCAGGGGCAACTTGTCGGCAATCACGCGGGTGTCCGCGCCGGTGTTGGCGTCTTCCTCGTCCTCGCTGCTGCGGTTCATGTCACCGCGCGGGGCGGAGAAACTGAAGGCTTCAAAGTCGGGGAAGTTCAATGTTTTGCCACGCACCAGGGCCGATACACGCACCGGCAGGTTGGCCGCGCCACCGCCTGCCACGTAGTTGATTTGCACGTCCACCGGCACCTCGTCCACCCGCACCAGGGGTTTCTTGTCGGTGGGGGTCACCCGGCCTTCAAGCACGGGCAGGCGGAACTCTTCCACCCGGAATTGGCCGGTGACAAAACTGCGCTCCTCGCCGCTGCGCAACTCCACTTGGTAGACACCCAGCTTGGCGGCCGGGGGAATGGCAAAGGTGCTCTCGGCGCTTTGGCCGCCCGTGCCTGTTTTGCGCCAGGCCAGGGCCTGCGTGTACTGCTGGCCGCTGCCCACATGCGTGATCAGCATCGTGGGCGGCGGGCTGTCGGCCAAACCAAACCCTTTGCCGGTTTGGCTGCGCAACAGGTGTTTCATGGAGACGGTTTCACCGGCCCGCAGCAAGGTGCGGTCGAACACGGTGTGGGCCAGTTCGTCGCGCTCGGCATTGCCGCTGGTGGGCACGTCAAAGCGCCAAGGCTCAATGCCCCGATTCCAGTCGCTCCAGGTGAAGGCCATGTCCTCGGCGCCGGCATTGTTGGCGCGGGCGCTCACAAAATAGGCTTGGCTGTAGAAGTTTTCAGCGCGGCACTGGGGCGCTTCGGGGCTGATGTCGCTGAACTGGGCCAAACCTTGGGCGTTGGTGGTGGCGCTGGCCACCGGCTTGCCGTGGCAGTCGGACACTTGCACTTTGGCGTTGGCCACGGGTTGGCCTTTGTCCAGTGTCGTGACCCAGGCCAGTGAGTTTTCTCGGCCCAGTTTGAAGTGAACGCCGAGGTTGGTCACCAACGCAGAGGTGCGCACATACATCGTGCGGGCCTTGCCCAAACGTTCATCCAGCAGCGAGTTCCCCAGGCGTTGGGAGGAGACTTCGACGACGTGAAAGCCCGGAGAGAGCGGAATGCCCACCACCTCAAACGGGCGCGGGTCGTTGGACAGGGGCTTGGGCAAGTCCAGCGTTTTCACGCCAGCCTGGCCTTGCAACAAAGACAGCATGCGTGTTTGCACATCGTTTTTGTTGTGCGAATCCAGCACCGGTGGCAAGGGGCCTTTCACCTGGGAAGCCGCCAAGCGGCGTGAAACCGTGAAGTCGTCAAAGCGGCGTATTTTGGCAAACCAGGCAATGATGTCGGCGTCCGTTTTGGGCTGCAGGTCACTCACTTGGCCGGGGCTGACGTCCAGCCCTTTGACCGACAGGGACGCTTCTACATTGCGCAGCGTGACGGGCAGCAGGGCAATGCCGCTGGGTTCGGCAAAGCGCTCGACGATGCCAAACGGAGAGGCGGCGAACTTGACCAGTGGCGGCATGGCGCCGGTGCCCACGGACAGGGGAAAGCTGTCTGCATTGCGCAGTGAGCGCCCGGAGGTGTCTTTAAACCCGCTGGGCAGGCTCAGCGTCATGCGGGCTTGCTCGGGAAACAGCGGCTCAAAGCTCAGGCTGGTGACTTCGGCGTCGTCGCCGGAGTCTGCATCGCCCAAATTGGGTTTGAAGGTGGCTTGGTCAGACTTCAGCCGAATGGCCTCGGCCAGTTTTCGGGTCACCGGGGCGTTGAACTGCAAGCGCATGGGGCGCAAGGGCAGGCAGGCGGACTGGGCGTTTTCGCGCTCGCAGCTGAAGCTGGCAGAAAACGGCTCGCGCACCTGAAAGTCAAAGCGCTTCTCTACCGCATTGGCCACACCGCTGGGCGTGGCCACCCCTTTGCCAAACACCAGTTGCACTTTGGCGGACGGTGTGAGGCGCCGGTTGCACGCCAGGGTGACGACGCTCAAAGGCGCGCGTTTGGCGGTGTCGTTCAGCCCTTGGGCCTTGTAACAGCGCGTCGCGGTCGCTGCCTTCAATCAGGCGCACGGGCACCCGTTCGCCCAGACCTTCGACGGCGCACCAGACATTGGTTTTCACGCTGGCCAGGGTGGCGTCGCCGTTGAGTCGCAGGGTGAAAAATTGTTCTTCGTCAATGCGGCTGTCGCTGTAGGGCCGGGTGCTTTGCACAAACGGCCCGCCGGTGTTGAATTTGAAGCGGGTGGTGCCGGTCAGTGCCGCGCCTTTGGCGGACTTGAAGTCGGGCCGCGCCTGCGCGGTGCAGCTCACGCCGGGCGGCAAATCATGCTCGAACTCAAAGGCCCATTGCCGCTCGTTGATCCAGCGCCCCGAGCCCGCGCTGGCCTGCGCGTCTGAGCAACTCAGCGAGACAGGGGCGGGCGCCTTGGGGTCGCCAAATGGCACGGCGCCTTCGTCGAATTTGACCACCAGTTGACGCACACGCGCCACCTCGCCTTGGGGCGACAAGCTGCTGATTTGAAAGGCCTGGGCGGACAAAGCCGTGGCCAGCACGCTGATGGCGAGCCCTATTTTTTTAATATTCACTGCAATCCCTGAAATGACTTAAAGCGCCGCTATTGTGGCTGAGTCATATGACTGTGCAAGTCAGTCACTTCAGGTGATGAGTGGGCGTGTCAGCAGCGCGTTTTTGGGGATGCTGGCCGCGCCAGAGACCGGTGTGTGATGGGTTGAAGCTTGCGATGAAACGCTTTAGCGTTGGCGCAGGGGCAACCAACGCGGCAGCATGGTCAGCAGCACCCGGTCTTTCAAAACGACATGGTGAAAAATGGCGGCTGCGGCGTGCAAACCTGCCAGCCACAAAATGGCATCACCCAGCCAGGTGTGGATTTCGGCAATGGTGGCGCCCAGGTCATGGGAGAGTCCAATGGGTGGCGCGATCTCAATGCCTGCAAGCAGTGTCAGCGGGTGCCCCTCCAGCCAGGCCCCGGCGATGGCGGTCATGGGCACGGCAAACAAAAGCACATACAGCGACAACTGCACCAGCTTCGCGGTCAAGGCCATCCAGCGCGAGGACGCCTCAGCGACCGGGCGGGTGTCAAGCCAGCGCCACATCAGTCGCAATGCCACCAAGGCGAAGACACACAGGCCGAGGGTTTCATGCAACTGGCGCTCAAAGTCCCGGCTGGGCAGGTACACCCGCTGCTCTGAGCCGCCAGGTCCGTAAATGAACGCCACCAGCACCAGAATGGCCGTGACCCAGTGGAGCAGTTGGGCAATGCGCCCGTAACGGGCAGGAGATGATGTGGCCATGTCAAAACCTCCCAAAGAGGTAAAAAGTGTTGAACTCAGGCAATGGTAGGCGGGTCAGCCCTTCAAAAGGGTGTGAGCGGGGGCGTTTTAAGCAAACCTTAAGCAAAGAAGTGGCCTGCGATGCTGCCACGAGGGCGATCTCCGGTTGCCAGGCATCGCCTGCGCTGGCTTGTGAGCGCTACCATGCGGTCATGTCTCGCCCGGCCTCTCCGCTCATCACTCCCGTCGGTCGCGCCGTTGGGGCAGATACTGGCGCCAAGCTCACCGCCTCGCTGTTCACGCCTTTGTTGATTATGTTGGTGGCTGCATTGCTGGCTTTGGCGTTCGCCAAGCTGGGCAGCGAGGTGATGGAGGGCGAGACGCGCAGCTTCGATAGTGAGGCGTTACAGATGGCGGGCCTGTTGCGCTCCTCCTGCAGTTGGCTGACCAGTGTCATGCGCGACTTGAGCGGCATGGGCAGTACGGTTGTGCTGTCGCTGGTGACGACGGCCACGGTTGGCTACCTGGCGCTCGTCAATGCCAGGACTGCCGCAGTTGTGGTGGCCAGTGCGGTGGTGTCCGGGACGCTGCTGGTGAGCGTGTTCAAGGCGGCGTTTGGTCGTCTGCGGCCCGATATCGCTTTTGCGGCGCTTCAGGAATCCAGCCTGAGTTTCCCGAGTGGTCACGCGAGCATGTCGGCCATTGTGTACTTGACCCTGGGCGCCCTGATTGCCAGTACCCGCCGCCGATGGTCGCAACGCCTCTACATCCTGTTAATTGCCACTCTCATGACCGCCTTGGTGGGCGTGAGCCGAGTTGCCTTGGGCGTTCACTGGGCCACTGACGTGTTGGGGGGATGGGCCTTTGGCGCTGCTTGGGCGATGGTCTGGCTCGTGCTGGCCCAGTACATGGCGCGGCGAGGACCATCGACTTCACCCGACGCACCACTGTGAAGTGGCTTGGCAGGTTGCCCGTTTTTCAACTAGGCGGGTGACTTGGCCGCAACAATGGTCACTTCAACCAGCAAGTGGGGGCTGGCCAAGGTGGCTTGAACCGTGCTGCGTGCAGGCGCGCAGCCTTCGGGAACCCAGGCCTCCCAGACCGCATTCATGCCCTGAAAGTCATCCATGGTTTTGACATGAATCAGCGCCGAGAGAATGCGGGATTTGTCGGAGCCGACTTCGGCAAGCAAGGTGTCGACCCGGCGCAAAGCCTCGGCGGTTTGCAATGCAATCGTGTCCAGATCGGTGCCGCCGGACGTTTGCCCGCAGAGAAAAATCAGATCACCAAAGCTCACAATTTTGCTCATGCGGGGGGTGGTGTGGTGTCGGTCAATGTTTGTCATGGTGTCCTTTGTATTGGTTGTTGGTTAGGGAAAGGAGAGGTTGAGGCCAACGGTCGGGCAGGTGTGTGCCAACGCCAAACCGATTGGGTCTAAGCCGTCTTGGCGGACAGCCACTGCCGCGCCACATCAATCAGGCGGTTGGAAAACCCCCATTCGTTGTCAAACCAGATCATCAGGTTGACCAAGCGGCCACCGTCGGAGTAGGTTTGGCTGGCGTCCACGATGGCGGAGTGAACGTCGTGGTTGAAGTCAATCGAGGCATGAACTTCTTCGGTGTAGGCCATGAGCCCGGCCAAGGGCCCGGCGGCTGCGGCTTTGAGCAGGGCGTTGACATCGGCCGTGCTGGCGTCGCGTTGCAGGTTCACGACCAGGTCAATGGCGGACACGTTCAGCGTGGGTACCCGGATGGCTTTGGCATGCACCCGTCCGCTTAACTGGGGCAACAAGCGCTCCACGCCGTTGGCCAGGCCCGTGGCGACGGGAATGATGGACTGGATGGCCGAGCGGGTGCGGCGCAGGTCGGTGTGGTGGTAGCCGTCAGCCAGGGGTTGGTCGTTCATGACCGAGTGCAGGGTGTTGAGAAACACCTGTTCAATGCCGAACTGCTGGTCCAGCAGGTGCAACACCGGCACCACCGCGTTGCTGGTGCAAGAGGCCCCGGAGACGAGTTGTTCAGCGCCCGTCAAGGCCTGTTGGTTGACCCCGTAAACAATGGTGGCGTCCACATCAGACGCGGTGCCACCGGGGTGGGACAGCAAAAGCCGTGGCACGCCCGCGTCGATAAAGCGTTGGAGCTGGCTGCGCTCGCTGTACTGGCCGGAGCACTCCACCAGCAGGTCAATGCCCAAAGCGGCCCAGTCCACGCCTTCTGGTTCCCGGGCGTGGCTGATTGAAATGGGTTTGCCGCCAATGACCAGATCGTTGTCACGCCGCTCCACATGGCCCGGAAACCGGCCGTGGGTGGAGTCAAAACGGGTGAGGTAGACCATGGAATCCAGGTCGGCGGGCTCGTTGATGTGAACCACGCGAGAGTTCGTCGCTGAGATGGGACTCCCACAGCGCGCGCTGAAACGCGCGTCCGATGCGGCCGTAGCCGTTGATGGCGATTCTTCGAGTCATGGGGCACTCGTTGGTAAAAAAGACAGGCAGGGCATGGGGTGGGGGTGAAGCACGTTGCCGCATCGAAGTCGTTGCCGGCAGCGCGTGAGGTGTGAAAAGCCGCAGGCAGTGGCTGACAGGCACTGGCACGGGAGGAGCATTCCTATTCTAAGAACGAAATAAAGCCCTTTGCTTGGGCTCCCCATCGGCTTGGTCCGCTGATCGGTGCTTGTGGGTCCTGTTCTGCCAATTTTTACCAGTCAAATCAGCCTCTGGCGCCCGTTTTGTAAGCGCGAGTAGCTATCAAATAAAGAGCAATAGGCGCAGAGAAACCGCCAGGGTGGTCGCGACTGGAGCGGGCGTTCTTCGTCCCGTCCTGATGCCCCCCCTTATTTCCAAACAGTTGAATCCACCACGCACCGCGCTGCGTATTTGTGAAGAGGCGCGACTGGTACTGGCAGTGCAGAAGCGTCCCGGATCAACTTCAACCCATGGAAATTTGTATGAAAAAACTCACGACAGTCTTATTGGTCAGTGCCGCAGGGCTGGTTGGCACCGTGGCTCAGGCCGACACCGGCAAGCTGCTGCTCACAGGCGGTGTCAGTTCGATTGACGGTGCCGCAGGCGGTGGGTTGACCCCTTGGGCGGTGATTGGCTCCAACGCCACCGCCGGCGAGGTGGGGGCCACGGCCTTTGTCTCGCGCACGGTCACGCAGGACTACGCCCTCACCGGCTTTGGTGCAGCGGTGGGTTACAAAGACCGGGTGGAGGTGTCGCTGGCCCGCCAGGACTTTGATGCGTCACCAGCGGTGGCCCTCAACGGCATTGCCGCTTTTGGCGTGACGCCGGGCCAGCATCTGAAGATGGACATCTTGGGCCTGAAGGTCAAGGTGGCTGGCGATGCTGTGTTGGACAGTGATTCGCTCATGCCGCAAATCGCCGTTGGCCTGCAGTACAAAACCGTGTCGCCTGGCTCGTTGGGCTCGGTGCTGAACTTTCTGGGCGCCAAGACCGAAGGCACCGACTTTTATGTGAGTGCCACCAAGTTGTTTTTGGGGCAGAGCATTCTGGTGAACGCCACGCTGCGCAACACCAACGCCAATCAAAACGGCTTGCTGGGCTTTGGCTCGAACGCGCCGGGTGAGAACGGGCGCAGCTGGCAGCCCGAGGTGTCAGTGGCTTACTTGTTGAACAAGCACTGGGCCATTGGCGCGGAATACCGGGCCAAACCCAACAATCTGGAAGCTTTGGGCCGCGCCGCTGGCCTGGGTGACGCGCTGGCAGAAGACGCGTGGAAAGACATTTTTGTGGCCTGGGCGCCCAACAAGAACACCTCGGTGACGCTGGCCTATGTGGACTTGGGGCGCGTAGTGCCCGGCATCACCGGCAACCGCAGCCAGACCGGCTTCTACCTGTCCGGCCAGATTGCGTTTTAAGCGTGAAGCCTGCCGCCTCCCGATCTTCCTGAACCTGCCTTCAATTTCCCAAAGAGACTCCCCATGAAAAAAATGATTCTGACCCTGTTGCCCGCCTTGTTCGTCACCGCCGCCACCCTGTTTGTGACCCCGTCCTTTGCCCAAAGCGCAATTGCACCCGCCTTGCCCGGCGACCAGCTCTACCAAACCTTTGGCGCCAAGCCGGGGCTGGTGAAGTTGATGGACGACTTCATGGTGCGCTTGCTGGCCGATCCGCGCACCGGCCCCCACTTTAAACCCGCCAATCAGCAACGGGTGAAGGAGCAATTGGTCGAGCAGTTTTGTAGTGTGATGGGTGGCCCCTGCGTCTACAAAGGTGCTGACATGAAGAGCGCCCACGGCAACCTGGATATCACCAAGTCAGACTTCAACGCCTTGGTTGAGGTGCTGCAGTTGTCGATGGATGCGCAGGGCATTGCTTTTGGCGAGCAAAACAAATTGCTGGCCAAGCTGGCGCCGATGCACCGTGACGTGATCACGGTGGAGTAATTCAGTGACTCAAACACGCTTCAAAACAACCCGCTGGCGCCAAGCGCTGGGCGTGACCATCGCGCTGGGCGCGGGGGCGCTTCACGCCGCCACCTTGCAAGTCACGGTGATAGACCGGGACGGCAAGCCCGCCTATGACGCCGTTGTGATCGTCGTGCCTGCTGCAGGCGGTGCGGCCAAAACCCCGCCGCCGATGATGGCCACGGTGAATCAGGAAAAGATGCAGTTTGTGCCCGCTGTCACCGTGGTCTCTGCGGGCGCCAAAGTGCGTTTTTCGAACAGCGATGCGTGGGACCACCATGTGCGCCTGTCCGAGCCGGTCATGACCGCTGGCGTAGCGGCCGGCCGTGCGCCGGAGGCGTTTTCCCTGCGCTTGGCAGGCAAGTCAGAAGGCAAGCCCGCCACTTGGGCCGAAGTCACGCTGGACAAGCCGGGTGAATACGGCGCCGCCTTGCTCAGCTGCCTGATTCACGGCTCCATGAGCGGCCATATCTACGTGGCCGACTCACCCTGGACTGTGAAAACAGACGCCGAGGGCATCGCCAACTTCACCGACTTGCCCGACGGCGCCGCCACCGTGAAGGTGTGGCATGGGTCGCAATTGCTGAGCAAACCCTTGTTGCCGGTCACGCTCAGTGCCACACCCGCACGCGCTTCAGTACAGCTGGATGTGGCCATGCGACGCCGGCGAATGTAAGTCATTTGCGCCGGCCCCGGCGTCCGTTTAGGCGCCGAGTTTGTCCTGCGTTTTCAGGTCGAAATCGGAGGCGTCATGGCGTTCATGCAACTGCCCTGACGGCTCGCCCCAGGTGCGGTTCACTTTGCGCCCGCGCTGCACTGCAGGGCGGGCCAGAATTTCCTGGGCCCAGCGGCGCAGGTTTTTGTAGCTCTCGACCTGCAAAAACTCGCCCGCGCCATAGGCTTCGCCCAGCACCAGGTTGCCGTACCAGGGCCAGGTGGCAATGTCGGCAATGCTGTATTCGTCGCCGCCCAGAAAGCGGTGCTCGGCGAGTTCGCGGTCCAGCACGTCCATCTGGCGCTTCACTTCCATGGTGAATCGGTTGATGGGGTACTCGAATTTTTCAGGGGCGTAGGCATAAAAATGCCCGAAGCCGCCGCCCAGGTAAGGGGCCGAACCTTGCAGCCAGAACAGCCAGTTCATGACCTCCGTGCGCGCTGCCGAGTCTTTGGGCAGGAAACGGTGGAACTTGTCCGCCAGGTAGAGAAGAATGGCGCCGCTCTCAAACACCCGGCTGCCGGTTTCTGTGTCAAACAGCGCCGGAATTTTGGAGTTGGGGTTGACCTCAACAAAACCCGATGAAAACTGATCACCCGCGTTGATGCGGATCAGGTGGGCGTCGTACTCCGCGCCGCTCACGCCCAGTGCCAGCAATTCTTCCAGCAGGATGGTCACTTTTTGTCCATTGGGCGTGCCCAGCGAATACAGCTGCAAGGGGTGTTTGCCGCGTGGCAAGGTCGCCTCGTGCGTGGGGCCGGCGATGGGGCGGTTGATCTTGGCCCATTCGCCGCCGTTTTCAGCGTCCCAGGTCCAGATGGCAGGGGGAACGTATTTGGAGGTGTCAGACATGGTTCTGATGGCTTTCTTCAATGGTTGGGGCTGGCCCGGGGGGCGGGCACTGCCGAATTTCGGATCTCGGTGGCAGGAGATATGCGGTGAAGCGGGTGGGGCGGCCTCACCCGCCTCATGGCATTTTGAGCCTTTTCTCAAGCCTTGGTTTGCGCCAACTGGCCCAGGATGCGGGTGAAGTTCTCCACCCCTTGCGCGCCGCTCACCAAATGGCGTTGATTAAAAACCACCGCCGGCACACTGCGGATACCCTGGCTTATCCAATATTGCTCGGCCTCGCGCACGTCGGTGGCAAAACGCTGGTCGTCCAGAACGGCGAGGGCCTGCGTTCGGTCCAACCCGATTTCGCCTGCAATGTCGGCCAACACGGCCTTGTCAGACAGGTTGCGGCGATGGGTGAAGTGCGCCACAAACAGCGCTTGTTTCAGGTCGTTCTTGCGCCCTTGTTGTTCAGCCCAATGCAGCAACTGGTGCACGTTAAAGGTGTTGTGCATGCGCATGTCGTCGGCGAACTGGAAGTCAAAGCCCAGTTCGGAGCCGATTTGCGTCATTCGAACGCGGCTGTCGTTGGACTCCGCCTTGGTGGAGCCGTACTTCTCGGCAATATGCTCTTGAAGGTTTTGGCCCTCGGGGGGCATGTCGGGGTTGAGCTCGAACGGGTGCCAGCGAATCTCATGTGGCGTGCCGGTGGCCTCCAGGGCCTGGGTCAGTTGCTTGTAGCCAATGATGCACCAGGGGCAGACCACATCGGACACGATGTCGATTTGAAGTTTTTGGGGTGAAGTCGTCATGGAAATTCTCAATGAAAGTTTGTTTAAAACAAGTGGTTTAAATGTAGCGATATTGAAGAAATAGCTTCAAGCGGCGTCGAATGACCGCAACTGGAAAATGGGAATGCGTTAGTGCAACAAGCGCTGGGCCTGCTGGGCGATGGTCTTGAGCGAGGCTTCGTCAAAGATGCCGCGTCCCAGCACCCGAATGGCCACCACCATACCCATGAGCCCTTTGGCCGTGGCTTCAGGGTCCAGCGCGGCGGGAATTTGCTGGCGGGCCTGGCCCACTTCAATGCGGTTTTGAAAGAAGGCTTGAAACTCTTGCAGGGCCGTGCGCACCAAGTTGTTCACCTCTTCACCATGGGTGGCCAGGTCGGAGGACGTGTTGACCAAGAAACAGCCTTTTTTGGCAGGGTCGGCGGCAGTTTCATGGACGAGGCCGTCAAACAAAACCGCGATGGCTCGCACCGGGTCATCAATGGCTTCGAGTTCAGCCAAAAGTGCGCGGCGATTGTCCTTGTCGTACTTCTGCAGCGCTTTGACGAACAGTTGCTCCTTGCCGCCAAACGCGTTGTACAGACTGCCACGGGTGATGCCGGTGCTGGCAATGAGGTCGGCCATGGAGGCAGGCTCAAACCCCTTCTCCCAAAAGACATTCATCGCCTTGCCAACGATCTCGTCTTCATCAAATGACTTTTCCCAGGGCATGGCGCACCCTCCTTGAACAACTTAAATGGCGCTCATGCTACCGCATTTAAATTGACTGGTCCATACAAGGGTTTCAAGCAAACGCCAAGGTTGGGCGCCGCTTACAACATCTTCTGGATCAAAGCGCCCGAGAACAGCACGGGGCCGGTGGGGCCGCCCGCGCTGGGCACGCCGCCTTTGGGCTCCAGGCTGATGGCCAGGGCCGGCACTTCGCGCACATCCGCCTCGCCAGCGGTCAGGCGCAAGAGCTTGTCCCGCCCCAGCACACCCAGCGACTTGGGCCCGCCACTGGGGGGCAGGGCCCACAGTTGCAGGGAGCGGTCGTCGGCTTCCTGGAAGTTGCCCACCCGTTGCAGGGTGAGTTTGTTGTTCTTGGGGTCAAACGTGACCAGCATGGAAGCGGCTGACTTGTCGTCAGCCAACACGGCCACGTAGTCAATTTGTGGCGTGGCCAGCAATTTGGCCTGCAACTGCTGAATTTCGCCGCCCATTTGATCGCGCAGGTTCAAGCTGGTGACCACCACAAAGGCCGTCGCCAAAGCGCCCGCTGCCGCCGCGCCCCGCCACAACAGCAGGCTACTAAGCCAGCCGGTGAGACCGGGTTGAGCGTCTTGGCGAGCCGACTCACGCGCGGTTTTCAGGCTTTTGGCTTGTTGCTCGCCTTGCACCAGATTGTCAATACGGGTCCACACCGCCGCGTCAGGCACGCTTTGTGGCTGCAGCTCGTTCATGCTGGCCAAACGGGTTTGCCAGATCAGGGCCGCCGCGCGGATGGGGGCTTGTTCGCGTGCCAGGGTTTCAAAGCGCCGGCGAGCGCCACCGCGCAACGTGCCCAGCGCGTAGCTGCTGGCCAGGTGGTCTAGCAGCTCAGGATTTTGAAGAATGTTCATGGCGGGCCTTTACGCAAAACGGGCCATGCAAACGCGCAGCTGCTCCAGCCCACGCCGAATCCAGGTTTTGACTGTGCCCAGCGGCAGTTTGAGTTGCTGGGCGAGTTCGCTGTGGCTGAGGTCGCGCACATAGGCCAGGCTGACGACCTCGCGCTGGCGGTTTTCAAGCTTGACCAAACACTGGTGCAGTGCCCAGGCTTGTTCACTGGCTTGGGCCGTGTCCATGGGCGTGGGGGCGTCCAGCGCCAGCGTGTCGGCCATGACCTCGTCAATCTCTTGCGTCAGGTGGCTGCGCTGGGAGGCGCGTCGGCGCAAAAAATCCAGACCCCGGCTGCGCACGATCAAGCCCATCCAGGCCATGGGCGGGCTGAGCGAGGCGCGGTAGTCACCCGCGCCGCGCCAGATGCTCAGGAAAGACTCCTGCAGTACGTCTTCCGCCCACTCGCGGTTGCTGACCACGCGCACCGCCAAACCAAACAATTTGGAAGAGCACAGTTCATACAAAGCTTTAAGGGCGGCCGCGTCTTGCAGGGCAATGCGGTCCAGCAGCTGGATCATGTCGGCGTCGTTGGATTCAAGAGTCATGGCGGCATTGTCTTTGAATGGCAGTCCCTGGAAAGACGCAGGGTTACCCCGGGCAATCCCCAGAGACGCCATGTTCGGGCTATAAGGATGCTATTTATTTGATAGCTTTTTGCGCTGGTAGGGCGGGAGGTATAAAACATACATAAAAATCTCGTCAAGGTTGGCATGGATCGTCACCTTTTTAATACGTGCGGGACGGCCATTTGGATTCGAAGGTGCACTACCTGACGGCTTAGAGTGGGCACATTGAACCCGTGAGAGTGCTAAGTCGGCAGTCACCGGATGACTGCTTCTGCCTAGTGCTCACCCGCACTTCGTCGGCAGATGCCCCGCCCTCCAATGTGGACTTTCCTGTAAGCTGCAATACATAAAACTAGGTAGGGGCGCGCCGGATGGGTATGTTTAGCTTGCGACGGTTGGTCTCTCTTTTGGGCTTGATGGCAGCCATGCTTGGCCTTGTCGTCATTTCTGGCTGGAATCTGCGCGCTCCGCTGCTGTTGCAAATCCACCCGACTTTTGCATTCATGCAGTTCAACACCGCTTTGGGTTTTCTGTTGAGTGGCATTGCAATCATGGCGCTGGAGAGTCACAAACCAGTACTTGTGAGGTGGTTGTCGGCAGGCGTTCTCCTTATTGGTGGACTGACCTTGTTGCAGATCACCACAGGCTACGACCTCCATATCGACCAGTTGTTCATGAAGCATTACCTGACGGTCACCACGGCCACGCCGGGTCGTATGGCGCCCAATACGGCCTTTGGGTTCACATTGGTGGCAGCAGCCCTCTTTGTGTTGATCTCTCCGCTGCGGGAAGGCATCAAAGCACACCTGGTAGGTGTCATGGCGCCCGCCATCTTGGCGCTGGCTTTGATCGCCTTGAGTGGCTATGCACTAGGGTTTGAGGCCGCATACGGTTGGGGTAGCTTGAGTCGAATGGCGGTGCACACGGCGTGCGGCTTCATCGCGTTGGGGCTGGCGTTGTTGTTGACACAGGTCCTGCAGCCAGTATTTACCGCCTTGCCTGGCATTGGTATCGCCTTGCTGGTGCTTGTGTTGACTTTGTGGCAGGCGATGAGGGTCGACCAGGCGAAGGGGGTTGAAGCACTTGCCCGCGTACGTGGGTCGCAAATCCAAAGTAATTGGCAGTTGTACCTTGATGCGTCGCAGCGGGCATTGCAGCGCATTGCGGCACGGAAAACCAGGCCAGAGGACCGTGAGGCAACTCGGCGCCTGGATGCCGAAAATCACATACAAGATTTCGACGCACTCACGTTGATGTGGATTAATAGAGGGGGCGGGGAGTCCGTCTTTGGCGATGCACTGGCCGCGCAACAGGTCTTGGCCCATTTACCCCTCAATCCATGTCTATCGACTGATGATTTCAATTGGCGCTTTTTTGAACGAGAGGCGATGAAGTCCGAATGGCTGGCTGTTCAAATTGTTCCGACTCATTCGCCGCGGTTGGGTCAAGGCTGCATTGTTGCCGCCCAATCACTGAACCGCCTGATCGAAGATGTGCGCAAACAGTTTCGTTCTGATCGCTATCCCTGGACGCTCAGCGCGCAGGGTCGGCCCATTTACCACGAGTCAAGCGACGGCAGGTTGACAGTGCAATTGCAGCTTTATCCCGAGCAAGCCGGGTTGAGCCTTTCGCTCACACCGACCAAGGAACAACTGGGAGGCAACTGGCAACCTGAATGGGTTTTGATGGTGGGGCTGGTGCTGAATGGTCTGATCTTGTTGGTTCTGTACTGGATTGGCGTCGCCCGGAGAAAGGTCAACGAGGCTGTTGACCTGCAGGAACAGATCAAACGGGAGTTGGAGTTGCGACGCCATGTGATTGACGGCGCGCCCTACGGCATATTGATGATCAATCAAGATGGCAGGATTGAAATGTGCAATCACGCCTTGTGTGACCTATTCGGTTTTGGTGTCGAAGAGCTTGTCGGCCAAACGATTGAGGTGCTGATTCCCACAGCTCTTCATCCAACGCACGTCAAACTGCGCGAAACCTACGCCAGCAATGCCATTGTGGCTAGGGGAATGGCGACCAATCGGCAGGTGTATGGTCGCCACCGCCATGGTGGCACCGTCGCCGTGGAGGTCAACCTTGCTCCGGGGAGTTTTGATGGGCGGCCTGGCGTGATTGCCATGGTGGTTGACGTGCGAGAGCGCCTCTCCGCGCAGGAACGAATAGCGGCGCAGTTGAATCAGCTGACCCGCGTCAACGAGGAGTTGAACAATTTTGCCTATGTCGCCTCCCATGACCTGAAGTCGCCACTGCGGGGTATCGACCAGCTGGCGACCTGGATCGCGGAAGACCTAGCTGACACATTGGGTGACGATACGCGGGAGCATTTGCGCCTGATGCGTAGCCGCATCAGGCGCATGGAAATACTGCTGGACGACTTGCTCGCCTACTCCCGAGTGGGGCGATCCGTCGAGGGCCTGACCCGCGTCAACACGCGAGAGTTGGTGGAAAACGTCTTTGAACTACAGGCCGCCCAAAAACCGATTCAACTTGTTTTCACCGGTGACATGCCGACGATTGAGGCGCAGAAAGTTCCTTTGGAGTTGGTTTTTCGCAACCTGATTGGCAATGCCATCAAACACCACGACAAGCAGCAGGGAACGATTCGGATTTCAGCGCGAAAAATTGGCGATGACTATGAATTCACCGTGCAAGACGATGGCCCAGGTATCCCCAAAGAACACCAAGAACGCGTTTTCACCATGTTCCAGACGCTCAAGCCTCGGGATGAGGTAGAGGGCAGTGGCATGGGGCTTGCCTTGGTGAAAAAGGCGGTTGAATCAGTAGGCGGCCGCGTGACCCTGGAGTCTGATGGGCAGCACGGTTGTACCTTTCACTTTACATGGTCAACTCATATTTCAGCGGAGAATGCTTGATGACCAATGACAAACGGCCCTACAAAGAAGTCACCATTTTGCTGGTGGACGACGATGACGTTGACGTCCTGGCGGTGCAGAGAGCCCTCAAGAAGCTCAAAATTTTGAACGATATCGTGCGCGCCCGGGATGGCATCGAAGCGCTGGCCTTGTTGCGCCACCCCACGGCGGTACGAAGGCCCTATCTGGTGTTGCTTGACATCAATATGCCGCGCATGAACGGGTTGGAGATGCTGAGCGAGTTGCGCAAGGATCCACAGCTTTCCAGTGCCGTGGTGTTTGTGTTGACGACTTCCAAGGCCGACGAAGACAAGGTCTCGGCCTATCAGCAGCACATTGCGGGCTATATTGTGAAAGATCAGGTCGGTGACGGGTTTTTGCGTGTGATGGAAATGCTGGATCACTACTGGCGCGTGGTTGAGTTACCTGTTCAAAACTAAGGGGCTGACGATGAGCGACCCACTGCGTTTGTTGCTGATTGATGATGATGAGCTTGATCGAATGGCCGTTGTGCGCGCGCTTCAGCGAGGCAATGTGAACTATGAAATCGTTCAGGCGGCAGGAGCGGCTGAAGGGATGTCGCTCGTGTTGGAGCAGCGCTTTGACGCGATTTTGCTGGACTACCGCCTTCCGGATCAGGACGGTATCGACGTGCTTCGGGTGTTGCGCAACGGCAATTACCCGCGCGTAACGGTGGTAATGCTAAGTCGCTTGGAGGACGAGTCGCTGGCGGAACGTTGCCTGGAGGCTGGCGCGCAAGACTTCTTGTTGAAAGATGAGGTCAATGACCGCAGGTTGAACCGCGCTTTGCGCCAGGCGCGCCAACGTCACCAGATAGAGGAAGCGCTGCAAGCCAGTCGAAACGAGTTGCAGCAATTTGCGGATCATGATCCGCTGACGGGGTTGACGAATCGTCGCGGATTTGATAACGCATTGCGCGCAGCCGTGGCGGTCTCGGTGTCGAATGGCGGATCCAAACAGCTGGCCGTTTTGTTGGTTGATCTGGATGACTTCAAAAGTATCAATGACACAGTGGGTCATGTGGTTGGTGATGTGCTACTCATCGAGGTGGCTCGCAGACTGAGCGCAACAGTGCGCGATGCTGATCTATTGTGTCGCTTGGGTGGCGACGAGTTCGTGGTGTTGATGCATTCCTTTGACCGGGCTGACCAAGCGTTTTTACTGGCAGATCGGCTGGTTAGTGTGTTGCAAGAGCCAATCGTATTGGCGGATAGTAGCTATATTGCGACCGCCAGTGTGGGCATCGCCTGCTATGACGCTGACAACGACAACTCTCCCGACTTGCTCCGGTTTGCCGATATGGCCATGTATGAAGCCAAGAATCATGGAGGGAACCAGAGTCGTGCCTTCTCCGCCTCGCTGCAAGAAACAGCTCACAACCGGGCGCGCATAAAGCATGACCTGTTGAGTGCCGTCCAAAATAACGAACTTCGGGTTTTCTACCAAGCGCAAATAAGGGCTAGTGATGGGGCGCTGGGTGGAATGGAAGCTTTGGTTCGTTGGCAGCACCCGCAGCGGGGCCTGCTGACTCCAGCGGCGTTTATTGCGATTGCGGAGGAGGCCGGGTCCATCATCGAGATCGGTCGATGGGTTCTACAGGACGCGTGCAAGCAATTGGGTGCGTGGCAACTGCAGTACCCGCAGCGCTGTGACAAAGTGACACTGGGCGTCAATATGTCCGCCGTTCAGGCCAGCGACTGTTCGCTGCCCGCCCTGTTGGAGAAGTCATTGGCCACCTTCTCCAGTGACGCCAGCCATCTTGAAATAGAAATCACCGAGAGCTCTCTGATCAAAGACGCTTGCGTCATGGCCAGCATGCTGGCCGCCTTGGTGGCGCAAGGCGTCAGTTTGTCTCTGGATGACTTTGGCACCGGCTACTCGTCCCTGGAGCACCTGAAGCTCTTTCCGATCAGTGTCCTGAAAATTGACCAGGCTTTTGTCGCCGCCATTGGGGAGGGCAAAAAGGGCGAGCAATTGCTGGTTGCCATCATTGCGCTTGCCAAGGCTTTGGACATGAAGGTGGTGGCCGAAGGGGTGGAAACAAAAGAACAAGCCGAGTTTTGCATTCGCCATGGGTGCGACCTGCTTCAGGGCTACTACTACTCCCGCCCCGTGTCGGCAGGTGAGTTTGAGGCCGCCTTTTTGAAGGCCTGATTGCTGCGGCGCGCTGAACCGGCCCCTGTCCCAGCGCGAGATGGCCCGCGCCACCGCACTGGATAGCAATTTAAAAGTCTTGCACAAGAATTTCAACGCCTGATTTTTGCTCCTAGGAAAGCGCCACTCAGCGCCAAAGTCAACTTGTATTTGCTCTTTAATAGATAGCGTTTAGCGCTTGCTGTGTAAGCGTAAAAGGCGTAAAACATGCCTGAAAATCTTGATGGAGTGCAGGCAAGGGCTGAGCGTCTCAGAGCGTTTCGGTTGGGTACTTCGGATGTCATGCGGCAATACCTGACTAATTTTGAAGGTTAAGTTGAATCCAGTCGTGGGGTGGTCTGCGTATTCAGATCGTCGGACGAATTGTTCAGCCCGATTCCGGCGTCAAGCCGCTTAACCATCCAAGGAAACTGTCATGACCTCCATCGTTCAAACGCTCTCATCCGCCCCACTGGCTTCGTCACGCCGCGCCTTCATGGGCCGCACCGGCACCTTGTCGGCCGTGGCTGTCGCTTTGCTCGCCGGGCAAGATGCCATGGCCCAAGGCATGGCTGGCGACATGTCGCAAGACGTCAAAATTTTGAATGTGGCGCTGGGGCTGGAGCACGAAGCCATCAACGCCTACCAACTGGGTGCCGGCAGTGGCTTGCTGCAAAAACCGGTGCTCGACATAGCTGTGCAGTTTCAGGGCCACCACAAAAGCCACCGTGACGCACTGATGGCCACCATCCAGAAAATGGGCGGCAAGTCCGTGATGGAACTGAAACTGGAAGACTACGCCAAAGCCTTGAAGGCCGACACCCTGCGCAACCAGGCCGACGTGCTGGATCTGGCTGCCCGGCTGGAGCTGGGTGCCATCAACGCCTACCTGGGCGTGATTCCCGCGTTTGGCAGCAAAGACTTGGCCAAGATTGCCGGGCGCTTGGCCGCTGACGAGACCATGCACTTCACCATTCTGACCAACGCGCTGGGTCGTCCGCTGCCTACAGGCGCTTTGAGCTTCGGCGCCTGAGCATGACTGCGCGTGGAAACACCGTCGTGCGCCATGCCCTCTCAGGCGTGGCCGCTGCCACAGTCGCCCTCGGGCTGGCATTGAGCGGGATGGTCAGCGCCCACGCGCAGATGGGGTCTGTGCCCCAGGGCAAGCAGCTGTTTGAGTCTCGTTGCATCGGTTGCCACAGTCTGGATGCCAACCGCGTGGGCCCCGCGTTGGGCACCGTGTTGGGCCGCATCGCAGGCAAGGCGAATGGCTTTGATTACTCAAACGCCTTGCGGGCCGCCACCCATGTCTGGGATGCACCGCGACTCAAGGCCTGGCTGACGAACCCCGAGGCGCTTGTGCCCGGCCAGGCCATGGGCTACCGGGTGGATGCCGCCTCGGACCGTGATGACCTCGTGGCCTACTTGGCCTCACTCCACCCCGTAGCCGCCCAGAATCCAGGCAAAGCCTTGTCCCCCAATTAAGTTAGTCAACAAAGTTAACCCTTCACCAGGAGAATCCCATGAAAGTTCGTACTTCACTGTCACTGATCGCCATCGCTGTTTTGAGCGCTTGCGCCGCGTCTGGCCCCGCCAAGATGGCGCCATATTCCCAAGCGGCCCTGCCTGCCGCCATGCAGGTGCCCGTCGGCCACCGCGTGGCGTTGGAGACCCGTGCCGCCGGTGACATCACCTACCAATGTCGCGCCAAAAAAGACATGGCCGGCCAGTTTGAGTGGGTCTTTGTTGGCCCCGACGCGGGCCTGAAAGACCGCAGTGGCCAACGCGTGGGCAAGTACTACGGCCCGCCCGCCACTTGGGAAAGCAATGACGGCTCCAAAATCACCGGCACCCAACTCGCCGTCGCCCCCAATGGCGCGGACAACATTCCCCTGCAGTTGGTCAAGGCCAACCCCGCCATGGGCCCCGGCATGATGCAAGGCGTGAGCTACATCCAGCGGGTCAACACGATGGGCGGCATTGCCCCCAAGGCCGCCTGCTTTAGCGAAAACGTGGGCCAGAGCCTGATCGTGAGCTACACCGCCGACTACATTTTCTGGCGTGCCAACTAAGCACCCGCATGTCAGGGGCGGGACCATGCCCGCCCGTAGAATCGTTCCATGCCCATTGATGAAATCACTGCAGATGCCCCAGACGCAAAAGGTCTGGTCACCACCATTTATGAGGCGCTGACGCGCGACATCATTGGTGGTCAGTTGGCTCCGGGCTCTAAGCTGAGCGAGCCCATCATTGCAAAGCGTTTTGACGCCAGCCGTGCCCCTGTGCGGGAGGCGATTCGCCGGCTGCAGGAGTTGGGTTTGGTCACCTACATCGTCAATCAGGGCGTGCGGGTGGCTGAGCCCACTGCCGACGAATTTCTCGCTTTGTTGGCCGTGCGCGAAGCGCTGGAGGGCATGGCGGCCCGACTGGCCGCAACGGGCATGAACGATGGCGAGCGCGATGCGCTTCAAGCGCTGGTTGAGCGCCACAGCGAAGAGATTGCCCGTGACGACCATGGGGCCTACCTTCAGTCGGACCCCGATGGTGACTTCCATCGCCGCATTGCCATTGGTAGTCGTAACCCCCTTTTGTCGGAGTTGTTGTGTGACCAGTTGTACCCTCGTTTGAAGCTTTGCCGGCGTCTTCACGCCACAGTACCGGGGCGGGGCCGAGAGGCGTGGCGGGAGCACATTCGCATCGTGGATGCCATCGTCCACCGAGACGGGGAAATGGCTGAAATTTTGATGCGCCGCCATGTGCAGTCCGCCAAAACGGCGTTGCTGGAAGCCATGGCTCAGCGTAGCCCCAAGCGTGCTGCTTGAGCTGGCTTGCCTTTGTACAGGCAGATGTCTTTCACAAAGATCATTCCAGAACAAAAATGGCCTCCCTATAGGAGGCCATTTGCGTTCAAGCAGGTTGGGTCAATCGCTTGTCCCGTCACCCTTCATGCCTTCTTCAACACGTGTCGGGCGGAAAAAACGACCCACAATGATAGGCAGGACAAACCCGACCACCGCCACGATCAAAAAGCCCATGGCCAGTGGCGAACTGTAGAGAATGGACAGGTCGCCATCTGAAATGTTCAGCGCACGTCGCAGGTTCTTTTCCATGAGTTGCCCCAACAGAATACCCAGAATGACTGGAACCAATGGAATGTTGAGTTTGCGAAACAACCAGCCCATCACACCAAAGGCAACCATCAACATCACGTCGAAGGTGGAGTTGGTCAGTGCATAAATGCCGATGAAAGAGATCATGGCCACTGCTGGCATCAGGTAATAGGTGGGGATGCGAAGCAGGCGGCTGAAAAGGCCCACCATGGGCAGATTCAAGGCCAACAGCATAAAGTTGGCGATGAACAACGAGGCAATCAACCCCCACACCACGTCCGGATTGTTTTGAAACAGAAGCGGGCCGGGTGTGATGTCCAGGGACATCAGCATGGCCAACAAGACGGCGGTGGTGCCCGAACCCGGCACGCCCAAGGCCAACATGGGGATGAGCGCACCGCCGGCGGCGGCATTGTTGCCCGCCTCTGGTGCTGCCACGCCACGCGGGTCGCCTTGGCCAAAGAACCCTTTCTTTCCGAGGTACTTCTTTTCCAGCGTGTAGGCCACGAATGATCCCAACGACGCGCCTGCGCCCGGCAGCACGCCGGCGATAAAGCCCAGCACCGTGCCGCGACCCATGGAGCCGCTGGTTTGTTTGAGCATCGACAAGGGGGGATAAGTGCGACCAATCTCAGTAATGGCTGGCGTGTTGTTGATTTTCGTGTTGTTGCGCTCTTCAATAAAGACAAATACTTCGGACAAGGCAAACATACCCACGATGGCGATCAAAAAGTCGATGCCGTCGTAGAAGTGCACGTTGCCAAAGCTGAACCGCGGCACGCCCGTCTGCCCGTCAACGCCTACCAGCGCCAGCGCCAGTCCAATGGCCGCAGCAAAGGCAGACTTCGCCTGGTTGCCGCTGGTAACGCCGCCCAGGGTTGCAAAGGCCAGCACAAACATGCCGAAGTACTCGGCGGGACCAAACAGGAGCGCTACCTTAACCAGTTGGGGGGCCAGAAAGACCAGGCCCCAGGTGGCAAAGAAAGCACCGACAAATGAAGCGATACCAGAGATGGCCAGCGCCTCACCGGCCTGCCCCTTGCGAGCCATCGGGTAACCATCAAGTGTGGTCATGATCGCCGGTTCATCCCCTGGAATATTGAGAAGAATCGATGAGATTCGGCCGCCATACATGGCGCCGTAGTAGACGCTGGTCAGCAGAATCAGCGCGGGTGTCGGGCCCAAGCCCATGCTGAACACCACCGGAATCAGGATCGCCACCCCATTGGATGGGCCCAAGCCAGGCAAGGCGCCAATCAGTGTGCCAAGAAAGCAGCCCACCAGCGCGAGCGCCAGGTTTTGCCAGGAGAGGGCCACGGCGAAGCCGTGGGCCAGAAGTTGCATGGAATCCATTGCGATGTCCTTGGGTTGCCTGGGGCTAGAAGCCCCATGGTCCTTGGGCCAGATGCAGGCCCAGACCGAATTGAAAAACCACGTAAATGCCCACGGCAATCGTTAGACCACCCGTCGCAGCTTGACGGGGAGTGCCGCCCAGACGCCAGCAAAGAAAGGCGGTCGCCAGGGTGGTGCTCAAGACAAAGCCTGCAATAGGCAGGCTTTGTCCATAGGCCACCAGCACTCCAGCCGTGATGACGAGTTCCAGCAGTTTTTTCAGGTCAGGCCAATGAGGATTTTTGTCCGGCTTGATGAACATGACGATGGCGGAGAGGGCCATGATGCCTGCAATGACCAAGGGAAATGCTTTGGGTCCGGTTGGGTCTTGAATAAAGCTTTCTTCGATGAGGGTCGTGGCCCACATCATCAGCAGAGACACCGTCAATGCGACGGCGCCGAATATACGGTCGGTCATGTGCATCCTTTCAAGTGAGAGTCGGAGAGCCGCGCCGAGGACAAGACATCTGCCTCTCCGTCAGCGCGGGTTTGCTTTCTTACTTGATGATTCCGATCTCTTTGGACAGCGCCTGGATTTCATCCACCGACTCTTTGACGAATTTTTGGAACGCCGGGCCACGCAGGTTCAATGGCTCCATGCCGTTCTTCGCCATGATGTCTTTCCACTCTTTGGAGTCGTAAACCGTGCCAATGCTCTTGACCCAGTAGTCATAGGCTTCGTCGCTCATCTTGCCGGGTGCGTAAAAACCACGCCAGTTGGCGCTGGATACATCGATGCCTTGCTCTTTCGCAGTCGGGAACTTGGCAAAGTCGCCGCTCAGGCGCTCGGGAGCCAATACGGCGAGGATCCGGACCTTGCCAGCATCCACAAAGCCTTTTACCTCAGAGGCGTCACCCGTGAATGCGCCGACCTTGCCTGCCATGACCTGGGTAATTGCCTCGCCGCCGCTGTCGAACACCACGTACTTCACACTGCGAACGTTGGTGATGCCCGATTTTTTAGCCACGTTGAGCACCTTCAAGTGATCCCAGCCACCGGCTGCCGAACCGCCTGCAAAGGCAACGGACGATGGATCGGTCTTGACCTTGGCCATCAACTCGGGGAGGGTTTTGATGGGGGAGTCTGCAGCGACACCGATCACGCCGTAGTCAGCGCCGACTGACGCGAGCCAGCGCACATCGCCCATGGTGTTACCAGGATAGGCGCCTTGAGCGAGTCGAGTGGCCGTGGCGGACGACGCGGCAACGATCAGGCTGTTCTCGGAGTTGCGTTTGTTCACCACCTCGGCATAGGCAGCACCGCCACCGCCACCGGCTTTGTTGACGACTTGCATGGTGCCTTTGATCAATTTTTGATCCAAAAGCGACTTGCCCATCATGCGGCACGTCATGTCCCAGCCCCCGCCGGCACCGGCAGGTGCAATGCATTCGGGGCTGTCGGCCAAAAATGCCGCGGCCATGGCGCTGGAGGCCGTAAGTGAGATGGCCAGCGTCGCAGTGGCCCAAAGTGTTGTCGATTTACGTTTCATTTTTTTGTCTCCAAGGGTCGATGAAAGAGTCTTGCTTACGCAAGTGCGGGAACGGGATGCAGCAGAGATACACCAGGCGGGTGCGTGGCTTACCTTCTGCTTCCAAAGAAAAAGAGAATCAGCTGTTTTAAGCGGACAGTGGGATCAGGGTCACAACGGGTGTTCATCCAACTTGGGTAGAACGCTGGCGATCAATGAAGCGTCCAGGGCCTCAAATTCACCGAGTCCGATCAGCTCGTACAACTCGGACCGGGTTTGCATGCGCGGCACCATGGATTCGGCGCTGCCCGTGCGGTGCAGGGTTTGATACAGGTCTGCCTGCGCTTTGTTGGCAACGCGAAGTGACGTCACCGGCCAGATCACCATGCGGTAACCCATGGCCTCAAACTCGGCGGCGGTGAAGAAGGGGGTGCGTCCGAACTCGGTCATATTGGCCAGCAGGGGCACACCCGGCATGCGACGTGCGAATTCACGGTACATCTCGGCTGTTGCCAGTGCCTCGGGAAAGATCGCGTCAGCACCTGCTTCAAGATAGAGCTTGGCCCGTGCGACGGCACCGTCGATGCCCTCGCTGGCGGCTGCGTCGGTGCGTGCAATGATGTAGAGGTGTTGCCGGGCTTGGGCTGCCGCCGCCACCTTGGCCGCCATGTCCTGCGGGGTGGCCAGTTTTTTGTCATTGAGGTGGCCGCATTTTTTGGGCAGCAGTTGGTCCTCAATGTGCACGGCGCCGGCGCCAGCGTCTTCAAAGGTGCGCACCATGTGCATCACGTTCAGAGCCTCACCGTAGCCGGTATCGCCGTCAACCAGCAAGGGCAGGCCGGTGGCGCGAGTGATTTGGCGCACGAAAAAGGCCACTTCGTCGACAGTGATGATGCCCAGGTCTGGCAAACCCATGGAAGCGGTCATCGCCGCGCCTGACAGGTACAAGGCCTCAAACCCGGCAGCGCGGGCCTGCAAGGCCGCCATGCCGTTGTGGGCGCCCGGCACGGGGAGCACGCCGCCGCGCTCCACAAGTTCCCGAAAGCGCAGGCCGGCCGGAGTGCCGGGGCGTTGATTGCCGATAAGGTAAGGCATGGTATTTCCAGAAATTGTCAAATTGTGTCGACACTTTAACGTCAAAAATAAATTTTTGATATAAATAATTGATATTTATTGGAGATATGTCGACGATGTGCGATTTTTGGCTGCCATGATCATGGAAATTTCCGAAGATGGGCCTTGGACTGCAGGGGCCGATGGCTTTTTGCGCGGACTATTGGGTGGTGAGTGCGACAGCACCGAGCACCGTGCGGCTGTGGGTTGCCGGTCGCCCCCGAGTAGTGACTTTAGGGGCCCATTGCCCCGGTATTGGCTAGGCCGCGCCAAGGTTCCGGAGTCACCCCGGCACCTTCACCCACCCTTCCATCAACACGCGGGCACTGCGGCTCATCACCGCCTTCACCACCTGCCATTCACCCTCAACAAGCAGGGCCTCGGCACCCACACGCAAGGTGCCTGACGGGTGTCCGAAGCGCACCGCTTCGCGTTCTCCGCCGCCTGCGGCCAGATTGACAGTGGTGCCCGGGATCGACGCGGCGACGCCAATCGCCACCGCTGCGGTGCCCATCATGGCGTGGTGCAGCTTGCCCATCGACAGCGCGCGCACGAGCAGGTCGATGTCGGCGGCTTTCACCGACTTGCCGCTCGATGCGGTGTAGTCCGCAGGCGGTGCGACGAAGGCCACTTTCGGCGTGTGCTGGCGCGTCGCGGCCTCACCCAACTCCTTGATCAGACCCATGCGCAACGCGCCGTGAGCGCGAATGGTCTCGAACATCGCGAGTGCCTTGGCATCGCCATTGATGTCGTCTTGCAGCTCAGTGCCCGTATAGCCAATGTCCTTGGCGTTCAAAAATATGGTTGGAATGCCGGCGTTGATCATCGTGACGTCGAACGTGCCAATCCCGGGCACTTCAAGCCTGTCAACCAGATTGCCAGTTGGAAACAAAGCGCCGCCGCCTTCGCCGTCCTCAGCGGCCGGGTCCATGAATTCCAACTGCACCTCGGCAGCGGGGAAGGTCACGCCGTCCAGTTCGAAGTCGCCGGTTTCCTGCACTTGTCCATTGATGATCGGTACGTGCGAGACGATGGTCTTGCCGATGTTGGCCTGCCATATGCGCACGGTGACGGTGCCGTTCTCGGGGATGCGGCTCGCGTCGACAAAGCCGTTGGTGACTGCGAACGGGCCGACAGCGGCCGACAGATTGCCACAGTTGCCACTCCAATCGACAAAAGGCTGGTCGATCGACACCTGGCCGAACAGGTAGTCGACATCGTGGTCGGGCTGGCTGCTCTTGTCGATCAACACGGTCTTGCTGGTGCTGGAGGTCGCGCCGCCCATGCCGTCGGTTTGCTTGCCGTACGGATCGGGGCTGCCGATCACGCGCAACAGCAAGCGGTCGCGCGCCGCACCAGGGGTGCGGCAGGCCTCGGGAAGGTCTTGCATTCGAAAGAAAACGCCTTTGCTGGTGCCGCCGCGCAGGTAGGTCGCAGCCACTTTGATCTGGGGTGCATGGGCCATGCTTGTCTCCTGGGTTGGGGGCGTCATGCCGTCTGGTTCGATTCGAGAAAATCCTGCGCAAAACGCTGCAGCACGCCGCCAGCCACGTAGATCGACAGCTCTTCGCCGGTGTCGAGCCGACAGGTGACCGGCACCTCAACCCGCTCGCCGTTCTTGCGGTGAATCACCAGCGTCAGGTCGCCGCGCGGAACTTTGTCGCCCACCACGTCGAAGGTCTCGGTGCCGTCGATTTTCAATGTCTTGCGGTTGGTGCCCGGCTTGAACTCCAGCGGCAACACGCCCATGCCCACCAAGTTCGTGCGATGGATGCGCTCAAAGCCCTCGGCGACGATCACCTCGACGCCGGCCAGGCGCACGCCTTTGGCCGCCCAATCGCGCGACGAGCCCTGGCCATAGTCGGCGCCTGCAATCACGATCAGCGGTTGACGCCGTTCCATGTAGGTCTCAATCGCCTCCCACATGCGCACCACTTTGCCCTCGGGCTCGACGCGCGCAAGCGACCCGCGTTTGACCGCGCCGTCGACCACCGCCATTTCGTTGGTGAGTGTGGGGTTGGCGAAGGTGGCGCGTTGCGCGGTCAGGTGATCGCCACGATGGGTCGCGTAGGAGTTGAAGTCCTCTTCGGGCAGGCCCATCTTGGCGAGGTACTCTCCGGCCGCACTGGTGGCCATGATCGCGTTCGACGGCGACAGGTGATCGGTGGTGATGTTGTCGCCCAGCACCGCCAGTGCGCGCATGCCTTTCATCGTGCGCTCGCCAGCGAGCGCACCTTCCCAGTAGGGCGGGCGGCGGATGTAGGTGCTCTGGGCACGCCAGTCGTACAGCGGGTTTTCCTTCTGGGTGTTGGCGGCCCGCTCCTCGAACATCGGGATGTACACCTTGCGAAACTGCTCGGGCTTGACCGAGGCTTTGACGATAGCGTCGATCTCATCGTCGCTTGGCCACAGGTCCTTGAGCAGAATAGGTTTGCCATCGGCCATGGTGCCAAAGCTATCGCGTTCGATATCGAAGCGCACCGTGCCTGCGATCGCGTAAGCCACCACGAGTGGCGGGCTGGCCAGAAATGCCTGCTTCGCGTACGGGTGGATGCGCCCATCGAAATTGCGGTTGCCCGACAGCACTGCCGTGGCGTACAAGTCGCGATCGATGATTTCCTGCTGGATCATTGGGTCCAGCGCGCCGGACATACCGTTGCAGGTTGTGCACGCGAATCCGACGATGCCAAAGCCCAATTGTTCGAGTTCAGGCTTCAGGCCCGATTCATCCAGGTAAAGTTCCACCGCCTTCGAGCCTGGCGCAAGCGAGGTCTTCACCCACGGCTTGCGTGTGAGCCCCAGGCGGTTGGCATTGCGCGCCAACAGCGCGGCGGCGATCACGTTGCGCGGGTTGCTGGTGTTCGTGCAACTGGTGATGGCGGCGATGATCACCGCACCGTCGGGCATCTGGCCCGGCGTTGCCTCCCATTGGCCGGCGATGCCCTTGGCCGCGAGGTCGGTCGTTGCCACACGGGCATGCGGGTTGGACGGGCCGGCCATGTTGCGCACCACGCTCGATAAATTGAATTGCAACGTGCGTGCATAGGTGGCCTCGGCCAGCGTGTCTGCCCACAGGCCCGCCGCCTTCGCGTAGGTTTCAACCAGCTTTACATTCTCATCGGTGCGGCCGGTGAGCGTCAGGTACTGCAGCGTCTGGTCGTCGATGAAAAACATCGCCGCCGTCGCCCCATACTCTGGCGCCATGTTTGAAATGGTTGCGCGATCGCCCAGCGTCAGCGAGGCCGCGCCCGGGCCACGAAATTCGAGGTAGGCGCCCACCACCTTCGCCTTGCGCAGGAATTCGGTGAGTTCCAGAACAATGTCGGTGGCTGTAATGCCCGGCTGGCGTTGGCCCACCAGCTCTACCCCCACCATCTCAGGCAGGCGCATCCACGACGCGCGCCCGAGCATCACACTCTCGGCCTCCAGTCCACCCACGCCGATGGCAATGACGCCCAGCGCATCGACGTGCGGCGTGTGGCTGTCTGTGCCGACCAGTGTGTCGGGGAACGCCACGCCGTCGATGGCATGCACCACCGGCGACATTTTCTCCAGGTTGATCTGGTGCATGATGCCGTTGCCCGCCGGGATCACGTCCACATTCTTGAACGCACGACTCGTCCAGTCGATGAAGTGGAAGCGATCTTCATTGCGTCGATCCTCGATGGCGCGATTTTTCTCGAACGCGTCAGGCTCGAATCCGCCGCACTCCACCGCCAGTGAATGGTCGACGATCAACTGCACTGGCACCACCGGGTTCACCAATGCCGGATCACCGCCCTGGTCTGCAATCGCGTCGCGCAGCCCGGCCAGGTCCACCAGGGCGGTCTGGCCGAGGATGTCGTGGCAGACGACACGGGCCGGGAACCAGGGGAAGTCGCGTTCTTGCTTGCGCTCGATGATCTGGGTCAGGCATTCGGTGAGGATGGCCGGGTCGCATCGGCGGACCAGGTTTTCGGCGTGAACGCGGGCAATGTAGGGCAGGGTCACCCAGGTTCCTGGCTTGAGGGATTCGACGGCTTGGCGGGCGTCAAAGTAGTCGAGCCTGGTGCCGGGGAGTGGTTTTCGGTGTGTGGAATTCATGCTTGGCCTGAAGTGCAGCGGGTGTGAGCCGGGTCAAATAGTCGAAGTTGGCGGTGGATGTTTCACGTTTGAGCAATCCAACCGAACGAGACGAACCGATATCGGACGTGTATGTCGACACCCGTATTTTGCCAATATTTTGAATAATGTCGACACTTTTGAGAAATTAAATCAAAAAACAAGAGTTAATCAAGTTTAATTTGAATTAGTGTCGACTTATTGCAGGTTGTGAGCGCTTTGAAAGTGCTTGCGGGTCTGTTGCCCTCAATCATTCGGGCGATGACTAACAGAAGTAGGAAACGGGCAAGGTTGCCGCGTTACAGCAGCCCCGAGGCGATGTTGATGGCCAGGGCGAAAAGAGTGATGTTGAAAAAGAAGGCCAGCACGCAGTGAATCAGGCAGGTTCGCCGCATTCGTCGGTTGCTAATGCCCACGTCTGCGGTCTGGCCTGAGGTGCCAATGACGCAGGAAAAGTACAGAAAATCGCCATAGTCTGGTGGCTCGCCCCCCGGAAAGTCCAGCCCGCCTTTGCCGCCGTGGGATTGAATGGCGAAGAAGTCATGCGCGTAGTGCAGGGCGAACATCACCTGGGTGAAGGCCCAGGACGACAGGATGGTCAGCATGGTGAGGGCAATGTGGGCATAACGCAGCATGCCGCTCAGCTCTTTCACCACCGCCAACTCGGCCAAGATGGCGCCCAGGCACATCACGGCAGAAATCACGACAAACAGCAGCACCAAGGCGTTGCCTTCGTCTTGCTGCAGGGCGCGGGTTTTCATGCGTTGGTTGGTTGACCAGAACATCATGTGCATGGCCAGCGCCAGATAAAGCCACGCCCCAACATTCCAGCCCACGATGGCCTTGGTGATGGGCAGCATGCCCAATGAGTCCGGCAACAGCAGGGCCGTGCTGACGCCCACGGCCAATCCGCTGAACAAACGAGGGCGGGCACGCACGAAGCGAACGAGGGCGTAGGGCGATGTGTCGAGCGGTGTCGCTGGGGGCTTCATTCAGTTGGATTCGGTCAGGTTGAGGGAAGGGCCGCCGTGGCGACTGCCATCGTAGCGCTGCCAGCCCTCAGGTTGGACGAGACGCCGCTGATCTTTACATCGCTGACATACATCTGCCGGCCGGTTTGGGTACGCTCGCCCGCAACAGAGAAACTCGGGACTGCGGCAGTGAATCAAAAGAAAACAGCGGCGTTTGTTCAGCGGCTTGGGCCGGGCCTGATCACGGGTGCGGCAGACGATGACCCAAGCGGCATTGCCACCTATTCGCAGGCGGGTGCGCAATTCCGGTTTGGCTTGGTTTGGACCTTGCTGTTGACCACGCCGCTGATGATCGGCATTCAGATGTTGTCGGCCCGCATCGGCTGGGTGACTGGCCGGGGTTTGACTGCCAACATTGACGAATTGTTCCCCCGCTGGCTGACCACCTCGCTGGTGAGTTTGGGTTTGCCCTGTTTGTGCTCTGCATCATTGGCACAGGGTTGCTGGCGGTGTCCGAGTTGGCGGCCTCAACCGCCTACGCGTTGATGTGGATTGGACAGTCTGAGCGCCTGATGGGCGACCTCACAATCAGCGGCCGTCACCGTTTCTTTGGATGGACGGCCACGCTGGTCATGGGCATTGCGGTGGTGCTGATGGGCGTGACCAGCTTGTAAATCCAGGGTGACAGAGAAAAATTATTTTTGATAAAAATGGCCTATTGCCCTTATTCTTTAAGCGCAGGCAGCTATATTTTTAGTAGCTAAATGAGACAGGCTTCGACAGGGTTTCATGCGACGCCTACCGTGATCGCTTAGACTTCGCGTTGCCCGGGGTGCGCTAGGTAGCGCTGAGATGGAAGACCAGACCCGCGAACTTGATCCGGTTAATACCGGCGTAAGAAGAGCAAAACACCAGATATTGGTGCGCCCACCCGAATTCACTTTTGGGTTATCCGGGCGCTTGGTGTGTCTTTCCTGGTTCGCGTGTTTGATTGACTGCTCTTCTCCGGAGCATTTGATCCACCCTTCAGGAGACCACGCGATGAATGCCCCCGACAAGTTCACTCAGTTACTGAGCCTTTCCCGCGAGCCCTTGCCTGCTTCGCGCAAGATTTACGTGCCCGGCGCGCAGGCCGATGTGCGGGTTCCCATGCGGGAAATCATGCAAACCAACGGGGAAGCCGTCTCCGTTTACGACACCTCCGGCCCCTACACCGACCCCACGGCCCACATTGACGTGCGCCAAGGCCTGCCCACCGTGCGCTCCAGCTGGATTGAGAAGCGCGGCGACACCGAGCTGTACACCGGCCGCACCCCTTACGCCCTGGACGATGGCCTGAAAAACGGCGAAACCGAAACGCTGGCCTTGCTGCGTGCCCAAGCGGCCGGCTTGCAGCGCCAGCCACGCCGCGCCAAAGCGGGTGGCAATGTGTCTCAAATGCACTATGCCCGCCAAGGCATCATCACCCCCGAGATGGAATACGTGGCCATTCGCGAGAACCAGAAGCTTGAATGGATGGCCCAGTACACCGGCAACGCCGAGCGCGAGGCCCGCCTGGCCGGCAACAGTTTTGGCGCCAGCATTCCCCGCGTGATGACGCCCGAGTTTGTGCGTGACGAAGTCGCCCGGGGGCGCGCCATCATTCCGGCCAACATCAACCACCCTGAGATTGAGCCGATGGCGATTGGCCGCAATTTCCTGGTCAAGATCAACGCCAACATTGGCAACTCGGCCGTCACCTCCAGCATTGAGGAAGAGGTTGAGAAACTGGTGTGGTCGATCCGTTGGGGCGCAGACACGGTCATGGACTTGTCGACCGGCAAAAACATCCACACCACTCGCGACTGGATCTTGCGCAACTCGCCCGTGCCCATTGGCACCGTGCCGATTTACCAGGCGCTGGAAAAAGTGGGTGGCGTGGCCGAAGACCTCACCTGGGAAATCTTCCGCGACACGCTCATTGAGCAGGCGGAGCAGGGCGTGGACTACTTCACCGTGCACGCGGGCGTGCGCCTGGCCTTCATTCACCTCACGGCCAACCGCATGACTGGCATCGTGTCACGCGGGGGCTCCATCATGGCCAAGTGGTGTATTGCCCACCACAAAGAAAATTTCATCTACACCCACTTCGATGAAATGACGGAGATTCTGAAAGCCTACGACGTGAGCTACTCCCTGGGCGATGGCCTGCGCCCCGGCTCCGGCGCGGACGCCAATGACGAGGCCCAGTTTGCGGAACTTCGCACCCTGGGTGAGCTCACCCAGCAAGCCTGGAAGCAAGATGTGCAGGTGATGATCGAGGGCCCCGGCCATGTGCCCATGCACATGGTGCAGGCCAATATGACCGAGCAGCTCAAGCACTGCCACGAAGCCCCGTTCTACACCCTGGGCCCACTGACCACCGACATTGCGCCCGGCTACGACCACATCACCAGCGGCATTGGTGCGGCCATGATTGGCTGGTTTGGCACCGCCATGCTGTGCTACGTCACGCCCAAGGAGCACCTGGGTTTGCCGGACCGGGACGACGTGAAGGTCGGCATCATCACCTACAAAATTGCCGCCCACGTGGCCGACGTGGCCAAGGGTCACCCCGGCGTGCGCGCCCGTGATGACGCCTTGTCCAAAGCCCGCTTTGAGTTCCGCTGGATGGACCAGTTCAACCTGTCACTGGACCCCGACACCGCGCGGGACTTTCACGACGAGACGCTGCCGAAAGACTCGTCCAAAGTGGCGCACTTCTGCTCCATGTGCGGGCCCAAGTTCTGCTCCATGAAGATCTCGCAAGAAGTGCGTGAGTACGCCAAGATCAAAGGCGTGACGGATGAGCAGGCCCTGGCTGAAGGCATGGACGCCAAGTCAGAAGAGTTCAAGCGCGGCGGCGGCGATCTCATCCCGATTGCCGCTGACCCGAACTGAGTACGCCAAGATCAAAGGCGTGACGGTGAGCAGGCACTGGCCGTAGGCATGGACGCCGAGTCAGAAGAGTTCAAGCGTGGCGGCGCGAAATCTACATCCCGATTGCCCAGGCTTGACGGGTCTGAATGACGTTTCGATTGCGAGGTGAGCGTCTGAGCTGAGGCGGCTTCGGTCTTGATTTGATGATCCCCCCTGGCTTGCCAGTGCGGGGATTTTTCATGGGCGAAGCTCGGTGATTCGGGGGCAATCATGCGATTCAGGGAAAACCCCAGCACTCATTTTTAAATTTAACGTATACATTAACTCATGCATTGAATTGAATGTTCAGTGCGCAAATGAAAAGGTGTCGCTGTGTTGATTGATGAGAATTCAAGTTGTCCTGCCGCGAATGTATTGCCCATCTCTGTGGATGACGTGCAGTGGGTGGGCGCTGGTCTGGTCCGGCCTGAATGTGTCTTGGCGACCGCATCGGGCGACCTCTTCACCGCTGACTGGCGCGGGGGCGTTGCCCATATCCGGCCCGGACGGGTCGCAGGACTTGTTTGTGGGTCAGCCCGTGGACGGTGAAGCGCTCAAGCCCAATGGCATTGCCTTGTTGCGGGACGGTTCCTTTTTGTTGGCGCATTTGGGGGCGGAGCGCGGTGGTGTGTTTCAGCTTCAGCGCGACGGACAAACCCGGCCGTTTTTGCAAACCGTGGATGGGCAAGACTTGCCGCCCAGCAACTTTGTCGTGGAAGACACGCAGGGCCGCATCTGGATCACCGTGAGCACGCGAATGACGCCGCGTGCCTTGGGCTACCGCCGCTCATGCAATGACGGCTTTGTCGTGATGGTGGACGCACAAGGCGCGCGCATTGTGGCCGACGGCCTGGGCTACACCAATGAATGCCAGGTCGACCCCAGCGGGCAATGGTTGTACGTGAATGAGACCTTTTCCCGGCGCCTGTCCCGCTTCCCGATTGCGCTCGGACGGCAGCCTCGGCGTCAAGCAAGTGGTCACCGATTTTGGTGTCGGCGTGTATCCCGACGGGCTCGCTTTTGACGCTGAGGGATTTGCCTGGGTGGTCAGCATCGTCAGCAACAGCGTGATTCGCGTGGCGCCAGACGGCACGCAGCAGCTGTTCTTGCAAGACGTCGAACCCGCGCACCTCGCATGGGTGGAGGCCGCGTTTGAGGCCAGCGAGATGGGTCGCCCTCACCTGGACGGTGTGAAAAGCCGCGTGCTGAGAAATACCTCCAGCCTGGCCTTTGCCGGGGCTGATCTGCGCACCGGCTATCTGGGTTGCCTGCTGGGCGACGCCATCGCAAAAATTCAAATGCCCGTGGCCGGGCACCCGCCGGTTCACTGGCATTACCCCGCATCGATTTAACAGAAAGCAGCATATGAACGCCAAAGAAAACACATCCACCGAAGTGGGCAGCTTGGTCGACGAGGCTTACCAGGGCATTCGGCGACGCATTCTGGACAACCTGTGGGCGCCCGGCTTTCAAGCCATGGAGCAAGAGGTGGCCTCAGAGCTGGGCATGAGCCGCACGCCGGTGCGAGAGGCGCTGATTCGTTTGGGCAAAGAGGGGTTGGTTGAGGTGATACCGCGTCGTGGCATGCGGGTGCTGCCGGTGTCGCCCAATGACATGCGCGAGATTTACGAAATTTTGACGGCCCTGGAAAGCATGGCCGCTGAGCTGTTGGCAGCGCGCAAACCCAGCGACGCGGAACTGAAACCGCTGATTACCGCCACCAAGGCCATGGAAAAAGCGCTGGCCAAGGGCGACCTGGACGCCTGGGCGGCCGCAGACGAGCTGTTTCACCAACGGCTGATCGTGATGGCGGGCAACAAGATGTTGTCCGACGCCGTGATGAGCTATTGGGACCGGGCCCACCGTGCGCGCATGTTCACGCTGCGCCTGCGCCCCACGCCGGTGAACTCCACTCAGGAGCACATGGCGCTGGTGGAGCGCTTGCAGCAAGGGGATGCGGCGGGCGCCGCTGCCGTGAATCGCCAACACCGCCAGCGCGCCAGCCGTGAGCTGCTGGCCATTTTTGAGCGCTTTCGCTTGCAGCAGATGTAGACCCCTCAGACGAACTGATTCCTTTTATTAACCCCAACACACCTTCACCATGAATTCAAATTATCAAATCGCGGTATTGCCGGGCGACGGCATTGGCACCGAGGTCATGAAAGCCGCCGAGCAGGTGCTGAGCGCCGTCGAGTCACGTATTGGCGTCAAGCTGGACCTGAGCTACCAGCCCGCCGGCGCGCAACACTATGTTGACAGCGGTGTTGCACTGCCTGAGGAAACCCTGCGGGTGTGCGAGGCGGCCGATGCCATTTTGTTTGGTGCCATGGGTTTGCCTCATGTGCGTGGTGCGGATGGCACGGAGATCATTCCCCAGTTGGACCTGCGTTTTCACTTTGACCTGTATGCCGGTGTTCGCCCGATTCGCACCTTCAAAGGTTTGCCAACACCGTTGTCCAGCCCCAAAGCCGCCGAGATTGATCTGGTGCTGGTGCGGGAGAACACCGAAGGTTTGTTTTACGCCCGCGGTCGCGGCGAGGTGCGCGCCGATGGCGTGTACGACACCATGCAAATCACCCGCAAGGGAACCGATCGAATTTGCGAGTTCGCCTTTCAACTGGCCGAGCGCCGTGCGCAGCAAAAAGGCCGTCCGGGCCGGGTCACCAATGTGGACAAAGCCAATGTTTTCGCCTCCATGGCGTTTTGGCGCAGTATTTTTCTGGAGGTGGCCGCCAAGCACCCCACCATGGCGCAAGACAGCGCCTATGTGGACGCCATGGCCCTGAACCTGGTGATGAAGCCCTGGGTCTACGACGTGTTGGTGACTGAAAACATGTTTGGCGACATTCTGTCTGACCTGATTGCTGCACTGGTAGGCGGTATGGGCATGGCGCCGTCGGGCGACATTGGCGACAAATACGCCTTGTTTCAGCCCGCCCACGGCACGGCACCCGACATCACAGGGCAGGGCAAAGCCAACCCGACCGCCATGATTTTGTCGGCCGCCATGATGCTGGATTGGCTGGGCGACACCAAAGCCGATCCCCGCTTGACCGACGGCGCCCACCTGATTGACCGCGCCGTAGAGAGCGTTTTCTCGGCCGGTCAGGTGCGTCCGTTCGAGTTTGGCGGCGCGCATGGCACGGCCGACATCACCAGCGCCGTCATTGACGCCCTGAAGGTGGTGGCCTGACATGACCACGGCTGTGCGTTCTGCCTCCGCGCCCCCACGCATTGCCATGGTGGGAGCTGGCTACTTCGCCCAGTTCCAGGTCGAGGGGTGGCGCGATGCCGGCGCGCCGGTGCTTGCCCTGTGCGACCAGGACGCTGCACGTGCCCAGGCGCTGGCGGACCGGTTTGGCATTGCGCACCGCTATACCGACACCATTGCCATGCTGGATCAAGAGCGTCCCACCTTGCTGGACGTGGTCTTGCCCCCGGCCGCGCAAGAGCCCATCGTGCGTGCGGCGTTGGCACGTGGCATTCCGACCATTTGTCAAAAACCATTTGGTACCCATTTGGCACAGGCTGAAGCGATGACCGCCCTGGCAGAAGCCGCCGGCGTTCCCCTGGTGATTCACGAGAACTTTCGCTTCACCCCCTGGTTTCGTGAAGTGCATCGACTCATCCAGGCCGGTCACTTCGGGCGCGTCTATGGGGCCAGTTTTCGGCTGCGCCCGGGTGACGGCCAAGGCCCGCGTGCCTATCTGGACCGTCAGCCTTACTTTCAGACCATGCCCAAGCTGCTGGTGCGCGAGACCGCGGTGCACTTTATTGATGCCTTTCGCCACCTGCTTGGCGAAGTGCGTGCGGTGACCGCCCGTTTGCGCCGACTCAATCCGGCGATTGCTGGTGAGGACGCGGGCGTGATCCTCCTCGAATTTGACGATGACCGAACCGGTCTGTTCGATGGCAACCGCCTCAGTGGACACGTCGCGCACAACCCACGACGCACGATGGGCGAGATGTGGGTCGAAGGCGAGAACGGCGTCCTTCGACTCGATGGAGACGCTCGCTTGTGGTGGCAAGCCCACGAAGGTGTCGGAGACCGAGCATGTGTACGACCAGGGAAGTAGCGGTGCCTTTGGCGGCGCCTGCACCGCGCTGCAAGCCCACGTCCTGCAGCACCTGAGCCACGGAACACCGCTTCAGAACAGCGCGCGGGACTATCTCATTAACTTGCATGTGGAGGCTGCGGTCTACCACTCGCATGCCACCGGCCGAAGGGTGCCGATGGCAGGCTTTAACCCCCACCACCCTGAATAGAAGAGGACATCAAAATGAACAAGAGACTTACCCTCATCGCTTTGGCTGCAGCGGCCCTGGCCCTGTCAATCCCAGCGAGTGCTCAAACGGTTTTGCGTTTTAGCCACACCGACCAGCCCGGCGGTACACGACACCAGGCTGCAGAACTCTTTGCCAAAAAAGTCGCGGAGTACACGCAAGGACGCTACAAAGTACAGATCTACCCGGCGGGTCAATTGGCCAACGACCCCAAGGCCGTAGAGCAGTTGCAACTCGGTGGTGTGGACTTCACCGTATCGAGCACGGGCACCTATGCCACCCACGTGCCAACCCTGAACTTGTCCTTGCTGCCCTACCTCGTAGAGAACTACGAACAAGGTTGGAAGTTGTACGACGAATCCAAGTGGCTCAAAGAGCAATTCGCCAAAGCGCCGGCCAAAGGCTTCCGTTTTCTCTCCACTTGGGAGGCTGGCTTTCGCGACATGACGACCAAGGAGCCACTGGCAAGCCCCGCTGATACCAAAGGTATGAAGTTGCGCAGTTTCCCGAATGAAATGATGCGCTGGTCCCTAGAAGCCATTGGCTTCAACGTTGTCATTTTGCCGTTGCCTGAGGTTTACTTGGCTATTCAGCAAGGCGCCGTCGCCGGTCAAGAAAACCCCATTGACACCATCTATGCGAACAAGTTCTATGAGGTTGCGCCTAACGTCACGTTGACGCACCACGTTTACAGCCCAATCCCATTGACTGTGAGCGAAAAAACATGGCAAAAATTCTCTCCAGCTGACCAAGCTGCCGTGACAAAAGCGGCCACTGAATCGGCCACCTGGAGTCGCAATGAAATCAAAGCCAATGACGACCGTCAACTGGCGGATATGCAGACCAAAGGCGCCAAAATTGCCCGCCCCAACCTGGCTCCGTTCCGCGATGCTGCCAAGTCTGTGTATGCCAAGGCGCGTGAGAAATACGGCGCTGACGTGGACCAGTTTATTGCTGACGCGGATGCCGTTCGCAAGTCAACTCCTGCGAAGTAAGTCACCATGAAAAACACCATTCCGAACGCCGCGATTGGGAGTACCCCCAGCGTGACCAAGCCGCTATTGCCGCCGGGCCCGCCAGCGCCAGCCCCAATTCGGTATTTGGGATGGCTCGTCGATTGGAGCGTTCTCCTGATCGGGGCGACCATGGCCACACTGATCTTTGTCAATGTGATCGTGCACAACCTCTTCAACGGCGATGTTGCCTGGACCACCGAGTTCTGCGAACTATTGATGGTTTGGGCCACCTTTCTGGGTGGTGCGGCGGCAACTCGTCGCGGTGCGCACATGGTCGTCAACGAATTGATTGACCACCTGCACGGCACAGCGCGGCGCATGGCAGATGTGGGCATCCAGATCGTCGTGCTGATCACGTTGGGTCTGCTTTTTTGGTACGGCCTTGGCATTGCAGAGGCGGGGCAAATGAGCACCCTCACCGTGCTTGGCTGGCCCATGAGTTCGCAGTACATCGCGCTACCCGTCGCCTCGCTGATCACGATGGTGTTTGTGGGCTGGGACCTGACTGAAATACTACGCGGGAAATCCGCAGAACAACGCTACGGAGCTTCGCAGCCATGATTCTCTTTGAAGTTTTTGGACTTTTCATTCTTGGGACGCTCCTGGGCATCCCAATGGCCTACGGCCTGTTGATGTCTACCGCGGGTGTGATTTGGTGGAACAACCTGGGCCATCCTCTGACATCCGTTTTCCTGAGCTACATCGGCGGCGTGGAGTCGTTTGTACTCATTGCCGTGCCCCTGTTCATGCTGGCCGGTGAAATTCTGTCCCGCGGTGGCGTTGGTCTGCGCATTGTCACTTTCGCCACACGGCTGCTGGGCTTTTTGCCGGGTGGCCTTGGCATCTCCACGGTGAGCTCTTGCCTCATCTTTGGCGGTGTGTCGGGATCGGCCATTGCGGACACGGCGGCCATTGGGTCGGTCATGACGCCTGCCATGGTCAAAAAGGGTTATTCGCCTGCATTTGCTGGTGCGTTGATGTCCACGGCGGGTACGCTGGCGGTCGTGATGCCGCCGTCAATTCCGATGCTGGTTTACGCCTTTGTCTCGGGCGCGTCGGTCCGTGACCTCTTCGTGGCTGGTGTTGTTCCTGCGGTGATTTTCGCCATCGGGCTGTCTCTGGAGTGCGTTCGGGTCGGCAAGAAGACGGGCTGTGACAACGGAGAAACCCGCTCATCGGGTGCTGAAATCTGGTCGGCCTTCATGTCGGCTTTCCCGGCGCTGTTGATGCCTGTCATTATTTTGGGCGGTATCTGGTCTGGTTACTTCACCCCGACTGAAGCCGCAGCGGTGGCCGCTGGCTATGGTCTCTTTGTGTCCATGGTGATTTACAAAGACCTCAAGCCTCGTGATCTTCCCGAACTGCTGCTCAAATCGTTTTCAACCAGTGCCGTCGTCATGGTGGTGATTGGCGCGACGTCGTGTTTGGCCTGGTTGATCACGGTCGAGCAGGTTCCTGTGCAGATCGCCAGTTTGGTGACGGAATACGCAACCTCCCCCTGGATGTTCCTTTTGCTGGTCAACGTTGCCATGCTGATTCTGGGCTGCTTTATCGAGCCGGTGCCTGCACTTATCTTGGCAGCCCCTTTGCTGGTGCCCTTGGGCACAGCGTTCAAGATTGACCCGGTGCATCTTGGACTGATCATGACTTGCAATCTGGCCATTGGTCTGTACACGCCACCCGTTGGCGGCACGCTGATGGTTGGAGCCAGACTCGCCGGCGTCGGAATGGGTGCCCTGCTTAAACCCCTATTTCCCATGGCATTGATCAGCATCACCATTTTGATGGTCATCACCTATGTCCCCTCTATCAGCATGGGGCTGGTCAACGCCCTGCGTTAAAAGGAGCCACCCATGAACCCTCAAGTACCTCTACAAGCGCTGGTTGTCGAGTTTCGGATCAAGCCCTCGCACATCGACGCCTTTGCCCTCGCTATCTCTGACAACGCGCGCCTGTCGCGCGAGTCAGAGCCGGGTTGTCGCCAGTTTGATGTGTGCCGCGACCCAGCCGATGCCAGCGTGTTCTTTCTTTACGAACTTTACGATGATGAGGCGGCCATCCAGGCCCATTTGGGCGCGCCTCATTTTTTGCAGATGAACGAGACGACACGTGACTGGGTTGAGACCAAAAAAGTGTGGCGCTACCAGAGGGCTGAACCATGCGCTTGAAGCTTGGCTGTATCGCAGACGACTTCACGGGAGCCACGGACCTGGCCAGCAACCTGGTTCAGGCCGGGATGCGGGTGCTTCAGACCATCGGCGTGCCAGAGGGCCCATTGACGGCGGACGTTGATGCCGTCGTGGTCGCCCTCAAATCCAGAACCTTGCCCGTCGAGGAGAAGCCGTCAAGCAGTCGTTGCAGGCCTTGGATTGGCTGAAAACGCAGGGAGCCGCCCAGATTTACTTCAAGTACTGCTCTACTTTTGATAGCGTTTATGCGGGGGAGCAACGCGGCAATATTGGTCCGGTGACGGAGGCCTTGATGGCCGCGCTGGGCACCGACTTCACCGTGGCAACCCCCGCATTTCCTGACAACGGGCGCAGCGTGTTCAAAGGCCACCTGTTTGTGGGCGACGTGTTGCTGGCTGAATCCGGCATGCGTGATCACCCCCTGACGCCCATGACCGACTCCAACCTGGTGCGGGTCATGCAGGCGCAATGCGTGGGCAAGGTGGGTTTGCTGGACTATGCGGTGGTGGCGCAAGGTGCGGCCGCAGTGAAAGCACGTCTGGCTGCGCTGCGTGCCAGTGGCGTTGGCGTGGCCGTGCTGGACGCGTTGACCAATGCCGACCTGAAGGTGCTGGGCGAAGCGGTGGCCGACCTTCCCTTGGTCACGGCCGGGTCGGGGCTGGCGATTGGATTGCCGGCGAATTTCTCCATACAGACTGGTAGCGAGGCGCAAGACTTCCCAGCCAAGCAGGGGTTTGCCGCGGTGGTCTCGGGAAGTTGTTCGCTGGCGACCAACGGTCAAGTCCAACATTTCATCGACGCCGGCTATGACGCATTCGCCATTGACCCGTTGCAGATCGCTGCCGGCGAGGACGTGGTGGGGCAAGCGCTGACCTGGGCGGCGCCTCGCTTGGGAACGCGTCCCGTGTTGATTTATTCGTCCGCTGATGCAGCGTCCGTCAAGACGACACAAGCGGAGCTCGGCGTGCAAGAAGCAGGTGCGTTGGTCGAAAAAACCATTGCTGCAGTGGCTAAGGGATTGGTCGCGCTGGGTGTGGCCCAACTCGTGGTTGCCGGTGGCGAAACGTCGGGGGCTTGTGTTCAGGCCTTGGGCATTTCACAGTTGGCGGTGGGGCCGCAGGTTGCACCGGGGGTTCCTTGGTGCCACGCGCAGGTTAATCAGGGTGAATCGTCCATTCACCTGTTGCTCAAATCGGGCAACTTTGGTGCGCCCGATCTATTCACCCGTGCATTTGAGATGCTGCCATGAAAGTCGTCATGACGGAAAACCGTTTGCGCGACGAAATATGCCGTGTGGGGAAAAGCCTGTTTGATCGAGGTTACGTTCATGCCACCGCAGGCAATATCAGCGTGCGGTTGGCGCCAGAAGCCGGTGGCGGCTATTTGATCACCCCGACCGACGCCTGCCTGGGCTTTTTAAACCCTGATGATCTGGCGCGCATGGACGAGGCGGGTGCCTACGTCAGCGGCAACCGACCCAGCAAAACTTTTGCCCTGCATTCCCGCATCTTTGACAGCACCCGCACCCTGGAATCGCCCGCGGCGTGTGTGATTCACACGCACAGCACTTGTTGCGTGGCCTTGACCCTGGCCGGTGGTGGCGCTGGCCCCTGCCTGCCGCCAGCCGGTGAGTTGCTGCCGCCCATCACACCGTACTTTGTGATGAAGGTGGGCCATGTGCCGGTCATTCCCTATCACTTTCCCGGCAGTGCAGGCGCTGCGAACGCCGTGCAGGCGAGCATTGAACGCTACGCCAAGGCCGGCACGCCACTGCGGGCGGTCATGCTGGAGCGGCTGGGCCCCACGGTGTGGCATCAATCACCTGCGCACGCGATGGCGGTGTTGGAGGAGCTGGAGGAAACCGCCAAGTTGTACCAGGGGGCCCCGTCAAAGGTGACAGCCTTGACCGCGGATCAACTGGCGGAGCTTTGCCAGACGTTTGACTTGCGTTGGTAAGCTGCCTCCCTGCAGCAGCCATTCTTCCAATTTTTGATGCGCTGATGGGATTAGCCTAGGCGGACCGGGACAAAAATCTTGTCTTCACCGCGTTGAATCAACAAGGCGACAGACTTCTGCGACTTGGCAACAACCGAGCGCACCTGCTCCACACTGCTCACGACCTGCCCATTGACGGCCAGCAGCAGGTCACCACTTTGCACGCCGGCGGAGGCGGCTGCCCCTTGGGCGTCCTGAATCAATAGGCCTGCGGGCAAGCCAGAGGCCCGCAATTCGTCAGGTTGAAGTGGGCGCAAGGCCAGACCCAACCGTCCCTGCGGCGTGCCGGGGTCTGCGCTGGCCACATCGGCTGCCTTCTCATTGGCGTTGCCTAACTGGGCTTCAATGGTTTTGGACTCGCCTTTGCGCCAAATCTCAAACTGAACCTTGTCCCCAGGCGTGGCGAGGCTGATGACCGCCGGCAGATCGCCCGAGGACACCACGGCCTGCCCATTCATCTTGCGAATCACGTCGCCGGGTTCCAGTCCGGCCTTGTCAGCCGGTCCATCTTTTTCCACACTGGAGATCAGGGCACCTTCGGGACTGCTCAATTTGAAGGAATCGGCCAACGCCTGGTTGACCTCCTGTACCGACACGCCAAGTCGGGCATGCTCGACCTTGCCGTGCGCCACGATCTGGTCCTTGATCTTGCTGGCCAAGTCCATGGGAATGGCAAACGACAGGCCCTGGTAACCACCGCTTCGGCTGTAGATTTGGGAGTTGATACCCACCACCTCGCCCCGGCTGTTGAACAGCGGCCCGCCGGAGTTGCCGGGGTTCACCGCCACATCGGTCTGGATGAAGGGCACGGCGCTGTCATCAGGCAAGGAGCGACCCTTGGCGCTGACCACCCCGGCCGTGACCGTGTTCTCGAAACCAAAAGGCGAGCCAATCGCCAGCACCCATTCACCCGCACGCAGGTCACTGGTTTTTCCCACGGTGACGATGGGCAAGTTTTTGGCGTCGATTTTGAGAACGGCAATATCGGTTTTGGTATCGAAGCCCAACACTTTGGCCACAAACTCGCGCCGGTCGGTGAGTTTGACCGTGACCTCTTTGGCGTCACGCACCACATGGGCGTTGGTCAAAATAATGCCGTCTGCGCTGACGATAAAGCCGGACCCCTGACCCCGTGAAGGCATGTCGGGTTGCTGAGACTGCCCCTGTCCATCGGGTTGGAACTTGCGGAAGAATTCAAAAAACGGGTCGTTGCCAAAGGGGTCTTCGCGGCCGCCGCGCCGGGCCACCGGGCCTTCATTGGACGTCTTGACCATGCCGGTGACGCTGATGTTCACCACGGCCGGGCCGTACTGCGCGGTGATTTGGGCAAAGTCTGGCATCGTCACGCCCGGGTTGACAGGTGCGTTGGCGTGACGGTGGGGACGGATACCGCTTGGGCGGAACCGACGTGCTGCAGGGCGGTGACACTGGCACCACCGATGGCGCCAGCGGCCACCAGGGCCAAAACCAGCTGACTGCTTTTGAGAGAGTTGAGTTTCATGAAGGTGCTCCTGAGTTGAGTGATTCCGATGACTCAACTATGGGCACCCAGGCTTAGGTGAGTCTTAAACCACCGGGAAATCGCACCTCCACCCGCAAACCGCCCAACGTGGGCGATGTGCCCAACTTCACCGTGGCATGGTGCCGCTCGGCAATGGCTTTGACGATGGCCAGCCCCAAGCCGGTGCCGGTGGCCCCGGACTCTGGGCTTCGGTAGAAGGGCTCAAACACCCGTGCCCGCTCAGGGGCGGCAATGCCGGGGCCGCTGTCTTGCACCAGCAGGCGTGACGAAGCCCGGATCCGCGCGATCGAGCTCAACCGTGACATGCCCACCTGCCGGCGTGTACTTGAGGGCGTTCTCCAATAGATTGCGCAGCAGGATGAGCAGGGCGTCACCGTCGCACCGGATGGAGGCGGGGGCCAATTCGCCTGACTGAAGATCGACCTGCGCCAGTTGGGCCTGCGGCAAGCGCATCCGTCAGTGCGCGCTGCGTGAGGGTCGCCAGGTCCTGAGGGGGACCATCGGCGCCAATGGGATCGTCTGCGCCCTGGCGGGCCAGCAGCAGCAGTTGGTTCATGAGCTGGATGGACCGCTCGATGCCCTGGTTCAGCCGGGTGATCGGCCAGCGTGCGGGTGGCCTCGTCAGGGGCCCGGCCGAGTGCCTGGGCTTGCACCTTCAGCGCGGTCAGCGGCGAGCGCAGCTCATGGGCGGCATGGGACACAAATGATTTTTGGGCGTCGAAAGCGGTTTGCACTCGGGCAAACAGCAGGTTCAGTTCACGCACCAGAGGCATGACTTCATCGGGCAGCCCAACCTGGGGCAGCGCAGAGAGGTCGTCCGCCGCCCGGCTGGCGACTTGCTGGCGGGTGCGCTCCAGCGGCAGCAAAGAGCGACGAATCACCCACCATAGGATGAGCAACAACAGTGGGGCCATCAAGGCCATGGGCAGCATGGCGCGAAAGGCCAGGGCGCGTGCGCGAGCCGTGCGGGCGCTCATGTCCTGGGCGATCTGGATGGTTTGGTAGGCGGTTTGCAGCGAGTACACGCGATACTGCGATCCCTGCAGTTGCACGTCTGAGAATCCGAGCACCGCACGAGGGGGGAGTGCGGTGTGGCCAGAGCGAAACAGCTGTACGCCGTTAGGCCCCCAAATTTGAATCACGTAGCCCGAATCCGAGTCGCGCGGGTCTTCCAGAAAAGGGGTGCCCAGCGCCGGACCACCGCGCAATGAATACGCCATTTGCTGCAGGTGGTAGTCGAACATCTCATCCGCTTGTTGCAAGGCGCCCCTGTAGGCCGACAGGGCTTGCAGCAAAGCCGCCAGCACCACAGCCGTCATGGTGGAGACCAGTAAGCGGCGCCGCAGGGAGTGGCCGGCCTTGTTCTCAGAGGACGACCCCGTCATGCGGATGCCAGCGCGTAACCCAGACCGCGCACGGTTTGAATCAAGTCACTGCCCAGCTTCTTGCGAAGGCCATGCACATAGACTTCCACCGCATTGCTGCTGATGTCGTCTTTCCAGCTGTACAGTTTTTCCTCCAGTTGGGCGCGCGACAAGACAATACCGGGTCGCGCCATGAGCGCCTCCAGAACCGCCCACTCGCGGGCAGACAGCGCCACGACTTGGCCGTCTCGCAGGGCTTCGTGGGTGATGGGGTTCAGGCGAATATTTTGGATTTCCAACACAGGATCTGGCCGACCCGCGCCGCGGCGAATGAGGGCACGGATACGCGCCAGCAGTTCATCCAGGTCATACGGTTTCAACACATAGTCATCGGCGCCAGCGTCCAGGCCGGCAATGCGGTCGGCCACGGCGTCGCGCGCGGTGACGACGATCACCGGGGTGCGGTCCTGCCGCTGTCTCAGGCCCTTTAAAACGTCCAGACCATCGCGTTTGGGCAGGCCGAGGTCGAGCAGGATCAAGTCGTAGTGTCTGGGAGCGCGTCGCGGTGTCGGCCATGGCACCGTCTTTCACCCAATCGACCGCAAAATGTTCAGCGCGCAGCACATCCAGCACGGTCTCGCCAATCATGATGTCGTCTTCAACCAGAAGCAGTCGCATGTTTCCCTTCCTTTGATCAAGAAACATGATGCCTCAAGCGGCTTAAGCCCGCCTTAAGCCGCTTGAGGCGTCAGTGCGTGCGACTGGCCAGGTGAATGCCGGCCAGCATGCAGCGCACCGAGCCGCCTGCCAGTTCAATGGTGGGCACGTCCAGCGGCACCAGCTTGACCGACTGCTCAATCGCCGCAATTTGGGCGGGCAGCAAGCTGATTCAAGGCGCGCGTTGAGAGTGCCAGCAGGCGGCCGTCACGGCCCGTCAGTTCCAGCGCATTGCCGGCAAACTCGCCGATCTGCTCGGCGCTGAGGTCGATGATGGCGCGACCGGATTCCGCCAGGCGGGCGCGAATTTCTTCGCGTCGGGCGGGGTTCTGAATCATGGAGAACCCGACCATGGCGAATTCAGTGGCCACGCACATGAGCACATTGGTGTGGTACACCGCCTGGCCTTGGGCATCAGCGGCGTCAAACACCATCGGTTCAAAATTGAAATGGGTGGCAAAGCGCTCCAGCGCCACGGCGTTGGCCCGGTTGGAGCGTGCGGTGTAGGCCACACGGTCCACATGGTCGAGCACCATGGCGCCGGTGCCTTCCAGAAACAGATCGTCGTATTCCAGGCCGGAGTAATCGATGACATCTTGCACCCGGTAGTTGGCTTTCAGCATCTCAATCACGTCCATGCGTCGCTCGCGGCGGCGGTTGGGCGAGTACATGGGGTACAGCGCAATGTGCCCGCCGGCATGGGTGGAGAACCAGTTGTTGGGGAACACCGAGTCCGGCGTGTTGTGGGTGCCGGCGTCGTCAAACAAATGCACCGTCACCCCATGCGCCTCCAGCTTCGCGGCAGCCGAAGTCACCTCCGCATAGGCCGCAGTCGCTGTGCCGCTGGCCGCGTCCGGCGCGGCGGTGCGCTGGAAGGTGTTGTCGGCGGCGGTTTCGGGGTTGGGTGAAAAGGTGTGCGGGCGAACCATGACCACCGCGCTGGGGGCCTGAATGGAGCGAATAGGGCGCATGAACGTGTCCTGGTGAAGGGGAGTGTGCCCGTTCACTTGAGCGGGCATGGCGGTGATTGTTCTTTGAAGCTGAGCTATACAGAAGCGGCCAAAGTGTCACAATTAGTACTGTAATTGGTCTTTTTGATATGAGCTAATTGGCACTTTGTATATTTCGAAGCGTTGGAGTGCGTGATGGACGATCTGGATCGGGAGTTGTTGGGGTTGTTGCGCGACGATGCGCGCCTGCCGGTTGCCACCTTGGCCAAAAAGCTGCGCGTGGCACGCGCTACCGTGCAAAACCGGCTGGCCAAGATGGAGAGCGACGGCACCGTGCAGGGCTATACCGTGCGCTTGAAAGCCGCCACCGACGGGCACCGGGTGCGCGCCATGATGACGATTGCGGTGGAGGGCAACCGCGCGACCGACATCATGGCCAAGCTGCGCGGCCACCCCAGCGTGTATTCCCTGCACAGCACCAATGGGCGCTGGGACATCGTGGCCGAGCTGCGCGCCGACACGCTGGAGGCGTTTGACCGGGTGCTCAACACCATTCGTCAGATCGAAGGTATTGCCACCACCGAGACCAGCATCCTGCTGTCGACCTTCAAGGCTTGAGCGGCGCTTAACTGTTGGCGCGCTTTTTGAGCCAACGCATCAGGCCGCCCACCACCGGGAATTTTTCGTACAGTTCTTCGGCCGCGTCCCAGTAGTCGCGGTGCAGGGTGATCAAGCCTTGCTCATCAAGAATCAAATGCGTGGCGCCTCGCACGGTTTGCGGGGTGTCTTGTTGAAAGCCCTTGAAGCGAAACAAAAAATCCCAGGTGAGAAAGCACTGCTGGCCCTGCACCACGCGGGTCGTGACGACAAAGCGCGGCTCGTGCAAGGCCTCAAACATGTGCGCAAAAATGCGCTGAATCTCAGCCAGTCCCTGAACCTCATTGAACGGGTCTTTGAAGCGGGCCTGGGCGGCGTAATACGTGCCAAACCGGGTCAGGTCGGCTGGTGACAGTTGCTCAAACCAGGCCACCATGCCGGTGACGGCCTGTTCAGTAGGGTGTTCAAAAGCGAGGGTCATGGCCTATAGCCCGGTGAAGCGGCGTACCGCTGGAAAGTAGCCGCGGTAGGGCAGCAAGTTCAGCAATTTCATCATGCGGGTAAAGCGTTTGGGGAAGTGGATTTCAAAGTCGCCCCGCGCCCAGCCGCGCAGAATGGCCTGGGCGGCGTCTTCGGGAGCCATCAGCGCGGGCATGGTGAAGTCGTTGCCGGCGGTCAGCGGCGTGGCCACAAAACCGGGGTTGACCAGGCTGATGCCCACGCCCAGATCATGCAAGTCCAGGTACAAGGTCTCGGCCAGGTTGATCAGCGCCGCCTTGGTGGGGCCATAAGCCAGGCTTTTGGGCAGGCCGCCAAAGCCGGCCACGCTGCTGATGACGCTGAAGTGGGCGGGCGCACCTTTTTTCGCAGCTGCCAGTAGGGTCGGCAGCACCGCGTCGAGCACCCGCAAGGCGCCGGTGTAGTTCACGTCTTGGTGGTTCAGCATCACGCCCATATCAAACTCGGTGGCGCGCATATCCTGGTAAGTGCCGGCGCAATAAAACACCAAATCCAACGGCCCGCTGGCCAGCAGTTGTGCCGCGGCGGCCTTGACCTCGTCGTCCTGAGTCACGTCCAGCGCTACAGCGAGGCTGCCAGGGTGCGCGGCCACAAAGTCGGCGAGCGACTGTGCGTTGCGAGCGGAGAGGATCACTTGAGCGCCCTGCGCATGCAGTGCCGATGCGGTGGCCCGGCCAATGCCGCTGGAGGCGCCCAGCAGCCAGACGCGCCGGCCGGTCCAGTTCGGTATTTTGGGGTTCAGACTCATGGGTGGCGACTTTAACGTTTGGTGAATGACAGCGTGAGGTCGCCCAAGCGCACGCCAAACTTGCTCATGGTGGCACGGTTCAGCATGGTGCGCTCATCGATCAAGTACATCCAGTCGTCCAATTGGACCTCCCAGGTCTTGCCGTCCACGGGCAAGTTCAAGGTGTAGTTCCAGTGGAATGCGTTGCCCGACGTTTGGCCGCGTGCCACGCCCACCACATCGCCTGCCGTGCCCGTGTAGACACCGCCTTCACTGCGGGTCAGCGTCCAGATGCGGCGCTCTGTGCTGCCGTCAGAGTAGGTAAAGGCCTCGTCCAGTACGCCCTGGTTGCCCTGCCAACGGCAGTCCATGATGACCGTGAAGCGTTTCACGACCTGTCCGCTGCGGTCCTGAAAGATGCCGTAGCCATCCACGCGGCCATTGAAATACTCAGCCAGGTCCAACGTGGGTTTCTGGCCAGCGAAGTCTGACAACTTGGGGCTGGCGCAACCGGCCAGAACAAGGGGCGCGGCCACCGCGCCAGAGAGAAGAAGACGTCTTTGCATCAGGAATGTCCTTTGGGTAACAGTTGGCGGCGTGGCTTGGGCTGGCGAATCAATAAAAAATACAGGGTGAAGGCGGCTGCCAACTTCAGGGCGCAGGGCAGCACTGCATAGGCGAGGCCCAGGGTGCGAAGTGCTTCTGGCGTCTCGTACGCCAGGCGTGTAGCCCAGAGCGCCCAACAGCGGCAGGGCCAGTCCGGCAGCCAGTGCCAGATTCAGCTTGGTGGCCAGATTCCACCAGCCAAAGTAGGCGCCTTCCAGTCGCCCTTGGTCACCTTGCCCGGCGATCACGCCCGCGAGCAAGGCGCTGGGCAGGGCGAGGTCGGTGCCCAGTGCCACCCCTGAGAGGGCGCAGACGATCAGGAAGGCCGTGGTGTCACCCTGCCCCAGGCCGGCCGCCCAGGCAAATACCGCAATGGCCAAGAGCATGCCAGCCAGCCAGGTGCGCGCCAACCCCCAACGGCCCACGGCCTTGAGCCACAGCGGCATCGATAGCGCGGCGCACAAAAAGTAGGCGCCCAGAAACAGTGGTTCTTGCGCCGGGGGCGCCTGCAGTCGATCTTGAATGAAGAACAGAACCAGCGTGGCGGGAATCGCGCTGGCAATGCCGTTGAGCATGAACACGGCCAGCAAGCGGCGAAACGCAGGTTGCCGCCACGGGTGCCACAGGCTGGCCTGTGGCAGCTCTGCCAACGGGGTTGGACTGCGACTTGGTTCGGGCGCGTGGGACCAGGCGAACCAGCCCACCGCCAGGGCCACGGCCAGCACGGTAATCATCACCGACAAGCCAAAGAGCGAGGGCAGAACGGCGGCCAGCAAGACGCCTACCAGCCCAAGTCCCTCGCGCCAGGCCACGATGCGCCCTTGGTGCAACTCCCCCCCGCCCAGGCGTGCGCCCCAGGACTGGTGAGAAATACCGAGCTGGCTGTAGGCGGTGTAGACGACCAGCAAACAGGCCAACGCCCAGTACTGAAGGGCCTCGGGCGTGGAGACGCGCGGGAAGAAGAGGGCGTGCATGCCCAGCGTCAGAATGACCGCTGAGATGGCTCCTGCCGTCAGCACGGCCCGCCGGGAACGGGCAAATAGCCAGTCACTCAGTCGCCCCAGCAGCGGGTCGCTCAAGGCATCGAACAAGCGGGCGAGCAGCAGCACGGCGCCCAAGGTGGCCAATGGCATGCCGAACTCGCGGGCGTAATGGTTGGGCAGCAGCACATACAGCGGCAACGCCACAAACGCCAGCGGCAGACCGAGCAAGCCGTAGCTCAGACCATGGCGGGCCGACAGTGGGGTGGCTTGGGTCACTGGGGCGACCCCGGCAGGGCCAGCAGCGCCTCGCGCAAACGGGGCTCGGAGGTACGCGGCGACAACCAGATGCCGAAGAACAGCGGGGCAAAGGCGGGGTCGCTGACCTCGCCCACGGTGCGGCCCTTCATTTGGAACACCGCCGAGCTGCCCGGTTGATAAAGCCCGGTGAGTTGGTCACCGGCCTGGATGTCGGGCAGTGCGGCTTGCAGCGCCTGGCGCCAGCGGGCGGCTTGTGCGGCGCTGAAATCGCCAACGCGTTGCATTTCGGTCATCGAACGCTCGGCAATCGACTTCGCGCTGAAATCACTCTGGTAGCTGAGGGTCAATGCCAGTGGATGGGCCAGCGTAGTTGTCGGCCTGAAAGCCGGGGCTGACCCACAGGCGGGCACTGTAGATGGCAATGCCCAAAAACCGGAAAGTGCCTTGCCCAGCCGCGCGAAGGCCGGGCAGCGGCGGCGCAGGCGTCCAATGCCAGATTGGCCCATGTTTTTAAGTAAAAAGTGCTTGTGGCCCCCGCCAGCAATGCGAGAGTAGCTCTCTTTTTCATAGCGATGGCCGAACCAGGGTGTATTGCACCAGGTCGGTGTTTTTCATGGTGAAGGCGGCTTCGCAGTAGCAGAGGTAGAACTCCCAGATGCGCATAAAGCGTTCGTCAAAGCCCTGCTGCAGAATCTCGGCGCGGTGGGCCAGGAAGCGATCGCGCCAGTGGCGCAGCGTCAGCGCGTAGTCTTGGCCAAAGGAAAACTCTTCTTCCACCTGCAGCCCGGCGGCTTCTGCCTGGCGGCGGAACTCGCTGGGGCTGGGCAGGCAGCCGCCGGGAAAAATGTACTGCTGGATAAAGTCGGTGGAGCCGATGTAGCGCTCAAACAGCTTGTCGTCAATCACGATGCTCTGAATGCAGGCCCGACCGCCGGGTTTCAACAGTTTCTTCACGGCTTGGAAGTAGGTGGGCCAGTACTCGCGGCCCACCGCCTCCACCATTTCAATGGAGCAAATGGCGTCAAACGGTCCGTCTTGAATGTCGCGGTAGTCCTGCAGGCGCAGGTCGTGGCTGACCGGGGCGCCGCTGCCCACCGGGGCGATACCCAGCTTCGCCATGCGGTCTTGCGCGAAGCTCAGTTGCTCGGTGGACAGCGTCACCCCTGCCACAGAGGCACCGAACTCGGTGGTCGCCATTTCAGCCAAGGCACCCCAGCCGCAACCGATTTCCAGCACCCTGTCTCCTGCCTTCACGCCGGCTTGTTGCAAGGCGCGGCGCACCTTGGCGTTTTGGGCGGTGATCAGGTCACCGTCGGCGCGCCCTTCAAACCAGGCGGACGAGTAGTTCATGGTGTCGTCCAACCAGAGTTTGTAAAAAGCATTGCCCAGGTCGTAATGGGCGTGGATGTTTTTCTGGCTGTTGGCGCGGGTGTTGCGGTTCAGCAGGTGCTTGAGCCGGTCGCCGCGCCCGCGGCTCTCCGGTCACGCGGTCGCCGCGAACGGGAGGCCGTCGTCGATGATCTCGGCGCCGAGGACGATCGCCCCGCGGGCGGCGGCGATCGCGGCGAGCTCGGCGGGAGCGTCCCGGGCGAGGCGTACGACCGCGCCCGGCCCGACGTCGGCGAGGTCGGCGCGGGCGCGCACCATCGTCCACCGCGGCGAAGGGAGAGGCTCGAACGCATAGGTCGTTCGCGCCCCGAATTCCCACGCGACCGTGCCCTTCGGCGGGTCGCCCTCGCGGAACGAGGTGCGGACGGTCGATCCGGCGCAGACCACGGTGGCCGGCCCGACCCGGGCGGTCTGGCGGGGGTGGAGGTGCCCGCACAGGACGTGGGTGACGCCGGCGGGGATCCCGCTCGCGCCGACGGTCTCGGCGGACCGGCCGGCGCGGAACACGAACCCCGGCACCCGCATCCCGTCGAACGACTGGTGGGCGGCGAGCGCGTCGACGCCTTGATCCGCGAGCATCGCGGCCTGTCCGGCCCACGCGTCGGCGAGCCGCGCGTGCGGCAGGCAGCCGAGGCGCAGCCCGCCGAGGACCACGACGCGGGGCGTATCGACGATCGTCACGCCGGGGGGCGGCTCGCCGAGGGATCGCGTCAGGCCGTGCCGATCGTGGTTGCCGGCGATCACCACGATCGGGACGTCGCGGGCGACCCGGGTGATCACGTCGAGCGCGGCAGCGATCGCGGTCGCAGGGGGCTCGGATCGGTTGAACAGGTCGCCGGTGTGGACGATCGCGTCGAAGCCGGCCTGCCCGCGGGACATCGCGCGCGCGAACGCGGCGAACGCGATGCGGGCGAGGGCGCCGCGGCCGCCGGCCATGGCGAGGTGCGTGTCCGAGAGGTGGAGGATCCGCATGCGCCACACTCGCACGGGATTGCGGTACGGTGGGAGCGTGGCCATCCCCACCGACTCCGCCGAGCGCGTCCTCCGCCTGCGCGCCCTCACCCACCACGCCGAGCGCGCGGCGCGCGGCCTGTCGGGCGGAGCGCTCGAGGTCCTCCTCGCGGGCGCTGAGCCGCTCGGGCTCGGCGCGACCGACGCGTTCAGGCTGCTCGCCGCGCACGGTTGGGACGTCGATGCGGCGTTCACCGCGTACAAAGCCGGTCGATCCGGGGCGAAGACGTAGGCGGTCGCCGGGGTGGCCGGTCAGGCGCGCCGCGGCGCCGGCCCGAGGAGGAACCAGGTCGCCATGGCGCCCTTTCCCTTGATCTCCACGGACCCGCGCGGCTCGAACACGAACGCGTCGCGCAGCTTGTCGTACACGGCCGCCGAGACGTGGATCCGCCCGGGCATCCCGTGGCTCTCCATGCGCGCGGCGGTGTTGACCGTGTCGCCCCACAGGTCATAGGCGAACTTCTTCTTGCCGATCACGCCCGCCACGACCGGACCGAGGTGGATGCCGACGCGGATTTGCAGCCGGGCGCCGTTTCCCGCGTCGAAGGTGTCGATCGCCTCGATCATCTCGAGCGCGAACGCGGCCAGCGCCGCGGTGTGATCCGCGCGGCGGACGGGCAGCCCCGCCGCCACCATGTACGCGTCGCCGATCGTCTTGATCTTCTCGAGCCCGTGCCGCTCCACGAGGACGTCGATGCGAGAGAACACCTCGTTCAGCATCACCACGAGGTCGGCCGGGGCGAGCGTGGCGGACAGGGCCGTGAACCCGACGATGTCGGCGAACAGCACCGACGCGTCGGCGACTCCGTCGGCGATGATGCCCTCGCCGTCCTTGAGCCGGCGCGCCACGGTCGCGGGCAGGATGTTCGCGAGCAGGTTCTCGGACCTCGCGTGCTCGATCGCGAGCTGCGCCTGGGCCGTCACCGCCGCGCGGGTCAGCGACAGGACGTACAGGCCCACCGTCGCCCAGGCCGTCGCCTGCAGGCCGATCACCATGACCTCGTGGGCGACCGGGCTGAGCGGGTGGACCGGCGTCGCGTGGCCGAGGACGGCGTACAGCGCGAGCCACACGCCCACGTAGGCCGCGGTTCGCCACCGCGGGATGCGGTTCGCGCTGAACGCGGTGATCATCAGGATATAGGCGTGAAATCCGACGTCCCAGCCGAGGATCCACGTCGCGAAGCAATTGTGCGCGAGCACCTCCAACTCGCCGATCAGCAAGGCGATCTCGGGTCGCTCGAGCCACAGCAGCCACGACGCCAGCGCCCACACCGGCACGCTCACCAGGTTGAACCACACGAGCGGCCACACGCCGAGCGCCGCGAACACGATCGCGATGATCATACTTTATCTAAATATCTTCCCTTTTGCTTCTAGCTCTTTGTATTTTTCTATATACATTTTATCGAGGGCTTCGGAGTCTTTGTATTTAACCCTGAGTTTCGCTAGTTTTTCGTGGAGTTCTTTTTTTATGCTTGCGTATTTGGGGTCGTTATATACATTTTTCATTTCATCCTTATCGGCTTGGCGGTCATATAGTTCCCATTCGTCTACATCGTAATAAAAGTGCACGAGCTTGTATTTTTCAGTAACGATTCCGTAGTGTCGCTTAACCATGTGTACGCTCGGATATTCGTAATAATGATAATAAGCGGCATCTCTAAAGTTTTTGCCTTGTCCTTTAAAAATCGGAATCAAACTTTCGCCTTGCATATCAGAGGGGGCTTTTATGCCAGCAGCATCCAGAAAAGTCTGTGCAAAATCAAGGTTCTGAACCATCTGAGAGTTTTTAGAACCCGCTTTTATCACCTGTGGCCACCTTACCAAAAGCGGCGTTTTAAACGATTCGTCAAAAATAAATCGCTTGTCGAACCAACCGTGTTCACCTAAATAAAAACCTTGGTCTGAAGTATAAACTACTATTGTGTTTTCTTCTAAATTATTATCTTTCAAAAAATCCAGAACACGTCCCAACGCCTTCATCTACGGCCGCTATACAACCCAAATAATCCTGCATATAGCGTTGATAACGCCATTTCATTTTGTCTTTCTCGGTCATTTTTGGGTAGTTTTTAATAAACTCTCCATTCATTTTTCCATAAGTACCGAATCGAAAGCTTTCCTTTGCTCAGGGTTCATTCTGCCTACAGTCACATTAAAAAACTGTTTGTCGTATGCATGAGATTCTTTGATGCCCAATTTATCCATATTTTCAGGAAAAATCTTTGAATCACCCGCCCAGTTCATGTGAGTAAGCAAGTTCATTTCTTGCTCTTTTGCAGGCTCGTTCCTCTTCCTTCATAATTGTCAAAAAGGGTTGTTGGTTCTGGAAAAGTTTTATTAATATATTCTTTATAATGACGTTCGGCCGGAATCCATTCTCGGTGAGGAGCTTTGTGTAAATAAGCCAAAAAGAAAGGTTTTTCTTCGTCTCTTTCGTTTTTTAACCAATTGAATGTAAGGTCAGTAATGATGTCTGTTACATAACCCGTAATCGTTTTTTTGCCTTCTTTTTTTGTAATAAAATCAGGATTATAATAATGTCCTTGGTCGGGTAAAATCTGAAATTCGTCAAAACCTTTTGGATTATTTCCAAAATGCAGTTTACCAAACATAGCGGTTTGATAGCCATTTTTTTGTAAGAATTTGAGGAAAAGTGATATTAGTAGTATCAAAAGGGAAGTAGTTGTCTATTTTTCCATTTAAATGACTGTGTTTTCCGGTCAAAATTACCGCTCTCGAGGGTGCACAAATAGAATTAGTTACACAGGCATTTGAAAACAACATGCCCTCGTTGGCTATTCGATCAATGTTTGGGGTTTGGATTAGTTTTGGACTATAAGCCGAAATTGCTTGATAGGCATGATCATCAGACATGATAAAAACGATGTTTGGTCTTTTCTGTTTTTTGGTTTTGAAAGAAAGAAAAATAACCGGAATGGAGAGTAAGGCTAGGCCTAGAAATAGTAGTTTTTTCATGGTGAAAAAGTTTTAAGGTTGAACTGGCTGAATAGGATGCAATATAAAAACTATTCGCATTTGTATTGCTACAAATACAAAAAAAGGCTAAAATCAGATTTGTAGATTTTGGCCTTTTGTAAACGTCACGTTTATATTATTTTGGAAGAAGCTCGAAACAGGTCTTTGTCCATTTGAGGCTTTACTGTACAGGAATTGTCAAAGTGCATAGTAGCCGTGTTTTGGGCATTGTAAACTGGCCATGTGGGTAAACCTTTGTGGTTTGGGTCGCCGTTTTTTGCAAAATTTATCCATGCCTGACTTACCTTTGAAGCCAATGCATAAGCATCGGGAAAACCTCCGGTCATTTCTTCGCAGCGTGCTATATTGTCAAACACAAACGGTATCTCCATACAATGCACGGCCTTGTATTTTCCGTCCATGATGGGCGACTGCCAATCAAACATATACATGTAGGTGTTTGCCGCTCCAAGTGCCGACTTGCCGTTTGCCTGAACCACCGCTCCGGGTCTAAACACACGAACATCCGAAGGGTGAAATCCAGCGCACGTTTGAAGATGGTGTCAAAAAATACCGGGAACAGCAAAATCCGAATTGATCAGTCGAGCAAAATCTCTCCGGCCCGCCGTATGAATTCCGGTTGCGGTCTGCCGGTATAGATCCCACCCATTCCGGAACCTTCTGAAATACCACGCAAATACAGATAGATTGCCCCGCCGAAATGTTGTTCGTAGCTGTAACCGGGCAGCCTCACCTTCAGAAGCCGATCCAATGCCAGAGTGTACAGGTGATATTGCAGAATATAGGCGCTGCGGCACATTGATTCGTGCATCGTATCCTGATTGTAGTCAGACATGCTCATGCCGAGATGGTTGGATTTCCAGTCGAGAATATAGTATCGCCCCCTCTGCATGAAAACCAGGTCGATGAAACCTTGCAGCATACCGCGACTCTGCCGGAACGAAAGCCGGTTCAGCACCTCGTAAAAATCCCCGAAAAGTTCATGCGTCGAGTACCCCTTCAAACAGCGACTGCAGGGTATCCGGAGCAAGCTGCCTGACAGGAAGATAAAATTCCATCTCAGTCTGCCACTCACCCTTGTTCAATTGTGACAGGGTGAAATCCGGAGTGTCGGGAATAATCCGGGCTGAGGTGACATCAGCTACCATGCTGCTGACAGCCGGCAGCCACTGTTCATCGAAAGCCGTTACCCGGCAGTGAAGCGCGCACTGCGGCGGTGATGGCTGCACTATTCAACCGGTCGTAATCAAGCAGCTCAAATATTTCATGGAGACAGGTTCCGGCCTTTGCTCCACGCGGAAAGTCAAAAATAGTCAAGCCGCCGGAAGGTTGTTCCGCTGTCGGCTGAACGACTGTCGAATCAAGCGCCGTACGTCGGGCAATGGTCGTGGTCATGCGGTTCAAAAACATGCCCCGTTCCCGCAGTCATGCTGCTGAAGCTGGCAACATGCCAATCATCGCGAGGAGGGCGGCCGAGCGTTCGACAGGTATAGGGTGCGTCACCGGATTCGCTTGACTGATACCGTGGAACCGGTTCGACTAACGGCATCAATCCGGCAGCAATTCCGGTGACGCCGCCGTCAGAGAGCCGCTGCACGTCGGCAATAATCCCGCTGATCGCTGAGCGCTGTAAAAGCCTTGCTCCCCTTTACCGCTGAGCCGCCATGCAGCAGATTGAAAAGCGGCGAGTCGGCTGCACCGTTGATGCCGCCCCAGACGGCATAACAACGGAACTCCGCCCGGGTCAACGCCACATACAGCAGTCGGGCGGCTTCGCCCTTCCGTTCTGCTGTCGCGCGCTGCAGGCTTTCCTCCTCACCCGCAAGATCCAGCACCAGATCGCCGTCATCATTATGGAACAGTGCCCTGTCCGCCTTGCCGGATGGGGCATCCCATGCAAATGGTACAAACACCACCGGATACTGCAGTCCCTTGCTGGCATGAATGGTCGAGATCATTACGGCATTTTCGTCAGTTTCAAGCCGGAGCAATGCCGCATCACTCTTGGTCGGTGCGCTGATTTTCTGTTCCAGCCAGGTAATCAGGCCGGACAGGCTTTTCCCCTGTTCCCTTTCGATCTGATGCAGCAGTTCGGAGCAATGTAGAATATTGGTCAGGCAGCGTTCACCGCCAACGCGGGACAATATCCTCAGACGTACGCCGCAACTCCCCAGCAGACGTGACACAAGGGCGACCACACCGCCGGTCTCTGCCGCACTGTGCAGATTCCGAAAGCTGAGCAGCCATGATTCCCACTCGGGATGTTCCCCCGAACTATCCACATAGCTTGAAATCTGGTTGGCGCTCAATCCGATGCTGGCTGTCAGCAGGGCTTCACGCACCAAAGCTTCACGATGCGGCTCTTCTGCAGCACGCAAAATGCGCAGCAGGTCGAGCGCTTCCGGGGTCTCGTAAATATTGGCGCTTCCCTGCTGTACGGACGGGATACCGAGCGCCAGCAGCGCTTCCTGCACTTGATCGGCCTGAGAATGAGCTTTTACAAGTACGGCAATGTCCCCAGGTTTCAGCGGGCGTGTCTGTCTGGCCGTCGCGATGGCAGCTCTCCCCGGCTCAAGCAGGCGGGCAATTTCTCCCGCAACCGCCGCTACGATGCTGCGGGTAGCCACCTGCTTCAATTCAGTTTTTGATTCGTCGCTGCGTGGATACACCCAGAGTTTAAGCGGCTGTTCGTCCCGGATACCGCCCAATAACAGCCGGTCATGTTCGGAGCGTCCGGGACAGACCGGGTGGAAGGGGATCTCCTGGCAGAGGAACGGGTCGGCGCTCGCAGCAAACAGCGTGGAGACGGCGGTAACCAATGCAGCATCAGAGCGGAAGTTGGTGCCGAGAGTATGGGTATTGTCGGCGGTGATGCTTCTGCCGGCATTCAGATAGGCGAAGACATCAGCTCCTCTAAAACTGTAAATTGCCTGCTTCGGGTCACCAATCAGGAACAGGGGATAATCCTGTTCAGCCCCGATTCGTTTGAAAATGTTCCACTGGAGAGGATCCGTATCCTGAAATTCATCGATCATGGCAGCTTTGTAGCGCTGTCGGAGTTTATCAGCGAGTGCGGCTCCGGAAGCGGATTCAAGTGCCAGATGAAGATCAAGCAGCAAGTCATCGAATGCACGCTGATTTAACTGTTTTTTGCGTCGGGACAGTTCCTGCTCCAGCCACTGTTTAAACTCGAGTTGGCTGGCAATGATCCTGTTCTGAAAAGCGTGTTCGACTGATTCCAGCACTTCAGACAACTGCTGACAGATGGTGAAAAAGTGATGGTCAGGCGTAAAAGGTGATGTTTTTGTCATTTTAGACGCAATTTTTTGCGCTGAAAAAACATCAAGTTTACTGTTTGGCCTGGCGGCATTTCCACCCGCTACCCAACTGTCCATGGCGTTAGCTGCCGCCTCAATCTGCGCCGGTTTATAACTTTGCTGGTTCAGGCGAGCCTGCTCCAGCTGCTCGATAATTGCGTTCCGGTCATTATTCCAGAGAGAGCAGAGCTGCAGATAAAGCCTGTCACGTTCAGCGATCAGCGGCGCAGAGGGCACAACATCAACGCGGGGAATAATGATCAGGTCAGGATTCTGAAAGTGCCCGTCAAGCGGCCTGGCGAGTTTTTCCGGTGTATATCCACCCGCAACAAGGTGCTCAACAAAGTCATCAGGCTGATTCATGACCTGTGTACGCCAGAAATCATCACGAACCTGTGTGACGATTGCATTCTGGTCGCTGATCATGTCGCTGCCGAATAGAGAGCCGCTTTCAAAGGTATTTTCCAGCAGCGCCCGTTGACAAAAGCCATGAATGGTGAAAATTGCCGCATCATCAAACGAGTAGAGAGCCCGCGTCAGGAGCTTTTGAGCACGCGCATTTTCTTGTGGACGCGTCGTCAGGAGGAGGCGTTCCAGATCATCATCGTCAGGAGATCTGCCGCTTGAATACAAATCAAGAGTCGTTACGATACGGCGTCTGATTCGTTCACGCAATTCGGCCGTGGCGGCCTTGGTGTAGGTCACAACAAGAATCTGCTCGGGGCGCAGCTCCTTTTCAAGCAGCAGCAGGATGTAGAGCGCCGCGATTGTCCAGGTCTTGCCGGTACCGGCGCTTGCCTCGATCAGGTTGAGACCGGAAATGTTGATCGATTCGAGGTTGAGGGGTTTCATGATGGTTTCATGGGATGTGGTTTAAGGGAAGGGGATAAAACTTGCCACCCTCAACCCCTCCTATCAGGAGGGAGCCTGGAGGAGGTTGAGGGGTGGTCAGTCTATTTTTGATCAATCTTGGTCAGTTTCCAGGGGTTATTGCCGACCGGACGGGTAAATGTCCAATACTCTTCAAATTTGACCGGATCGCTCTTGCTGCCGGATAACAGCGCTCCGGTCTCATCCGTCGTATAGTCAAGCAGGTTGGCATAAATCAGGGTATTGATATAATCCTGACCCGATTCCTGCCACGCTTCAACAATATCAACTTTCCGAACGGCAATGTTTTCCAGCCGGTTGATCTGTTTGTCCCGGATTAATTTGTCAAGATCAGACTGGAAAATGCGCCGCATTTCATCAGTCAGCAGACTGTTCACCGGTGTCAGGTCACGATTCATCCAGGCACCCTGAATCTTGAAGAAGTTATCCATAACCAGATCGTTATAACGGTTTTCGTCAAAGTACGAGTCAAACTGACGGATATGAGCAAGACCTGTGTCAACGTCTTCAACTTCCGGAGGAGTGCTCTGGTAATTCTGGGAAATCGGAGTAACATTTCCTCCATTATGGTTCCGGTGCAAATGAGTTTGTGGAACTCTCTTCCCGTTTTTTCTTGATATAGCGATAAATCAGGTAAGCAATACCGGCAAGCAGTATAATTTCAAACAGACCGATGCCGCCGCCACCTGCGCCGCCACCCATGCCGCTGAAACCCAGGCTTCTGAACAGCATGCCGCCCAGCATGCCGCCAACGATACCGCCTGCCATGCTTCTCATGAACCCGCCGGCGGCCGGTTGTTGAAATGCGGGAGAGGGCGCTGCCTGCTGATGGCGCGATGGAGCCGATTGCGGAGTGGGGCTGGCAGGGCGGGAGTAGCTGCGTGAACCGGCGCTGCCCATGGAACGGCTCCCTCCGCCGGCTCTGGCATGAGCTTCAAATTCCAGAACGGTGACAGAAAGAAACAACATGGCAGCCAGCAATGTGAAAACTTTAAAAGCATGCTTCTTCATTGTGTGCAACTCCTTGTGAAATCTGATGACTGTGAACTTGAAGTGAACAACGTAGTGCCAAGAATGTAGTGGCAGAGTACACGAAAATCAAGGCAAGCTGAATAAAAAAAGCAGAGATCCGCCGGACCGGCAGACCTCTGCTTTTATATATTCATCTTCAGATGAATGATATGTTCAATCAATCAACTGGCCAGTTTTGCCCGGATAGCCTCAACCACATAATACGCGTCATTGATGGCGGTGTAGATGAGGTTGGGGTGCCGTTCCTCTGCAATCGATCCTTCGCTGATCTTCATGTATGAGGGCGAAATTGCTCCGCCGATGACATACACGCCCTTACGTGTGGATTCGAAATCTGATGAAAGAAGCACCAGGCGCTCCCCCTCTTTGGCGATCTTGCAGACGCCGGCGGTGCAGGCAATGCTCTGGATATGCAGCTTGTCGAAAATCGGCACCGGCCCCTGAGATCCGATACAGGCGATGACATTCTTCATCGGGAAGCTTAAGGCATGGTAGAGGTCGATGCCGTCGGCCTGCTCAAACACGTTAATACGGATAACCAGACGGTCCACCCCCTCTGCATCGACTTCACCGATACGGGGCATCGCTCCGGGCAATAGCCTGATGTTTCCACCAAGAAGAATCTCTTCACCAAGCCGTTGAGCTGTTTCCTTGTTGACGTCAAACGTTTCGGCCATGTGCGCCCAGTAGACCGGGTGCGTGTCTCCGGCCTCACGCTTGGTCTTGAGAATATTGATGATCACGTCGGCTGCCGTATTGCCGCCGCCGATCACCAGGGTTTTTATGCCGACATATTTGCCGGGATCATCGACGTTTTTGGCGACCATTTTGGCATCACCATATACGGAGAGCTCACGCGGAATGTTGCTGCCGAAGGAAAGTACCACCTTCTTTCCTTTAAAACTCCCCTTGGATGTAATTACCGTCAGACCATCCCGCTCATCCTTGATGTCTTCAAAATCCACTTCCGTCTGAACAAGCAGATTTTCATGCTGAACGAAATGCTGAACGTACTGCAGATAACTTTCCACCGTAACCGGCTTGTCCGGCGGGCGCAGTTCATCAACCATGAACGGCATGGGGGCATCTTTGGGTTTTGACGGATAGACCAGTTTTCCTTCGGGATAGGTATTGGCAATGCCTTGAAAGATTGCTTTCCCGGATTCAAGAACCAGATATGAAAGACCATGTTTGTGGCACAAATACGCCGTTGAAAGCCCGGCAGGACCTCCGCCGATTATCAGAACATCATAATTAGTATTATTCATGTATACGTCCTTGTAATATTGATGGTAAGTAACTGCAGGATATTTATAGCATAATTTAGCAAAAAGATAAAGCGGTAAGGGCGCATTGAACTGTATGGGACTTGCCAAAAGCGCTGGATACGCTATGATGTGATCTATACCACATGAATGGAGGTTACCTATGGAAGATCGGGAAAAGAAAATTGCAGCCGCTGCTTTGCTGGTATTTGCTGGTGGTGTCATCGGGGCCGGGCTGGCTCTGCTGTTTGCTCCTCAGTCGGGAACCAGGACGAGAAAAGATATTCTCAGGTACTCAAAAAAAGCCCGTAATCGGGCCGATGAAGTTGTTGACGATCTTGCTGCCAATGTTTCGAACCTTGTTGAAGCAATAGGCGAAAAGACCGATGATCTGCTCGAAAAAGGAAAAGATGCGGCAGGCGGCGCCCGTAAAGACCTGATCCGGCTCATCGAAGAGGGTGCCTCGAAGCTGGAAAAGTTCAGGACGATACTGAGCAGAATGTAGAAGGGTCGGATGTGGATATGTTAAAACGGCGACTCCTGGTTATATCCGGCAGTCGCCGTTTTTTATCTGTGATGTTCTTGAGTTAGATTGTGATGCAGCAGCTCCCCTTTTCAGGGATAAGTTTATTGAAGTAGTCAATTGTAGGAAATCGCTTCGACTGTTGCGGTTCAATTTTTGAGCTGTAGCGGCTGATATACACGAGATATCGAATCGAAAAACTTTCCGCCGTCGTCAGGTTCGTCTCGCTGTCTTCTCCCAGCATCGTTCGTTCCGGGTCGTAACTGATAAAATCCTGCAATTTCCCCCAGAATCGTTCATCTTCCTTTGGCAGTCCAACCTGATGTGCGGAAATAATGCCGTCAAAATATGGCCCGATTCGAGTAGTTTTCATCTTCAAATCGAGTGTCTTCGAGTGGGCATTGGTAACCAGCCAGATGGTCTTGCCGGCATGTTTCAGGAACAGCAGAAATTCAATCACAAAGGGATGTACGGCGATCAGATGTTCAATCTCCTGCTTGAGGACCGGAATATCCAGCTTGAGGCGATCCGACCAGTAATCGAGGTCGGTCCAGTTGAGACGTGTTTTCCTGACTGCGAAACAGGCTGTAAAGATGTTCTTTGGCGAATTCGATGGTGGTATGATTTTGCTGACTCCAGCGTTGCGGCACATGCTCCAGCCAGAAATGATCGTCAAAATGGCGATCCAGAATGGTGCCGTCCATATCCAGAAGTACGGTGTCTATGTCGTTCCAATTAATAATCATCTGCAGTTCTCATCCCGTTTTTAGAATTCGGATTTCTTCCCGACAATAGTTTCGACGTTGTTCATTGTCAAGATTTGACAAAGCGGTTACCATGATTCATATTTCAATTAGCTTTTATTTATAGAGTGCAGAGGTGCTTCATGGCGGACACGGAACTATTCTGGAAAGTTGAAAATCAGGCGGCCCGACTGGCAGAACTGACCTGCTGTGAGGGAGAGTTACGGGAGGACCCTCTTAGGAGGGATGTCCGTTCACTTGGCAGACTGCTCGGTACGGTCATCCGGGAGCAAGCCGGAGATCAGGCATTTGCCGCTGAAGAGGAGTTACGCCACCTGGCGATCAAGCACCGTCAGCTGAATGACGACCAGGGTGAGGCCTGCCTCGATTATCCCGGCGAACAGGAACTCCAGGAACGGGCGGTGCAGATTATCTCAAGAATGACCATTGCCGAGGCCTACCAGATCGTCAAGGCATTCTCCACCTATTTTGAACTGACCAATCTGGCGGAAACCAATCACCGCAAAAGGCGCAGACGTGCTGCCCGGCTTGCCAGCGGGGAAGCGGACAAACCCGGTTCCCTGCGCGGCACTCTCCTGCGTATGCATTCGGCGGGAATCTCTGCTGAGGAAACGCTGCAGTGGATGCGTCAGATACAGGTTATTCCGGTCTTCACCGCCCATCCCACCGACGTGGCCAGGCGGGTTATCCATTTCAAGCAGCGGCGCATCGCGCGGGAACTGGAGGCGCTCGATCGCCTGCCGTTGACCGATACTAGAGGCTCTGCACGGCCAGAATCGCCATGCTTGCCGAAAGTCACCGCCATGTGGCAGACGGACGAAGTGCGCAGGCGTAAGCCCACGGTGCTGGATGAGATCAAGATGGGGCTGGACCACTACCCGGATTCCCTGATCATACCCATACACGAACTGTATGACGATATGGCGGCGGCATTTCGTGAAATTTTTGACGTCACCATCTCTCCCGATGAGTTACCGACGGTGGTTCGTTTCGGCTCCTGGATCGGTGGCGACCGGGCATCTGGAGGCGCTGCTTCTCGCATGGTGTGGCGAGACCGGCGACCTGTCCGACGCCCGAACCTACGCCCAGAGTTGTCTTGGCCGGATTGGAGAACTGAGAACGTGGACGCGGATCGCGGTCGCAGACCGAGGACTTCGAAGAACTGCGCGAGTCGGGCAAGGCCCGAGCGGAGCAGGCTTACACCGTGGTGAAGCTCGCATGGCACGGAGGCGCTGATCCGGCCAGTTTGCATGGTCGCCCGACGGCGTGGGCTTCTTCTTCTACGACGCCTACCAAGAACTGCTGGCAAGCCACGGAGCAGGAAGCTGAACTGGTCGAGCGCTCGGAACTGGAACTCGGAAAGACCTACCGCTGGCGAGAGTCCGGCGCCGATCGAAGCTCGCCACAACGCAGTCGTCCGAGTCGTGGATTTCCGCGGAACCGAGCCCACCGGGTGGAGTGGCCACGGTCGAGCGCACCTCGTCGGTGCAGGCGTTCGTAGTCGGGTCCGAGGACACGATCTTGGCCGGTACGGAACGAGCAGGCCGCGCGAGATTCCGCTCGGCCAGATCATGGAGCCGTGGGACCCGGGCGGACTGGACGCAGCCATAGCCGCGCACGAGAGTCCAGGGCGAGGCGGCGGTTGAAGCCGGCGACAGGCGGCGATCCGGGCCGCGAACCTGCGGCACGCTCTCGGGACGCTCGGGTTCACCGCCAGGTTGGCAGTTTTCGGACGCGGGATCGAGGAAGCTGTGAGCGGGCCGATCTCGATCGCCTGCTGAAGCTCGCCACGGGAAGGACGAATTGGTCGAGTTCGGATACAGCAATACGGCCATGT
>CAWAFG010000002.1:0-23476 GCA_963781205.1 uncultured beta proteobacterium | reverse complement strand
CAGTTACTACTTAATTCATAGCTACTGACGCTTACTGAATATGCGCTTGAGCGGTATTTGTTGAAGAAACTATCGCCTGTTGCAAATGAGAGTAATTCTCATTAGAATGACTTCATCGATTCTTGAATCGAACCCCGCAGCCAGCTTATGCCAGCCAATTCCGCGTCAAGCGGCCGGTGCTTGTCCCCGCCCGGTGCCGCTCCTTCCTGGAGGTCTGCCATATGTGTGACCACACCCCAAACCTTGAGTTCGCCGCCGAATCCGGCGCTGGCAACCCCGCCGTCACCCCGGTCGTCCACGCGCTGCCCCATGCGCGGGGCTCTCGCCGCCGGCGCCTGTGGGAGTTCGAGAACCATGCCTTTTGCCCTGTGATTGGCGTCTGCCTGCCCATGGGCGTGTTGCGTAGGCTGGTGAACAAGGTGCTGGGTGGGCAAACGCTGGCGCAGGACTATGACTTGCATTGCGGCGTGATCACCGAGTGCAAGCAGCGTTCCCCCTTGTCCAACGCGGTACAGCGTGAATTGGACCAACGTTATGTGTTGCCGCTGCGTCAGTCCGCCTTGTGCAAAACCACCGAGTCGCTGTCCGCCTGGTGGAAAGAGCACAGTGACCTCGAACTGGCTGGCGCCCTGTGGGCCACGTTGACCCACGCGCGTTGCACGCTGGAGTTGGAAAACCAGGTGCTGGCCGAGGTGCACATGATGCAGCACCAGGTGGGCGTCGCCCGGCGGGTCGATGTGCAGCGCTTTGAAGCCCTGCTGGACGAAAACACCACGCTGGCCCGGGAACTGGCCCAGGCTCAACAGCGTTGCACCCGCTTGGCCGAAGAGCAGGCGCGCGCCATGGGCGAGCAGCAAGTGCAGGTGATGCAGCTGCGGGCCCAGCTGATTGCCCGCCAGTCCTTGGAGTTGGCGCTGCGCGAGGACTTGCAGACGTTGGAGGCCGCCGCCCCTGATTTGCGCAGCCGGGTTGAACTCGCCCGGGTGACGCAGCAGCAAACCGAGAAAATTCACACCCTGGAGCGCGCGCTGTTGTTGGCCCAGCAAGACAAAGAGCGCCGCACCCGCCAACTCGAAGTACAAGCCGCCGCACTCGCCCGCCAAGAGTCCAGTCAAGCAGCGCAGCCAGTCCTCGCGCCGGAACTGCCAGCCCGGCTGGACGACCGCTCGGTGTTGTGCGTGGGCGGGCGCCCCGCCAGCGTGCCGCTGTATCGCCACATTGTGGAAGGCACGGGCGGGCGCTTTTTGCACCACGATGGCGGCGACGAAGAAAGCGCTGCCCGGCTGGACGCGACACTGGCCGCCGCCGACCTCGTCATCTGCCAGACCGGCTGCATCAGCCACAACGCTTATTGGCGGGTCAAAGACTATTGCAAGCGCACCGGCAAGCAATGCGTGTTTGTCGAAAACCCGGGCACCGCCTGCCTGAAGCGGGCACTGTCAACGCTGCAGCCTTTCATCCCGTTGGTGGCGGTGCCGTCGGAATGAGCGAATAGTTATTTTTGAGTGCCAAATTGGCCTTTGGCGCTCTATAGATAAGCGCAAGCAGCTATCAAATAGATAGTGAATGGGGGCGAGAAAACCACCGACCTGCGAACAGGCCTCCCTGGTCCACTGCTAAGCTGGGGGACTTTTCCATCCCGTCTGAGCGCCGCCGCCATGTCCATCCCTGATCTGCTTGCCTATCGCCTTCCCGTATTTGACCAAGCGTTGGCGAGCCTGCCCGCCGCGCCTATCCAAAGTCCGGGTGAGGACGAGCCCTACTGGCACGCCGTGCGGGCCTTGTACGCTACGTCCAACTCGCCGGTGAATCTGGAAAACGGGTTTTGGGGTGCCATGGCCGAGCCGGTGAAAGCCATGTTTCAGTACTGGACGGACCGGGTCAACTTTGAGAACACCGCGCTGATTCGCCCGCATTGGCCGCAGTTGCTGGAAGGGCTGCGCCACGAGGTGGCCCGCGCACTGGGCTGCGAAGCGGACGAAATTGTGCTCACCCGTGGCGCCACAGAAAGCATGCTGGCGCTGATCAGCGGCTACCGGCATTTGAAGCCCGGTGACACGGTGCTGTATGGCGACCTGGATTACCCCGCCATGCGCCACGCCATGGAGTGGTTGCGCGAGCGTCGGGGAGTGACGCCCGTACGGTTGACCCTGCCCGAGCCCGCCACCCATGACGCGGTGATTGACACCTATGCCCGCGCGCTGCGCGACCACCCCGGCACCAAACTGGTGTTGCTGACCCACCTGAGCCACAGCACGGGGCTGGTCTTGCCGGTGGCGGAGCTGGCCGATTTGGCGCGGGCTGCGGGGGCAGAAGTCATCGTGGACGCCGCCCACTCCTGGGGCCAAATGGACTTTAAGGTGGCTGACCTGAACGCCCGGTTTGCGGCTTTTAACCTGCACAAATGGGTGGGCGCGCCGCTGGGCTGTGGCTGCCTGTACATCCAGCGCGGCCATGTGACGTCCATTGACCGCTACTTTGGTGACCGGGATTTCTGCGAGGATGACATTCGGGCCCGCATTCACACCGGCTCCCCCAACTTTGCCGCCTGGTTGACCCTGCCCGCCGCGCTGCAACTGCACCAGCGCATTGGCGTCGCGGCCAAGGCGGCGCGTTTGCTTCACTTGCGCAACCACTGGGTGACTCAGGCGCGCGCCTTGCCGCACATCGAGGTGTTGACACCGGACGGCCCACACGGTGTGGCCGGCATCACTTCGTTTCGCGTCAAGGGCCAAACCAGCGTGGCTGACAACGACGCCATTGTGGCCAGGCTGCGGGACCAGCACGACGTTTTCACGGTGCGCCGCGACGGCCCCAGCGCCGGCGATGCCGTGCGCGTGACGCCTGCCATCACCACCACTTACGCAGATTTGGACCGCCTGGTGAGTGGTTTGCAGGCGCTCAAGCCCTGACCTGCGGGGCGAGGAGGCTGCACGCTGGCCACATTGAGGCCAGCGCGCACCTGAATGGGCAATTTCGGTTAACGTCCGGCACCGCAGAATTTCTGTACTCCACATGGACACCATGACTCTCTCTCAATTGTTGGCATCGTTGGCACTCGTATTAACGTCTACATGGTCCTCGGCGGAAACCGGCGTCACCGACAAAGAGATTCTGATTGGTCAATTTGCCGCCACAAGTGGCCCTGCAGGGCAACTGGGCCAGCGCCTGCGGGTAGGCATGCTGGCGCAGTTCAGCGCCGTGAATGCACAGGGCGGCATTGAGGGCCGCAAGATCAGACTGGTCACCCGGGACGACGGTTACGAACCAGAAAAAGCCGTGGTGGCCGTGAAGGCCCTGATTGAGGAAGACAAAGTGTTTGCATTGGCGGGCTCGGTGGGCACGCCCACGGGCTTGGCGGCGCTGCCGGTGGTGACTGAGGCACGGGTGCCGCTGATTGGCATGTTCACCGGCGCGCAAAGCTTGCGCGAGCCTTTGCACCGCGAGGTATTTCACGTGCGGGCCTCCTACTTTGATGAGACCGAAAACATCGTGCAGCACCTCACCACGCTGGGCGTGAAGAAAATTGCTGTTTTTTACCAAAATGACGCCTATGGCAAAGCCGGTTTGGAGGGCGTTGTGCGTGCGCTGGCCAAGCGCCAGCTCAAGCCCGTGGTCACCGCCACGGTCGAGCGCAACAGTGTGGATGTCAGCACCTCGTTGGCTGAAATCACCAAGGCCACGCCAGAGGCGGTGATTCAGATCGGGGCTTACAAGTCATGCGCTGAGTTCATCAAGCAAGCGCGCGCCAAAGGCTACGGCGGGCAGTTTTTCAACGTCAGCTTTGTGGGCTCCAAAGCGTTGGCCGATGAGTTGGGTGATGTCGGCCAAGGCGTTGTGATCTCACAGGTGGTGCCGTTTCCGTTTTCACCCAAGATTGCCATCGTGCGCGAGTACCAGCAGCACATGACAGCGGCGGGCGAAAAGGAGTTTGACTTCTCCAGCATGGAGGGCTACCTGAGTGCCCGCGTGTTGGTGGAGGGGCTCAAGCGCGCCGGGCGCAACCTGACGCGGGAGTCACTCATTGCCGGATTGGAGTCCATGCAAGACGTGCGCATGGGGGGATTCACGATCAACTACAGCGCCAAAAACCACCAAGGCTCCAGCCTCACCGAGCTGACCCTGATTGGGCGCGACGGCAAGTTCCATCACTAGCCAATCATGGGCTGATCACGCCAGCACGCAGAGGCTGCAGTGGTGAACTCATCCGCCTGATGCGGATGGGTTCACTGGGCCTGAATCAGCCGCCAGATTTTTCGACGTAACTGTCCAGCACTTCGTCGATGAGCTTCCACAGGTTGCCGGTGGTCACGATCAGGAAGTCCATGGAGCTGGCATCAGCCGTTCCCTGCGCTTTGGCAGCGACTGATTTTTTCAGGAAGATCAGTTGGTTATTCACCATGTCATAAGAGCTGCTTTTAAAGTACTTTCCCAAACTGGCTTGCATGGCGTCCATGTTTTTTTGAACCGCAGTCAAGTCATCTGGCAACACCTTGGCGCAATCTTTGCCGCATTCGTTGAAGTCAAAAGCGAGCTTCTCAATGCTGACTTTGGCGCTGCCGATCAAGGCCACGTCCTTCGCACTGGGGGTGCCGATTTTCTGGATCAGTTGGGCCGCCATCTCATCGGACAGCGCAATCACTTTGGACTGCTTGTCCCGCATGGCATCGGTTGCGCCGGTTGCCATGGCGCTTTCAGTCAACAGGTCTGAGATGGAACTGTCCATCCGCTGGTACTGGTTTTGCAATTTCAGTTTGTCCAGACCGGGCTTGGATTCATGCAGGTTCAGCATCAGCTCCTGAACGCTGGCTTTGAGCTGTGTCTTCACCTTCTGCGCTTGCGCGGGTGGCAAGGACTGGGAAACTTGATGCCTCAGGCGGGCAAAGCGGTACACCTCGGACTTGATTTCGTACATGCACGAAACCGCCTTCAGATCATCTGCAGCAAACGCGGAAATTGAGAGCACTAAAGTAAGAAAGAACGCAATTGGCTTCAATTTCATATAAATTCAATGTTGAAAACCTTAAATGGTAGGCATTTCAACGGGGGGTCCCGTACCCTTTGCGCCACAGACGGGACGCATCGGGTGCTTATTTCCACAAGTGTGAAAAAAGTCACACTTTTGAAGGGCCTCGTAGGCGAGCGCAGCCTACATAGCGCTTGGGCGCTGGCAAGGCATCGCCGGGCTGACTGCCAATGGGTTGGCAGCCAACCCGGCCCGCTCAGATGTGCAAGGCGTGGCCCAACGCCCGCAACGCGGCTTCCTGCACGGCTTCGCCCAGCGTGGGGTGGGCGTGAATGGTGCCGGCCACGTCTTCCAGTGTGGCGCCCATTTCAATCGAGTGCGAAAACGCGGTGCTCAGTTCGGACACCCCCGCGCCCACGGCTTGCCAACCCACGATGAGGTGGTTGTCGCGCCGCGCCACCACGCGCACAAAACCGTCGGTGGACTCCAGCGTCATGGCGCGACCATTGGCCGCAAACGGAAAGTTGGCCGTGATGCAGTCCAGTCCCGCCTGATGGGCTTGCCCGGGTGACAGGCCCACCACCACCAGTTCGGGGTCGGTAAAGCACACGGCGGCAATGGCGTTCGGCGCAAAGTGGCGGCGCTGGCCGGCAATGATTTCGGCCACCATCTCACCCTGCGCCATGGCGCGGTGGGCCAGCATGGGCTCACCCGTCAAATCACCAATGGCCCAGACGTTGCGCATGGAAGTGCGGCACTGGTCGTCCACCTTCACGGCGCGCCCGTGCATGGCCAGCATCAGCCCCTCCAGACCCCAGCCGTGGGTGCGTGGCACGCGGCCAATGGCGACCAGCACCTGATCGGCAGGCAAGTCGGTCTCATGTCCGGCGCTGTCTTGTACGCGCACGCCGTCGCCCGTGGCGTTCAAGCCCTGCACCTTGCTGCCCAGCAGCACATGAATGCCCAGTTGGCGCAGTGACGCGCCAACTGGCTTCACCAGTTCGTCGTCATACAGCGGCAGCAGCCGGTCTTGGGCTTCCACCACCGTCACGTCGGCGCCGAGCTTGCGGTACACCGTGCCCAGCTCCAGCCCGATGTAGCCGCCGCCCACCACCACCAGGCGTTGCGGCACCGAGGTGGGGGACAACGCCTGGGTGGATGAGATCACGCGCTCACCAAACGGCATGCCGGGCAAGCCCATTTCCACCGAACCCGTGGCCAGCAGCAGGTGCTCACATTGAATTCGCTGGGGCTCGCCGCTGTCGCCATCCAGTCGCACATCGACCGTCTTGCCGTCCACCATCTGGGCCCAGCCTTTGACGACCTTGACGCCGTTCTTCTTCAGCAAAGCGCCCACGCCGCCGGTCAGCCGGGCGACGATGCCGTCTTTCCAGCGCACGGTTTGGGCGACGTCAATGCGGGCCGCCTCCACATGAATGCCCAGCGTGTGGTCGCCCATGTAGTGGTGCGCCTGGTGGTAGGCGTGCGCGGCGTGAATCAGCGCCTTGGAGGGAATGCAGCCAATGTTCAGGCAGGTGCCACCCACCGTGTCGCCCTCGACCAAGGTGGTGGCAATGCCCAGTTGTGCCGCCCGGATGGCGGCCACATAGCCGCCGGGTCCGCCGCCAATGATGAGCAGGGTTGTGTGTTGGATTTCCATGCCTTACTCCACGAACAGGGTGGCCGGACACTCCAGATAGCCACGTATCGATTGAACAAACTCGGCCGCATGCAAGCCGTCTACCACGCGGTGGTCAAAGCTGGATGAGAGGTTCATCATCAGCCGCGCCACCACGGCGCCGTTGCGAATCATGGGCCGCTCGACCATGCGGTTGACGCCCACAATCGCCACCTCGGGGTGGTTGATGACCGGGGTGCTCACAATGCCGCCCAAGGCGCCCAGGCTGGTGATGGTGATGGTCGAGCCACTCAGCTCGTCGCGCGTGGCCTTGCCGCTGCGGGCGGCTTCGGCCAGGCGCGTCACTTCAGCCGCACAGGCCCACAGGTCACGCGTCTCGGCGTGGCGCACCACGGGCACCATCAAACCGGCTTCACTTTGCGTGGCAATACCCAAATGCACCGCACCAAAGTGCGTCGCCACGGCGGCTTCGTCGTCGTAACGCGCGTTGATTTGCGGAAATTGGCGCACCGCCAGAATCAGGGCGCGCATCACAAAAGGCAGCATGGTCAGGCGCCCGCGCGTTTTGCCGTGTTGGGCATTGAGCTTGGCGCGCAAGGCTTCCAACTCGGTTACATCCACCTCTTCAACGTAGGCAAAGTGGGGAATGCGGCGCTTGGACTCTTGCATCTTCTGCGCAATCTTGCGGCGCAGGCCAATCACGGGCACGGCGTGTTCATCATTGCGCTCGGCGTAGCGCTGGTCCGCTTGAGCAGCGACCGCGCCCTGGCCGGCTCGCGCGGCGAAGGCGTCCAGATCCTCGTGCGTGATGCGGCCTGCGGTGCCGGTGCCCGGCACAAACTGCAACTCCACGCCCAAGTCCCAGGCGCGCCGGCGCACGGCGGGCGAGGCGATGGGTTTGTCGCCCAACTGGCGGGCGTGTGGTGCCGATGCGGCAGGCGCACGTCTCACGACGGGCGGGAGCGGGTGGTGAGGGGGGCGCAGCAGGCGTCGCTTGTGCAACCGGAGCCGCAGCGGGTGCCGCAGGGGCAGGGTTGGCCGGTGCCGCTGACGGCGCCACGGCGCTGTCTTTCACGTTGCCCGCGCCTTCGACCTCAATGCGGATGACCTCAGAGCCCACGGCCATGACCTGGCCCACGGCACCGCCCAAAGACAACACCTTGCCGGCGACGGAGGACGGGATTTCGACCGTGGCTTTGTCGGTCATGACGTCAGCCAGAATTTGGTCTTCCGCCACCAGGTCGCCCACCTTCACGTGCCAGGCGACCAACTCCACCTCGGCAATGCCTTCGCCAATGTCTGGCATCTTGATTGTGTGAATACCCATCATGCCTCCATCGTGCGTTTGAACGCTTCTGCGACCCGTTTCGGGCCGGGAAAATAAGCCCACTCCTGGGCATGCGGGTACGGTGTGTCCCAACCGGCGACGCGCTCGATGGGCGCCTCCAGGTGGTAGAAACAATGCTCCTGAATCAGCGCAATCAGTTCGGCGCCAAAACCGCTGGTGCGGGTGGCTTCGTGCACCACCACGCAGCGTCCGGTCTTCTTGACGGAGGCCACGATGGTCTCCAGGTCCAGCGGCCAGATGCTGCGCAGGTCGATGATCTCGGCGTCCACTCCGCTCTCCTGGGCGGCGGCCTCGGCCACGTAGACCATGGTGCCGTAGGCAATCACGGTCAGCGCTTTGCCGGGGCGGGTGATGGCGGCTTTGTCCAGCGGCACGGTGTAGTAGCCCTCGGGCACCATGCCCATGGGGTGTTTCGACCAGGGCACCACCGGCTTGTCATGGTGGCCGTCAAACGGGCCGTTGTACAGGCGTTTGGGCTCCAGAAAAATCACCGGGTCGTCGTTCTCAATCGACGCAATCAACAAGCCCTTGGCGTCATAGGGGTTGGAAGGCATCACGGTGCGCAAGCCGCACACCTGGGTGAACATGGCCTCTGGGCTTTGGCTGTGGGTTTGGCCGCCGTAAATGCCGCCGCCGCAAGGCATGCGAATCGTCATGGGGCAGGTGAAGTCGCCGGCCGAGCGGTAACGCAGGCGCGCGGCCTCCGAGACGATCTGGTCACTGGCAGGGTAGAAGTAATCCGCAAACTGGATCTCCACCACGGGGCGAAGACCATAAGCCCCCATGCCGACCGCCGTGCCGACAATGCCGCCTTCCGAGATGGGGGCGTCAAACACGCGCGAACTGCCGTACTTCTTTTGCAGGCCTTCGGTGCAGCGAAACACGCCGCCGAAGTAGCCCACGTCCTGGCCATAGACGACCACGTTGTCGTCACGCTCCAGCATCACATCCATGGCCGAGCGCAATGCCTGGATCATGGTCATGGAAGATGTGGCCCCCATGCTTGTCGCTGCGCGTACTGCGCTGCCCCCCGAGGGGGCTGAACTTGCGTTGTCATATTGATTGTTCATGGTCAGATCCCCAGTTCCTGGCGTTGGCGACGCAGGTGCTCTGGCATCTCCTTGTAAACATCTTCAAACATCTCGGCCGGGCTGCGCATGAGGCCATCGGCCATGGAGCCGTATTTTTCAGCCTCTTTTTGCGCGGCGGCGACTTCAGCCTCCAGTTCTTTCTGGGTGGACTCGTGTTCAGCGTCAGACCAGATTCCCAGGCCAATCAAATGCTGCTTCATGCGCAGGATGGGGTCACCCAGCGGAAAGCGGGCGGTGTCATTGGACGGCCGGTATTTGCTGGGGTCGTCCGAGGTCGAGTGCGGCCCGGCGCGGTAAGTCACCCACTCAATCAGGGTAGGGCCGAGGTTGCTGCGGGCACGCTCCAGCGCCCATTGCGAGGCGGCGTAGGCAGCCAGAAAGTCATTGCCATCGACGCGCAGGGACGCAATGCCGCTGCCCACGCCGCGCGCGGCGAAGGTGGTTCCTTCGCCACCCGCAATGGCCTGAAAGGTGGAAATGGCCCACTGGTTGTTGACCACATTGAGAATGACTGGCGCCCGGTACACATGGGCAAAGGTCAGGCCGGTGTGAAAGTCGGCCTCGGCGGTGGCGCCGTCGCCAATCCAGCTCGACGCCACCTTGGTGTCGCCCTTGATGGCCGAGGCCATGGCCCAGCCCACCGCCTGAATCACCTGTGTGGCGAGGTTGCCAGAGATCGAGAAAAAGCCCTGCTTTTTGCTGGAATACATCACCGGCAGTTGGCGGCCCTTGAGCGGGTCATGCTGGTTGGAATACAGCTGGCAAATCATCTCCACCAGCGATACATCCTCGCGCGCCAGCAACAGGCCTTGCTGACGGTAGGTGGGGAAGCACATGTCGCCATCGGTCAGGGCCATGGCATGGGCGCAGGCAATCGCCTCTTCGCCCAGGCACTGCATGTAGAAAGACATCTTCTTTTGTCGCTGCGCAATCAGCATGCGGGCATCAAACGCGCGCGTCTTGAGCATGGCGCGCAGGCCTCGGCGCAATTGATCGTTGCTGAGCTGCGGCGCCCACGGGCCGACGGCGTGACCGTGCTCGTCAAGCACGCGAATCAGCGTGAAGGCCAGGTCTCGGGTTTGGGCGGCTTGCACATCCACCGGGGGGCGGGGCACGTCGCCGGCGGCGGACAGGGGGAGGTAGGAAAAGTCTGTGTCATGACCTGGTCGCCCGGTGGGCTCAGGGACGTGCAGACGTAAGGGGGCGTGCTGGGGCATCGGCATCTCTCCTGGCAAGTTTGTGTCTTGCATCGGAATACGTTGGAACAGGGCTCACGACACAGCAGGTCGCCATGCATGAACCGGACAATGCGGCAAGGCTTGCGGGATCGCCGTGGGCCTTGCTTGCGCAGGGAAGCATACCGGATTTCAAGTGGAGTGCCCACCCGGAATTTGCCACTGGTGGCCGCTTGTGTGGCTGCGCAGTTGTCCCATAATGACGGATGACTGGCGGTATCGACAAGCAAGCGCGCGTTTCAAGAGGCGCGAATCCACTCACCCAGAGAGCCCATTCACCAGTGCGCAGTTTTATGAATTCAGGTCCCAGGTCGCTTTGGAGTCACCGACATGATTGACTCAGACATCGAGTCACCCAACGCCCATTTAGGCCGCTTGATCGTCGAGATTAGCCAGGCTGAAACAGAGGTTGAGGTTTATGCGGCAGTGGCCCGGCACTTGCCGCACATGACGCAGGCCAACCGGGTCAGTGTCGCGCTCTTTGCGCCCGACTTCCAGTCGCTGGAGGTCATGGCCTTGCATGGGACACAGGGCATCATGCCGGTAGGAATGAGTGTGCCCACGCAAGGGTCCATGGTCGGCAAGTCCGCGTGCCACAACTTCTCCGAGGTCTGGCCGACTGACGAGGCCTCGCCCTATGTCGATTCGGCGGCGTTAGCGCGGCAAGGCCTTCGCTTTGCCGTCAATATTCCTTTGCAAGACTCGGCTCAGGTATTGGGCTGCATCAATTTGGCGGCCTCCGATAGCGAAGTGTTTGGCGATGCCACGCTGAATTTGTTGCGCCAAGTGGCCGCGTTGGTGGGCGCCAGTCTGGAGCGCCGCCGCCTGCTGCGTGAAGCACAGCAAACGGCGCAGAGCCAGCGCATCTATGCCGCCCGGGTCCTCGTACTGAGTGAGGTGGCCAGCCAGTTGTCCACCGCCGTGACGGAGGCCGAGGTGTTTGACATCGTCGCTGCCCGCCAGGCGCAAGTTATTCATGCTGATCGCATGAGTTTTGTCCAGGTTCTGCCGGATGGGCAGCATGTCAGTGTTTTGGCTGTGCAGGGCCATGCTGTTATTTCTGTGGGAACGGTGCTTTCGGTGGAGGAGAGCGGCATGGCTGAGGCGCTGACGCGTGGTGCCGTGGTGATGAAAACCAACCTTGCCGATTCACCCTTTGAAGAGGTGAGACGGCTGGCGGCTGTCGGTTTTAGAGCGACCTGGTCGGTCCCGATTCACGTGAGCGGCGCCGTGATTGGTGTCCTGAATCTGGCAACCTATCTGCCGGCGGAGCCCGGCCGGCAATTGGAGACGATTCTGGGCACGCTGGGGCGTTTGATTGGCGCGGCTTTTGAGCGCATTCGGGCGCAGGCCAGCGCGGCTGCGGCGATGCGTTTGTTCATCGATGGCAGCCCGGTGTTGCAGCTCAGCCTGGATTTGCGGGGCATCATTCAACAAGTGAGCCTTTTTGGCGCCGAAACCTTGGGCTTCGCCCCCGAAAATCTGATCGGCCAATGCTTTTCAGTGCTGCACCCCACGGCGCGAAAAGATGAGACGCTCACACGGGTGGCCCAATGGTGCGACCTGCCCCTGGGGCAAGCCGCCACGCGGGAGGCTGAAATGGTCAACGCGATCGGCCAGCCTTTGTGGTCTCGTCAAAGCACGCGCTTGGTTGACGCAGGCGGCAGTGAAAAAGTGTTGCTGGTGGTGTGTGAAGACATCACGGAAACCCGGCAGCTGTCCAAGTCACTGGAGCACCAGGCACTGACCGACGCATTGACCGGCTTGCCCAATCGAATCGCCTTTGGTCAAACCCTGGATGTGGTGCTGGTGAACGCCCAAGTGAACGGCGCCCGGCCCGCCGTGTTGTTTATTGACTTGGACCGATTCAAGGCGGTAAACGACACACTGGGGCACGAAGCCGGGGACCAATTGCTGCGCGAGGTCGCGCAGCGTTTGCGCCACGAACTGAGAGGCTCAGACGTGGTGTGCCGCTTGGGGGGCGATGAGTTTCAGGTGTTGTTGCCAAGCGTGGACAGTGTGGAAGTTGCCGTGGGCGTGGCACAAGCCATTCGCGCCGCCATTGAAGCGCCTTTTGAGATAGGTGGACAGCAGGTACGCATTGGCTGCTGCATTGGGGTCAGTTGTTACCCGCACGACGGCGTTACATCCAGCGACCTGACCAAACACGCGGACACCGCCATGTACCGGGCCAAGGAGTTGGGCCGCAACCATGTGCAGCTCTACACCCCGGCCTTGTCAGCCAAGTTGCGCGCCCGCTTGGCCATTGAAAGCGACTTGCGTGATGGCATCCAGCGGGGCGAGTTGCGGCTGTATTTTCAACCTCAATTTGACGTGAAAACCCGGCAGCTTCGCGGCGTGGAGGCTCTGGTGCGGTGGCAGCATCCCCAGCGGGGCTTGATTGCGCCGGGGGAGTTCATTGCCGTGGCGGAGGAGTGCGGCCTGATCTCTGCGGTCACCGATTGGGTTCTGGGGGCCAGTTTGGCGGCCTTGGCCACTTTGAGAACCCGGGTGCCCGAGGCGCGGTTGGCGGTCAATGTCTCGGCGCGTGAGTTTATTGACCCTGAGCGCATGATCGATCGCATCTTGACGCCCCTGCGGGAAAGCGGCTTGCCCTTGGACTGCCTGGAGCTGGAAATTACCGAGTCCGTGTTAGTTCAACATGCGGCCTCGGTCCGGCAGGTGTTTGAGGTGCTGCGGGCGCAGGGCGTTGGAACGGCGTTGGACGATTTCGGGACCGGATTTTCGTCGCTGAGCCACCTGCTGGACCTGCCGATTGATGTGCTGAAGATTGACCGCTGTTTTGTCATGGGGCTGCAGGACGATCCCCGCAAGCAAGGCATCGCCCGCGGAATCATCAGCATGGCGCGCAGCCTGGGTCTGACCTGTGTCGCCGAAGGGGTGGAGAGCCGCGCTGAGCTCGATGGCCTGATGGCCATGGACTGCCAGGTGGTGCAAGGTTATTTCTTGGGCCGCCCGGCGCCTGCGGGTGACATCGCGCTCAACTGGCCGGACACCCGGGTGACCTAAAGCGCCGGCGGTTTTTCGTCGTCGTTCTGCGCCAAATCGCTTGAAGCGTTGGGTGAAGACGTGTGATGCAGCACATAGGCATTGCGGCCTTGGCGCTTGGCTTGGTACATCGCCTGATCGGCATGTATGGTCAGCGTCTGGGCGTCATCTCCCCCTTCGGGGTGAATCGCGATGCCAATGCTGCTTGAGGTCTGCACCACCACGTTGCCCAGCTCAAAAGGCAGCGCCAGCGCTGAGACGATACGTTGGGCCACCCTGATCGCTTCTTCGGGCGAGGACAGTTCCGCCAACACAATCACAAATTCGTCCCCGCCGATGCGTGCGAGCGTGTCACTGGTTCGCAGGCATTCCTGCAAACGCGTGCTGACAGCCCGCAACAAGTCATCGCCGACGCCATGGCCGTAGGTGTCGTTGATGGTTTTGAAGTGGTCCAGGTCAAGGTACATCAGCCCCGCCTTGGCCGCGTGGCGCCGCGCCAGGGCCAAGGCCTGGTCCAGCCGGTCTGCCAGCAACAGCCGGTTGGCCAGTCCAGTCAGCGGGTCCAAAAACGCAAGCGAGCGAATTTTGGCGGCTTCCTGCAGGCGCTCCGTGATGTCGCGCACGGCAAGGACCAAGCCCGTCGGCTGGGACTGGTCGCCAAGAATCGGAGTGGCTGAAAATTCCAGTTGGCGCTCGGAGCCTGGCAAACGTGCCACCCAGTGCTGTTCATGCGTCCGGTCGACGGTGCTGAAGTCGCTCAGATCGGGCCAATCCGGGCCGGGTCTGGCATGGGGGAACAGCAGGGGCAGCAGGGTTTGGTTGACCAGCGCTGACTCGGGTTGGCGCAACCAATCGGATGCGGCGCGGTTGCAGCGCAGCACCGTGAGGTCTGGCGCCAGACGAAACAGGGGAATGGTGACCGCGTCGAAGGTGCTTCGCAGCTCATGCGCAGCCAGGTTGAGCGACGAGATTTCGTCGTCCAGGCGCCAGGTCAGCTCGTCAAACGTACGGGCCAGAGCGCCAATTTCATCTTTGCGGTTGACGAAACGGTGCAGCAACTTGCCCGGCGAACGGGGGTGTTGGTGCACCGGGCGTGATGGCAGGCTCTCGCAGACGTCGAGCGCTGCCTCTTGAAGTTTGGTAATCGGACGCCCCAGTTGGCGCGACACCCAAAAACTCAGCAATATTGCCAACAGCCAGGCGCCACCCGCGATGGCAATCATGACCCGGCGACTCTGACGCATCGGGGCAAGCGCTTCGACCTGCGGCATTTGTGCAATCACCAGCCAGCTGCTGTTGGGCACGGCCCGTACGCCCATCAACATCGGTACACCACGGGAGTTCACGGTCTCGCCCACTCCCTCAAACCCGTTTACACCTTGATCGAGCAGGGCATTCGCCCCCACAGGAACGTCGCGTTGGAGCACGCGCGCCGGGTCAGGGTGAGAAACCATCAGCCGGGTGAGCCGGTCAAAGATAAAGATGTAACCGGAGTCGCCCAATGTCTGGTTGGTAATGGCGCCAATGCCGTCTTGCCCCAACAGGTTGACCGAGCATCCCAGTCACCGCCGATCAATTCCCCCTTGGGGTCGAAGATCGGCACGGCAAAGGTCAACACAGGGCGGCCGGTACGACTCGATACATAAGGTTCTCCCGCGACCGGACGCGAAGTGGCAATCACTTGTTTGAAATAGTCCCGGTGCACCAGGTCCGGCCTGCCAACTCGGGATGAGGCGGGTAGTCCGCCAGAAACTGGCCGTCTTTGTCCAGCAGAAACACGCCATTGTCAAAACGCTGCTGCCGTCGTCCGAGCTGGGCCAGGGCGCCAAAGAGGGCGGGGCGACGCGCGGCCTCATCCGTCGTGCCGTGGTGTCGAGGCTGGCCGCCAGCATGACGGCATCCTGCATTCCGTTGCGCATGAACGAGGCCACGTTGACCGAACTGGCGCGCGCCAAGGCATCAACGCCAATGAGCACATTGGCCCGGATGGTTTGCTCCTGAAACCGCAAAGCCGTGCCAGCGATCAGCACAATCAGGGCGCTGGCCAGTCCGAAAATGAGCAGGAAGGTTTTAGTGCGCAGGTTCAATGGGTGTCCCCACCGTCGTGTCTGGGTTCACCATCATCAGGGACGATGGCCTACTTCGTCAATTGCGGGGGCTGCACCGTGGTGTCGGTGCTGCTTTGTGACTGGCTTTGGGAGGCCGACGCGGGTCGGGCGGCGGTGCCGGCACCGACGTTGCCGCCACGCAGTCGCTGCAGGCACTGGCTCCTGAGAAGAGAGCACCAGCAAATGGATGAAGTGCAGCTTCGTCACTGCCTCATGCGGCAGCACGAAGGGATAGAAGTCGGGTTGCCCCATCGCGCGTGACATGCCGTTGAGCATCATCGTGAGCAGGGTCCAGCGATTCAGAAAGGCCAGAAAGCGCTCGGAGTCTGGGTGCTCGCACTGGTACAGCCAGTCGGCCGTGAACGGGGTGAACTCGATCTGGGTGCTGTCAATGGTCAGCCCAAAGCTTTGTGCGGAGTCCACGGTGTCGAGCATGTGCATGTAGTGCGCCCAGCATTCCGCCCAATCTTCCCAGGGGTGCACGCTGGCGTAGGCACTGACAAAATGCTGCGGCCAGTCGGGGCGAGGTCCGTTTTCATAGTTTTCTTTCAGGCTGGCGGCATAGTCCTGGTTTTCGTCGCCAAACAAGGCCCGGAATTTTTCCAGCCAAGAGGTGTCCCAGACCAGCCTGTCCCAGTAATAGTGCCCAATCTCATGGCGGAAATGTCCGACCAGCGTGCGATAAGGCTCGTCCATCGCGCGGCGGGCGGCCTCGCGGTGGGCGTGGTCGGCCTCGGCCAGGTTCAGGGTGATCAAGCCATCGTTGTGGCCTGTCATGACGTGCGGGCCCTTGGAGGGAGAGCGCAGAAAGTCAAACATCACGCCGCGCTTTGTGTCTTCGGTCTCGCGCGAGGCCACGGGCAGTCCCATCACCAGCAACGCAGACACCAAGCGCCGCTTGGCCAACTCAATCCGGCCCCAGAGTTCACCGTTGTCCGGGTGCTTGGGGTCCGCCAAGTCGGGAATGGTGCGATTCAGCCGGCAGGCCCGGCACAAGCCCTTGTGAGTGTGTACATCAGACGTCGGTATGAGCCAATTGCAAGTGGCGGGTGTGTGCAGGTTGGCGCAGCGTGGTAGGTCTGACCGTCACCTTCCCAGAGCGTCCATGTCTCTGCTGCCTCAGACGGGTTTCAAAGGTATCAATCGGGCCTTTTCCGGGTGATAGCCCAGCGGGGTGTTGCAGGTCAGGCACGTGCTGTTCCGAAAGAAAATCGGCTCGCCACATTGGCAGCGGTAAGTGCGAACCGACTGCCCCAAGGCGGCGCCGGTGATCGTAGAAGTAGTGTGGGGCAAAGTAGTCTCTCCGCGGGCAAACGGTTCGGTCCAGATGCAGGCAGGCCGTCCGCCGCAAAGGCGCGCAGTGTGCCACAGATAGAGCGTGTGCGGCAGGTGATGAGGAAGTTTGGTATGAAATACCGTGTTTCCCCTTAGTGAAATAAGCGCAGATAGCTATCAAATATGTAGTGACTTTCACGGCCCAGACTGACATCGTCAAGGTGTGCATCTGGGGCAAATAGCGATGGGGTCACTGCAGGCCCTGGCCTCTTGCAATCTTCCCTCACTGCAGCACGCAGCGCTGTGCCAGAATGCGCCATCATGTCTCCAAACACCCTTTGGCTTTCGCTTGCCACAGCCGTCAGTGTGCTGTTGGCGTTCGCGGTCTTGTTGGCCTATTGGCGCTTGAAGCAGAGCGCGGGCCTCACGGCGGCCCAGTTGGAGAAGGTGTCTTCGGAACTGTCCAGCCTGCAAAGCAACGACCCGGTCACAGGGCTGCGCACCCCCAAGGGGCTGGAGCGGGACTTGGACGAAGCCTGCCTGCGAAGCGATGCATCCGGCCAACCGATGTGCGTGCTCTACCTGGACATTGATTACTTTCGTGCCACCAATGAGGCCTATGGGCAGGCTTGCGGCGATTTCGTCTTGTTGGAGGTGGCGCGGCGCATTCAAATCGGTCTTTTACCGGGCATCGCTGTGGCGCGTTGGGTGGGCAACGAGTTTGCTGTGGTGGCGGATGTGTCGCTGCAAGACGCCAAAAACCTGGCCATCAAACTGCGTGCGGCCTTGGCCGTCCCGATTGCAATGTCCGGTGGCGAGGTGCGTCTGACCTGCTCGGTCGGCGTCGCGGCTTACCCCCACCATGGGTCCCGGCGCAATATTGTGGAAAAGGCCGCACTGGCCATGCGCACGGTCAAGCTGCAGGGCGGCGATGGTTTTGCCGAGTACGACCAACCCGCTGCTGAAGGCCGACGTGACTCGGCCCGATTGCTTCACGATCTGCGTTGTGCCGTGGAACGCCAGCAGTTGGAGTTGTTCTACCAGCCCAAGGTGGACGCCCGCACGCTTCAAATCACGGCCGTGGAGGCCTTGGTGCGTTGGCGCCATCCCCAGCTGGGCATGATCAGTCCCGATCGTTTCATTGGTCTGGCCGAGCGTTATGGCGTGATCCAAAGCCTGGGGCGCTGGGTGATTGAAGAGGCCTGCCAGCAGGCTCAAATTTGGCGAGAGCAAGGGCTGCGCATGCGGATCGCCGTCAATATCTCTGCGCACCAGATGCGACAGGATGATTTTGTCGAGCATCTGGAGAAGGTTCTGAAGCGCACGCAAACACCACCCTCACGGTTCACCTGTGAAATCACAGAGTCCATCGCAATGGAGGACACGGTGGCCACGATGCAGGTGTTTGACCGGCTGGGCCAACTGGGCATTCATGTCTCGATTGATGACTTCGGCACCGGTCACTCCAGCCTCGCCTCCCTGAAGCGGCTACCGGCCAGCGAGTTGAAGATTGACCGCGCTTTCGTGAGCGATCTGGATGTCAGCGAGCATGCCCAGTTCATTGCGCAAACGATTGTCGACATGGCCCACGCCCTCAAACTCAAGGTGGTGGCCGAAGGCGTTGAAACCAAAAAACAACGTGACATTCTGGTTGAGATGGGGTGCGACGAGCTGCAAGGCTATCTGTTTGCCAAGCCCATGCGCGCCAACGAGCTGGGCTTGTGGGCCGCGCGCGACCCCAGCGATGCGGATCGCTTGTTTCGGCCTTCGTTGTTTGCCGAAACCCGGATAGACCCCTTGAGCTGAGCGGCAGTCGTTGATCGCCAGCTCAAGTTCACAGAGCTGGCGATGGCTGACAAACACTCAGGCCAGTGATGCCATGGTGATGGCCATGCCGCCCAACACGGCATTGCCAGAGAGCGGGTCACGCCACTGGTCGTCCAGCAGCGCGTTCAAGTTGGCGCCGGGGCGCTCGGCGGCCAGCGTCAATCGCGCGCCGGGCAAGTTGTGGCCCCAGCCGTGCGGCAGGCTCACCACGCCCGGCATCATTTCTTCACTGATCTGCACCGGCGCCTCCACGTGGCGCGAACCGCTGGCAATGCGGGCCAGCGCGCCATCCTTCAAGCCCAGCCGTTGCGCATCCAAGGGGTGAACCAGGGCGGTGCAACGAAACGGGCCTTTGGCCAAGATGGGCAGGTTGTGCATCCAGCTGTTATTGGTGCGAACGTCGCGCCGCCCGATGATGACCAACTCAGGCGCCGGGCGGGCGAGGTCGGCGGCGGCGCGCAACATGTCGGTCAGCAATGAAGCAGGCGCCAGCTCCACCTTGCCGCTGGGCGTGCGCAGCATCTCCGGCAGGCGGGGCTTCAGTTCACCCAGGTCAATGCCGCCACTGGCGTTGGACGCCATCACCTTGGCCAAGGTCAACCCGTCAGGGCGTTGGCCAAAGCCGTCGCCATACGGCCCGCTGCGCAGCGCAACTTCCAGCGTGCGCTGGGGTCCTTTCAGGCCCAGGGTGGCCTGCACCACGGTGTCAGCGTGCTTGCCAAACAGGCGCTCGGCGTCCTCGGCAAACTGGGCGTCGTCCAGCGCGTTGGCGTCTTGTTGCGCGCCTTGGCCTTTGACAATCGCCGCCAACTTCAAAAGGGTCTGCCACTCTTCCGGCTGGTGGGCGGGTGGCGTGAGCACCGGCGGGCTGTAGCGCGCGTGGTTGCGCCATGACAGCTGGGGAAACGCCACGTCGTAATGAAACTCCTCCAGCGGCGACTGGCCCGGCAAGATCACATCCGCGTGTCGCGTTGTCTCGTTCAGGTAAATGTCCATGCTCACCATGAAGTCCAGCGTGTCCAGCGCTGCTGCCAGGCGCGGTCCGTTGGGCGAGGACAGCACCGGGTTGGTCGCCACCGTGAACAGGGCGCGTACCTGGCCTTCACCGGGGGTCTCTATTTCTTCGGCCAGGCAAGTGATGGGCAACTCGCCGTACACCTCGGGCGCGCCGCTGACCCGCGCGTGATGGCGCCCCGTCGTGACGCCTTTGCCGATGCCGGGTTTGCCCGCTGTGTTGGAGGCGAAGGCGGCGGATTTGGCAAACAGCACGCCACCGGGCAGGTCCAGGTGACCGGTCAGGGTGTTGAGCACGTCCACCAGCCAGCTGGCCAGCGTGCCGTACTCCTGGGTGCAGGTGCCAATGCGGGCGTACACCGCAGCACGCGGTGTGCTGGCCAGTTGACGCGCCAAGGCCCGAATGGTCTCAGCCGCCATGCCACAGCGCGTCGCCGCCAACTCTGGTGTGAACGGTGCCACCGCCTGGCGCACCTCATCCACCCCGACGACCCACTCGCTGGCCGTGCCCAGCGTGACGAGATCTTCTTCAAACAAGGTCTGCACCATGGCGGCCAGCAAAAACACGTCGGCGCCGGGGCGAATGAAATGGTGGGTGTCGGCCAGCGCGGCGGTTTCTGTGCGGCGCGGGTCAATCACGATCAGCTGGCCGCCGCGTGCTTGCAAGGCTTTGGCTTTGCCTTTGAAGTCAGGCACCGTCCACATGCTGCCGTTGCTGGCCAGGGGATTGGCGCCAATCACCAGCAGCAAATCCGTGCGTGCAATGTCCGGCAGCGCCACCGACAGCCAGTGCCCAAACATCAGGCCGCTGGCCAGTTGCTTGGGCATTTGGTCCAGCGTGGAGGCCGAAAACACGTTGCGCGTGCCCAAGGCCCGCGCCAGCTTGCCGAAATAGGTGAGCAAACCAATCTTGTGGGCGGACGGGTTGCCCACCACCACGGCGGAGGCGTCGCGCCCGTGGGCGGCCAAGATTGGTGGCAGGCGGCGCTCAATCTCCGCAAATGCTTCATCCCAGGTGGCCGGCTCATGCACGCCGTTGCGCTTGATCAGCGGGGTGCGCAAGCGGTCGGGGTCTTCGTGCAGGTCTTTCAGGGCCACCCCTTTGGGGCAGATATAGCCGGCGCTGAAAACATCCTGGGCATGGCCCCGGATGCTGATGACTTTGCCCGCATCGACCTTGATTTCCAGCCCGCAACAGGCTTCACACAGGGGACAAATGCGATGGTGGGTGGTCTCGGTTTCGGTCACGGCAGCCTTTGAGAATGAACTTTTAATCAGGCGGCATTGACGCATGTCACGCTGGCGTTGTCGAGAACGCAGGTGACAGCGCTTGAAGGGCGGAGATAGAAAATCCAAATAACGCCTATTGAGCGAATCAACCCAGAGACGCGGCTGCGTGTCTTATGATTAATGCGTTCTTTCAATCGAACATCATTAACTCATAGGAATAAAGAAAATGTCCCTGATCAACACCGAAGTTATCGAATTCAAAAACGACGCGTTTCAAAACGGCAAATTCATCACTGTTTCCAACGAAAGCCTCAAAGGCAAGTGGAACGTGTTCATTTTTATGCCCGCAGCGTTCACCTTCAACTGCCCCACTGAAGTGGAAGACGCCGCTGACAACTACGCAGAATTCCAGAAAGCCGGTGCTGAGGTCTACATCGTCACCACCGACACCCATTTCTCGCACAAAGTGTGGCACGAGACATCGCCTGCTGTCGGCAAGGCCAAGTTCCCCTTGATCGGTGACCCCACACACCGCCTGACCCGTGGTTTTGACGTGCACATCGAAGAAGAAGGCCTGGCACTGCGCGGCACCTTCATCATCAACCCCGAAGGCAAGATCGTGACCATGGAAGTCCATGACAACGCCATCGCCCGTGACGTCAAGGAAACCCTGCGCAAGCTCAAAGCTGCCCAGTACGTGGCCGCTCACCCCGGTGAAGTCTGCCCCGCCAAGTGGAACGACGGCGCCAAGACCATCACGCCTTCACTGGACTTGGTCGGCAAGATCTAAAGGACGGGCCCCCAAGGCCTCCCACTGCGTGCAGCGACCTGCCCCCGACGGGGGGCAGGGTTTCCCTTGCGAGAAACGGCTAGCAACGCAGGTCGCCGGACAGTGTCCTTGTGCGTGTGTGCAAGGGTGTCCGGCTTTTTTATACCGAAAATATGGCTGTAGCGCCCGTAAAGCCTGCGCAACCAGCTATCAAGATGATAGTAAGAAGAGGAATCACCATGCTCGACGACACACTCAAATCCCAGCTCGCGGCCTATCTGGAGCGCGTGGCACAACCGATCGAGATCGTGGCATCCCTCGGCGCGGACAGCAACTCGGCGGAAATGCGCGACCTGTTGCAAACCATTCAAAGCCTGCGCAGCGACAAAATTTCCGTGGCCTACGACGGCCAGGACGCTCGCAAGCCCTCATTCAGCCTCAAGCGCGCTGGCACTGACACCAGCTTGCGCTTTGCCGGCCTGCCTTTGGGGCATGAATTCACCTCGCTGGTACTGGCCCTGCTGTGGAGCGGCGGCCACCCACCCAAGGTGGAGCCCGAGGTGATTGAGGCCATCAAGGGGCTGGACGGCGACTTCAACTTTGAGGTCTACATGTCCCTGAGTTGCCACAATTGCCCGGACGTGGTTCAGGCCCTGAGCCTGATGGCGATCTTCAACCCCAAGGTGAAAACCACCGTGATCGAGGGCGGCGCCTTTCAGGACGAAGTCACCTCCCGTGAAATCATGGCGGTCCCCAGCATCTACCTGAATGGCGCGTTGTTTGGCAATGGCCGCATGTTGGTGGAAGAAATTGTGGCCAAGCTCGACACCGGCGCGGCGCAGCGCGATGCCAACAAAATGACCGCCAAAGACCCGTATGAAGTCTTGATCGTCGGTGGTGGCCCTGCTGGCGCCGCAGCTGCGGTGTACGCTGCCCGCAAAGGCATCCGCACCGGGGTGGCCGCCGAGCGCTTTGGTGGCCAGACCAACGACACCATGGCCATTGAGAACTACATCTCCGTGCTGGAAACCGATGGCCCCAAGTTTGCCGCCGCGCTGGAAGCCCAAGTCAGGCACTACGGCGTTGAAATCATGAACCTGCAGCGTGCCGACAAGCTCATTCCCGCGTCAGAACCAGGCGGTTTGATTGAAATCCAATTGGCCAACGGCGGCGTCCTCAAAAGTCGCAGCGTGATCCTGTCAACCGGTGCCCGCTGGCGCAACGTGGGTGTGCCTGGCGAAGACCTGTACCGCAACAAAGGCGTGGCTTATTGCCCGCATTGCGACGGCCCCTTGTTCAAGGGCAAAGACGTGTCCGTCATCGGTGGCGGCAACTCGGGTGTCGAGGCGGCCATTGACCTTGCCGGCACTCGTCAAGCACGTGACCTTGGTGGAATTTGCCGACCAGCTCAAGGCCGACGCCGTGTTGGTCCGCAAGCTCAAAAGCCTGCCCAACGTGACGATTCACACCAACGCCCAAACCACCGAGATCACCGGCGACGGCCACAAAGTGAACGGTTTGAGCTACAAGGACCGCGCCACCAACGACGTCCACCACGTGGCGCTCGAAGGCGTGTTTGTGCAGATCGGTCTGGTGCCCAACACCGAGTGGCTCAAAGGCACGCTGGAGCTCAGCAAGCATGGCGAGATCGTGGTCGATGCCCGCGGGCAAACCTCGTTGCCCGGCGTCTTTGCCGCCGGTGATGTGACCACCGTGCCGTTCAAGCAAATCGTGATTGCCGCCGGTGACGGCGCCAAGGCCGCGCTGAGTGCGTTTGACCACCTGATTCGCACCCCCCAGGTGGTGCCGACCTCGGCAAGCGAGGCCGTTCAGGACGTGGCCGTCGCCGCATAAAGGCAGGCGCTCACCTGGCAACGGCCCCGTTCGCTTTGGCGACGGGGCCGTTTTTCTTTAGGGGGCGTCGGTCAGCAACTGGCGCAGCACATACGGCAGGATGCCGCCGGC
>CAWAFG010000001.1:0-47337 GCA_963781205.1 uncultured beta proteobacterium | reverse complement strand
AGATTCAAGCCACTCTGGACGAGTTTGACCACCACACGATTCGCTTTGACCACGTCACCACCCGCCGCTCCGGTCAGCGCCGGTTTGTGGACATGCACATGCACATGCCCGCCAGCTGGACGCTGGGCCGCGCAGCCGCCGTGCGGGCCAGTGTGGAGCAGGCCCTGATGAGCGCCGTGCCGGGCTTGCGCGCCACCATCCAGCTGCTGCCCACCGATGTGGAAGCGCATTTTGACGATCACAAGGACTTGATTTGATCGCCGTCCTGCAGCGCGTGAGCGAAGCCCGCGTGACCGTGGCAGGTGACACCGTGGGCGAAATTGGCGCCGGCTTGCTGGTGCTGGTGTGTGCCGAGCAGGGCGACACGGAGCTGGAGTGCGACAAGATGCTGAACAAGCTCCTGAAGCTGCGCATCTTCAATGACGACGCAGGCAAGATGAACCACAGCGTGCAAAACCTGGACGGGCGCGGCACGGTGGGTGACTTGTTGCTGGTGAGCCAGTTCACGCTGGCCGCCGATGTGCAGCGCGGGCAACCGCCCCGGCTTCACGGCGGCTGCCAAGCCGGACGAGGGGCGCCGCTTGTTCAACTACTTGGTGGCGCAGGCCCGGTTGGTGCATCCGGTGGTGCAAACCGGCCAATTTCAGACCGAGATGCGGGTGCATCTGGTCAACGATGGCCCGGTCACCATTCCGCTGCGCATTGCGCCAGCGGCTGGTTTGCTATTGAATAAGTAGCGGCCTGCGCTTGCTGGACAAGCGCTAGAGCCTCATTTCATCAGATAAGGGTTGTCAAACCCCAGGCGCGCCATGATGTCGGTCTCGCGCATCTCCATCACTTCAGCGTCTTCTTCCAGATCATGGTCCCAGCCCTGGGCGTGCAGCGTGCCGTGCACGATCAGGTGGGCGTAGTGGGCTTCCAGGGTTTTGCCTTGTTCCTTGGCCTCTTGCGCCACCACGGGGGCGCACAGCACCAGGTCGGCGGTGACCACGGGTTCCATCGTGTAGTCAAAGGTCAGCACGTTGGTGGCGTAGTCTTTTTGGCGGTAGTCGCGGTTCAGCGTCTGGCCTTCTTCGGCGCCCACAATGCGCACCGTGATCTCGGCCGTGGACTCGAGCGCGTGGCGAATCCAGCGGGTGACTTTGTGGCGCGGCAGGGCGGCGCGGTGCAGCGGCGCGTCCTCAAATTTGGCGAATTGCAGGGACAGGGTGAGTTCGTTTAGCATGGTTTTATACGTCAAATAGGGCTGCTAGCCCTCGCGCTATATGCGGGAGTAGCTATTGTTTTAGTAGTGACGGGTGTCAGCTTGTTTTCTTGACCGCACGGGTGCGAGCGGCTTCGCTGGGGCGCAGCGGGCTGTCGTCGTCGCGGGTCTGGTTGCTGGAGGCGCCGGGCGCATCGTAGGCGTCCACAATGCGGGCCACCAGCGGGTGGCGCACCACGTCGGCGCTGGTCAGGCGGCAAATGGCGATGCCTTCCACGCGCTTGAGCACGCGTTCGGCGTCAATCAGGCCGCTGAACTGGGTTTTGGGCAGGTCAATCTGGCTCACGTCGCCGGTGACCACGGCTTTGGAGCCAAACCCGATGCGGGTCAAAAACATCTTCATCTGTTCGGGCGTGGTGTTTTGCGCCTCGTCCAGAATCACAAACGCGTTGTTCAGGGTGCGCCCGCGCATGAAGGCCAGCGGCGCGATCTCGATGGTCTGGCGGTCAAACGCTTTTTGCACCTGGTCAAACCCCATCAAGTCGTACAGGGCGTCGTACAGCGGGCGCAGGTAGGGGTCAATCTTCTGGTTCAAGTCACCGGGCAGAAAGCCCAGGCGCTCGCCCGCTTCGACGGCCGGGCGGGTCAGGATGATGCGTTGCACGGCGCTGCGCTGCAACGCGTCCACCGCCATGGCCACCGCCAGATAGGTCTTGCCCGTGCCGGCCGGGCCAATGCCAAAGGTGATGTCATGGGCTGCAATGCGGTCCATGTAGTTGGCCTGATTGCGGGTGCGGGGTTTCAGGTCGGCGCGCCGGGTTTTCAGGCCAGGGCTGTCGGCGTCATGGCCGTCGCCGGCCAGCATCAGTTGCACCGTGGCGGGGTCAATCGGGCGGCCCGCCATCTCGTACAGCGCCTGCAGCATTTCCATGCCGCGCTTGATCGCTGCCTTGGTGCCTTCCACCTTGAATTGCTCGTGGCGGTGGGCGATTTTGACCTCCAGCGCGGTCTCAATGGTGCGCAAGTGCTCGTCCATGGGGCCGCACAAATGGCCCAGGCGGGTGTTGTTCAGCGGGGAAAACAGGTGTCTGACGATCAAGTTGATAATTCCTGAAAAGGGTTCCCAATGATAGGTAAGAAATGATCGGCAAACTAACAGGCACGTTGTGCGACAAAAATCCACCCCAGGTGATGGTCGATTGCCATGGCGTGGGCTACGAGGTGCATGTGCCCATGAGCACGTTTTACAACCTGCCCGAACTCGGTGCCCAGGTGAGTTTGCTGACCCACTTTGTGGTGCGTGAAGACGCGCAAATCTTGTACGGGTTTGAGAACGCGCAGGAGCGCGAGGCGTTTCGCCAGCTGATCAAGATCACCGGCGTGGGGCCGCGCACCGCGCTGTCCGTGCTCTCAGGCATGAGCGTGGCGGATCTGTCGCAGGCGGTGACGATGCAAGAGGGCGGTCGCCTGATCAAGGTGCCGGGCATTGGCAAGAAAACGGCAGAGCGTTTGTTGCTGGAGCTCAAAGGCAAGCTGGGGCCAGACATTGGCCTGTCCAGCACCCTGGCCAATGACTCGCAGGGCGACATTTTGCAAGCCTTGCTGGCTTTGGGTTACAGCGACAAAGAAGCCGTGCTGGCGCTCAAAGCCTTGCCCAAAGACGTGGGCGTGAGCGACGGCATCAAGCAGGCCTTGCGGGCGCTGTCGAAAGCCTAGCAAGCCCGCGCCTCTACTGCGCGCTGCGCACCGCCCGACCATTGGCTGGTTGCACGGGGCGGGCATTGTTGGGGAACAGCTGGGAAAACAACTTGATCTGCTCGCGCGCAACGGCCGTGGGTTGCTTTAACACCATCCACAACACGTTTTCGGTACAAGGCGGCGTGGTGAGGGACCCCATGAACTGGTAGTAGCGCTGGTCGGTGGGCAGCAATTCGTTCAGGTTCACCAAATCCACCGGCATGCGCACGCTGTCGCCTTTGTCCAGCGGCATGTAGGTCCACACCTTGTTGATCAGCGTGTTGAGTTCACCCGGGTCCAGCAGCACCGCCACCACGGCCAGTTGGCCAGCGGTGCTTTTGTGCACCAGGTGCGCCACCATGGCCGAGCCGCGTGAATTCACGCGCTCCTCGGAGGGGTGGTGAAAGTGGAACTGCAACAACTTGAATTCAGTCCCGCGCACGGTCAGCCAGTTGTCGCCCTGCACGTCGACCTGGATGGTGTGGCCGTTGTTCACCACCGTGCCGTTGCTGGGCTGGTAGTGAAACTGCAGGGGTTCAGCCGGCCCTTTGAGCGTCACGGCCTCGTCAATGTTGATGGGTGACTGCCGATCGCCCGCGCCACAGGTGCCAAAGTCGGGGTTGATTTTGGACCAGGCTTGCGGGCCGGAGTCTCCTTCATAGCTCCAGTGCGCGTGAGCGCCGTGCATGGACTCTTTGGCGTCAGTCGCCACGGCAGGCAATGCGCCGCCACTCAGTTCCGCCGCTTTGGCGCGGATGTACTTGCGACTGGTTTTGGGGTCCACCGGGGCGCTTGGTTTTCTGGCAGGGGTGTGCTCGATGCGTTCGCCAGACGCCGTGCCGCTGCCTACAGGCAAGGCCATGGGCTCCCCATTCACGATCAGCGTCAACTTTTTCTTGGTCAACGCGCCACCGTCAAGCGCGGCCCGAACCTGGTCCGCCATGGCTTTGCCAACCGCCTTACCTTCTTCATTGGCCAGTGCCATCGTGGGCAGCGTCAAACAGAGGCACAGCAACAGGGCGGTGGTGAGAATGTTGTTTGTGAGCGGCGAGGTCGCTGGTGTTTGGGGTCATGTGAGTCGGCTCCGTTGGCGTACGCGGGATTCGGGACGTCGGTGAAAAGACGAGGCGGCTATGGGTTGTTATCGGCAGTTCATGGCAAGTTCTTGAGGGCTTGGCGCCACTGCGCGCTATAGTCAGCCTCCACTTTGACCCCCTAGCGCCGTGAGCATTCAAACCGACGATTTCGCCCCCGCCCCTGCCAAGCGCATGGTGTCCGCCATTCCTTCGTCCCCCAGCGAGGAGGCCATTGAGCGGGCGCTGCGCCCCAAGCTCATGGCCGAGTATGTGGGTCAGGCCAAAGTGCGTGAGCAGCTGGAGATCTTCATCAGCGCCGCCAAAATGCGCGAAGAGGCGTTGGACCATGTGCTGCTGTTTGGCCCGCCTGGTTTGGGTAAAACAACGCTATCTCACATCATTGCGCAAGAATTGGGTGTTAACTTGCGGCAAACCAGCGGGCCGGTGCTGGAAAAACCCAAGGACTTGGCGGCCCTGCTGACCAATCTTGAAAAGAACGACGTTCTTTTTATTGACGAAATTCACCGCCTGAGCCCGGTGGTGGAAGAGATTTTGTACCCCGCGCTGGAGGACTACAAGATTGACATCATGATTGGCGAGGGGCCGGCGGCCCGCTCCATCAAGCTCGACTTGCAGCCCTTCACCCTGGTGGGCGCCACCACCCGCGCCGGCATGTTGACCAACCCGCTGCGGGACCGCTTTGGCATCGTGGCGCGGCTGGAGTTCTACACGCCGGAAGAGCTGGCCTTGATCGTGCGCCGCAGCGCGGGCTTGCTCAAGGTGCCTACCGATGAAAAAGGCGGCTTCGAGATTGCCCGGCGTGCCCGGGGCACCCCGCGCATTGCCAACCGCCTGCTGCGCCGGGTGCGCGACTATGCCGACGTGAAGGGCGTGGGCGAGATCACGCTGGACATTGCCAACCGGGCGCTGGCCATGCTGGACGTGGACCCGCAGGGCTTTGATCTGATGGACCGCAAGCTGCTGGAGGCGGTGATTCACCGCTTTGACGGCGGCCCGGTGGGGCTGGACAACATTGCCGCCAGCATTGGCGAAGAGCGCGAAACCATTGAAGACGTGATTGAGCCCTACCTCATCCAACAAGGCTATTTGCAGCGCACGCCGCGCGGGCGCATTGCCACGCTGGCGGCCTACCGCCATTTGGGCGTGACCCCGCCCCTCACCGGGGCCGACCTGTTTGAGGTCTAGCGTGACGGCTTGGGCCGGTGGATGTAAGCTTGGGCGCTGGATGGCGACCAATGACTTTCAAGGAACACGATGGCTCTGAATCACTACTTTCGACGCCTATCGGGCGCGCTGGGCTTGACACTACTGGCATTGGCTGCCGGCGCCCAAACCCCCAACCCGGCACCCATTGCCTTGCAGGCGACCACCTTGGCGGGTGAGCGCTTTGACGTGGGCGCGCTCAAAGGCAAGGTCGTGATGCTGTTTTATTGGTCCACCGATTGCGCCGTGTGCCGGTCACACTTGCCGGAACTGCGGGCCAATCTGGCGGGCTGGAAGGGGAAACCCTTTGAGTTGGTGACTGTGAACGTGGACAAAGACAGGGCCGAGTGGCGGGCCTACGAGAAGATCGTGGCGCAAACCCACGCGGTGCGACCCACGGCTGTGTGGCAAGGCGACATCATGCGCGCCAAATTGCCGGTCACCGTGGTGCTGGACGTCCAAGGCCGCGAGGTGGCTCACCACGAGGGCCGCATTGCCCCTGAAGCGTGGGACGACGTGGCGGCCTTGCTGCCCTAGGACTTAGCCGCTCTCAAAGCCTGATCGCGGGCTGGTCGGCCAGGGGCCCATCCTCTGGGGCCAGGTCGGGCGTTGTGCACGATGAGGAACTGCGCCAGGTAGTAGCTGGACAAGACCCACAGCGGGGCCAGCGGCAGGGGCAGCACAAAGCGGTCCACGGCGATCAGGGCATCACTCAGCATGAACACCATGGCGCCCACGGCAACCGCCCAGGCGTGGTCCATCTCGCAGCACCGTCGCCCGGCCAATGGCTTGCGCGGCCATCAGCGCGATCACACCCACATACACGGACACCGCTACTTGCAGGCCCGGGTCGGCCAAGCTGTCCCACAGCCAGGCCAGCATGGCCACGCCCGCACTCAGTGTGGCCACCAGCGCTCGGCCACTGGGAAAGCGGGGGCAGTTCTGAAAAAACAGGGCAATGTAGAACACGTGCGCGACCAGAAACGCCACTAGGCCGGGAATGAAAAAGGCGTCGCCCAGCATCAAGAGCACGTCGCCCACCAAGGACGCCACCAGTGCCCACACCAAAATAGCATTAAATTGACCTCTAGCGCCCGTCTGTAGGGCGCGAGCAGCTACGAATGTAATAGCAATCAGCATGGCCAGCGGCTTGAAGGCCGCGTGCACCTGTAGCAGACCCAGTGCCCCGCTGGCCGTCGCGACAGCGGCCGCTTCGATCATCAGCATCTCCAGCCGGTCCAAGCGGCCCTGAAGCACTGCGCCCAGCGCCCAAAACCCGCTGAGCAAGACCAGACTCCAGATGGCCGTCACGTGCACGGGCCAACGCGGCGCCAGCCACAACACCACCAGAACCCCCGTCATCAACCAGACAAACTGCAGCGCGGCAAACCATTGGGTGGCTGGGCGGACCGGTGGGGCGTAAGTTTGCACTTGTTGAATGTCGAAGTCCGGCTTGGGAAAGCGGGTTTGCACATCGGCAGGGCGCCAACCCGGTGGTTTGAGCCACACGCGAATCTTGTCGGCCCAGGAGCGGGTGTGCCAGGCATCTTTCGTCAAGGCCCAGTAAACCTCGGCATTGGCCCACAGCGGGTCCCAGCTGTTGAGTGCGCCGCGTGTGCCGTAGACGCAGGGGGCGTCCTCTTCCTTGAAGGTGCCAAACCAGCGGTCCCACAGCACCAGAATGCCGCCGTAGTTCTTGTCCAGGTACTCGTCATTCACGGCATGGTGCACGCGGTGGTTGCTGGGCGAGCAAAACACGCGGTCAAACCAGCCCAGCTTGCCCACCTGCTCGGTGTGCACCCAAAACTGGTACAGCAAGTCCACCAGCGCCACGATGCCAAACAGCAGCGGCGGCACACCGGCCACCGCCATGGGCACGTAAAACACCCAGCCCAGCAACGCGCCGCTGCTGGTTTGCCGCAAGGCCGTGGACAGGTTGTAGTGCTGGCTTTGGTGGTGCACCACATGGGCGGCCCACAACATGGCCACCCGGTGCCCGCTGCGGTGCAGCCAGTAGTAGCAAAAGTCGTAAAACAGCAAGGCCAGCAGCGCGCCGTACCAGGTGGACCAGAGCGGCGCATCCGGCGTCTCCCACAGGGCGTTGTACAGGTAGGTGTAAATGCCAATGGTGAACAGCTTGGTAAACAGGCCCCCGAGTTGACTCAGAATGCCCAGACTGAGGCTGTTGATGGCATCGCTCAAGGCGTAAGCCGGGCGCCCCGCTGTGCGGCTGCTGGCCCGGCGGCTGAACCACCACTCGGCCAGCATCATGAGCAAAAAGACCGGCGTGGCTAAAACAATGACTTGGCTCATACGACAAGCATCTTCGCTGACCCGTGAGCCAATTTGCCTGCGGAATTACCCTAGGCCTTCACTCGCATTGACCGGCGGCTCACAGGGCCTCAAACCCGCGCGGTTCAGGACGCACAATGGTGGCTTGTGACACACCCTGAGAGAAAACGCATGTCCACCGCACCTCACGCCCCGTCCTATTACGCAGCGTCGGCCAATCCGTCTGCGCCCCGCCCGCCGCTACAAGGCAGCATTGAGGCCGACATTTGCATCGTGGGTGCTGGCTACACCGGGCTGAACGCCGGCATTTCACTCGCCGAAGCCGGCTTCAAGGTGGTGGTTCTGGAGCAAAACCAGGTCGGCTGGGGCGCCTCAGGTCGCAATGGCGGCCAAGTGGTGCACAGCTACTCGCGTGACATCGATGTCATTGAGGCCAACCATGGCAAGGCCATGGCCGAGCCGCTGGGCCGCATGATGTTTGAAGGCGCCCAGATTCTGCGCGAGCGAGTCGCCAAATACGACATTCAGTGTGATTTGAAGCAAGGCGGCGTGTATGCCGCCACCAGCCAGGGCAAGATTCACGGCTTGAAAGAGCAGAAGGCCTTGTGGGAGAAGTGGGGCCACAAAAACCTGAGCCTGATCGAGGGCAAGGACGACATCCGCAAGCTGGTGAACTCTGAACGCTACGAAGCCCTGCTGGTGGACAGCACGGGCGGACACTTTCATCCCCTGAACCTCGCGCTGGGCGAAGCCACCGCGCTGGAGCAACTCGGCGGCGTGATTCACGAGCAGTCGGGCGTCACCAAGATCGACCGAGGCGCGCAAGCCGTGGTGCACACGGCACAAGGCCAGGTCAAAGCGCGCTTTGTCATCGTCGCCTGCAACGCCTACATTGGCGACCTGGAGCCCACGCTGGCCAGCAAATCCATGCCCTGCGGCACCCAAGTGGTGGCCACCGAACCACTGGGCGCCCTCGCGGACGAATTGATTCCCTCGGATTACTGCGTTGAAGACAATAACTTCTTGCTGGACTACTTCCGCCTGTCGGCTGACAAGCGCCTGATTTTTGGCGGCGGTGTGGTCTACGGCGCCCGTGACCCTGCGCACGTGGAATCCATCATTCGCCCCAAAATGCTGCGCGCCTTTCCGCAGCTGCAGGGCAAGAAAATCGAGTTTGGCTGGACTGGCAACTTCCTGCTGACCCTGTCACGCCTGCCGCAAATGGGCCGGCTGTCTGACAACATTTACTACTCACAGGGTTGTTCAGGCCACGGGGTAACCTTCACCCACCTGGCCGGCCGCTTGCTGGGCGAGGCCATTCGCGGCCAAGCCGAGCGCTTCGACGCCTTTGGCCGCTTGCCCCACTATCCCTTCCCGGGTGGCCGGCACTTCCGAGTGCCGTTCACCGCCATGGGGGCACTTTGGTACGCCATGCGGGATCGTTTGGGGGTTTAACGTTGGCGTGAGTGGACCACAACGGCGCACTCAGCATTGAAGAATGGCGACCGCAAGCGCCGCCGTTGTGGGTCCAATCGACGAACCTGTTAAGCCTCATTGGTGCCTACTCTGCGAAAACTCCGACTTGAAATGCTGACGGAGTTCTTGTCCGGGTCCTTCGCGTTTGCAAATGAATACCCGTTTGCCTGGTGCACCGCGCCGAACTTCAGGCCGTTTGTTGCCGCTTCTGCAACGAAGGCCGGCAGGTCTTCAACGTGGAACGAAAGCTTAACTCCGACCTGTCCAAGTTTGATTGATGTTGCGGCCTGATGAATTAGGATGCCGGCGCCGCCATTCGGCGCGCTCAGTTCGATGAGACCCTCCTGAACTTCGCCTGATGTCTGGAAGCCGAAGTGCTTGGCATAGAAGGTTGCCGTCTTCCGCATGTCGCGGGCGTAGATGATGATCGTTCCAAGGGATGACTTCATGCTCTATGACTCATTTGCTGCAATGGCAATGCGAAGGTGCATCTTATGAGGCTTAACGTTGGCGTTGTACGGCGGGCAGCACACGCCACGAAGCGGCCTTCTGTGCTTCATGTCCGTGACGAACAACTTGTTAAGCAGCACGTGGCCAGTTGATTTGCACTTTTCGACTATTGGCAAGACAGTCGCGCAGGTACAAGTTAATTAGACTCTGATAGGGGACGCCGGATTCATCGGCCATTCCCTTGAAATAGTCCACAACATCCTCAGAAAGGCGCATGGTCACAGGCTTCTTTAGCTTAGACGCATATGGGTTCTTGCGAGACTTCAGTTTGGAAAGGTCGTACTCTGCTTTCATGGTTGTCCACCTCGATAAAACGCGCTTTCGCGCTTGGTCGCCTTGCGTGCAGAGATGATGCGAATAACTGCCCCATGCTCTCGCTCGCAATGACAGACGATGAGGAGCTTTGCACCAGAACTCATACCAAGCATCAGGAAGCGCTCCTCGTCGGATGAATGTTCCTCATCGAAGAACTGAACGCCAAATTCATCGAAGAAAATCGATTTCGCTTCTTCAAATGACACCTGGTGCTTTTTAAGATTTGCAATGGCTTTGGGCTCATCCCATTCGAACTTAATCATACATACATTGTATTTATCGTTCGCCGCAAGTCAAGCTACAAGGAACTGCAGCTGTTTAACGTTGGCGATGACCGGCAAACGGCACATGTTGCGAAGCAACCTTCTGATGCGGCTTGTCCGCGTCCATCAACCAGTTAAAACGGTTTTCGTTCATGGCAAAGGGGTAAGACGTGGATATTGCTTTAAGTGCTCTGCTGCTGCTCGTACTTGTTTGTGCATCGCTTTCACGCGCCATTTATAGGCGACAAAAGAAAGCGGAGCAAGGACGACAAGAGACACAAGCGCAACTATGGCGGCGACAACATACAGACTGGTTTGAAGGATTGGATTTGGCGCTTGAATTGTGGCTTGCGGCGCTAAAACTGCCAGCACTTGAAGAACAAACGCAAAGACAAGCAGCAACCCGCCAACTGAGTACTGTGCTGATTGAGCAATTGCTAGGGCGGTCATGCCTTCGGCAGACTTGTATGGGGGGTTTGCAACCCATGCGAGGCTATGCGGATTCTGTGCCGCCGTCGGATAGCAGAGCCACAAGCCAGAAAGCAGCCCAACAGACGCGGCAACCACTGTGATGAAAAAGGCGAAGGACATGAAGAGCTTTAACGAATAGCGTTTATCAGCCGCGCTGCCATGCTCGAAGAAACCATAAACACCTCCCGCGGCCGATAAACCTTGTTGGACTGAACCGCCACCACAGACGGTGGCGATATAGGGGATTGAAAGCTGCGCCCCCAATTTTGATGGGATTATGACCCGGCGTAAGGTCGCTCCAGCGGTGCGGCGATGCAGCAGATTCGTAAATTGGACGGCAATCGCAAGCTGGTTGCGCACACCTTGTGTTCTTGACGGCCCTGGCCTGGCGAAAGGCGTAGCACCACCCCCAGCCACTTGTGCCCAGATCCCAAGCTTTGCGCACGCCTGCGCCTCACGGCGGACCCCGAATTTTGTGATTCAGGGCGCAAGCGGGTGCCGGTAAACGACTTTGCCCCTGCAACACGGCAGTGACTTGCAGGCGACCCACCCATCTTCTGCAAGCTGGCGCCGACATACGCACGGTGCAAGAGTTGCTGGGTCACAGTGATGTGCCCACGACCATGATCTACACGCACGTGCTCAAAGTGGCGGCGGGTGGCACGGCCAGCCCGTTGGATGCGCTTGCTAGCTTGGTGTGACGAATGTCAGCTCCCGCCCGCTTTGGAGTCAGTCAACGGGAGGTCACCCCTGGACTCAGCCTCTATGTGAGGTCAGCATCAGGTTGACCATGGATGAACGCCACCCACTTAAGTCGTCGTCTCGTCCAGCGATTCGCTGTCCAGGTGGCGCTCGTCTGACCAGCCCACCACGGTCAGTGCGTCGGGGGTCCACAGCAGGCGGTTGATGGTGGCGTTGCCCAGGTTCCAGCTGCGGGGGGCTTGCAGGGTTTGGCCGGTGGCGTTGCGGTAGAGCATGTCGAGCACGCCGCCGTGGGCGAACAGCACAATCTGCTCGCCAAGGTGGGCGCTCGCCAGCTCGGCCACGGTTTGGGTGACCCGTTGGTGAAACGTCACCAGCGACTCGCCGCCGGGCGGCGTCCAGTGCGGGTCGCGCTGGCGCCAGAGCAGGGCTTGGTGCCGGAAAGTGCTCTTCAATTTGCGCATGGGTTTGCCCTTGCAACTCCCCAAAATGGCGCTCCCGAAGGCCGGTGTGGGGTTGCAGCGCGTGGCCGGTGAGGGTGCCCAGCGCCTGGGCGGTGGCGTGCGCGCGTTGCAAGTCACTGGTGTAGATGGCGGCAAACGACTCGTCGGCCAGCGCTTGCGCGGCGCGTTCGGCTTGCCAGCGGCCCCGCTCATTCAGGGCGATGTCCATGTGGCCTTGCAGCCGGGTGTCGGCGTTCCAGGCGGTTTCGCCGTGGCGAATGGCAATGAGGCGGGTGGCTTGCATGGCGTGGGTCAACGGGGAATCTCGATATTGATGCGGCGCGGCCCGGCCGGGGGCAGCGGAAAACCGCGCAAGGCGGCGTCCAGCATGGCGGGCACCACGACGTCGCTGTCTCGCCAGCGGCCATCGTGGACGGCTTGTGTTTCGTAAACCACTTGCTGGGTGCTCAAGCTGCGGATGACCAGACTCACCCGGTGCCAGTAATAGGGCTGCTGGGGCGGCATGCCAAAAAACGGCGCCCGTCCACCAATGCCGACGCTGCCTGATCGACCACCCCAGCCCAATCCCCAGCCGAGTTGCACGCCAGAGTAGGGCTCATCGCCCGGTCCATAGGGGGTGATTCTGAGGTTGTAGCCCACCTGGACGGAGTACAGCGCAAGGCTGTCCTGGCGTTTCAGGCCGGCTTGGGTCAAGGCCTGTTGGGCCAGGTTTTCCAGCCAGTCTTGTGACTGGGGGTTGGCCTGCTGGGAGGGCAGGCGCTCAAACCGGTAATAGGCGCCGGTGGGAATGGCCGGCGGCGTGGCAAAGCTGGTCACGTCGGCGTCCACCAGCCGCACGCTGGCACAGCCGGTCAACAACCCAACCAGGGTGGTGACAAGGGTCAGTGTGCGCAGCATGAGCGTCTCCCGCGGCGGGTTGATGAAGGTTCGGCTTACAGCGACAAGACCTGCAGGCCGGGCAGGCTGGCGACCGGGAATTCTTCTTCGTCAAACACCTTGTCGCCATCGGCGTCAGGCACGCCGGTGACCTGGATGTCCTTGAAGTTGTGGCGCTTCAGGTCCATCAAATGCGAGGGCACCACGTTTTGCAGCGCCGTGAACATGGTCTCGGTGCGGCCGGGGTATTGCTTTTCCCACTCGCGCAGCATGTTGCCAATCTGCTTGCGCTGCAGGTTTTCCTGGCTGCCGCACAAGGTGCAGGGAATGATGGGGAACTCGCGGTGGGCGGCCCAGCGGATCAGGTCTTTTTCGGCCACGTTGGCCATGGGGCGGATCACGATGTGGCCACCGTCGTCGCTGACCAGTTTGGGGGGCATGCCTTTGAGCTTGCCGCCGAAAAACATGTTCAGGAAAAAGGTCTGGATGATGTCGTCGCGGTGGTGGCCCAGCGCGATTTTGGTGATCTTCAGCTCGTCCGCCACGCGGTACAAAATGCCCCGGCGCAAGCGGCTGCACAGGCTGCACATGGTCTTGCCTTCAGGAATGACCTTCTTGACGATGCTGTAGGTGTCCTGCGTTTCGATGTGATACGGCACGCCCAGTTGCTTCAGGTAGGCGGGCAGGATGTGGTCAGGAAAACCGGGCTGCTTTTGGTCCAGGTTGACGGCGATCAGCTCAAACTTGATGGGCGCGCGCTGCTGCATTTTGAGCAGGATGTCGAGCATGCCGTAGCTGTCTTTGCCACCCGACACGCAGACCATCACGCGGTCGCCTTCCTCGATCATGTTGTAGTCCACGATCGCTTGGCCCACCTGGCGGCAGAGCCGTTTTTCCAGCTTGTGTGTTTCGCGTTCAATTTTGACGCGGGCAGCGGGGTCTTGGTCCAGGGTGGCGACGTCGTCGTCCGTCCAGGTAGTAGTCATCTTGTTCTCTCCGGTCACCATTGACCTGTTTCCATACGAATGGCGACTTCACAGTCGTCAAAAATTTCAAGTTTGGCAATCTTCACCCGCACACCCAGCACGCCGGGCAGCTGCATCAGGCGGTTGGCGAGTTTGCCAATCAAGGTTTCAAGCAGGTTCACATGCTCGGCCGTGCACTCGTTGATGATGATCTGGCGCACCTTGCGGTAGTCCAGCACATGGTCAATGTCGTCATCATGCGGCAGCAGGGGCTGGGTGCCCAGGCTCAACTCGGCATCGACCTGAATCGGTTGCGGGGCGGTTTTTTCAAACTCCAGAATGCCCAGGTTGGCGTCAAAGCGCAAACCGGTCAGCGTGAGAGTCTGGTTGCCAAAGGTGGGGTTCATCGGTGCGGGTTCACTTCTAGGGGTCAAAGCAGAGAGAAGTCGCGTTCGAACTTCATCAGGTGCTGGCCACCATCGACCAGCAAGGTGGTGCCGGTGATGGACTGGTTGTCCATGGCGAATTTGACGGTGGCGGCCACGTCGGCCGAGGTGGAGGAGCGCCCCAGCGGGGACAATTTGTGGCGGGCTTCGAACGCCTCGTCCGACAGCAGGTGGCTGGTCAGGGTCAAGTCCGGGGGCCACGCCCACGACCCGAATTTGTGGCGCCAAAGCCATGGCCAGAACGGTGTTGGCGGCTTCCAGCGCGGCTTTGGAGAGGGTGTAGCTCAAAAAGTCGGGGTTTTGGTTCCAGAGCTTCTGGTCCAGCAGGTTGACCACGACGCCGCGCGTGTCGCCGCCGCGTTCCTTGACGTGTTCATACAGGCCTTGAGCCAGCAAAATGCCGGCACCTGCGTTGCTGCGCATGTGTTTTTCCATGGCCGCAAAGCCAAAGGTGGCGGGTGTGTCTTGTTCAAACGTGGAGGCGCTGTTGACCACGGCATCGACCTGGCCAAATTCACGGATCACGCTGGGCAGCAGGTTGCGCACTGCCGTCTCGTTTGATAAATTTGCACGAAAAGCGGCGCTGGCGCCCGCCAGCTCTGCGCAGTCAGCTACTGTTTTGGTAGCGTCTTCGAGCGAGTCGCGGTAATGCACGGCCACGCGCCAACCATCTTTGGCCAACGCCAAGGCAATTTCACGCCCCAATCGCTTGGCGGCGCCGGTGACTAAAACCGTGCGGGAGGGGATAGTGAGAGACATTCGGGGACAATTCGCAGTGTGATGACAACTTCCTCTATTTTAACGAGCACCCTTAGCGGCCACATTCAACAGTCGCTGGCGGACCACCAGGGCTGGATGGGCTTTGACGAATTCATGGCGCAGGCGCTGTACACGCCGGGCCTGGGTTACTACGCCAATGACAGCACCAAATTTGGCACGCTTCCCTATGCCGTGGAAGACGGCGAGCGGGTGGCCGGCAGCGATTTTGTGACCGCCCCCGAAATGTCGCCCCTGTTTGGCCGCACCGTAGCCGCGCAAGTGGCGCAAGCCCTGCAGGTGACTGGCACGCACGAAGTCTGGGAATTTGGCGCCGGTTCGGGTGCCTTGGCCTTGCAGGTGCTGGACGAGTTGAGCGCACTGGGCGGCCCCATGCCGCAGTACCGCATTGTGGATTTGTCGGGCAGTTTGCGAGCGCGCCAGCAAGCAAAGTTGGCCAAGTATGCGGACCGCGTGCAATGGGTGAGCGCGTTGCCGGACTCCATCCAGGGCGTGGTCCTGGGCAACGAGGTGCTGGACGCCATGCCCGTGAAATTGCTGGCCCGGGTGAAGGGCGCGTGGTTTGAGCGGGGCGTGGTGCTGGCAGACGGCGACACGCCGACTTTTGCCTGGGCAGACCGCCCCACCGACCTGCGCCCGCCGCTGGACAGTCGAGGGCGAGCACGACTACCTGACCGAGATCCACCCACAGGGTGAGGCCTTCATTGCCACGCTGGCCGACAAGCTTTCGGTGGGGGCCATCTTCTTGATTGACTATGGTTTTCCTGAGAGTGAGTACTACCACCCGCAGCGTCACATGGGCACCGTCATGTGCCACCTGGGGCACCGTGCTGACCCTGACCCCCTGGTTCTGGTGGGCATGAAAGACATCACCGCCCATGTGAACTTTACGGGCGTGGCGGTGGCGGCGCAGGACGCGGGCCTGGAGGTGCTGGGCTACACCACACAAGCCTGGTTCTTGATGAACTGTGGGCTGATCCAGCACATGGAGGCGTCGGACCTGCCAACCCGCGTGCAAGCCCAGAAACTCATCATGGAGCATGAAATGGGCGAATTTTTCAAGGTCATCGGACTGTGCAAAGGCGAACCTTGGGAGGCCATGGGCTTCTCGCAGGGTGATCGCACTCACCGGTTGTAGACCATGTTTCGCTGGCTCATTGTCATTTTTCTGGCGCTGTTGCTGATCAACAGCGTCACGCCCTGGTTTCGCAAACTGGGGTTTGGCCGCCTGCCGGGCGATTTCCGCTTCACGGTGTTTGGGCGGGAGTTTTTCATCCCGCTGACCACCACCATTTTGCTCAGCCTGGTGGCGGGCGCCATCTCCAAAATTCTCTGAAGCTGCGGGGCAGGCCTTGAAGCGGCCGAATGCGACTCAATCTGGGTTGTAGAAAGGTAACTCTCATGACCGACGCCCTGCACATTGTTTGCCCCCACTGCCACACCACCAACCGGGTTCGCCACGCGGATCTGGCCAATGCGCCGGATTGCGGGAGTTGCCACAAGGCCTTGTTTGTGGCGCACTCGCTGGCGCTGAATGAAGCCAATTTCAACAAACACATCGCCCGCAGCCAGATTCCGGTGCTGGTTGATTTCTGGGCGCCTTGGTGTGGCCCTTGCCGCCAGATGGCGCCTGCGTTTGAGCAGGCCGCCGCGCAGTTGGAGCCCCAGTTTCGGTTGGTCAAGGTGGACACCGAGGCCGAGCAAGCCTTGGGTGCACGCTTCAACATTCGCAGCATTCCTACTCTGGCGCTGTTTGCCAACGGGCGCGAAGTCGCCCGCCAACCCGGGGCGATGGGCGCGGCTGACATTGTTCGCTGGGCGCGGTCACACAAGGTTTGAAACCGGGCGGCAGGCGCCCTGTAATTGATCGGTAACCATTTGGCCGGGTCGGCATTAGTATTGGGCCTTTCCAATGTGGAGGCGGCTGACCCGGGTCCGGCGATGACCTGCGGGATAGCGAATGGATAACTCCGCCTTACCGACCAAGTAACAAAAATATGACTCAAAATGTTTTGACCGACGGGTTTCAACTGGCGCCCGGCGCCGCGCCTTTGGCCTGTGTAGACATTGGCGGCACCAAGGTCGCCGTCAACATCGTGGACGACCAAGGCATTCGTGGCCGCGTGGCGGAACCCACCGCCAAAGTGGGGGACAACGACGCCCTGGCCCGCCAGATCATTCGCATGGTGGGTGAAAGCTGCGACTTGGCGGGGGTGGATGTCGCCAAACTGGCGGCCGTGGGTGTGGCTTCTTGCGGCCCGTTTGTGCTGAACCAGGGGCTGGTGGAATTGGCCGCCCCCAATATTTGTGGCGGCTTGGCCGGCACGGCACGGGGTCTGCCCAACACCTGGAAAACCGCCTTGCTGGAAGCGCCTTTGCGCCAGGCCTTTGCCAATGTGCGGGTGGAAAACGACGGCATTGGTGCCTTGGAGGCCGAGCGCCGCTGGGGGGCGCTGCAAGACAACGGACACCCCTTGGACCACTGCGCCTATGTGACCTGGAGCACCGGCATCGGTGTGGGCCTGTGCGTGGACGGACGGGTTTTGCGCGGCAAGAACGGCAACGCGGGTCATGCCGGCCACCTGTTTGTGAGCGACAACAACGATGCCTTGTGCGGTTGTGGCAATGTGGGCGATGTTGAGGGCTTGATTGCCGGCAATGCCATTGCCCGGCGCTTTGCCGCGGATGGTTATGCTGATTCTGCTATTCTTTTTGAAGCAGCTTACGCAGGTGATGCCAAGGCTGTAGCCATTATTGATGAGTTATGTCGGGTGATGGGTCGCACCCTTTACAACCTGATCGCAACGCTGGATTTGCAACGCATCAGCTTGGGGGGCAGTGTGTTTTGGCACCACCGCGCCTACTTGTTGCCACGTTTGCAAGCCCAAGTGCGCGGCAAGTTTCCAGCCCTGACGGACGGCTGTGAACTGGTGCCTGCGGGTCTGGCTGAGCGTGTGGGTGACTTTGGTGCGCTGGCGTTGGTTGCTTAAACCCTCGGCGGGACATAGGCCCGAATCTGAGCCCTGATTCGTCGGTGCCAACAAGCCTCTTGGTGTGATGCCAAGAGGCTTTTTTGTTGCCGCAAAGGCGACATGAGCCCCGTCAAAAGGGGCTAAGGGTAAATCCTGATTACGTACACTTGAAGATTAATTAACAATTAATTAATTCGAGCGACACGGTGTCTGCGCGAATCAACCCGGGTTCGATGGCGCATTTTGTCATCGGCGAAAAACATCAGGAGACAACATGTTGAAACTTTCAAAGCTGGCTACGGCCGTGGCGTTTGTGGTGGCTGGCTCAGCCGCCATGGCAGGTGAGGTCGAGGTTCTGCACTACTGGACATCGGGTGGTGAGGCCAAGTCGGTGGCCGAGTTGAAGAAGATCATGCAGGCCAAAGGCCACACATGGAAAGATTTCGCAGTGGCTGGCGGCGGCGGTGACAACGCAGCCACCGTGCTGAAGAGCCGTGTGGTGTCGGGCAACCCGCCATCGGCTGCCCAGATCAAGGGCCCCGCCATTCAGGAGTGGGCGTCGGAAGGCGTGCTGGCCAATCTGGATGCCACTGCCAAAGCTGAAAAGTGGGACAGCCTGTTGCCAAAAGTGGTGGCCGATGTCATGAAGTACAAAGGCAACTACGTCGCGGCCCCCGTGAACGTGCACCGTGTGAACTGGATGTGGGCCAATGCCGCCGTGCTGAAGAAGGCTGGCGTTACCAGCACGCCCAAGACTTGGGATGAGTTCTTTGCCGCTGCTGACAAGGTTCAAAAAGCAGGTTTGATTGCCGTGGCTCACGGTGGTCAAAACTGGCAAGATTTCACCACTTTTGAAGATGTGGTGTTGGGTGTGGGTGGCGCCAAGTTTTACCAGGATGCTTTGGTCAAGCTCGACCAAAAAGCACTGACCAGCCCCACCATGACCAAGTCACTGGAGACTTTCCGCAAGATCAAGGGCTACACCGACGCGGCCTCTCCTGGTCGCGACTGGAATCTGGCCACGGCCATGGTGATTCAGGAAAAGGCTGCGTTCCAGTTCATGGGTGACTGGGCCAAGGGCGAGTTCACCGCCGCTGGCAAAGTGCCTGGCAAGGACTACATCTGCGCGGCCACACCCGGCACAGCCAACGCCTACACCTTCAACGTGGACTCCTTTGCCATGTTCAAGCTCAAGGACTCCGGCGCTCAAAAGGCACAGGGTGATCTGGCCGCTGCCATCATGGGCACCGAGTTCCAGGAAATTTTCAACCTGAACAAAGGCTCGATCCCGGTTCGTTTGAACATGAACATGGCCAAGTTTGACGATTGCGCCAAGATGTCCGCCAAGGACTTCGTGGACACCGCGAAAACCGGTGGACTGGTGCCTTCCGTGGCCCACGGCATGGCCATCAAGCCCGCTGCTGAAGGTGCGATCAAGGACGCCGTCAGCCAGTTCTGGAACGACGACAAGATCTCCGTCGCCGATGGCGTGAAAAGCATTGCCAAAGCGGCAGCGCAGTAATCTGGCGTGACAGGGATACACCAGTGCAAACCGGTGTATCCCCCAAAGCTTCCGGCGCTCGGGCAGATCGATGCCCGAACGCCGGGTATCCGATCTGGGGGGCCTCAGGCGGATGAGTGGGAGCAAGCGATGTCTACGACAGGTTGGCTCCGCGGAGATGGCATTCGGCCACCGTGGATGGTTTCTCACCGCAGTGCGGCAGGTGAGTCGACCCAAACGGCAATAAGAAATTATGAAAACACTTGAAAATATATTACCGAAACTGGTGATTGCCCCGGGCTTTGTCATCGGGTTCGCATTCATCTACGGCTTCATGATCTGGAATGGCGTGCTGTCCATGACCGGGTCACGCATGTTGCCCAACTACAGCGAGTTTGTGGGGCTGGAGCAATACGTGCAGCTCTGGGACATGGACCGCTGGTGGGTGGCCTTGAAAAACCTGGGCATCTTCAGCGTCTTGTACGTGGGCGGCTCCATGGCGCTGGGCGTGGCCATGGCGATTTTTCTGGACCAGAAAGTACGCTTTGAAGGCGTGCTGCGCACGGTGTACCTCTACCCCATGGCGCTGTCGTTCATCGTGACCGGCACCGCCTGGAAGTGGATTTTGAACCCCAGCCTGGGGCTGGAGAAGCTGATGCATGACCTGGGTTGGGCCAGCTTTCATTTTGATTGGCTGGTGCAGTCCGATACCGCGATTTACTGTGTGGTGATTGCCGGTGTGTGGCAGTCGGCCGGCTTTGCCATGGCCCTGTCATTGGCGGGTTTGCGCGGTATTGACGACAACATCATCAAGGCGGCCCAGCTGGACGGCGCGTCCTTGCCCCGTATTTACTGGCGCATTATTTTGCCGATCCTGCGCCCCGTGGTGTTCTCCACCATTTTGGTGTTGTCGCATCTGTCGATCAAAAGCTTCGACTTGGTCATGGCCTTGACCGCAGGCGGCCCGGGCTATGCCACGGACGTGCCAGCCACCTTTATGTATGTGATGAGCTTCACCCGCGGCCAAATTGGCTTGGGTGCTGCCAGCGCCACCATGATGCTGGCCACTGTCGCCGCCATTGTGGTTCCTTACCTTTACAGCGAACTTCGCGCCAAACCCCATGATCGCTAAACACCTCCCCCGTGTCCTGATTTACGGCATTTTGCTGATTGCCGCTTTCTTCTTTCTGGCGCCGCTGTATGTGATGCTGGTGACGTCTTTCAAGGACGCCGCCCAGATTCGCTCCGGCAACCTGATGAGTTTGCCCACGTCGCTCAACTTTGACTCCTGGAAGTTGGCCTGGTCGTCGGCCTGCACTGGTGTGGACTGCCGGGGCCTCAAGCCTTATTTCTTCAACTCCGTCATCATGGCCGTGCCTGCGGTGCTGATTTCCACCGCCTGGGGTGCGATCAATGGCTATGTGTTGAGTTTGTGGAAGTTCAAGGGCAGTGAGGTGCTGTTTGGCTTCATGCTGTTCGGCGTGTTCATGCCCTTTCAGGTGGTGCTTTTGCCCATGAGCCAGGTGCTTGGTTTTCTGGGATTGTCCAGCTCGCTGGGCGGCTTGATCGCCGTTCACTGCGTGGCGGGTCTGGCGGGAACCACGTTGTTCTTCAGAAACTACTACACGGCCATTCCCAAAGAGCTGGTGAATGCCGCCCGCATTGACGGAGCCGGTTTCTGGCGTATTTTCTGGCGCATCGTGATGCCGCTCTCAACGCCCATTTTGATGGTGACGCTGATTTGGCAGTTCACCAACATCTGGAACGATTTCCTGTTTGGCGTGGCCTTCAGCGGCGCTGACAGCAAACCCATCACGGTCGGCTTGAACAACATGGCCAATACCTCCAGCAGCGTCAAGAGCTACAACGTGGACATGGCAGCTGCCGTGATCGCGGGTTTACCCACCATGCTGGTCTATGTGTTGGCCGGTCAATACTTTGTTAAAGGACTCACCGCTGGCGCGGTGAAAGGATAAAAAAATGGCAGCTTCGGTACATATCGCGGGTATCCGCAAAGTTTTTGGCAGTGGCGACAAGGCCGTTGAAGTTCTCAAGAAAATCGACATTGATGTCGCACCGGGTGAGTTTTTGATTCTGGTCGGCCCCTCGGGTTGCGGCAAGTCGACCTTGCTGAACATCATTGCCGGGCTGGAAGAGCCCAGCGAAGGTGAGCTTCGCATTGGCGGCAAAGACGTGATTGGCGTTGCGCCTGCCAAGCGTGACATTGCGATGGTGTTTCAGAGCTATGCCCTGTACCCCACGATGAGCGTGGCTGACAACATTGGTTTTGCGCTGGAAATGCGCAAGGTACCCAAAGAGGCGCGTGACAAGCGGATTCAGGAAGTGGCCGTCATGCTGCAAATTGAACACTTGCTGGACCGCAAGCCGGCGCAGTTGTCGGGTGGCCAGCGCCAGCGGGTGGCCATGGGCCGCGCTTTGGCCCGTGATCCGCAGCTGTTCCTGTTTGACGAGCCGTTGAGCAACCTGGACGCGAAATTGCGGGTGGAAATGCGCGCTGAGATCAAGCGTTTGCATCACCTGTCGGGTATCACCAGCGTGTATGTGACGCACGATCAAATCGAAGCCATGACGCTGGGCACCCGGATTGCCGTCATGAAGGGCGGCGTGCTGCAGCAAATTGGCACGCCCGACGATATTTACCGACGCCCTGTGAATATGTATGTGGCGGGCTTCATCGGCTCACCCAATATGAACTTCATCCCAGGCCGTATTGAGACGGTGGGAGAGCAGGGCAAGTTTGTCTTTGAAGGCGGCTCGTTGGATCTGGTTTGCCCCAATGCCAAAGAGGTCACCTTGGGCCAGCGGCCTGAGCACATTCACCTCAGTGACGACCCGGGCGTGACATGGCGCGGAGAGATCGTGCTGGTGGAGCCCACCGGCGCCGACACTTACGTGGTGGTGAAGACGGCCGTGGGTTTGATCACGGTCAGAGTCGCGCCCAATTCAACGGTGAAGGTGGGCGAGAAGACGGGCTTGACCGTGAGCAGCCGGCACAACCACTGGTTTGAGGCGAAAACCGATCTCCGGATCAATTAAGTCATGCGCCTCGCTCACGCGAGGCCATGAACGCTTCAAAGGCGGTGGCGTCCATGGGGCGGGCAAAGAGGTAGCCTTGCCCGTAATCGCAGCCAGCGGCGATCAGCAGGTCGCGCTGTAGCTCGGTTTCCACCCCTTCAGCCACCACTTTGATGCCCAGCTCATGCGCCATCACAATGATGGCCTTGCACAGCGCCAAGTCGGTGGATCCCGCCACGAGGTGGCGTACAAAGCGTTGGTCGATTTTGATGTAATCAATATCGAACTTTTGCAGGTAAGACAGGGCCGAGTAGCCCGTGCCAAAGTCGTCCAGCGACACCCCGATCCCCGCATCTCGCAAGACAAGCAGCTCGTCAATCACGGCGTTCGAGGTTTCCAGCAGCAGCCCTTCTGTAATCTCAACGACCAGACTGTCGCCGGGCAGATTGGCCGCAGTCAGCTGAGCATCCCAGCTGGCGTGGGTGCGAGCGCCGTGTTGGAACTGAACCGGCGACTTGTTCACACTGATTTGAAATTGGGGTGACAGCCGGCTTCGCCATGTCTTGATTTGTGCAATGGCTTGTTGGAGCACCCAGTCGCCAATGTCAATAATGAGCCCACTGGACTCGGCGATGGGAATGAAGTCGGCGGGACTGACCAAGCCCCGTGTGGGGTGCTGCCAGCGCAGCAACGCCTCTGCCTTGTAAATCTCTCCGGTCGAGAAGTCCAGAATGGGCTGGTAAACGAGTTTGAACTGCTGCTCGCTTAATCCCGACCGAAGATCATGGGTCAACCGAACCCGGGTTTGAGCCGCTTCCTGCAGGGACGGGGTGAAAAAGCTGAACTGGTTTCGCCCGGCACCTTTGGCGGCGTACAGCGCCTGGTCTGCATTTTTGTACAGATCTTCCACTTCTTTGCCGTCTAGCGGGTAAATCGTGATCCCGATGCTGGCAGAGACATAAACCTGTTCATGGTCCAGCTGAAATACGCTGGACAGCGCATGAAGCAGGGACTGGAGCGTGCGCTCGACGCTGCTCACATCCGGCAGTTCAGTCAGGATGACCGTGAATTCGTCCCCTCCCATGCGTGCCACGGTGTCGGTGTCGCGCACACAGCCTTGAATACGACGGGCGGCTTCCACCAGCAACAAGTCCCCGTTGTCGTGGCCCAAGGTGTCGTTGACTTCCTTGAAATGGTCCAAGTCAATGAACAAAATAGCGAGTTTGCGCGCATCGCGCCGGTTTTTGCGGATTTCCTGCTCCAACCGGTCTCGCAACATGCGGCGGTTGGGCAACCCGGTCAGGGCGTCAAAATGGGCTTGCTTCCAGACCAAGGCTTCCGAGGCTTTGCGGGCGGTGATGTCGGTGTGGGTGCCAATCATTCGCAGGGGGTGGCCCTGCGCATCTCGGGTGATGACCATGCCGCGACTCAAGACCCATTTCCAGCTGCCGTCAGCACACTGGATGCGGTGCTCATTCACATAGGTGGCTGTTTGACCTTCAAAGTGGGCGATACGGGCACGTTCAAGTTGAGGCAGGTCATCGGGGTGGGTCCGGCCGTCCAGCACATTGTGGGTTTGATGGTCTTGTGGCTGGGTCAGACCATACATGGCGAGAAGTTGGGCCGACAAATACTCGATGCCACTTGGGATGTGCCAATCCCACATGCCATCGCCCGTGCTTTCCAAAGCCAGTTTCCAGCGTTCTTCGTTGTCGCGAAGAGCCGATTCGGCATTTTTTTGATCCGTGATGTCTTGCAAGACCGCCGTTCTCTTAATGGGCTGGCCATTTTTCCAAACGGTGTTGCCCAGGGACTTCACCCAAATTTGGCGTCCCGTGGCGGTGTTCATCTGAAGCTCGATGCTGTGATCAGTGGGCGAGTCCTCTCCACCCAAGTAAGACGCTTCAATGGCGGCCAGAGAGGCCGGGGGGAAAAACGCGGCCAGGGAGCGCCGGGTGGGTGTAAAGGTTTCCGATGAAAGTTCCAGAATTCGGTAAATCCCTTCGGTCCAGAAAATCTCATCTTTCTCAAAGTCGATGGACCATCCGCCGACACGTGCCATACCTTGGGTGACGTTGAGCAACTCGTTGAGCTGGCGCCGGGCTGCCTCCGCCTTGACGTAGGCGCTGACATCCGTGAAGGTGCGAACCATGCCGCCATCCGGAAGTACTTGACTTTTGACTTCAAGGGTTTGGCCCGCTGCGGTGACACGCAGGTAAGTGCCGGGCAAGGCGTCGTTGCCGCCTTGCGCGAGTTGGAGCAGCCCTGAACGGGCGTGGGCATCGACCCACGCGCACTCTGGCCCCAGGTCACCTCGTTGCAGCAGGAGTTGGCACAGCGCTTGTACGGTCGGTTGGGCGGACAGTGCCTCGGCTGAGACCGCCAGTAGCTCGCAAACACGGGGGTTAAACATCACCACCCGTGATGAACTGTCAAAGAGCAAGATACCCTGGCTGATGCTTTTGAGCGTTGTTTCAAGCCGGTCGGATTGCTTCAGCAATTGCAGGTTCAGCTCTTGTAATGCCGCTTCCTGGGCTTTGCGCTGACTGATATCCGCGTGCGTGCCGGTAACGTGCAGGGCTTGGCCTTGGTCGTCGCGCAGCACCACCAGAATGCGGGACAAAATCCACTTCCAGGTGCCGTCCTTGCAGCGCATGCGGAACTCGATGGAGTTGCTCTCCGCCGGGGCGTTCAAATGCGCTTGGTCTAAGAGTTTCAGCCTCGCGATATCGTCGGGGTGGATGCGATCAAAAAACTCGTGGTAGCCGGTGCCCACCTCGTGATCGGCATAGCCGATCATTTCTTTCCAGCGATGCGAGTAAGTTTGCAAACCCGTGACCACATCCCAGTCCCACACGCCTTCGCCCGAGGTCTCGAGCATCTGTCGCCAGGGATTTCTCGTGCTGGAGGCCGGAGGGGGCACCCACAAAGCGCCGTCGAAAGGGCGCATGGGCTGAGGGGGGAGGGCGTCGGTCACGCAGTGTCCAGGCTGTTGGGGCTTGAGGTGCAAAACCCCGGGTTCGGGGACTTGAGTATCTTACTTGTCTCTGAGCGCTGTGACTTTAAAACAGTGATCCCGCTGGGTTGGCCAAGGGCAGCGCAATGGCAATGCGCAAGCCGTGGGGATCAACGCGAACCGCCGTGGCACTGCCATTGTGGCGGTGGGAGATTTCTGCCACGATGGCCAAGCCCAACCCACAACCGCCCGGCAATTCGCTGGCGCGCCAGAACCGCTCAAAAACATGTTCCAGTTCGGCGTCCGTGAGGCCCGGGCCGCTGTCTTCGACCTCAATCAATGCCTGGCCCGCGGTTTGTGTGCAACGCAATGTCACCATGCTGCCTTTGCCACTGTAGAGAATGGCGTTGTCAATGAGGTTGCTCAAGGCTTCTCGCAGCAGCAGTTTCTCGCCGTAGACCATCAGGCTGTCATCGCCCTCAAAGCCAAGGTCAATGCCGGCGGCAAGCGCCCGCGGCGTCCACTCGCGGGCGACATCGCGGGCCAGGGCAGCGGCGTCCAGCAGCTGGAGCCGCACATCGGCCTCATTTCGGGCCAAAGACAGAAGTTGGTGTACTAGATGCGCGCTGCGCTGGGCGCCCGCCAGCACTTTGGTCAGCCGGGCACGCAAGGCCTCAGGGTCCGGTTCGGCGATCGCCAGCTCAGTTTGGCTGATCAGGCCCGCCAAGGGGGTGCGCAATTGGTGGGCTGCATCACTTAAAAAACGCTTCTCCTGCCCCAGACTGCGCCGAACCGCGGAGAGCAATTGGTTGACAGCACCTGCCAGCGCATGCACTTCTTGGGGGGCTTCGGTCATTTCAATGGGCGACAAGGCAGAGAGGCTGTGTTCCCGCCGGTCACCCAGTTGCGCTTGCAGCCGCTTCAGGGGAATCAGGCCCCGGGAGATGCCGCCATAGACCACCACCCCCAGCAGGGCCCCCAGCACCAGCAAGGGCGCCAGAATATCGGCCACCAACTCCGCCGTGATGCGTTGTTGAACGGCCAAGCTCTTGGCCACCTGTACCCGCAGGCGCTGCGGGTGCGTCGGCGTCACCGTAATCCACCTCCAGCAGCGCCACCCGCATGGGTTTCTTGTCGATGGTGGCGTTGTAAAGCACGGGGACACCCGTGTCTGGCGCCAGACCCAATGGGTTGGGCAGGGTGCCGTTGCCCAATAAAAAGCGACCAGGCGGTGAAGACACCATGTAGCTCACCCGATCCTTGGGGTCTTGCTCAATGATGTCCTGGGCGGCTTTGGGGAAGTCAATCAACAAGCCGGAGCCAATGGGTTTGACCTGACGCGCCAGTGAGCGCACGGATTGGGTCAGGGACTGGTCAATGCCTTTTTCGGCGTAGCTCAACGCCACACGGTAAGTCAAGGCGCCACCCACCAGCCAAAGCACCAGTTGCGGCAGCATCAGCCACAGCAACAACTGGCGCTTGAGCGACAAGCCGTGCGCGGGAGGCGCGCTCACGGTGCGATGGTTTCCAGCATGTAACCCAGACCGCGCACGTTGCGAATGTTGAGTTGGGAGTCCGCCAGTTTGCGCCGCAGGCGGTGGATGTAGACCTCCAGCGCATTGGAGGCGGCGCCTCCGCCCTCCGCGGGCTCGGATTGCCAGCGCTCCATCACGTCTTCCCGACTGACGACTTGGCCAGCGTGGCTGACCAGCAAAGACAGCAGCGCCCATTCGCGCTGGGTGAGTTCCAGGGCCACCTCGCCGAGCCAGGCTTGCGGCAGATTGGCATCAACGCGCAGAGCGCCCTGGGTGTTGGCCGCCACTTCCAGCGAGCCGCCAAAGGCGGGCAATTGGGCACGGCGCAGCAATGCGCCCAAGCGGGCTTGCAACTCGGCCATGTCAAAGGGTTTGGTCAGGTAGTCGTCCGCGCCGGCATTCAGGCCTTGCACGCGGTCATCAACGCCATCACGCGCCGTCAGAATCAGCACGGGGAGTGCCGGCAAGCGCCGGCGAATCCACCGCAGCAGCTCCATGCCGCTGATTTTTGGCAAGCCCAGGTCCAGCACAACACCGTCATACCGGTGCGACTCAAGCAGGGTTTGCGCCAGCGCGCCATCGACCGCCGTGGTGACCACATGGCCTGCGTTGGTGAGTTGGGCGCTCAGGCCGTCGAGGAGCAGGTCGTCGTCTTCAACAATCAACAATCGGGACATGGTGGAAAACCAAAAAAAGCAAACAATCGGTGCCGGACAGGCTTAAGCGCCAATACTACTTGGCATTTGCCATGGTTTCAGCCGCAGCGGTTAGTGATGGTGCTGCGGTTTTGATGGCATTGACCCGGGCCTGGTGAATGAGTTCGCCAATGGCTTTGCCCTGGACGCCGGCCGCCATGGCTTCTTCGGCGATGGTGTTCGTGGCCACACGTTGCGCGGCCAGCAGCGCCGCCCACAGACGCGGTCCCTGTGGGTAAGGCGAGTCGCCCAGTCCGCCCCGGCCACGGGCATCACATTCGCAGGCCAGCAACACCTCGCCGAACCGTTGCGGCTTGCGAAAGGCATCACACCGCTCCAGCAATCGCACCAAGGCGGCCGCGTTCAAGTCGCCACTGCGGTGAATATTGCCGTGTTCTCGGGCCACCACGTCAGCCAGCTCCCGGCAATCGGTGGGCGCGCGCAGCCGTTCACACACCTTTTTCAGAAGCCGCGCACTGCGCTCCTCATGGCCGAGGTGGCGGGGCAGGATGTGGGCCGGCGTCGTGCCTTTGCCCAGGTCATGAAACAGGCAGGCCACGCGCACGGCGAGCGAGGCATTGAGCTGGGCGCTCATGTCCATGACCATCATCATGTGGATGCCGGTGTCCACCTCGGGGTGGTAGTCCGCGCGCTGGGCCACGCCCCAGAGGCGGTCCAGTTCAGGCAGCAGATGGGCCAGGGCGCCGCAGTCTCGCAGCACCTCAAACATGCGTGAAGGGCGCTCTTCCATCAAGCCGCGCGCCAGTTCCTGCCAAACGCGCTCGGCCACCAGATGGTCAACGTCGCCGGCGTTGACCATCTCGGTCATCAAGGCCAGAGTCTCCGGCGCCACCGTGAAGTCGGTGAAGCGGGCGGCCAGTCGGGCCACCCGCAGAATGCGCACCGGGTCTTCGCTGAAGGCGGGGCTGACATGGCGAAAGACCTTGTTCTTCAGGTCGTTCTGTCCGCCATAGGGGTCGGTGAGGTGCGGGTGCTGCGGGTCAAACTGGCCCTGCTCGTCGATGTGATCGACGCTGATGGCAATGGCATTGATGGTCAGGTCGCGCCGTGCCAGATCGTCCTCCAGCGTGACGTCCGGCGCGGCATGAATCACAAACCCCCGGTAACCCGGCGCCGAATTGCGTTCGGTGCGGGCCAGGGCGTATTCCTCTTTGGTTTTAGGATGCAAAAACACCGGAAAATCACGCCCCACGGCCAGGTAGCCTTGGGCCGTCATGGCCTCGGGCGTCGCGCCCACCACCACCCAGTCGCGGTCTTTCACTGGTAAACCCAGCAGGGCATCGCGCACCGCACCACCCACCATGTATATCTGCATGGTGGGCAGTTTACTGAAACCCAAATGACTTAGCGTGACAGGCGGTAGGGCTCTTCAAAGTCCAGAAAGTCCTGCTCGGCCAGGGCCCCGTCCATCCACGCCTTGACGCCAGGCAGTGCCTTGACCCGGGCCACATAGGCCGCAATGCTCGGTGGCACGGGCAGGGCGTAGTTGCTGAGACGCATGCACACCGGGGCGAAAAAAGCATCGGCAATACAGAACTCGCCAAACAGCATGGGTCCGCCGTATTCACTGAGCAGGCCGTCCCACAGCGCCACAAGTCGGGCGACATCGGCGCGCAGCGCCGGTTTGTCGCGCCAGAGCAGGGCGCCGGTCTGCGCCAAATCGGCTTCAATGTTCATGGGGCAGTGGCTGCGCAAGCCGGTGAAGCCCGAATGCATGTCTGCGCACACGCTGCGTGCGCGGGCCCGGGCGGCTTTGTCGGCGGGCCAGAGCTTCTTTTCTGGAAACTGCTCCGCCAGGTACTCGGCAATGGCCAGGGTGTCGCCCACGACCAAGTCGCCGTCGACCAGGGCCGGCACCTTGCCCGTGGGGTTGACGGCCTGAATGGTGGTCTTGAAGCGGGAGTCGGCGTCAAAGGAGTCAAACCGAACCATGACTTCTTCAAACGGAATGTTGCTTTGTTTGAGCAACACCCAGGGGCGCATGGACCAGGAGGAGTAGTTTTTGTTGCCGATGTAGAGCTTGAGCATGACGGTTCCCTTTAAAAACCAAATGCTAGCGCACCGTACTGCGGCGATTGATGACTTATCGCGCACGATTTGATGCGCAATGTGCCGCGCTGGTCATGGCGCCCGCCCCTTATGGGCCAGCATGGGCTCAACAGGGCGGGTACGAAGTTAACAATAAGCTATGTATTTGATAGCTTCTTGCGCTTGCTGCATAAGCGGCAGAGCCCGATTTGTCTTGAAAATCAAGGCAAATCTTTGTAAGGCTCAATCACATTGGCGTCCCGTGGGCCGACGGAGCCCAACCGGGTCTTCAGGGACTGGGGTTGGCCGGTGATGATGGCGGCGTAGTTGGTGGTGTTGGACAGCACTTTTTTCACATAGTCCCGGGTTTCACTGAAGGGAATGTTCTCTGCCCAGATGGCCGCTTCCAGCACTGGCGCGCCGGTTTGGCCACGCCAACTGCGGGGGCGCCCGGGGCCGGCGTTGTAGGCGGCAGCGGCCATGGGCATGGAGCCGGCAAAGTCGTCCAGCACCAGCTTCAGGTAGCCCGTGCCAATGGCGATGTTGGTGTCCCGGTCCGAGATTTGGTGGGCTTTGAAATCGCTCAAGCCAATCTTCTTGGCCGTCCAGCGTGCGGTGGCGGGCATCACCTGCATCAGTCCACTGGCGCCCACGTTGGATCGGGCATCGGTGATGAAGCGGCTTTCCTGGCGGATCAGGCCGTACACATAGGCGGGGTCCAGCCCAATTTGCGCGGTGCGCTTCAACACCGCGTCGTGGTGTGGCATCGGAAAGCGCTGGTCGAAGTCAATCACGTTCTTGGTGCGCTCGCTGGTGTTGATGCAGCGGTCCCAGATTTCGTTCTGGCACGCCAGCGCGGCGGCGGCCAGCAGGTTGCGGTCGGTCATGCCACCGTCTTTGTGCAGGTTGGCGGCGTAGTTCCACTCTCGCACCGCTTCACTGCGCAGGCCCATCTGGAAGGCGTACAGGCTGCGTGCCAGGGACGGGTTGCGCCGGGCTGTTTCTATCTCGTCCGCGGTGAGCGCTGGCGGGCGCGGCGGCACGGTGATGCGCTGGCCGGTTTCTTCCAGCGCCAGTTGTTCGTAAAACCCGGTGACGCCGGCGATGCTGCGCATCAGGCGGTCCGCTTCCACCTTGGTTGTTTCGCTGCGCGACGTGGCTTGCAAGGCGCGGGCTTTCCAGTACACCCAGGTGGGGTCCTGGCTTTGCTCCACGCTCATGGCGGCAATGGCGCTGCTGACCTGGCCCCAGTTGCCGGCGCGCAGTGCGGCGCGGACATACCAGGCGAGGTGGTCCTCGTTCATATAACGTTCTTGACCGTTTTGAAAGTAGCCGAGTGCATCGTTGCTCAGGCGCATGGCGGCGCGTTTGCCAATCACGCCCCAGACCCAGCTGCGTTCTTCCTGGGTGAGTTGGGTTTTCCAGCGCAGCTTGCTCAGCTCTTCTGCCGCGCTGTCCGGGTCACTCACGGCGAGGCGAATCAGGGCCAGCGTCACCAATTCCTTGGTACGGGGGCGCAGGGCCAGCAACTTGCCGTCCAGAAATTGATCGGGCTTGGTGTAGATGCTGCCCACGGTGTCGGCCCACTCGGTGTTCAACAGCGCGACGGCTTGGGTGGCCACACTGCGGCTGCCATTTTCCAGGCCCAAGCGGGCGCGCAACCAGACGCTGCTGGCCGGCATTTTCCCCGCCTTGATTTGTTGGTCGGCGGCCGCGGCGCAGCCGTCGTCTGCAGATTTCTGCGCCAGCCACAGACTTTCAACCTGGGGCCAGACTTCGACCAGCTTGCGCGACTGGAAGTCGGCCAGCAAGGCGTAGCACTTGAGGGCCCGGTCATCGTTCATGCGGAAGTTGGGGTACTCGGCCATGAAGCTGCCCCACTCGGCATTCTTGCCAAGCAGCAGCAGCCAATCGTTTCTCAGCCGGTCTTCCTGATAGCTGCCGGCGTAGCGGTTGAGAAAACCTTGAATCTCGCCGGGCGTGGCAGTGTCCAGCCGGGCGCGCAACTCCCAGTACGCGGCCCAGGGCTCCAGCGTGTGGCCGGTGGCCTTGGGCAACAGGGCGCTCAGACGCTTGGTGTCGGCCTTGCGGTAGGCCTCGCTCATCTCGGTGATGACGTCATCGGCCACTGTTTTGCCCACGTCCCGGGTTTGGGCGTGCACGGGCGCCAGGGCCAAGAATGATAGGAGTCCGGCGAGGGAAATTGATGTCAAAATGGGTTGAAACTGCATGTGGAGATTATGGATAACTCTGATGAAACAAGGGCTATTGAAAAAAAAGCCCTTCGCAAAATTCTGATCGAGCAACGTTTGAACCTCCCGGATCGAGCCCAGCGCTCTGATTTGTTGCAGCGTGTCATGCGAATCTGGCTGGTGGGCCGACCCGATGCGGTCATTGGCGCTTATTGGCCGATCAAGGGCGAGTTTGACCCCCTGCCAGCGCTTCACCGCTGGAAGGAAGACGGGGAACTGATCGACCAACCCCAACCCCGCCGTATTGGGTTGCCGGTGGTGGATAAAGTTCACAAAACCATGACTTTTCATGCGTGGTACCCCGGCTGCCCCATGGAAGAAGACGCTTATGGCATTCCCAAACCCAAAGACACCGAGGTGATTCAACCCACCTTGCTGTTTGTGGCGTGTGTCGGTTATGCCCCCGGCGGCTACCGACTCGGTTATGGCGGCGGCTTTTATGACCGCATGCTGGCAACGTTGAGTCCGCGTCCCTTGACGGTGGGGCTGGGTTTTGCCAACGGGTTTTTGTCCGACTACGAGCCGGAATCCCACGACCTGCCGCTGGACGCCATCCTCAATGACCACGGCGTGGTCTGGCCGGTGTAAGCGGGAAACCCCGGTTTAATTCAGATCATCGTTCAGATCGGTGTCGGGCACTTCGCCGGTCACAGAGCGTGTCAGCGCCGCTTGGGCCTGAAGCCAGTTGCAAAAGGCGGCAACCTCGGGCCGTTGCGCTGAGCGGGGACCCACGATCATCCAGTAAGCCAGAGGTGAGTCCAGCCGCCGTCCGGGCAAGACTTCCACCAAGTCACCCGTGGCCAGGCTGTCGGCCACCATGGGCAAGCGGGCCAGCGCCACGCCCTGTCCGGTGAGCGCGGCCTGCGCGATTTGATGGGCGTAATTGAAATACAACCATCGTTTGGGCTCAAGCTGGGCGGCCTGGTTCATGTCCAGCCAGCGCCGCCAGGTCAACCACTCCAGATGGTGGGTGCGGTGGGCGTCGCTCGCTTCAATCAAGGTGAATTGCGCCAAATCGGCCATGCTTCCCAGCGCCCGCCCGCTTTTCAAGAGCCAGGGGCTGGCGACGGGGGTGAGTTGCTCCCCGAACAGGCGCAAGGCACCCGGCGGCAGTGTGCCGGGGTGGCAATAGCGCAAGGCCAGATCCACGTCGCTGGTCTCCAGGTCCACGGCCACATCGGTGGTGTCAATTCGGATGTCAATGTCGGGGTGCTCGTTTTGGAATGACTCCAACCGGGGAATCAACCACATGGACGCAAACGACGCCCAAGTGGTGAGCGCCACACTTTTTCGCCCCGCCGTGCGCCGAATCTGGCGAACCGCGCTGTCCATGCGTTCTAGCGACGGCAGCACCGCCCGCAGGAGTTGGGCGCCGGCGGTTGTCAGCTCCACGGCGCGGGTGTGACGCAGAAACAGGCTCACGCCCACGTCTTCCTCCATGGCCTGGATTTGCCGGCTGACCGCACTTTGGGTCAATGACAGTTCCTCGGCGGCCGCCCGAAAATTCAGTTGGCGCGCCACGGCCTCAAACGCCCGCAAATGGCCGACGGGTATAGGGCGTGTGCGCAAGGGGTGTTCCATGGGGATCAGCTCCGTTCGGGTGGGGTGAGTCAGGCTTGATTCATGCGAATGTGGAATGAATAGCATAGCCCTAAATCATTGGACTGGCGGGGTCGCTGGCGCAATCATTCAAGCACCCATCATCTTCACGGAGACCGCCATGCTGACCCCGAATCTGCTTCTCAATCATTCACCCGGCCAGGCCACTTTGTCGGTTTTCGGCCAATTGGTCGAACGGCAAACCCTCAGTCTGCGCCCCCGTCGGGCGGGCGTGCTGCGCATTAACCAAGGTCGCCTGTGGCTCACGCTGGATGGACCGCACAGTGGGCCCGCCAACGCGTGGGGCGACCAAGTGCTGTACACCGGTCAGTCTTTTGCCTTGATGGCGGGACAGCGGGCGGTGGTGGAGGCCTGGCCGGTGACCGACGGTGCCGTGTCGCAATTTGAATGGCTGCCCGAACCCACTGTCTGCAACGCGTTGGCTTCCCAGGTGCAACAACGGTTTGGGGCCAGGCTGCAAGAGGCAGTTCGGTCTTGGCAAGGTTTTAGGTGTCTTTTAGGGCTCTAGCGCTTGATTTATATGCGCAAGGCGCTATGAAATTCATAGTGATTTCTCAGGCTTTTGTCTGACGCAAGAGTCCACCCCCCTCGCAGCAGGGCACAAAGTGATGTCTCAAGCTGACTGGGTTTTGCGGGCGGTCTTGGCCATCTTTGGCTTGACCGGCCGCTTGGCGACTGGCTTGCTCGCGCGGGCTTTCAGGGCTGCCTCCAAGGCCAATCGGGCCCACGGCGCCATCAGTTGGGGCGACTCCATGGCCTCGTCTGGCGCGCTGTAGTAGTTGATGCTCACCGGTTTTTCTTTGCCGCGAAAGACAAACTTCTGGCAACCCGCCGCCTCAAACGCGACTTGTGAGTCGTCGCTGGCTTTCAGCCACAACGTCTCTCCCTCGCCCAAGTCCGCCAGGATGGCCAGCGTCAAGCCCTCGGTGCTGATGCCATAGGCGCCAAACATGCGCTTGGCCACACAAGGCCCCACTGACGAGAGTAGTTCGCAGCAGTAGTGGGCGAATTCGTTGGCGGGTGCAGCCATGGTTGTTGCCTAGCACTCCACAATGTTCACGGCCAGGCCGCCGCGCGAGGTTTCTTTGTACTTGGTCTTCATGTCCGCGCCGGTTTCGCGCATGGTTTTGATGACCTTGTCCAGCGACACGACGTGCTGGCCGTCGCCCTGCATCGCCATGCGGGCGGCGTTGACGGCTTTCACCGCGCCCATGGCGTTGCGCTCAATGCAAGGCACTTGCACCAGGCCACCAATGGGGTCGCAGGTCAGGCCCAGGTTGTGTTCCATGCCAATCTCTGCGGCGTTTTCTATCTGTTCCGGCGTGCCGCCCATCACCGCTGCCAGGCCGGCAGCCGCCATGGAGCAGGCCACACCGACCTCGCCTTGGCAGCCCACTTCGGCACCGCTGATGGAGGCGTTGAGTTTGTACAAAATGCCAATGGCCGCAGCACTCATCAAGAAGTCAATGACCGCGTCCTGCCCGTCGCCGTGGCCGGCACGTCCGCTGGCGGGCAGCACAAATCGGTCGCAGTAATGCAGCACGGCGGGAATGACGCCGGCAGCGCCGTTGGTGGGCGCGGTGACCACGCGCCCGCCGGAGGCATTTTCTTCGTTCACGGCAAAGGCATAAACGTTGACCCAGTCCAGCACCGACAAGGGGTCTGCCAGCGCCCGTTCGGCCCGATCGCGCAGGCGTGCGGCCAAAATCGGCGCCCGGCGCTGAACCCGAAACGGGCCGGGCAGCGTGCCTTCATGGCGCAGGCCGCGTTGTACACATTCGCGCATGACGCGCCAGATGTTCAGCAGGCCGGCGCGAATCTCGTCGTCGCTGCGCCAGGTGCGTTCGTTGGCCCACATGACCTCGCTGATGCGCAAGCCGTGGGTTTTGCAGGTGGCCAGCAGTTCATCGCCCGATGTGAAGGGGTGAGGCACTTGCTGGTAGGCGGCCAGCACCGCGTCGTTGGCGGCGCCAGCCGTGACGACAAAGCCGCCGCCCACGCTGAGGTATTTGCTTTCCCGCAGTACAGCGCCTTGGGCGTCCAGGGCGGTGAACTTCATGCCGTTGGGGTGCTCCGCCATGGCTTCACGGCGGTACATCAACAGGTGTTCTTTTTCCCGAAACGCGATGATCTGCTCGCCCAGCAAGGCCAAAGACTGGGTTTTGCGTGCAGTTGCAATCATGACCGGGACCGCCTCCACATCGACCGTGTCCGGCGCGTGGCCCATGAGGCCCAGCATCACGGCCACGTCGGAGCCGTGGCCCTTGCCGGTGGCGCCCAAGGAGCCATAGAGCTCACATTTCACGTGGGCGACCTGGCCCAACAAGGCATTATTCTGCAAGGCCTGCGCAAACATGCAGGCGGCCCGCATCGGCCCCACCGTGTGTGAGCTGCTGGGGCCGATGCCGATCTTGAAAAGGTCAAATACGCTGATTGCCATGGCGCGATCTTAGGGGGCTTTCGCTGGATTCGGTCGGCGACGGGGTTAACCCTGAAACGCGGCGCTGATAATGCTAAATTATGCGGACAGCCGAAAAGGCGATGGAAGGGAACAACATGACAAATCAAAAAATCGAAGCACACACACGAGCCCCTGTTGACGTGGTCATCATGGCCGCGGGCAAGGGAACCCGCATGAAAAGCAAGCTGCCCAAGGTCTTGCACCGTCTGGCAGGGCGCGCCTTGTTGCAGCATGTGGTCGACACCGCTGCTGAGTTGTTGGCCCGCCAAGTGGTGGTGATCACGGGGCATGGTGCTATCGAAGTTGAAGCGGCTCTCGCAACCCCGGCGGGCGCTGCAGCCACTTTTGGCATGAATTTTGTGCGCCAGGAGCCCCAGTTGGGCACCGGTCATGCGGTGCAGCAGGCTGTGCCGGTGTTGCAAGACGATGGCATTGTGGTCGTGTTGTCAGGCGATGTACCGCTGACCCGGGCCGATACCCTGCAAGCGCTGATTGCGGCTTGCGCAGGCGACAAGTTAGCCTTGTTGACCATCGACTTTGCCAATCCCACCGGCTACGGTCGCATTGAGCGCGCGGGCAATGAAGTTCAGGCCATCGTTGAGCAAAAAGACGCCAATGCCGCCCAGCTGGCCATCACCGAGGTCTACAGCGGCATCATGGCCGTACCCGCCAAACAGTTGAAAACCTGGCTGGCGCGGCTGGACAACCAGAACGCACAAGCCGAGTTCTACCTGACCCAAATCGTGAAGTTTGCGGTGGCCGACGGCGTGCCCGTGGTGGCCCACAAAATCGCCGACCCGGTGCAAGTGGCTGGCGTCAACAGCCCGGTGCAGCTGGCGGAGCTGGAGCGGGCCTATCAGCGCGACCTGGCCACGCAACTGATGGAGCAGGGGGTACGCCTGGCTGACCCGGCCCGGCTGGATGTGCGCGGCCATCTGGTGTGCGCGCAAGACGTGTCTATTGATGTGAACTGCGTCTTTGAAGGCGAAGTCAGCTTGGGCGAGGGCGTGCGCGTTGGGGCCAACTGCGTGATTGCCAACGCCACCATTGCTGCAGGTGCGGTGATTCACCCCTTTACCCACATTGAAGGCGGAAAGCCCGGCAGCAAAGACGCCGTGGACGTGGGCGAGGGCGCCTTGATTGGGCCGTTTGCCCGCCTTCGCCCCGGTGCCAAGCTGGGGGCTGAAGTGCACATTGGTAATTTTGTTGAGGTGAAAAACTCCACCCTGGCCAAAGGTGCCAAGGCCAACCACTTGGCTTACCTGGGGGACGCCGTGGTGGGTGAACGGGTGAACTACGGTGCGGGCAGCATCACGGCGAATTACGACGGGGCTTTCAAGCACCGAACGACCATTGAGGCCGACGTGCACATTGGCAGCAACTGTGTGTTGGTGGCGCCCATCACGATAGGGGCGGGTGGCACGGTAGGCGGAGGGTCTACTTTGACGAAAGACACCCCACCCGGTGCACTCAGCGTGGCCCGCGGCAAGCAAGTCAGCATTGCCAACTGGAACAGGCCTAAAAAATGAGTGCCGACGCCAATGAATCAACCCCGTTGGCGCCTGACCTTGAACAACTCCAGCGCGAGTTGTTGCAAGCCCGATCTGAGCTGGAGGATTTCACCTACTCGGTCTCCCACGACCTGCGGGCCTCGCTGCGCCACGTGACGGCGTATGTGCAAATCATTCAGGAGGACTTGGCGGGGCAGGTGAACTCTGAAGTCATGAGCCACCTCAACACCGTGAGTCAGGCCGCTCAGACCATGAGTCGCCAAATTGATGCGCTGGGCGCCTTGTCGCGCTTGGGGCGGGTGGAGATGCAGCTCGCGCCCTTGAACCTGAGTGAGCTGGTGAATGAGGTCATCGACGACATGGCGCCTATGGCGCAGGGTGCGCCGCTGGCTTGGCGTGTCGCAGCCGATATCCCATTGCTGTGGGGCGACGCCGCCTTGATTGAACAAGTGCTCACCGAGTTACTGTCGAATGCCATCAAGTTTTCACAGAACGGCTCGCAAGCCACGGTCGGCGTGAGTTGGGCGCTGAATGACCAAGGGCACTGCGTCTTGACCGTGAGCGACAACGGGGTTGGCTTCAACTCGCAGTACACATCGAAGTTGTTTCACGCGTTTCAGCGCCTGCACAGCTCCCGCGACTTTGAGGGCATGGGCATGGGGTTGGCCAGAGCCCGAAAAATCATTGAACGACATGGCGGCACCATCTGGGCCAACGGTGAAGTCAATGGCGGCTGCCGCGTCAGCTTCACACTGCCAGTGGCCAGCGCGACCGCCTGATTTACAGGGGAAGCGGCACACGCGCTCCAAACTTGCTGCGTTTGATGCTAAAGAAGGCTTTCACGTTGCGCACATTCGCGTCCACGGTGAACAGGCGCTGCGCCAGCGCCAGATAGTCCGGCATGTGGGCGCTGTGTACCACCAGGCAAAAATCAGGGCCTGGTGAAACGCGGTAACACTGCTGAACGGCGTCGTCTGCCACCACACGCCGCTCAAATTCATCGAGGGCGTCCTGGTCTTGGCGGTCCAGTGTGATCTCCACGATGGCGCACAAGCCGTGGCCAGCCACACTGGCCAATTTGTCGACGCTGAGTACCGCTATTTCCCGCTCGATCAAGCCCGTCTCACGCAGGCGTTTAACGCGTCGCAAACAGGTGGGGGGCGAAATATGAACTTGGGCTGCCAACGCCTGGTTGGTGAGAGATGCATCGCGCTGCAAATGCTCCAGCAACTGCAGGTCTGTTGCATCAATGGCTGTTTGTTCCATATTTTTAATAAAAATGGAATATTTTAAAGATTTGAAGACTCCGGCTTGCGGGTCGGGCTGCCACGCCGGAGTGCCACACTTGTTCGGATCTATGCGTCCGGCGTGCTTGCCGCGCGGCGCCGGCGCTCCAGATAAGCGCTGATCTCCCCGACAACGCCCTTGCGGAAAGCCAAAACACACAGCACGAAGATCACGCCAATGATCACGGTCACCCAGGAGCCAACTTTGTCGGCCAACAGGTTTTGCAGCGAGATCACAATACCGGCGCCCAGCACGGGCCCGAAGAACGTGCCCACGCCGCCGAGCAGCGTCATCAGGATGACCTCACCGGACATCGACCAATGCACATCCGAGAGCGTGGCAAATCCCATGACGAGCGTTTTGAGCGAGCCTGCCATACCCGCCAACGAGGCGGACAAGACAAAGGCGAGCAGCTTGTATCGGTCCACCTGGTAGCCCAGTGAAACCGCGCGTGGCTCGTTCTCTCTGATCATTTTTAGCACCTGCCCGAAAGGGGAGTGCACGATGCGCGAGATGGCCAAAAAGCAACCCACAAAAATCGCGAGCACCAGGTAGTACATGGCGTAAGGCGACTTGAGAGAAAACAACCCAAAAAGCATCCCGCGCGGTACGCCCTGCAGGCCGTCCTCTCCGCCGGTGAAGGGGGCTTGCAGGCAGACAAAGTAAATCATCTGGGCAATCGCCAAGGTGATCATGGCGAAATAGATCCCTTGGCGCCGGATGGCCACCAAGCCCACCACCAGCCCAATCAACCCTGCGGCCAGGGTGCCGGCCAGAATGGCCAACTCTGGCGTGAAGTGATGGGCCTTGATGAACCAGCCGGTGACATAAGCGGCAGAACCGAAAAACGCGGCATGACCGAAAGACAGCAGACCCGTAAAGCCCAGCAATAAATTGAATGCGGCGGCAAACATCGCGAAGCACAGCAGCTTCATGACGAACACTGGGTAAAGCCCCAACATGGGCGCAGCGATGGCGAGGATCAGAAGGGCAATATAGGTCAGGCGAATGAGTTTGGCAGTTTGGGTCATTTGCTTGACTTGCTGGGTGGGGTTGTTGGCGTTTTGCATGGTCATGCCTCTTTGCCAAACAGGCCCGCAGGGCGGAACATCAGAACAATCACCATAATGACAAACACCACCACGTTGGACGCCTCAGGGTAAAACACCCGCGTTAACCCTTCAATGACACCAAGACTCAGGCCGGTCAGGATCGATCCCAAAATCGACCCCATACCGCCAATGACCACCACGGCAAACACGACAATGATCAGGTTGGATCCCATCAGCGGATTCACCTGAATGATGGGTGCTGCCAGCACGCCGGCCAGCGCGGCCAACGCTGCACCAAAACCGTAAGTCAGCATCACCATCAAGGGCACGTTGATGCCGAAGGTCTGGACCAGGGCCGCGTTTTCGGTGCCAGCCCGCAAATAGGCCCCCAACCGGGTGCGCTCGATCAAGTACCAGGTTCCCAGGCAGACCCCAAGGGACACAAGCACCACCCAGGCGCGGTAGTTGGGCAGGTACATAAAGCCCAAATTGGTGGCGCCGGTCAATAGCTCAGGCACGTTGTAATTCTGGCCCGACACGCCGTATATTTCCCGGAAAACGCCTTCGGCAATCAGGGACAGGCCAAAGGTCAATAGCAAGCTGTAGAGCGGGTCGAGCTTGTACAAATGCCTCAAAAATAGGCGTTCGATGACAACGCCAAGAAAACCCACGCACAGGGGGGCCAGAACCAAGGCAAACCAATAGTTCAAGCCCAGCTTGTCCATCATGATCCAGGCCGCAAACGCGCCCAGCATGTAGAGCGCGCCGTGCGCGAAATTGACAATACCAAGCAGACCGAAAATCACGGCCAGTCCAAGACTGAGCATGGCGTAAAACGCGCCATTGACCAGGCCCAGCAGTAACTGGCCCAAGAAAGCTTGATGGGGAATGCCGAAAATGTCCATGGAAACCCGTCAGGTCATGCCTTGCGAAGTGAGAAAAACGGTCAGTCACACAGGCGACCGACCGCTACGGAGCACGTCTAATTCAACTTACTTTTTGAGCAGAGCGCACTTGGACTCTGCGGCTGTTGTGAACGCTTGTTCACCCGGCACTTTGGCGACCGTCTTGTAGTAGTCCCATGGGGTGCTGGATTCTTTGGCTGATTTCACTTCAAAGAGGTACATGTCGTGAATCATGCGGCCGTCGGCACGGATTTGGCCCTTGTTGTAGAAGTCGTCAATCTTCATGCTTTTGAGTGTTTCCATCACTTTTGCGCCATCTGTTGTGCCGGCCTTTTGCACCGCGTTGAGATATTGCGTGGCAGCGGAGTAGTCGGCGGCTTGCAAGCTTGAAGGCATGCGCTTGTATTCTGCGAAGAATCGCTTGGCGAATTTGCGTGAGGCGTCATCCTGGTTCCAATACCAGCTGTCGGCCAATTGCAGGCCCTCGGTATTGGCCAGACCCAGACTGTGCACATCGTTAATGAACACCAGCAAACCGGCCACCTTCATTGACTTGGTGACGCCGAACTCCTTGGCTGCTTTCATGGCGTTGGTGAAGTCTCCGCCAGCGTTGGCAAGGCCCAGGATTTGTGCCTTTGAGGCCTGTGCCTGCAGCAGGAATGAGGAGAAATCAGACGCATTCAAGGGATGGCGAACCGAACCCAATACGGAGCCGCCATTGGCCTTGACCACGGTGGATGCATCACTCTCAAGCGAGTGACCGAAGGCGTAGTCAGCTGTCAGGAAGTACCAGCTTTTGTTGCCGGCCTTGACCAGTGCGGAGCCTGCCACTTTGGCCAGTGCGACTGTGTCATAAGCGTAGTGGACAGTGAAGGGGCTGCAGTTTTCATTGGTCAACCGTGCTGAGCCTGCGCCGATGGAAATGAAGGGTCGCTTCTTGTCAGATGCAACTTGCGCCATGGCCAGGGCGGTGCCGGAGCTGGTGCCGCCAATGAGTGCGGACATGCCGTCCTTGTCGAACCACTCGCGCGCCTTGGAGCTGGCAACGTCGGCCTTGTTTTGATGGTCTGCGGTCAAGACTTCAATCGGTCGGTTGAGGACCTTGCCGCCAAAATCCTGGACTGCCCATTTCACCATTTCGCCACCAGCAGGGCCGTCGATGTCGGCATACAGGCCAGACATATCAGTGATAAAGCCAATCTTGACTGGCCCGGTTTGCGCCGATGCAGCGGCACTGAAGCCAATGGCCAAAGCGGTGACAAGTGTATTGAGTTTCATGTGATCTCCTGGTGGTTTAAGAACTGAAAATTAATTTCGAGGTCGTGAGTTGATCTGTACTTGGCGCCGAGTCAGTTAGACGCCCAGGTATTCCTGGAGCATGCTCATGTTTTGAGTCAGCTCGCTTTGTGCAAATTGCTTCACGATGGCGCCGTGCTCCATCACGTAAAAGCGGTCGGCCAGCGGTGCGGCAAACCGGAAATTCTGCTCAACCAACACGATGGTGTAACCCTTGGCCTTGAGCGCCAGAATCATTTCGCCCAGCTTTTGCACGATCACCGGTGCCAAGCCTTCTGAGATTTCATCGAGCAACAGCAGCCTGGCGCCGGTTCGCAAAATACGCGCCACCGCCAGCATTTGTTGCTCGCCTCCTGACAGGCGAGTGCCTGGACTGCTGGCTCGCTCTTTCAGATTGGGAAACATGTCGTAAATTTCGTCCACACTCATGCCGCCCGGCGCGATGGTGGGGGGGAGCATCAGGTTTTCCTCGGCCGTCAAACTGGCAAAAATACCGCGCTCTTCAGGGCAATAGCCGATACCCAAACGTGCCACTTTGTGGGGTGCGAGATTGATGGTCTCCACGCCGTTAATCTTGATGGAACCTTTGCGCGTTCCCGTCAGGCCCACAATGGCGCGCATGGTTGTGGTCCGCCCGGCACCGTTGCGCCCGAGCAGGGTTACCACCTCACCCTGATGGACCGTGAGGTTGACGCCATGCAAGATATGGGACTCCCCGTACCAGGCGTGCAGGTTTTCGATACGAAGCAGTTCTGCCGTCATTCAGTGTGCGCCCTGCAAAGTGGTGTCGACGGTGCCCATGTAGGCCTCGATGACCAAGGGGTTGGTAGATACTTCCTCGTACGGGCCGTCCGCAATGATGGCGCCGCGCTGCAGCACCGTGATGCGATCCGCAATCGAGGACACGACATTCATGTTGTGCTCGACCATCAGGATGGTGCGGCCGTTGGAAACTTTTTTGATCAATTGCGTGACGCGGTCCACGTCTTCGTGACCCATGCCCTGCGTGGGTTCGTCCAGCAGCATCAACTCTGGCTCAAGCGCCAGCGTGGTGGCCAACTCCAATGCGCGCTTGCGACCATAGGGCAGATTCACGGTCAACTCGTTCGCAAAATCTTGAAGGTCAACTTCTGCCAACAGTTGATGCGCTCTTTCGTGCAAGCCAAATAAGGTGCTCTCGGCCTTCCAGAAATGGAAGGATGTGCCCAAGTTGCGCTGCAGGGCAGCACGCACGTTTTCCAAAACAGTCATGTGCGGAAATACGGCCGAGATCTGAAATGATCGAACAATGCCGCGGCGGGCTGTTTGCGCCGGTTTCTCTGTCGTGATATCGACGCCGTTGAATGAGATCGCGCCGGAGGTTGGATGCAAAAACTTGGTCAGCAGGTTGAAAAAAGTGGTTTTTCCAGCGCCGTTGGGGCCAATTAACGCGTGGATATGGCCGCGCTTCACTTTGAGGTCTACTTGGTCAACTGCCACGAATCCTTTGAATTCCTTGGTCAGTCCACGTGTTTCCAGAATGAACTCCGCTGGCAAATTAGTCTCCCAATGCATGGCTTTTGAGGATGAGCACAGGGTCTCACACTACGTCGTTTGATGCTATTGATTTGCGTAGCGGCGTCCTAGGGGGTTAGCACTTACGTAGTTTTACCCATTGATTTTGGTGAGCTGATAAGTCGCGGAATATGTTCGCACATCATTCTTTTGATGAATTTATAAGTCAAAAATATTCAATATTTACTTCATAAATTTCACTCAATGGCAATTATGAAATAAATCACTATTTGAAATAGACAAAAAGAAAGCACATTTCATTTCATCGGCCGTACGATAGGCGTATTAATTTTTGGAGAAGTCTATGTGCGGCATTGTGGGCGCTGTTTCTACACGGAATATTGTTCCGGTTTTGGTTCAAGGTTTGGCCCGTTTGGAGTACCGTGGGTATGACTCTTGCGGCGTTGCCGTTTATGCCAATGGCTTGCAGCGCACCCGCAGCACCTCACGCGTCGCCGAGTTGGCTGAGCAGGTCAGCCATGGCAAGGTTGAAGGCACCACTGGCATTGCCCACACGCGTTGGGCCACACATGGTGCACCGGTCGTGCACAACGCGCATCCTCATTTCAGCCATGGCACGGGCGCTGACGCCATCGACAAGCCCGGGCGGATTGCCTTGGTGCACAACGGAATCATTGAAAACCACGACGAACTTCGCGCAGCGTTGCAGGCCAAGGGTTATGTCTTTCAGAGTCAGACCGACACCGAAGTCATTGCGCACCTGATCGACAGCTTGTACGACGGCGACCTGTTTGAGGCTGTCAAAACGGCCCGCAGCCAATTGCACGGCGCGTATTCCATTGCAGTGTTCTGCAAAGACGAGCCGCACCGCCTGATCGGCGCACGGTCGGGATCTCCGCTGATTCTGGGTGTTGGCAAAGACGGTCAGGAGCATTTCCTGGCCAGCGACGCCATGGCTCTCGCAGGCGTCACCGATCAAATCGTCTACTTGGACGAAGGCGATGTGGTGGACATCCAGATAGGCAAGTACTGGTTGGAGGATAAAAACCACAAGTCAGTGCCCCCGGAGCAGCGCCCCGTCAAGACCGTGGTGGCCCACAGTGGGGCGGCCGAATTGGGTCCGTATCGCCATTACATGCAAAAAGAAATTTTTGAGCAGCCTCGTGCCATTGCCGACACCCTTGAAGGGCTTAACGCCATCGTGCCCGAGTTGTTTGACGGGCAAGCCAGCGCAGCCCGCGTGTTCAAAGACATCGACTCGGTGTTGATTCTGGCTTGCGGTACCAGCTATTACAGCGGTTGCACCGCCAAATACTGGCTGGAGAGCATCGCCAAAATTCCAACCCAAGTTGAAGTGGCCAGCGAGTATCGCTACCGTGAGTCAGTGCCCAACCCCCGCACCCTGGTGGTCACCATCACCCAGTCCGGCGAGACCGCCGACACCCTGGCAGCGTTGCGCCACGCGCAGAGCTTGGGCATGACACACACCCTCACCATCTGCAACGTGGCCACCAGTGCCATGGTGCGTGAATGTGAGTTGGCCTACATCACCCGGGCTGGCATTGAGATTGGCGTGGCGTCGACCAAGGCATTCACGGCCCAGTTGGCCGGCCTGTTCCTGCTGACGCTGGCGTTGGCGCAATCAAAGGGTCGTTTGAGCGAGGCGGAAGAGGCGCGTCACCTCAAGGCCATGCGCCATTTGCCTGCCGCCTTGCAAGCTGTGTTGGCGTTGGAGCCCCAAATCATCGCTTGGGCCGAAGACTTCGCCAAAATGGACAACGCCTTGTTTCTGGGCCGCGGATTGCATTACCCCATCGCCCTCGAAGGTGCGCTCAAGCTCAAGGAAATCAGCTACATCCACGCCGAGGCCTACCCTGCGGGCGAACTCAAGCACGGCCCCTTGGCACTGGTCACCAGTGCGATGCCGGTGGTCACTGTGGCGCCCAATGACGCCTTGCTGGAGAAACTCAAAAGCAATATGCACGAAGTTCGCGCGCGTGGTGGCGTGCTCTACGTGTTGGCCGACGGCGACACCCGCATCGAGAGCGGCGAAGGCCTGAACGTCATCCGCATGCCCGAGCACTACGGTGAACTCTCCCCCATGCTGCACGTCGTTCCTCTGCAGTTGTTGGCCTATCACACAGCCTGCGCCAAAGGCACTGACGTTGACAAGCCCCGAAATCTCGCAAAAAGCGTGACGGTCGAGTAGCAATAGGTCACCATTTTTCATTGCCAATAAAGTCTGAGACTGCGCTAGCAAGTCTGAGACTTGGCGATGAACTGGGGTGTTTCAGGGCTCTACAGGCGCTATGCGGGGAGTATCCGTCAATGGTGTTTTGGCGGGGCATGACCGTCGGTCGGTTGCCCCAGTCGATCTGAAGTGACTTTCAACCGAGCGCCAGTCTACGCACCGCCCGAAGACGGGGATTCTTGTCCATCACAAGCGCGTGAAGTCCAGTGCCGATTGACCCGCTAACTCAGGTCTTTTGAAACACCTGAGCGTAGATTTCCCGTAGCGCCTTTTTCTGAACCTTGCCCATCACGTTGCGGGGCAACTCATTCACCACAAACAAATGCTTGGGCACTTTGAAGTTGGCAATTTGCGACTTGATGGCCTGCAAGAGGGCATCCGCGTCGAGCACTTCGCCAGGTTTAGCGACCACCACCGCCACCACGCCCTCGCCGAAGTCGGCGTGCGGGCAACCGATCACCGCGGATTCGGCCACGCCAGGCAGGTCGTTGATGTAACCCTCGACCTCGGCGGGGTAAACGTTGTATCCGCCAGTGATGATCAGGTCTTTGCTGCGCCCGACGATGGTCACATAGCCCTCGGCGTTGATCTGGCCCACATCGCCGGTTTTGAACCAGCCGTCGGCGGTGAATTCTTTGGCGTTGGCCTCGGGCATGCGCCAGTAGCCGGGGAACACATTGGGGCCGCGCACTTCGATGCCGCCGATCTCTCCTGCGGCGCAAGGCTTGCCTTCTTCGGAGATGCAGCGCAGGTCCACGCCAGGCAAGGGGCGTCCCACCGTGCCACCCAGGCGTGGGCCGTCTTTGTCGTCATAGGGGTTGGAGGTGAGCATGGTGGTTTCGCTCATGCCGTAGCGCTCCAGAATGGTGTGGCCGGTGCGACCTTGCCATTCGCGGAAGGTTTCGGCCAGCAGAGGGGCCGAGCCGCTGATGAACAGGCGCATGTGGGCGCAGCCTCGGTGCTTAGGCCGCTTTCTTGCAGCAAACGCACATACAGCGTGGGCACGCCCATGAACACGGTGGCACGGGGCAGCCATTCCAGCGCTTGCTGGGGTTTGAACTTGCCCATCCAGAGCATCTTGCTGGCGTTGAGCAGGGCGCAATGCACGGCCACGAACAGGCCGTGCACATGGAAGATCGGCAGGGCATGGATCAACACGTCGCCCGCTTGCCAGCCCCAGAGTTTGTGCAGCGTGAGCGCGTTGGAGCTCAGGTTGTTGTGGGTCAGCTGGGCGCCCTTGCTGCGCCCGGTGGTGCCGCTGGTGTAGAGGATGGCGGCCAGATCGTTGGGTGCGACGTCAGTGATGCGGTGTTCAGTGGACAGACGGCGTGTGGCCTCGATCAGGCTGCCCTGGCCGTCGGCGCCCAGGGTCATCAGATGGGGCACCCCGATGCGCGCGGCGAGTTCGCGCAGGCTGTCGGCCTTGGCCGGGTCGGCCACGAACACGCTGGGTTCGGCGTTTTCCATGAAGTAGGCCAGTTCGGCCGACTGGTAGGCGGTGTTCAGCGGCACATAGACCACGCCGGCAGCGCAGGCAAGCCAGGTAAAAAACCAGTGCAGGTACCGATTTTTCGACCTGCACCATGACCCGGTCGCCGGGCTTCAGACCCAGCGATTGCAGCCAGTTGGCCATCTGGGCCGATCG